>NZ_JACJVP010000001.1 GCF_014212125.1 Cohnella nanjingensis
CTCTCGAAGCGCATGACGCCGGACGATATCCACCCGCGCGGACGGCCGCACCTGGCGTTCCTGCGCGCGGCCGCCGGCGGCTGGGCGCGGTACGGCGAGAAGCTCGGCACGCACTTCCTGGCGGGCGAGGCGGAGTACCGGCGCTACGTCGCCGAGGAAGAGGCTTCCTGCTTCGTCGCAGCGGTCGACCTGCATATCGATGCGCCGCTGACGCGCAGCGGGGCGGTCCTGGTCGACACGCCCGGAGCGGATTCGATCAACGCGCGCCATACCGGCGTCGCCTTCGAGTACATCAAGAACGCCGACGCCGTGCTGTTCGTCACTTATTACAACCACGCCTTCACCGAAGCCGACCGCGGCTTCCTGAACCAGCTCGGCAGCGTGAAGGACGCCTTCGAGCTCGACAAGATGTTCTTCGTCCTGAACGCGGCGGATCTCGCCGCCTCGCCCGAAGAGCTGGCTTCGGTGCAGCAGCACGTGGAGCAGCAGCTGCTGAAGCATGGCATCCGCAGACCGCGGCTGTTCCCGGTGTCCAGCCTGCAGGCGCTGGAAGCGAAGCTGGGGCGGTCGGCGGAAGCGCTCGAAGCTTCCGGCCTCGCCGACTTCGAAGCGGCGTTCCGCCGCTTCGCCCAGGAGGAGCTCGGCAGTCTCGCCCTCGCGGCGGCGCGCCAGCAGCTGACGCGCATCGAGGGGCTGATCGACGGCCTGCTCCGGTCGGCCGGCGAGGACGCCGCGACCCGGCAGGCGCGCACGGCGCGTCTGCTGGACGAAGCGGCCAAGCTGCGCAGCGCCTGGCAGGCCGAGCTGTCCGAGGCGGCCGTCCAGCCGTTGACGCAGGAGCTCGTAGAGCAGCTGTACCATCTGCGCCGAAGGGTGCAGTACCGGTTCGGCGAACACTTCGCGAGCGCGTTCCACCCTTCGGTGCTGCAGGACGACGGCCGCGATCTGAAGAAGCTGATCCAGTCGTGCTGGCTCGATCTGAAGCGCGGCGTCGCCGAGGACCTGCAGCAGGAGCTCCGGTCCGCGGGGCTCCGCCTCGAGGTCGCCTTACAGCGCAGCGTGGCGGAACGTATCGCGGACGGCATCGCCCGCTCCGAGCTGGACGGCTTCTCTCCGGAGCTGCCGCCGAAGCCGGAACTGGGGCTGGCCGGCGCGGGAGGAGATCCGTTCAAGGACCGGCCCGCGATTGACGCGCGCCAACTGTGGAACGCGTTCCGCAGCCCGAAGCATTTCTTCGAGAAACAAGGCAGCCGCGCGCTCCGCGACGCGCTCGAGACGGAGCTGTTCCGCGCGGCGGACGATTGGCTCGAAGAGACGAAGCGGGCATGGACCGTCGCCGTGGAAACCGCCTTCCGCGAGACGCTCGGGCAGGCCGGCGAAGCGTTGGCGGCGGAGCTCGGTACGTTCGCTTCCGGCCTGGAGCAAGAACGGCTCCAGCCGGGCGCCGAACAAGAGCTGGCTAGGATTCGCGAAGCGTGGACCAAACTAAAAAACGGGTGAACGGACGCGTCAGGCAACCGTTCTCATATCCGAACGGAATCGGCTTTTCTACATCGTTACGCGATTGTAGAAAGGCCTTTTCTTGCGTTTTCCCCCGAATTCGCCATATTGCTGGTCAAATGTGGGATGTAAGGGTTTATTTCAGATGATTTGGGAGATATCTGGACCCTGGTTCGGCTGAATGGGGCCTGAACCTGCTGAGGCGCCGTCAGCCCCTCTTACGCCGTTTGAAGGGTTGTGACGATCCTGTTACACTTCCGTCGTAACGAGATCCGAGGAGGACTGACGTTTTTTGGACATATTTCGGGGACTGAAGCAGTTTTTCTGGGCAGACAAAGGATTTCTGGCGGGCTCGGTGCTCGGCTTGGCTGCGGCGACAGCGCTCGGCCTGATCTATCCGCTCTTGCTCAAGGTGCTGATCGACGACATGATCACGCCGAAAAAATTCGACGGGGTGCTCGGGCTCGCGCTGCTCGCAGTCGGCATCATCGTGGTCAAATCGGCTTGCCAATACGTTCACGGCTTCAGCGGCGGACGGCTCGGCAACCGGCTCGCTTACCGGCTTCGCAACACCAGCTACGAGAAATTGCAATCCTTGTCCTTCTCGTTCTACGATTCGGCCCGGACCGGCGACCTGATGTCTCGTCTGACGGCGGACATCGAGGGGATCCGGAACTTCATCGGCTTCGGCTTCGCCCAGTTGCTCAACACGGCATTTCTCGTCGTGTTCGGCTTCGGCATGATGTTCGCCATCGATTGGCCGCTGGCGCTCATGACGCTGGCGATGATCCCGATCATCGGCTTCGTGGCGATCAAGTTCGAACTGAACATCCACCCGGTGTTCCGATCGATCCGCGCGGCGATCAGCCGGCTGACGACCAGCGTGCAAGAGAACATCATGGGGGTACGGACGGTCAAATCGTTCTCCAGCGAAGCGTACGAGTACAAAAAGTTCGACGGGGGCAACGCGCAGTACAAAGACAACAACCTGTCGCTCGCGGGCGTATGGGCCAAATATTTTCCGATCATCGAATTCATCGCGAACCTCAGCATTGCCCTGTTGCTGCTGGTCGGCGGCTGGCGCGTCATTAACGGCTCGATGACGCTCGGCGCGCTGATCTCCTTGAACGGGATGCTCGGCATGATCGTGGCGCCGCTGTGGACGCTCGGCTTCCAGATCAACAACTACACGCAATCCAAGGCGGCCGGCGAACGTCTGCTCGAGCTTTTGAACAAGCCGATCGCGGTCCGCAACGTGGAACATCCGCTCGTCTTGGAGGACAGCGCGGTCCGCGGACATCTGCAGTACCGCGACGTCAGCTTCCGCTATCCGAACCACGAGGAGCAGCCTTCGGCGCTGCTAGGCTTCGATCTCGACGCGCCTCCGGGCTCCGTCATCGGCATCTTGGGCGGCACGGGAGCGGGCAAGTCCACGATCGTGCAGCTGCTGCTGCGCGCCTACGACGTCGGGGACGGCTCGATCACGCTCGACGGCGTCGACATCCGCAATATCGAACTGGAGAGCCTGCGGCGCCAGACCGCGATCGTCTATCAGGAGTCGTTCCTGTTCTCGACGACGATCCGCGAGAACATCTCGTACGGCCGTGCGGACGCGACCCAAGAAGAGATCGAGGAGGCCGCTCGGCTCGCCCAGGCGCATGAATTCATCATGGAGCTGCCCGACGGCTACGATACGATCGTAGGCGAGCGGGGGATGGGGCTGTCCGGCGGCCAGAAGCAGCGGATCGCGATCGCGCGCGCTCTGCTCCTGAAGCCTCGCGTTCTCATTCTAGACGACTCTACCAGCGCGCTCGACATGGAGACCGAGCATCAGATTCAGCTTGCGCTGCGTCAGGTGATGGCGGGCAAGACGACGTTCATCATCGCGCACCGGATCTCTTCCCTGCGGTCCGCGAACGAGATTCTCGTGCTGGATCGCGGCCGCGTCACGCAGCGTGGCAGGCACGAGCAACTGGTTCGCGCGCCCGGCCTCTACCGGGAGACCTATCGTACGCAGTACGCGGACCGGCCGGATGAGCTGGGCGAAGAAGCGACGGCGGGCGAGAGGAGAGTGACGGGATGAGCAGGCAGTTCCAATATCAGGACGACGTCCTGATCGAAAAATCGTTCAACTGGAAGCAAATGGCCCGGTTGTTCAACTACTTGAAGCCTTATCGCAGCGCGGTCGTCAAGGTCGTCCTCGTCATGATGATCTTCGGCATGCTGACGCGGCTCGCGATCCCGCTCTTGATCGGCACCGCGATCGACCAGGTCATCGATCCGAGCCGGGGCAGCGGCCACGTCGGCTTCCTCATCGGCTTGGTCGGCGGGATGCTCTTGATGTATCTGCTGCGCTGGTGGGCGCAGCACTACACGATCACGCACACGAACGACATCGGACAGAAAGTCATTTTCGATCTTCGGTCCGCGCTGTTCAAGCACGTCCAGAGCCTCTCGTTCCGCTTCTTCGACAAAAGGCCGGCAGGTTCCGTCCTCGTGCGCATCACGAACGACGTGAACGCGCTGCAGGATCTGCTCTCGAACGGCGTCGTGAACTCGGTTATCGACATTACGCAGCTGATCGGCATCATCGTTATCCTGCTCGTGCTGCAGCCGAAGCTGGCGATCGCCGTCATGATCACGGTGCCTCTGCTCTTCATCGTCTCGTCTTCGCTGCGCAAGCGCACGCGGATGGCGTGGCAGACGGTGCGGATCAAGCAGTCCCGCATCAACTCGCATTTGAACGAAGCGATCCAGGGCATGCGGGTTACCCAGGCGTTCGCCCAAGAAAAAGAGAACATGACGTTCTTCGAAAATATGAACCGAAGCAGCATCCGCTCCTGGAATCTGGCCTCCTCGTTGAACCAACTGTTCGGCCCGGTCATCGAGGTGACCTCGGCGATCGGGACGCTGATCCTGCTGTTGTACGGGACGCATCTCATTCAAGCGGAAGAGCTGACGGTCGGCGTGCTCGTCATGTTCATTACTTATGTGAGCAACTTCTGGGAGCCGATCAACCGGCTCGGTCAGATGTATTCGATGCTCTTGATCTCCATGTCCTCGGCGGAGCGCATCTTCGAGTACATGGACGAGAAGCCGATCGTGGCCGAAAAGCCCGACGCCAAGCCGCTGCCGCACGTGCAAGGGCACGTCCGCTTCGACAACGTGGTGTTCGGCTACGAGCCGGGGCGCCCGGCGCTGAAGGGCTTGAATCTGGACATTCAGCCGGGGATGACGGTCGCGCTGGTCGGCCATACCGGCTCCGGCAAGAGCACGATCGTGAACCTGCTCTGCCGGTTCTACGACACGATCGAAGGCCGCGTCATGATCGACGGCACCGACGTGCGCGACGTCACGCTGGGCTCGCTGCGCGAGCAGATCGGCATCGTCATGCAGGATACGTTCGTCTTCTCCGGCACGATCCGGGAGAACATCCGCTACGGCCGGCCGACCGCGACCGACGCCGAAGTCGAGGCCGCGGCGCGTTCGGTCAGGGCCCACGACTTCATCGTGAACCTGCCGAACGGCTACGATACCGAAGTGCAGGAGCGCGGCAGCGCCTTGTCGATGGGCCAGCGCCAGCTGCTGTCCTTCGCCCGCGCGCTGCTCGCCGATCCGCGCATCCTGATCCTCGACGAAGCGACCGCGAGCATCGACACCGAGACGGAACTGCGCATCCAGGAAGCGCTCGGCACGCTGCTCGATGGCCGCACGTCGTTTATCGTCGCGCACCGGTTGTCGACGATCCGTCATGCGGATTTGATCGTCGTGCTCGACCACGGCGTCATCGTCGAGCAGGGCAACCACGACCAGCTCATGCGGTCGGGCGGCCATTATCGCGGCCTGATCGAGGCGCAGTACCGGTTCTTGTCGGCCTGAATGGCGGCTGCCTTTAGCAAGGCTTGCAATAACGGGGCAGGCTTGCGCAACGCCAAGTTAACCGTTTCAAACCGCCTCTCGCTGGCTATCTGGCCGCGAAGGGCGGTTTTTGTTTCTCTATGCGTTGGGCGGGACATCACATGCGCAGCTGCACCTGACTCGGGGCGGGCGTATTCAGGCGTTCTTTCGAGAGAGGACATCAGGCGCGTCCACGGCGATGAGGCGCTTGGAAGATGAAGTCCGGCAAAGATATGGCGCGAAAGCTGACGATTCGAGAGTCGGCGGTAAGTTGCTCGCACTGTCGACGCGCGCATACCGCGACCCGCGCAGATAACCCGCCTCACGGGTTATCTCGCCCCATCGGCGTCCGTATCCCGCGCCGATAACCCGCAAATCCGGTTATCTCGCCCCAACGGCGTCCGAATCCCGCGCCGATAACCCGCTTCACGGGTTATCTCGCCCCAACGGCGTTCGAATCCTGTGTCGATAACTCGCTTCACGGGTTATCTCGCCCCATCGGCGTCCGAATCCCGCGCCGATAACTCGAATATGCGATAACCGCCCGTCAGCCCGCCCATTTGATAATTGCCGTCAGAAAAGTTATTGTGAAGGAATGCGAAATTGGAAATCCATGTGAGATGGGAAAGCGAGATGAGGCGGTTGAACAAAAAATCATCCTGGTTGTGGCCGTCGCTAGGGGCCGTCTCGCTGGGCTGCACGGTGCTGCTCCTGTTCGGGCTCGGCTGGGCGCTGAAGGACGCCTGGGCCCCCGCCGCGGGCATCGCGTTGCCGAGCGCGACGCCGCAGCCCGCGGCTTCGAGCGGGGATTGGGCGGATAAGCGCGAGCTGCTCGTCACCGCCGTCGGCGATTCGCTCACGCGCGGGACCGGCGACGCGAGCGGACAGGGCTATGTGCGCGGGACGGTCGAGCGTTTGGCGAAAGGGCTGGGCAAGCCCGTGAAGTTGGTCAACAACCTGGGCATCAACGGGCTCGAAGCGTCCAATCTGGCGATTCGGCTGGACGACGAGGGATACAAGGGAGCGCTGAGCCAAGCGGATCTGCTCCTGGTGACGATCGGCGGCAACGACCTGTTCCATGTGGCGCAGAACGGAGGCAGCCTGGTCGACGGCGGGGATATCGACGCGGCGCTGCTGCAGAAGCGGCTCGTCGGCTTGAAGCCGCGGCTTGAGACCGTCTTCCGGAAGCTCCGCGCACTGAACCCGAATGCCCGGATCGTCTATGTGGGCCTATACAGTCCGTTCTACGACGTCCCGGCGCTGCGCGAGTCGGTAGGAGCCGTCATCGATGAATGGAACGGGTACGCGCGCCGTCTCGCCGACGCGGACGGCGGCATCACGGTCGTCCCTACCTACGATCTGTTCGAGACGGATGTCGCGCGATACTTGTCTTCGGACCATTTCCATCCGAACGCGGACGGATATGCGCGAATCGCGGAGCGGGTCGCGCAGTCGCTATTATGATCGAGAAGGAGGCTGCATCCGATTGAAGCTAGTTCGCGATGAGGTGGTATTGTCGGTGGAGCGGGTCTCCAAGTCGATCGGGCGCAAGCCGATCATTCACGATATCACGTTCGACGTGCGGGCGGGGGAGATCTTCGGGTTCCTCGGACCGAACGGATCCGGCAAGACGACGACGATCCGCATGCTCGTCGATCTGATCAAGCCTTCGGGCGGACGCATCACGGTGTGCGGGGAAGACGTGAACCGTGCGCCCGAGCGCGCTTTGATGCACGTAGGCTGCATCGTGGAAAATCCGGAAATGTACGGTTATATGACGGGCTGGGAAAACCTCGCGCACTTCGCCCGCATGCAGCGGGACATCACGGACGCGCGAATCGCCGAGGTGGTGGAGATCGTCGGGATGGACGCGCGGATTCACGATAAGGTGAAGACGTATTCGCTCGGCATGCGGCAGCGGCTCGGCATCGCGCAGGCGCTGCTGGGCGCGCCGAAGCTGCTCATTCTAGACGAGCCCACGAACGGGCTCGATCCGAAGGGGATCAAGGAGCTGCGGACGTTCATCCGGGAGCTGGCGGACAGCGGCATGAGCGTCTTCGTCTCCAGCCATCTGCTGAGCGAGATTCAGCTCATGTGCGATCGCGTCGCCATCATCAGCAAAGGGCGCGTCATCGCGGTCGGCAAGGTGGAGGAGCTCGTCTCCCAAGCCGAGACGTATACGCTGTGGCAGGTCGACGATCCCGATCGGGCGATCGCGCTCTTCGCGCAGGATGCCGGCGTACGGATCGTCGGGGAGAGCGAGCACCGCATCGACGAGGCGCTGATCGCCTCGCTGCCCGGCGCCATCGTGACGGCGATGGACCCGTCCGGCGCTTCCGGATGGGTGGAGCGTTTCGTGGCTGCCGGAATCGGGGTACAGGCGGTACATCGGGCCGCGCCGTCGCTGGAGGAACTATTCTTGAAGCTGACGGAGGGGGAGAAGGTTGGCTAACCAGCTCGCGTTGATTCAGAACGAGACGCTCAAGGTGTGGAAGAAAAAACGGTTCGCGGTCGTCGTCCTCATCCTGCTCGTGCTCGTCCCGGTATTCGTCTACGCCCAGATGAAGATCGCGCAGAACAATCAGGACAAGTTCGTGGACTGGCGGGCGGAGCTTCGGCAGCGCATCATCGACAATACGAACGCGCTCTCGAGCGACCGCGTGCCGGAGGAATGGAAAAAGTGGCGCGTTGCGCTGGTGCAGCAGTTGCAGTATGATCTGGATCACGACGTCAATCCGAACACGCCGAACGCCGTGACGTTCACGAACAGCTTTTTGCGCAACGCGGTCGGCATGTTCATCCCGCTCATGGTGCTCGCGATCGCCTCCGATCTCGTCTCGTCGGAGCGCTCGACAGGGACGATCAAGATGCTGTTGACGCGGCCGGTGCGACGATGGCGCATCCTGCTGTCCAAGCTGATCACGCTCACGCTGTACGTCTCGCTCATCATCGTGGCGACGGCGGCCGTGAGCTACCTGGTCTCCGGACTCGTCTTCGGCTACGAGGGCTGGCGAGAGCCCGTGTTCGTCGGATTCCGGCTGGCGGGATCGGACATCGACACGGCGGACGTCCACGCGATCACCCAGGGCGCGTTCATGCTGATGCTCATGGGACTGGTGTGGTTCTCCGCGATGGTCGTCGCGATCCTCGCGTTCATGGTGTCGGTGCTGGTGCGCAGCACCGCGGCCAGCCTGGTGACGATGATGGCGGCAGTCATCTCCGGCGCGATCCTGTCGAACATGGCGTCGTCGTGGAAAAGCGCCAAATATTTGTTCAACGTGAACCTCGATTTGACTGTATATCTGCAAGGCAGCCCGCCTCCAATCGACGGGATGACACTCGGTTTTTCGCTTGCCGTTCTAGGCGTTTGGGCGATCGCGGCGCTGGTCGTGTCGTTTGCCGTCTTTACGAAGCAAGATATCTTGAACTAAAATAGACGGAAGGTGCGTCTGTCTTGAAAGTTTTCAACGTGTCGAAGCGAACCGGAAGCATTCCTTCTTCGGAGAAGTTTACGTCCGCCTTTTCAATCCGGGAAACCCCATGTTGACGTGGATCGAAGTTTCCCGGATTGGAACAGCGGTCGTCCAAGAAGGAATGCGTGAGGGCAGCGTCACCAAGACGTTGCATTCTTTCACAACAGACGCAGCAGAGAATCGCTAGGAGGATCCTTCGTGACCGAACAAATCAACCTGTTTGCCGAAGTTTCGGCGCAGGCGGGAACGGAATACGGCGCCGACGATATCCAGGTGCTGGAAGGCTTGACCGCCGTACGCAAGAGACCGGGGATGTATATCGGCAGCACGACCGCCTCGGGTCTGCATCATCTCGTCTGGGAGATCGTCGACAACGCCGTCGACGAGCATCTGGCGAAGTTTTGCAATCGGATTGACGTGACCATCCACGCGGACAATTCCGTGACCGTATACGACAATGGACGCGGCATCCCGACGGGCATGCACAAGACGGGCGTGCCCACGCCTCAGGTCGTCTTTACGATGCTGCACGCGGGCGGCAAATTCGGAGGAGGCGGCTACAAGAAGTCGGGCGGCCTGCACGGCGTAGGCGCATCCGTCACCAACGCGCTGTCGGAGTGGCTCGAAGTCGAGATCTACCGCGAAGGCAAGATACATAAGATGCGCTTCGAGACGTGGACCGACGCGAACGGCAAAGACCACGTAGGCGAGCCGGTCGGCGGCCTGGAGGTGCTTGGCAATACGAACAAGACCGGCACCAAGGTGACGTTCAAGCCCGACGCGAAGGTGTTTCACGGGAACGTGGCGATTAATTACGACACCTTATCGGAGCGTCTGCAGGAGATCGCGTTCCTGAACTCCGGCCTCAAGGTCGTCGTGAAGGACCAGCGCTCGGGCAAAGAAGACACGTTCCACTACGAAGGCGGAGCGCGCCAATTCGTTCAATTTTTGAACGAGGACAAGACCGTGCTGCACGACGTCGTACACTTCGCGGCGGAGAAGGACGATATCGAGGTGGAGGTCGCGCTGCAGTACAACGACGGCTACACCGAGACGATCGCCTCGTTCGTCAACGCGATCCCGACCCGCGGCGGCGGCACGCACGAGACCGGCTTCAAGACGGCCTATACCCGCATCATGAACGAGTACGCGCGCAAGATCGGCCAGCTCAAGGAGAAGGAGAAAAATCTCGAAGGCAGCGATCTGCGCGAAGGCATGATGGCCGTGATCAACATCAAGATGGCCGAAGTCGAGTTCGTCGGACAGACGAAGGACCAGCTCGGGAGCGCTTCGGCGCGCGGCGTGGTGGACGCGATCGTGGCCGAGAAGATGGCGGTCTTCCTCGAGGAGAACCCCCAGGTCGGCCAACAGCTCATCCGCAAGTCGGTTCAGGCGTCCAAAGCCCGCGAAGCGGCGCGCAAAGCCAGGGAAGAGATCCGCACCGGCAAAAAGCGCAGCGAAAGCCCGAGCCTCGGCGGCAAGCTGTCGCCGGCGCAATCGAAGGACTACACGCGCAACGAGCTGTTCATCGTCGAAGGCGATTCGGCCGGCGGCTCGGCGAAGCAGGGGCGCGATTCCAAGCATCAGGCGATCTTGCCGCTCAAGGGCAAGCCGATGAACCCGGAGAAGGCCAAGCTGATCGACGTGCTGCGCAACGAAGAGTACAAAGCGATCATCGCCTCCATCGGCGCGGGCGTCGGGCCCGAATTCGACGCGGCCGAGAGCAACTACGCCAAGATCATCATCATGACGGACGCGGATACGGACGGCGCGCACATTCAGGTGCTGCTGCTCACGTTCTTCTACCGGTACATGAAGCCGCTCATCGACGCCGGCAAGGTGTTCATCGCGCAGCCGCCGCTCTACAAGATCACCCGTAAGTCGGGCAAGCTCGAGACGGTGCGCTACGCCTGGACCGACGAGCAGTTGCAGAACTACTTGAAGGAGATCGGCAAAGGCGCCGAGCTGCAGCGCTACAAAGGGCTGGGCGAGATGAATCCGGATCAGCTGTGGGAGACCACGATGAATCCGGAGACGCGGACGCTGCTGCAGGTGCAGATCGAAGACGCCGCCAAGGCGGAGCGCCGCGTGTCGACGCTCATGGGCGACAAGATCGATCCCCGCAAGCGCTGGATCATCGACAACGTCGACTTCATGGAATACGAAGAATAAATTTGGGGTTAAATAGCGTCATGAGATGACGCTATTTCGATTGTCCGCGCGATTTCCGTATCAGGGGCGCACCCGCGGCGCGCGATTCCTTCGTCGGGGCATGGCGGCGGAGAGTTGGGTCAGAAGGGGAGACGTTTATGGGTATGTTAGAGCAATTTCTGCCGGCATTCTTGGAAGAGGTCGTAGGCGACCGCTTCGGACGCTATTCTAAATATATTATTCAAGACCGGGCGATTCCCGACGTGCGCGACGGATTGAAGCCGGTACAGCGGCGAATCCTGTACGCGATGTACGATGCGGGGAACACGCCGGACAAACCGTACCGCAAGTCGGCGAAGACGGTCGGCGACGTGATGGGCAACTACCATCCGCACGGCGACTCCTCCATCTACGATGGCATGGTGCGGATGGCGCAGCCGTGGAAGATCGCGCATACGCTCGTGGACGGCCACGGCAACTGGGGCTCGATGGACGACGATCCGCCGGCCGCCATGCGGTACACCGAGGCGCGCCTGTCCGCGATCGCCCTGGAGCTGCTTCGCGATATCGACAAGCGGACGGTGCCGTTCAAGGATAACTTCGACAACACGACCAAGGAGCCCGTCGTTCTGCCGGCCCGGTATCCGAACCTGCTCGTCAACGGCGTCAGCGGCATCTCGGCCGGATTCGCGACGGAGATCCCGACGCACAACCTGCGCGAGATCATCGACGCCTGCACGGCGCTCATGGACAACCCGGAGATGACGACGGCCGAGCTCATGACGATCGTGCGCGGACCGGACTTGCCGACCGGCGGCATCATCATGGGCGAAGAGGGCATCCGCGAGGCGTACGAGACCGGCAAGGGCAAGATGTACATCCGTTCGAAGACGGCGATCGAGGAGATGCGGGGCGGCAAGCAGCAGATCGTCATCACCGAGATTCCGTATCAGATCGTCAAGTCGAAGCTCGTGAACGCGATCGACAACCTGCGGCTGGAGAAGAAGGTCGAGGGCATCGCGGAGGTGCGGGACGAGAGCGGCCGGAACGGGTTGCGCATCGTCGTCGAGCTGAAGAAGGACGCCGACGCGGAAGGCATTCTCGCCTTCCTGCTGAAGAAGACCGACTTGCAGGTCGCTTACAGCTTCAATATGGTCGCCATCGTCAACAAGGCGCCGCAGCAGCTCGGACTGAAGGCGATCCTGAGCGCGTATATCGCGCATCAGGTCGAAGTGGTCACGCATCGGACCCAATACGATCTGGAGAAAGCGGAAGACCGCGCGCACGTGCTGGAAGGGCTCGTCAAAGCGCTCAACCTGCTCGACGCGGTCATCGAGACGATCAAAGCCTCGAAAAACCGCCAGGACGCTCAGAACAACCTGGTCGCGAAGTTCGGATTCTCCGAACGACAAGCCGACGCGATCTTGACCTTGCAGCTGTACCGGCTGACGAATCTCGAGATCAACTCGCTCGAGAAAGAGCATGCCGAAACGATGAAAAAGATCAGCCAGCTCCGTGCGATTCTCGCGAGCCCGAAGAAGCTGCACGGCGTCATCAAAGACGAGCTCGGCGAGATACGCGGCAAGTACGGCATCGACCGCCGCTCCGTCATTCAGGGCGAAGTGGAGGAGCTTAAGGTCAATCTGGAAGTCACCGTTCCGGCCGAAGAAGTGATCGTGACGCTCAGCCGGCAAGGCTACGTCAAGCGGACGAGCCAGCTCTCCTTCACCCGGTCGGGCGGCGATCTCGGCAGCTCCGGCGTGAAAGAAGGCGACGTCATCCGCTGGAGCCTGCAGTTGAACACGCTGGATTCGCTGCTGCTGTTCACGCAGAAGGGCCAGTACTACCTGCTGCCGGTTCACCAGATTCCCGAGTTCAAGTGGAAGGATACCGGCACGGCGATCGTGAACGTGCTGCCGTTGTCCAAGGACGACCGGCTGGTCGGCGTCGTGCCGGTCAAGCCCGGCGAATGGGCGCAGGCGGCGGAGCAGGGCGAGGACGGCCCTGCGCTCGTGTTCGTCCTGCGGCGCGGACAGGTCAAGCGGACGCTGCTCGCGGAATACGCGACGAGCCGAAGCACGGCGATCGCGGCATGCAAAGTGGCGGACGGCGACGAGATTCGGACGGTCTACCGCAGCGAGCAGCCGCAAGAGCTTGTCCTCGTCACCGAGCAGGGGATGAGCATCCGCATTCAGGAAGGCGAAGTGAGCTTGCAGGGCCGCGTCGCCGGCGGCGTGAGAGGCATCGCGCTGAAGGAAGGCGACTACGTCACGGACGGCCTTCCGGTATCGGGAGACGAAGGAGAGATTCTCGTGCTCTCGGATTACGGCTTCGCCAAGCGTACGCTGCTGTTCGACTATCCGCAGCAGGGCCGCGGAGGCAAGGGAATTCAGACCTTCGAGTTCAAGGAAGGCAAGCGGGTTCGCCCTAACGGCACGCGGCTGATCGCCGCCTACCATGTCAAGGAAGCGATCGAGATCGGCGCGCTGACGGCTTCGGGGGCGTTCGCGGCGTTCCATTCCGACGACGCGCCGCTCGAGGATCGTCGCGCGCATGGCAAGGCGGTCGTCGCGACCGATCGCAACGACCTGCTGGTTGAATCGTTCAAGAAGCCGCTCCAAGGTTGACGTACGGCGCAAGGCGGTCGTCGCGACCGATCGCAACGTTCTGCTGGTTGAATCGTTCAAGAAACCGCTCCAAGGTTGACGTACGGCGCAAGGCGGTCGACGCGACCGATCGCAACGTTCTGCTAGTTGAATCGTTCAAGAAACCGCTCCAAGGCTGACGTACGGCGCAAGGCTATCGTCGGCCGGCGCTTGAAGGGGGAAGACTGACGGCTGGGAGCTGCTGACGAAGAGCTGGCGGCGTCAGTCGTAGGGACCGTCGCGCGACTCGCTGCGGTCGATCCACTTCAGCATCATGTCCAAGAGGACCCACAGCGGCACCGGCTCATCCAGCCGTTCCAGCAGCTGTGGGTCTTCGATGATGCCGGCCTCGCGAGCCATTTGCCCGATCATCCGTTTGCGTTCGTCCGCAGCCGTCACGATTGTTCGCCTCCGCTTGAACCGCGTTATTTTCCGTCGTTCCCGTTTGGATGTCACCAGTATATGTCGCCGAATGTCGCATCGTACCTGATCCTGAGGATTCATGGCGTAAATATTTAACCCGCTTAAACTATCATTCGACATCTATGGTGCGTATAATAGAAAGAGAAGGATAGGTTCGGGATAGCCGAGGAGGAGAAGGTATGGAGACGGCATCGGAATTTGTGAAGAGCTGGATGAAGTTGACGAAGGACTGGCAGACCCAAATGGAAGCGGAGATGGCCCCGCAGCTGACGGAAGGGCAATTGCAGGTACTCGAACTGCTGAAAGCGCACGAGCCGATGAAGCCGTCCGACCTACTCCCGCATCTGGAGACGACCCCGGCCGCCGTGACGACGCTGCTCGACCGCATGGAGCGCAATGGCCTGGTCAAGCGTACGAGGGACGAAGGCGACCGGCGTATCGTCTGGGTCAGTACGACCCCGTTCGGGCGGACGGAGACGGAGCGCGGCCTGCGGATTCGCAGCGAGATCGTGAACCGATCGTTGGACCGCTTGTCGGCGCACAACCGGCAGCTGCTCGTCTTCCTGATCGGCAAGGTGGCGGGCACGCGGGAGACGACTGCGGCCGCCAAGGAGCGGGCGAACGGACGCGCTTCGGCCGCCGACAATCGGACGGAGGAAGCGTCCGCTTAAGGATTAGGTGATATTGTAGACGAAAACGACCCCGCTGTCCGCTGCTGCATTGCGGACGGCGGGGCCGTTTTCGTTTTTTGGGAGGCGGTCGGAACGATAGGGGGATTTGGCGGGCTGATGATCGGCGTTGAAGGATGTAAGTTTTGTCCTATTCACGGATGGGGCTAGCTCTGCTGAGACGGTGGACAGTGCCATTACGCAATAAATTGCATTTGTACCACTTATTTGGCGCCATTTGCAGGTTTGGAGGCAATAAGTTGCAAACATACATCTTATTTGTACAGAAAACGGTCTGAACGTACAGGATGGCTAAATAAGTTGTACGTTTACAGCTAAATGATGATAATAGAGGCAAAATGGCTAAATAAGTTGTACATTTACAACTAGAGGTAGAATCTAGAGGTGAAACAGCAAGATCAGTTGTGTTTTCGCAACGACGCGGACGGTTCAGAGGTACGGGATGCGCGGAAAGCGAGGGAATCGGGATAGGCTATGCAGCCAAAACGATGTGATTTCATCTGAGCAGGCATGCCGGTTCACTTCAACCGCTGTAGATTCCACCTAAGGGAACCAATTGCACAAACCGCTGTAGATTCCACCCAAGGGAACCAATTGCACAAACTGCTGTAGATTCCACCTAAGGGAACCAATTGCACAAACTGCTGTAGATTCCACCCAAGGGAACCAATCGCACAAACTGCTGTAGATGCCGACTCGCAAGCGCTCCGATCGCACTCCAATCACAATAAATGCCAAAGCCCAAGCATACCAATCGCGCGTACCATATTAGATGCAAAACAAAAAGGAGGGGGATCAACCCTCTCCTTTTTGGTCCGCTTTCCGGCGCAAATGATCGGTAATGCCGGGCAGCAGCGAAGCCATGACGGCATAGTCCTTGTTCGTCAGGTTGGGGTCGTTGCGCTCGTCGAGCTCTTGCTGCATCGGAATGACCGTATAATGACGCTTGGCGTCCGGCCCCCAGATATGGACCCAGGTCGGCGTAGCCTTCACATCGCTCCAAGAAGTGCGCGTAATGCCGTTCTCCGTGCGCTTGACGAGCTTCACGCTCATGATGACGCCGACGTTTTTCCAGCTCCCGGTCTGATTCGAGACGAAGTTCCCCATCGAATAGACGACGAGACCGCGGCGCTTGCCGCCCGGCGCGGACGGATCGTCCACCACCAGCGTCTCGTACGGCTGAACGACGTGCGGATGGGAGCCCAGGATGAGATCCGCTCCGTCCTCCAGCGTCTCCCGCGCGATCCGGCGTTGCTCGTCGCTCGGCATCCGCTGGTATTCGATCCCGAAGTGCATCGAGACCGCGACGGCGTCCGCGCCAGCCTCCTTGAGCCTGCCGATATCGGCGGCGATGGCGTCACGGTCGATCAGGTTCACCGCGAACGCTTTGTCCTCCGAGACGCGGATGCCGTTCGTCCCGTACGTATAGGACAGGAAGCCGAGCTTGATGCCGTTGCGCTCCTCGATCACGAGGCGCGCAGCGTCATCGGCGTTCGCCGCGGTGCCGACGGGAACCAGGCCGAGCTTGCGCAGGTTGGCCAGCGTTCGCACGATGCCGGCGAAGCCGCGGTCGAGCGTATGGTTGTTCGCGGTCGAGAGAACCTGGAAGCCCGCATCCTTCAGGGCGTTCGACAGCTCGGTCGGCGCGTTGAAGCGCGGATAGCCCGTGTACTTCAGATCGGCGCCGGCGATGGGGGTCTCCAGGTTGCCCACGACCCAGTCGCCTTGCCGGAGCAGTGGCTTGACTTGTTTGAACCAGGGCTTGAAGTCGTACTTTTTCGTCTTCGGATTGTAGTAGCCGGGAAGCTGCGGGGAATGCACCATAATATCCCCGACGGCGACCAGTGTGGCCTCCCGGACGGAATCCGGCACTTCGCCGGCTGGCGAAGGGAATGGCGACGGCGATACAGCCGGTTCCTTCGAAGCGGCCGGCGCGGTCGGCGTCGCCGGAGGCTGCGCGATCGGAGTCGGCTTGGCCGTCTGCGCCGGCGGCGGGGAAGAGGCGGTCCCTTCCCCGTCCAACAGGCTGCAGGCCGTCGCCGCGACGCAGAAGCCCATGATGGCGGCGCCGAGCGCGAGACACTTCGCGGTCAGCAGCATGCCCTCCCCGTACCGGCTTGCGAGCGGCCTCAGTCGCTCTCCCAACGGCCGTAGATGCCGCATGGGAGGGTCAGCCCGCTGCGCGTGATCGGCAGCCCGATCTCGCCGCAATCCAGCTTGCCGCCGTGCTTGCGTCCGACGGAGAGATGGAGCAGGTTGTGCAGGACGGTCGGAGACAAACCGGTGGTGTACGAATTCACGAGCACGAACAACGGATTGTCGGAGAGGATCGCGCGGCACTCTTCGAGGAAGGGGAAGAGGCTCTCCTCCAGCTTCCACGTCTCGCCGCCGGGTCCGCGGCCGTACGAAGGCGGGTCCATGATGATCGCGTCGTACTGCCGGCCTCTGCGCTGTTCCCGCTGCACGAACTTGAAGACGTCGTCCGTGATAAAGCGGATCGGCGCGTCCTCCAGGCCGGACAGCTGCGCGTTTTCCTTGGCCCATTGGACCATGCCCTTGGACGCGTCGACGTGGCAGACCTCCGCCCCTGCCGAAGCGGCGGCTACGGTAGCGCCGCCGGTGTAGGCGAACAGGTTCAGCACGCGGATCGGCCGGCCGGCTTCCGCGATCTTCTTCATCATCCAGCTCCAGTTGACGGCTTGCTCCGGGAACAAGCCGGTGTGCTTGAAGTTGGTCGGCTTGATATGGAACTTCAGCGGCCCGTAGGAGATGCTCCAGCGTTCGGGCAGGGCGCGGCGGAATTGCCACTGTCCGCCTCCGGAGGAGCTTCGGAAGTAGTGGCCGTCGGCGCTGCGCCATTCGTTCGTCTCTTGGACGAGGGGCCATATGATCTGAGGATCCGGGCGGCGGAGGATGACGTCCCCCCAGCGTTCCAGCTTGTCGCCGCTGCCGGTGTCGATCAATTCGTAATCTTGCCAATCGGTTGCCATTCGCATGTCTTAGCGCTCTTCCTTTTCACGTTCAAATGAGATTGCTTGCCGCTTCGAGCGGCGTCGGCTCCGCCCAGAACCGATAGCCGAACCCTCTGACCGTATGAATATAGATCGGTCGGGAAGGATCGGGCTCGATTTTCTTGCGGAGATTGCTGATATGCACCATTAACGTTCGGGTGTCGCCCATGCTGTCCGTGTGCCATACGAGGCGGTAGAGCTCGTCGAGCGCATAGACGCGGTTAGGCTGCCTAGCCAGGACCGACAGCAGCTCGAACTCCTTCGCGGAGAGAGGCACGAGCTCTTGCTGCCGTCTCACCTCGTAGCGCTTGAGGTCGATCTCGAGGCCAGGGAAGCTCAGCGAAGAGGAGAGATCCTCCGGCGGCCGCTCCCGCATGCGCCTGCGGCGGATATGCGCATGGACGCGGGCGACGAGCTGGCTGGGGCTGAACGGCTTCGTGATATAGTCGTCGCCGCCTTCAGACAGTCCGTTAACGATATCGGCATCCTCGGATCTGCAGCTTAGGAACAAGATCGGCACGTCGGCGCAAGGCCCGGTCCGAAGCCGGCGGCACACTTCGATCCCGTCCATACGCCCGAGGTTCACGTCGAGCAGGATCAGGTCCGGCGTGAGCGCTTCGGCTGTCAGGATCGCCTGTTCGCCTTCGTGCGCGGTATGTACGGCAAAGCCTTCCTTGGCCAGGAATAACGAGATCAGATCGGTGATTTCCGTTTCGTCGTCTACGACCAGAATGGCGGCGTTTGGTCTGCTCACAGGCTCTTCCTCCATTCATAGCGGGTGCACATATGAAATTATTATACTTAAAGCGTTGACGGGGAATCAATGCGCGTTTACGATGAGGTCATGCAAGGGTTGTGGGAGAGGTCGGAATGAATGGTTACATATGGAAAATGAAACGGCGGGGCGCCGGGTTGGCGGCCGTCTTCGCGCTGTGCTGCCTGATCGTAAGCGGGTGCGCGGCGGCCGGCAACGAAGAGCGGCGGCCCAAGGCAAGCGGAGGGCTGCTCGACTTGACGGAATGGTCTTTGGCGAGGGACGGCGTCGTGCCGATGGATGGCGATTGGCGATTCTCGGGCTACGGCCGGCAGGAGGATCCCCATGAAGGGATGCTGGCCGTCCCCGGCACCTGGGGCGTCCGCGAATCGGAGGACATGGCGCCGGGCAGCAAGAGCGCGGGGATCTACCGGCTGACACTCGAAGGACTGCCTAGCGGGGAATCGCTAGCGATTCGTCTGCCGAATATCTCGACGTCCTATCGGCTGTTCATCGACGGCAAGCCGGCGATCCACAGAGGAGAGGCCGGGCGCGCGGAGTCGGATACGACGCCCTATCAGCTGCCCGGTACGGTCTACTTCAGCTCGAACGGATCGCGGGCGGAACTGCGCCTTGACGTCTCGAATTATCACCACCGCACGGGAGGCATCCGCACGTCGTTGGTGCTGGGGACGGCCGAGCAGATCAATCAGCTGGAATTCCGCAAGCAAGCCCAGGAGATGGTGGTCCTCGGGTGCTTGCTGATGATCGGCATCTACCACCTGGGCTTGTACGCGCTAAGGCGCCGCGAGTTGGCGAATTTGTACTTCGCGCTGTTGTGCTTGTGCGTAGCGGGTCGTATGAGCGTCATCGGCGAAGGATTTCTCATGCACATGCTTCCTAGCCTCACCTGGACGGCTTCGGGGAAGATCGAATATACCTGCTTCGTTCTCAGCGGCTTGTTCGGCTTCGCCTATTTCAGGCAGATGTATCCGCGCGAGATCGCACGTCTTTGGGTCCGCTGCGCCGGCGCGGCGGCGATCGTCCTGGTGGGGGCCACTTGGAGTCTGACGGTGCTGCAGTTCAGCTCCGTCGTGGTCGCTTATCAGATCTACATCCTGATCCTCTGCGTGGCGACGCTTGCCGGCGTGATCGCGGCTTCGATCCGGCGGAGAGAGGGCGCGAAGCTCGCGCTGACCGGCGTGGCGGGACTCGTCGCGACGGTCGTGAACGACATTCTGTTCTATAACGGCTGGTGGCGTTCGCCGGATATGGTGTCCTTCGGCCTGCTGTTCCTGATCACGATGAATTCGTTCATGATCTCCCTGCGGTTCTCGCGCACGTTCGTCCGGGCCGAACAGCTGTCTACCGAGCTCAAAGAATGGAACAATCTGCTGGAGGAGCGGATCACGGCGCGGACCGAGGAGCTCGTGCGCATGGAGCAATCCCGCAGACAGCTCGTCAGCAACATCTCGCACGATCTGCGGACGCCGATGACGCTGTTGCAAGGGTATCTGGAGGCGCTGCGAGACGGAGTCATCAGCGAGCAAGCTCAGCGGGACGCGACGATCCGGGCGATGCTCACGAAGGTCGAGGGGTTGAACGAACTGATTCAGGATCTGTTCGAACTGTCGATCCTGGAGGCGCGTCGAGCCCAGATGACCTATGTGGTCGTCCGGCTGCCGGACTGGCTCAAGCGGCTGCGGAGCGAGTACGAGATGGAGTCGCGGGAGAAAGGCATCGTTTTCCGCTGCGAAGCGGAAGGCGAGGGCGTCGCGCAGGCGGAAGTTCGGATCGACGAACATCGCATGGACCGGGTGTTCGCCAACCTGATCTATAACGCGATGCGCCATACGCCGAAGGGCGGCGAGATTCGTCTCGCCTTCGGCGTGCGGGCGGAGAAAGACGAAGTATATGTACACGTATCCGATACGGGGAGCGGCATCCATCCCGACGACCTGCCGCACATCTTCGAGCGGTTCTACAAGAACGACAAGTCGCGGCATTCCTCGTCCGGCGGCAGCGGCCTCGGTCTGTCGATCGCCCGCGAGATCGTGGAGACGCACGGCGGCCGGATATCGGCCGAGAACCGCGAAGAGGGCGGCAGCCGGTTCCGGATCGCTCTGCCGAGATATCGAACCGGCGGACAGTAGGACGTTGCGCGGCCTTCGCCATTCGGTTCCCAATCTAACCCCGCGCCTATCGCGGCAGATCGCCTTGGCGGCCTGGCCGCGATCGCGGCGGCGCGGACGAGGAGCGCCGGCTGCTAGCGTCCCGTGCCCGTTCCCGCATCTTTATAGACGATCTCGTGCAGGAGGCCGATCGACTGCTTCCGCTGCTCGTGGTTCATGTCTTTGATGAGGCGCAGAATCTCCGAATCCTGGGCGCTGGCGGCTGCTTCCCGATGCTTGGGCGGGTTGCCTCCGATAATGTAGTCCAGAGAGACGTCGAAGAAGTCCGACAGCTTGATCAGCGTCTCGTAGACGGGCTGACGGTTGTTAATCTCGTAATGGCTGTAGGCGGAACGGGTGATGCCGATATGTCGGGCGACTTCTTCTTGCGATATGCCGCGCTCTAAACGCAGCTCTCTGAGGCGTTCTCCCATGTTCATCGTTCATTCTCCTTGCGGCGAAAGTGGAAATCAGCGTCTTCATCCTCAGACTGATGGCGTGATCCCCGGATGGAAGGGCTATATCCCTAATTTATGATACAAAATGTATCGTGTCAAGGGTTTGGAAGCGATTTCCTGTCAGAATCACCGGAAGCGCGCAAGATCAAGCGGTTTTGTGGGGAGTAAAATGATATTTTTCCGGAAAAGAGAGCGTGATGTAGGACAAGTTCATAAAATGATACATATCGTATCTTCGTCTTCTATCGGTGAATCGCGTTCCGGCCGCAGAAGCGTAGCTCGATTTTGCCGGGAAAGAGGCGTTATAATAGGAAACGTACATATCGAATCGTAAATGCCGGGAGGAATTGCATATGAAATTCGAGAAAAGCTTGGCGCAGTATGCGGCGTTGGCCGTCGAGGTCGGCGTCAACCTTCAGCCCGATCAGACGTTGTGCGTCTTCGCGCCGGTAGCGGCGGCGGAGTACGTACGTCTGATTGCGAGGCGAGCCTATGAGATGGGGGCGCGTTACGTGCATGTCGAGTGGGGCGACGAGCAGATCGCGCGGACGCGACTCGAATTGGCGCCCGAAGACGCGCTGGCGGAATTCCCGGCTTGGCGCGTGCAGGGCCGCGTCGAGATGGCCAAGGAAGGCGGCGCGTTCCTGTGGGTGCTCGCCGACGATCCCGACCTGTTGCGCGGCATCGACTCCGGACGCATCGCCGCGACGAACAAGGCTGCTTCCGCGGCCTTGAAGCCGTTTCGCGAATTCACGGTGACCAACAAAGTGGCGTGGTCGATCGTTGCCGTGCCGTCGCAGGCTTGGGCGGATACCGTGTTCCCGGCGCTGCCGGCTTCCGAGCGCGTAGATGCGCTGTGGGACGCGATCTTCGCCGCGACGCGGGTGAACGAAGATGAACCTGTCCAACGGTGGCGCGAACATGTAACGGCGCTGCAGTCGCGTGCCGATTGGCTGAACGAGAGCAAGTTCTCCGCCTTGCGCTACGCCGGTCCGGGCACGGATCTGACGATCGGCTTGCCGCAAGGCCATATCTGGACCAGCGCGGGCAACAAGAACGCCCAAGGCACGCCGTTCGTCCCGAACATGCCGACGGAAGAGGTGTTCACGTCGCCGCATCGCCTTGAGGTGAACGGAACCGTCTCCAGCAGCAAGCCGCTCAGCCATCACGGCAGCATGATCGACCGTTTCTCGCTGACGTTCAAGGACGGCCGTATTGTAGAATATTCAGCCGAACAAGGCTATGAAGCGCTGAAGCGAATCATCGACACGGACGACGGCGGGCGTTATCTGGGCGAAGTCGCGCTGGTGCCGCATCGTTCTCCGATCTCCGACTCGAACCTGATCTTCAACAATACGCTGTTCGACGAGAACGCGGCCTGCCACCTGGCGATCGGCTTCGGGTTCCCGTTCTGCATCGAAGGCGGCCTCGCGCTCAGCAAGGAAGAGCTGCTGGCGCGGGGGATTAACGACAGCATGACGCATGTCGACTTCATGATCGGGGGCGCCGCTCTGGATATCGACGGGATTCTCCCGGACGGCAGCGTCGTGCCGGTCTTCCGCGACGGCAACTGGGCCAAGTAAGAGGCGGATAGCGCCCGAACGGCAGCCAGGGTGACGCGAACCTTCCTGGGCGTTCGCACATATGGTGTGTTGTGCATCATGAGTGCCTCGTTAAAAAGGAGGATCCGCCGTGCGCAACCTAGGTGGCGATAACGCGTCCGCGCTGTTCGAGCATCGGTTCTGGCTGCAGGTGCTGGGCGATCATGCCCGCTTCATCTTGGATTCATTCGCTTCGCAAGAGAAGGACGATATCGCGAAGGCGAAGCGATTCGTTCAAGTGTTCGACGGTCTGCTCGCCGGGGCGCGAAACGCAACGGCGGGTACGAACCTCGATGCGCTCCAGCGGGAGGCCAAGATAGAGACGGACGCGCTTCGAGCCTTCAAACTGGACCTGTTGGCCCGTTCCTTGCATGGCCGATTGAAGTCTTCGCTTCCGCCGACGTTTTTCAGCCATATGGTAAATGAGCTGGAGGAGTATGTCCGGATCTTGGACGCGCTGCTTGAAGGCAAGCCCGTTCCGATCTACCATCCGCTTCACCATGACCTGCTGTGGCTTCAGGACGCGCACGGCCATGCCGGCGCGATCGCCATGGGCTTGGACAGGGTGGAAACCGACTTGCTGCACCGGAGCGTCGACTTTGAGAAGCACTTTCAGGCGCTTTATCTGAAGGCGGTAGAGATGGCGGGATACCTGCGCACGCAATTGCGGGACTTCCCGGCGATGCGCCGGTATCACCAGCAGATCAATCTGGAGATGGCGCTGTTTCGCAAGTTTCTGAGCGATCTGGAAGAGTTGGAGCTGAGGGCCGAAGTGCTCGATATCATCAGTCCGCTCATGCCGGACCATATGGCGCGGGAAGAGTGCTACTATCTCCTCAAGCTCGCCCAGTCCGGGGCGGTCCCCAATCCCGGCTGCGACCCGACCCATCCGCGCGTGGATTCTTGATTGGCGCATCACGAAGAACCGGAATCGACGGCGTTGTCGATTCCGGTTCTTTTTTTGCGCGCTGCCGCATGTCGAGGAGGGCGGAAAACCGAAGGCGCGGAAAACGAAGAAAAATATATTTACATACATACTGTATGTATGATAAATTTTCGATATCCCCCTTAAAGGAGAGAATGCTCATGATGGCGAATAGTTTCTATCCCGTGATCTTAACCGAAGACGTGAAGGCCAGTTCCGCGTTCTACATCGCCCACTTCGGCTTCGAGCCCGTCTTCGAGGCGGACTGGTACGTCAGCCTGAAGAATAGCGCCGGCCCGGCGCCGTTCGAGCTGGCTATTCTGAGCGCTTCGCACGAGACGGTGCCGGAAGCGTTCCGGAAAGCGGCGCAGGGCGTCATCCTCAACTTCGAGGTCGCCAGCGCGGACGACGCATACGAGCGGCTCATTGGGGAAGCGAAGCTCCCGCTCCGCCAGCCGATTCGCGACGAAGCGTTCGGCCAGCGGCACTTCATCACGAGCGATCCGAATGGCGTTCTACTGGACGTCATACAGATCATTCCGCCTTCCGAGGCGTACGGGGAACAGTATCGCGAGCAGGTGTGGGCCGACGGCGAACCGCGCTGAAGAACGCCCGCCGAAGAGAAGGCATGCGCATGAACAGAACGGCCGGCGAGGAGGAGACATCCGCATGAACAGAACGGCCGGCGAGGAGGAGACATCCGCATGAGAAGAACGCAAGCCGAGACGAACGAGACGATCCGCAAGCTGATCGAAGCGGCGAGGGCCGTGTTCACCGAACGCGGATACGCCCCATCGTCCCTGGAAGAGATCGCACAGCGGGCGGAAGTGACGCGAGGCGCGGTCTATCATCATTTCGGGAACAAGAAGGAGCTGTTCCGGGTCGTCCTCGAATCCGTGCAGCAAGAGATCGGGGAACGCGTCGAGCGCGAGGCGTTGAAGCGCGGCGAGCCGTGGGAGCAACTGGAAGCGGGCTGCATCGCCTTCGTGACGGCCGCGGTCGATCCGTCCATGAAGCGGATCCTGCTGGAAGACGGGCCCGCCGCGGTGGGCTGGGAGACCTGGCGCGAGATGGACGAGCGGAACGCCGTCCGGCACTTGCGGGAGCAGCTGCAGGACATGAAGGATCAGGGACTGCTGAGACCGGTATCCGTCGAAGCGCTGACGCACTTTCTCTCCGGCGCGCTGAACGAGATGACGTTGTGGATCGCCGAGGCCAACGACCTCCCGCGCGCCATGACGGAGATCCGGGCAGTCTTGGAAGGCTGTCTGGCCGGCTTCAAGCTGCCGCACGGATCCGATCGACCAATCGCTTAAGCGGGATCATGCATACGAATTTCTTGAAGTTTAGATAGATTCGCGCCGGCCATCCAAATCCGAATTATCGCGCTTTGTCGCACGTACTTCGGGGCATGTTTTCTTGAATTTCGACCTATAGGCGCTTAAGATGAAAAGGTGCCGCCATTGGCGAAAAGGCACGAGAACCTAGAGGCGAGTAGGGAAAAGACATGGCGATTCACGATAATATTTTGATCAAGATCCGCGAGCGGAAGGAGAGTCTGACGCCGGTCGAGCGCAGGGTCGCCGACTACGTCCTGGCCAACCTGGAGGAGATTCCGCACTTATCCATCAAGCGTCTGGCGCAGCTCAGCAAGACGAGCGACGCCTCGGTCCTCCGGTTCTGCAAGACGATGGGTTACGGCGGCTACCGCAGCTTCATCGTGAGCGTGTCCGCCTCGCTGGGCTCGATGGATGAGGAGCATCGCGATCCGTATACCGACATTCAGCCCGGAGACGATCTATCCGTCATCATCGCCAACATCTCCCGTAACAACTGCCGCTCGATCGAGGACACGCTCAGCGTCCTCGACCGGAACGAGGTGGCACGCGCCGTTCAGGCGCTGCGCGAGAGCGGCAGGATCGTCTTCTTCGGCATCGGAGCATCCGGCTTGGTGTGCCGGGACGCGGAGCAGAAGTTCTCGCGCATCAACAAGATGTGCCACGCCTATACCGACGGGCATAGCCAGCTGACCGCGGCGACGCTGCTCGGCAAGGGGGACGTCGCGATCTTCATCTCGAACTCCGGCGATACGGCCGAGATCCTCGATACGCTGGAGATCGCGAAGAAGAGCGGCGCGCGCCTCATCGCCATCACCAAGTACAACCGGAGCGAACTGGCCGACAAGTCGGACGTCGTCCTCAGCATCTCCACGCCGGAGGTGACGATCCGCAGCGGCGCGATGGGCTCCCGGATCGCCATGCTGACCGTCATCGACATTCTTTTCGCGGGCGTCGCCAGCGCGGAGTATCCGCACGTGAAAAAGTACTTGACCAAAACGCACGATATCTTGTCGGGCAAGCACCGCAGGTAATCGTAACGGACATCGGCCCCGCTGCGGACGGTGTCTTTATTTGTCGCATTATCGAATTAAAATTTCAAAAACAAATTTTAGATCAAAATAAAATTTCAGAATCTATTGACGGCCATCGGTCGCGCCACTTAATATAAGCCTCAGAAACGGGCATGGCGCATCTCCCGGTCGAGGTCCAACCCACATCCCAATCGGAGTAGGAGAAATGGCGATGAACGATGACTTTGCGGGATTGACGACGGAGCGAATCAACGAGGAGACGCTGGCGATCGACGAATGCACGACCGAACAGATGCTGCAGCTCCTCCATCGGGAGGATGCGAAGGTCCCCGCCGCGGTGGCTGCGGAGATCCCGCAGATCGGCAAAGCGGTAGACGTCCTCCATCGCGTGCTCCGGCAGGGCGGACGGATGTTCTATATCGGCGCAGGGACATCTGGCCGCATCGGCGTTCTGGATGCTTCGGAATGTCCCCCGACCTTCGGGACCGAGCCTTGGCAGGTGCAAGGACATATCGCCGGCGGGGACGCGGCTTTGCGGCTCGCGGTCGAGGGGGCGGAGGACGACGCGGAGGCGGGGGCGGCGCTCATCGATCGCTGCGGGGTGACCGAGCGGGACGCGGTGATCGGGATCTCCGCGAGCGGATGCGCGGCGTTCGTCGTGGCGGGCGTGCGGAGGGCCGCCGAGATCGGGGCGGCGACCGTCGGCGTCGTGAACAACAAGCGTTCGAAGCTGGAGGAGGTCTGCGATATCTGCATCGCGCCGATCGTCGGACCGGAGGTCATCATGGGCTCCACCCGGCTGAAGGCGGGAACGGCGCAGAAGCTGGTGCTCAATATGCTGACGACTTGCACGATGGTGAAGCTGGGCAAGACGTACGACAATCTGATGGTCGATCTCCATGCAAGCAACCGCAAGCTGCGCGACCGCGCGCTGCGCATTCTGACGGCCGCGACGGGCGTCGACGCGGATACGGCGGCGGAGGCGCT
Organism: Cohnella nanjingensis; assembly: GCF_014212125.1. Taxonomy (GTDB): domain Bacteria; phylum Bacillota; class Bacilli; order Paenibacillales; family Paenibacillaceae; genus Cohnella; species Cohnella nanjingensis. The sequence continues at coordinate 27,057 of NZ_JACJVP010000001.1, forward strand.
CGAACGCGCTTCGATGAACAGCAAGATGGCGATCATGATGCTCAAGACGGGCTTGGACGCGGAAGAGGCCGAACGGACGCTAGCGGGGGCCGACGGCAACTTGAAGGCGGCCATCCGCGCCGGCAGCCGGGTCGTCTAGTCCCGGCAACGCGGAGCGCATGGGGGTCCCGCGAGAATTGGGTTAAAGCAGAATTCCAAATTGGAGGAGGAAGGTCCCGATGACCAGAAAAGCGCATGTACTGGCGTCCGTATTGGCCTTAACCGTCTCGATGACCGCGCTAGCCGCCTGCTCGTCCAACAGCAAGGACAACGGAGCGAGTCCGAGCGGCTCGCAAAGCCCGGCCGGCTCCGCAAGCGCCGGCGCCGGCAGCTCGGGAGCCAAGGATACGATCACCGCGCTGCTCCCTCCGGTGTCGTCCGGCTTCCAGGACCGGTTCGAACAGCTCTCCAAGGATTTTAACGCCCAATACCCGAATCTGACGCTGAAGATCGAGCCCGCCAGCTGGGAGGACATGACGCAGAAGCTGGATACCCAGGTGAACGCGGGCAGCCCGCCGGATATCGCGTTCATCGGGTCGGAGGGCATCTCCAAGTATGTACAGCAGGGCATGATGATGGATATTACCGATTCCGTCACGCCCGAGATGACCGACGACTACGACAAGACGCCGCTCGAGTACATGAAGAATGGGACCGGCCTCTATGGTTTCCCGGCCTACATGGAAGTCCACGCGATCGGCGGCAACAAGCAGTTCCTCGAGGAAGCGGGCATCGATTGGAAAAAGGTGCAGAAGGACGGGTGGACGTTCGACGAATTCCGCGAAGCGATCAAGAAAGGCGTCGTCAAGGAAGGCAACGAGACGAAGCGATACGGCTTCGTATTCGCCACCGCCGGCGTCACCTCCAAGGACTACTTGAACATTTTGATCAAGAACGCCGGCATGCCAGCCTCCTTTACGACCGATCTGAAGTACGCCTACACGAGCAAAAACTTTCTCGAAGTGCTGAAGGACGTACGCGTCATGATCGATGACGGCTCGATGCCCAAAGAGCTGAGCTCCATCGACGCGGGCAAGCGCTGGAACATGTTCCTCACCGGCCAGACGATGATTACCGGCAAAGGCCTCGCCACGTTCGAGAACTCCGCCAACAAGAACAACGCCAAGATCGACGCCAACGACGGCAGCGCCGTCAAAGGCAGCATCAAGGTCGATTACATCGTCCTGCCGGTACCGACCTTCCTGGGTCAAGAGCCGAAGTCGAGCACGGTCGTCGACGGGTACGTGACGTTCAGAGGCAAGAAGGAGCCGACGGCGGAACACAAAGCCAACGTCGTCAAAGCGGCCTACTTCCTGGCGAGCGGCCAGGTCGCGGCGACGACCAATAACGACCTGTTCGCCGCGCACATCTCCAAGAGCGGTAGAAAAGCGGCGGAGAGCATGACGGTGAACCGCAATCCGGACAACGTCGCGGCCGTTCAGACGCTGCTGTCGCACGCCACGCCGGCTCGCCCGGACATCCCGGCGGAGCTGGGCGCGAAGGCGATCAAGATCGAAGACGAAGTGATCATCCCGAAGCTGCAGGCGCTGCTCGCGAACGAGATCAAGCCCGAGGAGATGTACGAGGCGGTCAAAGCCGCCGCCGTCAAGGCGTTCGGCGCGGACGGCGTCGTGACGGACTAAGCGATCCCGATCGGACGGCCGCATGCGCGCCATGCGGCCGTCCGTGTCCCGGTTCAGGCCATCTTGAAGGATGAAGGGGAATCCGGCGATGACGACTCCAACGATGCAGACCGCACAGCAAGCGAAGACGGGCAGGAAACGTAGGATCCGAGGAGACGGCGTCTGGGGCTACGCCTTCATCGCAGTCGCCTTGCTGGTCTACGCGATGTTCACGGCTTATCCGGTGGTCAGCGCCTTCTTCATCAGCTTTCAGCACTACAAACCGCTCGGCTCGACCTTCACCGGCTTCGACAACTACGCCGCGACCTTCCGCGATCCGCTGTTCTGGAAGTCGATCCGGAATACGCTGCTCTATACGGTCCTCACCGTACCGGTCGCCCTGGTGCTGTCCTTCTGCGTGGCGATCCTGATTCTGCCGCTGAAGCGGCGGCTGCAGACGACGTTCAAGGCTATCTATTACCTGCCGGTCGTCGCTTCGGGCGTGGCGCTGTCGGTGGTGTGGCTGTGGATCTTCGACCCGATGCCGGCCGGCATCTTCAACCGGTTCATCGCCGTCGTCGGCGCGCACAACCAGAACTGGCTCGGCTCGAGCGCGACCGCCATGTTCTCGCTCGTGATTATGGCCTGGCTGTCCAGCCACGGCGCCAGCATCATCATCTATCTCGCCGCGCTCTTAGGCGTGGACGAGAGCTACTACGAGGCCGCGGAGCTTGACGGCGCGACGTTCCTGCAGAAGCTGTGGCATATCGTCATTCCTTTTCTGAAGCCGACGACGTTGTTCCTGCTCGTCACCGGCGTGATCGGTTCGTTCCAGGTGTTCCAGAACGCCTTTCTGATGACGGGCGGAGGTCCGGACAACGCGACGACGATGGTCGGGCTGCTCATCTTCAACAATGCGTTCAAATATTTCGAATACGGCAAAGCCGCCGCGCAGTCGCTGATCCTGGCGGTCATCATCGCGGGCATCTCTCTGTTTCAATTCAAGTTCCTGGGCAAAGACGTGGAATATTAGAAGCGCAGAGAGGAGAGGGTCGCCGGATGGCGCTGTACCGCAAGCATATCGGACGCCGCAGCACCCGTAGAATCCGCAACGCGGCCATTATCGTCATTCTGCTGCTTTTCGCCGCGGCGACGCTGTTCCCGATCTACTTCATGATCATCTCCTCCTTCGGGGATCCCGTCGAAGCGGCCGCGATGAGCTACTCGCTTTGGCCCGGCAAGATCTCGTTCGCGTCCTACCAATTCTTTTTCGATTACAGCACGTATTCCCTCCGGTGGATCGGGAACTCCGCGCTCGTCGCCGGGAGCGTCATGATCACCAATGTGGCGTTCGCGAGCCTCGCCGGCTACGCGTTCTCGCGGATCCGCTTCAAGGGAAGGTCGATTCTCTTCAGCCTGCTGCTCTGCGCCATGATGATTCCCTATCAAGTGACGCAGGTGCCGCTCTATATTCTAATCGTCAACACCTTCCACATTCAGAACACGTACGGCGCCCTGATCCTGCCGGGCGTGGTGACGGTCTACAACATCTTTCTGGCCAAGCAGTTCATGTCGACGATCCCGAACGAGATTCTGGAGTGCGCGAAGGTGGAAGGCTGCAATCAGCTCCAGATCTATCTGCGGATCGTCCTGCCGCTGTCGAAGACGGTGCTCGCCGTGATGGCCATCCTCACCTTCATGGACAGCTGGAACACGTTTTTCTGGCCGTTTCTCGTGACCAACACGATGGATATGCAGACGATTCAGGTCGGGCTGAAGAACTTCCGCTTCGCCAATACGACGTATTTCGCGCCGATGATGGCAGGAGCCACGGTCTCGGCCCTGCCGATGTTCATCTTATTCTTCAGCCTGCAGAAGTATTTTCTGGAAGGCGTAACGGTGGGAGCGGTGAAAGGATAAATGATGGACCCAACATCCAAGAACGCGGCGCCGCAAGATCGCCGCTACGCAGTCGGCCTGATGTCGGGCACTTCGGTGGACGGCATCGATGCCGCGTTGATCGAGATTCGCGAGGGGGCGGCGTCGGAACGCCCTGAAGTCCGATTGATCGCCTTCGAGAATACGCCCTATCCGGCGGAGGCGAGGGATGAGATCTTCGCCTTGTTCGACCCGAGTCGGGCGACGGTGGACCGGCTCGGGCTGCTGAACGTCTGGCTGGGCGAGCTCTACGCCGAGGCGGCGCTGTCGGTTATCGGGAGCGCCGGAATGGCGCCGGAGGACGTCGCGGTCATCGGCTCGCACGGACAGACGATCTACCATGCCCCCGAGCCGCAGCGCGCGGACGGGTACGACTTGCGCTTTACGGTGCAGATCGGGGAAGGGGCGGTGATCGCGGCGCGGACGGGCATCCCGTGCGTGTCCGACTTCCGTCCGGCCGACATGGCGGAGCAGGGCCAGGGTGCGCCGCTCGTGCCGTTCACCGAATATTTGCTGTACCGCGAGGAGCGCCGCACCCTGCTGCTCCAGAATATCGGCGGCATCGGGAACGTGACGGTCCTCCCGGCGGGCGGCGGGCCGGAGCGGGTGTACGCCTTCGACACCGGCCCCGGCAACATGCTGATCGACGGCGTCGTCGCCGCGCTGTACCCGGGGATGACGATGGACGCCGGCGGCGCGATCGCCGCGGGGGGCAGCGTCGACGGGCCGCTGCTGGACCGGCTGCGGCAGGAGCCGTATTACGCGCTGCCTTGGCCGAAGTCGACGGGCCGCGAGCGCTTCGGCGCCGCCTATGTCGCGGAGCTGCTCCGCTATCGCGAGGAGCGCGGGATGTCTCCGGCCGATCTCGTCGCGACCGTCACGCGACTCACCGCTTGGTCGATCGGGGACGCCTACCGGCGATGGATCCGGGACCGCGATCCGGCCGAGCTGTTGATCGTGGGCGGCGGAGGCAGCTACAATCCCGTGCTCCTGCGGTTCCTGAAGCAGGAGATGGAGCCGATGGGCGTGCGGGTGGCGACGCAGGAGGAAGTCGGGCACCACAGCGACGCCAAGGAGGCGATCGCGTTCGCCTTGCTGGCCGACTACGCGATCGCCGGGCGGCCGAACAACCTCCCCGCGGTGACGGGCGCGCGCCGGCCGGCGGTCCTGGGGAAGATCTCCTACGCGTACCGGGAATAGATCGTTCGCGAAGAAGGACGAGCAGAGATGGACTCTCTGCTCGCCCTTTTTTGATAGGCAGGTGAACGATTCGGCGGTCCGAATGCGGCCCGGCGGCGAACTGGAAGATGGGAGGGGGTCAAACGTTGATGAGCTCCCGGAGCCGGAGATAACCGCATCTTGCGGTTAACGCGCGGGGATGAGGCTCTTGATGGCGTCATCCCTCGCGTCACCCATGCGGATGAGCGCGATGCGACGGCTAGAAGATCGCCTCGGCATCCGCAGGCAGCGCCCGAACGCGCGCCAGGTACTTCGTCATATTCGTATCGTCGTCCATGGGGTACGTATAACCGAAGCGCGCGGCGACTTCGATCGCCAACGATCGGAACAGCTCGCATGCCGCGAACACGCTGTCCCATACGCGGTCGGCCTCGCCATCCGAGTAGGTCGCTTTATAGCTCGCCCATTCTCCCTCGGTCAGACAGGTTTGAAAATACTTGCCCATTTTGCCCGCCGACACCTGGAAGTCTTGCCGGATGCCAATCCGCCACGCCACCATTTCGTCCAGATCGCGCCGGACGACCTGTTCGAACATCGACTTCGCGTAAGGCAGCTCGTTCCGCCAGAGCCCTTTCGCTACGTTCTGCAGACACCACCAAAAGTTGTTGCAGCAGCCTAAATATCGCGCTTCCGTCGGCGGCCGAACCCGATAGTCCGCGTCGGAAGACGGCGGCAGTACGGGCAGGCAAGCGTCCTTGTCGAGCAGGGGGACCGTGAGCGAATCCCAGCCGTATCCGTCCAGCATGGCGTCTCGGGTCTCGATGTGCAGATCGATGCGGTTCCCGTCCGCCAAGAGCATCAAATAGCCGTACGACCGTCCGAAGTCCGCTTCGCTTCCGGCATGTCCGTCGTTCTTGTCGGGCTCTTGGAGCATGAGCCGCTCTCCGAACGCGTCGATCCAACGCGCGTCCCGAAGGAAGGAATCGGTCTCCGTCACGACGAATACGATGTCATAGTCTTGGAAGAAGTCCCTCGGCGCGCGGGCATTCGTCCTGGAGCCGTTCATGTAGACCGCGCGGATCCGTTCGTCTGCACGGGCGACGCCTAGGATCGAATCGTACATTTCTTGCTCGGTTCGCATGATCCATCTCCTCCCTTTTTTCGCGGCCTTGCGATCCTACTATTATACAGGAGAAGGAGACGCCAAGGATCGGTCTATCAGGAACTTGTGAGGATTCTGCTATTGAACGCGGAAAAGGGGTCGTTCTATGATGGACGCACCGGATTCGCATCAGACGCAGAGAGAGGAATCGAACCCAAGGAGGGAGCCCGGTGAGAAAACGAATGCTGATCGTCGCGGTTGGCGTGCTTGCGCTCGTCCTGGTCGGATGCGACGAGAAAGAAAAGGAAAAGGAAAAAGAAGTTCGGCCCGGGGAGGTGTTCCAGGGCTATCTCGCCGATTGGCAAAGTTTAAATTACGCGAAGATGTACGATCGCTTGACGCCGGAGGCGCAAGCCAAGATCTCGCGGGAGGACTTCGTCAGCCGATATCAGAAAATCTACGACGGGATCGCAGCGAAAGGACTGGCCGTGAGCGACCGATCCGAGACGGTCGCCGAAGCCAGCTCGACGCCGGAGATCGCGGAGACCACCTTGAAGTACCAGGTCCGAATGGAGACGCAGGCGGGCCCGGTGCAATTCGATCACCAGGCGAAGCTCGTCCGCGTACAGCTCGGCGAGGAAGGACAGAAGAAAGAGAACGAATGGCGCATCGCATGGGACCCTTCCCTGATCTTCCCGCAGATGGCGGAAGGGGACAAGGTGCGCGTCCAGACGTCGAAGGGCGAGCGCGGCGAGATCGTGGACCGCAACGGCAAGGAGCTGGCCGTGAACGGCAAAGCGCTGCAGCTCGGCATCGTTCCGGGCAAGCTGGGCGACGCGGCGGACGGCACGCTCGCCAAGCTGGCCGAGAAGCTCCGGATCGACGTCGCGGATATCCAGAAGAAACTGAGCGCCAAATGGGTGAAGCCGGACCTGTTCGTGCCGATCGCGATGGCGCCGAACGACGATCCGAAGCCGTTCGCCGATCTGCCGGGCGTGCAATTCCAGTCGAAGCCGATCCGCCTCTATCCCTATGCGGAGGCGGCCGCGCATCTGACGGGATACATAGGCGAGATCAGCGCGGAACAGCTCGAGAAGCGCAAGGGTCAGGGCTACGCGGCCGGCGACCTGATCGGCAAGGCGGGACTGGAGCAAGTATTCGAGGACCGGCTGCGGGGCCATGGCGGCGTCCGCATCGCGATCGCGGATGCCGACGGCAGGGAGAAGGCGGTGCTGGCCGAGACGGAAGCCGCGCCGGGGGAGGCGATCAAGCTGACCGTCGATGCCGATCTGCAGGAGCGCATGTACGGCGAGCTGAAGACGGATTCCGCGTCCGCCGCGGCGATCCAGCCGCTGTCGGGCGAGATACTCGCGCTGATCAGCAGTCCGTCTTACGATCCGAACGCGTTCGTCCGCGGGTTGTCCGACGCGCAATACGCCGCCTGGAACGACGATCCTAGGCACCCCTTCCTGAATCGCTTTACGAAGGGCTACGCGCCGGGATCCGCGTTTAAGGTCGCGACGGCGGCGATCGGGCTGGATCTGGGCAAGCTCGACCCGGAAGAGAGCAAGACGATCGAGGGCTTGACCTGGACGAAGGACAAGTCGTGGGGCAGCTATTACGTCAAACGGGTACACGCGGTGAATCCCGTCAATCTGTCCAAGGCGCTCATCTTTTCGGACAACGTCTACTTCGCCCAAACCGCGCTCCAAGTGGGGAAAGAGGCGTTCGCCGAGGAGGCGGCCAAATTCGGCATCGGCGAGGCGCTCCCGCTGCCGTACCCGTTCAAGACGTCCCAACTGGCGAACGGCGGCATCCGGGGCGATATCCAGCTCGCGGATACGGGGTACGGCCAAGGGGAGCTGACGATGACGTCGCTGCATGTCGCGCTGGTATTCTCGGCGCTCGTGAACGAAGGAAACATCGCGTACCCGCTGCTGACGGAAGAGGATGCCGCCCAGCCGGCGCGCGTTTGGAAGTCGCAGGCGATGAAGCCCGAGACCGCGGACCTGCTGAAGCGGGATCTCGTCCAGGCGGTGAGCACGCCCGGCGGCGTCGGTCATGGCGCGTATATCCCGGGCGCCTCGATCGGCGGAAAGACGGGGACCGCGGAGATCAAGTTGACGAAGGACGGGCCCGGCACGGAGAACGGCTGGTTCGTCGGCTTCGACGCCGCCAAGCCCGATCTGCTCTTGGCGGTCATGGTCGAAGACGTGAAAGGCAGGGGAGGGAGCGCCTACGTTACGCCGAAGGTCAAGCGGATCTTCCAGCAATTCAAGCCGGAATAGCAGGCGGGAGCGGGTGGCGGATCGTCCCGGAATGCGCCGGTCAGCCTTCGCCGACGGGGGACGAAGCCGACTTCGCCGGTTCCGTTCGGGCCGCCAAGTCTTGAAGGATAAACCCTTTGCCCCGAATGCTCTCGATATGGAGGCGTTGGTTCGTCTTCTTGCGGATGCGGTAGAGCAGCGAGTGAACCTCTTCGGCGCTGACCGTTGACGCGTCCGGCGCGTCCGCCCGCTCGGGCCAGACGTGCCGGATAATCTCGTCCCGCGGGACGAACTGCTGCTCCTTGCCGACCAACAGCTCCAGGCAGCGGTATTCCTTGTCGGAGAGGGGGTAGGCTTCGTCGCCTACCTGCACGGACTGGCGAACCGGGTCTAGCGCGTACTCCCCGGACTGCACGAACGGCTGCGGGATCAAGGGCGCGAAGTCCATCGTCTCGTCCAGCCGGAAGGGAGAGAAGGTCAGAACGACCATCCCGCGGGCCAAGTCGATCCGGTCGGAGATCCGCAGCGCCGCAGGCCGGAAAGGCGTCAACGGATGGCCGTTGAGCGCCGTTCCGTGCTTGCTGTCCAGATCCGTGACGGTATACTCGCCGTTCTCGCGGCGAATCTCCGCTTGTTTGCGGGAGATATACACGTTGTCGAAGGCGATATGGGGTTCCCATTGTTCGTCGCGTCGACCCAGCAGGGTGCTGCCGGCTTCCAGCGGCAGGGGGGTCCCCCCTTCGTAGGGATAGCCTCGTTCGACGATTAAGCAGGGCGATCGATGCACGTTCGGTTGCCTCTTTTCTAGGTATGGATGTGTCCGGCGACTCTCATCCCGTACAGAATTGCGAAGCCGGGGTTGCTTCCTGCAAAATGGACGATGGAGAGGAGCGAAAAGTTACGTTCGCGTTGACGGAAGGCGCTTGCCTTGCTATCATCAACAATAACGATAAAATTATCGATAATTATATCGATAATAACGGCAAGGAGGAAACGCCATTCCCTATCGTTTGGACGAACGCGGGCAAACCTTAAGCGAGCAGGTGCATCTCGCGCTGCGGGAATCGATCGTCAGAGGCGAGCTCCCGCCGGGCCGCCGGCTGCTCGTCCTGGAGATCGCGAACGCGCTGGAGATCAGCCAGGCGCCGGTGCGGGAAGCGCTGGAGCGGCTGAAACAGGAAGGACTGCTCGACAGCAAAAGCAACAAGGGCTCGGTCGTCGCCGACATCCGCAAGGAAGAGATCGAAGAGATCTACGCTCTGCGGGAGCTGATAGAATGGCACGCCGTTCGGCAATGTCTGCCGATGCTACGGCAGTCCGACCTGGACGAACTCGACGCCATCTGCGAGCGCATGCGCAACGCGGCCGAATCGGACGACCATTTCCGCTTTATCGACCTGGATATGGACTTTCATCGGTTTTTCTTCGCCAAGGCGGGCAACCGAACGATCCTGCAATTGTGGGATCAGATCACCGTGAAGATCAAACGGTTTCTGGCGATCACGAACAAGCTGTATTTTCCGGATCTGCTCTCCATCGCCGAAGGCCATTCGCCCTTGATCGAAGCGCTCCGTGCCGGCGACGAGGCGGAGATCGAACGGCGCTTCATCCGGCATATCAACGAAGTCTGGTGGCGGATGGACAAGAGCAAGGACCTACAGAGGACGAGGAGGTAGCTGTCGAATGACCCCAAATCAAGGCAAGAGCGCATCGCCCGACCGCCCGGAGGTCGTCACGTTCGGCGAGACGATGGCGCTGCTCATCGGCGGATCTAAAGGGATCGAGCATAGCCCTAGCATGGAAAAGTCGTTCGGGGGCGCCGAGAGCAACGTCGCGATCGGGCTCGCCAGATTGGGCCATCGCGCCGGTTGGTTCGGCAAGCTGGGAGACGATCCGCTCGGCCGGTCGATCCTGAAGACGATCCGCGGCGAAGGCGTGGACGTCTCCCGCGCCGCGCTGACGGCGGAAGCCCCGACGGGCCTCATGCTGCGCGAGCAGCTCGCCGGCCGGACGTCGGTCTATTATTACCGCAAGCTGTCCGCGGCGAGCGGCATGCAGCCTAGCGATCTGGATGCCGACTACATCTCGCAGGCCAAGCTGCTGCACCTTACCGGGATTACGCCCGCCCTGAGCCCGAGCTGCCGCGCCACGGTCCTGGAGGCCGTCCGGATCGCCAAGGCGAGCGGGGTGCCCGTCCTTTTCGATCCGAATCTGCGTCTGAAGCTCTGGAGCCTGGACGAAGCCAGGAGCGTCCTGCTCCCGCTGGCGCGGGAGGCGGACTACTTCCTCCCCGGCCTGGACGAGCTGAAGCTGTTGTACGAGACGGAGGACTTCGAGACGATCGTGCAGCGGCTGCGCGAGCTGCCCGGCGTCTCGATCGTCAAAGGCGGCGACGAGGAGACGTACTACGTCGACCGGGAGCAAGTGACGGCGGTGCCGTACTTCAAAGCCCGCCAAGTCGTCGACCCGATCGGCGCGGGAGACGGGTTCTGCGCCGGCTTCCTCTCCGGGCTGCTGCGCGGCTGGGCGCCAGTCGAAGCGGTCCGGCTGGGCAATCTGGTCGGGTCCATGGTCGTCCAGGTCGAAGGGGATTGGGAAGGGCTGCCGACGGGGAGCGACGTGGACGCCCTGCTGGGCAAGCAAGCGCATATCGAGCGTTAAACGAACGCAAGCAACCGGATTCCGGATGGAGGAGAGATCGAGATGAAGAAGTTAAAGCTGGTCGAACGAATCGTAGAGCACGGCATCGTCGCGGTGCTTCGCGGCAAGGACGCGAACGAAGTGGCCGAGATGGCGGAGCAGGCGATCGCCGGGGGGATCAAGGTCATCGAAGTGACGATGACGGTGCCGTCGGCGCTGAAGGCCATCGAGCGGCTGGCCGCCAAGTACGACAGCCGGACGAGCGACCCGGACCGGTTCGCGGTCATCGGCGTCGGCACGGTCCTCGACCCGGAGACGGCGCGGGCCGCCATCCTGAGCGGCGCCGAGTTCGTCGTCGGCCCGTCGCTGAATCCGGCTACGGTCGCCCTCTGCAACCGGTATCGGGTCCCGATCATGCCGGGCGTCATGACGATCAAGGAGATTCAGGAGGCGCTGGAGCTAGGCGTCGATATCGTGAAGTTGTTCCCGAGCAGCTCGCCGTCCATGATCAAGGCGATCAAAGGTCCGCTGCCGCAAGCGAACCTGATGCCGACGGGCGGGGTGACGCTGGACAACCTGGGCGAGTGGATCTCGGCCGGCGCGGTCGCCGTCGGCATCGGCTCCGACCTGACGAACGAAGCCGTGCGCGTCGGGGATCTGCGTCGGATCGCGGATCGCGCCGCGTTATACGTGGAGGCGTTCCGGGCGGCGCGCGGCCGCTAGCGGCGACAAACCGGCAGCCGATCCGGCTTGCCGGCCCTATAAGCAGGAGCGAAGCGCTCCTGGCGCATCGAGACGCCGAGAAGGGCTGTCCCGGAAGGTCCGAACGGACCGGAGGGGGCAGCCCCTCTGCGTGATTCTGCAGCAGGATTCATTTGCCGGACCCCGAAGGGCCCGTCAGCACGCCAGCCGGTGCATGGGGATGCGCAACGTCACGTTCTTCAGGTTGTTCTCCCGCACGCCGCGAATTTCGATCCAAGAATTCAAGGGCCGACTTCCTTTTGCGTTTTTTGGCGAGACATGCCGTACAAGTCGGGATACACGAGCTTGAAGCCATGCTTCTGATACAGCGGGATGGAAGCGACGTCCGCCATCGTCGTTACGGCGGCGCCTTCTGGCGCATGCCGGTCGAGATAGGAGAGGAGCGCCTGCATCAGCCATTCTTCGACGCCTTGGCCTTGGCGGGACGGATGAACGGCAAGGTCCACGATCTGGAAATAACAGCCGCCGTCGCCGACGATGCGGCCCATCCCGATCGGCGACGCATCGACGTCCCGGACGACGACCGAGCAGAGCGAGCGGTCGAGCGCGGCCTCGGCGGCCGTTCGGTCCGGGGATCGCTGGCCGGCGGCGTTTTTCAGTGCGATCCATTCATCGGCTTGCGGTATTTCGTGCGCTATTTTCATTCGGATCTCCTTTCCCGGTTCGGGGCTGTCAAATGAAGTTCAAACCTTATCTTACAACACTCATGCAAGTGCAAATGTTTCGCTTCCCTAATTGCATGAATTCGGTGACAACCCGAGTATAGCACTTTAGGGTTTTGCTCTAGCGTTTGTAGGATTCGGGCGGTTCGGGTATAGTGTAGATCGAACGATAGCATACGGAGGGCGAATAGAGATGCGTTACTACAAGCCGATCGAGATCGCCAGAGCATTGAATATTAGCACGAGCGCGCTGCGTCATTACGAATCCTGGGACATCGTCCCGATTCCCGAGCGCGGAGAGAACGGCTACCGCCTCTATACGCACGTTCACCTGGCATACTTCCGCTGCCTCCGCGCCTTGTTCGCCGGATTCGGCGTCTCGGTCGCGAGCCAGGTGCTTCGCCTTCTCCGCGACTCGGATCTGGACGCCGCGCTGTGGCTCGTGAACCGGGAGCAGGCGCAGCTCCACCACGAGAAGCAGGTCGCCGACCAGACGCTGGCGCTGCTGCGGGATCCGGAGCTGCCGCTCGCGCCGAACAAGAAGCTGAAGAGCCGCATGTCGATCGGCGAAGTCGCCGCGCTGACCGACGTCCAAGCTTCGGCGATCCGCCATTGGGAGAAGGAAGGACTCCTCCGGCCGGACCGCGATCCCGAGAACGGCTACCGCCTGTTCACGCCGACGCACGTTCGGCAGATTCTGCTGATCCGCACGCTGCGCCGAACCGTCTATTTCCTCGATCGCATGAAGGAGATCGTGCAGTCGGTCGATCATCATAGCTTCGAGAAAGCAAGGAAAGTATACGAAGACGCGCTGCTCAGCATTCACGAGCGCAACCGGCGGCAGTACGAAGGCGCGTATCAGATGGTCGAGCTATGCCGGACGATCGGGCTCTGGCAGCGGCCGCCCGTCTGTTGAATTCGCCGGACGAGGCCATCCGGTCGGCCATCGGAGAGAGGCAACTCCGCAATCGGGAAGAAACGAACCGCGGACAATCTGGTACTCTTAGGAAGAGAATGCAAGACGAGGAGGAAGAGCGATGTCCAAAGCATTGTGGTTGAATCTTCCCGTGCGGGACTTGGAGGCGTCGAGAGCGTTCTATGCCTCGCTGGGATTCCGGATTCACGACAACCATCCGGACCCGGGTTCGGTCGCGCTCACGGTCGGCGAGCCGGGCGTCACGGTCATGCTGTTCCCGGTCCAGACGTTCGAGCGCTTCGCGGGAATCGCCGCCGCGGATACCGGCCGAGGCGCCGAGGTCTTGGTGTCCGTAGGCGCGGACAGCCGGGAGGAAGTAGACGCCTTGGCGGCGAAGGCCGAACGGGCCGGCGGCCAGGTGTACGGTCGACCCGGCAGCCCCGACGGCTGGATGTACGGGTGCGGCTTCGCCGATCCGGACGGTCACCGCTGGAACGTCTTGTACATGGATCCGGCGCAGGCGCCGGGAGGCGGGGCCAAGTGAGCACCACCCTCAAGCAGAAGCCCGTCGCGCAGGCAAGCATGCTGATTCGCCGTTCGGCTCGAGAAGTGTACGAAGCGATCGTCGATCCGGCGATCACCACCTTGTTCTGGTTTACGAAGAGCAGCGGGAGACTCGAGGCGGACGCTAACATCCGTTGGGATTGGGAGATGTACGGGGTCGGAACGGACGTGCGCGTGCTGGAGCTCGAGCCGGAGAAGCGCATCGTCTTCGAATGGTCGGCGCCAGCGGCCACCCGGGTCGAATGGACGTTGACGCCGCATGGCGATATCGGCGCCTACGTTGAAGTAGTCGAGTCCGGCTTCCATGGCGACGGAGACGCGCTCGTGCACCAGGCGCTCGATTCGACCGGCGGCTTCACGATGGTGCTCTGCGCCATGAAGGCATGGCTGGAGCATGGCATCGTCCTGCATGTCGTAGCGGACAAGGCCCCTCCGCAAGACGGTTGACCTGCGGCAAAAGCGGGCGGTTGCGCTCGGACGGCGACGTCTTCAAGGGGAGGCTGTTGCTCCTCGAGCGGGCAGGACGAATGGCCGCCACTTCCCGATAAACAGCAAAAAAGGCCATCAAGAATCGCTTCTTGACGGCCTTTTTGCTATGGATATAGGTAGATCATTTAGTGTCCGTTTCGGGGCGTAGATTATCTTTAGAATAACGCAACGGAAAGAAAAAGTCTATTCTTTTTTGGCGATCTCTCTTATATTGAGGGAGCCGCACCGCGGGCGGCGCATCGATCTGAAGGAGGTTTGCCGGATGTTCAACGAGAGCGAGGCCGACGAGAAACGCTATTTGCAATGGCTATTGGCCCGGCTTCAACGGGCGCTGAACCGGATGGAGGAGCGGCTGTCCGCCGCGTCCCGCGACGTGCTCGACGCCAAGCGATACCTGTGGCAGAACGCGGCGATGCTGGATCCCGCGGAGCGGGCGGCGCAGCGCGTCGAAGTGTCGTCGATGATCGATATCGGAGAGAAAAACGCGGCGACCCGCGATAAACTCCGCAAGCTGGCGCAATCGCCCTTTTTCGGGAGAGTGGACTTCCGGACGGAGGACCGGACGGACGCCGAAGCCTACTATATCGGCGTTCATTCCTTCGCGGACGAAGCCAGCCAGGAGAATCTGATCTACGATTGGCGAACGCCGGTCGCCAGCCTGTTCTACGATTACGGAGTAGGTCCGGCCGCCTTCTCCGCGCCGATGGGGCGCGTGGAAGGCGAGGTCACCCGCAAGCGCCAATACAAGATCGCAAGCGGCGAGATGGCCTATATGATCGAGAGCGCGATCACCATCAACGACGACGTCCTGCAAAAAGAGCTCAGCGCCGCGTCCGACGAAAAAATGAAAAACATCGTCGCCACCATTCAGCAAGAGCAAAACGCAATCATCCGCAACGAATCCGCCAATGAACTCCTCATCCAAGGAGCGGCAGGATCGGGCAAGACGTCGGTGGCGCTGCACCGGGTCGCCTTTCTGCTATACCGCTTCAAAGAGCGTCTCTCCTCGCGGCATATTCTCATCCTCTCCCCGAACAAGGTGTTCGCCGATTATATCTCGAACGTGCTGCCGGAGCTTGGCGAGGAGCCGATCCTGGAGATGGGCATGGACGACTTGGCCGCGCAGGCGCTGGCGGGGGTTTGCGGCTTTCAACGGTTCCATCGGCAGGTCGCGGAGCTCTTGGAGGGCGAAGACGATGCGCTGGCCGCGCGCATCGCGCACAAGGCGTCGATCGCGTTCGTCCGGGAACTGGACGCCTTCCTCGCACAGGCGGAAGAGGTGTATTTCGAGGCGAAAGACGTCGTCGTCGATGGGGTGAAGCTGGACCGGGAAGACTTGATCGCGCGCTACCGCGCGCTTCGGAGCATGCCGGTCCTGCCGCGCCTGGACAAGATGGCCGCCGCGATCGCCGGCAGCGCCAGGGACGAGGAGGGCGACAAGCCGTCTGCGGCGACGTCGCGGCGCATTCTAGCGGAAGTGAGGAAGATGTTCAAATACCGGGACGCGCTGTCGCTGTATGGCGAATTCTATCGCGCGACCGGCAAGCCCGGGCTGTTCCGTCTCCGGTCCGGCAAGACGGCGGAATACGCGGACGCCTTTCCCTTGGCGTACGTGAAGATGTATCTCGAAGGCGCCGAGCCCTACGCATTCGTCAAGCATCTCCTCGTCGACGAGATGCAGGATTATACGCCCATTCAGTATGCCGTCCTGGCGAAGCTGTTCCCGTGCAAGAAAACGATCCTCGGGGACGGCAACCAATCCGTCAACCCGTATTCCTCTTCGTCGCTGGCGCTCATCCGACAGATCTTCCCCCGCGCGGAGACGGTCGAGTTGTTCAAGAGCTACCGGTCCACGCTGGAGATCTCGCGGTTCGCGCAGCGCCTGAAGCGCAACGACAAGTTGATCCCGATCGAACGCCATGGCGATGAGCCGTCGATCGTCGCCTGCGTCGACCCCGCCGGCGAAGAGGCGACGATTCGCGGCTTGATCGCCGCGTTCGAGTCGTCGGAGCAGCGCTCGCTCGGCGTCGTCTGCAAAACCCAATCGCAAGCGGACGCCTGGCATGCGCGCCTGAAGGACGCCTGGCCGGAGATCGACCTGCTGAGCTTCGACAGCGAGCGATATCGCGACGGCATCTGCATCGCGCCCGCCCATCTGGCCAAAGGGCTGGAGTTCGACATGGTCGTCGTGCCGTCCGCGGACGCCCGCGTATATCGGACGGAGTTGGACAAGAGCCTGCTCTATATCGCATGCACCCGCGCCATGCACAAGTTGACGCTCACCTATTGCGGGGAGCTTACGCCGTTCCTGGCTAGATAGGGGCGCGTTAACGGGCCGGGGTGCTCGCCTCGCGATCGGCGGCGCGCGTCTTGCCGACTGCCGATCCGGCCATACTGACAAAGACGAGGACAAGCGGGGCGAGGACGAACGAACCCCGGATCGGGAGGATCGGGCATGGAGCATCGCCGAGCGGAGGCCGTCGTAGCCGACGTCACGCGCGCGAAGGGACGCAAGACGCTGTACCATTTCACGAGGGGGACGAACTTGCCGGCGATGGCGCGGCGGGACGCGCTCCTGTCCAGCTACACCCTGTATCCGCACGAAGCGGGCGTGCGCCGCGAGAAGCCGCTGGTGCTGCGCGATCCCGAATGCCGGGCGACGCTCAACGCGCACTTGCGCATCCCGGAGCACATGATCGAAGCGGGCTATACGTTGGCGGAGTTCCGGGCGAGTCTCGACCGCCATGTCTTCTTCTGGCCGACGGTACGCGACTGCCGCAAGATGTGGGAGACCTATAGCAAGCGGGAGCCGGAGGAGACGTTCGCGATCCTCGCCTGCGATGCGCATGCGCTGCTGCTGAACCACTACCGCGCGGCGAAGCTGTCCAAGTACGATTCAGGAAGCGCGCCTCGATTCCCGCATCTGTGCACGTACAAGAAGAGTCCGGATATGTTTCTGCCGCTAAGCGAATTCGGCTGCGTCCTTCAATCGAACGTGCCGGGGAAAGCGTCTGAAATCCGGGAGTTTCTCGTTGAAGATAAGATAATTAATCTCGTTAAGTATATGCAAGCCGTCTATGTAACAGATTTTCGGATCGTGCCCGAAAATTGGCGTGCCTTGGCGAAGCCGGTTGAGACGCTGTGGGGACGATAGGCGAACCGTTCGGCATTTGAAAACCGCTTGTGAACGGGCATTAATTAACCGTATTAAGTATTGGCAAACCGGCTGTGTCGCGGATCTCAAAGCCGCATCAGGAAGTAGACGATGATTCGTCAAGCGATCGAAGGAATGCGGGGGAACGGTGCAAGACGAAAAAGCGTTGCGCGGAAGGGATCCGCGCAACGCTTTTTGACGTTTATGACTCTCCGTTATCCAAATTGAATTGCCATCCGATGCCGAATTTGTCGGTTGCTTGGCCGTAGCACTTGCTCCAAGGCGTCTCCTGGAGTTCCATCAGGACGGAGCCGCCTTCCTTGAGTTTGTGGAACGCGTTCCGCAGCGCCGCCTCGTCCTTGGTCACGTAGGAGATCGTAATGTTGTTGCCGGGCTTGTACTCCATCATGCCCGGGAAGACGTCGGAGAACATCAGGTCGCTGCCTTCGATGTTCAGCTTCGCATGCATGACGAGATCTTCGGTGCCGGGCGGCAGGGGGTGCGCCGGATCCGCCGGCATCGAGCCGAAGGTCATGATGACCGGGTCCGCGATACCGAAAGCTTGGGCATAGAAATGCACGACCTCGCGCGTGTTGCCGTCAAAATTCAAATAGGCGTTGAGTGGCAATCGATTCACTCCTCGAAGGGGATTGTCTTGCTACTCCGAATTCTAACAAATCGCGGCGCAAAAGGCAAACAAGTGTTCCTAAACGGTGCGAAGCCGGTCGAAGTTCCAAGCGTTCCGCCGAAAATAAAGCGTTGACACCGCTCGCATCGGTGAATACGATGAAGGTGCGGATAATTGGATCATCCAATTATAACGACTTGCCATGCATGGACGGAAAGGTACGGCCTATGACGATCAAAAAAATCAAGTACCACCGGGTTTACGAAGACGTGATCGAGCAGATCGAGCACCTCATCTCGGAAGGCAATCTGGCCCCGGGCGCCGTCCTGCCGACGGAACGGGAGCTGGCGCAGGCGTTCGGCATCAGCCGCGGCACGCTGCGGGAAGCGTTCCGCATCTTGGAGCGGGAGGGGCTGATCGAGACGCGCCCGGGCGGCGGACGGTACCTGAGCAAGAACGTGAACCAAGCGGAGGACCGGAAGCGCATCCTCGAGAACATCGAGCGGGCAACGATCATCGAATTGCTGGAAGCCCGCGAGATCTTCGAGACCGGGATCGTGGAGCTGGCCGCCCGGCGGGCGTCGGAGCAGGATCTGCTGGAGATTGAAAGCGCTCTAGAACGGTGGGGGACGATCGATCGGGAGTCGGACGATCCGGCGAATCCGGACCAGTCGTTCCACCTGTCGATCGCGAAGGCGACGCGCAACGTGGTGCTGGTGAACCTGATCGACCTTCATATGGACCTGCTGCAGAAGACGATGAAGAAGACGGCGGCGATCCCGGGACGCAAAGCGGAGGCGTACAAGGAGCATGCCGACATCCTGGCCGCGATCCAAGCGAAGGATCCGGCGAAGGCCAAGGCGGCGCTGCTCTTCCATCTCGGCCAAGTGAAGCGCAACATCCTTATGCGTTAAGCAAGCGGAAGAGCGACAGACACCCTCTCGCCTACAATTGGATCATCCAATTACCCAAATTTTGCCGCAGCGAATGCGACTTCGCAAAACGCGGTTCGGAGGCAACAGATGACGAAGGAATCATTCCAAATATTGGCCCCCTGCGGGATGCTGGGGTACGGTTTTCCGAAAGCGTCGTTCCTGCAAGGCATGGCGCACAAACCCGACGCGATCGTCGTCGACGCCGGCTCGACGGACGCGGGGCCTCACAAGCTGGGAGCGGGGACGGCGATCGTGAGCAAGCAAGCCTGCAAGAAGGACCTCGAGATCATCCTAACGGAAGGCGTCCGGGCAAAGATCCCGGTCCTCATCGGGTCGGCCGGGGGGAGCGGCGCCAGGGTCCACGTGGAATGGACGCGGGACATCGTGATGGAGATTGTGCGGGAGCAGGGGATTCGCGGCGTCCGCGTCGCGCTCATCTGGGCGGATATCCCGCCGGAGATCGTGGAGGCCAGTCTGGCCGCGGGGCGGTGCGAGCCGCTGGGACTCGCGGTCCCGACTTTGACGCCGGCGCGCCTCGCCGCGACGAACCGCATCGTGGCCCAGATGGGGCACGAGCCGATCGTCGAAGCGCTGGCAGCGGGGGCTGACATCGTCATTTGCGGCAGGGCATACGACCCGTCTCCGTTCGCCGCGCCCGCCATCTATCGCGGCTTCGATGCCGCGCTAGCCTATCATCTGGGCAAGATTCTGGAGTGCGCGGCGCTCTCGGCGGAGCCCGGCACCACGAAGGACTGCATGCTCGGCACGCTAAAGCGGGATTCGTTCATCGTGCAGCCGTTGAACGCGGCCCGCCGGTGCACGAGCGTATCCGTCGCGGCCCATACCTTTTACGAGAAGGATCATCCGTACATCCTGCACGGTCCGGGACTCGTGCTCAATCTGGCGGAATGCACGTTCGCCGAGCGGGGCGACGGCAGCGTCGAGGTGCGCGGCAGCCGGATCGAACGGACGGCGGTCTACAAGGTCAAGCTGGAAGGCGCGATGCACGCGGCTTATCGGACGTTCGTCGTCGCCGGCGTGCGCGACCCGCTCCTGATCTCGCGGATCGAGGAGGTGGAGCGGCTCGTCGAACAGCAGGTGAGGGAGTACTACGCGGAGATTCCGCCGGAGGACTACCGCATTCACTTCATCAATTACGGCTTGAACGGAGTCATGGGAGAGCTGGAGCCGAATCGCGCGCCCGCGCACGAACTGGGCATCGTCTTCGAGGTCGTCGCGAAGACGCAGGAGCTGGCGAACGGCATCTGCGGCACGGTGCGCTCGACGTTCCTTCACTTCGGGTACGAGGGCCGCAAGGCGACGGCCGGGAATCTCGCGTTCCCGTTCGCGCCGAGCGACGTGCCGTTCGGCGCGGTGTACGAATTCTCCGTTTACCACCTCATGGAGGTAGACGACGGCCTGTCGCTTTTCCCCATCACCTACGAGGAGGTGCAGCCATGAGGTTGTACGAAGCGGCATCGGTGCTGCGCAGCAAGAACAGCGGACCGTTCGAGATTACGATCGACGTGCTGTTCGACGACCCGGCGATCTACTACAAGATCAAGGACGAGGGGTTGATCGACCGCCCGCTCGTCTCCCGGCTCTACGGCATTCCGGAAGCGCACATTACGCATCTCGTCTTCTTCGATCCCGCGCTCGGCTTCAAGATCACGTTCGCGCGGCAGGTGTCCTCCGGCGCGTTCCTCGACCGCGACGTGTACGGAGCCCAGCAGCACGCGCCGCTCCTGGAGCTGGAACTGAATCTGTGACGGAGGTGCCGAGCATGAAGCGGGACTATCAGTTGAACAAGGACTTTCCCATTCAAATGACCTGTTGGGTGCCGAGCTCCAAGCTCGCGCCGTTCCACTGGCATCATTCCTTCGAGATCGGCTATTGCCTGGAGGGCGAAGGGCAGTTCTACTTCGAGGACAAGAGGTACGACGTCCGCGCCGGCGACGTCTTCGTCGTCGGCAACATGGAGAAGCACCGGGCGGTGTCCGATCCGGCGCGCCCCAGCCGGTTCTACTTCGTCAAATTCGACGCTTCGCTCATCGGCTCCGCCGACAACGAGCTGCTCGTCCCGTTCCTCATGAAGACGCCCCAGTTCGTCAACAAGATCGGCGGCGGGCTGCCGGCCGCCATCGCCATCGGGCGGCTCATGCACGGCATCTGGGAGGAGCTCCAGGCGGAGGAACGCGCCCATCGGAGCATGATCAAAGGGCTGCTGATGCAGGCGTGCACGCGCCTGGTGCGGCACTACGCGACGGCGCTGTCGCCGGAGGAGTGGGCCAGATCCCTGCAGGCTTACAAGAAGTTAAGCCCGGCGCTGGATTGCATCCATGCGCGCTATCACGAGCATATCCAGTTGAAGGACATCGCCGCCTCCCTGTCGCTCAGCACGTCCCGGACGTATCACCTGTTCAAAGAAACGATGGGCGAAGGCTTCAAGGATTACTTGACGAAGATTCGCGTCCACGAGGCGAAGAAAGGACTCGCGGATCCGAACCTGTCGATCACGGACATCTACTTGTCCTGCGGCTTCCAAGGGCACGCGGCCTTTTACAGAGCCTTCCAGCAGATCGTGGGATTAACCCCCAAAGCTTACCGGCAATACGTCATGACGAAGTGACGATAGCTGTTTTCGAGAAGAAATAGACCGTTAACGAGAAGATAAAGCGGACGAAAAGAATTAAGATCGAAGTGTTCGGTAATCGCTTACATGAACGCGGTTCTCGCAGCGGAGAGGGGAACGACCCATTGATTGGAAACGGCAAGCTGAGAAAAATATGGACGGACAAAGCGCTGTATCTGATGCTGCTGCCGTGCATCGCCTACTTCGTCATCTTCCATGTATGGCCCATCGCGGGCATGAAGCTGGCGTTCTACGACTACCGCATCATCGGCAACGACGTGTACGTCGGATTCAAATATTTCAAGGAACTGTTCGGCACGCCGATCTTCGGCCAGGTGCTGCGCAACACGTTGATCATCAGCGCCATGAAGATGGTCTTGATCTTCCCGATCCCGATCCTGTTCGCGCTGATGCTGAACGAGTTCGCCAACGGCAAATTCCGCAAAGCCGTGCAGATCGTCTCGTATCTGCCGCACTTCCTGTCCTGGGTCGTCATCGCGGGCATCTGGTTCGAATTCCTGTCGCCGACCACGGGCGCCGTCAACGAGCTGCTGAAGCTGTTCGGCTTCCACGCCCAAGACTTCCTTACGGACAAAGACAGCATCCGCTGGGTGCTGCTGGCGAGCGAAGCCTGGCGCAGCATGGGGTGGGATTCGATCATCTTCCTCGCGGCGATCATGGGCGTGAGCCCGAGCCTCTACGAGGCCGCCCACCTGGACGGCGCGAACCGTTGGCAGATCGTGACGCGGATCGTGCTCCCGCATCTGTACATTCCGATGGTGACGATCTTCATCCTGAACGTCGGGTTCATCATGAACGCGGGTCTCGACCAGGTGCTCAACTTCGCCAACAGCTCCGTCAACAGCCGGATCGATATCATCGATACGTACGTGTACCGGATGGGGCTGCTCAACAATCAATATTCGTTCGCGACGGCCGCCAACCTGTTCAAGAGCTTCATCGGTCTCGTGCTCGTGCTCTCCACCCATTTTCTCTCGAAGCGATTGACTTCCAAAGGCGCATGGTAGGAAGGAGGCAGCGGCATGCCGGCTAGAAGAATCACCTGGTCCAAGGCGCTCATCGCGCTGTTCCTGTCCCTCGTCACGCTGACGATGTTCATCCCGATCGTCAATCTGATCGCCAGGGCGCTCTCAAACCCCGGGCAAGTCCATCTGCTGCGCGGATACGAGCTCTGGCCGCGAGGCTTCTCGCTCATCAACTTCCAGGTCGTGCTCGGCAATCCGATCGTCGGCCGGGCGCTGCTCAATTCGCTGTTCATCACGATCGCGGGCACGGTCCTGAGCCTTCTCTTCACCTCGATCGCCGCCTACGTGCTCGTGCAGAAAAATCTCGTCGGCAAAACGCCGATCATGATCTTCCTCATTATCATCATGATCTTCGAGCCGGGCATCGTGCAGGAATACATGGTCGTCAAGGATATCCACCTGCTGGACAGTTTGTGGGCGATGGTGCTGTACCGGATGATCAACGTGTATTACCTGATCATCATGATGCGCTTCCTGGAGGACATCCCGGATTCCTTGACCGAAGCGGCCAAGATCGACGGCGCCGGACACCTGACGTTATATACGCGAATCGTGGTGCCGCTCTCCCGCATTCCGCTCGTCACGATCGGCATGTTCTACGCCGTGGCGAAATGGAACGAGTTCTTCAAGTCCAGCATCTTCCTGTCCAGCCCGAAAAACACGGTGCTGCAGGTGCTCCTAAGACAGTTCGTCGTGGAGCAGGATACCACGGCGCTGGTCGGCGCGAGCGATCTGCTCAAGAACAACAACATCGCCCAACTGGACTTCTCCGCTTTGAAGGCTGCGACGATCGTGGTCGCCATGGTTCCGATTCTGATGCTCTATCCGGTCATCCTCAAGCACTACACCCGGGGAGTCATGGATGGCGGCGTGAAAGAATAAAGCGTTCAACCAAAAGGGAGGAACACCGAAATGAGAAAAACATTCGCGATCCTGATGGCCGCCAGCCTCATCGCGGCTACCGCTGCCTGCAGCAACGGCAACGGCGGCGGCAGCGCCGACCCGGCCGCCAGTCCGTCCGGGAGCGCCGCCGCTTCGTCCCCGGCGTCGGCCGAGCCGGTCACCATCACCATCGTCGACAAAGACCTGCCGGCCGACGACCCGCTGCTCAAAGGCATCGAAGAGGGCATGAAGGCCGAAGGCAAAAACGTGAAGCTGCAGCTCGTGCCGGTGCAGAGCGGGACCTACTCCGAGAAGCTCGGTCTCCTGCTTCAGAGCGGCAACATCCCGGACTTGATCTACTTCCAGGGCGGGGACTACCAGTTCGCGATTACGCAGGGCATCCTCGAGGATCTGACGCCGTATATCGAGAAATCGACGTATGTCAAAGCTTCCATGAATCCGTACAACCAGAAGCGCACGAGCCATTATCCGTATCTCGTCTGGCTGTCTCCGACGAGCAGCAAGGTGCCGGTCGCGCGGCAGGATTGGCTCGACGCGACGACTTCGGGCAAGGAGCTGCTGGCGAATCCGACGCCCGACAACTATTATGCCTTCTTCAAGGAGATCAAGGAAAAGAAAGGCGCCGCCTACGGCTACACCACCGCGGGCACGCTGGACGAACTCGATACGACCTTCGGCCAGGCGTTCGGCTTGACGGCCACCTGGATCAAAGGCGCGGACGGCAAATACGCGTTCGGAAAGACGACCTCGTTCGAGAAGGATAAGCTGGAATATTACGCCAAGCTGTACAAGGACGGCCTGCTCGATCCGGAATTCCTGACGAAAAAGTGGGATACGAAGGAGAAGGCGTTCTACGACGGCCAAGCGGCGGTTATCGCCGGCACGCAAGGCAAGACGATCGATATCTACAACACGAAGATGACTTCGCAGAACGGCGCGGGCGCCAAGATCGCGGCGCTCCCTCCGGCCAAGGGCGTCGCCCAAGGCTACACGCCGATCGACGTCAGCAAGGAAAGCCGCGGCTTCGCCATCGGCAAGACGTCGAAGAACAAGGAGATGGCCTTCGCCGTCCTCGAATATCTCGCGAGTCCGAAGGGCCAAATGCTCGACAAGCTGGGCGTCGAAGGCACGCAGTATCAGATCGTGGACAACAAGATCAAGCTGACGGACAAATTCGCCGAATGGTACCCGCGGTTCGTCGAGTCGACCGTGAACTTCAAGCCGGAGCAACAATTCGATCCTTCGACCCCGTACTTGTCGGAACCTGCGACGAAGTCGCTCGAGATGATGGCCGCGATGTCCTCCGAGGACAACAGCTTCATCATCCCGGCGGATCTCGCGGCGAAGTGGGACGCTTGTACCGCGCTGTACAACGAGTTCGCGGCGAACATGGTCACCGGCAAGAAGACGGCCGCGGACTGGGATCAGTTCGTGAAGGATTGGAACGCGGCTGGCGGCAAAGACATCACGGATTACGCCAATCAAACGATCAAGTAACGCTTAAGACGCAGACGGAGTGCGGAGCGGAAGCCCCGCGCTCCCCGCTTGGAGGGGAGAGGAGCATCATGATATCATTCGCGGATCGGGTGAGCGGCGTTCTCTACGGGACGGCCTTCGGCGACGCGATGGGGGCGGTCGTGGAGAAGATGACCCACGCCCAGATCAAGGAGCGGTATGGCCGCGTCGAGACGACGAGGACGAAGTGGTGGAAAGCGGATTGGCCGGAAGCCGACCGGTACGGCAGAGTGAGAGGCGAGGGCATCGTGACGGACGATACGCTGATGACGCTCGCGCTGATGCAGGTCTACTGCATCGAGCGGCGCCATCTGGACGCGTACGACATGGCGAACGAGCTCGTCAAGGAGATCGCGTTCCGTCCCCGCTTCATCCCGGAGTTCGGCCGGGAGGCGCTCATTCTGGAACGGTTGTTCTATCCCGAGAAGCATATCTTCAACCGCCATGCGCTCGCGAACTGCGATCCCCGGGAAGGCGGATACGGCAATATGGTCAACTGCGGCGCGGCCATGTACATCGCTCCCGTCGGCGTCGTGAACGCCGGCAATCCCAAAGGGGCTTACGACGAAGCGATTCTGTTCGCGTCCGGCCATCAAGTCAGCTATGGGCTGGAGGCGGCGGGCGTGCTGGCCTGCTGCGTCGCCCAAGCATTCGAGCCCGGGGCGACGGTCGACGATATCGTCGGCACGGCGCTGCGCTTCGCCAAAGACGGCACGAAGCGGGCGATTGCGGACATCTGCGAGCAAGCTTGGGCCTTGCGGGCCGACCGGCAGGATCGGGAGCGGATCGTGGAGGCTTTCCATGCGGCGATCGCGCCTTACTCGCCGATGGGCAACGACGTGAACCGGAGCGCAGACAAGCTCGGAATTCCCTCGAACCACTATACGCCGAGCCGGTTGTTCTCGATCGAAGAACTGCCGATGGCGCTCGCGTATATCGTCCTGCACGAAGGGGATTTGCTGGAAGCGGTGCGCGACGGCGTCAGTTCGGGCCGGGACTCCGATTCGATCGGGGTCATGATCGGCGCCATCCTGGGCGCGATGCAAGGCGTCGGGGCGATCCCGGCGGACGAGATCGCCGTATTGGAAGCGGCGAACCGACAGGGATTCGCGGCGCAGTCGGACCGATTCGCCGAAGCGGCGGCGGCCATCCTCAAGGAAGACCTGTCATTCCAAGCGCGAAGACAACGGCAGCTGCTGCCGATCTTATAAAGGCGGTGTACATGATGATTCCAACCAATTATGTGGAAAAGGTATACGCGGGCTATCTGGGCATGAACATCGGCATTCGCCTTGGCGCGCCGGTCGAGCCGACGATCTGGACGTACGAGCGCATCCGCCGGACGTACGGCGACATTACCGGCTACGTCAAGGAATTCAAGAACTTCGCGGCCGACGACGACGCGAACGGGCCCTATTACTTCCTGCGCGCGCTCTATGACGATGCGGCGGACCGCGACGTCACTCCAAACGACGTCGCCCGCGCATGGCTGAACTACGCCCGCGAAGGGGTCGGCATGTTCTGGTGGGGCGGCTACGGCGTCAGCACCGAACATACGGCATACGTCAACTTGAAGAACGGCATCTCCGCGCCGCGCTCCGGATCGATCGCGCAGAACGGGCGGGTCATCGCCGAGCAGATCGGCGGACAGATCTTCATCGACACGTGGGGACTCGTGAATCCCGGCAATCCGGCGAAGGCGGCCGACTTCGGGGAAGCGGCCGCGCGCGTCTCGCACGACGGGGAAGGCGTGCTGGGCGCCCGCTTCTTCTGCGCGGCGATCGCCCGGGCGTTCGAAACCTCGGACATTCGCGTTATTCTGGACGCGGCGTTGGCCCAGATCCCGGCAGATTCGCTATACGCGCGGGTCGCGAGAGCGGTATTGGCGTTCCACGCCGAGCATCCGGACGACTTCCGGGCTTGCCGCGAGATGCTGGAGCGGGACTGGGGCTACGACAAGTACAAAGGCGTGTGCCACATCATTCCGAATGCGGGCGTATGCGTGCTCGCCATGATCTACGGCCAGGGCGACTTCAACCGCACCGTCGAGATCGCGACGATGTGCGGCTGGGATACGGATTGCAACGCAGGCAACGTCGGCACGGTGCTGGGCGTGGCGGCCGGATTGGAGGGGATCGCGGACAAATACCGCCGGCCGATCAATGACGGGATCGTCATGTCGGGCATCTCCGGCTACCTCAACATTCTGGATCTGCCTTCCTATGCGAAGGAGCTGGCGATCCTGGGCTATCGCCTGGCGAAGGAGCCCTGCCCCGCGGCGCTATCGGACAGCTTCAGGGAGAACGAAGTCTACTTCGACTTCGAGCTGCCGGGATCGACGCACAACATTCGGGTGTCCGATCCGTTCTTCTGCCAGGCGCGGCACTCCGCGGAGAAGGCGCACTCGGGAACCGGCTCCCTCGAGATCGTCTTCGACCGCATGACCCGCGGCGAGATGTCCAAAGTCTACTACAAGCCGTTCTATACGCGGGCCGACTTCA
Organism: Cohnella nanjingensis; assembly: GCF_014212125.1. Classification (GTDB taxonomy): domain Bacteria; phylum Bacillota; class Bacilli; order Paenibacillales; family Paenibacillaceae; genus Cohnella; species Cohnella nanjingensis. The sequence goes on from NZ_JACJVP010000001.1 coordinate 54,551, forward strand.
GCGACGAACGGTATTCCCCGACCTTCGCGCCTCGGGCCTACGCCGGCCAGAAGGTGAGCATGGCGATCTATCTCGACCAATGGAGCGGCAACGAGACGATGGGCGTCGCGCCGTACGTCCGGCTGGCCAAGAGCCGGAAAGAGCTCGTCCAGGGTTACCTCAAGCTCGTGGATCAGCAATGGCTGCAAGTGGAGTTCGAGATTCCGGATACCGGCGGCGACCTCGTCGACGAAGTCGGGATCGTGCTGGAAGCGTACTCGACGCGCAAGCCGAAGAGTCTCGGCCGCGTCTTCCTCGACGACTTCCGCATCTACGGCAAGTCGGACTATACGATCGACTTCGCCAAGCAATCGACCGACTTCGGCTGCGTGACGCCGTTCGCCCACAATCACGGCGCATGGAGCCTGGCGGACGGTGCGATGTATCTCATGACGGCCGAGCCCAGCGAGGCCTACGCGGGCAACTACTTCGCCAAGGACTATGCCGTCTCGGTGAAGCTGAATCCGCAGAGCGGGGATTCGCACCTCGTCGCCATTCGCGCGCAAGGAGCTATGCGAGGCTACCATGCGGGCTTCGACGGTTCGGACCGGGTCGCGCTGTACTTGAACGACTTCGGCTATACGAAGCTCGCGGAAGCCAGCTGCCCTTGGCGGTTGGATCAAGAATACGAGCTCGAGCTCACCGCCCAAGGCGATACGCTCACGCTGTCCGTCAACGGCGAACAAGCGCTGCGGCATCGGGACGCTACTTGGGGATACGGGATGTACGGCGTGAGCACGCGGGGCGCGGCTAGAACGTATTACCGCGGCGTTCGGGTAACGGAGTTGTAAAGAGGAATAGCCCGGTCGGCCGAGAGGCTGACCGGGCTTTTTGATGTACGGCCGCGATGCGGCAGGGAAAGGGGGAGGGATCAGTAGGCTTGGAAGGCGACCCAGACCGCGCCAAACATGACTAGAATGCCGCCGACCTTGCACATGAAGTAATAGAATTCGCTCGGTTCGGGATCTTCCACCCAAATCCATTTCAGCGAGAGCCAGAAAGTGACGTCTTGGAATTTGCGGTAGCGATAACTGCACCAGCCGTAAATCAATAAGCCCAAGGCAAGGAACAGGAAGCCGGGAACGCCCGGCTTCTCATGATATTCCGGATAAGCGGCCGTTACGAGTGCGGCGGGGGAATACGCCTCTTCGTCATCGCCCTTCACGCTCTGACCGTTGACGGATACGGTGAATGGGAGATAGAGATCGCCCTTCGCGTCATAGCTGAGGAGAAGGCGAGACTGATCCTGGACTTCGTATCGGCGGCCGTTCGGATAGGTCACGCTGTACTTGATGTTGTAAGGATCGCTGTTCTTCGCGATGACATGTTCCTGTCGGTCGATGATAACGGTTCGGGACGGCCCGTCGATGCGCACTTGAACGGGGCTGGCCGACCCGCTGCGGTAAGCGACGAGAGCGCCCTGATCGCGATCCAATGCGTATTTGTGCCCATCGATATAGAAGACAGGCTCCGTGAAGTAAGGCTCGGAGAGGATCCCGACGAGCGCGGACACGACGATCACGCAGGCAAAGAAGAGGAAGCTCGGGGACGCCATTTTCTTGAATACGGTCGCCATCTTAATACATCCATTCTTCATCAAGTTATACATTAGTACGCTAGTGGAAGGAGACGGTTGCGTTCGGCAATGATCGTTCGTGAACAGGTCGCAAGCGCAGTTCGGGCGGATTCGAATCGTCGCCGTCATTCCCCCGCTGCTTATTTTCTTCTTCGCGCAGAAATACTTCATTCAAGGCATCGTAATCTCGGGATCCAAAGGATAAGCGGCGACGGTGCGTTAGGCCGTTTCAAAAGCCCGTACGGCGAATAGGCTGTACGGGCTTTTGCGCGTCTGCAGAAAGGCAGGGGCAGCCGTTCGAAATGCCGCAAAAGCGACAATGATCGAGGCGAACATGACGAGGGCGTTGCCCGGGGCGCCGCGCGAGAGGACTGCCCATTTATGCCGGGTTGGGCTAGTATATAAGTAAGTTCCGGCAAGGCGTCATATGTTGGGATTAACTCAATTTATGGGGTGTTGCTGTGGCCAAAAAGAAAACCGGCGCGCTACTTGACGAACTATCCTCCATAGATTTAGCCGAGATCGGCTTAACCTTGAACCTCATCGGGGATCTGTTCGGATATTTGTCGATCGTCAAAGCGAAAGAAGATGCGTTCTTGATGGAGCAAGCGAGAACGTCGAATAAAAAGGAGAAATGACTGCTGCGAGCACTGCGCCTAGAAACCCGCGTCGACGGACGACGGGTTTTTTTGCGCATATCGGAAAGGATGAGTTTCTAGTAACTTAGGGATTGGATGGAAGGGGAGAGATAAGCTGGATATGAAACGAAAGGTGACATGTCGCGGCGATTTATAGATTGTCGCTAACCGGTTGCCCTCTGCGTCCCCCTCGCGTGAATGAAGTTTACACAAAAATTGAAATCCATCGCTTTTCGCTCGTTTCTTTGCTTTACAAAGGCCAATTCGATGACATATATTTGTTACCACAGTTGTCATTTGATAAATTGCATGAATTACAAATGTTCACAACTCTTCAAAATGAAAGCCGCGCTGTGCATTTATCCCTCCATAACGACCTCAATCCGAAACGACGGGGCACGAAAAATAACTTTTCCGCGTTTACAATGGCAAAATAATCTCGTGTTATAGTTGCCGTTGTGCAAGACTACAATTTTGTTCAAACGCAATTTAACAAATGTAGAGCATCGACAAATGACATCAGAGGGGTGCGCAGCGATAAGTTGATTCCGATGCGAGAGACCTACAAGTTTGTACAGGGGACTTAGAAATAGGAGTATGCGACAACTATTCATAGGAGGCATTCATCCATGCAGCGAGCCATTCGGAAATACAAGAAGCTCCACGCGATCGTCATGGCCGTCGTGATGCTGGTCGCCGTCATGTTCCCGCCGGGTCTGATTCAGCGGGCAAGCGCGGCAGGCGAAGAGGAGCTGATCTATTGGAGCGGGGCGACGACCAGCGATACGACTCCGTATGAGATCCCGGCTACGCGCGCCAACGCTGGGAACGCGGCGGCGAAGATCACGATCGTCGGCGCCAAACTGGTCGCAGCCGCAGCCGGGCCTAAGACAGACAAGGTAGCGGGAGGCAATACTTGGACGACGGCTCCGGCCTACTGGACGGCTATGATCGACACGACCGGCTACCAGAACATTCGCGTGTCCTCCAGGCACTACAGCAGCGGCACCGGGCCGAAGGATCTGTTGCTCCAATACAGTCTGGACGGAACCGCTTGGACCGACGCGACGAACGGCGCGATCACGGTCGGCAACGCTTCATGGTCGACCGGCGGCGTGCTGAGCAATGCGGAATTGTCCGCCGACGCGAACGACAAGCAGACGGTCTATGTTCGTTGGCTCGTCAATTCGACTGTCTCCGCCAGCGGGAGTACTCTGGCTGCGGGCGGGACGAGCCGCATCGCGGAAGTGTTCGTCATGGGCACCTCGATCGCGGAGCCGGGCAATCCGGCGCCGGACAAGACCGATATGCCGGTCGCGGGCAAGATCGCCTTCAGCGACAATTACAAGACCGTGACGGGAGCGGCCGGTGCGGTCGCGCCGGGGGCAACCGTCCTATTCTCCTTGGACGGCAAGACGCCCGCCGGCTCGACGGTCGCCGATGCGACCTACGGCTCGTTCAGCTATGATCTCGACAATCCCGCGAAGCTGACGACCGTGTATGTCTCGGCCGTAGAAGGGACCAAAGCGGAAAGCGAAAAGGCAACGGTGGCGATTCCCAAATCGGCCAAGCCGGCAGCCGGCAAAATCACGTTCGCCGACACGAAGAAAATCAGCGGGTCGGCCGGCGCCGTGACGGCAAATGCTAGCGTGATCGCGTACGTGGACGGCGCCGTTGCCGGAACCGCGACGGCGGCGGCGGACGGCTCGTTCGGTCTCGATCTGCTCAATCCGAACGACAAGCCGCAAGTCGACGTAGCCGCGAAGGAAGCCGGGAAGCTGGAGAGCGACAAAGTCACCGTCAGCCTGCCCGATACGTCCTCCTATCGCGCCGGAGACGTGGTGATCAGCCAGTTCTATCCGAACGGCGGCAACAGCGGGGCTTTCTACAAAACGAAATTTTTCGAACTGTACAATACGACCGATCGCGATATCAGCTTCAACAACCTATGGACGATCGGTTACGCTTCCGCCACCGTGACGTCCTTCTCGGCCGGCACGGCGCTGTCCGGCACGATTAAGGCGCACGGCTATTACCTGATCGCGAGCAGCAGCAGCACCGGGACCGTCGGGGCCGAGCTGCCCGTATCCGCCGATCAGACGGCGTCGCTGAATCCGAGCGGCAGCGCGGGCGGACACCTCTTCATCGCCCACAAGACGGGCGCCGTCAGCGACGATGCGGATCCGGATCTGATCGACCTCGTGGCGTTCGGCAACGGCACGGCCGCGTTCAAGCTGGATACGTCCCATTGGGGCGCTCCGTACTTCGTCACGAACGTCGGCAGCGGCACGGTACTGCGCAAGACCGGCATCGGGTCCGATCCGAGAGCGGCCTTCGGCCTGGGCAACGGCTTCTTCTCCAAGGATCCGTCCAAGGACTTCGTCATGAACATTCCGGCGCTCACCGCCAGCCCGAACGAGGTGCTGGTTCGCAATTCCAAGTACATGGCGGCGCCGAACGCGTCGAAGATCGCCTACGCGAACGTCTCCGGTGTTGCTTCGGTGACGGGGGCGGCGGGCGCAGTCCCGGCTTCGTCCGTCGTGAAGGCCTATGTCGAAGACGGAGGCGCACCGACGGTAGCGGGGCAGACGACCGCCGCGGCTGACGGCTCATTCTCGATCTCCTTCGCGGACGCAGGGAGCACGCACGCCTCCGTGTACTTGACGCATACGGATGTCTACAACGAGAGCTTCTATACGCGCCTCGACGCGCCGGCTAATCCGAACGCGGTCGTCGCGATCGCCGATCTGCGCAAGCAGGACGCCAGAGGCGTACCGCTGAACGCCGGCTATCAGGCGACGATCCAGGGCGTGGCTACGAGCGGCAACCAGGCGCTTGGCACGGAGAAGACGAACTTCTACCTCCAGGACGCGACGGGCGGCCTGAACGTGCTGGGCGGGCAAAGTCCCGCAGTGCCGATCGTGAAGGACCACGCGTATCGGATCACGGGACGCGTCGTCTTCACGGCGGGCACGACCCAATTCGTGCCTACGGCCATCGCGGAGACGGACGCCGCTGCGCTGCCGGCTGCGACCGCGGTCACGCTGGACAAGCTGGGCAGCTATGCGACGGCCGAGCCGCTCGAAGGCAAGCTGGTTGTCTTCAAGGCGAAGGTGTCCAATATTCCCGCGAGCGGGCCGGATTACAGCCTCACGGTCACGGACGAATCGAACCAAACGGCGATCGTTCGGGTGCTCGGCTCCTCCGGTATCGACGTAGCAGGCGGCGCGATCGTCCTGGGCGAGACGTACACCTTCACGGGCATCGTCGGCCAGTCCAAAGGGGCGGCGCCTTATACGAGCGGCTATTACCTGCTGCCCCGAAACGCCAACGATATTCGCGGGCAACTGCAGCTGAACCATACGCCGTTAACGAAAGCCTACATCGGCACGGATGTCGTCTTCAAGGCGACCGCGAAGTACGCGGACACCGTCACGCTGTATTACAAGGGAACCGGCGATGCGACCTATACGCCTGTCTCTATGCTTTCCGCCGATAAGCTGAACTATAACGGCATCATTCCGAAGTCGAGCTTACCGTCCGGCAAACTGCAATACTACATGGAAGCGGTCGGGAGCGGCGATACGCTGCGCGTAGGATCCGACGCGGCGCCGATCGCGATCGACGTCGTGGAGGACACGGACGGTCCGGTCATCTCGAACGTCCTTCCGGCCGAGAACGACGAGGTCGAGACGCAGCATCCGGTCATCTCCGCCGATTACGAGGATCCGAACGGCATCGACACGGCCGCTATGAGCATCCGGATCGACGCCGCGGATTATACGTCCCTGGCGACGATTACGGACACGTCCGTCAAGCTGACGCTGACGACGGCAAACGATCTTAGCGTCGGATCGCATACGGTTACGATCACGACCCGGGACCTGCTCGGGAACGCGTCGACCAAGACATGGAGTTTCAAGGTGGCCGAGCGATTCACGGGCGGCACCCATTATTACGGGACGACGCACAACCATACGAACATCTCGCACGACGCCGCCGGCGCTCCGGAAGACGCGCTGAAGGCGGCCAAATATTACGGATACGACTGGTTCGCTTTCTCCGACCACTCCCATGACATCGACGCTTCGCTGGTCGGCACGGACACCGTGCAGCACAAGGGAATGCCGGAGCGGACGGGCGGTTCCGACTGGCAGCTGACCAAGGAATTGGCCAAGCAGTACACGAAGAACGGCGACTTCGTCGTGTTCCCGGCGTTCGAGATGACGTCCACGACGTGGGGTCACTCCAACGTATTCGGAACGGACAACTTCATCGACCGCAAGCAGGATGGCGGCAAGTATCAGGATCTCAAGAGCTACTATGCCTGGGTGCTGACTTACGACAATATCGTCGCGCAATTCAACCACCCGGGAATGTCGGCCAACGCGTTCGACAACTTTATTCCGTACGACAAAAACGTGGACAAGCTGTTCACGATGCTCGAGGTCGGCAACGGTTCGGGCAAGTACTCTTACGTCAACGTTCAAGACAAGTTTTTCAACGCGCTGGATCTGGGATGGCATATCGCGCCGACTTACGGCGAGGACAACCATGACGCCACTTGGGGACAGACGAAGGACCGCACGGTCATCGTCGCCAAGGATCTCAGCCAGGAATCGCTGCTCGATGCGATGCGGAAGATGCGCGTATACTTCACCGAGGACCCGAACGCCAAGTTGGACGCGACGGCCAACGGCTGGTATATGGGCTCGACGGTCGATTCCAAGACGCTGAACTTCGACATCCACTTGAGCGACGACGTCTGGGAAGAGAAGAGCGATCCGCACTACAGCTATCTGAAGACGGCCACCGACGACAACATCCTGAAGGCGGAGCTGATCACCAACGGCGGCACGGTCGTCGATTCGTACGTGCCGTCCGGCAAGACGACGTCTCTCCACTGGACGCCTTCCGCTACGGTGATGGGCGGACAGCAATGGTTCGTCGTCCGGATCACGCAAGCCGACGGGGACCGCATCTACTCGGCGCCGTTCTGGTCGCCGGAAGTGCCGGTATCGGTCAAAGTCAGCAATGTCACAATCGCGGAAGGCGCGGTCATCGGCGGCGTTCCGGCGACGCTCCAAGCGGGACTCTCGAACATGGGAACCGTCGACGTGACGAATATCAAGGCCAAATTCTACTACGACGACTTGAGCCACCCGATCGGCGAGGCGGATATCGCCTCTCTCAAGGTCGGCCAATCGGCGACGTCGAGCGTGGTCTGGTCCGCTCCGGCCGTGGGCAACCGCACGATCATCGTCGCGTTGACCGCCGATCAGGATCTGGGCGACTACAAGTATCGGCAGAGCGTCTCCGTCAAAGCTCCCTTGGGCAAGACGATCCTGATCGACGCTTCGAAGAACAACGAGAACACGACCAAGGACGCGGGCACGTACAAAGACAACCTAAAGGCGTTTACGACCTTGATGAGGCAGCAGGGCTATACCGTCCTGGAGAACGCTCCGGCTCTCACGGATGCCGCGCTCCAGAACGTCAGCGTTCTCTATATCTCGCACCCGGCATCGGCTTACGGCACGGACGAGATTGCGGCGATCAAGAAGTTCGTCGACGGAGGCGGAGCGGTCTGGTTCTCGGAGAAGAGCAACTTCGGCAGTAGCTCCAACCAGAATCTGAATCCGATCCTGTCGGCGATCGGCTCTACCATTCTCGTCAACAATGACGGGATCGCGGACGAGACGAAGGAAGGGAACTTCTGGAGCACGCCGCTCACCTCCAACTATTCGGTACGGCTCCACCCGACGCCGGTCGGCAACAAGCTGACGGACTTCGCGTCGACGCTCGAATATTACAGCGGATCGAGCTTGGCGAAGAACGACGGCTCGAGCGGCAAAGTCGCCTTGACGGACAGCGGCAGCGTCACGATCCTGGCGCGCGGCAACGAATCGACGTTCCAGATCGCGGGCGGCCAGATCAAGGCGGATACGATGAAGTATAACGTCGTCACGTCGCCTGCGCCGGCCGGTCTGACCGGGGGCTCGGCTATCCCGGCGATCGCTTCCGAGACGCTGAGCGGAGGCGGACGGATCATCGTCTCCGGCATGAACGTCTTCAACGACAGGCAGATGGACGAGAGCTTCAACGAGAAGGGCAACAACGAATTGGCCCTGAACGCGATGACGTGGCTCTCCCGCATGGAGAAGCCCGTCACGCCGATCGGAGAGGCGCGCAAGCTGCAGGAAGGAACCGAAGTCGTCATTCAAGGCAAGGTGACGACGGCGGCCGGCGTATTCTTCGACGCCGCCTACGTGCAGGACGAGACGGGCGGCATCATGGCGTTCAACGATGTTCCGGAAGGCACTCTGAAGCTCGGGGATACCGTCCGTGTGTACGGACACATCAAAGTGTTCGAGAACAACACGGAGCTCGAGTTCGATAAATTCGCGAACAGCGTCGTCTGGATCGGCGCAGGCGATCCTGTCGATCCGTCGCGCGTCAGCACGAAGGACTCGGTATCCGATGTCTATCAAGGACGTTTGGTAAAGGTGACGGGTACGGTTACCGCCTTGCCGGATGCGGACTCGATCATCCTGAACGACGGATCCGGGGACGTGCTGGTGTTCGTGGACGGCTTCATCGCGAAGCAGAGCGGTCCGATCCCGACCCTGAAAGTCGGAGATCGGCTCGAAGCGGTCGGATTGTCCGGGAAGTACGCCGAGGGCGACCGCATCCGGGTGAGAGATACGAAGGAATTGACCGTCGTTGCCGACTCGACCGCGGCGGAAGTGGCAGCTTCGATCGCCAACATCGCGCAGCCAGCCGTCAACGCGACGCAGCTGGAACTGCCGAGCGTGCCTGCCGGGTTCGCGGTGAAGATTCATTCGACCAGCGAACCGACGGTCATCGCCGCGGACGGCACAATCGTGCCTCCCGCAGCAGAGACGGCCGTGAAGCTCGTGCTGACCGTTACGAAGCTCTCGGACGAGACGACGGCGGACACGCGGGAGCTGGAAGTGACCGTGCCGGCGAAGCTGATCGTGCTTACTCCGGCGATCGTGGCGGCCGGCATCACAAGCATTCCGTCGCCTGCGAAAGACGCGGTCAAACTCGAGCTGCCGGGCGTACCTGAAGGCTTCGCGGTTGCGATCAAGACGTCCGGCGATCCTTCGGTCATCGGCTTGGATGGATCGATCGTGCCGCCGAGCGCGACGATCTCCGTAGGGCTGGTGCTCGTCGTGACCCGACTGTCGGACGGTTCGCATGCGGACACGGCGGAGATTCCGGTGATCGTGCCGGCGATGACGACGGAACCGAGTCCGGATCCGTCGCCGACACCGACACCAACACCGACACCGACACCGACGCCGACGCCGACACCGACGCCGACACCGACACCGACACCGACGCCGACACCGACGCCGACACCGGTGCCGACGCCAACACCGACGCCTCCGGCACAGGGGACCTATGTCGTAACGGCCGATCAATTGAAGGCCGCCCTCGGCGGAACGGCGACCGTGAACGTGCCGGCAGGCACGACCGAAGTGAAGTTGCCGGCCAACGCCGGAGAGCTGCTGGCGAACGGCAAGCTTGACGTGAACGCTGTCGGCGTGGCCGTGCAAATGTCTTCCTCCTTATTGAAGCAACTGGCCCGGTCCTTTACGGCCGAGGAGCTGAAGACGGGCACGATCTCGCTCAAGATGGTTCCGTTGGGCCAAGAAGAGACGCTTCGTCTGGTGGCCATGAGCGGCAAAGCGACGCATGCGGATGTTCGATCCTTCGGGAAGATCTACGATCTCGGCTTGTCGCTCGCTTCGGCGAACGGCAAGACGGAGAAGCTGACCCGATTCGATCAGCCGATCACGATCCGGTTGAAGGCGGAGAAGGGGATCGATCCGAAGCTGGCGGGGATCTACTACATCGCCGACGACGGCGCGCTCGAGTTCATCGGAGGGAAATACGAGAATGGCGAATTCGTCGCGCAGATCCATCATTTCAGCAAGTACGCGGTTCTTCAACTGAGCAAGACGTTCACTGACGTTCCGGCGACTCACTGGGCTGCCGGCATCATTCAGCAGCTGGCCGCCAAGCTGATCGTGAACGGCACGGGGGGATCGAAGTTCGAACCCGGCAAGCTGGTCACCCGTGCGGAATTCGCTTCGCTGCTGGCCGGCGCGCTCAAGCTGAACGCGTCTTCGCCGGCGCCGTTCGCGGACGTCTCCCCGAACGCTTGGTACGCCAAAGCGGTCGCGGCCGTCTACGAGGCGGGCATCGCGACCGGCAAGAGCGCATCGGCGTTCGATCCGAACGGCTCGATCACCCGCGAGGAGATGGTCGTCATGACAGCCAAGGCGTACGAGAAGCTGACGGGCCAGAAGCTCCCGGCCGCAGCCGGAACGCCGTTCAAAGACATGAATCAAGTAGCGCCTTGGGCGGTTGATTACGTCCGGGCCGCGTCTTCGCTCCAACTGGTCAAAGGACGTTCCGGAGACTTGTTCGCGCCGAAGGGCGTGACGAACCGGGCGGAGGCTGCGCAAGTGATCTACAACCTGCTCCGCTAATCGCACATCACTAGCTTCACCTAATGCGAAGAGGATGCCATTCGGCGAATGGCATCCCTCTTGGCTTTTATCCATCCGATTCGAAGACATGGAGGTTCGTTATGGCCCAGCCCTTTCGGCTTTCGTTCCGCAGTTGTTTCCTTCTCGCGGCCGTCTTGGCGTTCGTCTTGCTTCCCTTCAACCGTTCGGCCAGCGCCCACGCCTATAGCGCCGCTTACAATACGCTTACGCTGACCAAGACGCAGTCGGTCATGACGTACGCTCTGGACGAATTGTCCGCGATCGAGTTGGCGGGCGGAGACGCGAACGGCGATCACATGTTGGATGCCGATGAATTTAATGCCATTAAGGACAAGCTGGCCGATCTCATTCAACAGCATATTGTCTTCCAAGTAGGCGGGGAGACGCGACCTTGGATCTCGCTCGAGCGCTTCGACTTGGTGAGAGAGGGGGATGCGTCCAAAGTCGTTCTGAAGGCCATCTATCCGCAGGCGGCGGCGTTCCAATCCGTCTCGCTGCGCGACGACCTCTACCGGAACGATCCGCAGACGAATTACGTCGACCTGCTCACGATCCAATACGGGGCGCAGACCAGCACTTCCGCATTGTCCGGCAAGGAACGCTTGTGGGTGATGCAGCTGACGGATGCCGACTATGCGAGCCTGCCGGAGGATGCGAACCCGGCAGCCGGCCCGGTTGCTTCGGCCGGTTTGGACGAGCCTTCGGCCGACGGCTCCTCGACGTCCTCGGACGCCCTGTCTGGGTGGCTATCCTTCTTCAAGCTCGGGATTCATCATATTCTGGGCGGTTACGATCATCTGCTGTTCCTGTTCTCGCTGCTCATCGCCCGTCAGACTTTCAAGCAATACGCGGCGATGATCACGGCATTCACGCTGGCGCACAGCTTGACGCTGACGCTGACCGTGCTGGGCGTCATCGACGTATCGCCGCGATTCGTAGAGCCCGCGATCGCGCTCAGCATCTGCTACGTGGCGCTGGACAATATTTTGCGTCCTAACGTCTCCTACCGATGGGTGTTGACCTTCGCCTTCGGCTTGATTCACGGGATGGGCTTCGCCGACATCCTCAAGGGGATGGAGATCCCGCGCAGTCAGCTCGTGGTCGACTTGACCAGCTTCAATCTCGGGATCGAGACGGTTCAGCTCGCCATCGTCGGCGTCCTCATCCCGCTGCTCTACTGGCTGCATCGCTACAGGCATGCCCGCCGGTTCGTCGTCGCAGGGTCCGGCGCGGCGCTCCTTCTCGGCGGCGCTTGGCTGTTCGAACGTCTATTTCTAGCCTAATGGCATCCGACACCGAGGAGGAGCTTCACATGCGGCAAGCTGCCGTTCGGACCGGGCCGCGCCGGTCTCATGCCAATCTGTTCGTCGCGCTGGGGCTCGCCGTCGTTTGCGTACTGTACTTTTTGTCCAGCCATGCGCCAGGCGACGCGCTGAACGACCCCAAGCTGCAAATCTTCAAAACGATGTTCATCAGCGTCATTCTCGAGGCCATGCCGTTCATCCTGATCGGCGTCCTGATCTCGGCCGCCCTGCAGGTATTCGTCTCCGAAAGGCTCATCCGCGGCATGATTCCGAGGCATCCGGTATTAGGCATTCTCGCCGCCGGCGCGCTGGGGATTCTCTTCCCGATCTGCGAATGCGGAATGGTCCCGGCGATCCGGGGGCTGATCCGGAAGGGGATGCCGCTGCATGCGGCGTCGACCTTCATCCTGGCGGGGCCTATCCTGAACCCGATCGTATTCTGGTCGACGCTCACGGCGTTCCGCGCCCGGCCGGAGATCGCCTACGCGCGGATGGGGCTGGCGTTGGCGGTGGCGCTGGTCGCCGGCCTCGTCATCTATCGCTTCGCCGGCAAGGACGCCCTAAGAGAGACGGGGCACGGCCGCAACGCCATTTCGGAGCGGAAGCGCGGCTCGGACCCGGCCGGCGCGAACGACCGCGGCGCCCGGCGAAAGGCGCCTTCAAAACTCGCCAAGCTCTCGGATATGATGGGCCACGCGGTCGCGGAATTTTTCGAGATGGGCAAATATCTGATCTTCGGAGCGATCGTCGTCGGCTTGCTGCAAGCTTATGTGCCTCAGGGCCAGCTCGTCGCGCTGGGGCACGGAGAGGGCGGCTCCATGCTGCTCATGATGGGGCTTGGCTTCATCTTGTCGCTCTGCTCGACCTCGGACGCGTTTGTCGCCCAATCTTTCCTGACGACGTTCTCCGCCGGTTCGCTCGTGGCGTTTATGGTGTTCGGGCCGATGCTGAACCTGAAGAGCCTGCTCATGATGCTGGCCGTGTTCAAGACAAGATTCGTCCTGGTGCTCGCTTCCCTGGCGTTCGTCCTCGTCTATGCGGGCGCCTGGTTGCTGGGCGTTTGGATGCGGGGAGGGGGCTGAGGGCATGAAGATCCATTGGAACGCGGAATCGGCGCATCACGGGCTGAGGGCGGGCATTCTGCTCGGCTTCCTCATCTTGATCCTGCGACTGCTTGCTACGGGCGACATGCTGCTGTACATCGCGCCGCATCTGTTGATCTACGTCGAATTCGCCGCGGCCGGCTTGTCGCTGCTCGCAGCATTCCAAGCCTATATCGCGGTCGTCTCGCTCCGCCGTCCCGCGGTGCTGTGCGATTGCGGTCATGACCACGATCACGAGCACGATCATGATCGCGTCCTCGAACACGGTCATGATCACAGCCATGAACACGACCATGATCACAGCCATGAACACGACCATGGACACGGACTTGACGGACACAGCCACGAGCTGCCGCGATCCATCGGCAAGCTGGCGTTCATTTACGGTCTATTCTTGCTGCCGCTGCTGCTCGGCGCGATCGTGCCGAATTCGGCGCTGGCCGGAACGCTGGCCCAGAACAAAGGAATGAATCTAGGCGGCGCGGGCTGGAAAGGCGGCGGCGCTCCCGGGGATCTGGTGGAGCTGGAGGGCGAGGCCGATCCCGACGTCAAGCGGCTGTTCAAGACGAGCGTGTACAACAAAGATTACGCGAAGCTGGGCGTTCTCCTCTACCGTCAGGACGAGATCGAGATGAAGGACGAATGGTTCATCGAGAAGCTGCAGGCGATGAACATGTTCGTCGACAATTTCCATGGCAAGCGAATCCGCATCACCGGATTCGTCTACCGCGAATCCGGTCTGGCCGCGACGCAATTCATCGTCGGCCGGATGGCGATGACCCATTGCATCGCGGACGTCTCTCCTTACGGCATCATCGCGGAATCCGCCGACGCCGCCCGGTATGCCAACGACGCTTGGATTACCGTGAGCGGCACCATCGACGAGACGTCTTTCCAGGAACGCAAAGTGATCCGGATCGATGTCGATTCCGTCCAACCGGCCAAGGCGCCGGGCGTGCCGTACGTGTATCCCGATTGGAACTTCGCATCGAAAATCTAAAGCGCACAAATCCGAAACCAAGACGGAGGGTCAATCATGATTCTTAATCTAAGCAGCTTGGCTATTCTCGCGTTGGCGACGGCATACCTTCTGTTGAACCTGAACAAACGCAGGATGCAATTGAGCGAGGCGTTCGGCCTGACGGCGCTCCATGCGCTGGCGTTCGTATCCGCCGCGGCCTTCGGCGTGGTCGCCGTGCAAGCTTTCGAATACCGTCTCTATCCGGCGTTGGCGGCCGCTTTGATTTTTGCGTGCCTGGTCGGCGCCGCCGGAGGCCGGGCGTTCGGCCGGCCGGCTGCGGTCCGGGCGGCACTCAACGGATGCTTAGGGGCGATCGCGGCGGTCGCCGGAGGGATGACGATCTTCGCCAATGGCCAGGTGACCTTCGCGGCGGATATCGTTGCGATCCTCCTCTTGTTCCTGCTGCAGAAGGCAATCGATTGGCGCGCGGGGAAGGGCGCGGCCGGCGCGAAAGGCAAAAAAGCGTCCGGACCGGCGGCGAAGCCGTCGACCGCGCCGACGATGCTGTACGCGGCGGTCGTGATCGCCGCGGCGGCCGCTCTGTTGCTTGGGCAAGACCGCATCGCCGTCGGACAGTTTGGCCAGCCGCAGCTGCAGCAAGCCGTCCTCGACGAAGACAACAACCTTCAGTCCGCCACGATCGAACTGGGCGCGACGGGCTTCAGCCCGAAGAACAGCGAATTCGCGACCGGCGCCATGGCGAAAGTCGTGATCCGCGTCGATCGGGCCTCGGATGCCGGCCGGAAGCTGATCTGCAAGAGTTTGGATATCGAAGCGCCGCTGAAGCAAGGCGATAACAGCTTTCTCCTTAACCACCCTCAACCGGGCATCTACGCGTTCGAATTGGACGGCGGCGGTTACCGGGGGACCTTCACGGTCAAATAATTGGCTGGCCTAAGGCAATTGCCCCATTTCCAAATCCTAGGTATAATGAAGCGGATATCAGAGCATCACGCCGCTTCGTTGATCCGGATGACGAATGTGCCAAGGGAAGAGTGAAGGAACCATGTCCGAAGAGCGAACCGACGACAAACTGAGCCGAATGATCGACATTGCCAAGCTGTACTATCATCTGGACCATAGCCAGCAGGAGATCGCGGACAAGTTCGGCATCTCCCGCCCGACGGTGTCCCGCTTCCTCCAGCAAGCCAAGGACGAAGGCTACGTGCAGATCAAGATTCTGGATCCGAACGAGAACAACGGGGCGCTGGCGGCGCAGCTCGAACGGAAGTTCGGCCTGAAGAAGGCGATCGTCGCCTCCGTCCCCCAGTACGAAGACGTCATCGTCAAAAAATATTTGGGCATCGCTGCCGCCGACTATCTGAGTCAGACGGTCAAGGAAGGCGACATCCTCGCCATGACCTGGGGGACGACGTTGTACGAAGTCGCCGTCAACCTGCCGGGCAAGCTGCTGAAGGATGTAAAGGTTGTTCAGTTGAACGGCGGCATCAGCCATTCGGAGACGAGCACCTACGCGCACGAGATCGTTCATTTGTTCGGCAAAGCCTTCCATACGACGCCGTACTTCATACCGCTGCCGGCGATCGTCGACCACCCGGTCGTGAAACAAGCGGTCGAATCGGACCGGCATATTCGCAACATTCTGGAGCTGGGCAAACGCTCGAACGTCGCGATCGTGACGGTCGGCGCCCCCACGGAAGACTCCGTCCTGATCAAAGCGAATTACTTTACCGAGGCGGATCTCGAGATCATCCACAATCGGGGCGCCGGCGATATCTGCTCGCGGTTTATCGACGTCGAAGGGAATATCGTCGCAGAGGCGCTCAACCAAAGGACGATCGGGATCGACTTGGACGAACTGAAGCGCAAGGAATGGTCCATCCTGGTGGCCGGCGGCGCCAAGAAGGTAGACGGCATCTACGGCGCGCTGCGCGGCAAATACGCGAACGTGCTGATCACCGATCAGTTCACGGCGGGGTACTTGGCCGACCGCGAATAACCGAATATCGGAGCGGGCATCGACCGCCGGCAGAAACGACTTTTCCGCATTCGGAAAAGTCGTTTTTTCGGTTTTGGGGTCGACGAAGGTACTCCCGTCTGCCTCGCCTGCCCGCTAAATCCCCGCCGAAGGCAAGCCAACCCGAATCGAAAGCGCGTTTCGCGCAAAAAATTGAACATCCGCAACACCATTCGTTGAATTGTGTTTGCCCTAGCGAACTGCTAATATATTGGTCGCGCAACGGCTGCCAGTACATTAGCCTAACGGCGATCCGATATGGCCAGGCATTCCAGCAACCGACGACGGGAGCGAGACCAACATGTTCAAGTGGTTGTTCGTGAATCGGAGTATCCGCACCAAGATCGTCTGGAGCAGCGCCGTCATCTCGCTCATCCCGATGCTGATCCTGTCGTTTCTGTTCTATCGGTCCAGCACGCGTTCGCTGGAGCAGACGCTGGTTCGCAGCTCCGAGCAGAACGCCGATTATTTGTACAGCGACATGGACGATTATTTCCGCAATTTCTCGGCTTCCGCGCTGCAGATCTACGGTTCCGGCTTCTCCCGGATTATCAGTCTGATGGAGCACGGCGCGGACTACAACAACGCCGAAGTTCTCAACCTCAGAGACGCGCTGGTGAATTATTACTCGCTCGTCGTCAACAAGAACAAAGACATCATCAAGATCATGATCTACGGCGAGAACAATGAGCTGAAGGATTCCTGGTCGCGGGCGTCCAGCTACGGCGCCATCCGTCTCGGGCCGGACACCCCGCACTTCCCGGAGCTGCTCGATCTGCCGTTCCAGCATTCGCTCATGTTCTCGTACCGCGAACCGGTCATCAACGAAGACCTGTTCGCCTACGCCATTACGATCTACGACCCTTTCTATCGGAAAAAGTTCGGCACGATGGTCTTCTTCGTCCGGCAGAAAGAGCTGGCCAAGAAGATCGAAGCCGTGAACCGGGCGCCGAACGTCATCGTACTGCAGAACGCGTACGGAGAGACGTTCTATCGGACGAACGGCACGTACAAGGAGGCGGAGTCGCCGTATCGCCGGCCGGAGACGCCGCCGGCGGAGCCCGCGCGCCAGATGAAGTTCACGGGAGCCAAGGACCTGCTCGTCAGTACCGCCGCGCTGGACAATGCCAATGTCGGCCTTACGATTCTGTATCCCGCTTCCGAGCTGGCGCAGAACCGTCAGAACACGCTCAACCTGATCGTCGGCGCGATCTTGTTCGTCATGCTCGTCGTGATCCTGTGCTCTTACCTGGTGCAGCGATACATCACGAAGCCGATCCAATTGCTCGGCCACGCGATGAAGGCCGTGCGCGCGGGCAACTTCCACGCGACGCTGAAGCCCAAGCGCTACCGCGACGATCTCTCCGAGCTGATGAGGAACTTCAACTTCATGACCGACAAGATCCGGGAGCTGATCGAGCTCGAATACCAGACGCAGCTGCGGAACAAGGAAGCGCAGATCCTCGCGCTCCAGATGCAGATCAATCCGCACTTTCTCTACAATACGCTCCAGACGAT
Source organism: Cohnella nanjingensis (assembly GCF_014212125.1). Taxonomy (GTDB): domain Bacteria; phylum Bacillota; class Bacilli; order Paenibacillales; family Paenibacillaceae; genus Cohnella; species Cohnella nanjingensis. The sequence continues at coordinate 72,271 of NZ_JACJVP010000001.1, forward strand.
CGGGGGCAAGGCCGTCCTGATCGGCGATTACGAGATTCACGAGATGTGCCGGGCGCTCGCCGACATGTTCCGCTACAGTTTCTATGAAGGCAATACGGCGTCGACCATCGGCATGGAGCTCGTCCATGTCAATAACTACCTATATATACAGCAGTTGCGGTTCGAGGAATCGCTCACCACGGAGTTCGACGTCCCCGCCGAATTCAGGGACGCGGCGATCATCCGCTTCGTTCTTCAGCCGATCGTGGAGAACGTCATCGTGCACGCTCTGGAGCGGAACGGCGGAGAAGCGCTGGTCATCCGGGCGACGGCCTACCGGGAAGACCAGTCGGCGGTCATCGTATTGAGCGACAACGGACCGGGCATCGCTGCGGACAAGCTGGCCGCCATTCGGCAAGGGCTGAACCAGCGCTCGCTCGAGATCTTCTCGGGGGTCTCGATCGGTCTCAAGAACGTGCACGAGCGGATTCGCCTCGTCTACGGCGAACCGTACGGACTGGCGATCGAGAGCGAGCCGGGTCAGGGGACCACGATCCGAATCCGAATTCCCTACGAGAAACGAGGAGAAGATCATGTATAGAATTATGGTCGTCGACGACGAGGCGCCGGGACGCAAAGCCATCGTCAAGATGATCGAGGAATTGGATCTGGACGCCGAAGTCGTCGCGGAGGCGAAAAACGGGGAAGAGGCGATCGGCCTCATCCGGATGAACAAGCCCCACATCGTCGTCACCGACATGAACATGCCGATCATGAACGGCCAGCAGTTCCTGGAACGGCTGCACCGGGACTTCGAAGAGATCAAGGTCGTCGTCATCAGCGGGTACTCGCAATTCGAATATTTGAAGGCGGCTTTGACGTACCAAGCCTGCGAGTACGCGCTGAAGCCGGTCTCGATGCCGGAGCTTCGCGAAGCGCTCGGCAAGGCGATCCAGGCCGTGCGAGACCATTCGAACCGGCAGCTCGAGAAGCAGTCCTCCCGGGACATCCTGAAGCTGAGGACCGAGGTGTTCCTGCAGCACGTCGCGGGACGGCGAATCGCGAACGCCGCGGATATTCGGCGGCAGGCGAGAGAGCTCGGGATTCCGCTGGAAGCAGACGGGTACCGGGTGGCCGTCTGCCAGATTCGCCAGTTCCAGGAGATCGCGCGATTGAAGTTCCACGGCAATGCGGACTTGTACATGTTCGGGCTGGAGAACGTCTTGGGCGAGGTGCTGCAGGACGGAGGAGCGCTCCTGTACAAGACGGACGATCGTTCAAGGCTGTGCCTGATTCTGCCGGGTTCGGCTTATCCGGACCTGCGCGCGGGGGAAGCGCTCGGCGCCTTCCACCAAGCCGTCCATCAGACGCTGGGCGGAGACGTCGCGGTCGGACTGAGCCCCGCTTTCGCCGGATTAGAGGAGCTGCCGGACGCATACCAAGCGGCAATCTCGGCGCTGGGCGGCTGCAAGTTCGCCTATACGGGGTTGTCCGTCTGTGCGGCCGAGCCCGACCGCGCCGCCCCGATCGAGCTGATGGCGTCGTTCGATCTGAAGCGGCTGTCCCAGGCGTTCGGCGCCGGCAACGCCAAGGACGTTCGCTGGATGCTCGATGAATTCGTCCGCAAGCTCGGAGACCGCCCGGAAGCGACGATACGCGATGTACACCGGGAGCTGTCTCGAATGGCGGAGCTGGCCGCGTCCGAGATGCCGGGCGTCGATCCCCGGCACGAATCGTTGTTCGAACCCAGATCGATCGGCACCGTCATGGAGGCGCGCGCGCTGGGCAGCTATCTGGACCGGCTGGCCTCGGCCGCAGAAGAATTCGCGTCGAACCGCCGGGACGAACCGGAGTCAGAGCGTACGATCCGGGACATCGTGCAGTATTTGGACGGGCATTACTTCGAAGACGTCAGCCTGATCGATATCGCCACCCGTTACTACATGGATCCGAGTTACCTCAGCAAGCTGTTCAAGTCCGTCACGGACGAGAACTTCATCGAATACGTCACGCGCAAACGAATGGAGAAGGCCTGCGAGCTGCTCCGTTCCCCGGAACGGAAAATCGGCGACGTCGCCGAGCTGGTCGGCTACGAGAACCAGCGGTATTTCAGCCAAGTGTTCAAGAAGTTCACCGGTCATACCCCCTCCGAGTACCGCGAGTCGCTGGACCGGTCCTGAACGGCCCGCATCGGCGGGTTTCGAACAAAAATATGAACAAACGTCCCCCAAATTATTGGATTACGCATCGTTCCCTCGCTAGGTAAGATGAGGGACAGAGCAAGCACTTCGCTCCGACTCTATCGAAGAAGAGGGGATACAAAATGAAAAAGACAGTAAGCCTTGGCGTCGGCGCGGCGCTGCTCACGCTGTCCTTGGCCGCTTGCGGCAGCGGGAACGGCAACGATGAAGCCCAGAATACGCCGTCGGCCAGCGGCAGCGCTTCCGCATCGCCTTCCGCTTCCGCTGACAACGGCAAGCCGGTCACGATCACCTTCATGCACTTCAAGAGCGACTTCACCGACGGAGTGGCCAAGATCGTCGAACAGTTCGAGAGCGAGAATCCGAACATCAAGGTCGACGTTCAACCCGTCAAGTACGACGATTACTACACGCTGCTCAAGACCAAGCTGGCGGGAGGCGACGTCGTGGACGTGTTCACGCTGAACGCCGGCGCCCAGACGAAGCTGTTCTCGGACGGCGGTTATCTGGAGGAGCTGACGGGCAAGCCCTTCCTGGCCGACTTCGACGAGAGCGTGCTGAAGGCCCAATCGACGGACGGCAAAAACTTCATCTTGCCGTTGAACGCGAATCCGATCGCGGTGTTCTACAACAAGAAGATGTTCGGCGACCTCGGCATCCAGATTCCGCGCACGTACGACGCGATGATCGCCGCCGCGCAGAAGATCAAGGAAGCCGGCAAGACGCCGTTCGCCCTCGGCTGGAAGGATCCTTGGACGCTCAGCATGTGGCTCACACGCGATATGCCGAGCAATTCCGCCCTCGTCTTCAACCAGCCCGACTTCTTCGAGAAGCTGGAGACCGGTTCCGCCAAGTTCGCGGACAATCCCGCGACCAAAGTGATGCTCGAGCACGCGCAGCAGCTGTTCGACTTGGGCAACAAGGACCAGCTGGGCGTGGACTACAACGGCGCCGTCGATCTGTTCGCCAAGGGCGACGTCGGCATGATGTACATGGGAACGTGGCCGCTCGCGGACATTCAGAAGAAAAACCCGGAGCTGTACGACAACATGGGCTACTTCCCGTATCCGTTCAGCAACGACGAGAGCCTGAACAAGCTGGAGTTCAATCCGGACGCCTCGCTCGCCATCAGCAGCAAGTCCTCGCACAAGGAAGCCGCCGAGAAGTTCCTGACCTTCCTGGCGAGCAAGGAAGGCGGAGACCTGGTCGTGAAGAACATTAATACGCTTAGCTACGTCAAGGGGACGGACACGAACATCGCACCGGCGGTCAACGATCTGAAGCCGTACTTCGACAAGGGCGAGATGTACGATTCGCAGCTGTACCTCGCGAAGACGACCATCGACTGGGGAACGCCGTTCACGCAAGCGATGCAGAAGATGTTCTTCAAGAAGTCGACGATCGACCAGGCCATCCAAGAGATGGACGCATGGGTCGCGAAGAATCATAACTAAGCTAATAGAAAGAGAGGAGCGGCGCGGGCATCTGTCCTGTGCCGTTCCTCTTCCGAAAGGAAGTGCGCGATGAACAGCTTGAGACGATCGCTCCGCGGCGAGTCCTGGTATCTCTTGTTCCTGCTGCCGGCCGTCCTCTTGTTCCTCCTGGCGGTCGTCATCCCGCTGGCGACGGGACTGCGATATTCATTCTCCAATTGGGACGGCGTGTCCCCCAAGATACACTACATCGGATGGGATAACTACGTGAAGGCTTTCCGGGATTCAGATCTATGGAGAGCGTTGTGGAACACGTTCAAATATGCCCTGATCCTGACGTTGCTCGTCAACGTCCTGTCGATGGCGTTGGCCTTGCTGCTCGACAACTATTTGAAGTTCAGAAACGTATTCCGCACCATCTTCTTCCTGCCCAGCGTCATCTCGATCGTGCTCTCGGGGTTCGTCTGGGGCTACAACTACAGCCAAGGCTTCCCGCAGCTGTTCAGCCGCTTCGGGATCGATATGACCAGCCCGCTCGGCAATCCCGACTACGCCATGATGGGCTTGATCATCGTGGCGCTCTGGCAAGGCGTCGGATCGCCGATGATCATCTACATCGCGGGTCTCCAGGGCATCCCGGGCGAGCTCGTCGAGAGCGCGAAGATCGACGGGGCGGGCACTTGGAAGGCGTTCCGCCACATTACGTTCCCGCTGCTCGCGCCCGCCGTGACGATCAACCTGCTGCTCGTGCTGACGGGCGCGCTTAAGGTGTTCGATCTGGTGTACGTGACGACGAAAGGCGGGCCCGCCTTCGCTACGGACGTCATGTCGACCTATATCTACCGCACTTCGTTCGACAACTTCAAGGCGGGTTACGGCATGACCTTGTCGGTTATCTTCTTCCTCGTGCTCGTGGTCGTCACCGTCGTTCAAGTCGGAATATTCAGAAGAAGGGAGGTCGACATGGGATGAGACCGGTCCGAATCCTGATCTTCGTTATCGTCTCGTTGCTGGCGATCGCGTTCGTCTTCCCGCTGTACGTCGCGGTGCTGATGGCGTTCAAGTCGGCGAAGCAAACGTTCGATTCCTTCTATGCGTGGCCGTCCAGCCTCGACTTCGCCAACTTCGTTCACGCCTGGGAGACTTCGGAGTATCCGAAGGCGATCATGAACAGCCTCATCGTCACGGTCCTCTCCGTCGCGCTGATCGTGATCGCGTCCGCCCTCGCCGGCTATTCGATCGCGAGGCGCAACAAGCCGTTCTACAACGTCGTTTTCCTACTGTTCCTGTCGGGGATGATGGTGCCGTTCCAAGTGACGATGCTCCCGCTCTACAAGCTGGGCAAGTCGCTGCACCTCGTCAACAGCCATTGGGGAATCGCGCTCATCTACGGCGGCTTCGGCGTGCAGATGGGCGTGCTGTTCTTCTCCGGCTTCGTTCGCGGCATCTCCCGCGAGATCGAAGAGGCGGCGCGGATCGACGGCTGCTCGACGCCGGGCATCTTCTTCCGCATCGTCCTGCCGCTGCTCAAGCCGGTCACGGCGACCGTGCTCGTGCTCAACGTGCTGTACATTTGGAACGACTTTCTGCTGCCGCTGCTGTATCTTCAGGACAAGCAATTCCGCACGATCCCGCTGCAGCAATATTTCTTTTTCGGCCAGTACAGCAGCGATCTGAATCTCGCCTTCGCCTATGCGGTCATGGGCATGGTTCCGATCGTCGCCTTTTTCCTGTTCATGCAGAGATTCATCATCAAGGGCATCGCGGCTGGCGCGATCAAAGGGTAACCGCAAAGGAGAGTCTTCATGGCAATCATCTATCACGAGGAAAAGAAGCTGTTCGAGCTCCGCACCGCGCGAACGACCTACCTGTTCGGCTTGAACGGAAACGGCGCGTTGCAGCATCTGTACTGGGGGGAGCCGATCGCGGCGGCCGAGGCCGCGGAACTGCTGCAGGCGCGGTCGCACAGCTCGTTCGACGCGGCGGTCGACCGCGAAGCCGAGGAGTACGGCGGCTGGGGCGGCGCGAGCTATGCGGAGCCCGGACTTAGGGCGACATTCGCGGACGGCGTCCGCGACCTGCAACTGCAAGCCGTCGGGCATGCGATCGAAGGCGAGGAGACGCTCGTCCTTCATCTGAAGGACAGCCATTACGAATTGCATGTCGATGTCCGCTACAAGATCGTCGACCGGCACGATCTCATCGAACGTAGCGTCTCGATTCGCAACGGGGAAGCGTCGCCGGTCCGCATCGAGCAGGCGATGGCCGCCTTGTGGTCGGTCGGCGGTCTGCCCGACTATCGTTTGACGCACGTCACCGGCCGTTGGGCCGGCGAGTACCAGCTAAGGTCCAACCTGCTGTCGGAGGGCAAGAAGGTGCTCGAATCCCGCCGGGGATTCACGGGTCCGCACGCCAATCCTTGGTTCGCGATCGACGACGGCGGCGCGAGCGAGACGAACGGCCGGGTATGGTTCGGCGCGCTCGCCTGGAGCGGCAACTGGAAGCTCGTATTCGAGCGGACGACGTTCGGTGGCGTGCGGATCGCCGGCGGGGTGAACGACTTCGACGGCGCGTTCGCGCTCGCGCCCGGCGGGACTTACGATTCGCCCGTCTTCGTCGGCGGCTATGTCTCCGGCGGCTTCGGCGAGATGAGCCGCGTGCTGCACCGCTACGAGCGAGAGGAGATCCTGCCATCGAGCGGGCCGCGCAAGGTGCTGTACAATTCGTGGGAGGCGACCGAATTCGCGGTCAACGTCCGGGATCAGCTGGCACTGGCGGAGCGAGCCGCGCGGCTCGGCGTCGAGCTGTTCGTCGTCGACGACGGCTGGTTCGGCGAGCGGAATAGCGACCGGGCCGGCCTCGGCGACTGGCGGGTCAACGCCGAGAAGTTCCCGAACGGCCTGGATGAGCTGATCTCGGCGGTGAAGGACAAGGGAATGGCGTTCGGACTCTGGGTCGAGCCCGAGTCCGTCAACCCGGACAGCGACCTGTTCCGCGCGCACCCGGATTGGATCTACCGGTATCCGACGCGGCAGAGCACCCCGCTGCGCAACCAGTATCTGCTGAACCTCGGCAAGCCCGAGGTGAAGGCGTTCGTATTGGACTTCATGACGGAGTTGCTGTCCAAGCACGACATCTCGTTCATCAAGTGGGACATGAACCGCACCGTCACCGAGCCGGGCGAATCGGGGGACGCGGTGGCGGAGCATTCGATATGGACTCGGCACGCGGAGAATCTGTACGCGATCTGGGCGGAGCTCAGGCGGCGGTTCCCGCACGTCGCGTTCGAGACGTGCGCGGGCGGGGGCGCCCGCATCGACCTCGGCATCCTGCGCTATGCCGATCAAGCCTGGATCAGCGACAACACCGACGCCCGGGATCGGTTGACGATCCAAGAAGGCTTCACCTACGCTTACAGCCCTTCGGTCATGATGTGCTGGGTGACGGAGGCGCCGAACGGCTTCAACGGCCGAAGCTTGCCGCTCTCGTACCGGTTCCGCAGCGCGATGATGGGGGGACTTGGGATCGGGGCGAATATCGGCAAGTGGACGGATCAAGAGATGGCGGAGGCGGCGCGGTACGTGGCGCTCTACAAGGAGATTCGGCACGTGGTGTCCGAGGGCGAACTCTACCGGCTCGAATCGCTGCGTCATTCCAACGTCGCGGCGTACGAATACGTGAGCCGGGACGGCGGCGAAGCGGTCGTGTTCGCGTTCCTGCAGTCCCAGCACTTCGGCGGGACCGTGCGCCGGCTCCGCCTCCGCGGATTGGACCCGAACGCCGTCTATGAAGTGAAGGACGACGACACCGCCGAATCGACAATCGGGCACGGCTCGACGCTGATGCATCTCGGCCTCCCGCTCGCGCTCCGGGGCGACTACGACAGCTGGCTGCTGCGTCTGCGGCGGGTCGACGCTTCGGCGAAGGAGGCGTAACGATGGCATCTTGGATCAGCGAAGTTTATCGCAAGCTTCACCTGGATTATCATCAGCCGCCTTGGATGGAGGGCGTGGCCGAGGCGTTCACCGAAGCAGAGGCGCAGCGGCAGGCGAAGACGTTCAAGCGATCCGGCATCGAAGCGGTCGAGTTTTTCGCGTACGATCACTACGGCTATGCCTTCTATCCGTCCGGGATCGCGCCTGTCCATCCCGGTCTGAAGAACGACTATACGGGGCTCATGTCCAAGGCGCTGAAGGCGCAGGGCATCCGGACGATCCTGTACCTAAACGCGTTCACCTCCGTCGAGATGCGCAAGCTTCATCCGGAATGGATGCGCGTGGCCGAGGACGGGACGATGCCGCGCGGCGCCTGGCTCCAGCACGAGGCCTCCCATATCTGCATCGCTTCGGACTATCTGGAGGCGTTCTTCTTCCCGCTGCTGCGGGAGGCGATCGCCCGTCATGCGCCCGACGGCGTGTGGATCGATGCGGGCAGCTGGATGGTCGAGCACCCGTGCTACTGCGACAATTGCAGCCGGCGCTACCTGGAGGATACCGGGCGCAGCTTGCCCGCGGGACCGATGCCGGCGCCCTCGGAGGAGCTGGACGACGAGGCGTGGATCCGCTGGCGGATCTGGCGCCGGGGCCTGATCGCGCCTTATCTGCGCAGATTGGCGGAGACGGTGAAGGCCGTCTCCCCGGACACGCTGCTCGCGGAGAACAATGCGGGCAAGTACCTGTACGGCATCCCGCACGTAGAGAGAGGCGAGCTGGTGAAGTGGCTTGCGCCGCTGGAGCTCGGCCTCGACTGGCTGTCGTGCGACCCGGTGCACTTCGGCGCCAATCACGAGATGACGTTCAGCCGGGAGGGACGCTACCAGTCCACGACGGGGCTGCCGTTCGATTACATGAACGAGCGATTCCACGGCTGGGGCGAGTGGCAGATGCGGCCGCCTACGGACTGGAAGCTGGAGCTGGCGACCGTGCTCTCGGTCGGCGGACGCTTCTTCTTCGCCGACCAGCCGCATCCGGACGGGACGGTGGAGCCGACCGTCTACCGGCATCTCCGGGAAGTGCACGACTACGTCAAGCCGCGCGAGCCGTTCGGCCATGGGGCCGAGCCGGTACCGGATGTCGCGGTGCTCGCCAGTCTGCCTTCCCAACTGATCGGGCCGATGGCCGGACCGGAGTGGGGGCGGGATCAGGCGTGGGGCGTCGCGGTTCCCCGCTCGCGTACGGACCGGGTCGACGGCGCGTCGATGCTGCTCTCCGAAGCGGGCATCCAGCACTTGATCTATGACGAAGAGACGATGCGCCGATCGCTCGATCGTCAAGCGCTCGTGATCGTGCCCGACCAGATGTTAATGGAAGACGAGACGATCGAGGCGTTGGAGCGGTATGTTGAAACGGGCGGGACGCTCCTCGTATCGGGGCGCTCCGGTCTGTACAGCGAGCGGGGAGAACGCCGGGCGGCAGATCCGTTCGCTAAGTTGCTCGGCCTCTCGCGCGGCGGGGAGCTACCCGCTCCGCTGCATTATTGGCAAGCCGGTCCCGAGCTCGCCGCAAGTATGGCGAACGGAGACTTGAAGCTGCAGGTGTGGGGGGCGGCAATGCAGGTGACGCTGGCGGGCGCGGAGGCGCTGGCGCACGTGCTGGAACCGGTCGAGAGCGTCTGGGCGGAAGGCGTCAAGGACCGTTCGCATTGGCGGCACTACACGACGGTTGGGGCTGCCCCGGCGGGGAAGACGGACGCCGGTCCCGCGGTGACCGTTCATCGCTACGGACGGGGACGTGCGATGTACGTGAACGGCGAGCCGTTCGCGCTCTACTACCTCGAAGGGCACCGGCTGACGCGCGAATGGCTCGTGCGTGGCCTGGAAGAGCTGTATCCGGCTGCGAGCCGGAGGCTGGACGCGGACAAGCCGCTGCATGTCGAGCTCGCGCTGCAGGAGCGACGCACGATGGAAGGCGCGGAGCTGCTCGTGCACGCGACGAACTACTTCGCCCAGAAACGTCCGGGCTATATCATTCACAATGAAGAGGTGCCGCCGATCTTCGGCATTCGGCTGCGGGTCCGAACGAAGGTCCGGCCGAGCCGCGTGACGTTGGAGCCGGAGAGGACGCTCCTGAATTGGACGTGGGACGGCGAGCGCGTCCACGTGGAGCTGCCCCGTCTGGACCTGCACGCCATCGTGCGGATCGAGACGGGCGCGGGCGAAGGGATGCGCGAAGAAGAACGTGCGGGCAACGATGAAAGGCAGGGCGATGATGGATGACGGAGCCGCGCTGGACGAGAGCGGTCTACGAAGGATACGACGCCTGGGTCGGCCGGACGGAGCGGCTGTCGCTCACCGTCATCCCCGCGCTCGGCGGCAAAGCCGTCTCGCTGTCGAGCTTGGCCACCGGCCGCGAATGGCTGTGGCGCAGCGGCAAGCCGCTGGGCAACGCAGGGTACGGTTCTCCGTTCGCCAGCGGGGATGAGAGCGGCTGGGACGAGATGTTTCCGGGCATCGACGCCTGCGCATATCCGGATTCGCCCTGGCAAGGGCGGGCCGTGCCTGATCACGGAGAGGTCTGGTCGCTGCCATGGCGATTCCGTCTGGACGGGGATGCGCTGCGCGGCAAAGCGGATGGCGTCAACTTCCCCTATACGCTGGAGAAGACGATCACCATGCCGGCGTCCGACACGCTGCGCATCCAGTATGCGGCTACGAACCGATCGGACGCGCCGTTCTCGTTCCTCTGGGCGGCGCATCCGCTGTTCCGCGCGCGCGAAGGAATGCGAATCCGCGTTCCCGATCATCTGACGGAGATCGAGGTTTCGTATTCCGCCGGACGCCGCCTCGGCATCTTCGGCGACAAGCAGCCGTGGCCGGTTGCGCGCACCTCGGCGGGCGAGATCGATCTGCGCCTCATCGAGTCGTCGGCGGGGCGCCATGCGGAGAAGTACTACTTCACGGAGCGCGTCAAGGAAGGCTGGGCGTCGCTGGAGGATCCCGCGACGGGAGAGGCGGTCGTCCTGCGCTTCCCGGCGGATCGGGTGCCGTATCTGGCGGTCTGGGCCAATGCCGGCGGATACGGCGGGTACGAACATGTCGCGCTCGAACCCGCGACGGGGCGAATGGACGATCTGGCGCACGCGATGAGCAGGGGCGAGTCGGCGACCGTCGAACCCGGCGGCCGCTACGCCTGGCATCTCGAGCTGAGCCTGCGTTAAGGGAAGGGACGGCAGCGCCATCCCCGGCGGCTATCCCTTCGGCACGCTGCGATAGTGGGCGGGGGACGCGCCCATCAGCTTCTTGAACAATCGCGAGAAGTAGTAGGGATCTCCTATCCCTACGGCCGCGGCGATCTCTTTTACCGTCAAGCCGGTCAGGCAGAGCAGCTGACCGGCTTTTTGCATTTTCAAGCGGAGGAAGTATTCGATCGGCGGGAAGCCGGTCTCTTGGTTGAACAGATACACGAGATGCTGCTTCGAGATGCCGGTATGCGCCGCCAGCTCGGCGAGCGAGACCGATTCGGCCAGCCTGTCGTTCAGGAAGCGAATGGCGCCGGCCAGGTCCGTCTCCCGCTTGCGGTCCCGGGCCGAGCCTTCGGCGCTCATCCCGACGTTCCCGAGCAGCTCGCCCATCGTCAGCGAGACGAGCACCTGCGCGGGCATCGAATAGGGCTTGCCGGAGAGCAGCCGGTAGCACTTCTCGAAGCCGTCGGTCCAGGCGGAGAAGGCGCCGGCAGGCAGGCGCACCGCGCCGCCGTCCAAGCCGAACAGCTTCATGTAGTCGGCCACGTACTCGCCCTGGAGATGCACCCAGTAGATGCTCCAAGGCGAGTCGGAGGAAGCGCCGTAGCGGTGGGGGACGTTCGCCGGGATCGCGACGAGTTGGCGTTCGGTTACGGCGGCCGGCTTGCCGTTCGTCTCCACCCAGCCTTCGCCCTCCACGCAATAGATCAAGATATGCGCATTGGAGCCTTCCGGCCGCTCCCGGTAATGATGGCGCGCGCGCGGGAAGTAGCCGATATCGCTCACATAGAGGCCGCGCGTCAGATGCGACTGGGAGAGCTCGCCGGCCATATAGTCGGGAAGGACGAACAATCGCTCCTCGTCGAATCCTTCCATTTTCCGTTCATGTTCCATCTTTATACCCTCCAGGCGCATTATGATTAGACATGATTATTTGGATATTAAGAATATCATCCATCACAAACCGCATTTCGTCAATTGGTGCGTCGCCGTCCGCGCGGTACAGTAGACCTATCAAGAAGCCAAGGGGGAATACACCATGACACCATCGCAACCGAACGCGCCGGCACCGGCGCGCGTCTGGGAAGAGGAAGCGTCGATCCCGACTTACGCGATCGGGGCGCCCGACCGAAATCCGATGTTCCTGGAGAAACGCGTCTATCAAGGCAGCTCCGGCCGCGTTTACCCGCATCCCGTCGTCGACAAGATCGCGGACGAGAAAAAGCCGCAAATCTATAAGATGGCGATCCTGGAGAACGAATACGTCCGCATCGAGATCATGCCCGAGCTGGGCGGACGCATCTACCGGGCGCTGGACAAGACGAACGATTACGACTTTGTTTACTACAACCGGGTTATCAAGCCCGCGCTCGTCGGATTGGCCGGACCCTGGATCTCCGGCGGCATCGAGTTCAACTGGCCTCAGCATCACCGTCCGAACACGTACGGACCGGTCGAATACCGCCTGTCCGAGAACGAAGACGGCAGCGCGACGGTCTGGGTGAGCGAGATCGACCGGATGTACGGGACGAAGGTGACCGCCGGCTTCACGCTGCACCCGGGCAAAGCCTATCTCGAAATCTCCGCGCAGTTGTACAACCGCACGCCGGAGCCCCAGACGTTTCTGTGGTGGGCGAATCCGGCCGTGGCCGTGAACGATCATACGCAGTCCGTGTTCCCGCCCGACGTCACGGCCGTTTTCGACCATGGCAAACGGGACGTCTCCCGGTTCCCGATCGCGACCGGCACGTACTATAAGATGGATTACTCCGAGGGCGTGGACATCTCTCGCTACCGCAACATTCCGGTGCCGACGTCCTACATGGCGTACAAGTCCGACTACAACTTCGTCGGCGGCTACGACCACGGCGTCCAGGCCGGTCTGCTGCACGTGGCCAACCACCATATCTCCCCGGGCAAAAAGCAATGGACGTGGGGCAACGAAGCGTTCGGCCAGGCCTGGGACCGTAATCTGACCGACGAGGATGGCCCCTACATCGAGCTCATGACCGGCGTCTATACCGACAACCAGCCCGACTTCACCTGGCTGCAGCCCTACGAGGAAAAATCGTTCAAGCAATACTTCATGCCGTACAAGGACATCGGGGTGGTGAAGAACGCGTCGATCCACGCCGCGGTCAATCTGGAGGTCGACGAGGACGCACGCCAAGCGACCGTGCTGGTCTATGCGACATCGGTCTACGAAGGCGCGGCGGTCGAGCTGAAGGGCCGTAATCGCGTCTATCTGTCCGAGCGGGCCGCGCTGTCGCCGCGCGCGAGCTTCAAGTCGGTTATCCCTCTGGACGCGGGAGACCGCCCGCACGACCTGACCGTCTCCGTCCGGGACGCGGAGGGCCGCCTGCTGATTGCTTATCGGCCGGCGGAGCCATCGCTCGAGGAAGTGCCGGACGCCGCGACGCCGCTGCCGGAGCCGCAGGAGCTCCGCACGAACGAGCAATTGTACTTGTCCGGTCTCCATCTGGAGCAGTACCGCCATGCTACGTTCGAACCGGAAGCGTACTATCTTGAAGGCTTGAAGCGTGATCCAGGCGATATCCGCATCAACACCGCTTACGGGACGCTTCTGCTGCGCCGGGGGTTGTTTGCCGAGGCCGAGAGCTGCTTCCGGGCGGCCATCAAGTCCATGACCTGGCGCAATCCGAATCCCTACGACAGCGAGGCGCTTTACCAGCTCGGCGTGGCACTGAAGCTGCAAGGCCGCTTGACGGAAGCTTTCGCCGCGTTCTACAAGTCCGTCTGGTCCGCCGCCTGGCAGGACCCGGGCTACTTCTCGCTGGCCCAGATCGCGGCCGAGCGGGGCGCGTACGCAGAAGCGCTGGAGCTGGCCGAACGCTCGCTCATCCGCAATGCGCGGAACTACAAGGCGCGCCATCTGAAGGCGGCGCTGCTGCGCAAGCTTGGACTCCCGGCAGAGGCGGTCGCCTATGCGGAAGAGACGCTGCGGCTGGACGTCGCCGACTTCGGCTCGGCCAACGAGCGTGCGCTGGCGCTGGCCGCCCTTGGCGATCAAGCGGGTGCCAACGCCGCTCTGGGCGAACTGCGGCGGCTTATGCGGGACGACCCGCACAATTATTTGAATCTGGCATCCGATTATGCCGGATGCGGCTTGTTCAAGGAAGCGGTCGGCGTGCTGGAGCGCGTCGTTCCGGATGCGGCCGCCAACGCGTATCCGATGCTTCACTATACGCTTGGCTACCTTCACGATCTCGCAGGCCGAAGCGACCTGGCGGCGGCCCATCGCGAAGCGGGCCGGCAGGCCGCGTCGGATTACTGCTTCCCGAACAGCTTGTTCGATCTGCACGTGCTGGAGAGCGCGATTGCCGCGAACGGGAACGACGACAGAGCCCATTACCTGCTGGGCAATTGGATGTACGACAAGAAACGTCATGCCGACGCCGTCGCCCATTGGGAGGCGTCTCGAGCGCGCAACGACGCCTTCCCTACGGTGCACCGCAATCTGGCGCTCGCTTACTACAATAAGCTGGGGCTCGCCGAACAAGCGCGCGACTCCCTGGAGCGGGCGTTCGCGCTTGGGGCGGACGATGCTCGCGTCTTCTATGAGCTCGATCAGCTGTACAAGAAGTTAGGCCGTTCGGCCGAGGAACGCTTCGCCAAGCTGGAGCGGAACAAGGCGCTAGTCGACAAGCGCGACGACCTCTATCTGGAATTCGTCACGCTCCTGAACGCCCAGGGCCGCCACGAGGAAGCGCTCCAAGCGCTGGCGGCGCGGCAGTTCCACCCGTGGGAAGGCGGAGAAGGCAAAGCGACCGGACAGCACGTGCTTGCGCTGGTGGAGCTGGCCAAGCGGAAGCTCGCCGCTCGCGAATACGAGGAAGCGATCGCCCGCTTAGAGGAGGCGCTCGTCTACCCGGACAATCTCGGGGAAGGCAAACTGACCGGAGCGCAGGAGAACCATATCTATTATTATCTCGGGTGCGCTTACGAAGGCTTGAACCAACGGGTGCAAGCCGAGGCGAATCTGCGGGTCGCCTCCCGGGGACTGGAGGAGCCGACGAGCGCGATGTACTACAACGATCAACCCCCGGATATGATCTTCTATCAAGGGATGGCGTGGCTGAGACTGGGCAACGCCAGAGAAGCCAAGCGGAGATTCAACAAGCTCATCGATTACGCGGAGAAGCATATCGGGGACGACGTGAAGATCGACTACTTTGCCGTCTCGCTGCCTGACTTCCTCGTCTTCGAAGACGATATGAACAAGCGCAACCGGATTCATTGCCTCTATATGATGTCGTTAGGCTTGATCGGACTCGGTCGGCAAGCCGAGGCAGCCCGGCATCTGGACGAAGTCGCCAAGCTGGACGTTCATCACCTGGGCGCGAGCATTCACCGGCGGATGTGCGAATAACAAGGATGCGCAAGAGAGGATTAGGAGCCCTGAACGGGGATGCCTGATCCTCTTTTTTCGATTCGCTTCCGGTCGGTTTGCACATTCAGAATAAATTCAGAAATCTCCCCGGATTTTTCTCATTTTTATGAATTATGCTTGTTGGGTATGAAGTCCCCCTCTGCGGCGTCACGGCCTCCGGCCGAGATTTCCATCTGCCTGCGGCCCAATGCCGCATGCCTGTATAGATAGACGCTTAAACCGAGGGAGAATGTTGCGATGGGGATGTTGCGTTTGGATTCCGAAATGCTGCCCAAGCTGTCCTGGCTTGCGTTTGTCGCAGCCAGCGTCATATGGATCATCCGTTGGCATGCCAAACGGATGAGGAGCCGATGGAAGGGCGAGAAAATATTGATCGTGGATGACGATGCGCTCACGCGGGATATGGTGCGCGCGTCTTTGCGCCATGAAGGATTTCAGGTGAGGGAAGCCGAGGACGGGCGGGAAGCGCTGCGCCTCTTGCGGCAGGAGCACATCCATCTGGTCATTTTGAATAGGGCTATGGCGAATCCGGACGGCATCCAGGCTCGTCTGAAGCGTGGGACGCGCATTCCGATCATCTTGCTGTCGGCGAAGGGAGAAGGGGACTCCGCCGCTGGACGGACAGCCGGAGCGGCCGAAGGCGCAGCCAAGCCTTTCAACCCGGCTGCATTGGTCGCCAGGGTGAAGGCGCAATTGAGGCGCTAGCAGATCTAGACGGAGGAAGAGCATCGAACTTGCAGCGGTGTCCTTCGATGTATCCGTCATCCAGGCAGCGCGGGGCCGACAACTTTTCACGATTGTCGGCCTATTTTCCGCTTCCAATCCAGAGCATGGAGGCGCTGCAATAATAAGGAAGCGATTGCTAAACGCCATTTCCAACCCAATTCCGGCCCTCATGGAATGGAGACGCGCCCATGAAAATAGTAGGGTTTTACCGCTCGCGCAACGGAACTTTATGCCGTCATAGGCGGGAAGGAATGGCTTCGCCCGGGAGCTCGCCGTCGATGCCCAAGTAATAATGCCGGATCGGCGCCAATCGTTCGTCCAATTCGTATACGAGCGGGATGCCCGTAGGAATGTTCAGGTCGGCGATGCCGTCGGCCGGGATCCGATCCAGGTGCTTTACGAGCGCTCGCAACGTATTGCCGTGAGCCGCGATGAGGATGTGCTGGCCGGACGTCAAGGCGGGCGAGATCGATTCCCGCCAGTACCGCAGTACGCGGCGCTCCGTATCCTCCAGATTTTCCGTCAACGGATACTCCCCGTCCTGCAAGCTCTGGTAGCGCGGAGCGGACGCCTCGTACCGGACGTCATTCCGTTCCAGCGCCGGAGGACGAACGTTGACGGATCTGCGCCACAAGTGAACTTGTTCCTCCCCGTATTTCGCGGCCGTCTCGGCTTTGTTCAGCCCCTGCAGCGCGCCGTAATGCCGTTCGTTCAGCATCCAGCTTTTGTACTCGGGAATCCACATCAGATCCATCTCGCCGAGGATGATCCACAGCGTCCGAATCGCGCGCTTCAGATAGGAAGTATGCGCGGCGTCGAAGACGTAACCATGCTTTTTCAACACCCTCCCCGCTTGTCTGGCCTCTTCGAGCCCGTTGACCGACAAGTCCACATCCGACCAGCCCGTGAATCGATTCTCGAGATTCCACTCGCTTTGTCCGTGACGGATCAGCACGACTTTGATCATGGAGAAGCCTCCTTGTTTCGCTTAACTGCGCATTATTCCCTTTGGGTGTACTATAATACGTTTCTTGTATCTGGAAAAGGGGAGGGGCAGACAAAGGCCGCAGCAAATTCTTCAAGGATTTTTATATACCTTCCCCAAAAACGCTATACGAAATAAATTTATTTTCAATAGGATTTATATATTTTCCATATAGACAAATGCATGTTAGCATACGAGATGATGCCGAGAGAAGGGGGACTGCTCTTCAAGTATATCTGCATGGCTCGGTCGACAGAGGAGATTACGCAATGCGATCCAAATCCGCGTTTCCATTATTGTTATTGAACATGTTTCTCGCCATGCTAGGCATGGGGCTTGTCATCCCGATCTTGCCGGATCTGCTTCAGCTGTTCGGGGCGGGCGGTCAAGCGGCGGGGTATTTGGTATCCTGCTTCGGTCTGACGCAGTTTCTATTCTCGCCGATCGCAGGCAAGCTGTCCGATCGATACGGCCGCAAACCGATGATCCTTACGGGGCTGCTCCTGTTCGCGATCTCCAACTTCTTGGCCGCGATTGCAGGCGACCTGTCCTTCTTATTCGTATCGCGGTTGATCGGAGGGATGGGCTCTGCCGCATTGGTTCCCGCCATCATGGCTTACGTCGCGGATATTACGACGGATGAAGAGCGCAGCAAGGCCATGTCGTGGTTGGGGGCGTCGATGTCATCGGGATTCATCATCGGACCGGGCGCCGGGGGATTGCTGGCCGAACTGGGCATCAAGGGACCTTTCTACGCATCCGCGATGATTGGCCTGTTAGCGATGGCATGCAGCTTGAAGCTGCTGCCGGAATCGCTATCGCCGTCCATTCGTCTGACCCGCCTGCAGGCGAAGGAGCGGCGGGAAAATGTGTTTCGCCAACTTGCGCTTTCGGTTCGTTCAAGCTACTTCATCCTCCTGCTTATCGTTTTCGCCACCACGTTCGGCCTCACGCATTTTGAAGCGATTTTTCCGCTGTTCGTCGTTCAAGGCTACGGATTCACCACGCGCGATATCGCCATTCTGATTACGGTATGTTCGCTGATCGGCACGTTTAACCAAGTGGTGCTGACCAATCGGATCAACCATCGCTTCGGGGAAAAGCGGATCGTCGGCATCATGCTGCTGTTATCGGCAGTATCCCTGGCGTGCTTGCTGCTCTCGGGCAACTTCTACTACGTCATGCTCATGACGATGCTTTTCTTCACGTTCAACAATATCCTGCGTCCCACGATCAATACGCTGCTGTCCAAGGAAGCCGGGGAGGAGCAGGGGTTCGTAGCGGGAATGAGCAATGCCTACATGAGCCTCGGCAATATATTCGGACCTGCGCTTGCGGGCATTCTTTTCGATATCCATATGGACTTGCCTTATTTGTTCGGTGCAGTCGTGCTGCTGGCTAGCAGCTTCGTGTCGGTTAGACGGTTGGGCAAGACGAAGCGTCACGTTTCCATGGACGCGGACAAGCTCTCGGTGTAACCGACCGTTGACCCTCTTTAGGCGCGTTTGCCGTATTCTTGCTCCATTCTGTTTCTGAACAACTCTACGAAGTTTTGAGCGGACTTGGACAACCGATGATTTTTGTTCCAGATCAGTCCGACCGACGCGGACAATTCCGGATTCGTGATTTTGCATGCTTGTATCGGATAGCCTTGATGCCGCTGAAGGACCGTCTCCGGTACGATGGACGCGCCGAAGCCCGCGGAGACGAGATCCATCAACAGCGCAATATCGGAACACTCCCCGACGATGTTGGGCTGGATTCGGTATCGGGAGAAGGCTTCTACGATCGAATAATGCACGCCTAATCCTTCCGTACTAGGCAACAGAAGGGGAGCTTGCCGGATGTCCGCCAGGGCGACTTCCCGATCCATTCCTTTCTGCCGCTTCGAGGCAATGAAATAAAACGGTTCGGTATGCAGGTGAACCACGGAAAAAGAACTGAGCTCCAGCGGCAATCGAATGATCGCAAGCTCGACCGCGCGGTTTCTCACGAGATCGCACAGCAGAGCGGATTCGTTTTGCTGGATCTTATAGGTCACCTTAGGATAGCTTTGTTGGAATTGCTGCAGAATCTCCGGCAATCCCACGACCGAGAACGTATTGATGCCGATCGTCAGTTTACCGTTCACCCCGGCCCCGACTTCCTTCACTTCGATCTTGGCTTCTTCCATTAATTGCGTCATCTGCAAGGCATATTTGTACAAGGCTTTCCCGGCTTCCGTGACTTCAAACGATTTCCCGCTCCGCTCGATCAGCTTGGAGCCGAGTTCCTCTTCCATCGTTTTCAACTGTTGGCTCAACGGCGGCTGGGAGAGGTGAAGTCTCTCGGCAGCGGCGGAGATTTTCCCTTCCTCTACGATCGCGATAAAATAGCGCAGTTGCCGGATATCCATTTTCGGGACCCTCCTAATTTCCATATGATAAACATTAGTAAATCTTATTTTAAATATATTTTTCATATAGTCACCTCCATGTTAGCATATTTGCATAGCGGGGAAAAAGGAGTGGCGGAAATGTCTCGGATGCTCGCGTTGCTGCTGATTGTATGGCTTGCCGCGTGCGGCGCAGCCTCTCATTCCCCGCAACGACTGCCAAGCGGGACGCAATTGGAAGAAAGGACGATGAAGACGATGGACGAGCAAATGATCGAGATGGCGGAGAAGGGCGACACGGAGAACGTGCTGAGGCTGCTTCAGGACGGCGCGCGCCTCGATGCCACGGATGAACGCGGGAGAACGGCGGTCATGGCGGCGACGTACAACCATCATACCGAGACGGTGAAGGCGCTGATCCGGAAGGGGGCCGATCCTAATATTCGCGACCGCAACCTGAATAATGTGCTGCTGTACGCAGGAGCCGAAGGCATGCTCGATATCGTCAAACTCGCCATCGACGCGGGGGCGGATCCGAAGCTTACGAACCGGTTCGGAGGCACGGCGCTGATCCCGGCTTCGGAACGCGGGCATGTGGAGGTCGTGGAAGAACTGCTGGCGCGTTCGGGCATCGATGTCAATCACATCAATCGTCTGCATTGGACGGCCTTGCTCGAGGCGGTCATTCTGGGCGACGGCGGAGCAAAGCATCAGCGAATCGTGCAGCTGTTGGTCGATCATGGGGCCGACGTCCATATCGGGGACAAAGAGGGAATCACGCCTCTGCAGCATGCGCAAAATCGCGGATTCCAAGCCATCGAAGCGATATTGATCCGTGCGGGAGCGGGAGAGCGATGACGAATCAAGCTTACTGGATCACGAATGTCCGACTGGAGACGGGTTACCGTTTTTCGGACGGCGCCGTCGCAGGAACGGAAACGGAGAGTTTCCATGTCCTGATCGAAGAAGGGAAAATAATGGACGTCGTCTCGGCCGTCCGACCTTTAGAGACCGTTCTCCCGGTGCGGGATGCGCAGCATCATTTAATGCTCCCCTCCTTCAGAGATATGCACATCCATTTGGATAAAACGTATTATGGCGGCCCCTGGCAAGCGCCGACAATTCCGACCAAGGGCATCCTGACGCGGTTGGAGGAGGAGCGGGAGCTGCTGCCGCGATTGCTGCCTGTGGCGGAGAATCGGGCGAGGAAGTTGATGGACCTGCTGTTGCGTTCGGGCTCGACGCGGGTTCGCGCGCATTGCAATGTCGATCCGGTGATCGGGTTGAAAAATCTGGAAGCCGTCTTGCAAGCCGTGGAAGCCTATCAAGGGAAAGCTTCCGTCGAGATTGTCGCGTTTCCGCAGCACGGCTTGCTGCGCAGCAAGTCCGTCGCCTTGGTGAGACAAGCGTTGCGCAGCGGCGCCTCGCTGGTCGGCGGCGTCGATCCAGCCACGCTGGATGAAGATATCGAGAGATCGCTGCAGACGACGATGGAGCTTGCCGTAGAAGCGAATGCCGCGATCGACCTTCATATCCATGACCCGGGCCATCTAGGTATATTCACGTTTAAGCGCCTGGCTGCTCTAACGGAGGAAGCGGGATGGCAAGGCAGGGTCACGATCAGTCATGCGTTCGCTTTGGCGGATATCCCGCCTGCCGAAGCCGACGAAGTCGCCGAGCTGCTGGCCCGGCAAGGGATCTCGATCGCGTCGTCGGTGCCGATCGGCCGGACGATTCCGATTCCCCTTCTTCGTGGCAAGGGCGTGGAAATCTCCCTCGGAGACGACAGTATCACGGATCATTGGTCTCCGTTCGGAAAAGGAGATGCCTTGGAAAAAGCAGGGACGGCGGCGGAGCGGTTCGGTTGGAGCGATGAACGTTCGCTCGGACAGGCCCTGGGATTGATAACGGGAGGCGTCACGCCTTTAAATCCGGAGGGAAGACGCATCTGGCCGAACGCGGGAGACGATGCCGATCTCGTGTTCGTAGAAGCAAGCTGTTCGGCGGAAGCCATTGCGCGCAGGGCCGGAAGAATGGCTGTGATATACAAAGGAAATCTCGTTGCCGGAGCCCTACGATGCGTAGAAAGAAAGGAAGATCGCCGATGAACGCGACCTTTTGGCTGACCCATGTTCTGCTGGAGCGTGGATACCGCATTGAAAATGACGTCGTCTCGGGTACCAAGACGGAGTGCGCGCACCTACTTCTGAAGGATGGGAGGATCGCGAAGATTCTGCCTGCCAGCGAAGCTATTACGGACGGCCTCCCCCAGTTCGATGCCCGGCGGCATTTGGCGCTGCCCTCCTTGATCGAGAAGCATTGCCACTTGGATAAGACGCTGCTCGGCGACCGTTGGCGCGCGGTAACCCCCGCGAAGACGATCTTCGATCGGCTGGAGGCGGAGAAAGAAGTTCTCCCTTCGTTAAAGACTTCGACGCAAACACGCGCGGAGAAGCTGCTTGATCTCTATTCGAAAACCGGGGTTACGCATGTGCGCACGCACGTGGATATTTATCCGGAGGCGGGATTGGGGAATTTGGACGAAGTCCAAAAAGCGCTGCGGACGTTCGAAGGAAAGCTGTCTTCGGAGATCGTGGCGTTTCCGCAGCACGGACTGTTGCGCACGCAGGCAAAGGGTCTCGTCAGAGAAGCGCTGCGTCAAGGCGCAAGCTTGGTAGGCGGCGTCGATCCGGCTACCGTAGACGGGGATATTGAAGCATCTCTGCACGAGATGGTGGATATTGCCGTGGAAGGCCATGCCGGAATCGATTTGCATTTGCATGACGCGGATCATCTCGGCCTCTTCACGATGCGAAGATTGGCCCAGTTGACGATCGAAGCGGGTCTGCAAGGCAAGGTGGCGATCAGCCATGCCTTCGGGCTCGGAGATGCGACGCCGGCGCAAGCCGAAGCCATGGCCGAGCAATTGGCCGAGGCGGGGATCGCCATCATTACGAGCGTGCCGATCAACCGCAAGTTTCCGCCGGTCGGCTTGTTGCGCCGGAAGGGCGTATCGGTCGCCGTCGGATGCGACAACATCTTCGACGTCTGGTCGCCTTTCGGCAACGCTGATTTGCTCGAACGCGCCGGCCGCTTGGCGGAAGCGTCGGGATGGTCGGATGAACGGTCGTTGGCTCAAACGCTGGGCTTCATCACCGGAGGACGAACCCCGCTGCATCCGGAGGGAGAGCGAATGTGGCCGCAAGTCGGTGACGAAGCAAATCTCGTCTTGGTGGAGGCGTCTTGCTCAGCTGAAGCCGTAGCGAGAAGGCCGAAGCGAGTCGCCACGATGTTCAGGGGGAACATCGTGGAGGGAGTGTTGTAACCGTCCCTATCGAGAAAGAAGCCGCAGATCAAGGGTCTGCGGCTTCTTTGCTATTCTTGCTAACGCCTTTGCTTGTTTGTAATCCATATATGTGCCTATAATGATTACAATTCTAACCGAATCGGCACTAGAGCCCCATGACAAGGAGAACGGCAATGCGTTATTTCTTTATTGATTTTCTGAACAGCGAATATTGGGACGGCCTGCATGAGGATTCGTATGTCGACCGCTTGGGACAGCCGGAATGGCAGGATCATGTGCTGGGCGAATGGGACATGAAACCCGATGCGCCGCTAAGCGAGGGAGATCTCGCGGAGCTCAGGCAGCTGCGCGCTTGGCTGCGGGGAATCGTGCAGCGGGCGAACGCGTCGCTCCCGCTGCCGCCGAATGACATCGAACGCATGAACGGATACTTGGGCCAGTCTTCGGGAACTTGGCGATTCTCCGTCAACGACGACAACGCCTATCGCATCGATCGCCAGCCGACCGACCGCAACCTCGCGTGGCTCGAATCGGAGATCGTCCTGTCCTTCGCGCGGCTTTTGACCGACGGGGAGCCGAAGCGACTGAAAATATGCGAAAACGATCGCTGTAAATGGATCTTCTACGATGCCAGCAAAAATAAAAGTAGGAAGTGGTGCGACCACGGCATCTGCGGCAACCTGATGAACGTCCGGCGCCATCGCGAGCGGAAGACGAAAGGGGCGGAACGAGACGAATGAGCGAGGCGTTGAACGATGCATCTTTGCGGCCCGTGGAAAGCGATCTTGCGCTACGATCTCTCCTAAACGAGGCGAGCTGTCACGAGGATGCAAGACGCATGAGCGGCGAACGAACCCGAATCTACCTGACATCCTTGCGATGCGCACCGCCGCCCAGAAGTTGGCATCTCTCGAATCGATCCGTTAAAATAGAATAGATTCGTCAATTGAGGGAGGATGATGAGTATGCGCTATAGTTACTTAGGACGTTCGGGTTTAAAAGTCAGCAAGCTTTGCCTGGGTACGATGAACTTCGGCGTGGATACCGAGGAGAAAGACGCGTTCCGAATCATGGACGCGGCTTTGGACGCGGGCATCAACTTCTTCGACACGGCTAATATCTACGGCTGGGGCGAGAATGCGGGCAGGACGGAAGAGATCATCGGCCGTTGGTTCGCCCAAGGCGGCGGCCGCCGCGAGAAAGTCGTGCTCGCCACCAAGTTCTATGGCGACATGAGCGATCCGCTGGACGGTCCGAACAGCGAAGCGGGTCTGTCCGGCTACAAGCTGCGCCGCCATCTGGAAGGCTCCCTGCGCCGTTTGCAGACCGATCATATCGAGCTCTACCAGATGCATCACGTCGACCGCAACGTTTCCTGGGACGAACTGTGGGAAGGCTTCCGAGTAGCCATAGGCCAAGGCAAGATCGGTTATGTCGGCTCCAGCAACTTTGCCGGGCGCGACTTGGTCAAAGCGCAATACGAAGCGAAAAATCAACGGATGCTGGGCCTCGTGTCCGAGCAGCACAAATACAGTCTCCTCTGTCGTCTGCCCGAGCTCGAAGTGCTGCCGGCAGCCGAGGAGCACGGAATCGGCGTCATCGCCTGGAGCCCGCTCGACGGCGGCCTGCTGAGCGGACACGCGCTGAAGCCGGTAGCCGGCTCGAAGCGCGCGAACAACCCCGAGCGCGTCGAGAAGCATCGGTCGCAGCTCGAAGCATTCGAGGGGCTGTGCAAGGAGCTCGGCGAGAGCGAAGCGAACGTCGCCCTGACCTGGACGCTCGTCCAGCCGGCGATGACCGCTCCGATCATCGGTCCGCGTACGCTTGAGCAGCTCGAAGGCGCGCTGCGCGTCGTCGACATCGCGCTCAGCGACGAGACGCTGCGCCGTTTGGACGAGATCTTCCCGGGACCGGGCGGGCACGCTCCGAACGCCTACGCTTGGTAAAGCCCGTCACGTTATTAATGCAACCCGCAGACCTCAGGTCTGCGGGTTTTTCGTTTGGGGGAGGGATGGGAAGAGAAGAGAAGAGAAGAGAAGAGAAGAGAAGAGAAGAGAAGAGAAGAGAAGAGAAGAGAAGGGAAGGGTGGGCGTTGGAGTGTTTGTGATACTTGCTGCAATTGGCGTTACGACGATATCCCCTTCGGTCAGGCTGCGTGGAGGTGAGGTTACGACGGTATCCCTCTCAGTCAGGAAAAGTGAGGGTGACGTTACGACAGTATCCCCTTCAGTCAGGAAGCAAGGGAGCGGTGTTACGACAGTATCCCGTTCGATCAGGAAGCAGGCGTTTGGGGCTCCGGGGATTCTATACAGTCAGGTGTTGCCTGTTGGCGCAAAGATTGTGCCTGAATTCACAAGAGGATCTGAAGTTATTCCTGAGCGAAAGGGATATCGTGCAAATGCCGGGAAGCGAGAGGTGCAGGCGGACGTTGACGAGGACGAGGGCGAGGGTGTGGGCGAGGGCAAAGGTGTGGTGTGGGTGTGGGCGTGGGCGATGGCGTGGACATGGGAGTGGGTGCGGGATTCGCCCTCGACTCCAGCTTCGGTCTTACGACCAGCCCCGCCTCGAGCGCCGGCCTCCGGTAGATAAGAGGGCGGCGGATCGTCACTTGCGGCAGCAGCAAAAAGACCGCTCCGTCAGGGGCGGCCTTATGCTAGTGCGCTCAGCGCAAATCGCGCCTTATTGTTCAATCTCCGCATAGATCTCGTCGTCGAGCATCAAAGTGATCTGCGACGGGTAGACGCGTTGGTCGTACTCCGCCAGCATGTATCGCATGATCGACTCCTTGAGGTTCGCCTCCACCAGATAGCGGCTGCGACCTTGCACCCAGACCTCAGCGGTGTATCCTTGATCCTCGTCCCAGTTCAGCTCGACTTCAACGGCGGTGACGGGCACTTCCTGGCGCTCGGCCATGTGCGCGCACACCGCGTTGACGATCTCGTCCATCGTGATCCGCATCGTCGGTTACCAGCGGCGTTGGTTGTCGTTCGGTCCTTGCGGCTGATGCTGCCTGCGGCGCTTGAAGGAATTCACGATCGCCATGATCACGGTCACGAGCAGGAAGATCGCTGCCAAGTTAACGAGCAAGCCGAGAATGTCGCCGAAGAAGCCCATGCCGCCGAACATGCCGCCGAACAGCATGCCGGCGAGGCCGCCGATCATCATGCCTTTCATGAAGCTGCCGCCGCTCATGAAGCCCCGGTTCGGCGTCGTAGTCGCGCCGTTAGTCGATTTATTCGTGCCCGTCGTGCTCTTGGACACATTGTCTTGCGCTTTGGATGGCGTCTTGGTAAAGGATTTCTTGCCCGAACTGAACGATTTGCGCGCTGCGTCCGATACGTCGGCCGGCATCGCGATCGTCACCGTGAAGGCGAAGAGGCTGAACACTAGCAGCAGTTTTTTCAACATCTTGAGCGATTCCCCCTGATTGGTTTAGGTTCAGTAAGGTAATACGGCGTATATCGCATGCGGTTTCATTTTTTGACACGAACGACGCGGTTGAGTCGCCGGACGCCATGCGTTATGCTGATAGCAACGGAATCCGCAGGCAAGGAGCCGATCGAAGCATGAAGCTATTATTCCCGTTTCCGCCGCCGTTCGTCGATTATTTGGCGCAATACCACGGCACCCGCGATTATTTTGAATGCCATGAGATCATGGAGGAATATTGGAAGCAACAGGGGCCAGTGGATGCCCGATATATCGGCTGCTGGCTGGTGCTGATCCGCCTCTCGGTCATGCAGTACCATGCCCGCCGCAGCAACGGCAAGGGCGCGTTCAAGCTGCTAGCTAAATGTGCCGCCGAGATCGATTCGGGCCTCATGGATGAGATCGGACTGGACGGCGAGCGGCTCGCGGAGATGATTCGCGCCCGGTTGGCGGCTTGGGGCGGCCCGGAAGGCGTGCGGTACGACGACTTCGATCTGCCGATCCGCGAGCCGGGCCTGCTGGAGGCGGCGAAGCGGCGCACTTCCGAATTGGGCGCGCAGTGGTCTTCGGACGGCTTGGCGGCAGGAGCCGCAATCGTCAACCGCCACAAGCTTCGGGACCGGAGCGACGTAGAAGAAGCCCGCATGGCATCGGCGAAGCGCAAAGCGCTCGGCCGCCAGCGGGTGGGGGAAGATATTTAATGAGGTAAACGAACGGAATCGACGCGCGTTGTCGGGATTAATACTCGCTCTCGTGCGAGATTTTCTCCAGATAGGCGTATCCGTCCGTGACGAGCTCCAGCGCGCCCGTCTCCGGATGAATCGTCAGGCCGTGCACCGGCGTGCCGGGCGGAAGCAGCGGGTGCTTGCGCACGATGTCCACGCTGTTCTCGACGCTCTTGGTTACGTTCTCGAAGCCGGTCAGCCAGCGGTTGAAGTCCAATCCCGAGTGGTGAAGCGTACGAATCGTCTGCGGCTCGACGCCGCGTTCGACCATGTGGCTCACGACCACTTTCGGATCGATCCCCGTCATCCCGCAGTCGTGGTGGCCGATGATCATCACTTCGTCGCCTTTGAGTTCGTACAGAGCGACGAGTACGCTCCGCATAATATTGCCGAACGGCGCGGTGATGATGGCGCCTGCGTTCTTGATGATCTTGGCGTCCCCGTTGCGTAGGTTCAACGCCTTCGGGAGGAGCTCCGTCAGCCTGGTATCCATGCAGGTGACGATGACGAGCCGTTTTTCCGGGATTTTGGTGGTCAAATATTTTTCGTACTCTTTCTGCTCCACGAACGCTTGATTGTAAGACAATACTTCATCCAGTTTCCGCACGCTTTTTCTCTCCTTCAACTATCGGTTGCCGACTTCGGTCCGGCGATCCACCGTCGCCAGCCGATTGGTGTAGATCTGGCCGTCGCTAGCCAGCGTGAAGCTACGCTTGGCAGCGTCATAGGTGATCCGCATTACGTCGTCGAAGTACACTTCATGCCGTTTCTCGTACCAGAGCGCCACCGGTTCGCTGTCCGCGCGAATATCGTCCGGCAGGGGAGCGTCCAACGCCCACAGCGTCGGCACGCCGCTCACGGCGCAGCCGCAGCCTTCGGAGTCCGAGACCAGCTTCCAAATCCGGGCATCCGGTCCGAATCGAGTCCGCAGCGCCTCGACCGCTTCCGCGCTCCACTTGATTTCCAAGCCGATCGCCCTCCTTGTCGCGGGACGCCTAGCCTGCGTCCCCGCGTACCACGTGTAATGTTGATTATAGAGATCGGGGCAGGTATGATCAAGGGGACGACTACCAGTCGACGAGAGGAAGGATGAATGCGATGGCGACCAGCGCCAACCCGCAGCCCGAAGGGCTGAAGAGATTTCAGGAAATGACCCGGCAATTGAAGCAATACGAAGAGTTGCTAGGCGTCGTGTATTGGGACATGCGGACCGGCGCCCCGCGCAAAGGGGTCGAGCTTCGGTCCGAAGCGGTCGGCACGCTATCCGCGGAGACGTTCCGCATCGCCACGTCGACCGAGATGGGAGAGCTCCTCGACCGACTGTCCCAACCGGATGCGTTCGCCTCGCTCGGCGAGATCGACCGCAAGCTGGTCGAAGAGACGCGCAAGGACTACGACCGCAACCGCAAGCTGCCGCCCGAGCTGTATCGGGAATACGTCGTGCTGACGTCGCAGTCCGAGTCCGCCTGGGAGGAAGCCAAGGCGAATAGCGATTTCCCCGGGTTCCTGCCCTATTTGGAGCGAATCATCGATTATAACCGGCAGTTCATCGATCTGTGGGGCGTGAAGACGACGCCGTACGATACGCTGCTCGATATGTATGAACCGGGGACGACGACCGCCGAGTTGGACCGTCTCTTCGGGGAGCTGCGCGGGCGCCTCGTTCCGCTCGCCGAAGCGATCGCCGCGCAAGGAGACCGTCCGGATACGACGTTCCTCGAAGGCACGTTCGACGTGGCGGCGCAGAAGCGGTTCAGCCTGTTCATCCTGAAGCAGATGGGCTACGACTTCGAAGCGGGGCGTCTCGACGAGAGCGTGCACCCGTTCGCGACCGGGTTGAACCCCGGAGACGTGCGGATCACGACGCGTTACCTGCTTGACGACATTACGAGCGCTTTGTTCGGCACGATTCACGAAGGCGGCCATGCGCTGTACGAACAGAACATCAAGGCGGAGTTGGCCGGCACGCCGCTCAGCGGCGGCACCTCGATGGGCATCCACGAATCCCAATCCCGGCTGTGGGAGAATATGATCGGTCGCAGCCGCGCTTTCTGGGAACGGTACTTCCCCGAGCTGCAGCGGCATTTCCCGGGGCAGCTGGACACGGTGACGGCCGAAGCGTTCTACCGCGGCATCAACGTCGTGGAGCCTTCGCTCATCCGGATCGAAGCCGACGAGCTGACGTACAACCTTCATATTATGATCCGCTACGAGATCGAGAAGATGCTCTTTAATGAAGGATTAAACCCGCGCGACCTGCAAGAGGTGTGGAACGAGAAATACAAGGGGGCGCTCGGCGTCGCGCCGAGCAACGCGGGCGAGGGCGTCCTGCAGGACGTGCATTGGTCGGGCGGCTCGTTCGGCTACTTCCCGTCCTACTCGCTAGGCAATATGTACGCGGCTCAGATGATGAACACCGCGCAGCGCAAGCTCCCGGATCTGAACGCTCAGATCGCGGAGGGGCGGCTGCTGCCTCTGAAGGAATGGCTCACCGGCGAAGTGTATCAATTCGGCAAGCTGCTGAAGCCGGCGGAGATCATCCAGCGCATCAGCGGAGAGTCGCTTCGGTCTTCGTACCTGTGCGACTATCTGGAAGGCAAGTACCGGGAGATCTACCGGCTGTAATCCGTCCCGCACGCAGACCGCCCCTTGCGCAGGCATCGCGCAGGGGCGGTTTTTGCCGTTCCTGGCGTTATGGCGTCCGTAGTCCGTACCTTAACGGCGTCTTTGACGGAACCGCGGACGTGCTGATACGATGGAGGAGCAAGGCTGGGAGAAGACGGGAACGAGCGGAAGGCGGAACGCAGTCATGGAGCAAAAAGGCATACGGACTTGGACGGACAAGCTATTCGGACTGATCGGACTGCGCGTTATGAAAACGGCGATCGCCACGTTGACGGCCATCTACGCGGCGATGCTGTTGAACGTCGATAATCCGCAGGCGGCAGGAATTCTGGCGATACTGGGCGTCGATACGACCCGGTGGCGGGGGCTCAAGACCGTCTTCGCGCGCTTCGCGGCATCCCTCGTCGGTCTCGTCATCGCTTCGGCGCTGTTCGACGCGATCGGCTTTCATATATGGGTATTGGGATTGTTCATCCTGATCGCGTTCCCGCTGCTCACGCGGTTCGGCCTGAAGGAAGGGATCGTCACCGGATCCGTGATCGTGTTCCACCTGTTCGCACGGGGCGAGGTGTCCGTGGACGCGATCTTGACCGAGCTGAAGCTGCTGTCGATCGGGCTCGGCTGGGCGACGTTCTTCAATCTGGTCTACATGCCGAGGGAGAAGCGGACGCTGGCCGTGCTGAGGGACAAGACGGAGCGTCTGTTCGCCGCCGTCTTCGTGGAACTTGCGCGGTTCCTGCGCGATCCCGGCGCGCTGTGGAGCGGGGACGAGATGCTCCAGGCCGAAGCGGCGATCGACGAGGGGATCGAGGTGGCGCAGCGATCGCGGGAGAACCGGCTCATCTGGCGTTCGAAGAACAACCGGCTCGTCCTGCAGGACGAGCCGTGGCTGCTGTACTTTCATATGCGCCGCAGCCAGCTGGAATCGATCCAGCTCATGATGGAGCTCGTCGCGTTCGTCTCGCATCGGGTCCCTCAGGCGGAATCGATCGCGCGGCTCTTCGATACGCTGACGGACGACGTCCGCTCCGATTACTACGAGGGCAAGACCGAGCAGGCGCTCGATGCGCTGGAGACGCAATTCCGCGCGATGCCGCTGCCCGCGACGCGGGACGAATTCGAGACGCGTGCGGCGCTGCTGCAGCTCTGCCGCGAATTGCGCCGCTATCTGACGATCGCGAGACGGGAGAAAAAACGCAGGTCTCCGCAGGCGACCGCCCACATACAATGAGATGGAAGCTCTCCGTGCACGGATACATTTTTGTCACTCTAGACGAATGTCCTGCATAGACTTTTATTGAATTGATTGTATGGAGGAGGTCATTGAATGGCTATTGCGGATAAACGGCTGCAACGCAGGGAGATCATCACGAAAGCAGTTTGCGGCAAAGGCCGGAAGTTCTCGACGATTACCCATACCGTTACGCCGCCGCACCACCCTTCCAGCATTCTGGGAGCGTGGATCATTAACCATCAATACGAAGCGGTACGTTCGGGAGACGGCATCGAGGTAGTCGGGTCTTACGATATTAACATCTGGTATTCCTACAGCAAGAACTCGCAGACGGATGTGGCAAAGGAGACGATCTCCTACGTGGAGCTCGTGCCTCTGTCGTATGTAGACCCGCGCCATCGCTCCGCCACCGAAGAGGTTTCTGCGGACGCAACGCAGGAACCGAATTGCGTGGAGGCGACGATCAGCTCGAACGGGTCGTCGGTGCTTATTCGCGTGGAGCGCGAATTCGCCGTAGAGATGGTAGCAGAGACCAAAGTAACCGTCGTGGTGGACCCCAATGGCTTCGACGACGGCAAGGATGCCGATTTCGGTCTGGATGACGGCGACTACGAAGATCTCGACTCGGATTTGCTTGAAGACGATCTGTAAGCGGCCCTCCAAGGCCGATACTTATGCGTATGCGGATGCGATCGAAAAGTCGAGGGCGGATGCCTGATCTTGGCGAAAAAAGCAGCCTATTTCATGCAGGACGATCGGAGCTTGGCGCGGACAGCGCGGGTTTCCGCCGTACTGCGGCCACCGGCGGCGGTTGGCAGACAGGGAAGGGTCATCCGGTTTCGGCGTATCATCGCCGACGGGACGGCCCTTCCCGCTTGCTTGGGGGAGGATCGCGATGAGCGGCGAGCGGGGAAAGGTGTGGTTCGTGCGCGGCGGCGACGATTCGGCCGGTTGGGCGGCGGGCGCCGGATTGCCGGAGTTGACCGGAGGCGCGCGCGCGGGCAATCGCGACGCGGTGCTGCATTTGGGCGGACGGCGCCCGGATGCGTCTCTCGGCGGCGCTTGGCATTGGAACGCGAACGCGGCGGAAGTCGAGGCGCTCCCATGGCGCGAGAAGGAGCGGCGTCTGCGCCGCGAAGGATTCGTGACGGCGTCTTCCGCGCACATCCGGCAGGGACGAGGCCGGATGGTCGGCCAGCGCTATGGGCAGAGGCAGTTCCGGGTGTCGGTGTTCGGGCTGCAGGCGGCGGATATACACCCGGACCCCGGGTCGCGGACGAGGGACGAGGAATTGCGGCGCAGGCTGGCCAGGGCGTCGGCTCGCGCGCTGTACGTGCTCGGGCTGGACTTCGGCAGCGTGGCATGGGAGGTGAACGGCTCCGGACGGACAGGCGTTATCACCGGCATCTCGCCGTTCCTGCGGCCGAAGACGGCGGAGGCGGAAGCCCGCTTCGCGCAGGCGGCATCCGAATTTGCCTCGGCCTGGTCGGCGGAGAGCGCGCGAACCGTGTCGGCGACGCTCGGCGCCGACCCCGAGTTCGTGCTCCTCTCGGACGAAGGCAAAGTCGTGCCGGCCGCGCGCTACTTGGCGCCGGACGGCCAAGCGGGCTGCGACGCCGTCGTCGTCGGGGGCGTTCAGCGGTGGGCGCTCGCGGAGCTGCGTCCGGACCCCTCGGACGACCCGCTCGCGGTCGCCTCGCAGCTGCGCCGTCTCCTGGCGTCGGCGGCACGCCGCACCGGCGGCGCGCGGCTCCAGTGGCGCGCCGGAGCCGCGCCGGTGCCGGGACTGCCGCTCGGGGGCCACCTGCATCTGAGCGGCGTCGCCTTGACCGGCGAACGGCTGCGGGCGCTCGACAACGCGGTCGCGCTGCCGCTTCGGCTGCTGGAGCCGCCGGACGCCGGGGGCCGCCGCCCGCGGTACGGCTCGCTCGGCGACTACCGTCCGAAGCCGCACGGCGGCTTCGAGTATCGCACGCCGCCGAGTTGGCTCGTCTCGCCGCGGCTGGCGCGCGGCACGCTCGTCCTGACGAAGCTCGCGGCCGAGCATGCCGGCGCGCTCGCGCCTCATCGGCCGCTGGACGACGACGCGATGCGCGACGCGTTCTATCAGGGCGGCCGGGACCGGCTGCTGGCCGGCGCCGAGCGGGTTTACGCCGCGCTGCGCGGGACGGCGGGTTACGCGAAGTACGGGGCTGCCGTCGACGATCTCTTTGAGGCGATCCGGGCCGGCAGAACTTGGGACGAGGGCGCGGATATCCGCGCCAAGTGGAAAATTCCCGTCTTCGACCGGTGAGGGGCGTGCCCTTTGCCTTGGCGACCGCTGTCGAATCGGTGGTTCGGAAGCGGGAAAATAGCGGAAGTCGCTGCGAACCGTTGATTTCCGGCCGTCAAGGCTCTAAAATTTAGGCATCGCTAGCAATTGAAACGAGCCGGGGGAGATCGGAACCTATGGATCATGGAACGGCGCAATACGATACCGTATTGGTTCTGTTATCGGTATTCGTCTCCGTCTCCGCCTCCTATACGGCCTTCGATCTGGCGGACCGGATGCTGGAGACGTCGTCCAAGGTCAAGCGCCACGCCTTGCTGCTGCTCACTTCGTTCCTCTTCGGACTGGGCGTCTGGTCGATGCACTTCATCGGCATGTTCTCTCGCGCGATTCCCGCTCCCGTCTCTTACGACATTCCGCTCCTGTTCGTCTCCGTCCTGCTGCCGATCTCGGCCACCTTCGTCGCCTTGCGCCTCGTCGCGAAGTCGCACGACGGCAGAGCCTCGTACATATTCGGCGGACTATTCACCGGTCTGGCCGTCATCTCCATGCACTATATCAGCTTGGCCGCGATGCAGATGCCGGCCGGCTTGCGTTTCAAGCCGCAATTCGCGATCGCCTCCGTCGCGCTCGCGCTCGGCATCTCTTATGTCTCGCTTCATCTCGCGCTTCTGCTTCGTTCGCAGCCGAACGATCATTCCGTTCAAAGGATAAAGCTGATCGGCGCCGCCTTGCTCGGCCTTGCGCTCTCGGGCATGCATTACGTAGCGATGGCGGGCGTGGACATCACCCCCGCCGAATCGGTAAGCCTGTCTGACGGCTCCTCCGTCCGCCGGCGGCGTCGCGATAACGGCATGACCGGTGCCGTTGCGGTAGGAGGGAGGTTGGGCGAGTGGCGTTCATCGCAGATCGGAGAATCGCGCTTACCAGACTCGATAAGAGGGGGCAGCGCGCTTGCAATCGAAGGGCGATTATAGGTATGCTTGGATTTTGAAGCGTCGTTCGCCGGCAGGACGCGGCGACTCCCGCGGAGGGCCAGATCGCGGCATAACAGCCGGGAGGGCGCCAGGCTATACCGGGCTTTCATGGCCGAATCCGCCGCGCTGTTCCGGTCGGTCCGAAGGCTGCTCTTCGGGCGGCCCCCGCCGTCCCGGCGAGACCGGGCGGATCTGAGGCAGCTGGCGGGATGGATTCGGGTTCGTCAAGACACGTCGGCTTACCGGGGCGGGATCTACGGCATCTCCGCCGACTCGGCGCGCCAAGCGTTCTTCCGTCCGTCGAGCTGGGGCGGACTGCGGGGGCTTTGGTTTGCGGGCGGGACGACCCAGCCTGGCGGGTCGCCCATGGCTGCCCTCTCCGGGCAGCTGGTGGCCGAACATATCATCGCATCTTTTGGAATGGGGTAGACAGTTGGATCGACATTCGGATACGCAGCGGCGCAAGGACGAGCACATTGAGATTTGCCTGCGGGAGGACGTGAGCGGCCTTGCAGCCGGCGCAGGCTTCGACAGGTTCCGCTTCCGCCACAACGCGCTGCCGGAGACGGCTTTCGCCGCGATCGATACCGGCGCCTCCTTCCTCGGGCGGCCGCTGAAGGCGCCGCTGCTCGTCAGTTCGATGACCGGCGGGACGCCGGAGGCGGGACGGATTAACCGCAGGCTGGCCGCGGCGGCGCAGCGCAGAGGCTGGGCGATGGGGCTCGGTTCGGCGCGGGCGGCGCTCGAGGACCCGTCTTCGGCGGATTCCTTCCGCGTGCGGGACGCGGCGCCGGACATTCCGCTGCTCGCGAACCTGGGCGCGGTTCAGTTGAATCTCGGTTACGGGCCGGACGAATGCCGCAGGATGATGGAGCTGACGGAAGCCGACGGTCTGGTGCTGCATTTGAACGGGCTGCAGGAAGTGTTCCAGCCGGAGGGCGATACCGACTTCTCCGGCCTGCTGGACCGGATCGCTGCGCTCTGCGCACGATTGGAGCGTCCGGTAGGCGTCAAGGAAGTCGGCTGGGGAATCGACGGGGAGACGGCCCGCAAGCTCTTCGAGGCCGGCGTCGCCTTCGTGGACGTCGCGGGCGCGGGCGGCACGTCTTGGAGCGAGGTCGAGAAGCGGCGCTCCCGGGACGAGACGCGCCGCTCGGCGGCGGACGCGTTCCGGGAGTGGGGCATTCCGACCGCGGACTGCATCCGCGAGGCGCGGGCCGCCGCCCCGGAGGGGACGATCGTCGGCAGCGGAGGCCTCCGCGACGGGGTGGACGCGGCCAAAGCGATCGCGCTCGGCGCCGATCTGGCCGCGTTCGGCCGCATGCTGCTGACCGCGGCGGCCGAATCCGAGGCGCGGGCCGAAGCGGAATTCGCGCGCATCGAATACGAGCTGCGCGCGGCGATGTTCGGGATCGGCGCGGCCGACTTGCGCGCGCTGCGGCGGACGAACCGTTTGGTGCGGCTGTAGCCGCAGCGTAAACTTCCCGGGCGCGGCAGCCGGAAATGGGGGTACGGACCGGCTGAATCGGATAAGAAAATCCCCGTTCGGAGCCGCAGGAGAACAACGGGGGAACGAATAGCAAGGATCGGAAGCGCCGCCGGCGCTTTTTTGCTATAATGAAGAGCTGACACGGATTTCGATCCGTTCGCCAATACCGCATTCATAGAACCTTTCCGGGAGGATAACCATGGCTGGCTACACCCCGATGATGCAGCAATATTTGGCCGTAAAGGAAGAGGCGCGCGACGCGCTGCTGTTTTTCCGGCTCGGCGACTTTTACGAAATGTTTTTCGATGACGCCCTCTTAGCGGCGCGCGAGCTCGAAATAACTTTAACTGGGCGCGGCGCCGGGCAGGAAGAGCGGATCCCGATGTGCGGCGTTCCCTATCATTCCGCCGAAGGCTACATAAGCAAATTGGTAGACAAAGGATATAAAGTGGCGATCTGCGAGCAGGTCGAGGACCCGGCTACGGCCAAAGGCGTCGTCCGGCGCGAGATCGTGCGGATCGTCACGCCCGGTACCGTCATGGAGACGAAGTCGCTGGGCGATGCAGTCAACAACTTCATCGTAGGCGCGGCCGAGGAGGCCGGACGTTTCGGGCTCGCCGCCTGCGACCTGACGACCGGCGAGCTCTACGTCACCTCGTTCGCCGCCGGACGCGAGACGGTCAAGAACGAATTGAACGTCTACCGGCCCGCCGAGGCGGTCGGCGACGATGCCGCGCTCGCCCGCCTGCACGAGGCGGCGCGGGCCGGCGGCAGAACCTTGCTCGCTACGGTCCGCGACGGCGGCCCGGACGAATCGGCGCTGTCGGAGCAGTTCCCGGACGAACGCTGGGAACGGCACGAGCGCGTCCGGCTCCTGGCCGTCTCGCGGCTCGTCGGCTATCTGGGCGAGACCCAGAAGCGTTCGCTCGACCACGTGCGGGCGGTCAAGAGCTACGATCCGCAGCAGTATATGGCGCTGGACGCCTTCACCCGCCGCAACCTCGAACTGACCGAGACCGTCCGGGACCGGTCGCGCAAAGGTTCGCTGCTCTGGCTGCTCGACCGGACGCGCACGGCGATGGGCGCGCGGCAGCTCAAGCGCTGGATCGATCAGCCGCTGCTCGATCGCGTCGCCGCCGACGACCGTCTGGATGCGGTCGAGGCGCTGCACGGGAACTGGATGCTGCGCGAGGAGCTGCGCGGCGAGCTCTCCGAGATCTACGACCTGGAGCGGCTGGTCGGCCGCATCGCCTACGGGACGGCCAATGCGCGCGACCTGAACGCGCTCGGCCGCTCGCTCGCCCGCATCCCGGCGCTCCAGCAGCTCTGCGCCCAGCTCGGCTCCGCGCCGCTGGGGCGGCTCGCGGAGGGCATGGACGCCTGCGGCGATCTCGCCGACGCCATCCGTTCCGCGATCGCGGACGAACCGCCCGTCTCCGTGCGGGAAGGCGGCATCATCCGCGCGGGCTTCCATGAACGGCTGGACGAGCTGAAGGAAGCCAGCAGGAACGGCAAGACGTGGATCGCCGAGCTGGAGCGGCAGGAACGGGATGCGACCGGCATCAAGTCGCTCAAGATCGGCTTCAACAAGGTGTTCGGCTATTACCTGGAAGTGACGCGCGCCAACCTGGGCGCGCTGCCGGAGGGCCGCTACGAGCGCAAGCAGACGCTGGCGAACGCCGAGCGGTTCGTGACGCCGGAGCTGAAGGAGAAGGAAGCACTGATCCTCGAAGCGGAGGATCGGATGGTCGATCTCGAGTACGAACTGTTCGCCGCGCTCCGCGACGAGATCGCGGTTCATATCCCGCGGCTGCAGCGTCTGGCGGAGCAGCTGTCAGCCCTCGACGCCCTGCAGTCGCTGGCAGAAGTGAGCGCGGAACGCCGCTACGTGCGGCCGAAGTGGAGCGACGGCTTCGACCTGAAGATCTCGGACGGCCGTCATCCGGTCGTCGAGGCGGTCGCGGAAGGATCCGCCTTCATCGCGAACCATGCGTCGCTGACGGCCGACGACGGCGCCATTCTGCTCATCACCGGACCCAACATGGCCGGGAAGAGCACCTACATGCGCCAGGTCGCCATGATCAGCATCATGGCGCAGATCGGCTGCTTCGTGCCGGCGAAGGAAGCGGCGCTCCCGATGATCGACCGCATCTTCACGCGCATCGGCGCGGCCGACGATCTGGTCGGCGGGCAGAGCACGTTCATGGTCGAGATGAAGGACATTCAGGTGATGACCGAGCAGGCGACCGAGCGGAGCCTTGTCATCATCGACGAGCTGGGGCGCGGCACGTCCACCGAGGAAGGAATGGCGATCGCGCAGGCCGTCATCGAATACGTGCACGATTCGGTCGGCTGCAAAGCGCTCGTCTCGACGCACTTCCATGAGCTGGCCCATCTCGAGGAGACGCTGCCCCGGCTTCGGAACGGCTGCATGGCGGTCAAAGAGAGCGCGGACGGCGTGACGTTCCTGCGCAAGCTGGTCGCGGGCGCCGCCGACTCGAGCTACGGCATCTACTGCGCGCAGTTGGCCGGCTTGCCGGATTCAATCGTCCAGCGCGCCTACGGATTGCTGGCGTCGGGTGGCGATCGTCCGTCGGCGCCGGCGCTTCCCGTCCTTCGCGAGTCCGCTGCCGCGGCGGACGCGCCGGAGACGGCATCGCGGCCGGCGTTGGCGCGCGCCGAAGAGAGCCTCCCGCTCGCTTCGGAAGCGACCGTGCGTCCCGGCATCGCCCAGCTGTCGCTGTTCGGCGAAGTCGCTCTGCCTGCCGACAAGCCGCGCAAAACGCTGCCGGCTGCCGACGAGAAGATCGTCGGCAAGCTTCGCAAGCTCGATATTATGCGCATGACGCCGCTTCAAGCTCTCGAATGGCTGAACGACGCGCGCAACCAATTGATGGAAAGCGGGGAACTTTCATGACTCATTTCCGTATTGTCCGACGTATCGCAACAACGGTCTTGGCATCCGCCCTGGCCTTCGGCATCGTTCCGACCGCGCCGGCGACCGCCTCGAGCGCGAAAGCGGACGAGATTCGCCAGTTGTTGGAGCAGTATCACATCAGCAAGCCGACGGACGAGACGTTGGACGACGCGGCGATCGACGGCATGATCGATTCGCTTGGCGATCCCTACACCGAATACTTCAGCGAAGAAGAGATGAAGGGGTTCACGAACCTGCTCGAGCAGACGTTTGTGGGCATCGGCATCGTCATGACCGAGGATTACAAGACCGTCTATATCGAAGACGTTATCTCGGGAAGTCCCGCCGAACAGGCCGGCTTGCTGCCGGGCGACGCGATCCTCTCCGTGGACGGCGTATCGATGACGGGCAAGACGATCGCCGACGTGCAGCGCGCCTCCCAAGGCGTGGAAGGCACGACCGTCAAGATCGGCGTCAAGCGGGGAGACAAGAAGTTTCAGTTCCCGGTCACGCGCAAAACGGTACATATGCCTACCGCTTCCAGCAAGATGATGGGAGACGGGGTGGCCTATCTCGACCTGAACGGATTCTCCTCGGATGCGGGAGCCAAATTCGCGAACGAGCTGGCGCAGCTCGAGCGGCAGGACATTCGCTCGCTGGTCATCGACCTGCGCAACAACGGGGGCGGATACGTCGACCAGGCGCAGCTGATCGCCTCGCAGTTCATCGCCGACGGCGTGCTCGCGCATCTGAAGGACCGGGACGGCAACGATACGCCGCTGACGGTCAAAGGGCAGACGAAGCCTTATCCCGTCTGGATTCTGGTGAACGGCGGCAGCGCCAGCGCCTCCGAGCTGCTCTCCGGCGCGCTGCAGGATTACGGGATTGCCAGGCTGATCGGCACGAAGACGTACGGCAAAGGCGTCGTGCAGCGGCTGGTCCCCGTCTCCTCGGGCGGGACGCTGAAGGTGACGGTGCAGGAGTACCTCACGCCGAACGGCAACCACGTCGACAAAGTCGGGCTGCAGCCGGACTTGTCCGTCGAAGGCTCGCTGGAGCAGCTCATGGCGGCGTTCCGCGCGGCAGGCGGCCATACGCTGACGCTTACGGCGGGGAAGGGGGCGGCCGTCGTCAACGGCGTGCGCGTCGCGCAGCCGGCGCTGACCGTGCAGAAGAACGGCGTCTGGTACATTCGAACGAAGCTGGGCGCGAATGTTGCGGAAGCCTCGGTACGCTACGACGCCCAGACTAAGCAAATCGAGCTCAAGCGCGACGGCGCGTCGAACCGGGCCTCCGTCAAGGACGGCCAAGTGCTCATGGTGGACGGCACGAGTTATCTGGATGTCCGGCTGCTGGCGAAATGGTACTCGGACGTGCAATGGACCGCCGTCGGCGACGGAACCGTCACGTTGATCGATACGCAAGCGGCTTGACCGAAACGGCGCGCTGCCTCGATTCAAGGAAATAGGCGGCATTCAAGCAAGCTAAGGGATCGGGAAAGGAGTGCGAACATGGGGATCATCCGTTTGTTAGACGAGCATCTGGCGAACCAGATCGCGGCGGGCGAGGTCGTGGAACGTCCGGCTTCCGTCTTGAAGGAACTCATCGAGAACGCCGTGGACGCGGGAGCGAAGACGATCGACGTTACCGCGGAGGAAGGCGGGCTCGGATTGATCCGGATCGCGGACGACGGGGCCGGCATCCAGCCCGACGATCTGCTGACGGCGTTCCAACGCCATGCGACGAGCAAGATCGTCACGGGCAAGGATCTGTTCCAGATCGCGACGCTCGGCTTCCGCGGGGAGGCGCTGCCCAGTATCGCGGCGGTCGCCAAAGTCCGCTGCGTAAGCGCGGCGGACGGGGACGGGTTGGGGCGGGTGCTGGAGATGGAAGGCGGCGCCGTCAAAAAGCACGAAGACGCCGCTTCGCCGCAAGGAACGGATATGTCCGTGCGAGAGCTGTTCTACAATACCCCGGCCCGCCTCAAATATATGCGAACGATTCAGACGGAGCTAAGCCATCTGTCCGACGTCGTGTACCGTCAAGCGCTGGCCAGGCCGGATATCGCCTTCGCCTTCGCGCACAACGGCACGACGCTGCTCCGGACGCCGGGCAACGGCGATCTGCGCCAAGTCGTAGCGGCCATCTACGGGACGGCTGCGGCCAAAGCGATGCTGCCGATCCAGGCGGAGCATCCCGACTATACGCTGTCGGGATTGACCGCCATGCCGGTCGAGACGCGCGCGAACCGCAACGGAATCACCATCTTGGTAAACGGCCGCTACGTCCGCAGCGCCGCGGTCGTGCAGCCGCTGCTCCAAGCGTACCATACGCTGCTGCCGATCAATCGTTATCCGCTGTCCGTGCTTTCTCTCCGCATGCATCCGTCGCTCCTTGACGTCAACGTGCATCCCGCCAAGCTGGAGGTGAGATTCAGCAAGGAGACCGAGCTGCGCGCCTTCGTCGAGGACGCCGTCCGCCGAACGCTCGGCGAGCGGGCCTATATCCCTTCCGGCACCGCCGTTCGGGCGCCGAAGCAGCAGGTCTGGACGCAGGAGCAGATCCGCTTCCAGGTGGCGCCGGATTCGGCGTCGGCTCTGCCGTCCGGCGCGGATGCGCCGGATATACGGCCGTCTGAGGGGCCGTCTGGCAATCCGTCGGCCCCGACGCCGGGGAATGCCGCCCGTCCGGCGGGTTCCGCCTATGCGAACGTGCCCGCCGGATCGCGCCCGGCTGGCGGATCGGGCGCCGGGGGCAGCGCGTTCGCGAACGTGCGGTCGGAGGCGGCTGCCGGCGCCGA
Source organism: Cohnella nanjingensis (assembly GCF_014212125.1). GTDB lineage: Bacteria > Bacillota > Bacilli > Paenibacillales > Paenibacillaceae > Cohnella > Cohnella nanjingensis. Next base: position 113,331 of record NZ_JACJVP010000001.1, read on the forward strand.
GCCGGGCGCCGTTCTCCGCGAGTCGGACGACGCGTCTGCCTATGCGGCGCTGGCCGCCGAAGTCGAGCCGCTAGCGCCCCCGAGACGGGAGCCGAACGTGCTCCCGTCTCCCGACTTCCGCCCCGATGCGGACCGCGGACCTGCACCCGGCGACGTCGACGGCGATGCGTCGGCCAGCCGGGCCGAGCCTCCTTCGCAACCGATGGAAGACGTCCAACCGTCCGGTCATACGCGCTATGCAACGCCCGACCTGCCGCAGCCGGATGCGCGGACTCAGCCGTCCGGCCAATCGCAACCATCCGGCATGTCGCAGCCCTATGCGCCATCCCAACCGTCCGGCAATCGGGGCAGTTCGCAGTCGCAGCCGTCCGCCATGTCCGATCGGCGTTCGTCCGCCGGCGCCTACGATCGTCCGCTGCCGCCGGGCGCGCGGGTGCCGGGCGACGTCTGGGAGACGGCGTTCGCTTCGCCGCCCGTCTCCGCGCCGAAGCCCGCGTTTCCGGAACTGTATTGGATCGGACAGCTTCACGGCACTTACCTGGTCGCGCAGAACGATACCGGCCTGTACCTGATCGACCAGCATGCCGCGCACGAACGCATCCATTACGAGCTGTACTACGACAAGTTCGGGGAGCCGGGGGCGGCCAGCCAGGAGCTGCTCCTGCCGGTCACGCTCTCCTTCGCGCCGGACGAATGCGCCGCGCTGCGGAACCGGCTGCAGTACTTCGAGCAGTCGGGCGTATATTTGGAGGAGTTCGGAGGCAATACCTTTATCGTACGCGCGGTGCCGCATTGGCTGCCCAAGGGCGAAGAGGCGGACATCGTGCGGGAGATGGCGGAGTGGATCCTCAAGGAGCGGACCGTCGATCTGCACAAGATCCGCGAAAAGGCGGCGATCCTGTGCTCCTGCAAGGCGTCGATCAAGGCGAATCAATACCAGACGCGCGAAGCCAGCGAGGCGCTACTGCGGCGGCTGGCGAACTGCCGGCAGCCCTACACCTGCCCCCACGGCCGTCCGATCGTCGTAAGCTTCACCACGTACGAGTTGGAGAAAATGTTCAAGCGGGTGATGTCATGATCGTCACGACGATGGAGAAGCCGGACGCGCGGGTCCTCGCTTACGCGCAGCGGCTCGCGGACGAGCTCGCCTGCCCGCTCGTGCCGCGCAAGCGGGAGACGCTCGCCGGCCTGATGCGCAAGCGCGCGGACGCGGCCGACGGGATGCTCGTCGTAGGCCGGGACGCGCTGCGCTTCGTATCGGACGACGGCCCGCCGCTCTTCTATCATCCCAGCATGGCGCTCGTTCGCGCGAAGCGGCTGCTGGACGGCGGGGCGGACGCGCTCGTCGCCGCGACGGGAGCCGCGCCCGGGGACGCCGTCCTCGACTGCACGGCGGGTCTGGCCTCGGACGCGCTCGTGCTGGCTTACGCCGTCGGCGCGGAAGGCCGGATAACCGCCGTGGAGGCGTCCCGCGTGCTGCATCTCATCGTCCGCGAAGGCCTGCGGCACTACCGCACCGAGGTCGACGCGGTCGACGAAGCGATGCGGCGCATCCGCATGGTGCGCGGCGACCATCTGTCGGTGCTTCGGGGCATGCCCGACCGAAGCGTCGATATCGTCACGTTCGATCCGATGTTCTCCCAGCCCGTGCTGACCTCCGCTTCGATCCGGCCTTTGCGCGCGATCGCGCAGGACGAGCCGTTGACCGCGGAGGCGGTTACGGAAGCGCGGAGGGTCGCGCGCAAGCGGATCGTGCTCAAAGAACATCGCGATAGCGAGCTCTTCGAACGCTTCGGCTTCGATCGGGTGCGCAGCTCGTATTCGGCGGTGGATTATGGAGTGATATTAATTAATGACGTTAAATCATGACTCGGATTACCGGGGCGGCCCAGATTCGCCGGAAGCCGCCAAGCCGCCCTTGCTCGTGCTCGTCGGTCCGACGGCGGTCGGGAAGACGGCGCTCAGCCTGCAGGTCGCCAAGGCGTTCGGCTGCGAGATTATCAGCGGCGACTCCATGCAGGTGTACCGAGGCATGGATATCGGGACGGCGAAGCTGCCGCCGGAGGAGCGCGAAGGCATCCCGCATCATCTGATCGACATTCGCGATCCTGAGGAGCCGTTCTCGGCCGCCGATTTCCAGGCCGAATGCGCGAAGGCGATCCGCGAGATCCACGGCCGCGGCCGCACGCCGTTCATCGTCGGCGGCACCGGACTATACGTCGAGTCCGTCTGCTACGACTATCGCTTCCAGGACCACGGGAGCGACGAGGCGTTCCGCGAACGGATGCAGGTCATCGCGGCCGAGCGCGGACCGCAGGCGCTGCACGAGCGGCTCGCCGCCGTAGACGCCGCCAGCGCGGCCAAGCTGCATCCGAACGACACGAGGCGGGTCATTCGCGCCCTCGAAATTTATGAAACGACGGGGCGGCCCTTCTCCGAATTGCAAGTCCAGGCCCGGGGAGACGAGAAGACGTCCCCTTACGAATTGGTCTTGATAGGTTTGACGATGGACCGCGCCCGGCTTTACGAACGGATCGAGGAACGGGTCGATCAGATGCTCGCGGAGGGTCTGGTGGAAGAGGTCTCCGGGCTGCTGGCGGCCGGGGTGCCGAGCGGCGCCGTCGCGATGCAGGCCTTGGGGTACAAGGAGGTCGCGGGCTACTTGACGGGCCGCTTCGATTACGAGCGCGCGGTAGAGCTGCTCAAGCGGGATACGCGGCATTTCGCCAAACGCCAGTTGTCCTGGTTCCGCCACATGCAGGATCTGCAATGGATAGACGTAGGCGCCCACCCAAAAAACTCCGAACTTTTCAAGGAGATCTGTGCTATAATAGCAGGAAAGTTTCCATACGATATTGAATATATTTGTTCATAATCTTTTGGCGATGGGGGATACCGGCAATGAACAAGTCCATTAACATTCAGGATACGTTTCTTAATCAGCTGCGCAAAGACAGCATTCCAGTCACGGTTTATCTGACCAACGGATTTCAAATTCGCGGCGTCGTTCGCGCCTTTGACAACTTCACGATCGTCATCGACAGCGAAGGCCGCCAGCAGATGGTATACAAGCATGCCATCAGCACGTTCACGCCGCAGCGCAACGTATCCCTTCAGCAGCAGGACACGGGAGCGGACGCTTAAGTCTGGCGTTCCTCGCGGAAGAGAATGAAACCTTTCGCCCCCATTTCGCGTCTAACGGAATAGTCCGGCCACCGAGCAACCCGCCCGTCGGGTTGTTCTTCTTTTGAACGGGGAGGACCTAAATAGAGAAAACCAACTGTGTAAAAGGGGAGATCCGAATGGCATCGACAGCTAACGCTAGCAAGGGAAAGGACAAGCGCTCCAAGGCGCCGAAGCGCAAAAACCGCAAGCGCGTCGCCTTGATCTGGCTGTTCTTCGTCGTCCTCTTCGCCATCGTTTGCGCGGTCGTCGGCTACTTGCTTGTCATCTTGAACGGCGAACGCATTCTAGCCGCCAATGAGAACAAATTGAACAATATGGACCGGGCGACCGTCATCGCGGACGCCTCCGGCAAGGAGATCACCAAGCTGTTCGTGGCGGAGGGAAACCGCGAGTACATTCACTTTAAGGATATTCCGAAAAAAGTCCAGGACGCGTTCATCGCGACGGAGGATAAACGGTTCTACGAGCACGGCGGCGTCGACTTCTGGGGCATCGGCCGGGCGCTCGCCAAGGACGTCGTCGCCCGCAGCATGGTCGAAGGCGCCAGCACGATCACGCAGCAGCTCGCGCGCAATCTGTTCCTGAGCTCGGACAAGACGTGGTTCCGCAAAGGCACCGAAGCTTCGATCGCGCTCGCGCTGGAGAATCACAAGTCGAAGGAAGAGATTCTGGAGCTCTACCTGAACCGGATCTACTTCGGCAAGCGCCAGTACGGCATCAAGACGGCCGCGAAGTACTACTTCAACGTCGACGACCTGAACAAGTTGGAGCTGTGGCAGATCGCCACGCTGGCCGCCATCCCGAAGGGGCCGAACATCTACAACCCGGTCAAGGATCCGGAGAAGTCGAAGGAACGCCGGGGCGTCATCCTGAAGCTGATGGAGGACCAAGGGCTGATCACCGAGGCGGAGCGGCAGCAAGCCGCCGCCGTCGACTACGATCCGAGCGTCGTGCCGAAGCAGCAGAGCGGCCGGTTCGCCGCCTTCACCGACTATGTCGTGGACGAAGCCCAAGACGTCATGGGGCTGACGGAAGAGGAGCTGCTGAGCGGCGGCTACACGATCTACACGACGATCGACATTCCGGCGCAGGAAGCGATGGAGTCGGCGTTCGCGAAGGATTCCAACTTCGAGAAGAGCAAGGACGAGACGCCGATCCAGGGCGCCATGGTCATCATGGACCAGCATGACGGCTCGCTCAAGGCGATGGTCGGCGGACGGGACTACGAGCGCAACGGCTGGAACCGCGCCACCAAGGGCAGACAGCCGGGCTCGTCGTTCAAACCGATCGTCTCGTACGGGCCGGCGATCGAATCGGGCGACTACTTCCCGTGGTCGACGCTGCGGGACGACAAGATTTGTTACGACAACGGCAAATACTGTCCGACCGACTCGAACGGCAAGAAGTATATCGGCGCCGTGAGCATGAAGGAAGCGATCCGCGAATCCCGCAACCAGCCGGCCGTCTGGCTGCTGAACCAGATCGGCGTATCGACCGGCATCAAGTTCGCGGACAAACTCGGCATCACGCTCGACAAGGGGGACCGCAACCTCGCGATCGCGCTCGGCGGCTTGACGAAGGGGGTCACTCCGATTCAGATGGCGCGCGCGTACGGGACGTTCGCGAACGGCGGACAGCTCCAGGATTCGCACAGCATCCTGAAGATCGAGAACGTGTCCAAGGAGCCGGTCTACACGTTCAAGGACACGAAGGCGAAGCAGGTGATCAAAGATACGACCGCGTATTACGTCACGGACATTCTGAAGGGCGTCGTCGCTTCCGGTACCGGCACCAAGGCGCAGATCAAGGGCCGTACGGTCGCCGGCAAGACGGGCACGACCCAGCTGGGCATTCCGGGCGTGAAGTCCAGCGGCAACCGCGACGTCTGGTTCGTCGGCTACACGCCGGAGTGGACGGCCGCCGTCTGGATGGGCTACGACAAGACGGACAAGGATCATTACGTGCAGAAGAGCAGCGGGCAAGCCGCAGCGCTGTTCTCCCAGGTCATGTCGAAGGCGCTGGCCGGTCACGAGAAGCTGAGCTTCCCGGAACCGAAGGCCGTAGAACAAGCCAAGCCGCCGGAGGGCATCAAGGATCTGAGCGGCATGTACGATTCGCAGCAAGTGTCGATCAATCTGAACTGGTCGGCCGTCGAGGGAGAAGAGATCACTTACAAGATCTACCGGAAAGCCGACGGCGAGTCGCAATTCAGCCTGCGGGGCGAATCCGTCACGCCGTCGTTCGAGGATTTGGCAATTTTGCCGGATATGACGTACACTTACTACGTCAGGTCATATCAGGCGTCGACCAAGACGGAAGGTTCGGATTCGAACCAAGTGTCGGTCACGGTGACGACTGGACTGGATGAGCAGACGCCGCCGCCGGAGGAGCAGACGCCGCCGCCGGAAGAGCAGACGCCGCCGCCGGAGGAGCAGACCCCGCCGCCGGTGGAGTCCACGCCGCCGCCAGTCGAGTCGACGCCGACGCCGACCCCGACCCCGCCGGTATCGCCGGGCGAATCGACGCCGACGATGCAGCCCTAAACCGAACGCACCGACAGAAGGGGAGCAAGCGACGCTTGTTCCCCTTTGCTATCTGAATGGACAAGGAGCATATACGATGAAATGCATCGCCGTTACCGATTCCGCGCAATTGGCCGAGTGCCTTCGGATTCGAACCGAAGTATTCGTGAAGGAGCAAGGCGTATCGATCGACCTCGAAGTGGATGAGTACGACGCGTCGCCGACCGCTTGCCGGCACTTTCTGGCGCTCGACGAGGGCGCGCCCGTAGGCGCCTCGAGATGGCGCGCCTACAAGCATGGCGTGGCTAAACTGCAGCGTATCGCCGTGCTGGCCGCCTACCGGGGCCGCTCCGTCGGGCGCCTGCTCGTTCGGGCGATGGAGGCCGACGCGGCCGCGCAAGGCTATTCGGAAGCGATCCTGGATGCGCAATGCAGCGCAGAAGCCTTCTACGTGAAGCTCGGCTACGAGAAAGTGTCCGACGAGACCTTCTACGACGCCGGCATTCTTCACGTCCGCATGCGGCATTCGTTGGTTTGAGCGAGGCGACTCGCCCTTACGGGCACCGTCAACTGGTGACGGACGGTAAGTTGTGGTAAGCTTTGTGTAAATCTGCATGTAGGAACGAGAGAGGACTATGAAACGTAAATTTTCGGACCGGGCCAATTGGCGCCGCATATTGAAGAAGAGCTACGCTTGCATCCCGATGGACGAACCGTACTTCCGCGGGTTCGTGACGCTGTATCGCATTCACGAGCTGCGCGATCCGCTCTGGAAGGAGTACAACGGCAAGCGCATGTGCCTGGCCGACAAGGGCTACCTGTGGACGCAGCACTTCCCGCGAGGCGAACACTTCGTCGTCACGACGATGTTCGACGACAAAGGGAACGTCGTGCAGTGGTACATCGACATCTGCAAGACGCAGGGGCTGACCGATCAGCAAGTGCCGTGGTTCGACGACCTGTATCTGGACATCGTCGTGCTCCCGACCGGAGAGACGCTGCTGCTGGACGAGGACGAACTGGAGGAAGCGCTGGACGACGGGCACATCACCGCCCGCGACTCCGCCATGGCGCAGCGCACGGCTAATCGCCTGCTTTCCGCGATCCGGCAGAAGAAATTCCCTTACTTCGATCTTAGCCTTCAGCACCGGAAGATGTTCCTGGAGCGTCTGGGATGGGAGAACGGAAGCCGATGAACGCCGGGCGTCCGGATCATTCGGCGGAGCCGCTGGCCGTCATGAAGCATCCGAAGCGCAAGCGCGCCATTCGCGCGATTGCCGCAATTGCGCTCGTTGGCGTCATCGCCTTGGCGGCTTGGTGCGCGGCGATCTATGTACACATCGCCCGATTCGAAGGCCTGCCCGCCGATTCGGCTCCGCGGCACGCAGACGTCGGCATCGTGCTCGGCGCCTCGCTGTGGCAAGACAAGCCCAGTCCGGGGTTGCGGGAGCGCCTCGATCTGGGGCTTTCCCTGTACAGGGCAGGCACGTTCGACCGCTTCATCCTGACCGGCGGATTGGACGACAACGGCGCCACGATCACCGAAGCCGAAGGCATGAAGCGATACCTCGTCGGTCAAGGCGTTCCCGCCGAAGCGATCGCGCTCGATCCCGACTCGCGGAGCACCTATGAGAATCTGAGCTTCGCCCAAGCGATCATGGCGGAGCGCGGCTGGCGGACCGCCGTGATCGTGACCCATCAGTTCCACGGCGCCCGCGCGCTCGATATCGCGCAGACGCTGCGCTACCGGGACGTGCAGGTGCAGGTGACGCCGTCCCGCGTGATGAACATGGCTTACCACAACACCCGGGAAGTGCTTGCCTATACGAAATGGCTGGGACAGAAGTGGTTGTTGCATGCCGCCTGACCGCCCCGAATAGATTGATAATGCGGCAAATTCGTCGACATTCGTCTGCGGGGTGGAACGCGATGAACACGAGAGCTACGGGGACGCGGGATGCCGCGGCTAGCCGGCCTTCCCGGCAAATCAACGTCGTACTGCGGAGTCATGAGCCGACGCCCGCAGCCGGCTCCCCGCCCGAGTCCGGGGCGGCACGGAGTCTCCCTGCGAACGGGCCCTGGTCGGAGTGGCAGAAGGAACTCGACCGCATGGTCGGGCTCGATAACGTCAAGGAACTCGTATACGAGATATACGCGCTGCTTCAAATTGCGCATTATCGCGGAGACGCGGGTCTCCACAGTCAGGCGCATGTGTACCACATGATTTTCAAGGGCAATCCCGGGACGGGGAAGACGACGGTCGCGCGGCTGCTCGCGAAGCTGTTCCAAGGCATGGGGCTCCTGGCCAAAGGCCATCTGGTCGAGGTGGAGCGCGCCGACCTCGTCGGCGAGTATATCGGCCATACGGCGCAGAAGACGCGCGATCTGGTCAAGAAGGCGCTGGGCGGCGTGCTCTTCGTCGACGAGGCGTACAGCCTCGCGAGAGGCGGCGAGAAGGACTTCGGCAAGGAAGCGATCGATACGCTCGTCAAGGCGATGGAGGATTACAAGAATCAGTTCGTCCTCATCTTGGCGGGATATACGATGGAGATCGACATGTTCATGCTGACGAACCCGGGATTGCCTTCGCGCTTCCCGATCCAGATGGAGTTTCCCGACTACAGCGTCGACCAGCTCGTGCAGATCGCGGAAGGCATGGCCCGCGAGCGGGACTACGTCCTGCTGCCCCAATCCGTCTTTAAGCTTCGCCAGCTCGTGCTGCAAGAGAAGAACGAGGCGATCTTCCATTTCAGCAACGCCCGGTACGTCCGCAACGTACTCGAACGTGCGATCCGCAACCAGGCCGTGCGGCTGCTCCAGCAATACCCGGCCGAGTCGCCGGGACGGCAGGAGCTCGTCGGGCTGCGGCCCGAAGATTTGCGGCAAGCGTCGGTCGCGGCCGGGACGCCGCAGGGGGCGACCGGCGCGGGCGCGCCTTCCTGACGCCGACCGGCCGGCGAGACCATCGCTTCCGCGCAGATGGCTGCGCGGGAGGCGGCGGTCTCGTTTTTTTTTGCGTGGATGAACGAATCCCAAGCAACGAACCTAACGGAATTGGGTACATTTCTAATGTCATGTCTCAGCCAACGGAGGCGCTCTAACCAAGATGAAGCAAAGCACATACGATACCGGCGCGGACGTTCGCGAACGCGCGCTCCTGGTCAGCCTGGTGACCGACGAAGTCAAGCGCTCCGGCTCCGACCCGAAGCATTCGCTGCAAGAGCTTGTCCACCTGGCGGAGACGGCAGGCGTCGAGGTCGCGGGCCGGATTATGCAGAATCGCGACGTGCCGGACACGAAGTGGTTCGTGGGCAAAGGGAAGGCGCAGGAACTGAAGGCGGCGATCGCCGCCGAGGGCGTGACGACCGCGATCTTCGACCAGGAGCTGTCCGGCGCGCAGGTCCGCAACTTGGAAGCCGAGCTCGACGCGAAGATCATCGACCGCACGCAGCTCATCCTGGACATCTTCGCGGGCCGCGCCAAGACGCGGGAAGGGATCCTGCAGGTCGAGCTGGCGCAGCTCACCTACCTGCTTCCGCGTCTAGCGGGCCAAGGGGTGAATCTGTCCCGCCAGGGCGGCGGAATCGGTACCCGGGGGCCGGGCGAGACGAAGCTCGAGACGGACCGCCGGCATATCCGCAACCGGATCAACGAGCTGAAACGGCAGTTGAAGGAAGTGATCGCCCATCGCAACCTGCACCGCGAACGCCGCAAGAAGACCGGCGTTGTGCAGATCGCGCTCGTCGGCTACACGAACGCAGGCAAGTCGACGCTGCTGCGCCAGCTCACGTCCGCCGACGTGCTCGCGGAGAACAAGCTGTTCGCGACGCTCGATCCGACCACGCGGACGCTGGCGCTGCCGAGCGGCAAGGAAGTGCTGCTGACCGATACGGTCGGGTTCATCCAGAACCTGCCGCACGACTTGGTCGCCGCATTCCGCGCCACGCTGGAGGAGGCGAACGAAGCCGATCTGCTGCTCCACGTCGTCGACGCGTCATCGCCGATGCGGGATCGTCAGCGGACCGTCGTCGAAGAGGTGCTCGGCGAGTTGGGGGCGGCCGGCAAGCCGACGCTGCTCGTCTACAACAAGATCGACGAGGTGCCGTCGAACGCCATCGGACTGCTCGCGGGCGGCGCGGATACGATCCGCCTCAGCGCCTTCAACGCGCGCGATCTGGATCATCTCCTGCATCGGATCGAGGACAAGCTCCTCGGCGGCATTTGCACGCTGAGGCTGCCGGCTTCGCGGGGCGATCTGTCCGCGCTGGCCTACCGGGTCGGGGACGTGCTCTCCCGAGAGACCGAGGAGGACGACCTGATCCTCACGCTGCGGATCAATCCGGCCGATATGGAGAAGTGGGGGCGGCCGCTCGAGGCGTACCGGACGGCCGAAATGCCGGAGACGGCGGCGTCCGAGGCGGACAGGTAAACGGAACGTTCGGGGCTTCGCCGTCATCCGGAGGGCGAAGCCTTTCCGTTGCGGATGGAGCGGCTCCGTCGGCGATATCAAATGGGGGAAACGAGGAACGATCGAGGCATGGCGAACATAGAGGAAATGTGGGAAGAGATGGCCGAGTCCGCCGAAAGTCTGGCCGCGGAGCGGCTTCGGATGACGGACAAAATGGCGGAGCGCAACCAATGGAAGGTCATCCAAGCTTTTCAGAAACATAAGGTGAGCGATTATCATTTTGCAGGGTCGACGGGCTACGGCTATAACGACCGCGGACGCGAAGTGCTGGATCTCGTATATGCGGACGTCTTCGGAGCCGAAGCGGCGCTCGTACGGCCGCATTTCGTATCCGGCACGCATACGATCGGCACGGCGCTGTTCGGCGTGCTGCGGCCCGGAGACGAGCTTCTCTTCGTCACGGGGCAGCCTTACGATACGCTGCACAACGTGATGGGCAAGCCGGGGGACGGGAAGGGGTCGCTGGCCGATTGGGGGATCGGATCGTCCGCGGTTCCGCTCGATACCGAGGGGCAGGTCGACTGGGCCGGGGTCGAGCGGGCCTTGACCGACCGGACGCGGGTGTTCGCGATTCAGCGCTCCCGCGGCTACGATTGGCGGCCTTCGTTCACGATCGCGCAGATCGGGGAGATGGCGGAGCGGTTGCGGCGGCTCCGGCCGGACGCGATTATTTTCGTGGACAACTGCTACGGGGAATTCACGGAAGCGCTCGAGCCGCCGCAGGTCGGCGTCGACCTGATCGCGGGATCGCTGATCAAGAATCCGGGCGGAGGGCTCGCCGCTAGCGGCGGCTATATCGCGGGCAGGGCGGATCTGGTCGAGTTGGCCGCCTACCGGCTTACCGCGCCCGGCATCGGCGGCGAAGTCGGGGCGATGCTGGGGACGACGCGCTCGATCTATCAGGGGCTGTTCCTGGCTCCGCTGCTCGTCAGCCAGGCGGTCAAGGGAAGCATCTTCGCGGCGGCCGTCTTCGGGACGCTCGGCTTCGATACGCATCCGAAATGGAACGATCCCCGTACCGATCTGATCCAGGCGATCCGCTTCCGCTCGCCGGAGCCGCTCATCGCCTTCGTTCAAGCGGTCCAGCGGGCCGCGGCCGTCGACGCGCATGTCGTGCCCGAACCATGGGACATGCCCGGTTACGGCAATCCGGTCATCATGGCGGCCGGTACCTTCATCCAAGGCGGCAGCCTGGAGCTGTCGGCCGACGCGCCGATCCGGGAACCTTATATCGCCTATATGCAAGGCGGGCTTACGTATGCGCATGTGAAGTTGGCCGTTCGTCAAGCCTGGGAAGATCTTCGGCGGAGGAACATGATAGATTGATGCGGGCGACGGCAATATTGCGTATCTTTTGTGCGGGTAACCGTAATTAAACCTCACATGCCTTGACACGTTTTTGGAACAGAGCTACAATGAGAGTGGTTTCAATTAAACGCGTCAAGATGGAAGGTTGATACGAGATGGCTGGCGATGAAATACGCAGAAACATGGCGCTGTTCCCGATCGGCATCGTAATGAAGCTGACCGACCTGACCGCCCGGCAAATTCGCTATTACGAACAACACGAACTGATCCAACCGGCAAGAACCGCAGGCAATCAAAGGCTGTTCTCATTCAATGACGTCGAACGGCTGCTGGAGATCAAATCGCTCATCGAGAAGGGCGTGAATATCGCCGGCATCAAGCAAGTGATGAATCCGGTCGGCGAAGGCGCCGACGACGGGACGATCATCAACGAGCAATCCGAGGTCAAGCGCCGCGAGATGTCGGATTCGCAGCTTCACCGGATGCTGAAGCAGCAGCTCATGTCCGGCAACAAGCGTCCGGGACAGGTTTCGCTGATTCAAGGGGAACTGTCGCGCTTCTTCAAGAACAAGTAGCACTTTAAACGCCAAACGGCCAAACTTATTAGGAGGTTCCCATGAGCTATACGCGCGAGGATATCATACGAATCGCCAAGGAAGAGAACGTCCGCTTCATTCGGCTCCAATTCACCGACTTGATGGGCATCATCAAAAACGTGGAGATTCCCGTCAGCCAATTGACCAAGGCGCTGGACAATAAGATGATGTTCGACGGTTCTTCCATCGAAGGGTACGTTCGGATCGAAGAATCTGACATGTACCTCTACCCGGATCTCGACACTTGGGTCGTGTTCCCGTGGGTCACGCAAGACCGCGTGGCTCGCCTGATCTGCGACATCTATATGCCGGACGGCACGCCGTTCGCCGGCGATCCTCGCGGCATTCTGAAGCGCGCGCTCCAAGAGGCCGAAGAGATGGGCTTCACCGCCATGAACGTCGGGCCGGAGCCGGAGTTCTTCCTGTTCCAGACGGACGAGAAGGGCAATCCGACGACCGAGCTGAACGACCAGGGCGGATACTTCGACCTGGCGCCGACCGATCTGGGCGAGAATTGCCGCCGCGATATCGTGCTGATGCTCGAGGAGATGGGCTTCGAGATCGAGGCTTCCCACCACGAGGTGGCGCCCGGCCAGCACGAGATCGACTTTAAGTATGCCGACGCGATCCGCGCCGCCGACCAGATCCAGACGTTCAAGCTCGTCGTCAAGACGATCGCGCGCCAACACGGTCTGCACGCGACGTTCATGCCGAAGCCGCTCTTCGGCATGAACGGCTCGGGCATGCACTGCCACCAATCGCTGTTCCGCGGCGGCGAGAACGCCTTCTTCGAGGCGAACGACCGGTTGGGGCTGAGCTCGGTAGCCCGCCATTACATGGCAGGTATCCTGCAGCATGCGCGCGGGATGGCCGCGATCACGAATCCGACGGTGAACTCTTACAAGCGTCTCGTGCCCGGCTATGAAGCGCCTTGCTACGTCGCCTGGTCGGCCAGCAACCGCAGCCCGATGATCCGGATCCCGGCTTCCCGCGGCCTCAGCACGCGCGTCGAAGTGCGCAATCCGGACCCGGCCGCGAACCCTTACCTGGCGCTTGCCGTCATGCTGAAGGCCGGTTTGGACGGCATCCGCAACAAGACATCGCTCCCGGCGCCGGTCGACCGCAACATCTACGTCATGAGCGAGGAAGAGCGGATCGACGCCGGCATCCCGAGCCTGCCGCTCAACCTGCGCGAAGCGCTCTCCGAGATGTTGCGCGACGAAGTCGTCTGCGAGGCGCTCGGCGATCATGCGCTCAGCCACTTCTTCGAGATGAAGGAAATTGAGTATGACATGTACCGCACCCAGGTTCACCAGTGGGAGCGGGATCAATATTTGACGATGTACTAATCGGTCGTCTATCTTGGCAAAAGCGGGAGTCTCGGACTCCCGCTTTTTTTTGCGTTATGTCAGCCGGTGCGGGGCCGCGGGGCGGGAGATCGCCGCCGGAACAGGTTAACCCGTGCCCGATCGCCGAGTAATGGCGGGGATAACCGCTCAAACCGGCTATCTCCACCGCATATAGCCCAATCTGCCGCTCGTTAGCCGCTCAAACCGGCTATCTCCACCGCATATAGCCCAATCGGTCACTTGTTAACCGCTCAAACCGGTTATCACCGCCCAAAATAGCCTAATCTGCTGCGCGTTAACCGCTCAAACCGGTTATCTCGTGTCTGTTCGCCTCATGATGGCGGGAGATAGCCGCTCAATCCGGTTATCTCATGTGCAACCAGCACATGTAGCTGGGAGATACCCGCCGAAACCGGCTATCCCGGCCGGCACCAGCGTAGAAAGCCGTTGGGAAAAGGAAGGCGGAGCGCAACAAGAAAAAACCTCCCGCCGAGCGAAGTCGGGGGAGGTCCTGGGGTACGGGCTGGAGCTTGGACAACCTTGCAGTGCCTCGATGCTCATCGCTGCCCCATCTCTGTCCCTATCACCTTGATGCGCTTGGGACTAGCGGATGCTGCGGATCAGGCCGATGACCTTGCCGAGGATGCTGACCTTGTCGAGGCGGATCGGCTCCATCGCGCTGTTCTCCGGCTGGAGGCGGAAGTGGTCGCGCTCCTTGTAGAACGTCTTGACCGTCGCCTCGTCCTCTTCGGTCATGGCGACGACGATCTCGCCGTTGTTGGCCGTAGGCTGCTGGCGGACGATGACGTAATCGCCGTCGTGAATGCCGGCTTCGATCATGCTCTCACCGCTGACGGAGAGCATGAATACGGTCTGATCGCCGACCATCTGGGCCGGCAGGGGGAAGTAGTCTTCGATATTCTCCGTAGCCGTGATCGGCATGCCGGCGGTCACCTTGCCGACGAGCGGCACTTGACGTACCGAATGCGCGAATTGGACGATTGGATCGTCCTCGCCGTCGGTAATCTCGATCGCGCGAGGCTTCGTCGGGTCGCGGCGGATCAGGCCCTTCTTCTCCAGGCGGTCCAGGTGACCGTGCACGGTCGAACTGGAGGCGAGTCCGACGGCTTCGCCGATCTCCCGGACGGAAGGCGGGTAGCCCTTCTCGCGGACTTCATTCTTTATAAAATCCAATATAGCGGTCTGGCGGTTGGACATCTTCGACACGGCCGAAGCCCTCCTCGGAACGAAAGTTCATGATGACAAATTATAGCACAGAACCGGAGTTCGCACAAACATTCGTTCTCAGGGAACAAATGTTCGAAAAAACGATTGACTCAAACATGTGTTCGTGTTACGATCCAAACAAGAACAAACGTTTGGGGTGAGCGTCATGGTTCAAGCATGGGTACTCGGTTCCAATTCGACTGTGGTCTCGGGAGCGGAATCGAATGGCTTTACATATAAGAAGACGGAGAAGGTAAAGGGGCGCGCCCGCGCCGCCGCGTTCGGATTCCGCAGCGCGCGCAGCTTCTTTTTCTTGGCGGCATTCCTGCTGCTATTCAGCGGATTCGCCGTCGTGAGGTCCTTCGCGGGAGCGTCCGCGCCGGAGCCTGCCGCCGCAACGGAGGCCGTCGTCTCCGTAGACGCCGGCGACACGCTGTGGTCGATCGCCGAATCGGTCAAGCGCGACGGCCTGGATACGCGCGAAGCGGTCCACCGGATCATGAAGCGCAACGGCTTGACGTCTTCCTCGCTGGACAGCGGGCAGGAGCTGATTATTCCCGTCTCGATCACGCCGCGCCTGCCGTCTTAATCCATTCGACGCTTCGCTTAGAGAGCGATATCGCTCCGTTTGGGGCCCCCTATAGATCAGTTTGGAGACCGATTCCGTCGGTCTCTTTTTGCCGTTAGATTCCTTGACAAGCTCCCTGCGAAAATGTCAAAGTAGAAGAGGTATTTCGGGAGGTGTCATACGTGGAAATGGATCGATTGATCGCTAGAATCAACGAGCTTGCGAAGAAGCATAAGACGGTCGGGCTGAACGAGGAAGAAACGTTGGAGCGTCAAGCCTTGCGCAAGCAATATCTGGAGATTTTCAAACGCAACTTCCGTCAGGAGCTGGATCGGATCGAGTTTACGGACGAGCCGCCGAAGAACGATCTGAAGCACTGATTCAAGCGGGGACCAATGGGGGTTTGCCGGCCGGGCATGAAGCCCGCGCCGTTACACGATAGGAGGACATACCTTGTCACGCTCATGGGAACGGATGGTCGAACGCAATTCCAAGCAAGTGAACAAACGCCGCAAAAAAGACGGCAAGCAGTCGCTCTCCGCGCCAGCCGCGCAGATCGACCGTTTTAAAGGGCGCAGCATCCTGATGCCGTTTTTGCTGCTGCTGCTCATCGCATTCTACATTATTCTGTTCCAGCCTTGGTCGACGAAGTTCAATCAAGATCCGACCATGTTCTGGTTGACGGTCGGATGCTACGTGCTGCTGGCGGTCTTCTACGCGCTGCGCCGTCCTTTCCTGGCCGTATCGAAGGATCGGCTGGAGACGCGCCGCTTCGCGGGCTACAAGACGCTGAAGCCGCTCGAGGTCCGCAAGATCATCCAGCAGCCCGGCTACATCATCATCGAGACGGTCAAAGGCGGCAACTGGGTGTTCTCGAAGCTCATGAACCGGTTCCCGATCGAGAAGATGGGGGAGCGGCTGCATGAATTCGCGACGGCGAACAAGATCGACTGGGAGCTGAAAACCAAGTAATCGCGTTTCGTACCAATAGAGAAGCCATATGGGGAGAGAGAAGAAGATGACGATTCGCGCGGTATTGTTCGATCTGGACGACACGCTGCTGTGGGACGACCGCAGCGTGAAGCAAGCCTTCGAAGCGACCTGCCAGGCCGCGTCCGATGCGGCGGGCGTAGACCCGGCAGCGTTGGAGGAAGCGGTCCGCGCCGAAGCGCGGAAGCTGTATCAGACCTACGAGACGTTTCCGTTCACGCAGATGATCGGCATTAATCCGTTCGAAGGCTTGTGGGGGAACTTCACGGCCGGCGAGCATGAGATGTTCCGCAAGATGGAGCGGATCGTGCCGGCCTACCGGAGAGAGGCGTGGACCCGCGGGCTCGCCGCGCTGGGCGTCGACGATCCGGCGCTGGGCGCCGAGCTGGCGGAGTTGTTTCCGGCGCACCGCCGGAAGTTGCCTCTGGCGTACGAGGAGACGTTCGCCGCGCTTGACGCGCTCCGCGGCAAGTACAAGCTGCTGCTCCTGACGAACGGCTCCCCGGACCTCCAAGAAGAGAAGCTGGCGATGACGCCCGAATTGATCCCTTACTTCGACGAGATCGTCATCTCCGGCCAGTTCGGAGAAGGCAAGCCCTCGCCGAGACTGTTCGCCCACGCGGTCGAGCGCCTCGGCGTTCACGTCGATGAGGCCGTCATGGTCGGCGACAAGCTGACGACCGATATCCAGGGCGCGAACGGCGTCGGCATGATCTCGATCTGGATCAACCGTCACGGCGCGTCCCGCAACGACGACATCGTGCCCCGCCACGAGATCGCCAGTCTCTCCGAGCTGCCGGAGCTGGTCGCGAAGCTCTAAGCCGGCGGACGGGATAACGCATCCGCATTGCACAAAAAAGCCAATCCCTCGCAGCGGGGGATTGGCTTTTTGTTGGATTCGATCGTCGCGCCGGATAGCGGCCGCGGTCGCTTACTTCACGAACGTCGGATCTTCGTAAGGATGCGCGATCCAGCCTTCCGTCTCGATGAACAGGCGAACGGCTACGACTTTCTTGGCTTCGGTCAGCGTGAAGAAGTGCACGCTGCCTTCCGGGACGGAGATGACGTCGCCGGCGGAGAGGATGACGTCGAAGTAGCCGACGCTCTCGTCGCCGCGGATGATGAAGATGCCTTCGCCGGCCGTGATGGCGCGGACTTCGTCTTCGGTGTGCGTATGGATCTGCTCGAACTTCTTCAGCAGCTCCTCGATGTTCGGCGTAGACTCGGAGAGGACGACGATGTCCCAAGTCTTGTAGCCGCGGCGGCCCGCCAGATCGCGGATCTCCGTATCGAAGGTGTTCAGGATCTCTTCCTTGTCTTCGGCGGTCAGGTCGAAGTTCTCTTGCAGACGTTCCGGCAGCTTGCTCGGCTCCCAATGTTCGTAGAGCACTTCTTGTTTCTCGAGGAAGGAACGGACGTTCTCTTCGCCTTCGATCAATTCGCCAGTATTGCGCACGCGCACTTTAGCCATGGCATTATTCCTTCTTTCCCAATGAGAATTAATGACTTAATTATAAACCCATTTCCGCGCGATGTCGACATCGCGCTTCAAGTGCATCTTTTCGTGTCTGACCGATTCTGGTAGTATAGAGTTTAATGATTTTTCAGACGAGGGAAGAGGCACCTACACATGACTGTAACCGATTCGAAACCGTCATTGCAAGAGGCGCTCCAGAAACGCATTCTCATCCTGGACGGCGCGATGGGCACGATGATTCAGGCGGCCGATTTGACAGCCGACGATTTTGGCGGGGAAGAGCTGGAGGGCTGCAACGAGATGCTCGTCCTGACGCGGCCGGACGTTATATATGGCATACATGCCGCGTATCTCGAAGCGGGGTCCGACATTATCGAGACGAACACGTTCGGCTCCACCGCCGTCGTGCTGGCGGAGTACGACATCCCCGAGAAAGCGCGCGAGATCAATCTGGCGGCGGCCCGCCTGGCGCGCGAAGCATGCGACCGCTATTCGACGCCGGAGAAGCCGCGCTTCGCGGCCGGAGCGCTCGGTCCGACGACCAAGACGCTGTCCGTCACGGGGGGCGTGACATTCGATCAGCTCGTGACCGATTACCGGGAGCAGGTGCTCGCGCTCATCGAAGGCGGCGTCGATCTCATCCTGATCGAGACCTGCCAGGATACGCTGAACGTCAAAGCCGCGAGCATCGGCGTGCGTCAAGCGTTCGAACGGTCCGGCGTCACGCTGCCGATCATGATCAGCGGCACGATCGAGCCGATGGGCACGACGCTCGCGGGGCAGAATATCGAATCGTTCTACGTCTCGCTTGAGCATCTGAATCCGGTGTCGGTGGGCTTGAACTGCGCGACCGGTCCGGAATTCATGCGCGACCACATCCGCTCGCTGTCCGCGATCGCGAAGACGGCGGTCAGCTGCTACCCGAACGCGGGCCTTCCGGACGAGAACGGCAACTATCACGAATCGCCGGAATCGCTAGCGAAGAAACTTCGCGCCTTCGGCGAGCAAGGTTGGCTCAACGTGGCCGGCGGCTGCTGCGGAACGACGCCCGCGCATATCGCCGCGATGGCCGAGGCGCTCAAGGATATCGCTCCCCGCAAGCAGGCGGGGGAGCATCCGCCCGCCGTCTCCGGCATCGAGACGGTGTACATCGAGAGCGAGAACCGTCCCTACATGGTGGGGGAGCGGACGAATGTGCTCGGCTCGCGCAAGTTCAAGCGCCTGATCGCGGAAGGCAAATACGAGGAAGCTTCGGAGATCGCCCGCGCGCAGGTGAAGAGCGGCGCGCACGTGATCGACGTCTGCTTGCAGGATCCGGACCGCGACGAGACCGAGGACATGAAGCGGTTCCTCGACTTCGTGACGAAGAAGGTCAAGGCTCCGCTCATGATCGATACGACCGATCCCGCGGTAATCGACATGTCGCTGAAGTATATCCAGGGCAAGTCGCTCATCAACTCCATCAATCTGGAGGACGGCGAAGAGAAGTTCGAGAAGGTCGTGCCGATCCTGCACCGATACGGCGCGGCCGTCGTCGTCGGCACGATCGACGAGCGGGGGCAGGCGATCGCCCGCGAAGACAAGCTGGCGGTCGCGATCCGCTCGCATGACTTGCTGGTGAACAAGTACGGCTTGCAGTCCGAAGATCTCATTTTCGACGCGCTCGTATTCCCCGTCGGCACCGGCGACGAGCAGTATATCGGATCGGCGAAAGAAACCATCGAAGGCATTCGCCTCATTAAAGAGGCGCTTCCGCAATGCCAGACGATACTCGGGGTAAGCAACATTTCCTTCGGCTTGCCCGAAGCGGGCCGCGAGGTGCTGAACTCGGTATTCCTGTACGAATGTACGAAGGCCGGCCTCGATTACGCGATCGTCAACACGGAAAAGCTGGAGCGCTACGCCTCGATCCCCGAACACGAACGCAAGCTCGCCGAAGATCTGCTCTACCGGACGGACGACGCGACGCTCGCCGCGTTCGTGGCCGCGTTCCGGGACAAGAAAGTCGAGAAGAAGGTCAAAGCCCAAAATTTATCGCTCGAAGAACGCCTGGCCAGCTATGTCGTCGAGGGCAGCAAGGAAGGTTTGTTCGCCGATCTCGACGAGGCGCTCGCGAAGTACGCGCCGCTCGATATTATCAACGGGCCGCTCATGGCAGGCATGTCGGAGGTCGGGCGGCTGTTCAACAACAACGAGCTGATCGTCGCGGAGGTGCTGCAGAGCGCAGAGGTCATGAAGGCGTCCGTCGCGCATCTGGAGCCGCATATGGAGCGGGCGGATTCCGCCGTCAAAGGCAAGATCATGCTCGCCACCGTCAAAGGGGACGTCCATGACATCGGCAAAAACCTGGTCGAGATCATCTTGTCGAACAACGGCTACCACATCGTCAATCTGGGCATCAAGGTGCCTCCGGAACAGCTGATCGAAGCCTACCGGGCGGAGAAGCCGGATGCGATCGGATTGTCGGGGCTGCTCGTCAAATCGGCGCAGCAGATGGTGCTGACCGCGCAGGACTTGCGCAATGCCGGCATCGACGCCCCGATCCTCGTCGGCGGCGCGGCGCTGACGCGGAAGTTCACGAAGACGCGGATCGCGCCCGAATACGAAGGGGTCGTTCTGTACGCCAAGGATGCCATGGACGGTCTGGACATCGCCAACCGCTTGAGCGATCCCGCGCAGCGCACCGAGATCGAGCGCGAGCATCGCGCCGCGCTCGCGACGCTCGTCGCCGAAGGCGAACGAAAGCCCGATCTGCCGGCGCCGTCGCGCGCCCGCCGGTCGAACGTCTCGCCGGACGCGCCCGTCTTCGCGCCGCCGGATTACGAGCGCCACGTCCTTCGCGACTATCCGCTCCCGCACGTGCTTCCTTACGTAAACTTGCAGATGCTGATGGGGCACCACTTGGGTCTCAAGGGCAATGTGGAGGAGCTGCTCAAATCCGGCGACGAACGCACGGTGCAGTTGAAGGCGACGATCGACGACATCATGGCGGAGTCGCAGCGGAACGGTTGGATCAAGCCGCAGGCGATGTACCGGTTCTTCCCGGCGCAGTCGGACGGCAACGACATCCTGATCTACGATCCGGACGACAAGACGACGGTGATCAAGCGGTTCTCGTTCCCGCGCCAAGCGGTCGAGCCGTTCCTCTGCCTGGCCGACTTCCTGAAGTCCGTTCAGAGCGGAATTATGGATACGGTAGGCTTCCTCGTCGTGACGGCCGGCAACGGCACCCGCGAGCAGGCGGAGAAGTGGAAGGAGAGCGGCGACTATCTGCGCTCCCATGCGCTGCTGGCGACCGCGCTCGAAGTCGCGGAAGGGATGGCGGAGCGCATCCACCAGATCATGCGGGACAACTGGGGCTTCCCCGATCCGGCGGACTTGACGATGAAGCAGCGCTTCGGCGCCCGCTATCAGGGCATTCGCGTGTCGTTCGGCTATCCGGCTTGTCCGGATCTCGAGGACCAAGGCCCGCTGTTCGAGCTCATGAAGCCGGAGGACATCGGCGTGCATCTGACCGAGGGCTTCATGATGGAACCGGAAGCATCCGTCTCGGCGATGGTATTCGCGCATCCGGAGGCGCAATACTTCAACGTCGAGAAAAGTTAAGGACGCAAGTAAAAACGGCTTTGCCGTCTTCTCGGAAGAGGGCGACACGTTTTTATCGGCGGTCATACAGAAATGGATTGGCGTGAAACTTATGAATTCTGTATGACCAAGTAAAAACGGCTTTGCCGTCCTCAGAAGAGGGCGAGACGTTTTTATCGGAGACCATTTAGAAATGGATAAGCATGAAACTTATAAATTCTAAATGGTTTAAAAAACCCCTGCCTCGCGTTGGGCGGCTTCCGGGCCGACTATCGCGTGGCAGGGGTATTTGCGCTTGCGGGCGGTTCGCTCCGATCTCGAAGCCGTGAGGCTGCACCGTCCAAGGACGGCGAAGCCCGACACGAACGGCTCGGATTAAGCGTTCGCCTCGTCCTCGATCTCGCTGCGTTGGGCGGAGATGCTCTCGCGTCTGCGTTCGTTTTTCTCGCGCAGCGTGCTCGATTCCTCCGGGCTTATTTCGTCTGCGTGCTCGTCCAGATATTCCTGGGATTCTTCCAGATTGCCGATCGTGTTCTGGACCGACTCCTGCAGCTTCTCCACATTGTCCGAACGATCGTCGGGTTTGGCCATCTTGTCTTACCTCCTTCCGCGGGGGTGGGAAGCGGCTGGCTTCCGTCCAATAGCTTGGCAGATTCGCCCGGCTTCTATACCACCTCCGCAAGGGGGCGAACTAAGAGGAGAAGTCGACGATCGATTCCGCGAGCGGCCTGCGGGAATTCGGCTTTTCTGCGGCTTGCGCTCCTCGGGGACTCGCATTCCGGATGGCGGAGCTCCGCTACCTCCGGGAACAAAGCGAAATGCGTCATCCCGTATCCTCCCTCTCGCGAATCTATCTCCAGCATACCCTTCGGGGAAATATTTGCATCTTTTCCCGGGAAAGCGCAGGAAGCGACAGCCGGGGCGCCGTTTCGCCCGCCGACGAGGGTCGCTTTCGACCCGTTGCGGCGGGATGGGCAACCTTTCGACATAAATATTCAGAAAATTATAAATACGGGATTTCGCAACCGATTCGCGCGATTTCCCGCCGCTCTGCCGTTGCTGGGCGAACATGTATTCTGTACAATGGAGAAAAAGGCGACGGGAGCGATACGAAGTGACCCGCCGGGTTTTTTCGGGCGTGCCAGGATCTCGATACCTTCGACCGCTGCCCGGAAAGCGAACGGATCATCGCTAATCGTATTGGCAAGGGGGGAACCGCGTGCGGAAGAAGAAGTCTTTACTTGAAATGATCGACGATTTGCGAACGAATGAAAATATCGTGAACTGGTACGAAATGCCGCCTCAAGAAGCGAAGACACGGCCTATGCCCGAAAGCGTCGATCCGCGAATTCGGCAGGCTCTACATAAGCGCGGAATCTCTGAACTGTATACGCACCAAGAAACGGCTTTTCGTACGGTAACGGCCAAAGAAAATATCGTAGCGGTGACGCCGACGGCTTCCGGAAAGACGCTGTGCTACAATCTGCCCGTACTCCAGGCCATCGCGCGGGACGATACCAGCCGGGCGCTGTACCTGTTTCCGACCAAAGCGCTGGCGCAAGACCAAAAGAGCGAACTGAACGAAATCATCGACGAATTGGGCATCGACATCAAAAGCTACACGTACGACGGGGATACGTCGCCGGCGATCCGGCAAATCGTCAGACTGGCCGGACACATTGTCATCACCAATCCCGACATGCTGCATTCCGCGATTCTGCCCCATCATACGAAATGGGTGAGCCTTTTCGAAAATTTGAAGTTCATCGTCATCGACGAGCTGCACACCTACCGGGGGGTATTCGGCAGCCACGTCGCGAACGTCATTCGAAGGCTGAGACGGATATGCAAATTCTACGGCAGCGACCCGGTTTTCATCTGCACGTCGGCCACTATCGCTAACCCGAAGGAGCTGGCCGAGCAGCTGACGGGCAGTCCCATGCGGCTGATCGACGACAACGGCGCGCCGCGAGGGCGCAAGCACTTCGTTTTCTACAACCCGCCGATCGTCAACGTCCCGTTGAACATAAGGAAGAGCTCGACGATTGAGGTCAACAACTTGGCCAAAGAATTCCTGAAAAACAAAATTCAGACGATCGTCTTTGCCCGAAGTCGCGTACGGGTCGAAATCATCCTCAGCCATATTCAGGAACTCGTTAAGAACGAGATCGGTTCGAAGTCGATCCGGGGCTATCGGGGCGGCTACCTTCCGAAGCAGCGGCGGGAGATCGAACGGGGATTGCGCGAAGGCGAAATACTGGGCGTCGTCAGCACGAACGCGCTGGAGCTCGGGGTAGATATCGGGCAGCTGCAAGTGTGCGTCATGACCGGATATCCCGGCAGCATCGCCAGCACCTGGCAGCAGGCGGGCCGCGCCGGACGGCGTCACGGGGAAGCCCTCATCATCATGGTCGCTAGTTCGACTCCCATTGATCAATACATCGTTCAAAATCCGGAATACTTCTTTGACCGGACGCCGGAACATGCGAGAATCAATCCGGAGAATCTAATCATCCTGGTTGACCATATGCGTTGCGCGGCTTACGAACTGCCGTTCAAGACGACCGAGGCGTTCGGTCCGCTGGACGTCACGGACATTCTGGAATACCTCCAGGAGGAACGCGTGCTGCACCGCCACGGCGAGACGTTCTACTGGGCCGCGCAGTCGTTCCCGGCGAGCGAGATCAGCCTAAGATCGGCTTCGCAGGAGAACGTCGTGATCGTAGACCAGTCGGACGTCGCTGCCGTGAAGATCATCGGGGAGATGGACCGGTTTAGCGCGATGACCCTGTTGCACGACGAAGCGATCTATTTGCATGAGGGCGTCCAGTACCAGGTCGAGAAATTGGACTGGGATCACAAAAAAGCGTACGTTCGCGAAGTCGACGTGGAGTACTACACCGACGCGAACTTGGCCGTGAACCTGAAAGTGCTGGAGATGGACCGGACGAAAGACAGCCGGCAAGCCGCTATCCATTTTGGCGACGTTTCGGTGAATATGATTCCTACGATTTTCAAGAAAATCAAATTGACCACGTTCGAAAATATCGGATCGGGGCCGATTCACCTGCCGGAAGAAGAACTGCACACGAGCGCTGCCTGGCTGGAATTGAAAGAGGTCGACCCGGAAATCGGAACGAAATCGCTGGAACAGCTGCTGCTGGGAATCGCGAACGTTTTGCAGCATATCGTGCCCGTCCTGGTGATGTGCGACAGGGGAGACGTGCATGTCACCCCGCAGATCAAGGCGGCCCAGACCGGGCTGCCCACGATTTTTATATACGACCATTATCCCGGCGGTATCGGATTGGCCGAAGACGTGTTCAAGAGGTTCGACGAAGTCAGAGACGCCGCCATCCATCTGATACGAAAATGCCCATGCAAGGATGGATGCCCGTCATGTATCGGAATGGAGATCGCAGGGATGAACGGGAAGCGCAAGAGCATTCAGCTATTGAACTTATTATAGATGATTCTCATGGCAGGTTCGTTGAGGAAGCGGTTGAAAAAGCCGACGCCGAACGGGATATTGTGACAAATGCCGGGCAAGTGCCATACAACTAATAGTCCATTGACTATTCGTTTTGTGGAGGATGAAAACATGATTTCTTCATACGACAACCGACTTAAGCCATCTCATCCGATTCTTGCGGAGGCAAGACAAATTGCCCCGAATCAAATTATAATGACTTATGATAAGCGGACCGATCTGGCATCTGCTACGAACGTTTCTAATTATTGGATCAGGAGCAATGTAGAGCAACCTATTCCCCCTGGTATGGCAACGGAAGGAATGGATTGGGGACTTACGGAATTAAATGCGGTGCGTCCGGATTTTGCGAGGATTACGCCTATTGACCATTCGAATATGAGATTTGTCATGACCTTTAGGTTTAATGCGATATCGGGAATCATGCACGTGGTACTTCCTTGTTTCGTTAATTTAGAAGGAATGACAGGGTTTGACGGAGAAAATTGGGGTCCCTATAGCAGAAATATGTTTATCGGGATGTAAAGCTAAGCTACGAAAATGCCCAAGCAAGGATGGATGCCCGTCATGTATCGGAATGAAAATCACAGGAATGAAAGGGAAGCGCGTTCCCGAGCGGGCCGGCTCGTTCGGGGACGCGACTGCATAAGCGGACTTCCGGCGTGCGTCGACCTGTTTCAAGGAGTCGGCCTGCCGGACAAGGCTCCGGCGCTTGCGCTGCTGCGTTGCGCGGAGCACGAAGCATGAGCGGCGGATTGCGCGACAAGCTGGAGCGGCTGCGCGCCCATGCGGCGTCCGTGAAGCAAGCCGAGGCGGCCGCGCGCGAAGCGGATACCGCGGCCCGGGCTGAGGCGGACGGGGGTGTGCGGGCCGCGGGTTCCGCCGATGAATCGCGGTCGATCGGCGCGGACGCGGCAGGCTCCGAGGTGCGGAACGGCATGACCCCTGCCGGCGAAGAGGGCACGGGACGACCCGCGTCCGCCTGCGGTCGAGGCGAGGACGCGTTCGCCGACCTCGGCGCGGAAGAGGTGCGCAACGATCACGGCGTCTTCCTGCTGCGCACGGCGGTCTATCCGCTCGAGCACCGGCACGGGCACTATTTGCTGGAACAGCTGCCGTCGTATGCGGCCAAGCTGAAGCCGGTAGCGGCGCGTCAGAACAAGGGGCGAACGGATCGGGAGGAAGCGGAGCCGGATGCGATCGAGACCGAGCGGCTGCTATTCCTCGATACGGAGACGACGGGCCTCGGCGTCGGCGCGGGCAACGTGCCGTTCATGGTCGGCATCGGCTATGCCGACCTGAAGGCGCGGCAATTCGTCGTCGAGCAGCTGCTCATTCGCCATCCCGGCGAGGAACGCGCGATGCTGGCCTATCTATTGACCCGTTTCGCCGGGCGCACCCATCTGGTCACCTACAACGGCCGGACGTTCGACTGGCCGGTGCTGGTGAACCGCTTCGTGCTGAACGGCTGGCGCCGCAGCGGGGCGGAGCCGGGCCATCTGGACTTCCTGCATCCGTCGCGGGCGCTGTGGCGCAACACGCTGCCGTCATGCAAGCTGAGCCGCATCGAGGAAGACCGGCTCGGCATCAGCCGCGCGCACGACGTGCCGGGCGCGCTGGCGCCGGAGCTGTACCTGAGGTACCTGAACGAAGGCGACGCGGAGCACCTGCGCGGCGTCTTTATCCATAACGAACGGGACGTGCTGACGCTCGTCACGCTCGCCATACACTTCGGCGGCCTGCTGGACGGGCGTCTCGGCGCCGAATGGGCGCTCCCCGAGGAGCCGGAAGAGCTGTACCGGACGGCGTCGTGGCTCGATGCCAACGGCGGTCCCGATCATGCCGAGCGCCTGTTCGCGGCGCTGATCGCGCGGCGGGAGACGTCCGCCGAGCGCTGGCTGCTGCCGACGGCCGGGCGCTACAAGAGGCTGGGCCGCCTGGACGAAGCCGCGGCGCTCTGGCTGCGCGCCGCCGAAGCGGCCGAACGGAGCGTGCTGCCGTCGTTCGAGGCGCACGTGGAGCTGGCGATGCTGTACGAGCACCGCGTCAAGGACGCGGCGCTCGCGCTGCGCTACGCCGAGCGGGCGCTCGAGCTCGCCCATCGCAAGCCGCTATCGGCGCGCGATCCCGCGCGCGGACGCGCGGAGCGGGAAGGGCTGGCGCACCGGATCGAGCGGCTGCGGCGCAAGACGAATGCGCCGCTCGCGCGTTAAAGCTTGCGGAACACGCGGCAAAAGGGTATTGTTGGGACATAAATTATACGCAACAAGGGGGAACGTATACCGTGGAGAACGCGACGCTCGCGCTGCGGCCGGATGCCCTGTCGCGTCCGCCCAAGGCGCTGCTGTTCGATCTCGACGGCACGCTGTACCGGGGGGACGAGCTCATCCCCGGCGCGGATCGGCTGATCGCGGATCTGGAGGCGCGCGGCTGGCCGTGCTGGTTCTTGACGAATAATTCTACGCGCACGCCCGCGCAAGTAGCGGAGCATATGCATAAACTAGGTATTCCCGCACGCGCCGACCGGGTGATCACGTCGGCGATGGCCGCCGCAGCCTACGCGCGCGAGCGCCATCCGGGGGCCGCGGCCTACGTCGTCGGCGAGCACGGCTTGCGGGAAGCGCTCCGGGAAGCGGGCCTGCGCCTGTTGGACGACCCGGACAGCGCGGAGCAAGCGCAGATCGTCGTTCAAGGCATCGACCGCAATCTCACTTACGACAAGCTGACGGAGGCGGTCGACCACCTGCTGAACGGCGCGACGTACCTTGTGACGAACCCCGACCGGCTCCTGCCGGTCGGGGGCGGCTTCCTGCCCGGCGCCGGGAGCATCGCCGCGCTGCTGGAGACGGCGACGGGCGCAAGTCCCGTCGTCATCGGCAAGCCGTCCGGGATCATCATGGATTACGCGCTCGCGCTGGCCGGCGTGAGCGCCGAAGAAGCCTGGGTTGTCGGAGACAACCCCCATACCGACCTCGCCGCGGGTCTCGCGGCGGGCTGTCCGACCGTGCTCGTCCTGACCGGATTGTGCACCGCCGCGGATTGGCGGGAACGGTGCGCGGCGGCGGGGGCGATGCCCGACGCCGTCTGCGCCGACCCGGAGCGGCTCTATGCCTTCATTACATACGACGATCCGCAAGGATGACCGAAGGGATTGAACTTGAATGCCGGAATGGCCCGAGATGGAAACTTATCGCCGATTGCTCTCGCCGCTCGTGAGCGGTCAGATCATCGCGAATGCGGTCGTCCACCGCGACAAAACGATCAACGAACCGCCCGAGACGTTCGCGTCCGCGCTCAGCGGCAGACGCATTCTGTACGTGGAGCGGCGCGGCAAGCATTTGCTGTTCCACCTGGACGACGGATACCGGCTGCTGCTTCACTTGATGCTCGGCGGTTATCTGCACTACGGGGCGAACGCGCCCAAAGAAGACGAGCACTATCAAGTCATTCTGACGTTCGGCGACGGCAACCGGCTGTTCTTCGGCGGCCTTCGCCTCGGCTTCCTGCATCGTCTGAGCGCGAAGATCGCGCAGGAGCAGCTGCGGGCTCTCGGGCCCGATCCGTTCGACGCCCGGCTCACCCAGGCCGCCTTCAAGACTCGGCTGGCCAAGCGGCGCGGCAAGCTGAAGCCCGTGCTGGTCGATCAGAAGTTCGTCTCCGGCATCGGCAACTGCTACGGGGACGAGATCTGCTTCGAAGCCGGCGTCAAGCCGGACGCCGCGATCCCGCAGCTCGCCGAAGAGACGAAGGATCGGCTATACCTCGCCATGCGCGAAGTGCTGACGGAAGCCGCCGCGAACGGCGGCTATATGGACCGTCCGCTCACGCAGGATGATACGCTGACCGGCGGGCATGACGCGCGCTGCAAAGTGTACGACCGCGAAGGGGAAGCTTGTCCGCGCTGCGGCGGCACGATCCGGCTGGAGACCCTTGCGGGGCGGAAGATGTTCTACTGCCCGGACTGCCAGCGAGACGGCTAGATGACGATCGTCGGCAGTCACGTCAGCACGCGGAAGGGGTACCGGGAGGCGGCCCGCTCGGCGAAAGCGATGGGGGGCGACGCGTTCCAATACTTCCCCTCCAACCCGCGGACGCTTCAGTTGAAGCAGTTCGACCGGGGCGATGCCGAACGCTGCGCGGCTTGGTGCAGGGAAGAAGGCGTCGTCTCGATCGGACATTCGGCCTATCTCATCAATCCGGCTGCCGAAGGCGACGCCGCCTTGCAGATGGCGGCGAGCGTATGGAACGACCTGGCGATCGCGGAAGCCTGCGGCTCCCTCGGCACGGTCGTTCATTTCGGCGTCTTCAAAGGGGACGACCCCTTGAAGGGCTATCGCCGGATCATCGAATGGATCGACCTCGTGCTGGCGCGCTGGGACGGCAAAGCGATGATTCTGCTGGAGAACCAGGCCGGCGATCACGGTCCGGCCGGAACGACGCCGGAGGAGCTGACGCAGATCCGCAGCTTGTGCGAACGGCCCGAAGCCGTCGGGTTCTGCCTGGACACTTGCCATCTGTTCGCCAGCGGCGAATGGGACGGGACGAACGGCGATTCGTTCCGCGAACGGTGCGACCGGCTCGGCTTCTGGGACGCGCTCGTCGCCGTCCACTTGAACGACTCCCGCTATCCCGCCGGGGCCAAGCGGGATCGCCACGCCGCGATCGGTCAAGGCTGCATCGGCGACGCGGGCTTCCGCGATCTGCTGGCCCTGCCGCGGCTTCGCGAAGTGCCGCTCATCCTGGAGACGCCCGCCGGGCCGGACGGCACGCATCGGGCGCAGATCGCGCGGGTGCGCCGATTAAGGGAAGGGGATGCGACCTTGTGATCAACGTATATCTGGACGATGTGCGGCCTTGTCCGAAGGGCTTCGTCGCCGCACGGTCCGCCGAGGAATGCTTGCTCCTGCTGGCCGAATACGAGGTGAACGTGCTCTCGCTCGACTTCGAGCTCGGCATCGGCTTGCCGAACGGCCTGGCGGTCGTTCACGGCATGATCGCGGCCGCCACGTATCCCGCCAGCGTCTACGTGCATTCCTCCAGCATGATGGGCCGTGCGCAGATGGTGCATGCGCTGCGCCAGGCGCAGCCGCCGGGCGTCGATATTCACGACGGCCCGATGCCCGCCGACGTGCTCGAAGCAGCCGCGAGAGCGGACGCGTCCGGCTGGGGGAACTGAGACGGCATGCGGGAATGGGAAGCGGGACGTTGGACGGCGGAGCTCGATGCCCATGAGGGACCGCTCGCGCTGTACGTCCATACGCCGCTCTGCGGCACGTGCGCGGTCGCGCGGCGCATGCTCGAAGTCGCCGAAGCGGCGACGCCCGGCGTCGAAGTCCGTTCGGCCAATCTGAATTTGATGCCGGGGCTAGCCGAGCGGTTCCGGATCGAGAGCGTGCCGTGCCTGCTGACGCGGCTGCCGGACGGCACTTGGCGCAAGGTCTATCGGTTCGGCTCCGTCATGGAGGTCGCCGGCAACCTGGCGCCATTGAGGATGGAGAAGCCATAGCGCTCGGCATGAGGTTTGGCAATGGGGAGAGGAGACAAGGCAATGATTCACTTGCAACATTTAACGCTGCGGCGGGGAGAACGCGATATTCTGAAGGGCGTCGACCTGCAGGTGCGGGACGGCGAGCGCTGGGTGCTGCTCGGACGCAACGGCTGCGGCAAATCGACGGTGCTGGAGATGATCACCGGCTATATGTTCCCGACAAGCGGAACGGTAGACGTGCTTGGGCATCGCTTCGGTCAGGTGGACGTACGCGAGATCCGGAAGAAGATCGGCAACATCGGCCCGGCTCTGATCGACAAGCTGGTGCTGCGCGATCCCGTCTGGGAGATCGTCGTCGGCGGCATCAACGCTTATCTGCGCATCTATGAGCAAGTTTCGCCCGAAGTGCGGGAACAAGCGCAAGCGGAACTTGCGCGGGTTGGCCTCGCGGCCTTGTCCGAACAGCCGTTCGGGACGCTGTCCCAAGGCGAACGCAAAAAGGTGCTGCTCGCGCGCACGATGATGGCGAATCCTGACCTGCTCATCATGGACGAGCCTTGCGCGGGACTCGACCTGTTCGAGCGCGAACGCTTCCTGGATTCGCTTCAGCGCATTCTGGACGACCGCAGCATGGCGATGCTGTACGTCACGCATCATATCGAAGAGATCATTCCGCTCTTCACGCACGTCGCGTTGATGGCGGACGGCCGCATCGTGGCCGCCGGACCGAAGCGGGACGTGCTGACGCCGGAACTGCTCATGTCGGCCTACGATCTGCCCATCCAGGTCGAATGGCAGGATGAACGGCCGTGGATTCGAGTAGGAAAGGGAAGATGACCATGTCCGCATTCATCGCGACCGCCAACCCCGGGTTTGCGCCCTACGCCATGGAGGAGCTGCGCAGACGGTTCCCCGGCATTGCGTTGTCCGGGCTGGCGCCGGGAGAGACGTTCCGCGTTCAGCATGACGAATACAGCCAAGAGGAACTGGTCCGGCGGCTTCGGGCGGACGAGCCGATCTTCCTTCGGCACGTCTTTCCCGTGAAGGAGGAAGTCGCGATGCCGAACTCGCCCGAAGAGACGGCGTCCGCGCTCGCGCGCTTCGCCGCTTCGCGATCGGCCGAAGCCAAGGGCGCCGCGGTCGCGGTGCAAGTGCGCAAATCGCAGGACAGCCCGTTCCCGTTCTCCTCGGCGGAAGGCCGGGACCTCATGACGCCCGCGCTGCAAGCGGCGGGAGCCGAGACCGTGGCGCGGGACGCCCGTTGGATCCTGTCCGTCTACGCGACCAAGAAGTCGATCTACTTCGGCTGGTCCGCGCCCCGCGACAACCTGTCCGACTGGCCGGGCGGGGCGGTCCGGTTCCGCCGGGAGGAAGGCCTCATCTCGCGCGCGGCGTTCAAGCTGCTCGAGGCGGAGAAGA
The DNA here is from genome assembly GCF_014212125.1 of Cohnella nanjingensis. Taxonomy (GTDB): domain Bacteria; phylum Bacillota; class Bacilli; order Paenibacillales; family Paenibacillaceae; genus Cohnella; species Cohnella nanjingensis. Next base: position 145,004 of record NZ_JACJVP010000001.1, read on the forward strand.
CGTTCGGCCTGCCGCTGAACCGCTTTTCGAACGCGCTGGATCTCGGCGCCGCGCCGGGCGGTTGGTCCTCGGTCCTGCTCGAGCGCGGCGTGCGGGTGACGGCCGTCGATCCGGCCGTGATGCACCCCTCCCTCGTCGGCCATCCGATGCTGCGCCACCTCCGGCAGAACGCCGCGGAGCTCTCTTTCGCGCCCGGCTCGTTCGACCTGCTCGTATGCGATATGAGCTGGGATCCGCATCATACGTGCCGGATCGTGAGCCAGCTGGCGCCGGCGCTGTCCGCCGGCGCCTCCGGTCTCATCACGCTGAAGCTGATGTACCGCAAGCCGCTCCAGACGATCGCGGATTTGCTGGAGGACTACCGGGAAGCTTTCGACGTTCGCCGGGTGAAGCAGCTGTTCCACAATCGCGACGAAGTGACGCTGTGGGTCCGCCGCTGACGATCTGTCTTCTCATTCGAAGCGGACTGTGCTACAATGCGGTCAATCGATCTTTTTAAACGGAATAGAACGGCGAACGACGGGAAAGCATCCCGCGGCGGCCTGCGGAACGTGACGTTCCCGCGGCTTCCGCGGGATTTTTTTGCGTTTCGCGAATCGGAGGGACTGAAATGGAAGGTCATGCTTCGAATCATATGGGGGATGCCTCCGCGTTCGGCGCCGCAGAGGCGGTCATCGCCGAACGCTACCGGATTGCCCGCCGCATCGGCAAGGGCGGCATGGGCAGCGTCTATCTCGCCGAAGACCTGCGTCTCGGAGGCAAATGGCAAGCGCTCAAGATTACGCGGCCTTACCCCGAGGAGCGGGACGCGTTCATCGCGGAAGCGCGCGTATTGAGCCGTCTCGATCACCCGCATCTGCCGAGGATCGTCGATTACCTGCCGCCGGACGGCGAAGGACTCGCCTGCATCGTCATGGACTACGTAGCCGGCGAGACGCTGGCGGACCGCTTCGAACGCCACGGACGCCGACTTCCGTTCGCCAAGGCGATCCGTTATTTGACGCACCTGGCCGGCGTTCTCGCGTATTTGCACGCCCAGACGCCCGCCATCGTATTCCGCGATCTGAAGCCCGCGAACGTCATCATCGACGGCGCGGACCGCGCGGTGCTCGTGGACTTCGGCATCGCCCGGCAGTTCCGCCCCGGCGCGGCTGCGGATACGATGCGTCTCGGGACGCCCGCCTTCGCCGCGCCGGAACAGCTCCGGGGCGGCCAGACGGACGCCAGGACCGACCTGTACGGTCTCGGCGCGCTCGCGTACTACTTGCTGACGGCCGGCGCTTATGCCGCCGGCCGCGGCCGGGAAGGGAGCGAGCCGTGGCAGGACGACGCGCCGCCGATGTTCCGGGAGTCGGTAGGCCGGCTGCTCTCCGAGCGGCCGGCGGACCGTCCCGGCAGCGCCGGCGAGGTGCTGCGCGAGTGGCGCCGATACGGCGGCGTGCCGGGCGAAGGAGCCGAGCTTCGCCAGCCCGCGGAGACGGGCGTCACGGTGGTGGCGCTGGCTTCGGCCTATCCCGGCGCCGGAGCGACGTTCGCCGCCCAGATGCTCTCCCGGCGGCTCGCGGATCGCGACGTGCCGCACGCGCTCGTCGAGTGCCCGGGCGGGGAGCCGGAGCTCTACCGCCGGCTGGACGGAGACCGGCGCATGCCTCGGCGCGCCGCCTTCGCCGATCCTGCGGGCGCGGGGCCGGTACAGCCCGCCTGGCGGCAGGGGAGCGCCATGTACTACCCGCTCTCCGATACGGCCGCCGCATGGGCGCCGCCGCCGGCCGAGTTCGGCGGTTGGCTGCGCAAGCTGGGCGCTCCTGTCGTCCTGCTGGACGTGTCCAGCAGGTGGCAGTCGCAAGGCGCGTCGGCTTGGCTCGCCGAGCAAGCCGACGCGATCTACCTGGTCGCCGACAGCATGCCGTCCAAATGGAGCGAACGCCGGCAGCGCGGCTGCGCGGAGCTGCTGCGCATGGCGCGAGCGAACGGAGCCGCGGCCGGCTGGATCGCGAACCGGGACCATGCGTTTCGCGAACGCGACGAATGGCTGACGCTTTTCCCCGAGGAGCCGATGCTTTGCCTGCCGCAATGGCCGGCAGAGGAGGTGGCCGCCGCCTTGTGGCGGGGGGAGACCGTGCGGCTGCGCGCCCGCGAAGCGGCCGCCGTCGATGCGTTCTGGCGGCGCGGACCGCTGGGCGAGGCGCGTTGAACCGCCGGAAGGCGGGGTTTCGCCACAAGGTCTGCCAGTCGATTCTAGGTAGACAGTCATGGTACAATAGAAAGAAGTTCGGCGTTAAACGCGGGCTTGCTGATAACCGAGGTGATACGCAATGGGTGAACGAATATTGATTATCGAAGACGAGGACGGCATCGCGCGCGTCCTCACGCTGGAATTGGAACATGAAGGCTACGAAGTCGGCCGCGCGATCGACGGGCGGACCGGCCTCGAGATGGCGATCGGAGGCGAGTGGGATCTCGTGCTGCTCGACGTTATGCTGCCCGAGCTGAACGGGATCGAGGTGCTGCGGCGGCTGCGGCAGAACGACCACGCCGTGCCCGTCATCCTGCTCACGGCGCGGGATACCGTGCCCGACAAGGTCAGCGGCTTCGAGCACGGCGCGAACGACTACGTGACGAAGCCGTTCGCGATGGAGGAGCTGCTCGCGCGGGTGCGGAACCTGCTGCGCATCTTCAAGGCGTCGCGCGACGGCGAGAGCGAGGACGTGCTGCGGATCGGGGATCTGACGATCGAGCTGATCACGCGGAAGGTGTTCCGCAAGGACCACGCGATCGACCTGACGCCGCGGGAGTTCGAGCTGCTGCTCTATCTGGCCCGTCACCGGAACGAGGAGAAGACCCGCGACGAGATTCTGTCCGACGTCTGGGGATACGAATATATCGGCGACACCAACGTCGTCGACGTCTACATCCGGTACCTGCGCCAGAAGATGGACAAGGGCTACCGGCACAAACTGCTTCATACCGTCCGCGGCGTCGGCTACATGCTGCGGGAGCCTGAAGCATGACGCTTAGGCTGCGCTTTACGCTGTTCACCGTTTTTTGGCTGATCTTCATCCTGATTCTGTACAACGTCTTCGTCTATTTCTTCGTCATCCGCGTCACGACGCGCGGGGAGCTTCAGCTCCTCGCGAACAAGGCGGATCTCGTCGTCGAGACGCTGCGCAAGCAGAAGATGGTCGGCATCGACGATCCGAAGCTGCTGAGCGACATGTACAACGTGAACGAGATGATGCGGATCGTCACCGCGGATTCCCACGTCGTCAACACGGTCGGGATCGACAAGGAGCTGCTAAGCATTCCGATCGACGTCCGCACCGTCTCCCATTCGGAGACGCTGCGGCTGAACGGCCAGCGGGTCCTCCTCTGGTCGGTCCCCATCTACGAAGAACATCGGCTGATCGGCGAAGTGGAGAGCGCCAGGCGTCTAACGGTGTTGGACGGCTATCTGCAGATCCTGCTCGGCGCGCTCAGCGTGACGAGCGTCGGGGCGATCCTGTTCGCCATCCTGGGGACGTACTGGTTCACCTCCCGGCTGACGGGGCCGATCGGCCAGATGGTGCAGACGATGCGCGAGATCGACCGCAGCGGCAAGCTGCAGCGCGTCAAGATGGGGCAGGAAGAGTCGATCGAGCTGCAGCAGCTGATTCGCGCCTTCAACCAGATGATCGAGCGGCTCGACCGCACGATCGAACGGCAGAAGCAATTCGTCGCCGACGCCTCGCACGAGCTGAAGACGCCGCTCACGGTCATCGGGAGCTACGCCGACATGCTGAAGCGTTGGGGCCGCGATAACGTCGAAGTGCGCGACGAGGCGATCGAGGCGATCGCCAAGGAGACCGAGCGGCTCAAGAAGTTGACGCGTTCCATGCTGACGCTCGCGGAGGCCGAACAGGACGATTGGGTCAACAAGACCCGGTTCGACGCGGTCGGCGTCGTCAAGGAGCTGTCCGGCGTGCTGGGTACGACGTTCCGGCGCGAAATTCGGGTGCATGCGCCCGGTTCCGCCGTTCAGTTGACCGGAGACAAGGACAAGTTCCGCCAGATGCTGCTCATCTTGCTGGACAATGCGATCAAGTACAGCAAGGAACCGATCGACGTGCGGATCCGTTCCGACAAGAACTCGGTGCAGCTCGAAGTGACGGACTACGGCATCGGGATCTCGGAGGCCGAGATTCCTTATCTGTTCGAGCGGTTCTACCGGGTCGACGAAGCCCGTCATCGGACGACCGGCGGCAGCGGGCTCGGCCTGTCCATCGCCAAGCGGATCATCGAACTGCACGGCGGCAGCGTTGAGGTGTTCAGCAAACCCGGCAGCGGCACGACGATCGCGATCCAATTTCCCAAATAAACTGCGACAAAAGAACGGCAACGCCGGATGCGAGATCCGGGCGTTGCCGTTCTTGGTGTTGGGATTTGTGTGATAGCGGTGCGATAGGTCGAGCTGTAGGCAAAACTATGTCAGTCTATTCGAGGAGCTTAGAGGACGCGGCGCGCCGTTACGTAATGCTGCTTCCAGTAGGTCGAGCTGAGACTCGTGACCGTGACGCCGGGTTTGCCGTAGGTGTGCAGGATCTTGTTGCTGCCGATGTAGACGGCGACGTGTCCGATCTTGGAGCCGGTGCGCGAGGTTTTGAAGAAGACGAGATCGCCTTTTTTCAAGCTGGCTTTGGCGATTTTCTTGCCCTTCGTCGCTTGCGAGCTGGACACCCGGGGCAGCTTGACGCCGTATTTGCCGAAGATATATTGGGTGAAGCTGGAGCAGTCGAAGACCGAAGTCTTGCCGGAAGGGGCGCCGAAACGATATTTGACGCCTAAATATTTTTTGCCCAACGTGATGATTTTGTCCGCTTTGGTCGTAGCCGCGGACGCGGAAGGAGACGAAGCCATGGCTGCGCCCGTGAATGCGATGACGGCGCATAGGCTGATGCTTGCGACTTTTCGGACGATCGTGCTCTTGATGCTCATGCTGTAAGATATCCTCCATCCAAGTTGTATGTATTCATCCGATGACGTTGAGATCGAGTATAGCAGACTCGAAACCTCCTACAATTTCCCAAAAAGAATGGAAAGATTGCTATTGTGCGGGTTGAATCGCCTTTCTTAGAAATCAATGAGAATTCTCTCATGTCGATCCGCGCTTGCTCCCCGGCGATCTATCCCTATAATTAAGGGGAGGAAAAGAGAGGGGGAAACCGGTTATGAAAATGCGCGTATCGGCCGTGCAGTTCCAACTTCGGGACGTGAGCGACTTCGCGGCGTACCGCGGGCAGGTCACGCATTACGTGCGCAACGCGGCGGAATACGGGGCCCAGTTCATCCTGTTCCCGGAATTCGTCACGACGCCGTTGCTCTCCATCGGCGTCGAAGCGGGCGGGGCGGGACAGCCGATCGAGCGTCTGCTCGATTACGCGGAAGATTACCTCGGACTCTTCTCGGGCTTGGCTCGGGAGTTCGGCGTCTATATCGTCGGGGGCACGCATCTGACGAAGAAAGGCGACTCGCTGCGCAACACGGCATTCCTGTTCGCGCCGGACGGCAGCTATCAGACCCAGGACAAGCTGCATATCACGCCGACGGAGAAGGAAGCCTGGAACGTCTCGGACGGCGAAGGCGTCTCCGTCTTCGATACGCCGTACGGCCGGATCGGCCTGCTGACTTGCTACGACATCGAGTTCCCGGAGATCGTGCGGATGGTGCGGGCGAAGGGGGCCGACGTCATCTTCTGTCCGTCCTGCACGGACGACCGTCACGGGTTCTATCGCGTGCGCTACTGCTGCCATGCCCGGGCCGTCGAGAACCAAATCTATATCGTTACGACCGGTACCGTGGGGTCGCTCGAACGCGTCGACTTCATGCGGGCGAACTACGGACAAGCGGCGGTCATCACGCCGAACGACATTCCGTTCCCGCCGCGCGGCATTCAATGCGAAGGGGAGATCAACGGAGATATGCTCATCACGGCGGATCTCGATCTCGCCTTGCTCGAGGACGTACGCCGGGCCGGGTCCGTCACGACTTGGCGGGACCGGCGCACGGATCTGTACCCGGATTGGTCTTGAAACGGGGGCTGACGCGATGCTGAAGCGGCTGTACGTATCGGACGGAAGCCGGATGGCGCCTGCGGTGATCCGCAACTACGCGGAGCGCGACTTCCCTGGCCTCGTCGAGGTGCAGGCGGAGAGCTTCCCGCCGCCCTATCCGTCCGAGCTGTGGTGGAATGAAGAGCAATTGCGCGCGCATGTGACGCGGTTCCCGGAAGGCGCGCTCTGCGCGGAGGTGGACGGACGGATCGTCGGCTCCATGACGGCGCTGCGCCGGACGTTCCGCGAAGGCGACCGGCACGATTGGGCGTCGGTGACGGACGACGGATACATCGGGACGCACGAGCCGGACGGCGAGACGCTCTACGTCGCGGACATCTGCGTTCGGCCTGCGTACCGATCGTTCGGCCTCGGCAAGTGGCTGATGCAGTCGATGTACGAGACCGTCGTGCAGCTCGGCTGCCGGCGGCTGCTCGGCGCGGGCCGGATGCCGGGTTACCGGGGCGTATCGGGCGAGCTGACGCCCGAACGATACGTGGCCGAAGTCGCCGAAGGACGCCGCAAGGATCCGGTCCTGACGTTCCTGCTTCGCTGCGGACGTTCGCCGGCCGGCGTCGTGCGCGATTATCTGGATGACGAAGATTCCTGCGGGAACGCGGCGCTGATGGAATGGCGCAACCCGTTCAAGCCTTAGAAGATGGAGGAGGAGCTGTTCATGGCTTTGGAATACCGTAAAATCGGATCGGTGGACGATCCCTATTTCGCCAAAATGCACCGGCTGATGGGGGAAGCGTTCCCGCCGGAGGAAGTGCTGGCGTTCGATCTCTGGAAGGAGCCGCTCCTGGACCTGACCATTCAAGTCTACGTGGCCGTGCTCGACGGCGAAGTCGTTGGCGCGACGGAGTACCGTTATCGGCCGGAATTCGCGGTCGCGATGACCGACTTCACGATCGTGGGCCGACCCGGGCTCGGCATCGGCCGGTTCCTGCTCGTACAGCGCGAAGCGCACCTGCGGCAGCTGGAGGCGGAGAGCGGGACGGCGTCGCTCGGCATGTTCGCGGAGATCTACGATCCGTCGCTTGCCGAACCGGAGACGGGCGTAGCTGCCGGTCGCGTGAGTCCGATGCATCCGGCCGTCCGCCGGGAAGTGCTGTCCCACCTCGGCTTCAAGAAGCTGGACCTTGACTACGTCCATCCGTCCTGGGACCACGAAGGCAAAGCGGTGAAAGGACTGGACTTCTGCTTCCGTCCCGCGGACGAAACGCGCGATGCGCTGCCCGCCTCGCTGCCCGTCGGCTTCCTGCGCTGGTATTACGCCGCGCTGCCGAACAAGCCGCAGGAATGGCATGAGATGATGGCGCGGCTGGAAGCCCGCGAATCGGTGCGGCTGCTGCCGATCTAACGTCAGGCGGAACGGGAGAAGAAAGGCGAATGAACATGAACATCACGATCTTGGGCAACGGGGATTCGATGGGAACGCCCCGCGTCTATTGCGAATGTCCGGTTTGCGCGGAAGCCCGGACGTCGGGCGCGAATGTCAGGCTGCGCTCGTCGGTCTGGCTGGAGACGGAGGGGGAGGCGCCGCTGCTCGTCGATTGCGGGCCGGATTGGCGGACGCAGATGGAGTCGCTCGGCGTTCGGCAGGTCCGGCACGGCCTGCTGACGCACGCGCACTTCGATCATATCGGCGGCTTGGCCGAGTGGGCGGACGCCTGCCGCTGGCGGGAGGAGACCGCGCGTCTCTACGGACCGGCCGAGGTGCTCGCCGAAGTGGACGAACGGTTCCCCTGGCTGGGCAGCCGGCTGCTGGCGACGACCAACGACGACGGCATGGCTTACGGGGATTGGCGGATTCGGACGTGGAAGGTGAATCACGGCAAGAACGGTTTCTCTTACGCTTACCGGTTCGACGATGCCGGCAGAGGCGTCGCTTGGGCGTATTGTCCGGACTCCATCAACCTGACGGAAGCGCAAAAAGCGCCCTTGCGGGGCGTGTCGCTGCTCGTCCTCGGAACGAGTTATTATCATGAACCGTATCCGATGGAGACGCGCTCGCTGTACGACGTCGTCGAAGGGCTGGCGCTCGTGGAAGAGCTTGCCGTCCCGTCCGCCGTCTTCACGCATCTGTCCCACGACATCGACGTCCGCCGGGATTACGGTCTGCCGGCCCACGTGCGGCTCGCGCACGCGGGTCTCGTCTTGACCGTCTAGCTCAGTCGCGGCTTCGGATGACGAGGAGCAAACCGTCCCGGACGGCGATATCGCCTTCCGGCGCAACAAGGTAATTGCTGATGCCGAGCGACATGCCGAGCTTGAGCGTGGCGTCGTTCAGCGGATAGGCGAACCCTTGCAAGGTGACGCCCGTCACCTGCGGGGAGAGGGGCAGCAACGAGACATAAGGGTATCGTTCATCCGCCTCCAGCCGGCACCGATCGGCCAGGAGGCGGATCTCGTTGTGCGCGTCCGCCAGACACGCCGACGCGCCCGCGTCCAGGGCGACGGCAAGCAGATGGACGTTCGCCAGGCTATGGTCGAACCGCGTGCCGAGTCCGCCGAAGATGACGATGTCGCGGAAGCCGCGCTTCAGCGCCTCCCGCAGCGCGAGCTCGGTATCGGTCCAGTCTTTGTCGACGGCGTCGAAGCTTTGGAATTCTCCGGCGCGGCTTCGGACGGTGCGCAACTGGGCGTCGTCGACCGAGTCGAAGTCGCCGAGCGCCAGATGGGGCGCATAGCCTTGCTCGACGAGGAAGGAGGCGCCCCGGTCGGCGCCGATCAAGTAATCGTCCGGCCGAATGCGCGCAAGGCTCCACGGACCGGTGGTCCCGCCGGTCACGATCACGGCGCGCCGATAGGAAGGTTGGATCATGACGGTTGTCCTCCAATGCGTCAGGCAGCGTAGAAGCTGGGAATACGTTCAGTATAACGGGTATTGCGTCCCGGAGCGAACGAAGTATAAACGGCTTTGCCGTCTTTCTAGACGGCGACGCGTTTTTATCGTCGGTCCTACAGCAATGGATAGGCGAGTTGCGTTGCTTATCCATGCTGTACGACTCCAAAAATGACCGTTGCGGACGGGCGCGGTCAACCGCTACAATGGACTAGGTCTTATTAACGGAATGCCGGGGGTTGTCATCATTGCATTGGACGCTTTATCACCTGGACGTCTTTCAGCTGTTCAGCCTGATCGGCACGATCGCCTTCGCCGTCAGCGGCGCGATCGTCGCGATGGAGGAAGAGTACGATATACTGGGCGTCTTCGTGCTCGGTCTGATTACGGCTTTCGGGGGCGGCGTCGTCCGCAACCTGCTGATCGGCGTACCCGTCACCTCGCTCTGGAACCAGGGCTTGTTCTTGAAAACGGCGGGCGTCGCGATCCTGATCGTGTTCGTGCTGCCGATGGCTTGGATCCATCATTGGAAGCGAAGCGAGGCGTTCTTCGACGCGATCGGTCTGGCCGCCTTCGCCATCCAGGGCGCGATGTACGCGGTCGACGCCAAGCTCCCGCTCAGCGCGGTCATGGTAGCCGCGATGCTGACCGGCATCGGCGGCGGGATGATCCGGGATATCATGGCGGGACGCAAGCCGCTCGTGCTCAAGGACGAGATCTACGCCGTATGGGCGCTTGCCGCGGGTCTTGCAGTCGGCATCGGCGAAATGAAAGCGACGTGGCATTTGATCGTCCTGTTCCTGTTGACCGTGCTGTTCCGCATGCTATCCGTCCACTATAAATGGAAGCTGCCGCGCCGCAAGTACGTTCAGGCGCGCAGCGGGGAAAACGGGGTCGAATCTTAATGGCGTATCGCGTCTTATTCGTATGTTTGGGCAATATCTGCCGGTCTCCGATGGCGGAAGCGGTGTTCCGGGAGCGGGTGAACGCGGCCGGACTGCAGGAAGCGATCGAGATCGATTCGGCGGGAACGGGCGACTGGCATATCGGGAAGCCGCCGCACGAAGGGACTCGGAGGCTGCTGGACGACAAGAAGATCTCCTATGCGGGGATGTGCGCCCGCCAGCTGAAGCCGGAGGACGGCCGCCGCTTCGATCTGATCGTGGCGATGGACGGGAACAACGAGCGCGACATCCGCGCCGCGATCGGCGCCGACGCCGAGGCGGAGGTCATCCGCTTCCTCTCTGTCGTGCCGGACAGCAAGCTGCAGGACGTGCCCGATCCCTACTACACGGGCGACTTCGAGGAGACGTACGCGCTCGTGTGCGAGGGCTGCGACCGGCTGCTCGAGCGCATCCGGCAGAGTCTGGCCTAGGAGGTGACCAATGGATCGAGACTGGGAGCGGTCGCTTCCCTTCGAGCCGATCGGGGAGGCGGAGATCGCCAGCCTGCTCAGGCAATACGACGCCAAACTGCGGCTTACTCGCGTCCTTCCGCTGTCCGATGAGGGCAAGCGGAACACGAACTACCGCGTCTGGACGGATGACGGCGATTCCTCCCTGGTGCTTCGCGTCTACGCCTCAGGCGATGACGGCTGGCGCAGGGAATCCGCGCTGTTCCGCCGGATGCGGCAGCTGGATGTGCCCGTTCAACGGCTATGCTATCAGGGCGAGGCGGAAGGGCGCGCGTTCGGCATCTACAGCTTCGCGGAAGGCCGCTCGCTCCAGGCGGAGATGCTGTCCGGCGCGAGGCCCGAACCGGATCTGCTTCATGCGTTGGGCGCCTTCGCCGCGCGCATCCATTCGGTCCGCTACGGCGCGCCGGGCTTTCTGGATGAGCGGTTGCAGCCGCAACCGGGGCTCGCCCCGCTCGCGGACTGGTTCGGGTTCTTCCTGGACGACAGGGTGCGGGAGCGGCTCGGAGAGCCATTGGCCGCCGACTTGTCGCGCTTGATCGAAGACCGGCGGACGACGTGGGCCGAACTCGATCGGCACGCCTGCTTGGTCCATGGCGACTTCCGCCCCGCGAATATCGCCGTATCGGGGGGACGCGTCAGCGCCGTGCTGGACTGGGAGTTCGCCATGGCGGGACACGCGATCGCGGATCTCGGACAGTGGTTCCGCTACGGGCGGCTGTTCGAGGGACCGCTGCAGGCGGCGTTCGTCGCCGGGTATGAGGACGCTTCGGGTTCGAAGCTGCCTCATCAATGGGAACGGCTCGCCCGTCTGCGGGATTTGTCCAACCTGCTGCAGATGCTCGGCGGGGAGGCGGAACTTCCGAACAGACATCAAGATCTGCGCGCGCTCATCGAAGCGACGGTCAGGAGGGTGAACGACAAATGACGACGAATCGGATCGGTCGCGCGAATGGGGAAGAGGAGACGCCTTTCCCGCTGCTGAAGTTCGTCTCCGGAGATACGCTCGCCGAGCGGCTGCAGGAGGTGAAGCCGCTCGGCGAAACGGAGCATTCGCTCTACCGGCTCGTGAAAGACGCGGCGAGCGGAGAGCACTACCTTCATTATGCGGCGAGGCACCTGAACATCGCCGGCGGCGGAGCGGAGGAGCATTACCATCATCTGCTCCCGCTCGGCAGCGACGACGTGATCGCGATCGCCCTGGGAGAGCCGTGGCCCGTCTATCCGGACGAGTGGCGCTCCGCCTATCTGCGGAACGGACCGAACGGCGGCTATGTCTGGTACGATCCGGACGGCGCGGCAGGGGGTTCGGACGATGCGGCAGGATATGAAGCGGCCGCCCTCGCGCTTCGCGAGAAGCTGCTGGCATTCCGCCGGGAAGGCGGCAGGAGCGAGGCGGATCTGCAGCGGCTGCTCGATGAGACGGAAGGGCTATTTCCCCGGCGCGAGCCGAACGGGGAATAGCCCTTTTCCATGGCTGCCGAATAAGGGGACGATCAGTTCGTTCCGGCGATGATCTGCGTCCGAATGCCGTGAGCCGAAATCTCCGTGTCGAAGGCGGCTTGGGAGCGATCGTCACCCGCGCAACTACTGGCCGCATATCAGTTGCTTTACAGCGCCCCATCACGCCTTCCAGGCTCCTGTAACGATACTTTTTATCGTTGCAGCCCTCGTATGCGGCTCCAAGGCTCCTGTAACGATACTTTCTATCGTTACAGCCCTCGTACGCGGCTCCAGGGCTCCTGTAACGATACTTTTTATCGTTGCAGCCCTCGTACGCAGCTCCATGGCTCCTGTAACGATACTTTCTATCGTTACAGCCCTCGTATGCGGCTCCAAGGCTCCTGTAACGATACTTTTTATCGTTACAGCCCTCGTATGCGTCTCAAAGGCTCCTGTAACGATACTTTTTATCGTTGCAGCCCTCGTATGCGGCTCCAAGGCTCCTGTAACGATACTTTTTATCGTTACAGCCCTCGTACGCGGCTCCAAGGCTCCTGTAACGATACTTTCTATCGTTGCAGTTCTCCCCCGCCGATCAGGCATCGACGGTTACATATGCGCCTCGGGACCCAGGAACGCGCCCAGCGCCTCGGGAAGCTCGGTCTGCCAGAAGCCCCATTTATGCTCGCCGGCTTTTTCCCGATAATCGATGTACGCGCCTTTGCGTTCGAGCAGCCGGCGGGCCATCCGGTTCAGTTCCACGAAGTTGAACGTGCCGTGATCCGTCTGGTAGGCCGTCTCCTGCAAGCCGACCGTCATCCATACGGACAGGTTGGACAGATCGGACGCCTGCTGAATCTGGCGGATCGACGTGTCGTAATAAGCGCCGGAGAGAGACAGGATCCGGTTGAACGCATCCGGCCAGCGCAACGCGATCGACAGGCTCGCGGCGCCGCCTAGCGAATCGCCGGCGAGCAGCCGGCTGCGGAGGTCGCCGCGGACGGCGAAGTTCGCTTCTATATAAGGGACGAGTTCCTCCATCCAGAAGGCCAAATACGCTTCGTGCCGGTCGCTGCCCGGCTGATACTCTTCGGTGCGCACCTTCTTGTCCACGTCGACCCCCACGATTACGAACGGCTCCCACGCTTCGCCGACGATGCGTTCGTGGGAGAGGGTGGCGATGCGGCCGAAGTTGAAGAAATCTTCACCGTCCTGACAATATACGACGGGATATTGGAGGTCATCCCGGTACGACGGGGGTAAGTACACTCGAACGGTTCTTTCTCCGGTTGACAGGTAACGGCTGGGAATCTGGCGCTTGACGACGGTGCGCCGCACCGGCTGGTCTTGGTTCACGCGGGGACATCCTCTCTCCTTGGGAATCGGGTATGGCAATCCTTCGGCATGGGCAAACCATAGAAATGGACGGCTCCGCCTGCCTGGCGGAGTATGTTCGGCCATGCATTTTGTATTACTGTGTTATACTAAAAACATCACCCTGTACTACAAACAAAATGGTCGATCGAGCGCGAAAAAATCAATAATTAAGCCTTTTTTACTTTGACCAAACCAATCAAACAGAGCTATAATAATTCTATAACAGAAACCCCTCTTCCACAATTCTTGACGAGGTGATCGAGATGAGTAAAGGTTCATTGGACGCCCCGGCTAAGCCGGTTCAACAATTCCCGCACGTAGTACACTCGGAAGACGTAACGCCGCTCCAGGTATTGTCTCCGGAAGGCGAAGTGGTCAATCCCGACGCGATGCCGAAGCTGTCCGACGAGCAACTGAAAGAAATCATGTACCGTATGGTATTTACCCGCACTTGGGACGACCGCGCCATCAACCTGGGCCGCCAAGGCCGTCTGGGCTTCTACGCGCCGGTCTCCGGCCAAGAAGGCACGATGGTCGGCAGCGAGTACGCCCTCACGAAGGACGACTTCGTCTGCCCGGGCTACCGCGATATGCCGCAGCTGGTCTGGCACGGCCTGCCGCTGTATCAGGCGTTCCTGTATTCCCGCGGCCATCAGCACGGCGGCCAGATCCCCGAAGGCGTCAACGTGCTCATGCCGCAGATCATCATCGGCGCGCAGATCCTGCACGCGACGGGGGTCGCGATGGGCTTCAAGCTGAAGGGCGAGAAGCGCGTCGCCATCACGTACACGGGCGACGGCGGTTCCTCCGAAGGCGACTTCTACGAAGGCTTGAACTTCGCAGGCTCCTTTAAGCTGCCGGTCATCTACTTCGTACAGAACAACGGCTACGCCATCACGACGCCGTTCGCCAAGCAGACCGGCGCCCAATCGATCGCCCACAAGGCGCTCGCAGCCGGCGTTCGCGGCGTTCAGATCGACGGCATGGACGTGCTGGCCGTCATCTCCGCCGTGCAAGAAGCGGCCGAGGTCGCTCGCAACGGCGGGGGAGCGACGCTGATCGAAGCGATCACGTACCGGTTCCGCCCGCACTCGATGTCCGACGACGCCACCAAGTACCGCACGAAGGAAGAAGAGCAGGAGTGGAGCCTGAAGGATCCGCTGGTGCGCTTCGGCAAGTACCTGGAAGCGAAGGGACTCTGGTCCGAGGAAGAGACCGCCCGCGTGAAGGAAGAAGCCAAGGCGGCTGTAGCTGAGCACATCAAGAAAGCCGAGCAGACGGAGAAGATGACCGTCGCGGGCCTGATCGACTCCATGTTCGAGCAAACGCCGGCGCATCTCGAAGAGCAGAAGGCCGATTTCTAAGTTAAACCGTCGACACGGCTGACAATCCATAGATGGGAGAGAGTTCACAGCATGGCGCAAATGAATATGATTGAGGCGATTAAGGACGCGATGCGGGTCGAACTGAAGCGCGACTCGAACGTGCTGATTTTCGGCGAAGACGTCGGCAAGGTCGGCGGCGTCTTCCGTGCCACGGAAGGACTGCAAGCGGAGTTCGGGGAACAGCGGGTATTCGATACGCCGCTGGCCGAATCCGCCATCGGCGGCCTGGCCGTCGGTCTCGGCATCCAAGGATTCCGCCCGATCGCGGAGATCCAGTTCGTCGGATTCATCTATGAAGCATTGGACCAAATGTTCGTACAAGCCGCCCGGATGCGCTACCGTTCCGGCGGACGCTACAACGCGCCGATCGTCTTCCGCACGCCGTTCGGCGGCGGCGTCAAAGCGGCCGAGCTGCACACCGACTCGCTGGAAGGCCTCGCCATCCAGACGCCGGGCATGAAGGTCATCGTCCCTTCGAACCCGTACGACGCGAAGGGCCTTCTCATCTCCGCGATCCGCGACAACGATCCGGTCTTCTTCATGGAGCACTTGAACTTGTACCGCGCGTTCCGCGACGAGGTGCCGGAAGGCGAATATACCGTGCCGATCGGCAAAGCCAAGGTCGTCCGCGAAGGCAAGGACGTTACGATCATCGCTTACGGACTTATGGTTCATACCGCAGTGAAGGCGGCGGAGGAGCTGGAGAAGAACGGCGTATCCGCCGAAGTCATCGACCTTCGTACGCTGCTCCCGCTCGACATCGATACGATCGTCGCTTCCATCCAAAAGACGAACCGCGCGATCGTCGTGCAGGAAGCGCAGAAGACTTCCGGCGCGGCCGCGGAGGTCATCGCGCAGATCAACGAGAAAGCCATCCTGCACCTGGAAGCGCCCGTGCTTCGGTGCGCGGGACCGGACACGGTCTATCCGTTCGCCCTCATCGAGGATGCATGGCTGCCGACGCCGGCGCGCATCGTGAAGACCGTTAACCAAGTGCTGCAGTTCTAAGAGGACAGGAGGTAGGCCACGTGGCTAGATTCGAATACCGGTTCCCCGAACTTGGCGAAGGGTTGCACGAAGGCGAGATCGTCAAGCTGCACATCGCGCCAGGCCAAGCGGTAACAGACGAAGATATTCTCATGGAAGTACAGAACGACAAAGCGATCATGGAAGTGCCTTGCCCGGTCAACGGCAAGGTGCTCGAAGTGCTCGCCAAAGACGGCCAGACGATGCGCGTTGGCGAAGTCGTCGCCGTCATCGAGGCCGAAGGCGAACTGCCGGAGCAAGCGCATGCGGACAGCCATGGCGATAGCAACGGCGGCGGCAGCGCGGCTACAGGCGGCGCCGATACGAAGGGTCAGCCCGCGCAAGCGCCTGCGGCGGAAGCGCCTGCGGCAACGGCTGCGCCTGCGGCCGAAGCGAAGCCGGCTGCGCCTTCCAACAATGGGCCTGTCCTGGCAACGCCTAGCGTTCGCAAGCTAGCGCGCGAGAAGGGCGTCAACATCGCCGAAGTGGGCGGCACCGGCAAGAACGGCCGCATCACCCGCGAAGACGTGCTCGGATTCTCCGGCGGCGGAGCGGCTGCTCCTGCGGCGGCATCCGAAGCGCCAGCCTCAGCCGGACAAGCGTCCGCAGCGGCCCCGGCGGCCCGCGCCGTACAGGCCGGCCCCGGCGTCGAAGAGCGCGTGCCGTTCAAGGGCGTCCGCAAGGCGATCGCCAACGCGATGGTCAAATCGGTGTACACCGCTCCGCACGTCACGCTCATGGACGAAGTGGACGTTTCCGCGCTCGTCGCGCTCCGTACGCGCGCGAAGCCGGTCGCCGAGAAGAAAGGCGTCAAGCTGACGTATCTGCCGTTTATCGTCAAGGCGCTCGTCGCGGCTTGCCGCGAGTTCCCTGCCTTGAACGCGATGATCGACGAAGCAGCCAACGAGATCGTCTACAAGAAGTACTACAACGTCGGCATCGCGACCGATACGGACAACGGCTTGCTCGTGCCGGTCATCTTCGATGCGGACCGCAAGAATGTCTGGACCGTCGCCAATGAGATTCGCGATCTGGCGACCCGCGGCCGCGACGGCAAGCTCTCCCCGAACGAGATGCGGGGCAGCACCATCTCGATCACGAACATCGGTTCCGCGGGCGGCATGTTCTTCACGCCGGTCATCAACTTCCCGGAAGTCGCGATCCTCGGCACCGGCCGCATCTCCGAGAAGCCGGTCATTAAGAACGGCGAAGTCGTCGCGGCGTCCGTCATGGCGCTTAGCCTCAGCTTCGACCACCGGATCATTGACGGCGCTACGGCTCAGAATTTCCTTAACTACATTAAACAGCTGCTCGCCGATCCCGAGCTGCTCGTCATGGAGGTGTAATCGATGGTAGTAGGAGACGCTTCTCTGGACATCGACACATTAGTAATCGGAGCAGGGCCCGGCGGTTACGTCGCGGCGATCCGCGCCGCGCAGCTCGGACAGAAGGTCATCATCGCGGACAAAGGCAAATTCGGCGGCGTCTGCTTGAACGTTGGCTGCATCCCGTCCAAAGCCCTCATCAACGCGGCGCATCACTATGAATCGATGCTTCACGCGGCCGATTACGGCCTGTCCGCGGACAACGTCGGCGTCGACTTCGGCAAAGTGCAGGAATACAAAGGCTCCGTCGTGAACAAAATGACGAGCGGCGTCGAGATGCTGCTCAAAGCGAACAAAGTTCAACTGTTCCAAGGCGAAGTCATGTTCATCAACGAGCATGAAGCCCGTCTGTTCAACGACCAGGAAGCGCCGCGCTACCGCTTCAAGAACTGCATCATCGCGACGGGCTCCCGCCCGATCGAGCTGAAGCCGTTCCCGTTCGGCGGCCGTATCCTGTCTTCGACCGAAGCGCTGTCCTTGCCCGAAGTGCCGAAGAGCATCGTCGTCATCGGCGGCGGCTACATCGGCGCCGAGCTCGGCCAGATGTACGCGAAGTTCGGCACCGAGATCACGATCCTCGAAGGCGCCGACACGATCCTGCCCGGCTTCGACAAGGACATGAGCCAGCTCGTCGTGAAGAAACTCAAGAAGAACAAAGTCGAGATCGTCAACGGCGCGCTTGCGAAGAGCGCCGAGCAGACGGACAAAGACGTAACGGTCACATACGAAGTAAACGGCGAGACGAAGACCGTCACGGCGGAGTACCTGCTCGTCACCGTCGGCCGCCGTCCGAACACGGACGGAGAGCTGGGCCTCGACCTGATCGGCATCAAGCTGACCGACCGCGGCCTCGTCGAAGTCGACGACCAATGCCGCACGAGCATCCCGCACATCTTCGCGATCGGCGACATCGTGCCGGGCGCGGCGCTGGCGCACAAAGCTTCGTACGAAGCCAAGGTGGCGGCTGAAGCGATCGCGGGCCTGCCTTCCAAGGTCGACTACAAGTGCATTCCGGCCGTCGCGTTCACCGATCCGGAGTGCGCGAGCGTCGGCTACACCGAGAAGGAAGCCAAGGAGAAGGGCTACAACGTCAAGTCCAGCAAGTTCCCGTTCGGCGGCAACGGCCGCGCGGTCACGCTGGGCGGCGCAGACGGCTTCATGAAGATCATCTCCGAAGCCGATACGGGCCTCGTGCTCGGCGCTCAGATCGCCGGCGTCGAAGCGTCCAACATGATCGCCGAGCTGGGTCTCGCGATCGAGATGGGCGCGACGGTCGAGGATATCTCCTTGACGATCCATGCGCATCCGACGCTGGGCGAGATCACGATGGACGCGGCCGAGCTCGCGCTGGGCCATCCGATCCATACGATCGCGCCGAAGAAATAAGCTACGCAAGATTCGCTCCTGAACGATCGAGAAAGGGCCACTCCCGCAGCACGCGCTGCAAGGGGTGGCCCTTTGTGCGCTTTGCAGCGCGCCGACTAAGGCGTGAAAGTCCCCATCATTTCCCGCGAAGCGGTAACCTGTGTACAAGACCGCAACGGTTAAAGCACGGCTTGATCAGTATCTCAGTGGGGATAATCGTGGAGGAACCGGATGCAACGACCCGCACGTCCTGGTTCTTGTGAGAGGCACATGCAATTGCGCATGGTCCTACTCGATTGGCGTTTACGTAAAATACCTCTGTCGTAAATTCCTCGTTTAAGTTATGTTATGATATTCATATGTTCAGAAGTTCTGCCATTAGGGGGCTTACGCCATGAATCCAACGATCCAACAATTTAAAGCCGACTTTTTTAAAGCGCTGGCGCATCCGATGAGAATTCGAATTCTGGAAGTTCTGAGCGAAGGGGAAAAGAACGTAAACGAATTGCAAAGTATATTGGGTTCGGAAGGATCCGCCGTTTCTCAGCAACTGTCGGTATTGCGAAACAAGAACGTGGTTACAGGCGTAAAAGACGGAACCTCGGTCATTTATTCGCTGCGCGACCCGCTGATCAAAGATTTGCTTGTTGTCGCGAAGCGGATTTTCGACAATCATCTCGTTGACGCCATTTCATTACTTGAAGTCATTCGCAATGAGTCATAACCGAACATGCAAGGGCATCCGCGAGAACATCAAGGAGCACCTTGTTTTTTTTGTCTAAACTAGCAGGAAGTTGTGTTTTCGCGTTGACTTTGTTCGATAAGGGGAGTAATGTCTTCTATATATTCAAATAATCAAATATATGATAAAAAGAAGGTAAATTTCAATGAAGTGGAAAGGAAGATTTGAGGGATACCGCGCTGCCGCATTTCGCAAGGATCTCCTATCAGGTGTAATTGTTGGCATTATCGCCATTCCGTTAGGAATGGCGTTTGCTATTGCAGCTGGGGTCAAACCCGAATTTGGCCTATATACAACCATCATTGCCGGTATATGCATTTCCTTGTTCGGGGGCTCTAAATTCCAAATTGGCGGCCCAACTGGCGCATTTATTCCGGTACTCTTCGCCATCGTCATTCAATACGGATACGAAAATTTATTGATTGCCGGATTTCTGGCCGGAGCGATTCTTGTTCTTATGGGGGTATTTAAACTTGGCGTATTCATCAAGTTTATCCCTCGTCCCGTAACCGCCGGATTTACCGCTGGAATCGCCGTGATTATTTTCAGCGGACAAATCGCCAACTTTCTAGGTCTAAGCGAAATCGAAAAACATGAGAATTTTCTGCCAAGCATGAAGGAAATCGGGGTTCGCCTCACAAGCACGAACATCTACAGCGTCATAACGGCGGGGGTTTGTTTGTCGGTAATCCTCCTAGCGCCAAGATTTTTGCCGAAAGTTCCAGCTTCGTTAGTGGGACTTGTCGTATCAAGCATTGTTGCAGATGTGTTTTTCAAAGGGAACGTAGCAACGATCGGAACGTCCTTCGGAGCCATCCCGAGTACATTGCCCCATTTTCATTTTCCGGAAATCACCTGGGATCGCATTGAAACCCTCATTCGCCCCGCTTTTGTTATTGCGATGTTGGGCGGTATCGAATCTTTGCTATCGGCGGTTGTGGCCGACGGCATGACAGGCAGTCGTCATAACAGCAATCGCGAACTGATCGGACAAGGCGCCGCCAATATGGTTATCCCCCTCTTTGGAGGTATTCCGGCGACCGGAGCCATTGCGCGGACGGCAACGAATATTAAAAGCGGTGCCGTCTCGCCTTTGTCCGGTATCATACATGGACTTGTTGTATTGCTGGTGCTCCTCTTGCTTGCGCCTTATGCATCGGAGATCCCCCTTGCAAGCATGGCGCCCATCTTGATGTTGGTTGCTTGGAACATGAGCGAACGAAAAGAATTCGCCCGCATCTTGAAGACCGGAACGAGCGATTCTGTCGTTCTTATCCTTACCTTTTTGCTAACCGTATTCACGAATTTAACTACTGCTGTCGAAGTCGGATTCATCCTGGCCGTTATTCTGTTTGCGAAACGGATGAGTGACGTTTTGACGGTAGCCAAAGTACTTCCCGATCCAACGGCTAAACATGAAAAAGTGAGGCCGAAAAGGGTGACGGAAGGCCATGATTGTCCTCAAATCGGCATTTGCACCATCGAAGGCGCTCTCTTTTTCGGTGCCGCGAATCGATTCGAGGAGTCGATCCTGGATGCGATTCGACAAAGGCCTAAAGCGTTGCTTCTGCGCATGGGGAAAGTGCCCTTTATGGATACAACGGGCGAATCGAGCCTGGCCAGTTTGGTGAAAAGCTGCGAGAAATTTGGCGGGAAGGTTCTGATATCTGGAATTCAGCCCCAACCGTTAGAAGTAATGAAGAGAACAGGGCTATTTACACGGATTGGGGCTGAACATTTTTTTGGACATACAGGCGAGGCGATTCAATTTGCGCTATACCAACTGGATTTGAACCAATGCTTAGGTTGCAAGCAGTTTGCCTTCCGCGAATGTACTTCCTTATCTAACGAGGAATCCCAAAAACCCGTTTAAGCCATCTGTTCCAGCCAGATATCCTTAAAGTCGATCCAGCCGAGCGTGTTCAGGGTGACGCCGCGAACGGAGGGATGAAGGTAGGTCCGAAGCTCTTTGTGATGAAGGAAGATGACGGAGGCTTCGTCGCGCAGGTGCTCCTCGATCACCTTCAGATGCTGCCGTCTGCAGGGCTCGGTATCGGATCTTAAGGCGTCGTCGATCCGCCCGCAGATCCAATCCAGGCGCTCGTCGTCCAGATAAGAACGGAAGACGCAATCTCCGTGCTCATAAGTCTCGATCTCGCACACCTCGTCTTCGGAGAACACGATCCCGGAGATCGTCAGATCCGCATCCATGAAAGGGTTGGCATAGCACGGCGTATCTTCCCAAGTAAAGAGCTTGAGCTCGACAGCGATGTCCCATTGCGCGAGCCGCGCGACGATCCAGCGGGCATCCGCCTCGAACTTCTCGTGCGCGGCGAATCGGATGGCGGAACCGTCGTAGTGGGACTCGCGCAGCGCGGTCTTGACGCGTTCCGGACGGAACGGCTCGACGGACCGGGATTGGCTCGTCTCCGGCCGGAAGCCGAACGCCGGCAGCACGCGATCGCCTCCGAGCTCCGAGACGAGCTCGCGCGTATTCAGGATCATGCGCACGGCCCGGCGAAACGCCTCCGATTGCTGTGACCCCGGACGGCGAAGGTTCCAAGTGAGCATCGTGCAGCCTTGGCACAATTGCGTCAGCGTCTGCCAGTTCTCTCTGTGCTTGCCCAGCGGATGTCTCCCGTCTACTTCGTGATGCAGTACCAGTACTTCCGGCATGCCTACCGGCGACGACGCGCAATCTTCCGGCATGATGATCATATCGACCCCGTCGAGATAAGGTCTGCCTTCATGATAAGCGGCGTGGGCGGCCAATTCGATGCAGTGCGAGGAATGCGAGACGAGCCGGAAGGGGCCGGAACCGATCGGCAGCCGCCAGAACTCCGCTTCGTCTATACCGCCGAGTTCGGCGGGCAGTATGGAGGCCGCGCAAGAGCACATGAACCGGTCGAAGATCCGGTTCGGGCGACTCAACTGGATGCAGACGACGCGAGAGCCGAGCGGTTCGACGCGCTCGACACCGCGGAGCAGCCAACGGTTCTGCGTATCCCCGCGCAAGCGCTCCAGCGTATACACCACGTCTTTCGCAGTCAGCTCGCGTCCGTCGTGGAAGCGCACGCCTTTGCGCAGATAGAAGGTCCACTCCGTCGCTTCGGGATTGGAGGTCCAATAGTGCGCGAGCAGAGGGACGATCTTGCCGAGCTCCGCGTCAAACCGAAGCAGCCGATCGAACAACTGCCGCACGAGATGCGCGTCGAAGGCGTAGTTCACTTGGGCGGGATCCAACGTCGTGACGGGCTTGTACACGGGGAATCGCAGCGTATCGCAGGCGGGAATGCCATCGCGGGCTTCTTCTTTGCGGTAGCCGAATTGGCCGTTCAGCCACTCGAGAAATTTGGGCTTCGCCTGCGTCCCTTCGCCATAGGATTGGAGCAGCTCGAAGGATTGCTTGTAGTCGCCTTGTTCCGCGTGGCATTGGGACAGATCGAGAAGAAAGCTCTCTTTCTGCACTTTGAAAGCGATGCGCGAGCGGTTGCCGCGGCCGCGGCCGGGGATCCATTCGATCAAGCCTTCATCCTCGAGCCTGTGCAGGATCAGTTTGGCGTTCCGCGGGGTGCAGTACAGCGTTTCCGACAGCTCCTCCAACGTCGCTTCGACCGGCAAACCTTCGCTCGTCTCTCCGCCGAAACGCTCATAAAGCGTCAAGTATCGCTCTGCCGTTATCACCTTTTCGGCCTCCTCTCGGCACGTGCCTATGGAAAAGGGGAAATCGTTCGAGACGATTATACGCTTTTTAGCCCCTTTTGAACAGCGCATAATGTCCTTAGAGAGAGAGGATGAAACGGAGGAGAGGGCATGTTGGAACATCAATATATGATCGAGAAGCTGGCGGAATACCGGGAAGCGGAATTCAGGGGCCGCAATCCGTGGACGGAAGCGGAGCTGCGCGCGGAGAAAAGCGGGAAGCGCCTCCCGCCGCCGCCCAAAAGGGGCGGCTGGCTCGTCGGGATCGTCATGCTGGGCATCGGGTTCCGCCGCGGCCGGTAAGCGGTTCGCATGCGATGACCCGGGCGCCGCTGCGCCTCGCATGGTATGATAAGGGAGAATGCGGACCGCTGTGCATGCCTTGCCGCTAGCAAGGCCACCCTAGTCCGTGAGACTCGTTGCGAGGAAAGAGAGGGCGACGCCATGGGCGCGGAACCGGAAGTCCAAGCCAGACCGATCGCGAATTCCCGCTCCGTCATGACGGAGATGGTATTCCCGGGAGATACGAATCACCACGGCACGATGTTCGGCGGGACGCTGATGCAGTATATCGACAAGATCGCGGCGATCGCCGCGATGCGCCACTGCAACATGCCGGTCGTGACGGCGTCGACGGACAGCCTCGACTTCCTGTCGCCGATCAAGGTGGGCGAAGCCATCGAGCTGGAAGCGTTCGTGACCTGGACGCACCGCAGCTCCATGGAGGTCTACTGCGTCGTCCGCGCGGAGAATTTGTTCACGGGCGAGAAGCGTCTTACCGTGACGGCCTTCAGCACGTTCGTGGCGTTGAACGAGCAGGGCCGGCCGGCCGCGGTGCCGGCCGTCTATCCGGAGAACGACGCGGAACGGGCGCTGCACGACAGCGCGGCCGAGAGATTCGCGCTGCGGCAGAAGCGGAGAAAGCAGCGGTATTCGTCGACAGAAGGTCCGGACAAGTGATACAATAGAGTATCTATCCCGACATGAAAGTGGTGCTCGTTGTGCGCAATTATTTGGACCTGCTTCAAGATATTATGGACCACGGCGTGGCGCGCGGAGACCGGACGGGGACGGGGACGATCAGCGTATTCGGCCGCCAGCTCCGGTTCGATCTGCAGGAAGGCTTCCCGCTCGTCACGACGAAGCGGATGCATCTGAAGTCGATCGTCCACGAGCTGCTGTGGTTCTTGAGCGGCGAGACCAACATCCGTTACCTCAAAGAGAACGGCGTCACCATCTGGGACGAATGGGCCGACGAGAACGGCGATCTGGGTCCGGTCTACGGTTCCCAGTGGCGGGCCTGGGAAGGCCCGGACGGCCGCAAGTTCGATCAGATCGCGCAGGTGATCGAATCGATCAAGCGCAACCCGGAATCCCGCCGGCATATCGTCAGCGCCTGGAACGTCGCGGAGATCGACAACATGAAGCTGCCGCCGTGCCATTTCGTCTTTCAGTTCTACGTGGCGGACGGCAAGCTCTCCTGCATGCTGACGATGCGTTCCGTCGATACGTTCCTCGGATTGCCGTTCAACATCGCCTCCTACGCGCTCCTCACCCACATGGTCGCCCAGCAGTGCGGGCTCGAAGCCGGCGAATTCATCTGGTCCGGGGGAGACGTGCATATTTACAGCAATCATTTCGAGCAAGTGAAGCTCCAGCTGACGCGCGAGCCGTTCCCGCTGCCGAAGCTCGTCATCCGGCGCAAGCCGGAATCGATCTTCGACTACAAATACGAGGACTTCGCGTTCGAGGGCTATCAGTATCATCCGACGATCAAGGCGCCGATCGCGGTCTGACGGACCAAGAGGTCCATTTCTGGATCACCACGGACGGCTTGACCGCCGTGGTGATCTTTATCATCCGGGGAGGTTCGGGGAGATGGAGATGAACAAGACGATCAAGGGAGCCCGCGTCGCGCTGCGCTACCTGGAAGAACGGGACGCCGAAGCGTTCGTTGATATGCATCGGCGCAATCGCGATTTCTTTCAGCCTTTCCTGTACGAGCGCGGTGAGGAGTTCTATACGGCCGCTTATCAAGTCGAGCAGTTCCGCAAAAGCAAAGCGATGGCCGAGAACGACGAAAAGTATGCGTACGGCATCTTCCTGCGCGAGACGAACGATCTGATCGGTATGATCTCGCTTAGCCAAGTCACGCGCGGACCGCTCCAATCTTGCTGGGTCGGCTACTATCTGGACCAACGGCACAACGGGCGGGGGTATGTATCGGAAGCGCTGCGTCTTGTCGTCGACTTTGCCTTTAACGATCTAAAGTTGCACAGGGTCGAAGCAGGCGTCATGCCGCATAACGCCAAGTCGATCCAAGTCGTGGAGAAGGCCGGCTTCGAACGCGAAGGGTTGAACAAGAAGAACGTATTCTTGAACGGGCAATGGCAGGATCATCTTCACTTTGCGATTGTGAATCCGAACGATTAACAGGGATTTTACTTGTTATGTACGCATTTTCGCGAATTGTCACCTTTCTTCCGATAGTCATCTTTCGACAGGCTATGTTATGATGTAGAAAAGAGAGACGAAGAGGGGGAGAGGCCCGCATGTCGATTACAATGATCGCAGCCGTCGCCAAGAACGGCGTGATCGGCGCGGACAACGATTTGCCTTGGCGGCTCAAGGCCGATATGGCCTTTTTTAAAGCTCAGACGATGGGGAAGCCGGTCTTGATGGGGAGCAACACCTTTCGCTCCTTGCGCAAGCCGCTCGCGGGCCGAACGAACGTCGTCCTTTCGCGAACGATGGCCGAAGCGCCGGAAGGCTGCGTGCTGGTCCGATCGGTAGAAGATGCGCTGCGGCTGTATGGCGGCGATCGGCTGATGGTGATCGGGGGAGCGGAGGTATACGGCCAATTGCTGCCGCATGCCGATCGCCTGCTGCTCACGGAGTTGGATGAGGCGGTCGCCGGAGACGCGAAGTTCCCGGAATTCGACCGCGCGGAATGGCGGCTGGAATCGCGCGTGCCGCATCGGCCTGACGCGGACAATCCGATCTCTTTTGCGTTCTGCACTTACGTTCGCGGCCCTGCGGAAAGTGCAAAGAATTGAGCGGATAATCCATTCTGGGCACGACTCCTATCAGGTAAGATGATTGATCATGCTGTGCAAAATCCTTGACGCAGATAGGCTTGCATCTTCAACCTTCAATGGCTATATTGAATGAAGCAGAAATCGCAAGTGTTCGTGCGAATTACCGACAGATGGAGGAAATGGGATGTCGACACCTACGGGATTTATGGAATATCAGCGCGAGCTCCCGAGCGATCGCGATCCGTTGGAGCGCATCAAGGATTGGAATGAATTCCACCGGATGTTCTCCGAAGAGCAATTGCGCACCCAGGGCGCCCGCTGCATGGATTGCGGCACGCCCTATTGCCATACGGGCATGGAACTGTCGGGGGGCGCCTCCGGCTGCCCGATCAACAACCTGATCCCGGAGTGGAACAACCTCGTCTACCGCGGATTGTGGAAGGAAGCCTACGAGCGACTCGCGAAGACGAACAACTTCCCAGAATTCACCGGACGCGTCTGTCCGGCGCCCTGCGAAGGCTCCTGCACCGTCGGCCTTATCGGCGACGCGGTCACGATCAAGACGATCGAGCAGGCGATCATCGACCGCGCTTTCGAAGAAGGCTGGGTCGTGCCGCAGCCGCCGAAGTCGCGTACCGGCAAGCGCGTAGCCGTCATCGGCTCCGGCCCCGCAGGACTGGCCGCAGCCGCTCAGCTGAATAAAGCCGGCCACACGGTAACCGTATTCGAGCGCGCGGATCGTCCGGGCGGACTGCTCACGTACGGTATCCCGACGATGAAGCTGGAGAAGCATATCGTTCAGCGCCGCGTCGATCTCATGGCCGAAGAGGGCATCGAATTCGTCACGAACACCGAGATCGGCAAGGACATCTCCGCCAAGCAGCTCGCCGAGGAGTACGATTCGATCATCCTCTGCGGCGGCGCGACCAAGGCGCGCGGAATCGGACCGGTCGAAGGCGCGAACCTCAAGGGCATCTACCCGGCGATGGAATATCTGAACGGCACGATCAAGAGCTATCTCGATTCGAACCTGGAAGACGGCAATTATATCTCCGCTAAGGACAAGCACGTGATCGTCATCGGCGGCGGCGATACCGGAACCGACTGCGTCGCGACCGCGCTGAGACACGGCTGCACGAGCGTCTCGCAATTCGGCACGCACGCCAAGGCGCCGCTGACGCGCGATCAGATCAACAACCCGTGGCCGGAGTTCCCGAACGTCTACACGCTCGACTATGCCCACGAGGAAGCCAAAGCGCTGTACGGCGAAGATCCGCGCGCCTTCTCCGTCCTGACGAAGAAGTTCGTCGGCGACGAGAACGGCAACGTGAAGGAACTGCACACGGTGCAGATCCGCCGCTACATCGACGACCAAGGCCGCAAGATCTACGAAGAGATCCCCGGCTCCGAGAAGGTATGGCCGGCCGACATCGTCCTCGTCGCCGTCGGATTCGAAGGGCCGGAGTCGACGCTGATCGACCAGTTGGGCCTGGAGACCGACCGCCGCACGAACGTCAAGGCCGCATACGGCAAGTACAAGACCAATATCGACAAAGTATTCGCCGCCGGCGATATGCGCCGCGGCCAGAGCCTTATCGTCTGGGCGATCAACGAAGGCCGCGAAGCGGCTCGCGAAGTCGACAGATACTTGATGGGATCGACGATGCTGCCTTAACCGGCGGGGAAGCGCCGAATAGAGTAGGCTGGAGGGTTGCTCCGGCGGCAGTCGCGATGACGCCGCCGCAGAGCAGCCCTTTTGAGCGCAGTCGGACGGATGCGATGCGCAAGGAGAAGGACGAGAGGAAAGGGGGAGTGCAAAACGTGATCCGGTATGGAGATGAATTCGCCAAGGAATTAACATTCGTGGGGATCGATGCCCGGATCGAACGGCGCGACGGGCAGTGGGTCGACGTCGTGCTCCGGTTCGCGACGGCCGAAGAGACGCCGATTCCGAGCGATCTGATCGATCTCACGGGGTTGATCGTCTGCACGCACGAAGGTCATCCGATCCAGATGATCCCGCTCGATGAGGGGTGCGACTGCGAATACCAATTCACCGTAGGCGAGAAGGAACAGATCGAAGCCTATATCCGCAGCGAAGCCGTGCAGACTGCGCTTAAAAGGGAAGCGATGGCGGCCGGATAATGCCGACATCGGTCGGCGCTCGCGGATCGAGCGGCGTCGAGACCGAACGTAGAGCCGGCGGGCTTGGTCAATCCAACTGCGCAACCAACCAACAAACCAAGCAAGCAACCAACAAACCGCGCAACCAACCAACAAACCAAGCAACCAAGCAACCAACCAGCCACCAAGCAATTCAGCCGTGCAACCCATCCATCCCGAGCGAGAACCCTCTTCCGCCTGCTGAAAGCCTATGATAAACTGATGCCTAGATCGATAGGAACGGATACGGGCGGGAGGTGCACGGAAGAGGATGGAGCGCATTGCCTTGTTGTCGCCGCAAGACGTAAGCGTCATCCGCCGCTACGTGCAGACCAAGTACGCGCCGCTGGCGGACGGCAGACAGGCGGAGATTGTCGCGGACGCGATCCGCCGCACGATCGAACGACGGCTTCCGGACTGGCCGGACGCGCTCCGGCGCGCCGTGACGGACAAGCTGATCCATCGCTGCGTCGTGGCGGAGCAGCGCGAGGTGCTGCCCGAAGACGTATTGGACGCGTGCGGCGAGACCGGGGGCGCCGATTCGGTCGACGCCGGGACGCTGCTGCGTTGGCTGAACGAACGGACCTCGAATCCTTGGTCCGCCGAGCGGTTGTCCGCTCATCTGCGAAGCCGCGCGACCGAACCGGCAATGGGCGCGAACGGCCCGGAGGGGGCTGCGACCGCGGTCGCGGCGGGTTCGGTCCCGGCGGCCGACTCCGGCGCGGGGGAGAGCGGCGAGTGGCGGTCCCGCCGGCTCATAGCGTGGGGGAGACGCCTCGCGTGGCCGCTCCTTGCCGTCTCGCTCGCCGTGGGGCTGACGGTAGCCGTCTCGCGGCAGCCGGCGCGCGAAACGGAGCCCCGAGCGGTGCCGCAGCCGACCGCCGTCGCGACGCCCGTGCCGAAGCCGGATGCCGGCATGCCCGAGGCGCTGCGTTACGCGGATATCGATGCGACTGCGGTGAAGCGCTATCTGCGCACGCGGGACTCGATGCTGGCGGACGAGCCGTACTTCGGGGCCATCGTGAAGAGCGCCCGCAAGCACGACGTCAATCCGCTGCTGCTGTTCGCGATCGTCGGCCAGGAGCAAGGCTTCGTCCCGAAGTCGAACAAGCAGGCGAAGCAGATCGCGAACAACCCGTTCAACGTCTTCCACAGCTGGGAGACGTACAATACGGACATCCTCGACGCTTCGGATATCGCGGCCAAGCTGCTCGCGAAGCTGGGGCGCTCGCGCCCGGAGGGGCGCGATCCGTTCGCCTGGTTCAATCGGACCTACGCCGAAGACCCGGCGTGGGCGGTAGGGGTGCGCAAGCTGTTCGACAAGCTCTCATCGCTTCCCGCGTCTTGAAATTTCCGCATGCGAACAGGCCGTCTCGACGCGTCCATCCGGACGTTCGGGGCGGCCTGTTTCGTTTTCCTCGTCCTCCGAAGTTGACGGCGCGGTACGGCGAATGCCGTAAATCCGGCAATCGATAACGCCGTCTACGATCGGTTCAGCATCAGATAGTCGTCGATGGCCGGAGGCACCTGCGGCAACGCGGTCAGCGTCAACAAGGCGCCGCGGGGCGAGGCGTCGAGAGGCACCACGTTGTAGGTCCACTCCAGCTCTTGCTTCAAATAGATGGCGTGGATGCCGCATGCGAGCGCGGGGAGGACGTCCGTGCGAACCGAATTGCCGATCATCCACGTCCGTTCGGTCTCGAACCGGCCGTCCCGCAGTATCTCCTTCAGCGCGTCCGTATTTTTGTGCATGCGAATATAGATGCGATCCTTAAAGTAGCGCTCCAGCTTCATCTGTTCGATCTTGCGGCGCTGGATCACCGGGTCGCCGCCGGTGTACAGATGCAGGCGGTGCCCGCTCTGCGCCAAGCTGTCGAGTGTCTCCTCCATATGCGGGTAGGCCTCGATCTCCTGTTCGTATACGCTGAGTCCGAGCTGCCAGAGATGCTGCTCTTCCTCCCGGCTGCGCGGGCGTCCGTGCAGGGCGCTGTAATGCCGGTACGTATCGACGAACGATTGGGGGAAGTGCTCGCTCTGGAAGCCGACCACCTGGACGCCCGCAATGTCGATCTCGGCATGCTTCTCCAATACGGCTTCGCGGGTCAATCCCGCGGAGGCGAACCAGGTCGTCATCAGGTCGGCGAATTGATCCTGAATCAAGTGGAAGTACTTGTTGCAATAAATCAACGTATCGTCCAAGTCGAACAAAATATGCTGTTTCATGTCAACCTGCTCCTTCATCCATCCTCGCGATCTTCGCTGCCGTTAGCATATCCGCGGGGCGCGCGAAAGGTTACGGTCAAGCAGCCATGGCCCAGGGTCCGACGGGACGGCGGCGCAAGGCATGTCCTCATTATGGCCGTCCGGCCGATGTTTGTAAATGAGCGACATGAGGAAAACTAAGACAAAAGCCCCCCATCGGCGAAGCGCGCGCGGCCAGGCCGCGGCGATAAGCGATGAAGGGCGGGAGGTGAGGATCCAATGCCTAGAAACGCAAGCTCCAAAGCCGATGATCAACAAAACATGGCACGGTTCAAAGCGGAGGCGAAAGCCTTGAGGCTCGATAAAATGTCGCGCCTGCCGCCAAGCATGAACAAGATTAACAAGAACCTGCCCTAAGCGCGCTTAAGCGTACTTGGAGATCTTGGCAGTCAAGTCGCGCTTGATGTAGGCGATGCGCTGGCGCACATAGAAGTCGTAGCTGCCCCCGCTGAGCTCGCGGGGGTTCATTGTAGTACCGGTATCGTTGTCCACGATGATCAGCTTGCCGTTCGGGTAAAATTTGAAAGTCAGATCTCGTGACGGCCGGGTTCCCCTTGAAGGTTCCAAGTAGCGGAGGTGTTCGCAGTTCTCCATCCATCATTCCACCTTTGACTCATAGAATTGGAACGTATGTTCTTGTTTTGATTATACCAAACATTTGTTCGTATGGAAAGGAGTTCCGGAATGAAATAAACTAGAAAGTGCAAGTAAAAACGGATTTGCCGTCCTCGGAAGAGGGCGAGACGTTTTTATCGGAGACGAATCAGCAAAGTGCGAGTGAAACTTAGACTTTCTGATGCGTTAAAGAAAATGGTCTTCATTCGTCGTCATAGGCCGCGCTACGTTCGGATAAGCGCCGTTAAGGCGCCGCGGCGAACCAGGTCAGGAGGAGTACGTGCAGCAATGATAAAGATAACGGGTTTGTCGCGTAAGCTTCCGCAGGGAAAAATGGTATTGGAAAACATACATGGACAGCTGGAGCCGGGCGCCTTCGTGGCGGTCGTCGGATCGAGCGGGAGCGGAAAGTCCACGCTGCTGCGCTGCCTCGCGCTGCGCGAGCGCTGGTCCGCGGGCGAGTACCGCTTCGACGGGCAAGATGCGAACAAGCTGGGCTTCTTCGGCAAGCTGCGGCTGAAGCGGAAGATCGCGTACCTCGAACAGAAAGCGCTTCTCTACGAGAAGAAGACGGCGCTCAAGAACGTGCTGATCGGGGCGATCGGGCAGGTATCCTGGTTCCGCCGCATGACCGGCATGGTCCGCAACGACGACTATATGGGCGCGATGGAGACGCTGGAGAACGTCGGCTTGATCGACCGGGCGCATCGGCAGGCGGAGAAGCTGAGCGGCGGAGAACGTCAGCGCGTGGCCGTCGCGCGGGCGATCGCGCACGGCGCTGAGCTGCTGCTGGCGGACGAGCCCGTATCGGGTCTGGATCCGCATTCCCAAGAGGATATCATGGCGATGCTGAAGAAGCTCACCCGCGAGCAGGGCACGACGATCGTCGTCGCGCTGCATCGGCTGGAGCTCGCGGAGAAGTTCGCGGATCAGATCTGGGGCTTAGAAGAGGGCCGTCTGGTGCTGGACGTCCGCGGCCGGAGACTGACGCTGGCGGAGAAGAACCGCATCACGTAGCCGTCCCTCATTAGCGGCGGGTTCGCCGGTCGGGAAGCTTAGCGCGTGCGGTCGGCGGCATGCCGAAGAGAGGCGTTCGATTCGCCGCCCGAACCGCGGCGGGCGCCAAGCGAGGAAGACCGCCCGTGCCGGCGAAATCGCCGGCGCGGACGGTTTTCGCGCGCTGCCTGGGCTCAAAGCGTCGGGTTCCCGGACTCCCCGTCTTCCGCTTGCCCGGCGTTTCGGGCAAGCTCGTGCAGGGAGGGTCCTTTGTCGTGCGGGTGCTGCGCCTGCTGCTTGCGGCTCTTCCAGGCGCTCTCCCGTCTTCGTTTGGAGGTCGTCACGGCGGATGCTCCTTTCCGGGAAATGGCGACGCATGCGTTAGCGTGGCGCGCGGAGCCTCCGCTTATTCGCCCCGGGCAGGGTCAACCCGCTACTTCACCAGATTAGAGGAGGTCTATCGCAGCATGAGCGCAAGCGAAATGCCGTTATCCTATCCGCTGCTGTCCGTGAACGTCGGCCGTGCGGAGGAGCGGGAATATAAAGGCAAGCCGGCCCGGTCCGGCATCGGCAAGCGCCGGGTTATGCAAGAAGTCGCCCTCGGCGGCACGGGTCTCGCGAATGACGAGCAGGCCGATACGGTGAATCACGGCGGACCCGACAAAGCCGTCTGCGTCTATCCCTATCGGCATTATGCGTATTGGGAGGACGTGCTCGGCCAATCGCTGTCCTTCGGGGCGTTCGGCGAGAACTTCACCGTCGATGAAGTCGCCGAGCCGGACGTACGGATCGGGGACGTCTTCGCGATCGGTACGGCCAAGGTGCAGGTCAGCCAGCCTCGCGTGCCGTGCTGGAAGCTCGCGATGAAGTGGGGGCTCGACGAACTGCCGGCGCTTGTCCTCGATACGGGCGCGACGGGCTTCTATCTGCGCGTGCTGGAGCCGGGCCTCGTATCGCCGGGGCCGTTGACGCTGATCGCGCAGCACCCGGCCGGTCTCACGGTCGCCGAAGCGAATCGGATCATGCACAAGGACAAGCGGGACGCGGACGGCATCCGGCGGCTGCTGGCCGTCGACGCGCTGGCGGACAGCTGGCGGGATTCGTTGGCGCGCCGACTCGCGAAGCTGGAGACGGAGGCATGAAGCGGAGCTTCGAAAGACTGACGGTCGTGATCACCGGCGCGGCGGGCGGTATCGGCCGCGCCTTGACCCGCGCTTACGCCCGGGAAGGGGCGACGGTCGTGCTCGGCGATCTCGAAGACAGCCAGGGGGGCACGATGGCGGATGCCGTCCGGGGCGAAGGCGGGAGCGCCATATTCGTCGCGGGCGATCTGAACGACCGGGATGCGGCCTCGGAGCTGATCGCAGCGGCCCTGAAGGCTACCGGCCGCCTCGACGTCTTGATCCACAACGCCGGGATCGGACAATGGAAGTCGCCCTACGAGCTCGAGATCGACGAGTGGGAGCGCGTCGTCAACGTGAATTTGCGCGGCGCTTTTCTATGCGCGCGAGAGGCGGCCAAGGCGATGAAGCAAGGCGGGGGCGGGTCGATCGTGAATATCGCGTCCACCCGCGCGCTGCAGTCCGAGCCGAACTCCGAAGCCTATGCGGCGACGAAGGGCGGCATCGTCTCGCTCACCCATGCCCTTGCCCTCTCGCTCGGGCCGGACCGGATCCGCGTGAACGCGATCAGCCCCGGCTGGATCGAGACGGGGGACTACTCGGCGCTGCGCGAAGCCGATCACGCGCAGCACCCGGCCGGCCGCGTCGGCACGCCGGAGGACGTCGTTCGGGCGTGCTTCTATCTGACCGACCCGGAGAACGGCTTCGTGACCGGCGCCAATCTCATCGTCGACGGCGGCATGACGCGCAAGATGATCTACGACGAGTCCTGAGCCGCCGCAGCGCTCCGAACCGATCCGAACCGATCCGAACCGATCCGATCCGCCTATCGGTCCCAGGCCGGCGATCTTGCGGTGACGAACCGGAGTCCGACGGGCCGGGGACGTACGTGGACGGCCCCGCGCCGCCGATCATCAACCAAAAAGCCTGCAAGCCTCGCATTCGCGCGAGGCTCGCAGGCTTTTTTGGTGGGCTTCCAGGCATCGGAGGCGCCGTGCCGAATCTTACCGCGTTCGCTTGCCCAGCAGCAGGAAAGCGCTGGCCAATGCCAGGATGCTCGCCGCGGCGCCGAACCGGAACAGGTGCTGGATGCCGGCGATCGCGTTCGCGCCGGCCGCGCTGAGCAAGCCGCCCATGATCGTGATGCTGATCACGTTGCCGATGTTTCTAGAGAAAAGGAGGAGCGAAGTGGAGATGCCTTTCTCGTGCGGTCCGACGAACTGCTGCGAGCCGATCGTGCTAACGGCGGACAGCAGGCCGAAGGCGAGGCCTTGGACGATCATCGTAACGGTCACGTAGACAAAGGTGGTGCCTTCCCGGAAGAACAGCAGCATGATGCCCGAACCTACCAGCAGGACGTTCCCGATGACGATCAGACGGGTGTAGCCGTACTTGAGAATCCAGCGTCCGGCCGGCACGGCCGTGATCATCCAGCCGATCGACATGCCGATGAGGGCGAGACCGCTGATGAAGATGGAGTGGCCTTCCTCCTGCAGGAACAGCGGTACATAAGCCGAAGTCCCGAACAAGGCCGACCAGCCGACGAAGGCGTTCAACGTCATCCAGCGGAGCTGGCGGATGCGGAACAGCGAGAGCGGCAGGATCGGCGAGGGGTGACGGCGCTCGTACAGCAGGAAAAGCGCGAGCACGGCCAATCCGGCGGCTGCGTATACGTATTGCAGGCGATCCGCGATCGTGACGGACAGCAGGAGACTGACGCCGACCGTGAAGAGAAGCGCCCCCCAGACGTCTACGGTCGCTCTTTTCGGCTGATAAGGCTCCTTGTAGGCGAGCAGCAGCACGAACGAGATCACGCACAGGGGAATGTTCACCCAGAAGATCCAGCGCCAGCCGACGGTCGCCATGAAGAAGCTGCCGAGCAGCGGCGCCAGGACGGCGGATAGTCCCCACATGGCGGTGAAGAGGGCCTGGATCTTGCCGCGCTGCTCGATCGAGAACAGATCGCCCGCGATGATGATCGGGAACGGCGTGATCAGCCCTGCGCCCAGTCCCTGCACGGCGCGGAACAGGACCAGCTGAAGCATGCTGTCCGACACGCCGCACAACAGCGAGCCGATGAGGAACAGGATAAGGCCGGCGGAGAAGACGACCCGGCGGCCGAACAGATCGGAGATGCGTCCGGCGATCGGCGTCATGACGGTACAGCAGATCATATAAGCGGTGAACGTCCAGGCGTAGAAGCTCATGCCTCCGCGCAATTCTTCGGCGATGCGGGGCATCGTGGTGTTCGTGATGGTCGCGTCCATGGAAGCGATGAGCATGGCGATGATGATGCTGGCCATGGCGGCCAATCTGCTCGCCCGGCTCAGCGCGAGCGGCTGTGCGGCTGCGGTAGACATCGTTACGGGTTCTCCTTCGGTAAGGATGACGTGATTGCCAAGCGAGGTCCATTATATCAACCTGCAATTGAAAGGGGAACCCGTCATACGATAAAAGAGGAGGCGATGCCCGTGAACACGTCCGAACGGTTGGGATTCGGCAAGCAAGATCGTCTGCTCATCGTCAACGCCGACGATCTCGGCCTCTGCCGCGCCGTCAACGACGCAGCGGCGGCGCTGCTGGAGGAGGGGGCCGTCGACTCGGCGACGATCATGATGCCGTGTCCGTGGTCACCGGATGCGGTCGCGGCCGTACGCGAGATCGCGGACGCCGATATCGGCGTCCACTGGACGCTGAATAGCGAATGGGAGCCGTACCGGTGGGGGCCCGTCAACCGGATCGGGCGATCGGCCTCGCTGACCGACCGGAACGGCTGGTTCTGCCGGACGGTCCGGGAGACGGAGCGCCGGGCGGATCCCGAGGAAGTGCGGGAGGAGCTGGTCGCCCAGACGGAAGCGGCGCTGCGAGCGGGGTTGCGGCTCACGCACGCCGACAATCATATGGGCAGCCTGTACGGCCTCGCGTCCGGCAAGGACCTCCTCGAGATCGCCTTCGACCTGTGCGCGCGTTACGGATTGCCGTTCCGGCTGCCGCGCATGCTGCTGCCCGCCGGCGAAGGGGCGATTACGCCGGAAGTCGAAGCGAGGGCGCGCCGGCGGGTCCGCCAAGCCGAAGAGCGGGGGATCGCGCTTCCCGATTATCTCGTCGGGCTCGAGTACGGGCTGGCGTTCGGCGAGACCTACCAATCGGTCAAGGCCAAGGGCATCGCGATGATTCGGGCGCTCCGGCCCGGCGTCACGGAGTGGATCACGCATCCCGCGCACGGCACCGACGAGCTGCGCGCGTTCAATCCGACGTGGGAGAAGCGCGCGATGGAGTCGGCCTTCTGGCGCGATCCGGACGTGCGTCGCGCCCTCTCGGCGGAGGGGATCGTGCGGATCGGCTGGCGCGAACTGCAGCGGCTGATGGCGCGGCAACCGTCTTAAACGGCCGAGGCGTAAGCGTTTTCTCATTTTTCGACCGGCTTGGCAGGAATTGTGCGAATTGTCGCGAAATAATAAATATTTACGTCTTCCGCACAATGATCTCTGCTCTCTCCGCATTAGCGTCTACCACTTACGCGAAAGGGGAATCAAGCGACATCATGGCGAAACTACCCAAGACGAACGGCCTGGGCTTCTTCGAGATCCGACTGGAATCCATCGGCGGACTCGGCGCCAATCTGGCGGGCAAGATGCTGGCGGAAGCCGGCGTAATGGGCGCCGGCCTGAACGGCGTCAGCTTCAGCTCCTACGGCTCCGAGAAGAAAGGCTCCCCCGTCAAAGCGCACATTCGTTTCTGCGACGCCGACGCGCGCATCCGCGACACCTCTCCCGTCGAGCGTCCCCATGTCATCGGCATTTTCCACGAAAATCTGTCCCGAACGAACAACGTCGTCTCCGGCATGTACGAAGACAGTATCGTGCTCGTCAACTCGAAGAAGACGCCCGAGGTCCTCCGGGAGCAGTTAAAGCTCAAGGGCGGGACCATCGCGGTGGTCGATGCGACCGGCATATCGCTGGAGGAAGACAACCGCGTCAATATGGCGATGCTGGGCGGGTTGTTCCGCTTGTGCGGCTTCCTCGACCCGGCCTTCATGAAAGGCGTCATCCGGCGGTCGCTGGAGAAGAAGTATCCGGGCGCGGTGCAACCGGCCTTGAATACGTTCGAGCGGGGCTACGACGAGGTTCGGTTCCAGACTTTCGCGCTGGCGGAAGGCGACGCCATGCCGGATTACGTCCGCATGGACACCCCCGTCCTCGGCTACGCGACGCAGCCGATCGGCGGCATGATCACTAATCCCGGCAACAGCATCCTGAAGGATCTCAGCATCTCCCGCGCCGGGCGGATGCCGCACTTCGCGGACGACAAGTGCATCCATTGCGCGGCCTGCGACAACGTATGCCCGGACTTCTGCTTCGTCTGGGAGGAGCAGGCCGACAAGAAAGGGCGGCCGCAGATGTTCCTGCAGGGCATCGACTATCAATACTGCAAAGGCTGTCTGAAGTGCGTGCAGGCTTGCCCGACGGACGCTTTGTCGAGCGAGCTGGAAGAGGAGGGCTACGCGGACGGGCACCGGGTTCCGCACCGCTTCAACTTGGTCATCTGATCGCGAACTCTGAAGATGAGGAAGGGTGAGCACGGATTATGGCACTCGACATTCGCAAGGAAATGGGGCAGGCCGGCAGCGTCGAACAGAGGATCGTCTACGAATCGGGCAACGAGATGGCCGCTTATGCCGCGCATCAGATCAACTATCACATCATGGGATACTTTCCGATCTCGCCGTCGACCGAGGTGGCGCAATTTCTCGATCTGATGAAGGCGAACGGGCAGCACGATATCGTCTTGATTCCCGCCGACGGCGAGCACGGCTCCGCAGGCGTCTGCTACGGCGCCTCGGCGGGCGGCGGCCGCGTGTTCAACGCGACGAGCGCGAACGGCTACCTCTATATGCTGGAGCAGATGCCGGTGCAGTCCGGCACCCGGTTCCCGATGGTCATGAACCTGGTCTGCCGCTCGGTCTCGGGTCCGCTCGACATCCATGGCGACCATTCGGACTTGTACTTCGCGCTGAACACGGGCTGGCCGATCGTACTCTGCCGCGACCCGCAGGCCGTCTACGACATGAACATCCTCGCGCTGAAGCTGGCGGAGGATCCGGAGGTCCGGCTGCCCGTGCTCGTCGCCTCGGACGGCTACTTCACGAGCCACCAGAAGCGGCGCGTGCACACGTTCGCCCATCGCGACGACGTGCTGAAGTTCGTCGGCGAGCGGCCGCCGGAGGGGTTCGCGCATGCGCTCGACCGCGATCATCCGATCACCGTCGGGCCGTATATGAACGAACCGGACTACATCAACAACTGCTACCAGCAGTCGATGGCCATGTACAAGGCGGAGGAAGTCTACGACCGGATTCGCCAGGAGTACGCTGCGTTGACGGGACGGGATTATCCCGTCCTCGATCTGTACCGGATGGAAGATGCTGAGGTGGCCGTCTTCCTGTTGAACTCGTCCGCGGAGATCATCAAGGACGTCGTCGACCAGCTGCGGGCGTCCGGCGTCAAGGCCGGCGCGATCTCGCCGAATCTCATCCGTCCGTTCCCGGCGAAGGCGATCGCGGAGGCGCTGCGCGGCGTGAAGGCGGTCACGGTCGGCGACCGGGCGGATTCGTACGGCGGACACGGCGGCAACATGGTCAACGAGGTCCGGGCGGCGCTGCACGCGCACGGCAACCGCGACACGCTCGTCATCAGCCGGATTTACGGGCTCGGGGGCAAAGACTTCTATGCGGAGGACGGCCTGAAGCTGTTCGAATTCGCGATCGACGCCGCGGAGAAAGGGGTCGTCGAGAAACCGTTCGACTATCACGGCCATACGGCCGGCGATCCGGCGAAGGCGCCGAAGCGGGTGCTGGAGCCGATGAAGTACGAGGAGTTGAAGACCGGCCTCATCACGGTCACCCCCGACGAAGCGTCGGGCAAGCTGAACGTGCGGGTCCCGCCGCTCCGCTCGCTCACGAAGAAGCCGAAGCGCATCGCGCCGGGGCACGGGGCCTGTCCGGGATGCGGCATCTTCTCCGGGCTCGAATTGTTCTTCAAGGGCATCGAAGGCGATATTGTCGCGCTGTTCCAGACGGGCTGCGCGATGGTCGTAACGACCGGGTATCCGTATTCCGCGCACAAGGCGACTTACATCCACAATCTATTCCAGAACGGCGCGGCGACGCTCTCCGGCGTCGTGGAGATGTTCCACGAGCGCAAGCGGCGCGGCGAGCTCGACCACCTCGGCCTGAAGGACGACTTCACGTTCGTCATGATCACGGGCGACGGCGGCATGGATATCGGCATGGGGCCGGCGATCGGCGCCGCGCTGCGCAACCACCGGATGATCATTCTCGAATACGACAATGAAGGCTATATGAATACAGGCGCGCAGCTCAGCTATTCGACGCCGATCGGGCACCGCACCTCCACGTCCAACGTCGGCAAGAAACAAGGCGGCAAGGTGTTCCACCACAAGGATACGGCGCAGATCATGGCTTCGACGAACATCCCTTACGTGTTCACGGGCAGCGAAGCCAGTCCGCAGGATCTGCTGCGCAAGGCCGCCAAGGCCCAGTGGTACGCGCAAAACGTCGGCATGGTCTACGGCAAGATCCTGATCACCTGTCCGTTGAACTGGCTGTCGGACGACAAGGACGGATCGACGATCATCGAGCAAGCGGTGAACTCGTGCTTCTTCCCGCTGTACGAGGTCGAACGGGGCGTGACCAACATTACGTACAATCCGGAGGAAAAGGGCAAACGCGTGCCGGTCTCGGATTGGCTGAAGATGATGGGCAAGACGAAGCATCTCTCGAAGCCCGAATACGCAGAGACGCTCCGCGACTTTGAAGGGGAGATCGAGCGGCGCTGGAACATGCTGAAGGCGAAGCACGACAGCCCGTACCTCTAAGATGGCTTACGCGCTCAAACATGTCGTGACGGGCGAGCTGCTCGCGGCCGTGCAGACGAACGGCTATCAGCTCCGGTACTTCGGGATCCTTCTCTGGGAGGATGTGCCGGACGAGGAAGAGCGGCTCGCGGCGTTAGCCCGCGCAGGCGTCTATGCGCAGCCGGGCGAGGAAGGCGCGGCGAGAAAGCCGGATCGGCTGAAATCGGAATGGGAGCAGGTGCAGGAGCTCGGGCGTTGGAAGCCCTGCGCCCTCGGCGAGCACGAGGCGAAAATGGCGAACGTGAAGCTGCGCAACGATCCGCGCCTCCGGGTGATCTTGACGAACGGCGAGCTTCACGCGGAGGAGAGGGAGCATGCCTGATTCGAAGCGGCGGGGCGGACGAAGCGAAAGGTCGGGCAGGGCGAAGCTGACCGAAGCGGACAAAGCGAAAGGTTGGGTTGGTCAGGTTAGGTCAGGGCAGGGCAGGGGCGAAGAGAGCGGCTTCGCCCTCTTCGTGCTGGATGGCGCGAAGCTGCTATGCCGTTAGGGACCGCGCTAGTCCGGCCTCTCTGTCTTAGCGCGAGACGGGCTGGCGATTCGAGCCGGGCAGAAATGTTTCCGCGAATAAATTTAATGGCATAAATGTTTGACGATATAAATTGCTTGTGAAAGACACGACGAGCTTCCGCTCCGGCATGACGAAGACGTACTGTCCGCCGTACCCCATAGCGAAAAAAGTCGCAGGCGAGACGGGAGAAGGCGTGCCTCCGGTATAGATCCACCAATGGTAGCCGTAAGAGCCGACATGGTCGTACGTGTGGTGCTGCGGGCGCGTAGCCTGTCTCGCCCATGCCGCCGGAACGATCTGTCGTCCTTCCCAGCGCCCCTCGTTCAACATGAGCAAGCCCAGCTTGAACAAATCGCGTCCTCTCAGAGACAGGCCGAATCCGCCGATGACGACGCCCTGCGCGTCGGCGTGCCAGAGCCAATCCTCGATGCCGAGCGGCCCGAACAGATGGCGGGCGGCGTAGGCTTCCGTCGTCATGCCCGTCGCTTGCTGCAGAACGGCGCTTAGCAGCTGGGAGCTTCCCGAATTGTAGGCCATGGCCGTGCCCGGCGGAGCCTTCACCGGCCGTCCCAACACGAAGGCGACCCAGTCGGGGCTGTCGTACATCGGGGTCGGCTGTCCGTTCCAGTCGCCCCATTCCGGCCAGTCGAGGCCGTCCGTCATCGTGATCAGATGGGCGAGCGTGAGCTGCCGCTTGTCTTCGGGCACGCCCTCCAGGTAGGCGCCGACCGGCGTCTGCAGCGCGTCCAAGTCGCCGCGGTCCAGCGCGATGCCGATCAGGAGGGAGAGCACGCTCTTCGTGATCGAGTTGATCCGGTGCAGGGCATTGGCGGACTTGCCGCTCCGCGCGTAAGCGACCAGGTCGCGTCCGCCGAGGCGCACGTGGCAAGTCTCGATCTTGGCGCGTTCGATCCGCGATCGGAAGCCGTTCAGATCGACTGCCGGCGAACCGTGGCTGTCGGTAGACATGGGGAACACCGCCTTGTCTGGTCAAAGTGAGGGTTCGGATCTATAATCGGAGCATATCCGATCGGCTGAAGGAACGGAAGCGGTAGGGAACGGAAGGGGAGAACGGGCATGAAGATCAAAGCGGCATTCGTCCTGTTCGACGGAATGACGACGCTGGACTTCGCGGGATTCTTCGACGGCTTGACGTCGCTGAACCGCCTCGGTCACGAGGTCGAATACGAACTGTGCGGCCCGGCGGCAACCGTGACGGACGACCGGGGGATGAGGCTGGGCGATTGCAGGGTCGATCCCGATCTGTCCGTCTTCGATCTGGTGTTCGTGCCCGGCGGGTTCCGCACGCGCGAGCTGCGCTTCGACGAATCGTTCGTCGGCTGGCTGCGCACGGCCGCCCGCGCGCCGTGGATCGTATCGGTCTGCACCGGCGCGCTCCTGCTGGGCGCCGCGGGACTGCTGGCGGGGCGCAGGGCGACCACCAATCCGTCCGCATACGAGCTGCTGGCCCCCGATTGCGCGGAGGTCCTGCAGGCGCGCATCGTGCGGGACGGGAACGTCGTCACCGGGGCGGGCGTGGCGACTTCCGTCGATATCGGCCTATTCGTCGTCGAGATGCTGACAAACGTCGATACCGCGCGCCAGGCGCAGCATATGATGGACTATCCCTACTACCGGCCGGGACGCGCCAACCGCTCCTTCAGCGTATATCCTTCTCTATCTTGCCCGGGAGAAGCGGCGGATTAATCGAAGGCGGGCAAGGAAGCGGAGCGGTCGCCTTGCGCGAGGAGCGCCGTCATTGTCTTCTGCAGCTTCAAATTCTCGTTGGGCTTCAGCTCGAGGCTGAAATAGCCGTATGCATATGCTGCGTCCAGGAAGGCGAGATCCGGGTAGCAGACGACCTGCTGCGGCAGGTGCGGGTTGTCGATCAGCACCTGCCATTCGCCCGGCCGTTCAAGCGGGGACACCGCGGCCATGGCTTCGTTCTTGCCGGCGGCGATGCGTTCGAATTCGGTCCAGATCCGCGCCCATGACGGGCTGATCCGCTCCGCCTCCGGGAACAGCCTGCGGGCGAGGGCGATACGCGACGACGCTTCCGCGATCCCGTCGTCGCCGTAGGCTCTGAGGAAGGCTCTAAACTCTTCGAGGAACGCGAAGAACGCATAATATCCGGCTTGCAGCATCTCGTCCCGAAAAGCGTTCTCTTCGTGCTCGTAACGCAATCCGGCGAACCTGACCAAGCTCAAATCCGGCATCCGGCACCGACTCCTTCGCGGCAGAATGGTTGTCTTGCGGCTCGATCTGTGCATATTATATCTTATACGTTGGCATGGCGGACGCGAATTTATGATATAATGAGAAACAATGTGCAATCGGTCATACGCCGCTGTAGGAGGGAGCACCGAAGATGAATCGACGTTTTGTCATCGAGGCGGTCATGATCGCCATATATGGCCAACTGCTTCTGC
The DNA here is from genome assembly GCF_014212125.1 of Cohnella nanjingensis. Lineage (GTDB taxonomy): Bacteria > Bacillota > Bacilli > Paenibacillales > Paenibacillaceae > Cohnella > Cohnella nanjingensis. The sequence goes on from NZ_JACJVP010000001.1 coordinate 187,846, forward strand.
CGAAACGTCCTGTCGAATACAGGATTCCTTACTCCACCATCATGGAGCTCTACGATATGAAGGACAGCCCGGAGCCGGTCATGCCGGATCCGGACGACGATCGTCATGTCAAAGGCAAGATCGGCGAGATGATCGCCTACTTCGAAGATCCGTTCAACAAGAAGAAGCTCGAACGCGCGCTGATGGCGCCGTGGAAGGAAAGTCCGCCGCTGCCCATCAACGACCGCGTGACGATGATCGTCGTCAACGCCGTCGAGAACATGCAATACGGAGAGATGCTCGATCCGATCGAGACGGAGCTCGTCCTCGCTTCGCTCCGCTTGCAGTGCCCGGTGCTGACGGACCATATCGAATTCCAGGACAAAGTCGTGCAGAACAGCATCCCCGTTCAGGTATTCGACATCGACGACTATGAATTCGCGGTCGAGGAAGACGTGCCGGCATCGGACGAACATTCGCAATGAGAGAGCTGCCGGGCTTGTACCGGCAGCTTTCTTGGCCATACGGCATGGATAAGTCGCGTCTAGCCAGGGCCGTATGACCGCCGGTAAGACCGCGTCGCCCTCGTCCGGGAAGACAGCGAAGCCGTTAATCCTTGCCGGATCGCAGGATCCTTATTTTCGTCGATCCGGTCTGACTCGCCTACGCTAAAAAGGCATTCGCCCGCTCCGCCGGAGCGAAGCCGTTTCCACTTGCCAGGAGGGACGCCATGCGCATCCATGACCGCATCCTGCTTCGATTGGCGGCGCGCAACCAGAAGAAAGGCAACGCGAAGCGCGCCCTGTACTGGTACGAGAAACTGGGCGAGCGGCGAATGGAGCCGCTCGCCGTCGTCCAATATGCGGCGCTCCTGCATGGGCTCGGCCATACGGTACGGGGCTTGCAGGCGCTCGGACGGCTCCTTTCCGAGCAGCCGATCGCGGCCGCATACGAACGGAGAGCCCGCATCTACCACGAGATCGACCGGCCCGAGGAAGCGCTCGCGGATCTGAACGAAGCGATCCGCCTGGATCCCGCGCCCTATGCGTATTGGTACATTCGCGCGGTCGTATTGGCCGATATGGGGCAAGAGGAGGCGGCCGCCCGCGACCTGAACCAGGCGCTCCGGCGCGCCGACCGCAACGCGGCCGGGACGGTGCATTACGAGCTAGGGAATATCTACTTCCGCATGCAGCGTTACGAGCAAGCGATCGCGTCGTATCGGGTCGCGGTCGCCGATCAAGACCGGGTCGTGCCGCTTCAGCGCTTCCGCCTAGGCGAGGCGCTGGAAGCCGCGGGTCGGATCCGCGAGTCGCTGGCGGAGGTGCGTTTGGCCGCCGAGCAGCAGACCCGGCTGCACGCGCAGCCGGACCAGGGGCTGATCTACTATCGCCGGAGGACCGGCTACTCCCTCGAAGGCGTCCGCAACGCGCTGTCCCAAGTCGACGGGGAATACGGATTCAGACAGAAGCAGTCCCGGCTGCACGAGCGGTTGGGCGAGAAGGATGCGGCAATGGCCGCCGTCGAGCAGGGACTCGCGCAATATCCCGACGCCGAGGAATTGTTGAACCGGAAGGGCGGGCTGCTGCGCGACGCCGGCCATACGGACGAAGCGCTCGCGCAATTCGACCTCGTCATCGCGCGCTATCCGAATCGTCTTCCGGCGTATATGGAGAAGTGCGCGATCTATCGCAAGCAAGAGAGCTGGCCGCAAGCGCTGGCCATCCTGGAGCAGGCCGGCGAGCGATTCCCCGACAACACGGTCGTCCGCTTCTGGCATATCGACGTGCTCCGGGACGCCGGCCATCCGGAGGAAGCGTGGCGGGGAAGCCGCCGCCTGACGGAGCTGGAACCGGAAGATCCGCTTAACTGGAAGCAGCAGGCGGAGCTGGCCATCGACACCTCGCGGTTCGACCAGGCCGAAGAAGCCTATACCAAAGCGCTCGAACTGGACAGAAACTCGGACTTTTACATGCGCAGAAGCTTCTCCCGCTATATGGCGGACCGCTACGAGGAAGCGATGCTGGACATTCAGGCGGCGGTCGAGGCGGACGCGAGCCTCGCGGAGGAGAGCCGGACGGCGTTCGCCATGGGCGAGATCTACTTGGGGATGGACAACAAGGCGCTCGCCGAAGAGGAGTTCGGCCGCGCGATCCGGCTGGAGCCGGACAACGCGCTGCTCTACGAACGGCGCGCCCGCTGCCGGCTCGCGATGGAGAAGCTCGAGGAGGCGCGCGACGATTGCGATGCCGGTCTCGCGCTGGATGCCAGGCAGCCTCGGATGCTGCGGCTGCGCGGCATCGTCCATTACCGGATGGGCGATTACGAGGCGGCGCTCTCGGACTGCCGGTCTTATGCGGCCGCGCAGCCCGGCGACGCGGAGGGGGAGTTCAATCTGGGCGCGGTATTGGCGCGCCTGGACCGCAACGACGAAGCGATCGAGGCGTATTCGCGTTCGCTCGCGCTCAGTCCGTTCGAGGCGCAGACCTATCTGGAGCGGGCTTCCTTGTTCTACCATCGTCTGTTCGACCGGACGCGCGCGGCCGACGATCTGGCGCAATGGCTCCTGTATGCGGGGGGCGAGCGGAGCGAGTCCGACCGCCTGGCCTTGCTGCACGAGCTCGACGGCTTTGACGACGAGCTGCGGGAGCTGGCCAAGACGCATTATCTGAACCAGTACGGCGTTGGAGCGCCCCGTTACCTGAACTAGGGGCGCTCGTTTGGCTGCCGTCGGGCGGTATGGTAAAATGAGGGCGAATTCTATTCTTGGGAGCCATGGAGGTCATCGGCATGCTAGTCACGACAACACCGAACGTCGAAGGGTACCGCATCACGAGATACTTTGGATTGGTGAACGGCGAGACCATCATGGGCGCGAACATTTTCCGCGACTTTTTGGCCTCGATCACGGATGTGGTCGGCGGACGCGCAGGCTCGTACGAGAGCAAGCTCAAGGAAGCGCGCGATATCGCCGTCAGCGAGATGGTGTCGCAAGCGCAGCGTCTGGGCGCCAATGCGGTCGTCGGCGTGGACGTGGACTATGAAGTCGTGCGCGAAGGCATGCTCATGGTGGCGGTGAGCGGCACGGCGGTAACGGTCGAAGCTTAAGATTAGGGGGCATCCATTCATGAAATATCGCCAATTAGGCGCAACCGGACTGAAGGTATCCGTCGTCGGCGTAGGGACCTGGCAATTCGGCGGCGAATGGGGCCGTACATACGAGCAAGGGGAAGCGGACGCGATTCTCGGTCGCGCGCGCGAGCTCGGCATCAACCTCATCGATACGGCGGAATGCTACGGCGACCATCTGTCCGAATCGCTCATCGGGCCCGCCATCCGGCACAACCGTTCCGAATGGGTGCTGGCCACGAAGTTCGGACATCATTTCCATCGTCCGTTCGAGCGGACGGACGTCTACGATCCGGCCGACGTCGTCCGGCAGCTGGAGCTGTCGCTGAAGGCGCTTCAGACCGATTATGTGGATCTGTACCAGTTCCACTCGGGGCCGGACGCCGCATTCGATTCGGATGCGCTATGGGATACGCTGAACCGACAGGTCGAAGCGGGCAAGATTCGTCATCTCGGCATCTCCATCGGCTCGAACCGGAACATTCATCAGACTTCGAAGGCGACCGCCGTCGGCGCCCAAGCCATACAGGTCGTCTACAACCGGCTCGACCGCGCGCCGGAGGAGGAAGTGTTTCCGTCCTGCCTGGAGCAGAATCTCGGCGTGCTGGCGCGGGTGCCGCTGGCTAGCGGCTTCCTCAGCGGCAAATACAAGCCGGGGACCCATTTCGGCAGCGATGACGTCCGTTCCCGCCGCGATGCGGCCGAGCAGGATCGGCTGCTGCGCGAAGTCGAAGAGATCGGACGAACGGAGGTGCCGGCAGGCGTCGATATGGCCGCCTGGGCGCTGGCTTGGTGCCTGAAGCATCCGGCGGTGACGGCGGTCATTCCGGGCTGCAAGGACGTCGCCCAAGTAGAGGCGAACGCGGCTGCCGTGGCGCTGGTCGCGACCGGGCACCCGCAGGACGCTTAAGGGAGCCGCGCATATTTTCTCGGGACAAGCAAATACTGGGAGGAAACGAAAAAGGCGGTGCCTCCCATGTGTCAGAGATTCTCGCTTGTCGCGGATTTGCCGGATCTCGTCGAGCGTTTCCGGATCGGCCAAGTCGTCGGCAGTTACAAGCCCCGTTACAACATCGCGCCTACGCAATCCGCGGCGGTGATCTTCGAGGAAGGCCGGGAACGGATTCTGGATACGCTGCGCTGGGGACTGATGCCCTATTGGTCCAAGGACGCGGTGAACGCGGACGGGCAAGGCATCGGCGACCGGCCGATCTTCAAGCGCATCTTGAACAAGCAGCGCTGCGTCATTCCGATCAGCGGCTTCTACGGCTGGCAGACGAAGGGCAAGGTTCATCAGCCGATCCACTTCGTCATGCGAGACCGCAGAACGTTCGCCGTCCCGGGATTCTACGAGATCTGGCCGCGGGTCGAAGGCGGCGACATTCGCGCGTATACGATGCTGACGACCGCGCCGAACGAAGCGGTAGCCGACTATGCGGAGAGGATGCCGGCGATCCTCGACGATGCGGGAATCGACGCATGGCTCAGCGAGGGCAACGTCGAGTACCGTGGCGTCTATCCGCACATTCGGCGTCTCGACGATGCCGAATTGGCCAGCTATCCGGTGGGGGCGTACGTGAACGACCGGTCGAACGAAGCGCCGGAGTGCGTGGAGCCGATCCGCGCCGCCTACGCGTCGCTGAGACGATAAGCAGAGAAGTGATCTTCCCCGGAAGCGCTGCGCTTCCGGGGTGTTTTTTTGACGGGTCGCATCGCCGTGTCCTCGCTTGGTTTATCCGTTCGAGCTTCGATGGAACGAATGCCGAGAGGGCCGGCGATTAGAGATTCGGATCGAGATGGGGAGAGCGTCGTACAGGAGGGGGATGCGGGATGGGAGAAACAAACGCGGTAAAAGTGTATGCGCTGTCCGGTTTTCTCGGGAGCGGCAAGACGACGATGCTGCAGCGCATGCTGGCGGATGCGCGCGCGCGGGGAGAGAAGGCCGCCGTGCTGATGAACGAGTCGGGCGAGGTGAACCTGGACGGCTTGCTGGTGGACAGCGCCGTGCCGATGGCCGAGATGCTGGGCGGCTGCATCTGCTGCACGATCAAGGCGGATCTCGGGATGGAGCTGCTGCGCCTGGTCGAAGAGCATCGTCCGGACGTCGTCTGGATCGAGTCGACCGGCGTGGCGCAGCCGCTCGCGATGATGGATGCCGTGACGGAGGCTTCGCTGTACGCCCATCTGGAGCTGTGCGGGCTCGTCACGGTCGTGGACGCCCGGCACCTGCTGGACCGCATGCGCGTCGGCGCGGGCAAGACCTTGCGGTTGATGCGCGATCAGATCCGCGGCGCTTCGCTGCTCGTGCTGAACAAGACGGACCTCGTCGGGGAAGCCGAGATTGCGGAGCTGGCTGCGCAGCTGCGGGAATGGAACGCGTCCGCGCCGATCTTGCCGTCGGTCCGGTGCGAAGTGAATCCGGAGGCGATCGAACGTGCGCTGCCGGGTCGCTTCCGCAGCCGGCCGGACGGGACGGACGAGCGCCGTCGCGACGGCGGCCAACCGCAAGCGCGAGAACATGGCCATCACCGCGAACAAAACCACGAGCAGATGCATGAACGAGACCAAAGCCATGATCAAGGCCATAGCCGTAATCACGACCATGCCCATGACCATGCCCATGACCATAACCATGCTCACAGCGATAATCACGACCATCGCCATGAACGCAACCTTCACCAAGACCGCGATCGAAACCAAGATCACAGCGGTTCCCGCGCGCAAGGGCATTCGCATCCGGATCGCGAGCGCGCCCACGATCACGTGAACGTACTCACGCATTATTTGAGCGGGCCCGTGGATAGCGCGGACTTCGAACGGATGCTGCGCGAACTGCCGGACGGCGTCTATCGCGCGAAGGGGATCGTCACCTTCACGGATACGGCCAGCCGTTTCTTGTTTCAGTATGCTTACAAGGAAACGGACTTCCTGCGCATCGCGCCGCAGAAGCCCGTCCCCGACGTGGCTGTCTTTCTGGGCGAAGACTTCTCGAGTTCGGATGTGCTCGCCCGTCTGCTGAAGCTGACCAGACAGGAGAATTAAGCGTCCGGCTGCGCCTCTCGGCGAGATGTCCCTGCATAATACCACCAATCCCCGGAAATGGTAAAGTACCGGAGGGGATGCCCGCATGATGCCGTTTGTCCGCGTAGGCCGCATATCCATTATCACGACCGTCTTGTTGTCCGTCGGACTGCTGAATCATGTGATCATTCTGCCTTTGTTGTTCGACGCATCCGGACGCGACGCCTGGGTCGCGATTCTCGCCACGACGGTCGTGATGATGATATGGCTCCTCGCCGTCTACCGGATCGTCCGCGATATCGGAACGCAGCATGTGCTCGATTGGCTGCAGGAGAAGGGTGGATCGATCACCAAGTTCATCATCGTCGGCTTCGTCTGCGCGTTCCTCTTAGGCTCGTCGATCGTGACGACCGTCGATACGATGACCTGGGGGACGAGCTCCTATCTGCCCTCCACGCCGAGCTTGGTGACGTCCGTCGTCTTCGTCCTGCTCTGCGCGTTCGCCGCATACCAAGGTCTCCATATCATCGTCTACATCTCCTGCATCTTGCTGCCGGTCGTCATCGTGCTCGGCTTCTTCGTTGCAGGCGCCAACTCGTCCCGCAAGGACTATGATCAGCTGTTCCCGGTTCTCGAACACGGCTATGCGCCGATCTGGGACGGAATGGTCGTCGTCGGGAGCGGGTTTGCCGAGCTCCTGATCTTCGCGCTTCTTCAGTCCTATACCGCCAAGCCGTTCAACCCCCTTCACTTGTATATTACCGGCGCGATCGTCGCCATTCTCTGCTTCGGACCCGTCGTCGGCGCGACGACGGAGTTCGGGGTGTACGAGGCGACCTCGCTCCGGTTTCCCGCCTATGCCCAATGGCGGCTCGTCCGCATCGGCAAGTATATCGAGCACGTCGATTTCTTCGCCATCTTCCAGTGGCTCAGCGGCGCCTTCATCCGAACGGCCGCCACGCTCTGCCTGCTCCTCGATCTCTTGAACTTTCGTACGCCCGGTCGAAGGATCGGAGGGCTGGTCGTCCTCGGCATTGTCCTCGTGGCGATCAACGCTTATCCCTTCGGGGATGCGCTTCAGTACAGGTTCTTCGGCCGATGGATGCCGATCTCTCTGGTCGTGATGCTGCTCTTGTCGGTCTATCTGTTCGTGTTGGCCGGCGTTCGCCGGAAAGGAGGGGAAGACCGTGGTGCAGACCGGATATGAGTGGTTCGATGAGGCGATCCCGAACTGCACGGATGTCAGCATGGAGCGGATTAGCGTCGGCGAGCGCAGCGCGGTGCTCGCCTACACCGACCGGATGATCGACGGCGCGCTGTTCGCGGAGAAGCTGCTGCCGGAGGTGCGGGCGGGTCTCGCCGATTCCCGGGGCTTCATTCCTCCGCTGGCCGCCGTTCCGCTCCACGTCGTTGATGAACGGCATCGGATGAACGTGTTCGCGCAACTGTTCTCCGGCAGCGTCATCCTGTTCGCGGACGGACGGATCTACGGCTATCCGATCGCCGATCTGCCGCAGCGGACGCCGGAGGAATCCAGCGCCGAGATCTCGGTCAAAGGTCCGCGGGACGGGTTCATCGAGGAGCTGCCGGTGAATCTAACGCTGGTCCGCAGGCGGCTGCGAACGCCGGATCTGAAAGTCGAACAGCACAAGATCGGCAGCGAGAGCCAGACGAAGATCGCCTTGCTCTACATGGCGTCGATCGCGCCGCCCGGTCTGGTGAAGGAAGCCCGGCATCGCCTCAAGAAGATCACCGCCAAAGTGATCTCCGGTTCCGGCCAATGGGAGGAGATGATCGCGGACCGCTCCAACTCGCTCTTCCCTCTCATCGACTACACCGGCAGGCCGGACTATGTCGTGCGCTCGTTGATCGCCGGCCGCGTCGCCTTCCTAATGGAAGGCGTGCCGCTCGGCTATTTGGCCCCGATCAACCTGTACAATCTACTGAAGTCGGCGGAAGACAACCACAACTCCTTCTATTACGTCACTTTGGAGCGTATCCTCCGTCTGTTCGGCTTCGTGACGACTTTGGCGCTCCCCGGGTTCTGGGTGGCGCTGTCCGCTTTCAACGTCGACCAGTTTCCGTTTCCGCTCCTCTCGACGATCGTCATGTCCCGGTCGGGATTGCCGATGTCGACTACGATGGAGATGTTCTTCATGCTCGGCATGTTCGAACTGTTCCGGGAAGCGGGCTTGCGGCTGCCCCAGGCCGTCGGGCAGACGGTCGCCGTCGTCGGGGGGATCATCGTCGGGGATGCCGCGATTCGCGCGGGCTTGACGTCTCCTACCATGCTGGTCGTGTCGGCGATCACGAATATCTCTTCCTTTACGCTGGTGAATCAGACGCTGCTCGGCTCCGTCAGCCTGATGCGCATCGGGGTCGTGCTCGCGAGTTCCTTCCTCGGGATGTTCGGCTTTTTCGTCAGCATGTTCGCCATCCTGTTCTATCTGGCGTCGCTTAGCTCCTTCGGCGTCCCCTATCTGTCGCCGATTGCCCCGATCAAGTGGAGGGATTTCTGGTTCGCCTTCCTCCGGTTCCCGGCGAAGTACTTGCACAATCCGCTTGGGCCGCGCCCCAAATCCAAGTGAAGCGCGGAGGGAAGCCGATGCAGACCATGCCGGCCAAACTGATGAAGGCGATCGGGGCGCTCGCCGCCAGCGCGACGCTGGCTTCCTGCTGGGACGCGTCCGCGATCCAGGAAATCAACTATTTCACGTCCATGGGCGTCGACTATGAAGAGAAGACTAAGATCTATACCGTATACGCCGCGCTTATCAATATGGCGGATGTGGCTAAGACAGAAGGCTCCGGATCGAAGATGCCGACCTTCGTCGGCCACGGGCAAGGACGAACCGTTCATCTGGCTTTGAACGAGATGTACCGCAGCTCGCAGCTGGCCCCGACGCTGGATCACCTGATGACCGTCGTCGTCACCGAACCGACGCTGTCCCACATGGACGAAGTGCTCGACGGCATCAATCGGAGCCGGGCCGTCCGGTACAATATCAACCTGATCGGGACGAACGAGTCGCCGGAGAAGATCTTGACTTCCGCGCGTTTGTTCGAGTCGCCGTTGTACAGCTTTCTGTATCAGCCCGTGCCCAAAGGACCGGGCAAGCCGCTCGTCGCGCCGATGACCCTGCAGGCTTTCGTTAGAGAATATCACTCGGAAACCAACACGACGCTGCTGCCCAATCTGAGGATCAACGACCGGAACTGGATTCAAGGAGACAAACACCCGAACTTCCTGATGTACGACGGCGCATTCGTCGTCGAGAAGGAGAAAGACAAAGGATATCTGACGGAAAAAGAGCTGAGGGACATACGATGGGTGCGTGCGGATGCGTCCCGAACGTTCATGGAGGTGCGGCGGGGCTCAGACGTGGTCGCGGTTTTGTTGGTCGCGAGCAACAAACATAAGCTGACGTATGCCGCAAAGGGCGGACGACCGGCTTTCACGCTGCGCGTCACCGTGGATGCCTTTGTGCACGAGATGCTGCAGGAGGCCCAAGACCGGGACTTGATCCGGCTCGCGGAGCAGAATCTGAAGGAGGATCTGGAGGAGGCGATTGCGCTTGGCCGGGAACGGGAGATGGACTTGTTCAACGTCGAGGAGGCCGTCTATCGCTGGCATCTGAAGGATTGGAAGAAGCTGCGGGCGCAGCAAACGAAGTTCGAACGGCTGCCGATCCAGGTGGAGGTCAAGCTGAATCTGACTAACACGGGCAAGCTGAAGCTGCTGAAGAACAGGTCCAAGTGGCGGTCCGGAAACACGATGCCGTCCGGTTCAAACGGCCAATAGAACGCAAACGGGTACGCGGAGGCTGAGAAGAGATGGAGCGGGCGGCAGAGCGGGATATGCGGGGCGCTGCGGCAAAGCGCAGAAAAGCCGCTCCATGGGAAGCGGCTCTGCCGATGCAATAAAGTGGTTGCCTGAGAACGGCGTCAACTACAGGACGCGTCGTGCCGTCTTGTAGTGATCGCTCCACCAGCCGGATTTCAGGCTCGAGATCACTACCCCCGGTTTGCCGTAAGTGTGCATGATCTTCCCGTTGCCGATATAGATCGCGACGTGATGGATCGGGGAGTAGAAGAAGACGAGATCCCCCGGTTTCAGGTTGTTGCGGGACACGTACTTGCCCGATTTGGACTGCGCTTGCGAAGTACGCGGCAGCTTGACGCCGTATTTGCCGTACAAGTATTGCGTGAAGGAAGAGCAATCGAACGAGCTAGTTACGCCCGTCTTGGCGCCGAACTTGTATTTGACGCCTAAATACTTCTTGCCGGTCGCGATGATGCCGGACGCTTTGGAACTGGCGGAGACGGTCGCCGCGCTGGCTTGCTGCGCCGGCGCGATCGCGGCCGCGCCTCCGAATAATACGGTGAATGCGATAGCGGATGCCGCGATTATCTTGAAGGGTTTCTTGTTGTTCATCATGATGTTCCTCCAAACGATTGTATATTTTAAATGAATCATGGCGCGCCTACTTGATAAATCCACTATAGCAGACGGAATCTTTCCTCCGTTTCCCACTAAGAAAGCGGTTCATTGTCAGACCGGGAAAATCATCTTAAAATGAAAAACAAATAAGAAAATCTTCATTTTTGCGGGGTAGACAATGCGCAAACGCTCGGTTCGCTTTGAAAGGCGCCGTGGAAATCTGCTAAGATGGAGAAATACATGGGAAGAGATGGGGGATTCGGGGTGCAATTGAAGATCACGCAAGCCGCGATGAGCCGCGACGAGACGGAGGGATTCGTCGGGCGGGTGCTATTCGAAGTCGAAGGGCACCAAGCCCCTTACGAGATTATTCTCCAAAGCAAAAAAGGCAAGGAGTGGAGCTACTCCTTGCTGTTCGCGTCCCAGTCCGGGGATGACGAAGAGATCGAAGCCGTCGACGACGAGCTCGACGAGGACGACGAATTGTTCGGCCGCCTCGTCCAGGCCGCGAAGATCAGCCTGGACGAATGAGCTTGCGGGTACCCGCCCGGCTGCGGCCAAAGTAGCCGGAGAGTCATCCGGCGCGCATGGCGAGACGGCCCCTCCCCTGTGCGGGGGAGGGGCCGTCGGATTCGAATGGGCTTCGCCAGGACGGCGGAAGCTCTTGCGGCCGAACGCCGCGGCAGTCGGTCTCTCCCGGAACGGAGAGAGGCCGATTCTTCATTTCACGACCAATACCGGAACCTTGGAATGCTGCATCACATTGTGGCTGACGCTGCCCAACACGAACTCGCGAATGCCGCCGAGTCCGCGGCTGCCCATGACGATGAGGTCGCAGCCTTCTTCCTCCGCGAATTCGAGGATCGTCTCTGCCGGTTCGCCGTCCACGAGCTTGAACTCGGCTTCCACGCTAGGAGGTACCAGCCCTTTGGCTTGCTCCAATACGCCGAACGAATGCTGCATATACTGCTGGCTCCAGTCCGGCGGCAGCGTAAGCATGAAGTCTCCGTTATTGACGATCGGCACTTGGTACACATGAAGGACGAGCATGCGGGATCCGTAGCTGTCGGCCAGCTGCGCCGCATGTCTGAGCGCTTTGCGGGACAGGTTCGAGCCGTCGTAAGCCACCATGATTTTCACGTATTTCATTGAAAACACCCCTCGTCTCATCCGACTGAAGCATCGGTTTTATTGTATGTTTAACCACAAATATCATCCGTTAAACGGACGGGAGGAGGGATCGGCTTGTCGGAAGACGAGAAGTTCCAGGAAGAGAGAACGAAGCTAAGCGAGACGCTGGCGGAGATCCGCAGCCAGATCGCCGGGATCGGACCCCGCTATACCGGCAAGGACTACACGGAGCAGCTGCTCGACGCGCACCGCCAGGACCGCAAGGCGCGGCTCGAGATCGCGCAGCGCGAACCCTACTTCGGTCGCCTCGACTTCAGGGAGCGGGGCAAGCGGGCGCCTACGCCGCTCTATATCGGCAAGACGGGCATCGGGGAAGAAGACGGGACGGAGCTGCTCGTGGTCGATTGGCGCGCGCCGGTATCCAGCTTGTTCTACGCCTTCGCGGGCGGAGATCCGGACGTTTCCTACGCGTCGCCCGACGGCGAGGTCGAGGGGACGATCTATCTGAAGCGCAATCTGCTGATCCGGCAAGGCGATCTGCAGCGCGTCGTCGACAGCTATACGGAGGGATCCGACCACGGGGCGGTGACCGACGAGTTCCTGCTTCACAAGCTGGGCGAGAGCAAGGACAACAAGCTCCGGGACATCGTCTCGACGATCCAGCAGGAACAAGACGCGATTATCCGTACGGAGAAGAATAAAGCCGTCTTCATTCAAGGGGTTGCGGGCAGCGGAAAGACGACCGTGGCGCTGCATAGGCTCGCCTATCTGCTTTATCGTTACCAGGATCGCGTCCGCGCGGACCGCATGATGATCCTGGCGCCGAGCACGATGTTCCTGAACTACATCTCCGGCGTACTGCCCGAGCTGGGGGTCGGGGATATCAACCAGACGACCTTCGAAGACTGGGCGCTCGACCAGCTCGGCGGAGACGTCGCGCTGCGCGATCCGGCAGAGGCGCTGGAACGGTGGTTCGAGCGGCCCGTGACGGAGGCGGACAAGCGCGGCGCGCACGGGCGCGCGAAGGGCGACCTCGGGTTCTTGAAGGAGATCGACGATGCGCTGGCGGAGCTGGCGGCCAACCTCATTCCCGACGAGCCGTTCAGTCCCGACGATCGTCTCTCGCTGCCGGCCGCCACGATTCGCGGATGGTTCTCCGAAGAGCTGGCCGACGATCCGATCATGAAGAAGCGCGAGCGGCTCCTCAATCGTCTGAAGCGGTGGATGGAGATCGAGATCGGCCGGGAGCGTTGGAGCGACCGCGCCGTGAAGACGCAGGCGGCGGCGAAGTGGAAAGCCTACGCGAACAAGGTGCCGTCCTATACGGCCGCGTCGTTCTACGCGAAGTCGTTCCCCGAAGCCGTAGGCGCGATCTCGGCGAAAGGCGCCAAGCGGAAGCTCGCGCCGTTCGATCGCGAGGATCTGGCTCCGCTCGTCTATATTCACGCGCGTCTGTACGGGACGAACACGCCGGCATACGACCATATCGTCATCGACGAAGCGCAGGATTATTCGCCGGTGCAGCTAGCCGTGCTGAAGGAGCGCCAACGCATCGCCTCCATGACAGTCCTAGGCGACCTTCAGCAAGGCATCCACGACTACGCGGGCGTGAGCCGTTGGTCGGAGTTGACCGACGTATTCCCGGAAGGAGAGACCGCTTACTTCGAGCTGGACCGCAGCTACCGCTCGACGATGGAGATCATCGAGTTCGCGAACCGGGTTCTCGCCGGAATGTCCGGCGGCGTGAAGCCGGCCAGGCCGGTGTTCCGCAGCGGCGACGCGGTGGAGACGGTTCGCACGGACGAGGCGGAGACGGCGGGCGCGATCGCCGCGACCGTGAAGGCGTGGCGCGAACGGCCGGAGATTCAGTCGGTCGCGGTGCTCGCGAGGACGGCAGCCGCCTGCGAACGCATCCATGAAGGTCTGCGCCGTCATGGGATCGAAGCTTCGCTGCTGCAGGCTAAGAACCAGCAATACGAGGGCGGCGTGACGGTCGTCCCCGTCTATCTGTCCAAAGGGCTGGAGTTCGACGCGGTCCTCATCCCCGACGCGGACGCCGAGCAGTACGGTTCCGGCGACGCGAAGCTGCTGTATGTCGGCTGCACCAGAGCGCTGCACCTGCTCAAGCTGATGTACCGCCGCGAATTGACGGGACTCGTGCGGGAACCTTCGGCCGAGCCTGCGAACGGCGGGGTGAGCGACCGATGAGAACGTTGACGCCGCGCATGATCGCGACCTTTTCCTTGTTCCTGATCGCATTCGCCGGATTGAACCTGTACGCCGGCTGGAACTTGTCGCTGCCGCTACGGGAATGGTGGCCGGGCTTCCCGCCGGGGCTGTACTGGCCGCTGTTCTATCTGGTCGCCTTCGCTTATATCATCGGCCGCGCGCCGATACGCCCCCGCGCGCTAGGCCGCGCGCTTAAAGTGCTCGGCGCGCATTATATCGGCTTGTTCGAATACTTGATCCTGACGCTGCCTTTCGCGGATTTGGCCGGTTGGCTCCTGATCCGCGCCGGCATCGACCGCGGGGCGGTCGTCAGCGGAGTCGCCGTCGCCGCGGCGGCGCTGCTCCTCGCGCTGTTCTTCGTCGGCTCCCGGAATGCCTGGCGACCCGTCGTGCGCGAATACGATCTCCATGTGGCCAAGCATGCCGGCGGACTGCGGCGGCTGGACGTGCTGATCGCTTCGGATCTGCACCTGGGCAACATCGTCGGCAATCGGCATCTCGATCGGCTCCTCGCGTTGGCCGAAGTTCGCAAGCCGGACCTGATCCTGCTCGCGGGCGACGTCATCGACGACGCGATCGAGCCGTTCGTCCGCAACCGGATGAGCGAGCGGCTGCAGCGTCTCCGGGCGAAGTACGGCACGTACGCCGTCCTCGGCAATCATGAATACTACGGGGGGCATGTGGAAGAATACGTCGCGCGGATGAAGGAGATCGGCATCCCCGTCCTGCAGGACGAAGGCGTCACGATCGCGGACGCGTTCCACGTCGTCGGGCGGAAAGACCGCACCGCCGAATCGGCCGACCCGCAGGGGAGGCGGCCGATCGGCGAGCTGCTGTCGGCGTTCAATCCGAAACTGCCGACGATCGTAATGGATCACCAGCCGCATCAGTATGCGGCAGCGGCAGAGGCCGGCGTCGACGTTCTCGTCTCCGGCCATACGCATCGCGGCCAATTCGCCCCGAACCATCTGCTGACACGCCGGCTGTTCGAGCTCGATTGGGGATACCTGCGCAAAGGGAAGATGCACGCGCTCGTCTCTTCCGGATTCGGGACCTGGGGACCGCCGGTGCGGCTCGCGAGCCGCAGCGAAATCATCCATCTCGTTCTACGATTCGACTAGACCGGCCATGCGAGGCGCTCCCGACTTCGGGGGCGCCTCCGTTGCAAAATTAGATCTCATGGAGGCGTTCTTATGTTAAAACGACTGGCCGCGCGGTTCACGGGCATGTTCGCGCTCTGCGCGCTGTGCGCCGCGGGCTTCGCCGGCATCGCGCTGATGATCGGACTGCGGCGCATCCGCGGCTTCGACGACGCGGTCATCCGGTTCTGGCAAGGCATGGAGTCCCCGGGGCTTACCGCCGCGATGAAGGCTTTCTCCGCCATCGGCTACGGCGTGCCGGTGACGGTCATCAGCATCGTCAGCATGCTCTTTCTCTACTTCGTCTTGCGGCATCGCCGGGAGCTGCTGCTGTTCGTATTCGCGGTGGCCGGTTCCGGTCTTCTGAATACGATCCTCAAGGCGACATTTCACCGTGAACGGCCGACGCTGCATCGGCTCGTCGAAGAACACGGCTTCAGCTTTCCAAGCGGGCATGCGATGGGGGCGTTCAGCCTGTACGGCATCTTGGCCTATCTGCTGTGGCGGCATATTCCCGTCGTATGGGGACGCGTCTTGCTGATCGCGGCGAGCGCGTTCCTCATCCTGGCGATCGGCGTCAGCCGCATCTACCTGGGCGTCCACTATCCGAGCGATATTCTCGGCGGCTACCTGGCGACCGGCTGCTGGTTATGCGCGATCATCGGCGTCTATCAGAGGCAAAAGAATTGACACGAACGTTAACGCGTGCTAAGTTGATAAATATTCCCTAAATCATTGTAAATGCATCGGAATTATCATAATCGCATCGCGGAGGGTGTGGCGTCCATGAATCTCGACCATATCGAAGCGTTCGTTTTCGTCATTCATTACGGCAGCTTCAACAAGGCGGCCGAGGCCTTGTTCCTGTCTCAGCCTTCGGTCAGCGCGCGGATTCAGTCGCTGGAGCGCGAGCTCGACTGCGAGCTGTTCGACCGGTCGGGGAAGAAGATCTTCCTGACGGAGAAGGGCGAGCTGTTCCTCCCGTACGCGCAGCAGATCCTTCAATCGTTCCGCGTGAGCAAGCAGCTCCTGCAGCATCCAACCGCGCTCCCGCCGGAGCTCCGGGTCGGGAGCACCTCGCTGGCGTCCGGCTATCTGATGCCGAACCTCTTGAGGGCGTTCGCCGAGCAGCATCCGGAGGTCAGGGTGAAGCTGACGACGGGGCCGAGCGACGAGATCTTGGCCAAGGTGCTGAACAAGGAGCTCGACTTCGGATTCGTGCGCAACCTCGCCCACCCCGGCATTCAATCGGAGCGCATCTACGAGGATCCGATCCGCCTGTACGTGCCGGCCGGCCACCGGTTCCTCGATGCCGCGAGCCTCTCCTTAGAGGATGTCGCGTCGGAGCCGCTGGTCAACTTCGAATGCGATTCACTGGACTGGCTGCGCGTCCATCGTCTGTTCGACCGTCTCGCGTCGCCGCCGGACTTCGCCTATCAGGTCGATCATGTGGAGGCCGCGAAGCGGCTCATCGTCCAGGGGGCGGGGATCGGATTCTTGCCCGAGCTGTCGGTCCGGCACGAGAGCGAAGCGGGCCGGATCTTCGCGGTGCCGCTGGCCGAGCTGGCCGGCATCGCGCTTCAGACGCATCTGATCTCGCTCGTCGGCGAGAACGGCGCGTTCGCGAAAACGCTGCGGGAGCTCGGGCGGATCGGCTCTCAGTCCCACAGCGCATAATGGCGGACTTTCGCGTCTTACAGGATGTATTCGTTTTACACTTATCCATCTCTGTATGACCTCCGATAAAAACGTGTCGCCGCTTGGAAAGACGGCAAAGCCGTTTTTACTTGCATGGACGGAGAGGAGGAACGGCCGAGAGCGGTCAATTGGAGCAACGATGGACGGAGAGGAGGGATGGCCGTGAGCGGTCAATTGGAGCAACGATGGACGGAGGAAGGGCTGCAGGCGCGGCTGGTTGAAGTTCGCCGCCACCTGCATAGGCATCCCGAGGTCGCCTACGAGGAAGTCGAGACGACCAAGGCAATCCGCGATTGGCTCGGCGAAGCGGGCATCCGCATCGCGGATTATCCGCTGCGCACGGGCGTCGTTGCGGAGATCGGATGCAGGGGCGACGGACCTGTCGTGGCGCTCCGGGCGGATATCGATGCGCTGCCGATTCAAGAGGAGACGGGGCTGCCCTTTGCCTCCGAGATTCCCGGCAAGATGCACGCTTGCGGCCATGACTTCCATACGGCGGTAATCTTCGGGGCGGCGCTGATGCTCCGGGAGCGGGAGCAGGAGATGCCCGGAACGGTCCGCTTGATCTTTCAGCCGGCGGAGGAGAAAGGGAAGGGCGCGGGACAGGTGATCGCCAGCGGCGCGCTGGACGGCGTGCAGGCGATCTTCGGCCTGCACAACAAGCCGGACCTTCCGGTCGGCACCGTCGGGATCCGCGCCGGCGCGCTCATGGCCAGCGTCGACGGCTTCCGCATCGAAGTGACGGGCGTCGGATCGCATGCCGCCGTGCCGAATGCCGGCATCGATCCGATCGTCGTCTCCGCCCACATCGTCACGGCGCTGCAGACGATCGTGAGCCGCAATGTCAGCCCCTTAGACAGCGCGGTCGTCAGCGTGACGAAGCTCCAGGCGGGCACGACTTGGAACGTCATCCCGGATCATGCGGTCTTGGAGGGGACGGTGCGCACCTTCAACAACGCCATTCGCGACGACCTCCCCGGCCGAATCCGGCGGTTGATCGAAGGCGTAGCCGGCGCGATGGGCGCGACCGCCCGCATGGACTGGTATGCAGGGCCGCCGTCCGTACGCAACGACGAACAATTAACGACATTAACGAAAAGGGCCGCTGCGGCGCTCGGCTGGAACGTCGCGACGCCAGATCCTTCGCCCGCCGGGGAGGACTTCGCCCACTATCAGCAGTTGGTCCCCGGCTCCTTCGTCTTTGTCGGCACGTCCGGCCCGCACGAATGGCATCATCCCGCCTTCGACCTCGACGAGCGCGCCCTCGGGCCCGCCGCCAGCCTGTTCGCGAATCTGGCGGAGACGGCGCTGCGATCCTGGAACGAAGGGGGCGATTCCCATTCGGACGACGTTTGACGTGATGATCGTCGGCGCGGGCTCGATGGGCATGAGCGCCGGCTATTTCTTGGCGCGGCGTGGCCTCAAGCCGCTGCTGATCGACGCGTTCGATCCGCCGCACGACCAAGGCAGCCACCACGGCGACTCCCGTCTGATCCGGCACGCTTATGCCGGCGCGCCCGCATACGTGCCGATGGCGCTTCGCGCGGACGCGCTGTGGCGGGAGCTGGAGCAGACTTCGGAGACGCAGCTGCTGCATCGGACGGGCGTGCTCAACATGGGGCCGGCCGATGCGCGCCACCTGCGCGAGAAGGAGGCGAGTGCCGCCGCGTTCGGCTTGGACGTGCCGCGGCTGGATGCCCACGAGATCGATGCCAGGTGGCCGGGGCTGCGGCTGCCGGAAGGCTATGCCGGCTTGTTCGAGCCGGAGGCCGGCTATCTCTCGAGCGAGCGCGCCGTCAGCGCCTTCCGGCAACAGGCCGTGGCGCACGGCGCGGCTATCCTGCCCTATACCCGCGTGGAGAGCCTGCAGGTGACGGACGGCCACGTATCGGTGCGGACGAACAACGGCAACTTCCATGCGGAGCAGGTGATCTTGAGCGCCGGCGCCTGGTTCAAGACGCTGGAGCCGTTCATCGCCTTGCCGATCCGGCCGGTCCGCAAGGTCGTCGGCTGGTTCGAAGCGGACGAGGAGCTGTATGGCGACGGAGTATTCCCGGGCTTCACGATCGACGCGCCGGGCGGCTACTTCTACGGCTTCCCCAGCATCGCGGGAGCCGGAGTGAAGATCGGGCGCCACGATACGGGCGTCGTCTGGCGGCCGGGCGAGGAGATCGCGCCGTTCGGCCGTCTCGCCGAGGACGAGGCGGATCTCCGGAGCGCCTTGGAGGCGTTTCTGCCGAAGGCTGCCGGACGACTGCTTCACAGCGCCGTCTGCAAGTACGAGGTAACGCCGGACGAAGACTTCATCATCGATCGTCATCCGGCGTACGGGAACGTGTTGTTGGCCGGGGGGTTCTCCGGCCACGGCTTCAAGTTCTCGAGCGCGGTTGGCGAGATGCTCGCCGACTTGGTCACGGCCGGTGAGGCGAAGCTGGACATCTCGCCTTTCTCGCTGCGCCGATTTCAGGGCAACGGTGTCCAGGCGTTCGTGTGAGGCTGTCGCGCACCGAAGAGGGAGCCCGAGCTCTTTAGCCATATATGTTTGCCGCACGCCGAAGAGGCTGTCACCAATGGTCATCATGTGGACCGTAGAGACAGCCTCTTTGGCATTGCTGCCGCGAAGAAGCGCAAAGTGACGTACTGGGTGCGACACATGGACTGTATAACAGCTCCGACTGTTCGGCGACCCTTACTCCTCCATCTCCAAGCGCGCAACCTGACGAGGGACTTCGACGTCTATTCATGACAAAGGGGGCTGGGAACGATGTCCAAAAGGAGTCTCGCGCTCTTGTTCGCCATCGGGATGGGACTCGTTGCGGGATGTGCCCATGGAAAAGCCGACGAGGCGTCTTATAAGCCAGATCAAGCGGAGAAGCGGGGGGATGTGGTCTTCTTCAACGAGCGCGTCTTGAACTTGGACCGGCTGAACGTGTTCATAGACGCGGTTTGGAATGGCCGACCGGCTGACGTTCGGCTCGTACGCTACACGATCGAAGGAGATCCGCTGATCGAGGAGATTCATGCGGACGGCAAGACCATCCGATACGCGAGGGATAACAGCAGGGATGCCTATGGCGATTCGAAGCTAGTCAGACGTACCTGTCAGTCCGCGGCGCGTACGATAACTGACGTTAATGATTTTACCGGAGAGAAGCTCGCAGAAGCTTCCACCTCCTACGCGTTGACCGGATGCGCGGAAGGGGAGTCGCAGATCTCGCTGGCCTATGTGCCGAAACGAAGCCTGCCGTCCGAGTTCGAAGAATCGGAAACGGTCTTGAGGATGACACTCGACCGCGAGACGTACGAAGCCGCGGGTCAATCCCTGACCTTGCGTCTAGAGAACGCCGGAACGAAGACCGTGACTTTCGGTTCGGACTATGCGATCGAAGCGTATCGCTTTGACACTTGGGTGCCGCTGAAGCCCGTGGAAAATGCGGCTTTCACCGCAGACCGGCACACGCTGCCGGCAGGAGAAAGCTACGCTGTCCGCATTTCGCCCGGTGCGCAGTATCGCTTGGATGGTTCGGGTTCGTATCGGGTAGTGAAGAAGCTGGAAGCGGGGGAAAGGAAGTTCGAATTGGCCGTGACTTTCCGGATCGAAGGCTAACCGATTCGTCCATTCTTCACCGGCAATGACATCACGATTCCGTCATCCTTCTCCGATAACGACGTCAAAACGATTCCCCTTTTCCCTGAAATAGGTTAATCTGGATGTATTGAATCGTTCGTGATGTCGGAGGTGCGGGTGTGGCCGTTTTTACGGTACTTGTCGGCATAATTGCGGTGATTCTGTTTTTCGTGATCTGGCATAGCGTTATTCAGTCTGCGATCGACAACTCGGAGCTCGCGAAGACGTTGAAATCGATCCAGACGTTGCTGGAACAGCGGCAGCCGCCGGGCATGACACATCCGTCGCAGGTAAGAGAATGGCAGTCGCGGCGTTCATCCGAAGACGGAGGCCGAGACGCGACTGAGGAAGTATTCGAGGACGAAGGTTGTCCGGGCTGCGGGACGCTCGTGTCCGTCGAACGAATAAGCTGTCCCGAATGCGGGTTGACGCTGCGGGATGATTCATGATTCGGGCGATGGACCTTAAGCGCGACGAAGTCGCCGCGATGACGATAGCCATTCAAGCTTGACCCAACGAAAAGGAGGTCGCGACGTGATCGTATGGATAAACGGCGCTTTCGGCTCCGGCAAGACGGAGACGGCATTTGCGCTGCACCGGCGACTGCCGGGTTCGCACGTGTACGATCCGGAGTATCCGGGGTACCTAATCCGCCGCAGTCTGCCGACGAAGCTGACGCAAGGCGATTTTCAAGATTTCCCGATGTGGCGTTCGATGAACGTCTCGATGCTGAAATATCTGGATGCGCACCATGACGGCCTGATCATCGCGCCGATGACGCTCGTGAACCGGGATTACTTCCAAGAGATCGTCGGCCGTCTGCGGGAAGAGGGGGTGGATGTCCGGCACTTTACGCTATGCGCTTCGGAGGAAGTGCTGCGCGCACGGCTAAGGAGCCGAGGGGAAGGCGCCGATTCGTGGGCGGCGCAGCAGATCGGCCGGTGCGTGGCGGGCTTGTCGGATGAGCTGTTCCGGGAGCACCTGGACACGGACCGGATGACGGTGGAGGAAAATGTCGTCCGCATCGCGGACGCGTTGAATATCCCGTTGGCGCCGGATATTCAACGCGACGGGCTCTTCGATGCAATCGAAAATGGAGATTGAAATGTTTCGTTCCCCGGCCGTGATTGGGGATTTTTATTACTCATTCCGCTAAGTGGCGCTTGTATTTTTAATGTGTTTAAGTATTTTTTTCTTAACCCCATCAATGCCAATCGCAAATCCGAGTCCCTGACGATCCTTTACGGAAAAGGTAGTGATTCCGATCACTTGGCCATTTAGGTTCATGAGCGGACCGCCGCTGCTGCCAGGATTGATCGAGCAGTCGATTTGAATGTTGTCTTGAAATGTTTGGTCCGAGTCGGCAAACTTAAAGAGCCTGTTTTTACCGCTGATGACCCCTGTCGTAATGGAGTTTTCAAACCCGAGCGGATTTCCGATGCACAGCACCATTTCACCCACTTTGCTGGTTCGCGATGATCCAAGCGGTAGCGGAACGAGGGCCTTGGACGCCCCAATTTTGATCAGCGCAATATCGTCATCCTGATCGCGCCAAATCACCCGACCTGTCTTTTGCATGCCATTATATAATGTGACGGTCACTTTTTCCGAATTCTTGACGACGTGGGAATTCGTTAATATCGTTCCGTTCCGATGAATAACAAATCCGGTCCCTATGCCTACCCTAGCGGGCTTTTTTTGTTCCCAGGGAGAATAATCCGGCTCGCTTGTATCTTGACTTTCGTTTTTGATGGAAACAACGCTTCGGCGTGCACGCTGATATAAAGGAACAAAAAGATTGCCGTTGAGCTTGTATGCAGGGATGGGGTTCGTAGGTTTACCTGCTTTTTTCAAATCGGTTCTCCTCCCTTACAGAGGTTCTTTCCTTGACAAAGTAACATATGACAGTTTAATCATCCGACTTGTTTGTTTGCCTATTTTCTTGCATTTATGGGTGCAAAGTTTCTCAGATGACATATAAATAGGCAAAGCTTGCAGGGCTGCCATCAGCTGGACAAAACGCGGACAGAGGGGGAGCCGGCATGGATTATCATGACCTATTGGCTTTGATCGGAGAGGGGAGCGCGCATCCGGGCGGATTTGAGGCGTCGAAGAGGCTGCTTCGCTCGTTGGAGGTTCCGTCTAACGGCCGCATCCTGGAAGTGGGCTGCGGAACCGGAAGGTCTGCCTGTTACATGGCGCAATTAGGATACGACGTGACTGCCGTCGATCGAAATCCTTTGATGTTGGAAAAGGCGAAGAGGCGAGCATGGAGAACAGGCAGCTCCGTGCGCTTCACGCACGCCGACGCCGCCTCCTTACCGTTTCCTGACATGTCTTTCGATTTGGTGTTTGTAGAGTCCGTTACCATTTTCACCAAAGGCGATAGCGCTCTTCAGGAATACTATCGCGTCCTTAAATCGAAAGGAAGATTATTGGACCGGGAAATGTCCTTTATTCGCAAAACGTTACCCGATCAGTGTCGCGATCTGGTTTCTTATTATGGATTACGCCATTTAAAAACCGCAAGGGAATGGGAAGCGGCAGTCAGAAAAAGCCGCTTTCGCGAAGTGAAAGTATCCTCCATGGGAAACCGCCTTGTCCCGGAAAACAACGACTTCGATCCGAATCGGGAGATGGATTTCCGATCGATCCAAGAATCGCACATCACCCGACTGCTTTTGGCGAATAAGCGACTTATGAAGAAATATAGAACAAAAATCGCTTCCGTCCTCATTGCCGCGAATAAATAATGCGGGTAGATTCGTCTTCATTTGCTTTTTTTCGGCGATTTTGACGCTTTGAATGGTTTGTATACCGAAGCAGTCGCCAGAACCAAACAAATCCCCGTTAACCATGCTAGCACTTTGTAGACGCCGTTCATCTGATTACCGTCGAAGTACATCACCGTTCTCAGACCGGATTGCACATATCGTAGCGGCGTCCAACTGTACAACCAATCATGGGCTGCGCGCGGGAGCATCTCCGGCGCGATGCTCAGAATGGGCATCGAGAAAAAGAGCAGGAGCACCATAAGCGGCAGGGCCGGCAATCCGATCCAATTCAGCAAAGCGGTTTGGAGCAAAAAGAAAACGAAGCTCGAAAACAGTAGAAAGAGCCAAAGGTGATTCCAGTTTGACACCTCCATGCCATACCAAACCGTTAACATCCAGAGCAGAAACGCCGAGGTGCCCAAGACAAAAACGATGCCGGTGGCCAATTGGGCAAATACGACATATACGCGACGGCCGTTCTTTTTTAAGGCCTGCTGGGAAGCTAGAAATAAAGCGACGCTCGTCGCCAAACTGTCAATCCAGGCGATCTCCGTCAACGACGTCGGGGCATTGCCGTTTGCTTGGTTATGACCGATCGGATGTACCGTCTTTACGGTTATCGGAACAGGCGCAATCATAGAGTCTGCTGTCATCGATTGCAAAGCATTATAAATGAGCCACTGGACGGTGGAGGCGACTTGCGGATTCTTGCCCTCGTTAATCAAAATCTGAATGGCAGCCGACTTCGAGCCTGACGACTCCCGCGTCGGATTGTACGGGATGATCAATGCGGCGTAGTAATCTTGCCGGTCGAGCCCTTTCAGAACTTCCGCCATAGAACCGAGCGCTTTCCATGCAATCGGGAGCTCCGATTGACGAATCATTTGCGTCTTGATGATTTCCCCAAGGGTGGACTGACCCTCGTTCGATTCCCTAGTCGGTTCATCCAGTACGACAAGCGCGACCGGAAACGATTGAAGTTGGGCGCGCATGGTGGTTCCCAATATCGCTAAACCGATGACGGCTGCAACGGACAACGCCGCAACGGCTCCGATCCATACCTGTTTCTGCTCGAAGAAAGAGCTTTTTGTCGTCATTTTTCCTCCTGCTGCTAATCGTGCAGATCACATTTATGATTCCCGTCCGGACGTGATCTATAAGGGCTTCATGGATATCTTGCGGACCTTGGATTCGCGCTGGTCGGTCCATTCCTGTACTATCTGCTCCCGGATACAAATAATCTAAATGTAAGCACGCACGTTACGCGAAAGGTTTGATCCATAAATCGTACCGAGCCTGTCCACTGCCAGTGCCTGCAGTTGCAAGCTGACAGCTTGCAACGATTAGGCACCTTTTAAATAACTCTTAAATACCGAATCCGCCTAGTAGAGGCATGATCGTTTTAAGCATTCCGAACCCCATGCGGATTCCCGGCCACATCTTCCCAAACTTGCCCATTAGCCCGCCGCCCCCGACGTTGCCAAGCCCGCCGCCGCCTGTTCCGCCTCCCAGCAAACCGCCTAAGCCTTGATTGAAAGGAAAGGCGGCTGAGGTTCCGGTTGCTCCTAGACCTGAGAAGAGGCCGGCTATGCGCGCTCGATGAGATCGGCTAGACGAAGAGCGTTTCATTTTTGTCCTTCCTTTTTGTCCAGCCAAATAAATACTTCCGTGATCAGCCTTGGTAATATAGCCTACGTAATAACTCCCGTCTTTTAAAACGACACAGACGGGCTGTCCCATCCACTTTTTTGCTTCTTCGATTGACATTCTGGATTTAGCAGGCATGATATCACCTCTTTCGACTATTGATTTATTTTATTCATTGGCAAGTTGAACTTCTTGTGCGTTTATGGAACAAAGAATAGGCGGATGGGGGGATTTCGTTGGAGAAAGAGAAACTCAACCTGCCAAAGGACTATTATGAACAAGCCAGCGAGGTGCTTGGGGAGGATTTCTGGCAGGATATCGGCCAGTTAATTCCGGTTACAGGTCCTAGAATCGATATGTATCATACTTCATCTGCGGTGGTGGTTCTGGCCGAATTGCCGGGCCTTCAGACCAGGGATCAAATCGAGATTCAGCTCGAAGGGCAATACCTGCTGTTAAAAGGGGAGATTCCTTGTCCCTATCCGGTTACGGATAACCGGATCCTTTTAAAGGAGCGTTATTTTGGTCCATTTCAGCGATCCTTGGCTTTGCCAAGGCCCGTTTCCGAGAGCGGAATCGTGGCCAAATATTCGCGGGGTCTGCTCGTGATCGAACTTCCGATTGAACAAAGCGCCCCGCAAACAAACATTCCGATCCAATACTGATCATATAATGAAGGACCTGTATCTTCAAAAGGAGGTGGCCATATGCGGCATATCCGATTTGGCGAACTGCGTATCGGATCCGTCTCGCGCTCGTCGGGCGTTTTTGCCG
This sequence comes from Cohnella nanjingensis, assembly GCF_014212125.1. Taxonomy (GTDB): domain Bacteria; phylum Bacillota; class Bacilli; order Paenibacillales; family Paenibacillaceae; genus Cohnella; species Cohnella nanjingensis. The sequence goes on from NZ_JACJVP010000001.1 coordinate 213,436, forward strand.
GAAGCAACAAGCAGCATGGCTTCAAGAGCTTCACGAAGGAGAATCAAGCTTTCGGTTCCGCGAGCGGGGAGCGAAGCTTGCTTTTCGACGTGAAGTCGAAAGTGAAGGACGCGGATCAGGTCGACGCGGGTTGGGACGGGAAGAAGAACGACAAGTGAGAAATCCTTTTCGGAAGCGGGACCATGAACGGGTCGCGGAAGCGGATCGGCAGAAGCGCATGCAAGAATGGGACGCCAGGCTTCGCCAAATCGAAGAAACGCTAGCCAACCTGGCGAGCAAATATCCCCAGGTCATCATCGAACATGTCGTCATTCAGCAGCCCGTATTGGAGAAGCTCGAATTTCGGCTGGACGGATTGGATATCGAGCATCTTAGCGGTTCCTTGAATTTGGGCAATAACTTCGGGGCGCATCCCAGCGTCCAGGCCGACGATCCCAAGCCAAAGACGAATCAAAGCGCCGATCGCCAACCCGCCGCCAACCAGGCGGAATCTTCTAAACCCGCGCAAACAGGTCTTCACCGAACGCCGACCGGCTTTCGGTTCGATAACCGGAGGTGACGGCAATGGGTTCTTTTTTGTCTCCGCAATTCGTCATCGGCTCCATCCGAATCGGATCGGTGGAGAACGCTTCTTGCATCAATATGGGGAACAATTGGCCGACCGCCTTCGAGAGCCATCAGAAACTGACGCAGGGCTTCGGATCGATCAGCGGCGATCGCAACTTGGTGGCAGGCATTCGCTCGCTGCTCAACGATTCCGACTTTCTCGACATGCTGAACGTGTCCGATTCGGAAGTGCCGGAGTGGCTTCGCGGTATCATCGCCGAGCGCAACAACATAAAATAGGTTAAAGCGGATAGCGAAGGGGCAGTGACATCATGGACAGCTGGCAGCATTCGGCAGACTGGCAAAGGTTCCAAAAAAACCTGCTTAAACAAATTCCGGTCGCCGGAAAAGAGATCAACGGGAAAGAGATCGAGCTAATGGTACAAAAATCGATCCGGAATATGATGCCCAAAATGATGCAGCAGCCGGGCATCCATCCGTTTATGGGCCAAAGTTTGGACTACGAGCTGTTTGAGACCCAACGATCCATCTTCGTTCAGTGCCGGCTTCATACAAACGTCATGCCGGGCGATATCCGGCTATACGCCGGCAGGACCAAATTAAAAATCGAATCCGCCGATCACGTCGAAGTCGTCGCCTTGCCCAGCGAAGTGAACGTATCGCGTACGATGGCGAGCTTTGAGAATGGCGTACTCGAAATCCGGATGCCCAAAACGAACGAGATGGAAGCGTTCCGCGAGATTTTCATCCGGGAGAAAGAGAAGTGAAAGACGATTTGAAAGGCGCTTCATGGCAGGGTGCCGTACAAGAGGGGAGACCGGGTCTTGGTCCTTAACGACATTAAAGCTTGCGTCGTGTTCCATAAGCTCTTCGTCAACAGCATCGAAAACTCGTCGGGCATCTTTATCGGAACGAATCAAGCCGGCGGATGGACGACATACAGCAAGAGCAACTCCGGATTCGGCAACCTCAAGGACGCGACGCTGTCGAACGCCATCGGCATCGTGAGCGATCCCGATCTGTTCGACACCACGATCCACGACGCCCCCAATATCTCCTTGGCGGAGGCGGCCCATGCGGCGCAGCAATGCGCCATCGAGTTCGAATCAGTGAACGTGAACACGTTGATGAACGCGTCCGCCGTAGACATAGGGGACATCAAACAACTGGGCTGGAGAACGGCCAGGAAAAACAATTACGGGCAAGGGAAAAGCTATGGCGCCAACCGGATGAGCCAAATGGTGAACGTGGTGTTCGATGACGATCGCACAGATGCCACTTTCCACATTAAGCAAAATGTGGTCGATCAATCCGGGAATACGCCTAAAAATGTTCAAATCGTTCAAAAAAGCACTAGCGAGGGCGAGAACGACGGACCGTAAGGCTTGCACCCTCAAGTCGCAGGAACCCCCGACCGCATTAGGAATACCATAAATCAATAGGCGATTCTCTCGGGGGTGAAGCGTTGGCCGTCATTATCTCCATGGCCGCAGGGGCCATCAATATTAATACGTTAAACCGCGGTTCTGTCGTCGCGATTGGAGAAGTCGCGCAGCCGGGGTGGAATCAAAACGGAAAGACGAACTTTGGGAACGGCCAATTATTCGGCGCTAATGTGGAATCGGGCTTCGTCACGACCGTATTCGATAACGATGTGTTCGATAACCCGATGAACGAGATTGAACCGGCAACCGCCATTCAAGGGCAAGCTTTGTAGGCGCGCGGCGGGACGTTCGAGCGCGCGCTCGTGCGAGGAGAGGTGTTATGGCTGAACAAAAGGAACTCGAGCCTTGTATACGATGCTCTAAAATGCCTAAAGAAAAGGACAAATACTGTACGGACTGCGGAGCGCCCCTGGTCAATCGCTGCTTCGACGAACACGGACCGCTCAAAAAGGGCTGCAACTTCGTAAATGACAGAGAGGCGGCCTATTGCGCCAAGTGCGGAGAGCCGACGCTGTATAACCTATTCGGCATCATTCCGGTCTCCCATCGTCCGCCGCTCGCCGATCGGCGGTAGAGACGAGTAATGATTACGGCAGGCATATGTCATTGAATTCTAACGTATCCGTGCGGAAGAAGATATGAACACAGGGGCTATTCCATCGGGTCTTCGTAGACCGGAGCGGAATAGCCCCCCTTTGTCTTAGATCGGCTGAACCGATCGCCGCACGATCATCTCCGCCGGCAGCACCACTTTGCGCCAAGGACCCGGCTCCTCGCGCGTTTGAATGCGGTCCAACAGCATCTGCATGCCGAGATGTCCGAACTGATACGCCTGCTGCGAGATGACCGTGAGGAACGGGTCGATCTCGGCATACGAAGCCAGCTCGTCGAAGCAGACGAGCGACACGTCCTCGGGCACGCGCAGGCCCTTGGCCTTTAGAGAGCGGATCACTTCGATCGCGAGGACGTTGTTGCCGGCGACGATGGCCGTGGGCAGCGGCCGCATCCGGTCCAGCCAGGCTTCGACCTCCGACAGGTCGCTTCGCGGACCGAAGCTCGTCTCCAGCACCCGCGCCTCGTCGTAAGGCAGGTCGTTCAGCTTCAGCGCTTCGCGGTAGCCCTCCAGCCGATCCCTCGCGCTGGAGATCGTCCGCGAGCCGTTAATGAGCGCGATATCCCGGTGCCCGTTCGACACGAGCTGCCTCACGAGCTGCCGCGCGCCTTCCTTGCTGTCGCCGAGCACGACGTCGCTCTCGATCCCGGGCACTTCCCGGTCGAGCAGCACGAAGGGCACCCCATGCCGACGCAGCATCTCCAGATGGGGGAGGGAGGCGTCGCCCGCGGGCGCGAACAGGACGCCGTCCGCCCGCGTCTTCAGGATCGCGTCGATATAATCGTTCTCTTTGTCGAGATTCTCGTCCGTATTGCCGAAGAGCAGCCGGAAGCCGTGCTTCTTGGCGGCATCCTCGGCCCCGCGCGCCAGCGTCGTGTAGAACGGGTTCGTGATATCGGTGATCATCAGGAACAGCAGGTTCGTCTGCTGCAGCACGAGACTGCGCGCCATCTGGTTCGGCACGTAGCCCAGCTCCTCCATGACGCGCTTCACCTTTGCCCGCGTCTTGTCGCTGATTCTGCCGGTGTTATTGATAACTCTGGATACCGTCATCGCCGAGACGTTCGCTTTCTCCGCGATGTCGTAGATCGTCACCATACGTTGCTGGACTCCTTCGCGTCGTTACTTGGGGTTCGCGAATCAGAGAAGAGAAGCGCTTGCCCGTTCGTTTGCCGGCCCGCCTGAGATGCGTCTCCGACTCTTCGTCATCGGAGGGCGGCGCCGGGGGTTACTTGTAATCTTACAAAAACGCGGCATTGACAGCAAGCGGTTTCAGCGTTACTTTAGAGTTATCGGTAACACAAACTTATCATTTGGAGGGATTAATGTGACTGATTTTGCCCACCGCTGGCAGAGCGGCTTCCCGAAGATCGGCATTCGTCCGACGATTGACGGCAGACGCAAAGGGGTCCGCGAATCGCTGGAAGCGCAAACGATGAACATGGCCCAATCGGTCGCCAAGCTGCTGTCCGAGACCTTGCGCTATCCGAACGGAGAGCCGGTCGAGTGCGTCATCTCCGACACCTGCATCGGCGGCGTCGCCGAGGCGGCCGCATCCGCTGACAAATTCGCCAAAGCCGGCGTCGGCGTCTCGCTGACCGTCACTCCTTGCTGGTGCTACGGCACCGAGACGATGGACATGGATCCCTCGATCCCGAAGGCCGTCTGGGGCTTCAACGGAACGGAACGCCCGGGCGCCGTCTATCTGGCCGCCGTCCTGTCGGGCTACGCGCAGAAGGGGCTGCCTGCATTCGGCATTTACGGGGAGCAGGTCCAGGACGCGGGGGACACTACCGTTCCGGAAGACGTGCGCGAGAAGATCATCGGCTTCGCCCGCGCGGGTCTCGCCGTCGCGATCATGCGCGGCAAGTCGTACCTCTCGATGGGCTCCGTGTCCATGGGCATTGCGGGTTCGATCGTGAACGATCAGCTGTTCCAGGAATATCTCGGCATGCGCACCGAGTACGTCGACATGTCCGAATTCGTGCGCCGCATGGACGAGGGCATCTATGATCCCGCGGAGTTCGAGAAAGCGCTTGCATGGGTGAAGGAAAATTGCGCGGAAGGTCCGGACAACAATCCGCCGCACCTGCAGATGTCCCGCGAGCGCAAGGACAAGGATTGGGAGACCGTCGTCCAGATGACGCAGATCGCCCGCGACCTGATGATCGGCAATCCGCGGCTCGCGGAGCTGGGCTTCGAGGAAGAGGCGAACGGCCACCACGCGATCGTTTCCGGCTTCCAAGGGCAGCGGGCCTGGACGGACCACTTCCCGAACGGCGACTTCCACGAAGCGATCCTGAACTCCTCGTTCGACTGGAACGGCATCCGCTCGCCGTATATCGTCGCGACGGAGAACGACAGCTTGAACGGGATCGTCATGCTGTTCGGCTATCTCCTGACGAACACGGCGCAGATCTTCGCCGACGTCCGGACGTTCTGGAGCCCCGACTCCGTCGAGCGGGTTACCGGTCACAAGCTGAGCGGCGCGGCCGCAGGCGGCATTCTGCACCTGATCAACTCCGGGCCGGCCGCTCTGGACGGTACGGGCGAGCAGCAGCAGGACGGCAAGCCGGCGATGAAGCCGTTCTGGGAGATCTCCGCCGACGAAGCGCAGCGGTGCCTGGACGCAACGTCCTGGCGTCCCGCCTCGGTCGAGTACTTCCGCGGGGGCGGCTATTCCTCCGACTACCTGACCCGCGGCGGCATGCCGATGACGATGTCCCGCCTCAACCTGGTCAAGGGCATCGGTCCGGTCCTCCAGATCGCCGAAGGCTATTCGGTCGACCTGCCGCCAGAGGTGCACGACACGTTGGACCGGCGGACGGACCCTACGTGGCCGACCACCTGGTTCGCGCCGACCGTCACCGGGAAAGGCGCCTTCCGCTCGGTCTACGGCGTCATGGACAACTGGGGCGCGAACCACGGTTCGATCAGCTTCGGTCATATCGGGGCGGACTTGATCACGCTTGCTTCGATCCTGCGCATCCCGGTCAGCATGCACAACGTCGCGGAGGAGCGCGTCTTCCGTCCGCGCGCATGGGGGCTGTTCGGCACGGACAACGCCGAGAGCGCGGACTTCCGCGCCTGCACGAACTTCGGACCGCTGTACAAATAAGAGAAGGCGGGCGTCCCGCGGCTGGCGGGACGCCCGTTGACGGGAGGAGACCGGCTGCATGAGCGTCATGGACATTCGCAACGAGCTGTGCAAATACGCGCAAAAAACGGTCGCGAACAAATTGGTCGTCGGGCCCGGCGGCAATATCAGCGCCCGCTATGAAGGGAAGATGTACCTGTCCCCGAGCGGCTTCGCGCTGGACGAGATCGCGCCGGAACAATGGGTGGAGGTCGACATCGAGAGCGGCGCCATCGCGGATATCGGCCTGCGGCCGTCGTCCGAGGTGCTGATGCATCTGTTCGCCTACCGGGCGAACCCGAACATCGGCGCCATCGTGCATACGCACCCGCCTTACTGCATCGCGTTCACCTTGGTGGAGGAGAATCTGCCCGTCATGTTCCCCGATCAGGCGGCGCTGGTCGGCACGACCACTTATGTGCCGTACGTGCTGCCGACGACCGACAAGCTGGCGGACGCCGTCGTCGCCAAGGTGAACGACCACAGCACGATCCTCCTCGGCAATCACGGTCTCGTCACGACCGGCCGCAATCTCCGCGAGGCGTATTACCGCACGGAAGTGGTCGAAGAGAGCGCGAAGATCTTCCTGATCGCGAGCGCCGTCAAGCCGCCGAAGGCGCTGACCGACGCAGAGTACCGGGAGATCGCTTCGCTCGAGAGCGAAGCCTACCGCATTCAGCTGCTGCAGAAAATGAAATAATCTCGGATTCGGAGGGGACGACATGCCCGCTACAACGGAAGACGGGGGCGTGACGATCGCGACGGCGCTGGCCTTCGACATGGGCGCGGGATCCGGCCGCGCGCTCGTCGGCGAACTGAAGCGCGCGCCGGACGGCGCCTCCAAGCTCGCCGTAACGGAGATTCACCGCTTCGAGAACGTACCCGTCCAAGTCGGCAAGCATCTGCATTGGGATATTCTGCGGCTGCTCCACGAGATCAAGCGGGGGATCCGCAAGGCGTTCCAGGCCGGCTACGCGCCGACGACTTTCGGGATCGACACGTGGGGCGTGGACTTCGGTCTGATCGACGGCAACGGCGAGCTGCTCGGCAATCCTTATCATTACCGGGACGCGCAGACCGACGGGCTGATCGAGGAAGTCGGGGCGCTCGTCGGACGGGAAGCGCTCTTCCGACAGAGCGGCGTACAGTTCATGCCGTTCAATACGATCTATCAGCTGTACGCGATGCGCAAGGCCGCATCTCCGAAGCTGGAGGCGGCGCAGACGCTGCTGCTCACGCCGGATCTGCTCGTCTACCTGCTCACCGGCGTCCCGTCCTGCGAATTCACGATGGCGACGACGACGCAGCTCTACGATCCGCGCGTGCGGCAGTGGAACAAGGCGCTCATGGCGCAGCTTGACATCCCGAGCCGTCTGTTCCTCGACCCCGTGCAGCCCGGTTCGCGCGTCGGTCCGCTGTCTCCGGAGGTTGCCAATGAACTGGAAGTGCCTGCGATCGAGGCCGTGTCGGTCGGCACGCACGATACGGAGTCGGCGATCGCGGCCGTGCCTGCGGACGGCGGGGCGTTCGCGTACCTCGTATGCGGCACCTGGTCGCTACTTGGCACGGAGCTGGCCGAGCCGCTGCTCAGCTTGGATACGCTCGCGCAGGACTTCTCCAACGAAGGCGGCGTGGGCGGCACTTATCAGCTGCTGAAGAACATCATGGGTTTGTGGATTCTGCAGGAATGCAAAAGGGAGTGGGATGAGCGGGGAGGAAGGCAGCTCGGTTACGGCGAGCTGGTCGAACAAGCGCGACGCGCTGCGCCCTTCCGCAGCCTCATCGACCCGGACGACGCGCGGTTCTACGGACCGTCCGGCATGACGGAGAAGATCCGCAGCTACTGCCGGGAGACCGGCCAGCCGGAGCCGGACGGCGAAGGCGAGTTCGCGCGCTGCATCCTGGAGAGCTTGGCGCTGCGGTACCGTCAGGCGCTGGAACAGGCGGAAAGCCTGACGGGCAAGCGGTTCTCCGGGCTCCATATGGTTGGCGGAGGGGTTCAGAACGAGCTGCTATGCCAATTCGCGGCAGACGCGATCGGGCGCCCGGTATGGGCGGGTCCGGTCGAAGCGAGCGCGATCGGCAACCTGCTCGTGCAATTCATCGCGCAGGGACGATGCGCGGACTTGGAGGAAGCGAGGCGCCTCGCTGCCGGCTCGTTCCCGGTTCTGACCTATGCGCCCGTCGAAGGCGAAGCTTGGAATCGCGTGTATACGCGTTTTTGCGACATGATCCGCTCCTAATCGAGCGGATTTTTTTGCGGGGAGAGGCAACCTTCCGCCATCGGGACGCGTCCTAATGGATAGGTAATTAAAGGAAGGGGAGCCGGGGGTTGAAAAAGAGAAAATGGGTGCCTTACGCGGTCGCCTGGATGTGTCTGGTCACCGTCCTGTCGGCTTGCGCCGCGAGAGAGGAACTGCGCGAGACGGATCGCATCATCCAAATCAGCAAACCCGACGGCGACCGTTACAAGGTGTACAAGGAAATTCGGCAACCGGAAAAAGTCGCGCAAACCGAAAAGCTGCTGCAAGACACCGTTAAAGGGTTGGCAGTCGTGTCGATGTCGCGCGAGGCGGATTATCAGTTGACGTTCATGAACACGATTCCGGGGTCGCCGTACGACAAGGTCGTGTACGAGGTGTGGCGCGCGCCGAAGGACGACCGGGTGGAGGTCGTCTCGGAGCCGACCGGCACCTACGCCCAGCTCGATTCCGAGGCGAGCCGATCGATCCTTCGCCTCGTGAAATAACGCGCGCGTTCGTTCATCTGTCTTCGGATAACGCATAGCCTTCCCGAGCGTCGCCTTGGGATCTGAACAACGTCTGGCGAAGCGCCCAGTCCGCGATCAGATAGACGATCTCGGCCAGCAGGATGCCGGCGGCTACGTCCGCGATGACGTGCTGCTTGATCATGACGGTCGATACGATGATCGCCGTACCGACCAGCAGGATCAGACAGCGCGCCCATCTGCCGAATGGGCGGAAAGATTTGATCATCAAATAGCTCGTGAGCACGTGAATGCTCGGGAAGCAGTTGTACGGCATATCATTGGCATAGACGAACCGCAGCAGGGCAGAGCTCCAGCCCGGACCTGGCGGCACCTCCGGACGGGAGACCGTCGTCTGGAAGACGAAGTAGATGACATAGCAGGTCACGAGTCCGAGGCAGAGCGCGGACAACGTCCGGAAGTAGAGCCTTGGGTCCTTCCGGAACAGTCCGATCAGCACCGCCGCGAGAAAAGGGTACCAAAGCGAATACGGGAGGACGAAGGCCGGAACGAACGGGGTCTTGTCGTCCATCGTCGTCGCGAGCGAGTATACGTTGAGGCCGGCGCGGTTGGAGAGGGTATAGATCACGCCTAGGGCTGGAATGGCGAGCATCCAGAGCAAGGGTCTTGCTTGCTTCCAAAATTGCAAGTTCATCATCATTCATACGCTCCGTGAGTAAGGGTTTGTTAGAGGCAGCGTTCAACCGAAAAGATCGGCAGACGAGCGCCGTCTCTTCCATCATATACGAAAGCGGAGCGAAAAATGGATGCAACCTCGGCAAATTTTCATAAAAAAACGAAAAACATGCCTATCGAAGCGCAAAACGGCGGTTCGTCTACGTTTGCCGTAGCTCGAACCGCCGCAGCGCATCGTCAGAAATCGAAGTTGTCCGGATCGGGACCGACGCGCTTGTTCGCATTCAGGGCGTCGATACGGTCCATCTCGTCCGGCGTCAGCTCAAAATCGAAGACCGAGGCGTTCTCGGCGATCCGATGCGCCTTGGTCGACTTCGGAATCGTCACGACCCCGTGCTACAGGTCCCAGCGAAGAATCGTCTGGGCGACGGATTTGCCGTGTCCGGCCGCGATCTCCGAGAGCACGGGATGCTCCAGCAGTTGGCCCTGCATCAGGGGAGACCAGGCTTCGAGCTGAATCTGCTCCTCTCGGGCGAATCGCAGCAGCTCTTGCTGCGTCAGCAGCGGGTGAAATTCAACCTGATTCACCATGGGCTTGATCTCCGCTTCGCGCATCAAGTCCTTGAGATGATGGATTTGGAAGTTGCTGACGCCGATCGCCTTGACGCTTCCTTCCTTGTACAAGGTTTCGAGCGCCCGCCAAGCTTCTTGGTATTTGCCGGCGACCGGCCAATGAATGAGATACAGATCCAGGTAGTCCAGTCCGAGCTTGCGCAAGCTGGTCTCGTAGGCGGCCAAGGTCGCTTCGTAGCCCAGATCGGCATTCCAGACCTTCGAGGTGACGAACAGGTCCGCTCTGGACAATCCGCCGGCGGCGAGCGCTTCTCGGATGCCTAGCCCGACGCTGCCCTCATTGCCGTAGATTGCGGCCGTGTCGATGCTCCGATAGCCGTATCTCAAAGCCGACTTGACCGCTTCGACGAGTTCTGCGCCTTCTTCGACTTGGAACACGCCAAGACCGAGCCGGGGCATCCGTACGCCGTTGCGCAAGACAGTCGTATGATGAATGGACGTAGTCATTGCTATTCCTCCCATAGGTCATTTAACGGATCGATCGTCGATCTCGTTGTCGAACATGGGCTATTATGAACCGTCCGGGCGGAGATGAACAGTACGTACTTTGAAGTGCATGACGCACTAAAAAGTGCCTGCGCCGCCATGGCGCGAAAGCCGACGCGGAATTCGAACTTCCCAGAAAAGGAAAGTCTGTGTTACATTGTTCAAATCAGTCCGAATCGAAAAAAGGAGCAAGTCCGCATGAACGGCTTCCCGATTTGAGTTTCCTCCCCTGCGCAGCCAGTCGCGACATGTCCATCACGCAAAACTAAGGATTGTTTTGCAAAGGGGAGATTAACTATCATGAAATCCCAGCGCGGATTTGGTTATTTATGGGCCGCGCAATCGCTGGCCTTGTTCGGCGACGCCTTCTATGTGATCGCCCTCGTAACGCTCGTGTACCGCGAGACCGGCACGGCAACCTTGACGGCGCTCGTTCCCATCGCGCGGGTGGGCGCGCTGCTCGTCAGCGGCATCCTGGCGCCGCTCGCGATCCGGCGCTATCCGCTCGTGCGCATCCTGCGCTTCGCCCAAGGGACGCAGACGCTTTTCCTTGTCCTGATGACGATCTATTGCGCGCTTTCGTCCGGCAAAGTCTCGCTGGGCATGCTCTTCCTGTTCATCGCGCTGGCCTCGCTCGCGGAAGGCTGCGTGGCGCCGGCGCGCAATTCGCTCTTGCCCCGGCTCGTGCCCGAGGATCGGCTCGTCAAGGCGAACGGCTACCTGTCCGCGACCGATCAGAGCGCCCAGTTCGTGGGCTGGGCCATAGGGGGCACGCTTGCGGCAACCATGGGCTCGGCGAACGTCCTCTGGTTGTCTGCGGGCTTGTTCACGCTGTTGCTGGCTGCCGTGTTCGGGATTCGAGAAAAGGATTCATCGATTCCGCATGACCGCGCGGCGGAGGCGGAGGCTTCCAAATGGCAGACGATCCGCGAGGGTTGGGTCGTCATCTGGCGTTCTCGACTCCTGCGGACGGTCACCTTCACCGAAGTGGTCGAAGGCGTCGCCGGCGGCGTCTGGGCCGGCGCGCTCATGCTCGTCTTCGTCCAGGAGCAGTTGCACCTGGGCGAGGAGTGGTGGGGCTTCCTCAACGCCAGCTATCTGATCGGCGCCATCGCGGGCGGCTTGATCGCGCTCTCCCTCTCCCGGCGAATCGACCGCGCGCTAGGCGCCTTCGCGATCGGCGGAGCGTTCATCTTCGGCGCGCTGACGCTCGCGTATGCCTTCGCGCAAGTCCCGGGGTATGCGCTGGCGATCAGCCTGCTGCTCGGGCCGCCGTATCAGATGAAGGACATCGCCAAGCGGACGTTGTTCCAGAAAAACGTGGACGCGGCCCTTCTTCCCAAGGTGTTCTCCGCGCACGGCACGGTGCTGTACGCCACGTTCGGCATCTCCGTCTTCGTCATGAGCGCGGTGAGCGACCTGCTGGGCATTCAGGCCGCCTATCTCGTCTCCGCGCGTCTGTTCCTGGCCTCGACTGCGTTCGCCAGCTTGAACTGGAAGGCTTACCGGACGACCGAGCTGCGTTCGGACCGAAGCGCCTGATCAGCGGAGGCTTCATCCGTCATCGGGCATTCGTAACGATTGAAGAACATTCCTGCAAGCGGCGATAATGCTTTATAATGATAGGAAAGGAAATGAGGGCCATTGCAGAGGGGTGTCGGAAGGAAGCGCGTCTTTTACGTTTGCATGCTATTTGTCTTTTTCTGTACCGCATGCGCTCCCGAACATCCGATTGGGCTCGAACGACAAAGCCTCGTGAGATGGCACGAACAAGAAAACGAATTAGAGGTGTATGCGGCGGTAGCCAATACGACCGAGCGAGAGGTTTCCTTTGAAGCTTCCGTCGTGATGCTAAAGACGGAGACAAGAGAGGCGGCGGGGGTTGAGTCAACGCCCTTGGAGACGGACGACAGAAACGGAAAAACGCCGTTTCGCCTTGCGCCGCATAACGAGACGGTCTTCCATCGCAGCTTTAAAACGAATCGTCCTTTGACGCAAGCGATGTTAACCAAAGGGGTCGGAATCCAAATCGCAAGTTCGGGAAAGAGCTATCTGATTCCGATCTCTTATGGAGAAGTTGAGGCGGCATCCTCTCCGAATCCATAGCCCCGGTCTTGCTGGGAAGAAAACGGCGATATCAAAAGAAGCTGGCCCCGGTTCGATACCGGGCGCCGGCTTCTTTCGTTCATCGTCGCCCGATCCGCGGATGCCACTATTGTTCGGCTGCCGTTAAAGACATATATAACACACTATATATTTAAATATTGTGTCATAATTATATTTATGGTATACCATAAATAGCTCGCCAACCATTCGTAAAAACGAGGAGAGATCGTGGATGAAGTTCTTTCTGGATACGGGGAATGTAGAAGAGATCAGACGGATCGTGAAGCTGGGCCTGGTCGACGGCGTCACGACGAACCCTTCGCTCATCGCGAAGGAAGGAAGGGACTTCAAGCAAGTCATCCAAGAGATCTGCGGCATCGTCTCCGGTCCGGTCAGCGCCGAAGTCATCGGCCTGGAGGCGGAAGGCATGATCCGCGAGGCGCATGACATCGCGCAATGGGCGCCCAACGTCGTCGTCAAGCTGCCGATGACCGAAGCGGGTCTGGAGGCGACCTATCAGCTGGCGCAGGAAGGCATCAAGACGAACGTGACCCTCGTGTTCAGCGTCGCGCAGGGACTGATGGCCGCCAAGGCGGGAGCGACGTACATCAGTCCGTTCGTCGGCCGGTTGGACGATATCGGCGTCGACGGCATGGCGCTCGTGAAGAACCTTGGCCTCGTGCTGCAGCAGTACGGCCTGCGGACCGAGATCATCGCGGCGAGCATCCGTTCGATCGCGCATGTAGAGCTGGCTGCACTCGCGGGCGCGCATATCGCCACGATCCCGGGTTCTCTGCTGCCGACGCTCTGGAAGCATCCGCTTACGGATATCGGGATTGCCCGATTCCTGAAGGATTGGGAGTCCGTCCCGAAGACGTAAATACAGCCGCCCGAATAAAAGGAGGGAGCGTTCATCGAACTCACGCCGCGCCAGCTCGAGATCGTCGAGCTCGTCAAGCAGCACGCTCCGATCACGGGAGAACAAATCGCCGAGCTGCTCGGCGTCAGCCGACCGACCATCCGGTCGGACTTGTCCGTCCTGGTCATGCTCGGGTTCGTCGACGCCAAGCCGAAGGTCGGATACTTCATCGGCAACGCGCTCCGGCCCGAGAGCGCCGTGCAGCATCAACTGCGCAATTGGAAGGTCAAAGACCGGATGAGCCGTCCGGTCGTCATCCAGGAGAACGCGACGGTGAACGACGCCGTCATCAGCCTGTTCGTCGACAACGTCGGGAGTCTGATCGTGACGAACGAGGAAGGCAGACTGATCGGCATGGTGTCGCCCAAGGATCTGCTGAAGGTCGCGATCGGGAACACGGGCGCCGGGGCCATCCCGATCCGGATGGTCATGACGAAGCATTCCCAGCTCGTAACTATCTCGCCGGAGGACTCCATCGCGGAGGCCGCGCGGCGCATGATGGTTCATCAAGTGAACAGCCTGCCCGTCATTCGGCCGGACGGCACGGCGGATGACCGCAGCAGCGGTCTCGAAGTGGTCGGACGGATCACGAAGACGAACATTACGCAAGCGCTGGTCGAATTGGCCACGGACTTGTAAGTCGCAGGGGGAATGCTCATGTCCGCGGATCGTCTGAAGACGATATTCGTATGCTCGGACGCGGTCGGCGAGACGGCCGAAGCGGTCGCCAAGGCGGCGATGCGCCAGTTCGCCACCGCGCAAGTGAAGATCAAGCGTTACGGGAACGTGAAGCAAGAAGATGAAGTCCGGGCCATCATCCAGGAAGCGGCCGCGACCGGCGGCTTCATCGCCTATACGCTCGTACAGCCGGAGCTCCGGGAGACGATGCGCGAGGACGCGATCCGTTACGGCGTCCGCGCGGTGGACGTGATGGGCCCGATGATGCAGGCGTTCATCGACACGTTCAACGATTCCCCGAAGTATCAGCCGGGACTGCTGCACGAGATGGACGATCATTACTTCCGCAAGATCGAAGCGGTCGAGTTCGCCGTACGCTACGACGACGGGAAGGACGCCCGAGGCCTGCTGCAGGCCCAAGTCGTGCTGGTCGGCGTATCGCGGACGTCCAAGACGCCGCTCAGCATCTACCTGGCGCACAAGGGCATCAAAACGGCGAATTATCCGATCACGCCGGAGGTGAAGCCGCCGGAGGAGTTGTTCGCGAAGTCCGCGCGGCGTCTGATCATCGGACTCACGATGAAGCCCGAGCGGCTGCTTAAGATTCGCACCGAACGGCTGCGCGCGCTGGGCTTGCCGGTGCACGCGCACTACGCCTCGCTGGAGCGGATCGAGAGAGAGCTGCAGTTCGCGGAAGCGCTGATGGACCGTCTCGGGTGTCCGGTCATCGACGTGACGGAACGCGCGATCGAAGAGACCGCGGGACTCATCGTCGAATCGATGGCGTAAGCCGTTCAAGCTCGCGTCCTCGGCATATAGGTTCTGAAGAGAGAGGGGAATGGGAATGGAAAGAGAGTTGGCGCTTGAGATCGTGCGCGTCACGGAGCTCGCCGCCTTGGCTTCGGCGCCGTGGATGGGCCGGGGAGACAAGATCGGCGCGGACGGCGCGGCGACGACGGCGATGCGGGCCATGTTCGATACCGTCTCGATTCAAGGAACGGTCGTCATCGGCGAAGGGGAGATGGACGAGGCGCCGATGCTGTATATCGGCGAGGCGGTCGGCAGCGCCAACGGGCCGGAAGTCGACGTCGCCGTCGATCCGCTGGAGGGCACGGAGATCGTGGCCAAAGGGCTCAACAACGCGATGTCCGTCATCGCCGTCGCGAGCAAGGGGAATCTGCTGCACGCGCCGGATATGTATATGGAGAAGCTGGCGGTAGGTCCCGCGCTCGCGGGCAAGCTCAGCTTGAGCGATCCGATCGAGGCGACGCTGCGCAAGGCGGCGGAGTCGCTCGGGAAGCAGATTCACGACCTCACGGTCATGATCCTGGATCGCGTCCGTCATGAATCCATCATCCGGAGCTTGCGCAAAGCGGGCGTACGCATCAAGTTCCTCTCCGACGGCGACGTGGCCGGCGCGATGGCGCCCGCGTTCCCGGAAGCGGGCATCGATCTGTACGTCGGTTCTGGAGGCGCGCCCGAAGGGGTGCTGGCCGCGGCCGCGCTGCAGTGCCTGGGCGGAGAGCTGCAGGGAAGGCTGATGCCCGCGGACGGGAACGAGTACAACCGCTGCATCGAGATGGGGATCACGGATCCGTACCGCGTGCTCTCGATGGCCGATATGGTCGGGACCGGGGACGTCATCTTCGCGGCGACCGGCGTGACGCCGGGCGAATTCCTCGGCGGCGTACGCTATATGGCCGACCAGCGCGCGGAGACGCACTCGATCGTTATGCGCAGCTCGACGCGCACGATCCGCTTCATCCGCTCGCTGCACTACTTGCCGAACAAGAAGCTGCTAGGAGCGTCCGGAGACCGCGTTTAGCGGATGGCGGATATCGGATGGCGGTCGGCGGTCATTTCCTAAATCATAAACTTATAGCCAATGCCCCACACGGTCTTAATGTGTCGGGGCTCTTTGGGGTTCGCTTCGAGCTTCCGGCGGAGATGGGTGATATGGACGTCCATCGCGCGCACGCTCACGTACGAATCGATCCCGCGCACCGCGTTAAGCAGCTCTTCGCGGCTGAACACCCGGCCCGGGTGCTGGCAGAACAGCTTCATCATCTCGTATTCGGAGAAAGTCGTATCGATCGGTTCGCCGTTCAACAGAATCGTGCGCCGCTCCGTATCGAGGGTGATGCGCCGCCCCGTCCCTTCCTTGATCGACGCGTCGCCCGCCGGCGGGCGATACGCCGTTCGGCGCAGCAGCGCTTGAATTCGGACTTTGAGCTCGTGCATGCTGAACGGCTTGCAGAGATAGTCGTCGGCTCCCGAACTGATCGCTTGGATCCGATCGCCAACCGCGGTCTTCATGGACGTCACGATCATCGGCACGTCTGATTTCTGCCGGATGTCGGCGCACAGCGAAGTTCCCTCGGCATCCGGCAGCACGAGATCCAGGATCAAGACGTCCGGATCAAATGCCGCCAGCTCGGCGAATCCCGCCCGCGCCGTCTCGACGCGTTTCACCTCGAAGCCCTCTTCGGCCAAATACAAGGTTAACATCTCTCCGACGATCGGGTCATCCTCAATGATCAGGATCTTCGTCAAGGACATTCTCCACCTAAACCTGATTTATGATGAAAACTAACACTTTCCTCAAACTTTCCGATCGATATTATTGCAATTGCGAGCTGCTCTGCCAGGCGGGACAGGGGCGCATCGGGAGGGGGTGACATCTCTTCCTCGCTCAGCAGCGACTCCAGGGCCGTCGCCGCCTCGTACACCCCATACAGAGAAAGGTGGCTCGACGCGCCTCGCAGCGCGTGAAGCCTCCTTCTGACCGCCTTCAGGTCCCCGCGTCCCAGTTCGTCCGCGAGATCCGCGTAGGCGGATTCGTAGCGATCCCGGAACTTGCCTAGCATCCGGGCATAGAAAGGGACGTTCCCCTCCATCCGGGCGATCGCTTGGGCGGCATGCAGCCCGGGCAGCCCTTCATCGGCGCGCGAAAGCGCCGGGGATGCGTTCGCGCTGCCCGTCAAGCCCCCGGACGGCAGCCAGCGACGCAGGGCGCGTCGCAAGCGGGCGGGCTCGTAAGGCTTGAGGATAACTTCCTGGATACCCGCCTCATGGCAGCGCCTCTGCTGCTCAAGCGTCGTATCGGCCGTCAGGACGACGATCGGGATCGTCTCGAGCGACGGCTGGCGGCGAATCTCCCTTGCGGTCGCCACGCCGTCCAGGCCGGGCATATGTAGGTCCATGAGGATCAAGTCGTACGGGCGCTCGGTCAGCCGCTCCAGCGCTTCCAAGCCGGAGTCGGCCGTCTCGACATGGCATCCTTGATTCAGCAGCATGCGTATCGCGACAGCCCGGTTGATCTCGTGATCTTCGACGAGCAGCACGCTTCCCGACAGGGGATGCATGTCCGCAGGCGCTTCCGCGAAGACTTCGCGCTCCGGCCATTCCTGCATCCAATGCGGCTTCATCAGCTTCATCAAGGCGCGGTACAGGCTGAGCTTACCGGCGGGCTTGACGATGACGGCGGCGGGCTGGAGCGATTCGGGAAGACGATGCAGCGTCCGGCGGCCGAACAGGTTCGTATAGGCGACAAGCGCGATGCCGCGCTCGTCGCAGGCGCGCTTCCACTTGTACCAGGCGGCGAACCCGGCCATCTCGTTCGCTTCCATATCCACCAGGATCAAGTCGTACGCCGGATCGCCGGCGTACCCGCCGAAAGCGTCTTCCCAGACGGCGGCGCCTGCCGCTTCGCAGAAGGAGGAGAGCGAGGCGACCGTCTGCGCCCTTAAGCTCTCCTCGTCATGAATAAACAATACTTTGCAAGGCAGAAAAGCCAACGGCTCGCTCGACGTCTCGTCCTTCATCAGCGGCACGACGATTCGGAAAGTCGTACCGACGCCGGGCACGCTACGCTCCGTTATGCTTCCCCCCATCCGTTCGACGATCTTCTTCGTAATGACGAGTCCGAGCCCGGTGCCGCCGTACTGCCGGCTGATCGCCGGATCCGCCTGCCTGTAAGGCTCGTACAGATGCATGAGCTGCTGCTCCGTCATCCCGATGCCGGTATCGCGGACCTCGAAGGAGAGGATAGACCGGTCTCCGGCATTGTCTTCGAGCGCGACGGTGAGCTCGATCATGCCCTTGGCGGTGAATTTTACGGCGTTGCCGACGAGGTTCGCGAGCGCTTGTTCCAGCAGGCGACCGTCCCCGATCAGCAGCTCGGGAATATTCGGGTCGACGTGAATCCGCAAGTCCAGGGGCTTCGCCCCTAGCAGCAGCCGCATGGTGCGTTCGAGCTTCAACATCCATGCGTCGAACGGAAAGGGGAAGCTCTCGACGGCGGGGCGGTCCGCTTCGAGCTTGGACAAGTCCAACATGTCGTTCAAGGTCTGCAGCAGACCGCTCGAGGACTGCTCGATCTGGTCGATGTATTCCCGATGCAGCGGGGACAACTCCGCGCGGTCCACCAGCCTCGCCAAGCCGATGACGGCATGCAGCGGCGTGCGGATCTCGTGACCGGCCCAGGCGAGGAATTCGCTCTTGTCCGCGTGCATCTTGTCCGCATGCTCCTTGGCGAGCCGAAGATCCGTCTGGGTCATCCGCTGCTCGGTCACGTCCCGCGCGATCGCGGAGTAGTACAGACCCGGCACATCGGCCGAACGATGCGCGACCACGACGATCGACGCCGCGAACGCTTGTCCCTCGCCCGTAACAAGGTTCATCTCGCAGGTCCAATGGCCCTGATCCGCGGCGATCCGCAACCCTTCGGACAGCATCCCGCGGTCCTCTTCGGGGATGTACCGGATCAGATTCAGGTAAGGCTCCGCGAGCGCCGGAATCTCCAGCAAGCGCATTCCCGCCCGGTTCATGAAGCAGATGCGGCACCCTTTGTCGAAGGAGACGATCAGATCCTGCGCCGACTCCACCATCTCGTCGATGCGGGCGTTCGTCCGCTCTAAATCGCGCAGCTTCATCTCCAACGGAGCCGTATTGCGCTTCAGCCAATAGAAAAGCAGCAAGGACAACCCGACCTCCGCGAGCAGCGTGAACGCGATCGCCACGATCAGGCTCCCCACCGGGTCGCCCTCCATGCATCGCCGTCCGACCTCCAGGCCGATCATAAATATCAGCAGGGCGGTGACGGGCACGAGAATCGCCATCATTGTAATGCGAAGTGAACGCGTCATGCAAATCCTCCCTGGTAATTGTGAGAGAAACTAACAATCCGATAATAAAATCATAGGTAAAAGATTTAACGGTTGTCCTATATCATAACGGAAGAGCATCGATAGCAACAGCGATCAGGGCCTAAACTAGGGGAGGAAATAGGTGGATGAAATGGACGGTCAAGCATAAATTGCTTGGAACGTTCGTCGTCGTGCTTGTGGCGATGACCGTGTTAGGCTACCTCGGCCTAGCGAATATTAAGACCCTGAGAGACAACGGCAAGGACGTCGCGAACGATTGGCTGCTTGGCGTCGAGACGATCAATTCGGTCAAGATCGGAACCAGCGAGTTCCTGAACAATCATTATCAATCGCTGCTGCAATCCGACGCGGCCGCGAAGAAGAAGTTCGAAGATCAAAAGGAAGCTTTGATCCCGGAGATCGAAAAAAACGTGCAGAACTATGAGCGAACCGTATCGGATAGCGAAGACCGGAACAATTACAATCAATTGCGCAGCGCATGGGATCGCTTCGCCAAGGATTTCGACATCGTGACGAACAAACCGCAATCGGCGGAAGCGAAGGCGGCGAATCAAGATATCGCGAACGCGTTCGCGACGATGCAGAAGATGACCGACACGATGATCGCATTCAATCATAACGGGTCCTTGCGCAGCGTCCAAGACAGCGAATCGCTGTACAAGAAGAGCATGTCGGCGGTGTTCTATCTCGGCGTCGGATTCGTCCTCCTCCTGATCGCGATCGCATGGGTGCTCATACGGAATATCACGATCCCGCTGAAGGCCGCGACGTTCGCCCTCCATCAGATCGCCGCCGGCAATCTGTCGATCGAAAGGATTCAAATCAAGCGAAAAGACGAGTTCGGCGAACTTCTCGTCTCCGTGAACGGAACGGTGCAGCATCTTCGCCATTCGGTCCAGCAGATGCAGGACAGCGCGGGCATGGTCGCTTCGTCGGCCGAACAGTTGAACGCCAGCTCCGACCAGAATGCCGGCGCCGCTCAGCAGGTGGCGCATGCCATCTCCGAAGTGGCGGCCAATTCGGAGCGGCAGGCTACGACGGCGGGCGAGTGCGACCGCGTCATCGAAGAGATGGCCGACGGGGTTCAGCGGATCGCCGAGACGACGTCGGAGGTCGCGGATTTGTCGGCGCATGCCGCCTCGTCCGCCCGGGAAGGCGCGGTTCGCATCCGTGAAGCGTCCGGCAAGATATCGTCCCTATACCAGGCTATCGAGGAGGCCGGCGCCAAAGTCCGGCAGCTCGAATCGCAATCGCATCAGATCGGCGAGATCTCGGGCTTGATCGGCGAGATCGCCGCCCAGACGCACCTGCTCGCGCTGAACGCGGCGATCGAAGCCGCGCGGGCGGGCGAGCACGGCTCCGGCTTCGCCGTCGTGGCCGGCGAAGTACGCAAGCTCGCCACCCAGACGGACGAATCCGTCCGCGGCATCGGCGATCTGATCGCCACGATCCGGCAGCATATGGGCCATGCGGCCGAGATGATGCAGTCGGGGCTTGCGGAAGTCCAAGAAGGGGTGGAAGCCGTGACGGAGGCGGAACGTGCGTTCGAAGTGATCGTAGGCGCATCTGCCGACGTCTCCTCCCGTGTCCAAGAAGCGGCCGCGGCCGCCGAACAACTGGCCGCAAGCTCGGAGGAAGTGGCGGCGTCCGTCGCGAACATGGGGCATATGGCGACCCGCACCGCCTCGATGTCGCAGCAAGTGGCCGCTTCGACCGAAGAGCAGCTCGCCTCGAGCGAAGAGATTGCCGCTTCCTCCCTCATGCTGTCCAAAGTGGCGGAAGAACTACAGGAGATGGTGAAGACGTTCAAGTTGTGATTTTTGCGGGAACGAAACGGATGGAAGGAGGGAAGTGAATCGTGATCTCAATCGACAAGCCGATCCGGACGCTGCCGTTCGAGCCTTCGGAAGCTTCGCTGACGATGATGAGCCCGATATTCGTCTCTTTTGCCAAACGGTACAAGCTGACGACCCGAGAGTCGCAGGTCATGAAGATTCTCGTGCTGGAGGGCAAGCGCAACGACGATATCGCGAGCATGCTGTTCATCTCGCCCAAGACGCTCAAAAATCATTTGGCGTTCATGATGCGCAAGACCGGAACCAGTTCCGCGCGCGGACTTATTTCCTTGTTCTTCAAACATGCGATGCATATGCTGCTCCCCTCCGTTTAGAAGGGGAGTTTTTTATGCGGTATGCCGCTCCCCTCCGTTTTGGAGGGGAGTTTTTTGATGCGGGATGGCGAGGTTGCTTAGGAGAGGGGATCGGCGGGCGTCTGCTTCTGCGGGAGGACGACGACGAACGACGTGCCTGCGCCGGGCTCGCTGCGGACGTCGATGCGGCCTTGGTGCATCTGCACGATCTTGTGGACGATCGACAGTCCGAGGCCGCTGCCGCCGGATGTCCGGTTCCGCGATCTGTCCGCTTTGTAGAACCGCTCGAACAGATGGGGGAGATCCTCCGGCGAGACGCCGATGCCCGTATCGGAGAAGACGATCTCCGCCTCTTCTTCGGTCAAGGTCAAAGAGATGGTAATCGTGCCGCCCTGCGGCGTGAACTTGATGCTGTTGCTCAGCAGGTTGATCCAGACTTGGTTCAGCAGCTCCTCGTCGGCTTCGATCGAGGCGTCGGGCAGATGGATATCCATCTCGATCTGCTTGTCGACCCATTGCGGTTCGCAGGAGAGCACGACCCGGCGGATCTGCCGGTCGAGACGGAACGGCTTCGGCTGGAAAGGATGATGCTTCGATTCGAGCGAGGTCAGCTTCAGGAGATTGTCGCTGAGCCGGGAGAGTCGGTCGCTCTCCGTCTCGATGATCTTCAAATAATATCTGCGCGTCTCTGTCGTGATCTCGTCCTGCTGGAGCGCTTGGGCGAATCCTTTGATCGACGTGAGCGGCGACTGGAACTCATGGGACACGTTGGAGATGAATTCTTGGCGCATCTGCTCCACCTGGCCGAGCTCCGCCGCCATCCGGTTCAGGTTCTGCACGATCGCATAGAATTCGCCCGCGAACCGCGGGTGCGCCTCGACGTTAATATTGAAGTCGCCCTTGGCCATCCGCTGCATCGCGTCGATGATCGTCGTCATGACCTGGATTACCCGTCTCTCCGGCCTGAAGAAGAGGCGTGCGATCGTAATCGTCCATCCGAATAGGAAAAAAGCCAGCAGCAGCGTCACGTACTCGCGAATCGCCACGGGCAACGTCCAGAGGTGGTTGACGCCCCGCATGATCAGGTGGGCGATCGCCCACAGGATGGAGAAGCCGGCCAGAAAAGCGGCCATGCCGAACAAGATCTGCCATAAGGGCGGCTGCCTTCCGAAAGGATGCGCGCCACTCTGCTGCCGTTCGAGCAGTTGACGCTCCCGCCTGAGCGCGAGCCGCTGCCGCCAGGTCGGCTTCCGACCCGGGCCATGCGTTTCGTCACCGTGTTGCCGCATCTGGCGCTCATGCATCAGGTTCCAGTCATGCGGGGATCGTTCGGCAGGCATTCCTGGGCCGTACGGCCGCCCGTTCGGAGGCCTTCCTCGTTCAGGAGCAGGGGGGATCACCGGCCCCCTCCCGTGAGGCAGTCCTCTGCCGCGCGACGCTTCGCCGCCGTTCGGCCGTCCTCCATGGCGGCCCGGCCCTCCCTCTCGGGGATGGCCTCTGCCGAACGGCCATCCGCCTCCGCGCGGCCGCTCTCCGCGTCCGTCTTTCACGCGAGTCCCTCCAATCGGTAGCCGAGTCCGCGAATTGTCGTGATCCGGAATCCGAACTCGGGTTCGGGGAACCTTTCGCGCAGCCTGCGGATATGGACGTCCACGGTACGTTCGTCGCCCTCATAGTCGTAGCCCCAGATCTGTTCGATGAGCTGCTCGCGCGAGAAGGTCTTGCCCGGATAGCTGGCAAGCTTGAACAGCAGCTCGAATTCCTTCAGCGGCAGCGTGTGCGATTGGCCGCCCGCCGTCAGTTCGTAGGTCTGCCGGTTCATCTGCACTTGCCCGAATTGGACGATCTGGGAGACGGTGATCTTGTAGCGCTTCAGCAGCGCTTTGACGCGCACGACGAGTTCCGCCGGCTCGAACGGCTTCACGAGATAGTCGTCGGTGCCGAGCTGGAAGCCCTTCACCTTCTGCGAAGTCTCTCCCTTGGCCGTCAGCATGAGCAGGGGGATATCGTAATGCTCGCGTAGCTGCTTGCACAGCTCCCAACCGTCCATGTTCGGCATCATGACGTCGAGGATCGCCAGATCGATCTGTACGGACTCCATCAGCTTCAGCGCCTCGACGCCGTCGGAGGCCTCGCGAACGTCGAAGCCTTCGTTCACGAGGAAGAGCCGGACGAGCTCCCGGATATGGGGGTCGTCGTCCACGATAAGCAATCGGGTCACGGTTCATTCTCCTTCACTGGAAAGTAGGGATCTCTTCGTTCTGCGACGTCGGCATTCGGAGCTGCTGGTCCGCGAACTGGCGATACAGCGCATGACTTCGGTACAGCTCCTCGTGCGTCCCGATCCCGGTAATCTCGCCTCGATCGAGAAAGACGATCTGGTCCGCGTCGACGACAGTCGACAGTCGGTGAGCGATGACGATCGTCGTCCGCCCCCGCATGAGCTTGCGCAACGCGTCCTGAACGGCGGCTTCGGATTGGCTGTCGAGGCTCGAAGTCGCCTCGTCCATCATGAGGATGCGCGGATCGCGCAGCAGCGCGCGGGCGATGCTGATCCGTTGGCGCTGGCCGCCGGACAGCTTCAGTCCCCGTTCGCCGACTTCCGTGAGGAAGCCTTCCGGCAGCTCGGAGATGAACGACTCGGCATTCGCCATGGCGGCCGCGCGGCGAAGCTCCGCTTCTCCGACCTCGCGGTCCAAGCCGTACGCGATATTGTCCCGGACGGTGCCGGCGACGAGCGGGCTCTCCTGGGAGACGTAGCCGATCAAGCTCCGCCATTCGGGCAGGCGGTATCCCGCGATCGCGTCGCCGCCGAACCGGATCGCGCCTTCGGTAGGCTCGTAATAGCGCTCCAGGAGGGAGAAGAGCGTCGTCTTGCCGCTGCCGCTCGGTCCGACCAGCGCCGTCACCTTGCCCTGCGGAATCGCGAAGTCGACGTTCCGCAGGATCGGCTCCCCCTCGCCATAGGCGAAGCTGACGCGATCGATGCGGATATCCCGCTCCTCGCGAGGGACGGAACGGCCGGCTTGATGCTCTTCCTCGGGCTGCTCCAATAGGTCGATGAGACGCTCCGTCGCGCCGACCGCCTTCTGGAATTGGGTGAAGAAGGTCGTCAACTGACTGAGCGGGAAGACGATCTGGAGCAGGTAGAGCACGAAGGCCACGAGCTCGCCGGTCGAGATGCCGCCGGAGGAGACGCTCATGCCGCCGTAGCCGACGACGACGACGAGGAGGGCCATGATGACGATGGACATGAGCGGGGCGGTGATCGACGAGATGAGCCCTTCCTTCACGCCCAACCGGAACAGGCTCTGGATGCCGCGTCTGCCGCGTTCGTACTCGATCGGCTCGGCGCCGGACGACTTCACGAGCCGGACTTCCGACAGCACCTGGGCGAGCACGGTCGTGAAGCTCGCGTTCTCGTCCTGCATGGCGCGGGAGATCTTGATCATCGCGCGGCCCAGCGGGATGAGCGCGCCGACGGTGAGCGGTATCGCGACGAGCAGCAGGAGCGTCATCCGCCAATCGAGCACGAACAGCAGCACGATGGAGCCGACGATGGACAGGATGCTGGAGATAAGCGTGGAGAGATGCTCGCTGATGAGCGCTTTGACGATGCCGGTGTCGTTGGTCATCCGGCTGATCAGTTCGCCGGTCTGCTGCCGGTCGAACTGGGACACGGGCAGGTGCAGCAGCTTGCGCCACAACCTGTCCCGCAGCCGGTAGACGACGCGCTGGCCGACCTTGTTCATCAGGTAGATGGCGGTTCCGCTCGCGGCGGCCTGCAGGAGGAACGCGCCGACGATCATCGCGATCTGCAGCGGTTTGACGTCGCTGAAGGAGAAGCCGTCGACGAGGTTGCGGGTGATGAGCGGGATGAACAATCCCGCAGCCGCCGTGGCGAGACTGAGCGCCAGCGCGAAGACGATGACGGGCATGGAAGGCTGGGTCTGGCGAATCAGCTTCAGGAACGGCCGCCATCTGGCGCCGGGGTTGGCTGCGGAGCGGGATGGGGCGGAAGCTTTGGACATGCGAATCCCTCATTTATATCGAATTTTGTCCGGAACCGGCGGATGAAATGTACGATCCTATCGTGCAGGATCAATGTGAACTGAATATGAACCGAATTATGCTACAATAACAATAAAAAAGAAAGGAGCGACGGAAGCGATGCTGCCGGAAACGACGCCCGTCCGCGGCCGGTTCGCCCCGACCCCGTCCGGACGGCTCCATCTGGGCAACGCGGCCACCGCGCTGCTCGCCTGGCTGCAGATCCGCGCGGGGGGCGGGACGATGGCGCTGCGCATGGAAGATCTGGACAAGCCGCGCTGCCGGCCGGAATCGGCGGCCGCGATCGCAGAAGAGCTGCGCTGGCTCGGCCTGGATTGGGACGAGGGGCCGGATATCGGCGGACCCTTCGGCCCGTACGCGCAGAGCGAGCGGCTCGATCGGTATGCGCGAGCGCTCGATGACCTCGGCCGCCAGGGGCTGCTTTATCCCTGTTACTGCAGCCGCGCGGATCTGCTGTCCGCGCCCAGCGCGCCGCACGGACTCGCCTCCGAAGGCCCGGCCTATGCCGGCGCCTGCCGCCGTCTGACGGCTGCCGAGCGCGAGGCGCGGGCGGCGGTCAAGACGCCTTCGCTGCGCTTCGCGCTGCCGGCCGATCGGTCCTTTCCCTTCGAGGACGGGATCGCCGGTCCGGTCCGTTATCCGCCTGGCGCCGGCGGCGACTTCGTCGTGAAGCGGGCGGACGGCATCGTCGGCTATCAGCTGGCCGTCGTCGCCGACGATATCGCCATGGGCGTGACGGACGTCCTTCGCGGCTGGGATCTGCTCGATTCGACGCCGCGCCAATTGGCGCTGTACGAGGCGTTCGGCGCGATGCCGCCGAGATTCGCGCACGCGCCGCTGCTGCTCGGCCCGGACGGCGGCCGGCTGTCGAAGCGGCATGGCTCCGTCACCCTGTCGGGCTTGAGGGAGCTCGGCGTCGGCTCCCGCCGACTGGTCGGCTATCTGGCTTGGCTGACCGGCCTGACGGACCGTCCCGAACCCGCTTCGCCGGGGGAGCTCGTCGCCGGCTTTGACTTCGCCAGGATCGCGCACGAATCGGTGCGACTGCCCGATGACTGGGTGTCCGCCTTGACCGCCGCCCGCACATGAATGGAATGTTAGGAGTGCAGAAGATGACCACCTCAACCGAATCGCGTTTGACGCAGCAGCTTGCTTTTCTCCTGGAGATCGACAAACTCAAGCAAGTGCTGCGCCGCACCTTGATCTTGGACGGCAGCAGGCAGGAGAACGACGCGGAGCATTCGTGGCATGTGGCGATGCTCGCGGCGATCCTGCACGAGCATGCGCCCGATCCGAAGCCGGATATCGCGCGGATCGTCCGGATGCTGCTCATTCACGACCTCGTCGAGATCGACGCGGGCGATACGTTCGCCTACGATACGCGGGGCTATCAGGACAAGGAAGCGCGGGAATCCGCCGCGGCCTCGCGGCTCTTCGGCCTGCTGCCGGAAGATCAGGCGCTCGAATGGCGCGCGCTGTGGCAGGAGTTCGAAGACGGCGACACGCCGGAAGCCCGCTATGCGGCCGCGCTCGACCGGCTGCAGCCGATGCTGCACAACTTCCATACCGAAGGACACAGCTGGAAAAAACACGGCGTAACCCATTCGCAAGCCGTCGCCCGCCTCCGCGTGCTGGAGCACGCCATTCCGCCGCTGTGGACGTTCGCGATGGACCTGCTCCGCCAATCGGTGGAGCGGGGCTACTTAAAGGAGGAATAAGCGATGCCGCATATCGTAGGGGAGCGGGTTCGGCTGCGCGAATACCGGCCGGAGGATCTCGTGCCGATCCGCGGCTGGGTGAATGACGCCGAGATCGTCTCCAACCTCTCGGATATCTTTCTCTATCCCCATACGTTGGAATCGACGCAAGAGTTTCTGATCGCGATGATGGATCAGAAGCCGGACTGCCGCAGCTTCGTCATCGCCGAGGCCGCAACCGAGCTGTATCTGGGCCAGATCGGCCTTGATGCCATCGACTGGAAGAATCGCGTCGGCCGGATCGGCATCGTCATCGGCTCGCCGGACAACTTCGGACGGGGTTACGGCACGGAAGCGATGAAGCTGCTCTCCGCGTACGCTTTTAGTGAGTTGAACCTGAACCGGCTGGAGCTCGAAGTCTACGACTTCAACGCCAGGGCGATCCGCAGCTACTTGAAGTGCGGATTCCGCGAAGAAGGCCGGCTGCGGCAGAAGCTGTATCGGCATGGACGCTATGCGGACGTCGTGCAGATGGGGCTGTTGAGGGAAGAGTGGGAGCGGGGGCAAGAGCAAGAGCGAGTGCAGGAACGGGAAGAGGGGCGCAATGGAGATCTGCCCCTGGCTTGAGCAATCCGCTGCAAGTTGCTTGAACTTGCGCATTCGATGGTAGACATCTTTAGATCCACTCCCTTTAACGGAGTGGATCTATTCGTATCGAGATCGCCAGGCATCATTCGATCCTAGATCATGAATTTTTATTTGATGAGATTAAATAAACATAACATATATTATGTAAACTTATGGAACGGTCGCCCTTCCAACATTTAATTTTTGAGCCTTTGTAGAAATCCGCCGTTTCCGTTCGACATTATCATGCGAGCAACTTGCATCGCACATCCCATGTCCGAGAGGAGAAACTACGATGCACTACACCCTTTTATTTTTTGAAAGTCCGGAGGAATTCGCGCAGCGGAAAGACCCGTCGCAGCAGGAGGCTTACCTGGCAGGCTGGACGCACTATGTCCATGCTTTGCGGGAATCCGGCGTCGTGGTGAGCGGTTCCGGTCTGTACCCGCCGGAGACGGCGACGGCCTTGCGACGGCGGGGCGGCGAGACGCTGGTCCAAGACGGGCCGGTCACGGAGACGAAGGAGCAGCTGGGGGGCGTCTTCGTCATCGACGTGCCGGATCTGGACGCGGCGTTGACATGGGCGGCGCGAAGCCCCGTGAGCGCCGTCGAAGTGCGTGAGAATCTCGCGCCGCTCAAGTGAGCGCGGGCAGGAATGCGCGCGATACGATCGATCGGGCGGTCCGGGAATCTTACGGCCGTCTGATCGCCTATTTGGCCGTGCGTTGGCGCGATGTGGCGGCGGCCGAAGATGCGTTGGCCGACGCCGTTGTCGCTGCGCTGGAGAGTTGGCCGCGCGCCGGCGTGCCGGATAAACCCGAAGCTTGGCTGCTGACCGCCGCTCGGCGAAGACTGATCGACGGCGCGCGTCGGGCTAGCCTGCAGCAGCAGACGCTGCCCGCGCTTCTCGCGATGACGGATCGAATGGAACGGGAAGGAGGTGCGGCAGACGTCGCGTTTCCCGACGAACGTCTGCAAATGTTGTTCCTTTGTGCGCATCCCGACATCGATCCCGCGATGCGTACGCCGCTCATGCTGAACGCCGTGCTCGGCA
This sequence comes from Cohnella nanjingensis, assembly GCF_014212125.1. Lineage (GTDB taxonomy): Bacteria > Bacillota > Bacilli > Paenibacillales > Paenibacillaceae > Cohnella > Cohnella nanjingensis. Next base: position 242,188 of record NZ_JACJVP010000001.1, read on the forward strand.
TCGACGCCGCCCGCATCGCGTCGGCATTCATCGTGAAGCCTGCTACGATGGGACAGCGGCTCACCCGCGTCAAAGCCAAAATCCGCGAAGATCGGATCCAGTTCGAACTGCCTGACGCCGAAGCGCTGCCGCAGCGCATCGACGCCGTGCTGGAAGCGATCTATGCCGCCTACGGGAGCGGGTGGGACGACCTCGCCGGCGTCGACCCGCGCCGCAAGGGATTGACCGAGGAAGCGATCTCGCTGGGGCGGCTCCTCGTCCGGTTCATGCCCGAAGAGCCGGAGGCGCAAGGCTTGCTCGCGTTCATGCTGCATGGCGAAGCCCGCCGCGAGGCGAGGCGTTCAGAGACGGGGAGTTACGTGCCGCTCCTCGAACAGGAGGTGTCCCGCTGGTCGGTGCTGCATATAGAGGAAGCCGAACGCTGTCTGAATCGTGCCGCGCAGGCGGGACGCATCGGGCGCTTCCAACTGGAAGCGGCGATTCAGTCGGTGCACGCCCAGCGGGCGCGGACCGGTAGGGTCGAGTGGGAGGCGATCGGGCTGCTCTATGAAGGGTTGGTCCGCCTGGCGCCGACGATCGGGTCGCTCGTCGGCAGGGCCGCCGCCGTGGCAGAGGCCAGAGGGGCGGAGACGGGATTGCGGCTCCTGGAAGCGATCCCTTCTTCGGCGGTCGAAGGCTACCAGCCGTATTGGGCGCTGCGCGCCCATCTGCTCGTACGGATGCGAAGGCGCGAAGAAGCCCGGGCCGCCTACCGTCTGGCTATCGGCTTGTGCTCGGACCCAGCCGTGCGCGCTTATCTGTACCGGCAGTCGGCCTTCTTGAATCGCTGGAATGAATAGCGCTTCGTCGATCTACTCGTCATGCTAAGCCGTGCGTTTTTCTCTCCTACGGACCACGCTAGTCCCCTCCGTCCGCGCGCTGCCGGAAGGGGACTATTTGCGCGTATTGACCGTCTCGGCTCGCCTTCATTGAATCTCTCATTCTCCGTTTGATATAATTTGAGAAGATTTGCAGTACTATCAATCTATCATTAGCCGATAGGAGAACCCCTATGACCTTATCTTGGACCAAAAAACTCGCCGGCACCGCGCTGGCCGCCTCGATCTTCGTCGGCGCCGCCGCGCCCGGCGCTTCGGCGGCCGGGAGCGCCGTTACGATCGTCTTGGATCGCGTGCCGTTGACGGCGAGCGTGCCGCCGATCGTGACGCAAGGCGCGACGATGGTTCCATTCCGGACGATCGCCGAAGCGCTCGGGATCAGCGTCGCCTATGACGCCGCCGCGAAGACGGTGCGCGCGACCGGCAAGGATGCGCAAGGAACGGTCAAAGACGTCCGCTTGAAGGTCGGCCAGAGCTTCGCCGCCGTGAACGGCGCGAAGGAGACGCTGAGCGCCGCGCCCGTCATGAAGAACGGTTCGGTCCTCATTCCGCTTGCTTTCTTCAGCCGTCAATTCGGCGCCCAAGTCGACTGGAACGGGGCGACGAAGACCGTCACGATCGTCTCGCCGCAGCGCGCGATGCGTCTGCTCGGCTTCTACGCGATCTCTTCCTACGATCAGCGGGATCTGCTCTCCGGCTTCAACGAAGTCGCTTTCGGCTGGAGCCAAATCGACGACAACGGCGTCTTTACGCTGAAGGACGCCAACGGGTCGAAGTGGCGTTGGCCGGACGCCGCCGGGGACGTCACGCCCGAGTCGATCGTCGGCGACGTGAACGCCCAAGGCTCCCGCGCCTATCTGGCGATTCTGGCGATGGACGGGAAGCGGCAGCTCACGAAGGTGCTGACGGACAAAACGCTGCGGGATTCCTCCATCGCGCAGCTGCACGAGCTGGCTGTCGACAACGGGTTCGGCGGAATTCTGCTCGACTTCGAGGGGTTGGGCTGGCAGGACGATCCGAAGGTGGCCAAGGCCCAACTGAACGCTTATGTGAAGCAGCTGGTGGAGACGGTCGCACCCGACGGGATCAAGGTATCCCTCGCCGTGCCGCCGCCGAACAGCGCGTACAAAGGTTACGACTACGCCGCATTGGCCAAAATGGCGGACGAGCTCGTGCTGATGGCCTACGATTACGGTACCGACGCGGAACGGAAGAAACCGCAGCCGAACGGCCTCGTCGATCAGGCGATCAAGCTGACGCTCGATTCGGGCGTCCGGAAGGACAAGCTGCTCCTCGCCTTGAATCTGGATGCGGAGAACGAAACGACGGTCGGCGATAAGCTCGGCCTCGCCAAGCGATACGGATTGGCCGGCGCGGCCGTCTGGCGTTTGGGCATCTTCACGGAGGCGGAGAAAGCGGCCGTGAACGCTTCGGTCGTGAAGAAGGGGTAATCGAATGCCGTACAATCAAGTCCTTCGCGCGTATTGGCCGGATGGCGAATGGGTCGTCGCGGAAGGCGAGAGCGGCTGGAACAATACGACGCGATTCGTCGAAGCGGACGGCCGCAAGTGGGTGCTTCGCATCTATGAGACGCACCGCGATCCGGACAAGATCCGCTTCGAACACGAGACGTTGCTGGCGCTGTCGCGTCAGGCGCTGCCGTTCCGCGTACCCGTGCCGAGCCGGACGACGGAAGGCTCGACGTTCGTTCGGCTGGAGGACGGCAGCGGGCGCTACGCTTGTCTATTCGCGTTCGTAGACGGCGCCCGCCCGAACGGTTTGGACCCGCAGACGGCGCGAGCGATCGGGGAAGCGACGGGCCGCCTGTCCATCGCTTTGCGGGAGATCCGCCCGGACATCGCTCCCGCCTACGCCCCCTATTACGAGTTGGATGCGGCGCATCCGTCCTGCCCGCCCGAGCGGGTGGACGCCTTCTGCGCGAATCCCCCGGACGCTTTGGCCGAATGGCGCGATGAGCTGGCCGGGCTGAACGCGCAGCTCCGGCATCTCCGCAGTCTCTTGCCGACGTTCAAGACGCTGCCGCATCAGCTGATTCACGGGGACGTGAACGATTCCAATCTGCTCCGCGAACCCGCCGATCCGACGCGCTTGGCGGCCATCCTCGACTTCGAGTTCTGCACCTGCGACGTGCGGGCGATGGAGCCGGCGGTGGTTCTGTCGGGCATGCTGGGCGAAGGGGGATCGCAAGAGGCGATGTCCGCTTTTCTGAAAGGGTACGGATCGGTCGTGAAGCTCTCGACGGCCGAGGCGGAAGCGATCGTGCCGCTCATTCGCTTGCGGAAGCTGGACGTATTCGTGCATTTCCTGGGGAGATATCTCGACGGCGTAGACGGGCCCGATGTCCTGCGCGAACGGATTCCGGAGGCCGTCGCGGGTCTCGACAAGCTGTCGCGCGAAGCCGAAGGCATCCGCTCGCTCTGCTTGACTTGCTTGGTCTGACAACGGCATCGTCGGCGGTCGATCGGGCCGTTCCCCCTCTGCTAACGCAACGACCCCCGGGCGCGCCCGGGGGTTTGTTTGTGCTATACTGGGTGAACAAGCGCTTCCAAGGATTGGCTGCGGAGGCGATGACGAAGAGAGGGGGCACCGCTCGATGGAGCACGAGATCTTGTCTGCGGTCGGTCTCGAAGCAGTGACGAGAATCCGGGAGATCTGCGCGGGTTTGCCGGAAGCGGAGGAGAAGATCGACGGCTTCGGCCACACGGTATTCCATGTTCGCAACAAATCGTTCGTGATGATGGGAGAACGCCAACGCGGCTGTTCCATCGCTTTCAAGACTTCGCCGGCCACGCAGGAGATCTTGCTTCAGCAACCGGATGCGCCGTACTTCAAGACACCCTATATCGGCCAGCATGGCTGGGTCTCCCTGATCGCCGCGGAAACGACGAACTGGGCGGAAGCCGCTTCCTTGGTACGGGAAGGGTATTGCCGGGCGGCCCCCAAGCGGCTGGCGCATCTGGTGCTTGAACGAATGCGCCGTTAACGGCGCGTCGGCGATACGGACGCCGGATTACTCGGCCGCGCGCTGCCGGTCGATCGCTTCCTCCATCGTCTTGTCGGTCAGATGGGCGTAGATCTGGGTCGTCTCCGGCGAGGCGTGCCCCAATTGCTCCTGCGTCTTGTAGAGGTCGTTGCGCAGGTAGTAATCGGTCGCGAAAGAATGCCGAAGCTTATGCACGGACAGATAAGGCTTGCCGAACCGTTTCGCATACTTGATCACCATCTCTTGCACGGCCCGCTTCGTCATCCGGGAACCTTCGGTCTTGCCGTTCGCGAGCGCAAGGAACAACGCTTTCTCGCGTTTGGGCGCGCGGTAACGGGTTTCGCGCTGCTGCAGATACGACTCCAGATCGGCGATCGCGTCATGTCGGAAATAGACCGGCGTCTTAAACGTATCGTCGTTCTTGCCTTTGCGATAGACGTAGAGGAGCTTCTTCTTCAGATCGAGGTCGTCGACGTTCAAGTGGACCAGCTCCGACACGCGGAGCCCGGAGTTCAGAACCAAGCTGACGATGCACGCATCGCGGGTATGGTTGAGCTCATGGGCATACAGCGCTTGCTTGTTCGTCGCGACATCATGCGCATAATCTTGCCGGATGTAGTTGATGAAGGACAGGATCTCCTCTTCCTGAAGCAGCTTGCCTTCGAGCTTCGCGGCCGTGTCCTTCGGCTTGTGCGTGCGCTTGATCGATACCTTCGCCATCACGTTGCGCTTGAGCAGCGGGTAGAAGTTCTCGTCTTCGGCGATCTGGCTGAGATAATGGAACAAGGATCGCAGGGACGACAGCTTGCGGGAGATCGTCGTCCGACTGTTGGCTTGCTCCTTGCGCGTCGCCAGGAACATCCGGAAGTTGTCGACGCTGTCCATGTGCAGACGCTCCAGATCGAGGAGCGGAATGTCCGTCATCTTGTCCGCTTCGGTCAGGCCTTCGGCCATGAGCCAAGCGAAGAACGCCTCGTAATCCCGCACGTATTCGAGCAGGGAAGAGGGAGAGAGGTCGGGCAGTTTGTAGTTGACGAATTTCTCGACGTACCACGGCATGCGGGGGATGCGCTGTTCCAGCTCCTCGCGGTCTTTCTTTTTCTGCAAATTCATTCCGATTCACCCATCCGTGCGATGTCATGCTCCTATTATAGCAGAATCAGGAAGCTCTCCGACAGCGATCGCTATCAACTCATGCAATTAAATATTAATAATATTAAATAATAGAAAGCGTAGGCGATGGATTCATGATGAGCAGTGGCTTGCCGAATGACACGCTTGACAAGGCTAGGTCGTTCATTTACCGCAATGCGCGTCTCTTGGATCGATTGAGGTTCGCTTACTACTGGGAAAAAGGGACGAAAAAAGCGGTCTTGACCGCGCTCAAGGGCTATCAGAACGACGACGGCGGCTTCGGCCACGCGCTCGAACCGGATATCCGGTGCCCGCACAGTCAGCCGGTCCCAACCGAGCTCGCACTCCTGTACATGGACGACCTCGACCGGTACGATGCCGGCATGGTCGGGCATATCGGCCGTTATTTGAAGCAGATCGCACTGCCGGACGGCGGATTCCCGAGGGCGCATCTGTCGATCAATGCGTTTCCGCATGCCCCTTGGTGGGAGACATCGAGCGACGACGCGTTCAGCGTGAATCCGACGGGGAGTCTGTTGGGGCTGCTGATGAAGCAGAAAGCATGGATGGGGTACGAGCACGAGCCCTGGTTCCGGTTATCCGTCCGTCAGATGTGGGAACATATGGAGAATGCGGAGCCGGACGGCTATCACGAAGCGGTACACTGGATCAGCTTCTTACGGGTGTTCCCGGATCGCGCGTTGTCGCGGCCGTACTTGAACAAATTGGACGAATGGCTGGCCAAGCCCGGCAGCATCGAGCGCAATCCCGAAGCGCAAGGCTACGTGCACAAAGTGCTCGATTGGGCGCCGAGGCGAGACAGCTACGCGGCGAAGTTCGTAACGCCCGAGGAAGTTCAGCTTCATCTGGCCTATATGCAAGCGGAGCAGCGGGAAGACGGCGGCTGGCCGATCAGTTGGGCTACGCTGTCGCCGGCGGTCGAATTGGAATGGCGAGGTTACTTGACCGTAGAGCGGCTGCTCACGTTGAAGTCTTACGGAAAGCTATAAACGAACGATACGGAAGGAGGAAGAACGATTATGGCGATCGTACAAGTGACGATTGTTCCGCTAGGGACGGGGTCGACGAGCGTGAGCGACTATGTCGCGTCGGTCGAACGGGTGCTGTCAGAGGCGCCTGAATCGATCAAGCATCAACTGACGCCGATGAGCACGATTATCGAAGGGGAATTGGACGACATTCTCGCCGTCATTCGCAGAATGCACGAGGTGCCGTTCCGCGAAGGGGCGAAGCGCGTGTCGACATCCATCACGATCGACGATCGCAGGGACAAGGTCGGGACGATGGCGCAGAAGATGGATTCCGTCGCGGAGAAGCTGAAGGATCAACATGAACGAACATAACATATATTATGTAAACTATCGATCGGTATGATTGGAGAAGGAAAGTATTGTATGTCTACACGTATGCTTGCCATGAGGACGAGAGAGAGCTATGCGAACTCGAGTGGCGCACTTTGTTCGACCTGCGGGGGGATGCGCCGAAGGATCAATATGTCTGTAGTCCGATATCGATCGATCCTCGCCGAAGCCCGTTCATGAAGCGGCGTCTCGAGATTCGATGGGAAGGCTCCTCGCTGGAGGAACTGGAGCGCGAGGCTGACGCGATGTCGCCGGACGAGCGTTCGTTCAAACTCATCTATGTCGATACAGCCGTCAAGCTCCGCTACGAGGATCGCTTGGCATTGGAGCGCAGGGTAGGCGCCAGACTGCGGGGCCGCGTCGACATGCGGCGACCGGAGCGACTCCTGGGGATCACGCAGCTGGAGGACCGGTGGGTATTCGGCGAGGTCGTCGAGAGCGAAGCGGTTTGGCTCCGCCATAACCGCAAGCCCAGGTCGTACTCCACCGCGCTGAGCACGCGGGTTGCCCGAGCGATTGCGAATATCGCCGTACCTGCGCCGGAAGGCGTCCGGGCGATCGACCCCTGCTGCGGGATCGGCACGGTCCTCATCGAGGCGCGCTCGATGGGGATCGATATAGTGGGCAACGACGTGAATCCGTTGGCCGTTCGCGGCGCGAGAATGAATCTGGCGCACTTCGGGTATCCGGCAACTGTGACCCTGGGCGACGTGAGGGCATTGAGCGGGTCGTACGACGCCGCCGTGCTGGACATGCCGTACAATCGATGTTCGGTAGCTCCGCCGGAGGAGCAGCTGGAGATGATCGCGAGCCTGCGGCGCTTGGCGGAACGCGCCGTGATCCTCACGACGGAGCCGATCGAGCCGCTGATCGTTCACGCGGGATTCGCGATCCAGGAGAGCTGCGCCATTCCCAAAGGATCGTTCGTACGACATGTGCACGTCTGCAGATGAACGCACAGTTTCGCCCGCTGCTCGTTGGAGAGGGAATGATGAAAATGGAGAGGGAACGATGAAAAGCCGACGCATCCTCTCGAGGATGCGTCGGCTTTTTTGCGATCAAGAGGAAGACGAGCTTCCCGGCACGATCTTGCGGTAGAGCCGGATAAAGAAGAGAGGAACGGCTTCGAGACGCCAGCGCAGCCCCCAGACGACGATGCCAACGATAAATGACAACACAACCGCGCCCGCAATATCCGCGGGGTAGTGCACGCCGACGAACACCCTCGCGATGCCGGTGAGGGTCGCAAGCCCAAGCAAGAGGACGCCGAACCTCCTGTTGCCGAACAGAACGGCAAACGCGAGCGAAAACGCCAAAGTGGCATGGTCGCTGGGGAAGGACGGGTCGGGCGCATGCGGGATCAATTGGTTCACCTGATGATCGACAAACGGTCTCGGGTGGTTCACTTCGGGCGAAATCAAACTCGCGAGCAGCAAGGCCGCGGCTGCCGTGAGGCAAGCGTATACGACGAGCTTCTGATTCGACTCCCTGCCCGTGAACCACATCAAGGCCAGGATGGCGAGCATGATCCAGACGATATCCTGCGCGCAAACCTTCATGAGATCGTCCAGCCAAGCGTATCGGCCGGCCGCCTCGTTTAGCCATTGAAAGAGCTGAACATTCATTAAGGAGCACCACCTGCTGTTTTCCTCTACGATACCCCTCGAATCTTAACATTCCGTTAACAAAAAGCGATATTCACATAATTGTCGCTTTATTTCTCGGATTGCGTTTGCCAAACATCCAGCGGTTTCGCTTGTTTGCTCTTGCCCAAGGCGGGGAGTCCGTATAGGTCTTCGATCGTCCGCAAGATCGTGAAGTGGTTCGTCTTCGCTTTTACGGTCATTTGTTTGACCATGGGGCCGACAAGTACCGTCGGGATTTTGTTTTTCGCGCTGAGATCGTCTTCGTCCCAGGTCAGAATAAATAAGCTGTTGTGCGTTTTGGCCCATTTCACGTAGCCGGAGAGGTTCTTCTTCAGCCAGTCGTCCGCCTCCCGAATGGTGCCGTCGTGGATATCGTGCCGTAAGTTCGGAATGACGAACGAGACGGTCGGCAGCTGGTCATAGTCGCCGGGGAAGCTGCTGAAGGGCAGGTTCGCTGCGCTCGGCACGTTGGTGAAGTCGACCCACGGATTATGCTTTCTGGCGTAGCCCGTCTTCAAGTCGTAGAGGCCGGTATATCCCTTCTTCGGCAGCCCTTCCGAATACCCGCCGAAGCTCAGTCCGTGCTTGAGCAGTTCATTCGCCAGGTTGTCCGTCTTGAAAGAGATCTTGGGATTGTCGTTCTTCACGCCTTGATTGGAGCCGGAGAACAGATCCAAGTAATTGGGCTGGCTAGGGTGCTCGATCGCGTAATGATTGGTCAAGTTGGCTCCGGCCGCCATTAGTTCGTTCATATAAGGCGCATGAGCGTTGCCGGCAATCTCCTGATACGAATGGTTCTCTTCGACGACGATGACGATATGGTCGGGGCGGTAGGGATGAGCCTTCGCCGTCGCTTGTCCTCCGGTCGCTGCCTGTCCTCGGTTCGTGCTGAGTAGACAACCCCCTAGTAACAACGGGATAAGCAGGAGGGGGGCGATTCGAAGCCGGTTGTTCGTCTTGGATTTGCTGTCCATCCGATATCGCTTGTTCACTTGAGTCGCATCCTCTCTTCGTAGCGAGATCGTGTTGCGGCCTCAGTATAGGACAAACCTTCCATTCCGGCAACCCGTTTCGGACCGATTTAATCCTTATTTAAGATCTGGAGACGAATGCGCCCGAAGCGATCGTTCGTTAGTATCGGCTTGATGGACGTGTGGAATTCCTGCCACAATGCCTGTCTGCAGGGGCGGCTGTAAAGAAAAGGAATCGCGATCCGTCCCGAACAGCGGTTGACAGAGGCATTCGTCGCGCTTATCATTATACCCATAGGGGTATATGTATGAAAGACGGCGAATAAGCCAAACGTACGATTATGTCCCGAAGTGCTTATCAACATGGCACAAACATCCTAGGAGGTGCGGAACGTTGCCGGATATTCAAGCAGACCAAACGTTGGATTGTAGAGGCCTGGCGTGCCCCATGCCGATCGTGAAGACCAAAAAGGCGATGGACCAGCTCCAAGCCGGTCAGGTCATCGAAGTGCAAGCGACGGATCGAGGCTCGCTCGCCGATATGCAAGGATGGGCGAAAAACACCGGCCATCTATACTTGGGGACTATAGAAGAAGGAAACTTGTTGCGCCATTATTTACGCAAAGCTAGCCCAGACGAGACCAAGGAGCTAAAGAAACATCCGTACACTGTCTCCAACGAGGAGCTCGCGAAGAAAATGGAGAGCGGCGGCCGGCAAGTCACGATTCTCGACGTTCGCGAACCGGCTGAGTTCGCGTTCCGTCGTCTACCGGGTTCGATATCGATTCCGCTCGGCGCACTAGAGAGCCGGCTCGACGAGCTGGATCCCGAAGCCGAGATCCATGTGATTTGCCGGACGGGGACCCGCAGCGATCTGGCGTGCCAACTGCTCGCCGACAAAGGATTCAAGCAAGTGAAAAATGTGGTGCCCGGCATATCCGATTGGAACGGCCCGACGGAGCAAGACAACATCTAAGGAGGGATCGATCTATGGAAGTATCGAACGGACTTCATGCCATGACGGCCGAGGAACTCGCGCGATTCGTACTAGACCAGCAAGAGTTGTTCATTCTCGACGTTCGCAACGAGGAAGACTATCGCAACTGGCGGATTGAAGGCGAACGTATAAAGTCGATCAATCTCCCTTACTTTACGCTGTTGGAAGGGGTCGAACCGGCATTGGCGCGTATCCCGGCAGATCGACCCGTACTGGTCGTCTGCGCCAAAGAAGGCTCGTCCAAGTTCGTGGCCGAGCGGCTCGTCGAAGCCGGACGAAGCCCGGTGTACTATCTGGAAGGCGGCATGAAGTCCTGGAGCGAGCATCTGGCGCCCGTCAAGATCGGCGAGCTGGCGGACGGCGGTGCGCTGTATCAGTTCGTCCGGCTCGGCAAAGGCTGTCTGTCTTACATGATCGTCTCCGGCGAGGAGGCGGCGATCGTGGATACGGCCCGGATGACCGACGTCTATGAGCGCTTCGCGGCGGAATTGGGCGTCAAGATCAAGCATACGATCGACACCCATCTCCATGCGGATCATCTCTCGGGAGGACGCAAGCTGGCGGATCGGTCAGGCGCCGCCTACTGGCTGCCGCTCAAGGACGCAACCGAAGTGATATTCCATTATGACAGCTTGGAAGAAGGCCGGGAGATCGTCGTAGGCGACACCGCGATCCGGATTCATCCGATCCACTCCCCCGGCCATACGATCGGCAGTACGTCGCTCCTCGTGGACGAACGATACTTGCTCTCGGGCGACATCTTGTTCGTCGAATCGATCGGTCGTCCCGACCTGGCCGGCTTGGCCGAGGATTGGGTCGGCGATCTGCGCGAGACGTTATACGAACGATATCGCGGGCTGCCGCAAGATCTGATCGTCCTTCCCGCGCATTTCGGTCAAGTGTCGGAGCTTGGAGAAGGCGGCAAAGTGATGGCGCGACTATCGGATCTGTACCGCAGCAATCCGGGGCTGAATATCGCAGATGAAGAGGCGTTTCGGCGCGAGGTCACGGAGAACCTGCCGCCCCAGCCTAACGCTTACCAAGCGATCCGCCAAGCGAATATGGGCAAGCAAACGCCAGATGAAGACGAGCAGCGCGAGATGGAGATCGGTCCGAACCGCTGCGCCGTCCACGACCAATAATAGGAGGCAAGAAGGATATGAAGACGGATATCCTGGTAGACACGCGGGGAATGGCTTGTCCGATGCCGATCGTCAAAGCGAAGAAGGCGCTTGATGGATTGGTCTCCGGGCAGCTGATGGAGGTCTGGTCGACAGACAAAGGCTCCTTGAATGATTTTCAAGCATGGGTCCGGCAAACCAAGCACGAGCTCGTGAAGCATGAGGAAGAGAACGGGGTTTATAAATTCCTGGTCAAGAAGAGCTGACCGAACGTGGCGCCTGCGTCAATGCTTGCCGGTATCCGTCGGGAAGTCCTTGTACACGAAGCGCGTACCGAGGGGGCCGTAGCTTTCTTCTTTGTAGTGGCCATGCGGACACGACTTGGTGGAACTGGCCGCGTCGCTGGCGGCGAGCAGCGGGCCGCTGCATACGGGGCATTTGTCGTCGAATAGAGACATCAGCTTCGCGAACATCATTTATCACCCATTTCGCATGAATTTACTTGGTATTATAATACGACAATTGAAGTCTCAAGTACACCTTTGAAGAAATTACAGATTTTGCACAGGAATGAGGAGGCCGATGGATATGATGCTATTCCTGGTGATGGCGGCGATCGGTCTCGTCGGATCCTTCTTTTCCGGTTTGCTCGGGATTGGCGGAGCGATCATTAATTTCCCTCTGCTCTTGTACATCCCGGCCTTGTTAGGCGTTGCTGCATTCACGGCGCATGAAGTGTCGACCATCAGCATGTTTCAGGTGTTCTTCGCCTCGTTGGCCGGGGTGATCGCCTATCGCAGAAATGGCAAGCTCAGCGCCGGCGTACTCCACAAAGGTCTGGTGCTCTATATGGGGAGCGGCATCCTGGCGGGCAGCTTGATCGGCGGGAATGTCTCGGGCTCGCTGGACGGAGACGTCATTAATCTGATCTACGGTATGCTGGCGGTTCTTGCGGTGATCCTGATGCTCGTCCCGAATCGCGGCAGCGAAGCGTCCGGGGCGGTGCTTCGCTTCGACAAGCGGCTGGCGGTCGGCGCAGCCTTCCTGGTCGGGATCGTGTCGGGGGTCGTCGGAGCGGGCGGCGCGTTTATCCTCATTCCTATTATGCTCACCGTGATGAAGATTCCGACGCGCACGACGATCGCGTCTTCGTTGGCTATCGTGTTCCTGTCCGCTATCGGCGGCGTGGCGGGGAAGATGACCGGCGGCGCGATTCCGCTGTGGCCCACGATCTTCACGGTCGTCGGGAGCCTCATCGGGGCGCCGATCGGTTCCTGGCTCGGCGCGCGGATCAACGTTAAGGTGCTGCGATACGGATTGGTCGTCCTGATCGCCATGACGGCGATCAAAGTGTGGTCATCCATTCTTTGACGCGCAGGCATGGACAATTTACGGAAAGAAGGGATAAACTCATCATGAAGGATCAAACGACTATCGTGTTATTCAGCGGCGAGCTGGACAAAGCGATCGCGGCCTTTATCATCGCGAACGGGGCTGCGGCCTACGATCACGAGGTGACGATCTTCTTCACTTTCTGGGGGCTCAATACGCTCCGCAAGGACGATGCGGTGAAGACGAAGAAGGGGCTGCTCGAGAAGGCGTTCGGTTGGATGATGCCTCGTGGGGCCAAGAAGCTCGGTCTGTCCAAGATGAACTTCGGCGGACTCGGGCCGCAGATGATCAAGCATGTGATGAAGAAGCATAACGCGCTGTCGTTGCCGCAACTGATCGAGCTGGCCCAAGAACAGGGCGTCAAGTTGGTGGCTTGCACCATGACGATGGATCTGCTAGGCCTCCAGCAGGAGGAGCTGATCGACGGTCTGGAATACGCCGGCGTCGCCGCTTACCTGGGCGACGCGTCGAACGGCAAGGTGAATCTGTTCATCTAATCGCACTAGAAGAGGGGGAAGGCGATTGGACTACAACTATACGGATGAGATGAAGACGCGTCTGCGCCGCATCGAAGGGCAAATCCGCGGCGTGCTGCGATTGATGGATGAAGGCAAGTCGTGCAAGGAAGTCGTGTCGCAGCTGTCCGCCGTCCGGAACGCATCCGACAAAGCCATCGCGCAGATCGTTGCGGAGAACCTGCAGCTGTGCATCTTGGCGGAGCAAGCCGCAGGGAACACGGATACCGGGAAAATGGTCCAGGAAGCCATCGAGCTCTTAGTCAAGAGTCGATAACGAAAGCATCTCATGGGGCGGGCGTGACGCCGCAATTCGCAAGAGGGGCACGGAGAATCCGCCGGGGAGTAGAGTAGGACCGGAACGACGCAGCCACATCAGGCTGCGTTTTTTCTTTTGCATATCGATTGCCGAAAGTTCGGGTGGCTGTCGGGATAATTCGGGGTTTACTTTAGAATGGCACTTAGATTATAATAATTATAAAAATGTTGCCCGATATCAAAAGATATGGCCAAGATCAAAAATTGAAAATCGTTCTCAACTCATGCTGCTCCCCGAAAAGGGAGCGGCATGAATGCTTTTTAGGGCAACAAAAATGATACTCATTCTCAAGCGATAAGGAGATGTGAACCGTGAACAACCCTGTCGGTCAATTGAAAATGCAAACAAAGGAAGTCGGTACAAAGACGGCGCTGTCGAAGTGGGTCTCGTTGAAGGGGGAAGCCATGGCGGCAGCCGCATGCGGCGTCTTGCTAGCGCTTGGCTGGGGGATCGGTTATGTCGCGCACGGCGCAGCAACAATCCTATACGGGCTCGCCATGCTGGTCGGCGGATACGCCAAAGCCAAGGAAGGTCTGCAGACGCTGATCAAGGAGAAGGAGATTGATGTGAACCTCCTCATGATCGTGGCTGCCATCGGAGCTGCGTGCATCGGATATGGAGCCGAAGGCGCCATGCTCATTCTTATCTTCGCGGCGAGCGGGGCCATGGAGACCTACGCGATGGAGAAGAGCGCGCGGGATATCTCCAAGCTGAAGGAGTTAAAGCCGGAGACGGGCGTGTTGTACCTGAACGGGCAGGAGACGGTCGTTCCGATCGAACAGCTGCGCGTGGGAGATCTGTTGATCGTAAAGCCGGGGGAGCGTATCCCGACGGACGGCGTCGTGCAATCGGGCGCCTCGGCTGTGAATCAAGCTTCCATCACGGGCGAATCCATTCCCATGGACAAACAGAAGGGAGATGAGGTCTATGGCGGCACGATAAACGGGCAAGGGGCGCTCTATGTGGAAGTCACCCGCGGCAGCGAGTCCACTTTATTCGCCAAGATCATCAAACTCGTACAGGAAGCGCAGCAAGAAATGCCGAAATCGCAAAGGTTCGTAGAGCGGTTCGAGCGTATCTATGCCCGCATCGTTATCGGAGTTACATTGCTCCTGTTGGTTCTGCCCCCTTATGCGTTCGGATGGAGTTGGCAGGAGACGGGATACCGCGCCATGGTGTTTCTGGTCGTAGCATCGCCGTGCGCGTTGGTGGCGTCCATTATGCCCGCAATGCTGTCGGCGATCTCGAATTGCGCCCGGAAGGGTCTCCTGTTTAAAGGCGGAGCCCATCTGGAGAATCTCTCCCGGGTGAAGGTTATCGCTTTCGACAAGACGGGGACCTTGACGGAGGGGCGGCCGGTGGTGACCGATCTGGTGCCTTACCGTGCCTTCACGGAAGAGGAGGTGCTACAAGCGGCGGCCAGCTTGGAATGCTTGTCGACCCATCCGCTCGCGCGGGCCGTCGTGGATGAAGCCAGAAAAAGAGGGGTGCCTCTGGATCGTCCGGACGACTTTGAAGCATTAACCAGTTGGGGGGTCCAAGCAAGCCTAAACGGAGAGCGATGGAAGGTCGGCAAGGCAGGCTTGATGGATCCAAGCTTCCTCCTTGACGCGGTTGTCCTGCGCGCACAGCAGCTGGAAGCGGCCGGGAAAACCGTCGTAATGGTGCAGAATTCCGCAGGTATAGTCGGTATCATCGGACTTCAGGACCGGATTCGCGAACAAACCAAGCGGGCCATCGAAGAATTGCGGAAGGTTGGGATCGCGTCCGCGATGATCACCGGCGATCAGCGGGTCACGGCCGACGCGATCGCCAAGGAAGCGGGAATCGATCTGGTGTTCTCCGAGCTGCTGCCGGAAGACAAAGTTAACATGGTTAAACAACTTAAACAAACCTATGGCCACGTGGCCATGGTAGGCGACGGTGTCAACGACGCGCCTGCGTTAGCCGTCTCGTCCGTCGGGATCGCCATGGGCGTGGCCGGCAGCGACGCGGCGCTGGAGACGGCGGACCTGGTCTTGATGAACGACGACTTGTTGAAGATCAAAGAGGCCGTGATGCTCGGGCGCAAGATGGGCGTCGTCGTTAAGCAAAACATGGCCTTTGCGATCGCCGTCATCCTGCTGTTGATATTCGGCAACCTGTGGAGTGGAATCGCGCTTCCGCTAGGGGTCGTGGGCCATGAAGGCAGTACAATTCTCGTCATCCTGAACGGATTGCGGCTGCTTGTGAATGGGAACGAGCGAGGGGAGGAGTAGAAGGGGCAGCGAAGTCGAGGTTTTACGCCAAATCGGAACGGCAGAGTAGGAACGGCAGAGTATGTTGTTCCCTACCCTTTGCCTCATCGGGAAACAACGACGCATATTCATCACATCGCTATATTTTATCTGGTTAAATATCTCCGAGGATCATGGTCTAGCGACCGACAGTCGTGAGGGAGCTAACTAGTTGGAAGGCTGGAAATAGAAAATTTACATGCCTGGGCATAAGAATTAATATGCTTGGGCGAACCTCGCCTGAGCTCCTCTGTTATAATGAAGAAAGTGTTATCAGAGGAAGGGTATGGCATATGAGGAACAAGTCAAAGCGGCGCTTCATTCGAAACATGATGCTTTACGGGGGCGCATCTATACTCCTTCTGTTCATCGTCGGATACTTCTATCAACGAGAAGGTGTGCGTCAGGATCTCCTACAATATAAGCCCGTTGGGAAACACGTGGAGGTATACGGGCATCGGATGCATATCTACAGCGGCGGCAATGGTGAATCGACTGTCGTCCTGAGCGCCGGGTGGGGGACGCCTAGTCCTTATGTCGACTTTTTCCCGCTGTATGAGAAGCTTGCCGGGCAGGTCCGATTCGCCGTCATCGATAACTTCGGCTACGGCTATAGCGAATTAACGGATCGGAAACGTGATATCGATCTGATCGTCGAAGAGATGCATGAGGGGTTGAAGCAAGCCAGGGAAAAGCCGCCGTACATTATGGTCGGTCATTCTCTGGCTGCGCTTGAAAGCATCCGCTTTGCTCAGCAATATCCGGACGAGGTCAAAGGGATCTTGTTGATCGATGGCGGCAGTCCGGAATACTATGCTCATCAACGGCCGATGACGTTCGTGTCGGAATTCCAAAAATTCCTAATTCGATTCGGGGTGGCTAGAGCTTTGTACCAAATTCCAGGATTCGCAGAATCCGTCTCCAGCGAACGAAATGCTTTAAATCTGCTGCCGGACGATCTGAAGGATCTCGATCGTAGAGCTAGCTTGCTCAAAGGCAACAACCGGAATATTACCGACGAGATGCGCCAAAGCCAAAGAAACGCGTTTATGGTGCTGAGCGGTCCCAAGCCGCTGAACATTCCCTTTACAATCATGACTGCAGGCAGTTTCGGCAAAGCCGATACCGCGTGGCTTGAAAGTCAGAAGGCATTGTTGTCGTGGTCTACGGAAGCGAAGCAAGTCGTCATTGAAGACGCTGAGCATTATATTCATCAGTATCGGCCCGATCTGGTGGCTGAAGAGATCTTGAAGCTGGCTGCGGAATAAGACTACAAAACCATAAGTCAACTTTTCTTCAGCGTTCTTTTTCACAAAACCCGTATTTTATACATATGTCATTCAATAAGAATGTCGTAGCCGACCTCCTCGGAATTCAAATACTGGGCCGCGTTGATTTCTTTGTAAAAGTCCAGATTCTCCTTGGCTCCCTTCATCTTGTTCATATAGCCGACCAATTGAACGGCGACCCGGTCGGGACTGTACTGGCGGATGCGCTTCTCCACGATCTCCATGTCCGGATACTCGTCGCGGTGCTCGCTAAGATAGGCGATCTCTTCTTTTGATAGTCCCGATTTGATCCGTCGTTGTTGGAATGGCAGATGCGTTCTGCCTCTGATGTCCATAGCCTCGATAACTTCCTCAGTCGTCAACGGCTTGGAATTCGCTTCGCCTTTTTCGTTAAACAGCTGAACGAGTTTTGCAGCCAGCGCCTCCGCCGCTTCTTGCTTAAAGTCTGTTTTGAAAGTAAAGTATAGGGACTGAGTTGAGATCGAATATCCGATCTGCTGTCTTTAATTGTCATACATTCAGACGAATTCCTTTTTAGAGAGGTTCAATCTTTATCCCTGCACAATAAGAATAAGCAACCTTACGGGAATGGCGGGTATCCGAACTCAATACCAAGTTATTTTTCAAAATTTACGCTTCCGAATCCATGAGACCGATGAATTCCCGGATCGGCTGTCGTCTATATAAACGAAGGCATAAATGAACACAAACTAATTTGACGAAGAGGTGTTTCGAAAATGGCATTAACGTCCGCATTCACGAGCTTCAACCTGCCTGTAAAAAACGTAGAACAATCGAAAGCGTTCTTCACCGGACTCGGATTCGAGCTCAACCCGCAATTCCCCGAGAACGAGAATTCGGTAGCCATCGTGATCGGCGACAACCTGCAGGTCATGCTGATCAATCAAGCATTCTTTAATACGCTCACGGAGAAGGAATCCGTCGATACGAGCAAGTATGCGCAGATGACGATCGCATTGGCCTTCGAGAGCCGGGAAAAGGTCGATGAAATCGTGAATACCGCGGTCTCCTTGGGCGGGAAATTGCACGCTGAACCTGAAGATCATGGGTTCATGTATCATTGGGGCTTCGTGGACTTGGACGGCCATCTGTGGGCCATTAACTACATGAACATGGATGCGGCACAAGGTTAAGGCTAACGGAGAGCACGCTCGTACTAGGGTTCAAAAAGAAAGACGCCGGGAATCTTCCCCGGCGTCTTCTTCGCGATGATTAGTTTTGTTCGGTTTAGGCTTTGAAATTGTCCATGATCGCTTGCCTGCCTGCTTACTGGAACTCAACGGGATTGGAGCTTTCCGCGTCGAACGTTTCAATGACCTTCGTCTCATTCCCTTGATCGACGAAAGCAATATCCACTCTTCTTCCGTCTTCCATGGTGTAGCCGATCGCCTCATGCCGATTCACGACATCGTAGACGCCGCCAAAATCAAAGCCCATGCTGCCATCCTTCGCTTCCATTCGTGTCAGAAACTTGTCGCCGACCCGCAGAACGTTTTCGGCTCTCGGCGCATGCCAGTCCTCGGACGCTTGATTCCACTTCGTGATGTGATCCGGCTCGGTCCAATAGCGCCATACCTTCTCGACAGGGGCTTAAATGACGGCTTGCACGGTTACTTTCGTCGGTTGACTCGTTTCCATTTTAAATAGACACCTCTTTCATGATATTCGTCGTTTGGTTATTCTCAATGATATAGACGTAAGCCAATGACGAAATTCATTGCTCAATTCGCTCAGGCAGCCCAAATCGCGAAAATAATGGCGTATGAATGAAGTTTTGAACGTGCAGGATTTGATTTTCTTTGGTTTCGATGACGTGGATGCCCCAGGGTACCAGGCCAGAGCCCTCTTTGCCCGGCATATACTGGGCCAACGCCGGATAACCGCCATTCACCGTAATGGGCACAAATCGCGAACCTTCGCAATGCCAGCGAGTAAGCGAATAGAAGGCGGACAAATCTTCCTTGCCGCGGATCCACATCTCGAAGGGCGGCATCGACATGCAGCCTTCCTCGTGGAACAACGCGACGAGCGCAGCAATATCGAATTGCTCGAAGGCCTCCACATACCGGGACAGCAGCTGCTGCTCCGGTTGAACGTCCATGCAGCTGAGCTCATCCGAGCGAAGCTGCGCCCGGTCCATCGTCTCTCGGGCTCTTTGCAAGGCGCTGTTCACCGCTACCGGCGACATCGCCAACGTTTCCGCGATCTGCTTGGAGGACCATTCAAATACATCCTTCAAAATGAGTACCGCGCGCTGCCGCGGAGGCAAGGTCTGCAGGAGAGCGATGAAGCACAGTTGAAGGGTATCTCTGCGGACGAGCCGATCCTCCGGATTGCCCCCAAAGTCGGGAGACGGCCAGATCCAGGCAGTGTCCGGCAGCGTGTCGCGCGGCTCGACGATGGCGACGGCCGGGTCGAACAGGTCAACGGGAAGCGCGCGGCGTTTGGATTGTCTCAGCTTGTCCAAGCACAGGTTGGAGGCAATCCGATAGACCCAAGTTTTGAACGAGGAATCCTGTCTGAACGTGCTCCAGCTCTGCCAGACCCGAATACTCGTCTCCTGAACGGCATCGTCCGCATCGTCCATGGAGCCTAGCATTCGGTAACAGAACGAGGTTAAGCCCGGCTTCAAGCTTGCAAATAATGGTTCGTCAAATGCGGTCTCGTTCATCGCGGCCTCCCTTAACGATCTCCCCGAAGGGCGGTACCTTCATTATATGCAATGAAGCGGACAGCCTCAATCCGAATAAATAGGCAGGATTATGGGTTCATTTATCATGGGCCTTCGAGGACTTGGACGGCCATATGTGGGCGATTAACTTCATGAACAATACTGCGTCGGAAGGTCAGGGATAACGAAGAGCATCAACGTTCTGATATAAATCCAAAGACGCTGAGCGCATATGCCCGGCGATTTCATCGTTCTCGCACAACAATCGTTCGAGTGGTCTCCACTTTCTCGCTTAAAAATACTTCGTTCACGAGGATGAAGTGGCCGCTGCACTGGCCCGGATTCCGCTAGCTAAGCCGATACTGGCGATTAAAGGCATGAGTACCCTGGCTGTCGCCGGCATTCTGGGTGAGGCTGGAGACCTTAGCGGCTACGCACATGGCCATGCATTGCTGCGACATGCCGGCCTCAACCTAGCGGAAGCTAGCTCAGGCAAGTGGAAAGGTCAGATGTCCAATCAGCAAACGGTGCCGACCGAGACTTCGTCATGCATTGTTCATGGCAACCATGGCCCTCATCATGAACGATGAAGCATTTATACGACAACACGAAGCGAGGCGAAGCTTACGATCCAGATCGAGCTCTTCCTATGAAACATGCAGCTTAATCGCTTCTCAATTGGCACGAAAACTGGCTTATACGCAGGATTTCAAGATTGCACGGAGTACCGGATTGCATTGAACAAAAGGGCCCAGACCCGTACCGTTAGGATGACTGGCCTCCACCCACCGGATAGGCGTAACGAAGGAATGAAATGGCATCGACCCGTCGAGAAATGGGAGTGAAAGCCTCCGGAGGTTACGTGGAGCAGCGTGCAGCAGAGCAGTAAAAAAGGAGCGAAACGTCGCCCCTTCTGTTCTCGCATACGCTTTGGTTGCCGAATTTGACGGTACCAAGCCTCTTCTGTCCAGACAACAATTTATCCCATGGTGAGATCCTGCGAATAAGCGAGTATTCGTGAGAAAACTACATTTTACCGAGGGAGTTGAATGAATTTATTTGACCTTCAGAGCAGGAGGAAATCCGTCCAAATTGTTTCATATAATGCCCGCCCCATTCCCCAAGTTGGTCAAGTAACGATTTCAGCGACATTCCCAATTCACTTAGCTCGTAGACAACTTTAGGAGGTACTTGATTATATATCGTTTTTATGATGATACCATCTTCCTCCAACTCTCGAAGCTGCTGAGTTAACACCTTTTGAGTAATATCGGGAATGTTCCTCCTTAATTCACCGGTTCTCAATGGCCCGGATCCACAGTTTAGGTGACATAATATCAAAAGTTTCCATTTCCCTCCTATCACCTCTAACGTCGCTTCTGCAGGAATATTATAAATCCGTCGTTACCTGTAAGTGCCTATAGTACAAAAAGGTGCGTACTTCTTTTTTTTAGAATCTCATTACATAATCATATTGTACCTTAAAAAGTAAAAGTAGATAAGGAAGGTGCCAATTTTGAAAATTTTAACCGTTGTGTCACATCCAAGAAAAAATTCATTAACCTTTTCTGTCGCTGATAGGTTTGCACAAGGACTTTTTGAGGCTGGACATGAAACCGAAATACTGGATCTGTATCGTAACGGATTTGATCCCGTATTGAGGGAAGCAGATGAGCCTCACTGGTCATCGGGTCGGAAGATTTACTCACCCGAAGTTGAAGTCGAAATCAAACGAATGGAGAGACACGATGCTCTAGCCTACATCTTCCCAGTATGGTGGTACAACGTACCTGCTATGCTGAAAGGATATATCGATCGGGTGTGGAACAATGGTTTCGCGTATGGCGCCAATAAACTACATCACAGTCAGGTACTTTGGCTTGGTCTCGCAGCAGACTCGAAGGCTCATATGGCAAAGAGACAATATGAAGAGATGATGAACCAACAGCTGAACATTGCAATTGCCAGTTATTGTGGAATATCCAGTAGCAGGGTTGAAATATTGTATGACACATTAGATTCAACGCCAGTAGTTCAAGAAGGACTACTGACACAAGCTTACCAACTTGGATTAAATTATGAGGACGATTCAAATCCTCATTACAACAATTCATAATCCATATAAACTGCAGAGAGAACACAACTAGTTCCATAGTCGTGTTCTTTTGTGCTTAGTAAATTCACTTCGAACTTCGGACTCCCCGTTAAACCTTCTCTTCAAATACTCCTTCTGTGAAATACAATGAGCAATAACGTCCTGCACCGCACCGAAACACTTCCAGCGGCACTCCTCAATCAGGTCGAGGACTACTTCAACCAACTTTGGTTCAAGGAGCGTGATTATTTTGACAACGATTCGCAAGGAAATTCTGATTGAGGCCTCGCCCGAACAGGTATGGGATGTCGTCAGCGACATTGGCGCCGTCCAATATCGTCTGGTTCCCGGCTATACCGAGATCACGCTGGTGGACGGATACGAAAGAACCCTCCTCCTTCCAAATGGCGGCATGACGCGCGAGTACATCGTTTCCATCGATGATGAGGAACGCCGAAGGGCGTACGCTGTGGTGAAGGACATATGCCCTTTTTGCATCATCATGCATCATTTCAAGTCTTCCCTCATGGCGAAAACGGTGCCAAGCTCGTCTGGATTACCGATTTTCTTCCGACAAATGGGGCTAGTCCCGTCCCCTGCTCCCCTGCCGTCCGGAATATCCGAGCAATGTCGCCTTTTTTATTGGGTATTTCGTTTTTTTCTTAGTCTGGCGTTACTTCGCTTTTTCTTAAATGTATCTGGTTTTTTACCGGAGATCTCTTTCGCTTTCAGCCTACTTATGCTGCGGGGAAGAATGCAGCAACTGGTGTAGTGATCACTTTAGTTCAATGCAATTACGAAGATGAGCAGGCGGTAAATAGTGCAAGTTCTTGTCCTGAATCGAGAATCAATGTATGTTCTTGTCCTTTTACAAAAAACCCAGCCAGTGCCGTCGGATGACAAGAATGTGTTCCTATTGTCTTCTAACCCCGTTTTGAACAACAAATGTCTTCGTTTTCTTCGTGGCATAACAAAAAGGCTACCGTATTCTGATAAAATAAAAAACCCACGATTTACGTGGGGTTGAAACAGTTGATAGTTTTTCCCAATGAATTCTCTGAATGAACGATTTAAATTCTATCAGCTTTCTTCGTCCAACACCTTTCCTTCCTTCTGTCCTTCTGATCGATACACTTGATCGGTAAATTCAGCTAATTTGGCTTCGCATAGATCTAATTGACTTTTTGCCTGGTTTTCCAATGAACTTTGGAAAAAATCTCTTTTCAAGATTTTTCTAAACCATCTTTTCAGCTTCCCTAAGTCTGCCTCATTTTCCTCCACTTCATGAAAGGTAAAGTTTCTTTTCCGGGTTTCACTTTCCATTTCTTTCAGGAAAAGACCGCAGCCATCAAGAAATTCTTCGTATTCTTTGGTACGCTGTTGGTTGAATAATTGAACAAGTTGCTCTTCCGAATGTTGAGAAAGTTCGGTGGCTTCGAGTAGTAGGGTCTCTCCTCCGCTCGAATCAATGATTTTCTTAATTTGCTGAATCTTTCTACGGATTTCAGCTGTATCCGGAGCGACGCACACGGATTGCTGGATATACACACCGCCCAAGCCTTTTAGATTTCTCCAAATGCGGACTCGTACGGTCGATGGCTCTGAAGGGACCTTATAGGATAAAACGATCCACGCATGCTGACTCACAACATATCCCCCAATGCAACAAGCTTATAGAGCTATCATAACAAATGGTTTGGGAGATCGTAAACTTATCCATCCTGACCCCGATTTAATTGCGCTGCCCAAAGAAACGCCGACTCACTCGTTTAGTTTCACCAACGGATCCATTTGCCGATTTCAATCCATGCTGGAGCTATTAATGAACAAATCAACACGACAACCCAATCGGTATAACGCAGGGAAGTAAGATGAAGCAGTTCACTCAGGTAAGGCACATATACAGCCGCAACGAGAAAAACAATAGCGGATGAGATCCAGAGCAGCATGATTCGATTGGAAAATAGACCGAGTTTGAATAGAGGTTCTCTTTCCGATCGCATAATTAAGGCCAGAATCAAGTGCCCTATCATCCAGGCGGCAAAGGCTACCGATTGAGCCGATACCGTGTCCGCTCCTATCGATAATGCCCAGAGATAAGCTGCTAAAACAGCGAGTCCAAGCGAAAACCCTCCCGAGAAAATGCCTAATACCATAGCACGATCCATAAATCGACTGGCCTGACTTCTTGGACTCCGTCTCATCCCATCGGCTTCCTGCCGCTCAGCCGTAAAACTGGTCGCTGCCCCCAAATCCATAAACAACTCCATAATAATGATCTGAATCGGCGCAAAAGGAAGGGAAAGTCCGGCTGCAGCGGCAATTAAGGTGCTGGATATCAAAGCGACTTTGGCTGCTAAATAATAACGGACGGCCTTGTGTAAGTTGGCAAACAGTTTTCTGCCTTCTTTTATGGCCGCAGACACCGTTGCGAAATGATCGTCGGCGAGCACCATATCTGCCGACTCTTTGGCTACATCGGTTCCCGATTTTCCCATGGCTATCCCAACGGCGGCTTCCTTTAAAGCAGGGCCGTCATTCACACCATCACCGGTTACCGCCACCACCTCGCCCTGCTGCTGCAAAGCGCGAACAATGCGAAGCTTATGCTCGGGCGTAGTTCTTGCGCAGATGGAAACATTACGCAACCGCTCCCCAAGCTCTACGTCGGACATCGTTTCAATATCGCGGCCCAGCAATACATGGGATGATTCCAAACCGACTTTAGCAGCGATCGCAGCAGCCGTTACCGCGTGATCCCCTGTCACCATCATCACTCTCACGCCTGCTTGCTTCAACGTTTCCACTGCCGCGGCAACATCCGCACGCGGAGGATCATACAACGCAGCCAAGCCTAAAAAGACAAGATCGGACTCAGCCTGTTCACGTGTTTTCATAAGAGCATCGGGAGACGTTTCTTTGAATGCAAGTCCGATGACGCGGTATCCCTCTTCTGCGAGTATTTCCGCATTCTCCATGATTTTATAATGGAGTTCTGAAGATAATGGCACCATCTCGTTATTCCAGACCATCGTTTTGCAAATATCCAGCAGTTGCTCGTGCGCCCCTTTGGTCAGTGTAAGTTGCTTATGTTCATGGACAACGGATACCGTTATACGTCTTGTCACATCGTCAAATGGAAATTGGTTTTTGACCAGATACTGTTTTCTTATCGTTTCAACATCATACCCCAAGTCTTCCGCAGCAAGTAAAAATGCGGTATCTGTCGGATCCCCTTCAAAGACAGACTTTCCTTTTTGTTTTTCCGAAATAAAGCCGTCGTTCGCGAGGCAACCGACTTGGATGGCCCTATCCGTCCAGTCCGATCGCTTCCACTCCTCTTTTTCGTATGGCTGGCCATCAAGGACCCATCGATTGATATGCATCCGGTTCTCCGTAAGCGTTCCGGTCTTATCTGTCGCAACGACGGTTATATTGCCCAATAATTCGGCGGTACGCAATCGACGTACAATCGCCTTCTGCCTCGAAAGCCGGTAAGCCCCCAATCCGAGAACCATTGCAATCAAAATCGGAAGTTCTTCGGGGATAGTAGCAAAAGCAAGTGTTAGCCCGGTGAGGATCGTTTCCCTCCATCCTGCCCCCTGGATCCATCCGACAATCGCCACCAAAGCACTAAAACCGAGTGCAATCCAAACCATCCAGCGGGTCAACTCTTTCATGTGAAGCTGCAACGGGGTCCTGGGTTCGCGCGCTTCTTGGACCAAACCGACAATTTTCCCCAGTTCGGTTGTCATTCCAGTATGAATGACAACCCCAATCCCTTTCCCCGCCGTGACCAATGTACCGGAATAGGCAAGATTACGTCGGCCCCCCAAGTCTGACTCTTCGCTTAGTACGGCCTTCGCGTCTTTCAACACCGGAACGGATTCGCCCGTAAGGCTTGATTCATCCACCTGAAGGCTGATCGATTCCAGCAACCGCAAATCTGCCGGAATACGCTCACCAGGTCGTAAGACCACAATGTCCCCCGGCACCAATTCGGACGGAAGACATTCCTGAAAGCTTGCATCACGGATAACAGGTGTACGAATTGCGGTAAACTTGGATAAAGCTTTGATCGCCCCTTTTGCTCTGCTTTCATTTCCCATTTCAATGGCAAGTACAGCGATAATAATGACGATGATCGTGATGGCATCCCGGAGTTCTCCAAGAAAACCATATACCACAGCAACTAGAATCAGGAGTAAGATCATCGGTTCGGTGAGCTCTTCCTTGATTTCCTTCCACCATGGCTTCCCGGGAGGAGTGGCTAATTGGTTGGGGCCAGCGATCTCCCTTCTCCTCTTCACTTCATCATCGGATAAACCTATATCCACATTGGATTTTAACGTTTGAATGGTTTGTTCACGGGAAATCGTATGCCAGTGGACAGGATTAGCCCCGATTTTAACGTTCATGACGTGGACTCCTTTTCTTTGATACGTTTTGTTCATGAAGCGCTGATTAGATTAAGACTATCACCCCAACAAAAATAATGCAACATATGTTTCATTTTTAACTTGTGTGGGAAGTTGATTGCTATTATTTCCAAGATCAAGATTTTAAACATGATGTAACAAATCAAAAAAGAACATCGCAAGATTCCCGATGTCCTCATCCAACATATACATGACAGCCCCCAATAAGGACACTGTTCCATGCAGCTTCATTAGAAGCGAAATTCATGACATCACCCGTAACCTCAGCGCCGGATTCCTGATGACTGCAGTGATCCTACGGCCGATGGCTGCGGAGCCTGACCTTGACCCAATTGCCCAACCCGATTGATCACCTTAGAGAGAGGGGTTCGACTGATTCGTTGGCCTTTTCTTTAGTACTTCATCAGAAGACGACGGATCGAGTGTCAAAAATTTGTTCTGATTGTCTAAATGTGTTTTCTGGAATCACTTCTTTTGATGTTGGTGACATGAATATGCAGGGACTACTGCACCAGCACCAACAGGCTTTTCGCAAAATCGGTCGCTCATCAAAACTCCCTATTCACTTCTGTGGTATGCACCAACGCTCGACCAATTTTCACCCTACACTCATATAAACACGGTCGTCAAATACAGAGGAAGGATCGGTACGATCATCTGTCCAGATAAGTCCGTAAACAAACTCACCAATCCCATGATGACAATAGTCGGATTCAGCTTAAAGATCCCTTTGCCTCAAACACGATCTCCCCTAACCAGTTATTTGGCAAATCTTCTGCGTTTAGTAAATATAGAAACGACCCAGGACGTAGAAATTCCTAATGAGTACAGGACTAGAGCCAGTAATATAAGAAGACCTAAGAAGGGAATATTAACCGCAGAAGTTAGGATAAATGCACCCACACCCATTCTCACCCATTCTGGCTTACCAGCCGTTGCTTGGACTTGTTCTCCTAGGAACTGACTAACGAATGCTACTCCGAAGACGGTGGCAGCCAGGACTAACAATACGATCAGCAGAATAATGGGGATTCCAACGATCGTAAGAATGAGCAATACACTGATGGCAACGAGCAGTAGCCCCGTAAAAAAGCCCATGGAGAGCAATTTTCCCTGAGGGGCCGTTCTATACCGATCCACGAACCTAACCGTGTGTCGTTTCCCAATAACAACCATGAGAACAGGCAAGAGAAGCATGAGTAGACTTGCAGCAAGCTTTACGGCACCAATCCCAACAATGAGCCCTGCGCCAATAATCAAACTATTCGCCGTCGCATTATCGAACGAAATATTGATGACGTCGTTCGTGACTACGGCCCCTTTTTCTTGTTGCAGTTGACCGCCTATGATGACTACGGCCCCTTTTATTTCGGCAGTGGACTGGATGTGAACATCGCCGTTCACGACAACAACGGAATTGTTTACTTTTCCCGCGATGAAGGCGTCTCCTCCAATGACGACGATGTCGTCCACGGTTTGGTTCGAAGGAACCGTCGTATTTTGATGCTCAAACAAGCTCCTGGCCAGAGCGGAAGAGGGGAACAAGAGCAGACATATTATAATGGTTACGACAAGCTGATATTTTTTCAACAATGATGCTCCCCCCTTATTGAGCGGTGCTTCGGAAGATTCGTCGCAGAGATAGACCGGATAGCAGGAATACACCAACGGCAAGTATGAAAATAGTCCCCCACATAACAGGAATCGATGACGCAATATGGGAGAACACATAAGCACCTGTCACCATGAACTTGTATGCTACGGTTATAAATTTCCATAAAACGGAGCCGTAAAGGAAGATGATGGTAAGGAGTATGAGCAGACCAACCAATGGAACAGCCGTAAGCCCAATACCTACGTAGATTGGAGAAGAAGATTTCTTGAGGATTGCATCCATGACTGACTTTTCAAGATCATAAGGGGCCTCGAGGGAGAGATAGGTACTGTGTATTTGATTTTGTAACTCCGCAAAATCTTCAACCAGCGCCCTACACGACTCGCATTCAGCTAAATGAATATCCATTTTTCTGCGATCGTCAACGTCTAATTCATTATCGAGATATGCGGACAACCATTCGACGGGGTGATTTTCCATTTACGCCTCACCTCTTTTCATTTCAATTCTGAACGCAAGCCGAGCAGCATTCAAACGTGATTTAACTGTTCCTAATGGGATCCCAAGCTGAGTAGCAATCTCTTCATAACGGTATCCCTGTACGTCGTGCAGAATCATTATCTCTCGGTGTTCGGGAGTCAGTTGTCTCATGGCTTCCTCAATCGTGATTTTTAAATCATTCGACATATGGCGCTCTTGCGCTTCGCCCTCTCCGGCCGTTTCTTGCGCGACCTCATTTTCTCTTTGCCTTTTTTTCAAACGGTCTAGACATACATTGGAGACAATTCGGGTCAGCCATGAGACAAAAGAAAATTCGTTTTCCAGGCGGGACAAGGAGTAGTAACATTTGATGAATACTTCTTGGGAAGCATCTTCGGCTTCCATCCGATCCCCTAACATGCCGTAAGCGTAACGATATACCTGATTCTTGAATCGATGAACGAGCGTTGCAAAGGCATCTTTGCTGCCTTGCTTTGCTTCGCTTATGATCCGATTTAGTTCTTCGTCCAAACGAGATCAACCCCTAAAGTATCGATGAAATCCATGGGGGTCAAAAGGCAAATTTGGTTCTCGGCCCTGCACGATTGCTTTTCATTACCCGGAAGATTTCTAACAAAACAACGTTCAAACTGATCCACAGTCCCCCGAACACATAGCCGGCAATAACATCGCTTGGATATTCAATGCCCAAGTAAATCACGCTGATTCCTGCTAAGAGGCTTAATATGGAAACTGCTAATACAGCTATTATACGATTTTTGTACTTCCCATGATGGCGAACGAGCAAATAAGCCGTGAAGCCGTAGACCGTCAGCGTGATTAATGCTTGCTCGCTGGGAAAAGTGAATGGATGGCCTACTGGACCGCTTCGATGGAACAGCCGCCTCAAGCCTTCGTCGAGTCCTTCCCCTCCAAACAGAACCATCGCATAGAAAGCAATTTCGAGTAGGCGATCCTTGCCCGTGTACCCAATCCATACAGCTGTCAGGATAATTAATGGCCACATCATCGTATAGGACCCTAGATATGTCCAGAGATTCATGGCATCGGCCCAACTGGAATCGAATACTTGCCCGACGATATAGGCCGAAATCTCATCGAACTGGCTGAATTCATGTGCTAAGAAGTCTTGGATCAACCCGATCGCTATCGAGAAAAACACCACGAATAACGTAGCTGCCGCCAAGATGATAAATTTTACTTTGCCGACGGAACGATATTGTTGCAAACTCTTATCCAACAGGGTTAAGATGCGATTTTGAATACGAAGCCGGTTCTTCTTGTAGAAGGAAATAAGCAGATATGCAGCTGCAGAAATCACACCGATGATGATCATATATAAGTTGATGGTATGATGGTATTGATTCCATTTAGGCCCGAGCAATTTGCCTAGCGTAATGAAAATGGAGACCCAGAGGAATGCTCCCGAGAAGGCATACACGGCGTATTTGCGAAAAGAAATTCGGGTCGTGCCTGAGAAGTAGCCGGTAATATGGCGAACGCCCGGAATAAAATAAGCGATGATCAACATTTTATTCCCATAACGGCCAAACCACTTTGAGACGCCATTTAATTTATCGGGTCCGAAGTGAAACCGAGCTCCGTATTTCTCGAAGAATGGATTACCCAGGCGATACCCGATCCAATATGAGAGCGTCATTCCGAGTGAAGTTCCGATCCAGCCGACAAGGATACTCATTAACCAATTTAAATTCCCTTGATATACGATTAGCCCCGCGTAGGTCATGATAAATTCTCCAGGGAGCGGTAGGGCAAGCATTTCGACAAAAAGAGATGAGAAGAGAACGCCATATCCGTACTGTTCCAATAGGTGGGTAAGAAAGTGGCTGATATATCCCATATCTCCCCCTCCTCTGCTGTTGATGATAAAATAACTCCTGCTTCTCGTTCATCTCCACGATAAAATGACTATCTTGATGAAAACTCCACCTGACGAGTAGGTTCTCCGCCAAGATCGCGATCCGCCATGTTCATTCGATCGATTAAATCGATGCACCGTGTTCGGGGGCGCTAGATATCCGGCCGATCTTTCGATTCATGGCCTCGTAAAGAATAGGAATGACGACAAAACTGTTGAGCGTTGAGGTGATCATGCCGCCGATGACGACAACTCCGAGTACCCGGGAGATGACCGTTCCGTCATCCCCAGACAGCGCTAGTGGGATTAGGGTCAGTACGGTTGTTGCGGCCGTCATGAAGATCGGACGTACCCGGGATAGGCTGCCCTGCATAACCGCTTCGCTCAGGCCAAGGCCTTCGCGGCGGTTCCGCTCGATTTTATCAATTAGCACAATACCGTTCGTGACGACAATGCCGGTCAGCATGAGTACCCCGATCAGCGCGGCGAGATTCCATTGGCCCTGCACCGCATACAAGGCGAGCACAACACCGGAGAGCGCCAACGGAATGCTAATGAGGACGGCGATTGGTGCGCGCCAGCCCCTGAACACGAAACTCGTAATGAGCAGCACGAGCAGAATCGAAACCGCAACCGCGATCGTCATCTCTATAATCATTTGGGTGACCTGCCGAGTGATGCCGCCAAGCGAATAAGTGACGCCATTCGGAAGGTCCGTGTTCTGAAGCGTGTGATTCACGGTTTTGGATACGCCGCTGACATCGCTCGAGACGATGCGCACCGATACAACCGTATATGGCTCGCCATTGCGTTCCTGAATGGTGGACACGGCTTCGCTACGCTGGATCGTCCCCAACTGATCAAGCCGGTGGATCGTTCCGCCCGTCCCTTTCACTGTTTCGGCTGCCAGCGAGGCCATCACTTGATCTGGCGTGTAGACCGGAAGCGTGCCGTTCCCGATCGTTTGTCCGGACTTCACCGGATCGAGATACACGTCGACCGGGATCTGACCCGTACCGGTCGAGACCGAAATATCAAAGTCTTTTCCCTTTGCCATATAGCGAGCAAGCAGCTTGTTAATATCATCCGTCTTTACGCCGGCTTTTATTACTTTTTCCCGGTCCAAAGCGATCGAAAACTTCGGAATGCCGTTAGTAAGGTCCGTTTTACCGGCGACGTTAAGGCCAGCAATGCCAGACAGCTTGGAGCGTACCGTGGAAGCAGCCTTTTCTAACGTAGGCGCATCCGTACCGCTCAGCATGATATTAATGGTGGAATCATCGCCGGCAATATTCTGGTTCGTAACCGTTACGGCAGCTGGACCTTTCATTTTTATCAAATTAGCCTGCAGGGATGGGATATAGTCATTAACCTGTTTTTTATTCTTCAGGGACACCGACAGGTTTGTAATATTCGGCTGCTGAATATAGCCGCCTCCCTGGTCGAAGACATCGTCGGCTTGCGGCGTGAACGAAGAACCGAACGTAGCCGAGAACGAAGCGACCTGCGGATCATGCTTTAGCACATTCTCCACATCTTGGACGGCCTTATCCACCACGGACAGAGGAGTTCCTTTCGGCAGTTCCATTTGCACGGCAACCTGCCCGCTCGCCGTGCTTGGCAGCAGGCTAAACGGAAGCTGGAAAGCGAATATCGCCGCGGCGACGAATATGATCAGCGACATGCCTAGGACGGTTTTCCGATGTTTCAGCGCCGCAGTCAAGAATGGCTTCATTGCCGGCTCTAGTGTTACTGCCTTACCGCTGGGCTTGTGCCAGCCCAAATAAGCGAAAGCCGGGATGACGAACATTGCAACGAGGAACGAGACGGCCAGCGCAATGACAACCGACCACGCGAAGCCAGAATACGAAGCGCCGATAATTCCGCCGACCAACGCAATCGGTGCGTAAACGGCAACTGTTGTCGCCGTGGATCCGAAAATAGCCGGCAGCATTTCGACGACAGACGACGACAGGACGTGAAGCGCAGACTGCTCTCGCTTCTTCTGCATTCGGCGATGCATATTATCGAGGATGACAATGGCGTCGTCGACAATCCGGCCCATGGCGACGATTAGACCGGAGACGGTCAGAATGTTAAGCGTGACGCCCATCGCCTTCAGGATCGCGGTTGTCGCAAGAAGTGAGATCGGCAACGATACTGCGATCAGCAGCGTTGAACGTACATTCCTGAAGAAGATGAGCACGCACAACATGGAGAATACGCAGCCCAGAAGCCCTTCCCGGATCAAACCCATCAAGGATGAGTTTAGGTCATGTGCACGGTCCGCCGTGAGCGTCATGGCGACATCGCCGCTCTTCACGGCAGGCAGTTCGGCAACACGCGCTTTGACGTCCGCCGCGACGTCCGTAATGTTGGCGCCGGGCGTCTTGATGACATTAACCAGAACGCTGGCTCTGCCATCCGTACGTGACACAGTCTTGATGTCTGTCAGCGAGCGGGACACCGAAGCGACCGCCGACAGCGGTACGCTGACCCCGTCTTTATTTTTGATGGTAAGGGTATTCATTTCCTGTTCCGTTAAGTCCCAGCCTTCTACCCGTACCGGGAAGGATGATTTGACATTCGCCATATAGCCCTGCAGAGTCGGTACCTGACTCGCAATCGACTTGTTGAAATCGTCAAGTGTCATACCTGCAGCCGTTAGGTCCTTGGTGCGGACCAAGACGACATAGCCGTTGTTTGCGCCACCGACGGTCTGCACATCCGCGACGCCTGGGGTAGACTTTAACTGATTCACAATGTCGGTCTGAATTGTCGACTGCAGCGTAAATTCATCCACCTTCGCGCTGTTTGCAGTCAGGCTGTAACTAAGAATGGGGAAGCTGTTGGTCGTCAATCGGGTGACGGCCGGCTGGTTAACACCGTCCGGCAGAACAGCATCATTCAGCGCCACCCGGATGTCCCTTTCGGCCATGGTCATACTGTAATTCATCGGATAATACAGATTCATCAGCAGACCGCCGTCATAAGATGTCGTCTCGAGATTGACGATGCCATCCGTTTTCCGAATAACCTCCTCTAGCGGCTTCGTAATATCGCGTTTAACCTGATCCGCTTGGTAGGACGATGCCCGCAGCGATACCATCAGCGTCGTATTGTTGATGCCTGGCAAATAATCGCGCTGCATCTGAAAGGCTGCGACTGCACCCCAGGCAAGCAGTAGCAAAACGACGATCGTCAGAATTGCCGCTCGTTGCATAACTGATTCAATGATTCGTTTCATAAAAGGTTCTCTCCTCTCCTTATATTGAAAAAGACTTCGGAATGTGGACGATTGTTCATTGCGGGAAAAACTTTTTTCGGGCAGTTCAGCTGTCGTGATATGGTTTACGCGCAATCCAGTAGCATCCTGAGCTGCTGAATTACTTGTTTAATTGTTTGAAACAAAATTCAGCATTAACATCATATTTTCTTGCGCGTACTTATTTTGTTAATAAAACCTCGTAACCATGACTTAAGGTAACTTCATCCTTCTCCAACACCGGGCGGTTGCCTCTATCACCATTCTTACAAATAATGCAAAGGAATAGAATCTTGGTAAGAAATGATCAACAGGGGAGGATTCCGATACAATGGAAAACGGCCTTGTTTTTCCTTACAAAACGGTTTCGTGGCTGACGACCGTCCGCGAAGATATACCTTCGGGGTTGAGCTATGAGGCGCTTGTGACTGCGTTCGAGCGGGAAATGGGGCATTGGGATAGGAACGCCGAAACCGCGCTCGTTAAAGAGCATGCTTCCTGGGAAAAGGTAAAGCAAGCATTCGCTCAAATGGCTGGCCCCCACGGGTTAATGATCTTCTTCAAAATCGACCAAGGCCGGCTGGTCTCTCTTCATAACGGTATAAAAAAATGCGTTTTATATATCGTCGGCAATGGAGTCGTCGCCGAACCGATCCTCACGATCGATATTAGAGCCAGTTTGTTTGTGCCGTTCCGGGTTTGTCTTTATGATAACGGTAATCCCACTGGGGCTATAATTAGTTACGAGCGACCATCGTCTTTTTTAGCGACATTGAATCAGCCGGCGTTGTACCCGTACGGTTCTTTGCTCGACCATCGATTGAATTGTGTCGTGCAGTGTATTTTAAGGAACAGTCAGAGTCAAACACCATAAAAAAGAAATTTCTTCTGAAGTCGAAATTATGTAATCAAACTAAATTAGCGTGAGCCGGTGCTGAACATCTGCATTCTGGTATTCATTAAAATTGGGATTTTCTTCGCTTGAATCACGCTATCCTCCCGTTAGCTCAATGAAAACGGCAGCCGGTCTTCTAGCCGGCTGCCGTTTTGTCTTTATTAGCTATCGTATCCCGTTATCTCATTATAATTGCCAGCTATAAGCACCGATCCATCGGTGATAGGATCCCGTCCTGCAGCGGGGAGTCACCCCTCTCACCCGTTGCATTGTCGACAGATGAATTTTCCTGGCCATCCACGACACTTCGTGAACGAGCCATTGCCCATCCGACGAGCGCTGCAGACACGGCTGTGAGCGCGAGAACCAATCCTTGCGGATCCGCATCTTATGTACGCCGTCGGACTGCACCTGGATGCTCGGGATTGCGTACATTATCGAATGTGACAGCCTTGGCAAATTTCGATTACACGCGGCAATAGGTACAGATTCTTGTCATCCGACAAATCTATTGGAACAGAGACGAACGGGCACCAAATAATCTTTTCTTTCATCACCTTACATTTCATTTATGGAATATCAGGAAAAGCGATAGGTCTGTTTCCTTTCCAAAGGGCCTGCCGATTATTGTTTCCGGGTAGCTGTCTCCGGTGAAACACCGATCATGGGGTGATTGCCAGGTAGGGACTATTTTACGCTTACGGCTTATCTAATTTTCATTGTATAAATGCGGATTAATGATGGACCTGTGTGAATGCACTGGCGGTATACTTATCCTTTCATATTATAGGAGTGGTAATAATCACAAAAGACAGTTGGTGATTACGGTATACAAGCAGCTGCATTCGTACTTGTCCTCTTCATCTTATTGGTCATAATCTTGCGAGCTGGAACTAGATATTAAGTTCCCTTCTTCACTTATCTCGAATTAGATCAAATAAGAAGGAGGTGAACATATGGCAGTTCCAAAAAAACAACTGAAAACAAAATCTGTTCGTACACACTCGAAAAAACAGCTTAAAAACACAAAACCAGTTCGCACAAGTGCTTTTTCCCCATTCTTCTCACCATTCGAATCACCCAGATTCGAACGATTCGAAGAGCGATTCGAGCCATTCGAACGATTCGAACCGCGATTTGAGTCTCGGAGATTCGAGCGATTTGAGGAATTTTTTGAACCACCATTCTTTGGAAGAGGGTTCTTCTAAACTTATTCTTTCTTAAACCTCAACATGTTTTGCTGCGGACCAAGGTGTGGGTTATTTGACCCTTATGATCATTTCTATGTCCTAGCGGAAAAAGCACAAGTCTGTGTGAATGCACTAACCGTATATTTATCTCCCCCATAAACTAACCGAGTGATGAAACATCACAATAAAAATTGGTGGTGAAATCCATATAATCCGAAAGCATCGGTCGAAGGCAGCTCCGGGCAAAAATGTCCGGAGCTGTTTCGTTTTATTTATCGGTCTTGCTGCTTCTCATAAATGCTTGCCGTCGTAGTCTAGGATCCCCTTTTGGGATTATATAGGTAAATCGGCAATAGGAACACATTCTTGTCCTCAATCGGCAATAGGTACAGATTCTTGTCATTCGTTTGTGACAAGAATGTGTTCCTATAAATTAAAAAAACCACGATTTACGCGGGTTTGAATAGGTACAGATTCTTGTCCTCCGACATAACTGAACAAATCTCAAAGAATAAGGGATCCTCTGACTGCCGCTGCAGCCGGAGAATCCCTCGTGCCCTTTAGGCCGCTGGGTCAACCGCACAACTAAGCTGGAACGTAGGTTAACCTGATCACCTGCTCGCCAATTCGATCGCTTGCCACGAGGCGTAGCGGCGGCCGCGGACCGGCGAAGAACGGCTTGCCGTGACCCAGCACGACTGGATGGAGATAGAGTCGATACTCATCAACGAGACCGAGCTCCGTTAGACTGTGCGCCAACTCCGGCCCGGCAACTTCAATCTCCCCTTCATGCTGAGCCTTCAGCCCACGTACGGCCGCTGCGAGTTCGCCCTCGATCAGAGAAGCGTTCGGACCGACGGACTTTAACGTCCTCGACACCACCCACTTCGGTTTGCTTTGCCACGCCGCTGCGTATTCCCGTTCCGGTGCATCCCATTCAAAATGGTCTCCGTCCCAATACCGCATGGTCTCGTACATACGGCGCCCGTACAGGCTGCCCGCCATGCCGCGCACGTCGTCGATGAAATGACGGAATAGCACGGGGTCGGGCTGAAATGCCGTGTGGTCGTGGTCGACGAACCCGTCCAGAGACTGGTTCAATGCGAAAACGATCTTTGCCATGCGACTCACTCTCCTCCCTGGTTTTCTCGCACATTCATCATCAGGATTACACGTCCCATATGCTTCCGTCTACATTTTATCATCCAACAGCATGCCCGGTTTCTCATGGATTGCTAATGTGCACAGTCCTGGCCCGACCGAATACAACTTTTGTTTAACGAAGGATGGTAAATTAAACAATTCTGCCCGTTAGGATTCCTGTAGAGCGTTAATTTTGATCTTTGCACAAAAACGAGCGACTCCGGTACGATGGGGTAGTCACGGGTCATAGCCCTTTAGCCATCTTAAGGAGGTCGCTCTATCTTGAAGTTTAAAGCTCAAGCCAAACAAAATCAACTGCTCGAACACATTTCAACCCAGCATCTGGTCGTCGGCATCGACATCGCCCAGCAGTCCCACGTTGCTCGCGCCGTCAACTTCCGTGGGATCCTGCTCGGCACTTCCCTTCACTTCTCCAACGACGACGCCGGCTTCAGCCTACTGCTGCAGTGGATGAAAGATCTGCAGGAAACGCACCAATTAAACGATGCCATCATCGGCATGGAGCCAACCGGCCACTACTGGCTCAGCCTCGCTGCCTGGCTCAAAGACCGCAGTCTCGAGGTCGTGTTGGTAAATCCTCATCTCGTCAAAAAGAACAAGGAAAACCGCGACAATACACCCTCCAAAAGCGACGTCAAGGATGCCTTGGTTATCGCCGACATGGTGAAAAACGGCTACTATACCTTCATCAAAGAAACCAGTGAAGTGTTCATGGAGCTGCGTGTGCTCATGGCGAACCGGGAGACCATCGTCCATCGTCTCGTCAGCGTCAAGAACCAGATCCACCGCTGGGTCGACATTGTGTTTCCAGAGCTGGGACAGGTATACAAACACCTCTTGGGCTCTGGGTCGCTGGCTACACTGCGTCTCTTTCCTACGCCTGCTGAGCTTCAAAAACTCACCGTTCGCCAGGTAGTCGATGGCTGGAAAACAGTCATGAAGCGACACAGCGGTGAACGAAGAGCTGGTGAGCTGCTGATGCTGGCAGCTCGCTCGGTCGGCGCTAAGCATGCTGAGAAAGCCTACAAGCTTCATCTGCAACAGCTGCTGGCTGAGTATGATCTGGCTTTAGAGCAGTTGCAAGTAATCGAGGATGAAGTGGCGGTTGCACTGGCCCGGATTCCGCTGGCTAAGCCGCTGCTGGCGATGAAGGGCATGAGTACCTTGTCTGTCGCTGGCATTCTGGGTGAAGCTGGCGACCTTAGCGGCTATGCACATGGCAATGCATTGTTGCGGCATGCCGGCCTCAACCTAGCTGAAGCGAGCTCAGGCAAGTGGAAAGGCCAAATGTCCATCAGCAAACGTGGCCGACCGAGGCTTCGTCATGCCCTATTCATGGCAACCATGGCCCTCATCATGAACGATGAATCGTTTAAACGACAGCACGAAGTGAATGTAAAGACGAGAAGTATGAAGCCGATGCGCTCAGTGATGAAGCTTTGCGGCAAGCTGGCTCGCCTTCTGGTTGCCATGGCACAAAGCGGCGAAGCTTACGAACCGGATCGAGCTCTTCCTATGAAACAAGCTGCTTAGCCGAATCTCGATTAGCACGAAAACTGGCTTATTCGCAGGATTTCAAGATTGCACGGAGTACCGGATTGCGTTGAACAAAAGGGCACAGACCCGTACCGTTAGGATGACCGGCCTCCAACCACCGGATAGGCGTAACGAAGGAATGAAAGGGCATCGACCCGTCGAGAAATGGGAGTGAAAGCCTCCGGAGGTCACATGGAGCAGCGTGCAACAGAGTAGTAAAAAGAGGAGCGAAACCTCGCCCCTCCTGTTCCCGCATGCGGTTCGGTTGCCGAATCTGACGATACAAAGCCTTTTCTGTCCAGATAAGGATTTATCCCATGGTGAGATCCTGCGAATAAGCGAGCATTCGTGAGAAAACTACATTTTACCGAGGGAGTTCAACGAGCTGTCGAAGAAGCACGGCTACCTCACTTTTTCTCCCCTTGTACCGTATTTTCAGTTATTGGAACTTTTCAAACTCTTGTTTTAACCAGATCTGATTTTGGTGAGAAATGTACTGTTCCATTCTGACAATCAGTTCAACCAGATCAGGCTTAAGTGCGACTGTTCGGTAGGAAACTGTTTTACCTTCATTTATAAGAGCTGTAATTGCTTTAACTCCAAGTTCATAAGAGTGACTTCTCTTTTTATCGTATAATGATTCAAGCCATTCCCGTTCATTTGCTTGAGGTGAAACCTATCTTTGAATTCCAAATCGATGAGTGGATTGGCATGGGAATATTTTTTTAGCGAATCATGGTCTTATAAAATCCTTTAACAGCGGACAGGGAAAGTTGAACCGTTTTGGAGCTTTTACTCGTCAGATAGACACCTTCATGCCCGTCTCTGCCACGAATCTTACAATGCATCTGTTCTAACAAATACTGTCGGACGGCTTCCTTAACGGCCTCAGGTTCATCATTCCATAAGACTTTTCTGGCTTTGTAGTGGCTTTTGTGCTTCAACCAGTAAAAGAACGGTTCCAGGGTATTTAAATAAGCGATAACGGAGCTCTCACTAATCCTCTTGACCTGATCATGGTAAAACTCCGTCAGAGGAATGAACGCCTCCTTCGATTCGTCAAATACGATAAGGCGATTTTTGCTGTTCACTCCCTCCGGACGGTATACATGAAAAAATGAAGCCATTTCCTCCCCTCCTCTCATCATAATTTTCTACAAAAAAAAGGACATTTCCGTTCCTCCGAAACGGATGTCCACATATGATGTGTAACACTATATGAAAATACAGTAGATTCATAAGATCATCAACGAAACTTGTAAATTAATATTATATAGTATTTTGTACATAAGTCTATGGGTGCCTTACGGGGAGCCGGATTCGGATGGGCTTACGAATTATTTCCGGTCTGCAACTCCGATTTGCTCTGTTTTCCTATGCTTTTTTCACTGTCGCGTACGACATGTTGTTTACGGCAAACTTAGGCCACCCCGCCAGGA
This sequence comes from Cohnella nanjingensis, assembly GCF_014212125.1. GTDB lineage: Bacteria > Bacillota > Bacilli > Paenibacillales > Paenibacillaceae > Cohnella > Cohnella nanjingensis. The sequence goes on from NZ_JACJVP010000001.1 coordinate 281,822, forward strand.
GTGGCCTTCATTCCTAGTCTCGTGTCTGTAACCCTACAAGATCACTTCAAACCTCTTCCCTTTGCTGCGATACTACTCGAATATCATGAAGTCTATCTCGATAAGTATCTCCCCAATTCCTCATGGACAAAATGATCGACTCCAACGTTCTTCCGAATTCTGTCAGTGAATATTCCACCTTAGGAGGTACCTGTTTATAAACTTCGCGGTGGATAATGCCGTCCCGCTCAAGCTCACGAAGCTGCAGTGTAAGCATGAATTGCGTTATTCCCGGATAGAGGCGGCGGAATTCGTTAAATCTTTTCGGACCATCGATCAGATGATAAAGAATGATCCCTTTCCACTTTCCTCCGATGACATCCAAAGTTGTTTCTACAGGACACCCTTCCACGCTCGGAGTAATGCCGTTCTTGTTCCTTCGATCGCCCAAAGCCCCTACACCTCCAATAGTTTGATTTTTAATACTATATTATAAAATTATGCGTACTTTTATATTTCAAGTATACATCATATTATAAAGCAGTAACAACAACGCTTTTCATTTGGGAAGGATGGTTAGATCATGCGTCAGATGACAGAGGCACTTTAGGAGAAGGGGGTGTAAGAGGACACATTAATCAAAAAATACGGAAGAGAGAAGGGTGAAAGTCATGGGCTTGAAAGGCTTGCTAATAGGTATACTTTTTACTGTTTTATATTCATCTGGAGCTATTATCATGAAAATTGGTTTACATTCAGCGTCTCCATTGACATTGGCGACATTACGTTTTATTACCGCCGGATTGCTGCTTTTGCTATACATTTATATATTTAAAAAAGGAAAATACGCTTTACCTAACAAAAGAGAATGGAAGATTTTACTCTTGCTGGGTTTACTAAATACCGCGTTGTTTGTCGGGCTTGGCAATTTGGCGCTTCGGACCATTTCCGCCGGGATATTTAATCTCTTTCTCCCTATAAATCCATTTGTTTTCGCGCTTTTTTCTCTGGCTTTCTTAGGAAAACGCATTCGGCTGAAAGAATGGGTGGGGATGGCCGTTTCAGTCATAGGTCTATTCATTGCGATCTATCCGTCATTGGCAACCAGTCATGCCACTTTTAGCGGCATTTTGCTTCTTATATTGGCGATGATCTCCATGGCTGTTGGAAGTCTCGTTTACAAAAAAGCCAATCTACAGCTGCCCAATCTTGTGATTAACGCGTGGCAGGTATTCATCGGGGGTATTCTTTTAATAATCCCGACTCTTTTCTTTGAGTCTGAAAAACCGATAAATGTGGACGTTCATCTTCTAGAATACCTTCTTTGGTCAGTCTTCGGTCTCTCGATTATTAGTATGGGTCTCTGGTTTTATTTACTGAAACAAGATGCCGTTAGAGCAAATAACTGGCTGCTTTTAAATCCTGTCACAGGTTATATTCTGGCTGCCATCGTACTGGGTGAACCCATTACATGGTATGCTGTCATCGCCACCGTAATTGTGCTTTTGGGATTATATCTGTCGGGGAATTTTCGAATTAAAGAATCGTCTATGGTTCAGCAAAAGAGGTAGTTTGACTTCAGGGTAAAAACCGAATATTGCGCCTTGGTTTTGTTCCGGGATCCGTTCACTGGTCGGCAACCGGGATCCCCGAACATCTTGTCAGGGAGTCTTTTTTATCAAAGCTGATATTTCTGCAAATAGGAATGTTGCCCAATACCTCGTTCCTGCCCAAAATACCGACCTCCACCCCTTAGTTTAGTTGTGACGAAGGAATGAAAGGGCTTTGACCCGTTGAGATATGGGAGCGAGAATCACTAGGGCGAAGTGGAGACGTGCGTAAATGGAACAATATGGTGAGACATCTCACCTTTTTGCGCATGCCCTTTTCTTCTCCCCAGCTACAAGCTTCTCCATATCTTCAACTCTCACACTGACTCACAGGGTGAAATCCTGCGAATGCATGAGTCTGAGTGAGGAAACTGGATCATTTCGAGGGAGCTTTAAAATAATCGACGCAGTCACTATTGAGCTGTTAATCTCCGCTTAGAGGTAGATTCCATGCGTAATTATAAGCGTTCATTAATTTTAATCAACAATTCTTTTAAGGTTTGCTTCTCCTCTTCGGAAAGAACTTGAACGATTTCATCCTCCACCTTTTGGAAGGAGTCATTAAAGTCTTCAATTAATTCAACGGCCTTTGGTAAAACATAAATATTTTTTTGTCGTTCATTATTGGCTGGGATTTTCCGCTCGATGAACCCTCTTTGCTCAAGACCTTGAAGCATACTTGTAATACTTGCCCCGCGCAGATGAAACCGATCGGCAAGATCCCTCTGAATTAATTCCGTTTCTTGGTTCTCGTAGATATAGCCAATTATTTTTCCTTGTTGAGCGTTTAAACCTAACTCTTTTATGCTCTCGTCCGCTTTTTTCTTTAACTTAAGGCCAATGATCTGAAACAAATCCAGATAAGGCGTATCCTTGCGAGGCTTCATGATTGTACCTCCCATATTATTAGAAAGCTAACTGTAAGCAAATAAACTATACGGGGTTCCAGATCTCCTGTCAAACGAATATTAGTTCATTGACAGTTAGTTGTCTAACAGTTATACTTCGAAGTGATTCAAGGACATCACCAAGGAGGAATAGCAAAATGAGCGATTCAAACCAAAGCTCATCTGTAGAAAAAGTTACGGCTATTACGAATGCGCGTATTTTCGATGGCGAAAAAGTGATCGAGTCAAGGAGTATTGTCATCAAAGGGGAAACCATTATTGCGGTGGGCGGCGACATTCCGGCGAATGCAACAATCATCAATGCTGAGGGTGCAACGTTATTGCCCGGCTTGATCGATGCGCATGTCCACACTTCCATCGGCGGATTGCGAGATGCACTACAATTCGGCGTGACGACAGAACTCGAAATGAACGGTGATTTTACAGAAAGAGGACGCGCGATCCAATTGAAAAATGTGGATGACGTCGCCGATGTCCGTTCTGCAGGCACGGCGATCACCGCTCCTGGTGGTCATCCGGATGAATTGCTGCCAGATGGGGATGAGATTCCAGAATTCGTATTAAAGGAATTGGAGAAGCTATCGAAGGAAGACCGGGAAGCTATGCTGGCCGCTTACGCCCACGATCACGAAGAAGTGCCGCAAGTAACGACGGTGGAAGAAGCGATCAAACATGTGCATACCCAGGTGGAGAATGGCGCTGACTATATCAAAATCATGATTGAAGAAGGAACCGTCATGGGTGCCCCTGGCCTGCCTGTTCTAAGCGACGAGATTCTACAAGCAGCCGTGGAAGAAGCCCATAAGTTCGATAAGGTCGTCATCGCCCACGTCTTGACCGCTCATTCTTCGCAAACCGCTATCGATCTTGGAGTGGACGGATTGGGCCACCTGTTTATCGACAGGCCCGAGTACACGTCGGAGTTAGTGCAATCCATCGTCGATTCTGGCGCGTTTGTTACACCGTGCTTGGTGCTGAACTCATCCATTCTTGGAAACCCAGCATCGGAATTGGCGAATGACCATCGTGTTTATTCCAAATTAAGTCCGGAATGGATCGATATTTTGAACTCCAGCTTCAATACTTTCCCGCAAGGCAAAATGGAAAATAGCTTCAAAAATGTGATGGATCTTCACAATGCCGGAGTGGATATTCTGGTCGGGACGGATGTCGCCCCCGTTCCCGTTCCGAATCTTGGCGGCCTTGCTCATGGAGCCAGCGTCCATCATGAATTGCAATTGCTGGTTACGGCCGGGTTCACTCCGATAGATGCGCTTCAATCGGCTACCTCGAAGCCGGCCCGTCGGTTCGGTCTTCATGATCGTGGACGTATTGCCGAAGGCGCGCGCGCTGACCTGGTACTGGTCAATGGCGATCCGACAACCCATATCTCGGATACCCTATCCATTAAATCCGTATGGTTCAAAGGTGTGCTAAAACTAAGTTAATTATTCTACTTTAGTATGGCACGGCACTCTACTTCGAGGAGTGCCTGCTGTTTGTCATTGTTATTAAACTTCCCTTAGTTGAATGAAAAACGGCAACCGCTCTTCATGGCCGGCTGCCGTTGTGTATTTTGAGCGTTCGTCTCCTTTTACTCTCCCCCTGGAATAATAAATTCGCGGAACCGCTTATATAAATTGCATTATTTTTGCGTCTATCTTAACGTCTCCGTCTCCCCGAAATGTGTAAAAATCTCCGGTTTCCCGGAGGTTCGGATGCAGCATTGCCCCTATCGCTTCGCGTCAAGCTTCCGTGACGGTACGGATGCCAAATATTTTGGCGTCCCTGCGATTCGGATGGGCGGCGAATTTCACGGTAACCCGATCCTTTTCCCCGGCTGGCAGCGGAAAGGTGGGGCGGGCGCCCAATAATTATCAGAATCGGTGCCCAATGATTTTCGGAGTTATTGCCCAATAATTATCGGATTCTATGCCCAATGATTATCGGAATACACAGCGGTTCTCCCTATCATCAAAAAAAGCGAAAGACGCCTCAACGGGCGTCTTTCTTCATGTAAAGCTCAGTTATGAAATTGTGAGGACTCCGTCTCCCTGGCAACGTGCTGTCCCGATCCCCAGGCATGTAGACCATCCAACCGAACGAATAACCTCCGTAGCCGGGATGAGCCCTATGTTGGTATTCAGATCGAGAGCAGAGAAGCTGTCGTCGTTCCCGCTTTACCCGACAACGACCCGCACGCGTCTCAGATTTACGACTCGCGTAAATAAGTCATTACGGTCGCCGTTCCGGCTCGATCCCGCGCGCAGCACCGGGAAATACGTGCCGGGTTTAGAGAACGAATATGTCGCTTCGACAACGGCTTTCGATCCTTCCTCATTCCCATAGATGATTGAGCCCTCCGTCGGGAAAGTCGCCTCCCCCTCGAAGTCCCACTCTGCGGACACGATTTTGCCGGTATTCGACGGCACTTCGATGACGGCCCTAAAACTAACAGTTTCTCCCGCCGCAACATCCGTGCGATCGCTGCCGTTGACCGTTAGATGAATAACCGGCTGAATCCCTTGACGTTCGGAAGCCGTTGACGGAACGACTACTTGCCCGTCGATCACTTCATATTGGGTATTGGCTGGCGGAATAACTCCTCGTTCCACCCAGTCGCTCAAGTCAAGCAGTGCCTGATGAAGCGCCGGTACATAGGTGACGATATGGAGAGCGTCCAATACGCCGTTCGAGCTGGTGTCGGCGTGCAGGGCATGATCCACATACCACAGTCGGAACCGATCATCCAATTGCTCCCCGAGATGTTCTTGGACTTTGGTCCGATACCAATCGGCTTGCCAAGGGAACGCGCTCTCGTCCATAAGTGTCTGAACGACGATCATTTTCCCTTCATAACGGCCGCTTTGAAGCGAGCCAGCTCCTCCGTAAGTGACCATAGGCCCCACCTGGATGGCACGCTGAGGATACATCGGTTCGCCGCTCTCATTCCGGAACTGATCCCACACGTAGTAATCGGGAGTCGGAACCTGGTGCCTGTGATAGGTTTGCAGCGCGATGTAATCCGAGTTATCCAGCACGATTTTGTCTCCTGGCTTCACTTTAGCCAAGCTTTGGACGGAAGTATAAAATCCGAGTGCCGAGCCGATCGTGACGACATCGCCGTCGATGCTTCCTAGAGGAATCTTCAGCCCGGATGCTTCGCCGCTGGTAATCCGAATGAAAGCCCCTTGCAAATAGGCATCCCCTACCGGAGCATTGGCCAATCGGAAGGAAGGAATAGATCCCTCCGCTTCCATAAGCATTTTCCAAGCTTCGTCGACCCCCATGTTCGCCGATCCACCGTCCGATTCCGATGAAGCTTGCTCTCGAGGCCAAACGACATCCTTGATGACCGTGTAAAATTGAAGTCGCGCGCTGGAGGCCGAACTTGCGGGATCGGAACCCAGGTAGCCGGGAACTGTCCAGAACTCTTCGAAGTACGAAGGATCCATGTTCATTACGGCTGGCGTAAGAACTGTAAGCGCACCATCTCCAATTTCTTTATACGCAAACCACGCCTTTGGCGGAAAGCCCATCTTGGTCACTTCTTCGAGAGTTTGATGCTCTTCTTCATTCAAGCCGGCGTACATGTCCCCGCTTCCTCCTGCCTCTATCGCATCAAGAATGGCGGGAAATTTATCCCACAGAATTCGCATCGCATGAACTCTGGCCGTGAACACGTTAGGGATGGCCATCGGCGTTCCGATAACGAAAGGTACAGCTCCGTCCCAAACTCCCGTGGTATTTTCCATAAAACTGATCGTTTTAAATCCGCCGCCGCTGCCTCCGTAAATGTAACCATACGGACGATGAGGACCGTATAATTCAGCCGCCTTGACCCGAGAATAGTGAGCGACCGCGGCGCTAGCACGATAAACAAGGGTAATGTCGGAGGTGGCGCCCCCCATATTCGTTTCTACCATGTAAGAGCGGCTCGAGATCGCGAAACCGATTTTATTGTCTACTCCATCGATATGGCTCTGCGACGCGTTCTCGCTTCCTTGCACCGGGTAGACCGGTTGGAAAAATCGTCCCTTGTACTCCTCCTTGGTTGGGAAGTAGAAGGAAAATCGTGTCTCGGTCCCCTCGAATCCGCCATGAATGTAACGATGTCGAACCGGCACCTCTCTCCATTCATCGACGTCCACATAAGGAGTTTGAAATTGAGGGTCTTGAAGCCCGTCATAGAGAGATTTTGCTTGACTTGCATTAACAGTTTCGTGATTGGACATGTTACATTCCTCCTGATTCGGTGTAGGTTTGTTGTTTGCGTCTCTCGGATAAGTCCCGGAATATTTGTCTCTGCTTCTCTTCATTCAGATCAAACCAGAGCATGCATATGGCGAACGCGCCGAAGACGGCGGGCAGGACACCCACAAGAACTCGAAGACCAAACAGTGTCGAGCCGCCCTGCTCCACACCTGGCACATACCCGATAAGCGTTAGCGAACCGGCGGCAATCGCACCAGATAAAGCGGTTGCAAAGGTTTGAATAAATCCGTTGAACGAACTCATGAACCCGTTCAACTTCAGCCCGCTCTTCCACTCGGTATAATCGATAGCCGCCGGCATCATGGCCCCTTGGGCAGGCGTGCCGAATCCGCCAATCAAACTGGTCAAACAGGTTACCGCGATATGAATAATAAGACCAGTATTGTTGGCCGGTATGAAGAGAATGATCGGACAAGTCACTAAGTTAGCGACGACGCCGGCCAGTACCGTCTGTTTCAACCCGAATCGCCGGATAATCCTCTGGCTGAAGGCGACCCCGAACAAGGTCGGAACAAGGGCGACGATTCCCATAAGGGCCATTAAGCTTTCGTTATCAAAGAAATACTTATAGAAATGAATTTGGACGCCGGACCGTATGCCGGAAGAGATCGCGCTTGCAAACATATAAACATAGAGGATCACGGCATATTTGTTCGTAAACGTGGCCGCCAACATCTGTTTGAGCGATGGCGATTTCTCGTCGCTATTTGTATCTATGACATATCGTTCCTTGACTTTTGCCGACTGATAGATCGATAGAAAGACGGTCAATACCGCAACAGCCGCCATTAAAAGAGAGAACCCACGGGCGTCATCCCCGCCGCCTAGCGCTTTATATAAAGGAACGGTACCTACTTGGACAAGCAGAGCGCCTAGCATAATAAAGAGGAAATTCAATTGACCGACCGTTATTCGTTCTTCGAGTCTTCGGGTAACGACGGGAACGACGGCATTGCTCGGGATCGTGATGATGGAGCAAAAAACGCTATAAACCGTATATGTCGCAACGGCATAGATCACCCTTCCCGTCTCTCCCAAATCCGGAACCGTGAACGTTAACCATCCCGCAATTCCGAAAGGAACACCCAACAGGACAAACCATGGCGTGTACTTCCCCCATGGCGTCTTCACCTTATCCACAAAGGCTCCGAAGAATGGGGCAATGAACGCATCGATAAATCGAACGACCAGGAATAGAACGGCAATAAAGGCTGGATTAATCTTCATAAAGTCCGTATAGAAGAACAGCAAATACATTTGGATGATTTGATAATGAAACGTATTCGGCGCGCTTCCGATGACGAGGGCGATCTTTTCGCCTAATTTAAGCCGTGGTTCTTCCCCTTCTCCGATTACTGACTGTGAAATGGACTTTCCTGCTGCCATAATCGTCCCTCCGCTGTAGGTATGAAAGCATTTACACGGACATTATGACATAAAATACACTATCTATATGGTATAATTAGAAGATATTTTGTACGAGAAGTAGAGGTATTCAAAATGTTCACCGCGACTGAGGATATCGATCTTAGTTATTTGGGCAAATTGCTTCATGAAACATTGCAGCTCTCCGTCTTCTGCTTAACGGATTATCAAGAGATATTGTTCTTGAACGGGAACTCGGCTACGCATCCTCTCTTTAGCAATCCAGCCGATTTGTTCCGCGCGGTGGCCAAACATGGAGCTGACCTTACCGGCCCGGTCCTCTACGAATCGAATGACTTGGAGCAATTTGCCGTCGTGCCCGTTAAACGCCAAGAAGGTCTGGCCCGAGGCGTTGTCATTATCGGCCCCTCCACCCATCGAATGCCGAACGACAAGTTATTCGACGAACTCTTGATCGATCACCGAATCCCCTGCCCACAAAGGCCGAATTGGCGTGATTACTGGAACTGCATTCCATACGCGGACCGGATAAGAATTCTTCATATTTGCGTGTCGGCGAATTGGATGCTGAACGGAGAAGCGCTGGATATTACGGACGTTCTTCAATCCAGCATCCGGTACAAGCTGCCTAATCAACATAAGGACAAGGAAATAGAACTCGCCGAACGCCGAGAATTCTCCATCTTCCATGAGGGGATTGCGGAATATCACCATATGCGCGAGCTCATTCGGCGCGGGGAACCAGAGCAATTGATGAAGCAACTGATGATAGCTACCAAAGATGACAGTCAAGTGAGGGATCTGTCTAAACAACACCGGCTTCGCAAAGTAAAGAACATGTCGATATGCGCAGTCGCATTAAGCAGCAATGATGCAATGCAAGGCGGATTGTATGAAGAAATAGCCATGGCGCTTTGCGACTTGCATATTCAACACATCGAAGAGTTGAGCGAATTGGCGTTGGTGGAGTCGGCCGTTATCTCGGCCATCGTGGATTTCGCCGACCGCGTTCGCCAATTCCGCAATAGCAGCGTCTCCAAGTCCGTTCGAGCGGGCATGGAATACATTTTCCTACATTTGTTCGAAGAAATTACTTTAGAGCAGCTATCGGAGGTATCCGGGCTTAACCCGCACTATTTGTCTCAATGCTTCAAGAAAGAAACCGGGATGTCCGTAATGAACTATATCCAAAGTGAAAGAATCGAGGAAGCCAAACGACAGCTTGATCAATCCAAAGATTCGATCTCGCAAATCGGCGATCGGCTCACCTTCTATGACCAATCCCATTTCGTTAAAGCATTCAAGAAGCACACTGGCCTAACGCCTAGACAATACAGAAACCGAAATCGTGCATAAATGATGGGTTTTAGTGTTTTGGTATTTGCAATGGTGATTAATCTATAGTGTTTTGGTATTTGCAATGGTGATTAATCTTGGTACAGAGTGGCAATTGCTTCAGTTGTAAAAGATTGAAGTTCATTTATTCGGCCTTCACGTATTTTTTTAGCCCATGCAGGATCTACCAAGAGCGCCCATCCTGCGGCTACCAGATCAAACTCATGGTTGTTCAGCCATTCCAGAAGATCTTTAGGTCTTTATGGTCAGCATCTTTGCCTTCTGTATACATACTAGTAAATTCATTATCCAGACCCACGGAACCAACTGTAATCGTAGTTTTACCCGTGAGTTTCTTCCACCCATCCGGCCAAGTTCAGATTAGAACCTTCAAAAGCAGGCTCCCAGAAGCGGCGCGTCGAGCAGTGGAAGATGTCCACTCCAGCTTTGACCAATGGACTCAACAATTGTTCGGGGCCGATATTGCCAAGAAGGTTCATGTGGCTCGTGCAGTCGATTTTCGCGGGATCGAGCTTGGGAAAGACTGTGTCTTCCACAATGACGTGGAAGGGTTGACGAGACTATCCTCGTGGATGAAGGAGCTTGGGCAAGCACACGGCAAGACCGAGATTGTGTTCGGCATCGAGCCTACCGGACACTACTGGTTTCCGATCGCAGCATTCTTGCAAGAGCAAGGAATTGCGGTCGTTGTCGTCAATCCGCATCATGTGAACAAGACGAAAGAGCTCGAAGACAATTCGCCGACCGCGGAGGTCGGGGATCTAACCTGTTATGACCATGGGCAGCAAATTATTCGACTGGCCGGACTGAATATGAAAGAGAACAGCTCGGGCAAGCGCAAAGGCAAGACGGGCATCACGAAACGAGGCCGATCACGGCTGCGGTAGCTGCTGCTTCGCGCGGTGATGCCGATGGTGGCGAAGAATGAGGCGTTCAAGAGCGTTTTCTCACCAGCTCATGCATTCGCAGGATGGATAAGAAGCACGGAGTATCGGGAACCGTTAAACAAAAGGGCTCGGACCCATTCCGTTAGAAAGACCGACCTCCACCTCTTAGTTAGATGTGACGAAGGAATGAAAGGGCTCTGACCCGTTGAGACATGGGAGTGTGAATCGCTGAGGCGATGTGGAGACGTGCAGGATATGGAACAAAATGGGGGGCAACATGCATCTCCTTTATTCCTGCACGCCCTTTCGCTGGTCCACAACCCGATCTCCCCCATAGCTCATCTTCTTTCACACTCTTCCTAGGGTGAAATCCTGCGAATTCATGAGTCTGAGTGAGGAAACTGGATCATTTCGAGGGAGTTTAATCATGATTAAATGCAGAGAGTTCTGGATAAAGTCTTTGACTGAATGTGTCTAGTTCACGAGACTATGCGATTCACAAAAAGCGTTCAGACCTGTGACTTGAGAATGCTCAGCCAAACAGTGCAGGAGCATGCTTATCTAATCGAATTTGGTAACTTATCCCTCTTCGCAGATGTTGAAAAATAACTCATCTCAACGACGGAAATGGGATTTGTTTTTGCTTTCTCCTTGTGTTCTTCTAAATCGTCGTCTTGACTTTGATCTGAGCATTCCTGGCGGGGTCTACCTTCTTGCAGCTTTATGTCAATAAAATCAACGATCTGCTGAAGTGAGGAAATTTGATTCACAATATATTCACGTTGACTTCTTAATTGATCTACCAGTGCGGGATATTTCACGGAATCGGTGTCGGCTGAGGCCGCCAAAAATGGCTGCATAGCCTCGAGTGGCATTCCCGTTTTTTTGAGGCAGGATATCAGCTTGATCCTATAAATGTCCTCTTTTCGATAGACGCGATGCCCGTTTTCCTTCCGCTCTGCCCGAGGCAGCAGCATGATCTTTTCGTAAAAACGGATCGTGTCCTCGGAAATACCGGTTTGCTCAGCGGCTTGCTTGATCGTAAAGGTTTGTTCTGCCATTACGTCCCCTCCCGAAATTGCCGTTTTGAGCATTATACATCTTGGAGCCGACTCCAAGTCAAATTTATTTCCCCATCACTTATCCTTGGGCAACTCCTTTGGTTTCGCACCTTGACTTGGATTCGACGCTAACTATTATTATGAGATCTGACAGGGACAAAATCCCGGCCATAAGAAGGAGGAGATGTACATTGAGCTTGAGTCAACGCGATATTTCGCACTGATTAACTGATGCTAAGTATGTATAGTGATTGAAGAAGTAAAGGGAACGCTATCTCTTAAAGAAAGGAAGGAACATTTATTATGGAAATAAAGATTACCGCACCCTCTCCAGTCGTCTCGGTGAAGCCGGTAGTGCTTTCAGCCCCGGGCCGTGGTGAGGATCTGCGAGTGAGAGTATCCGCGCCGACGACCGGTCGTAACTTACCTATCATTGTTTTCTCACACGGCTCTGGCTCGTCGTTGGAGGGTTACGGCCCCTTGGTTGACTTCTGGGCTGCACACGGCTTCGTGGTCATTCAACCCACCCATCTCGACTCGAGGACAGTGGGTCTCCCTCAGGACGATCCCCGCACACCACGGATCTGGCGTTTCCGAGTCGAAGACATGAAGCGAATCCTCGATCAGCTTGATCTCCTAGAATCTGCCGTTCCCGGCCTCAGCGGGCACCTTGACCGAAGCCGCATCGCTACAGCCGGACACTCCTTCGGTGGCCAAACGGCGGGTAATCTTATGGGCTTGCGGGTCCTCAACCCAGAGACCAAGAAGGAAGAGGACCTGTCTGACTCGCGCATCAAAGCGGGCGTGCTGTTCGCAACCGCTGGGCAAGGTGGGGACAGCCTGACACCGTTCGCTGCCAAGAACATGCCGCACCTGAACGTGAGCTTCGCGCACATGACCACGCCCACCCTCGTGATCGCCGGGGAGAAGGACGACGTCCCGCACAAGTATCAGCTGACCGTCCGCGGACCGGACTGGATGACCGACCCCTACTTCCTCAGCCCGGGAGCCGAGAGCCTGCTCACCCTCTTCGGCGCAGAACACTCACTTGGCGGAATCGCTGGTTACGAGGTTAAGGAAACAACGGACGAAAACCCAGAACGAGTCGCCCTGATCCAGCGGGTCACATGGGCTTACCTTCGCCATGCACTCGATATTGAGCAATCCAACTGGTCTGCAGTGAAAAAGACTTTGTTAGAGAGGGCCAATTCAATTGGTCGAATTGAATCCAAATGAAGCTCTAGAAATGCACAGTGCGCTCCNNGGGAGCGCACTGTGCATTTCTGATCGATTCGTCGTAGACAAACTCCGAGCACTTGACGAGGCGTTAGCGGTTTGCGCGGTAGCGCAACTCATCTACGACCTGAAACTAGAGGAACTCTCAGCGTCCGTGCGGGAAGCGGCGGCAGTCGCATAGGGATCGGGGGCTTTATCGGATGTTTGGAGGGGTATCGGCACTAATATAGCATCGCTATAGACTCGCCTGTATAGCTGTGCTATACTGGTCCCATGAATACACGTGACACTCTGCTCAATGCTGCTTTAAAAGTTCTCGAGGAAGAGGGCGAGGCACAGTTCTCGACGCGCTCCGTCTGCGCGATCGCGAAGGTGACCGCACCGACGCTGTACCATCACTTTGGCAGCGCCGACGGGCTTCTGAGCGCCGCCATTGCGGAAGCCTTCGCGCAGTTTCTCGAAAGCAAAAGGACTGCGGTCCAATCCTCCGATCCGGTAATGGCGCTGCGCGAGGGCTGGGACGATTACGTGCGCTTCGCGGCGGCTCGTCCACGGCTCTACGCGGCGATGATGAGCCGCGTTCTCGACGGCGCTGAAATTCCCGCCGCCGAGCAGGCCTTTGCGCTCCTGATCGAACGCATCGCGGCCATCGCCGCCGAGGGACGGCTCGCGCCGACGATCGAGGTGGCTGCCGATCTCATATGGGCGTCTGCGAATGCTGCATCCCTGCTTCACGTCACAGCTCGGCTGCGCAAGGTGGCGCCACCCACTTCTGCGATCCTTGAGCAAATCCGCGAGGGTGCCGTGCGGTCCATCCTGAATTCCGAACCGAAAGGACGATCACAATGAAAATTCTCGTCACGGGAGGCACCGGCCTACTCGGCGGCCGCCTGATCCCGAAGCTCGTGGAGGATGGTCACCAGATTTTCGCCCTCACACGCTCCGCATCATCTCACGCCAAACTGAAAGCCATGGGTGCGACGCCGGTCGATGCCGATCTCGAAAGCAGCACGCCATTCGTGTTGCCGGTGATCGATGCGGTTGTGCATGCGGCCGCCCTGTTCCGCTTTTCAGGGCCTCGCGAACCCTTCTTCCGTACCAACGTCGATGGCACCGGAGCTTTGTTGAAGGCAGCCGAGTCCGCCTGTGCGAAGACATTCGTCTACATCAGCGCGGCGGGGATCATCATGGATAACGGCGGTACGCCCATCCGCGACGCCGATGAAAGCGCGCCGACTTTCCCGAACCACTTCTCCGCCTATCTGGCGAGCAAGGCACGGGCCGAGCCATTGGTTCTGGCAGCCAACAAACCCGGCTTTCGCACGATCGCGCTTCGCCCACCGGCTATCTGGGGGCCTGGTGATCCGTTTAGCCGAGCGCTTCCCCAAGCAATCAGATCTGGACAGTTCGCCTTCATCGACCGCGGCGACTACGCTTTTGCAACCTGCCACGTGGACAATGTGGTCGAAGCCATACAATGCGCTCTTGAACGCGGAGAAGGCGGTCATGCCTTCTTCATCAAAGACCAGGAAGGGCAGACTTTCCGTGAGTTCGTCGCCTCGCTCGCGAACTTGCAGGGCCTGTCCATCGATAAGCTGCGTTCGATGCCCTACTGGCTCGCCTCTGCCATTGGCCGGCTGCTCGACACTATCTGGGCCGTCACGCGGAAAGACGGCGATCCGCCGATCTCACGCTCGATGATACGCATGATCGGTCGTGAGTTCACCGTCAACGATGCCGCTGCACGTCGAGAGTTGGGCTATGTCGGAAGAACTTTGCGCGACGCCGGCTTGCAAAGCTATGAGGAACCATCTGCTCGACGATAGGGCTTTGGAGGGCAAACGACGGCAATCGGTGGTAAGTCGTTCTCTGGACTAGCTCTTTTAGCCAATGTGGCAGGCATCTGTCCGCCTTTCCAAGCTATCTCTATAGTGTGAAGGCTCACATTACTTTTAAATTGTAAAAGGCGGCTTCACAGTTGCATTAACTCTTGGCACTAAAAATGTCGATTACTGCAACGCTTGCCGATCAAAGCGCGATTTACGAAGTCTGGATCTGATCTGAACCACCTCATCGCATCAAATTATGGTCAGAACATATATCATTACACCGTTTCGAATGGAGAGTGCTCCTCAGTTTTTGGTTGTCCTGCCCATTTGACTTCTAAGTCATCCTGCGCGACAAGCACAGGACCCTCCCTCTATTCCATGTTCTGAGCCTCGCGGAAAACAATGCATGTTCTTGTCCTTTCCCGGTAAACACCTGAACCCTTTATCCGAGGTCTTACGCAATTAACACCGATGTTTTCACGGCAAGGTAACTCCTTTGTTGTATCTTCATTTGCCTTGGTTTGCAGGCTGGCGATTATTCCCAAACTTTCTTGTGTCCTTCGTCCGGGACTTGCAATTGTACTCGTTCCAATAGCCGCCAAAATTGCTCGACCATGACCGAAGCCGGGTAAGGCATCGAACGGGTGATCCACCATTCCAGCAGGCCAACCCCCGCCGAGACGAGAAATTGTACTGTAATGTCTTTGTAGAGCGTTCGATCGAGACCGATCGAATCCAGATGTTCGCTCACACTTTGTTGAAGCACCGCCTCCATTCGATTTCGAAAAATGGGGTTCCCCCGGCTTGTCAACATGATCGAATAGAAGGAAGCATGCCGCTGTAAATATTCAAACGTGCGCAGCAGCGCGGCTTTCGAAGTCAACTGGCCTTTCTCCTCGGGCATGCAGTTGCGGATCAATTCGTTCATATGAGCGTCCGTGCACTGATCGCGCAAATCGTACTTGTCTGCAAAATGCAAATACACAGTTCCGCGATTGACGTTCGCTTCCTCCGCGATTTGGTTGATCGTGATGTTTTCGAAATCCTGTTCAGACATCAGCTTCATGAACGCGTCCATGATCGCTTGCCGGGATTTTTGAATACGCCTGTCCATCTTGCTCATCCCCCGCTTTGCCTCCATGTAAATAGACACTTCGACACCATTTGTTGATTTATCAACTAATGCGTTTGTTTTAGCGATTGAACACGTGCCGTTGCCCGAGTATATTTATTTTATAAAACATATGTCGAAAATTCAACATGTGATCAAATTTTAGGAGGAAACATCATGAAAGCTATCGCTTTGACCCGTTATGGCAAACCGGAAACGCTGGAGGAGTTGGAAATGCCCATTCCCGCGCTCACCGACACCCAGGCGCTCGTCGAGATGCGCGCTTCTTCCATCAATCCCGCTGACAGTCTAATGCGCAGCGGAGCCATACTTCAAGGCCCGATGGCCGAGAAATATCAGGTGCAGCTGCCGATCGTTCTTGGCTTCGATGTGGCTGGCGTCGTTAAACAGGTTGGCGCCAAAGTGCGCCATTTCAAGCCAGGAGATCGCGTCATGGGCATAGTTCCGATGGGGTCCTATAAGGACTATGTGGCGGTGGAAGAAGATCATCTTGCGGTCATTCCGGAAAGCCTTTCCTTTGAAGAAGCAGGCGCCGCGCCCGCAGTGGCTCTCACGGCTTGGCAAGCGTTGTTCGAGCATGGCAACCTTCAACCGGGACAACGCATTCTCATTCAAGCCGGCGCCGGGGGTGTGGGACATGCGGCGGTCCAATTGGCCAAGCAGCATGGAGCGTATGTAATTGCAACCGCGAGGGATGATAATCACGATTTCGTTAAAGGACTCGGCGCGGACGAAGTGATCGACTACACGAAAGCCGATTTCGCCGCTCAAATAGCCAAGCCCGTCGATATCGTGCTAGATACCGCCATGAACCCGTCCACATTCGGAACAGCAGGATTGGGACCTATCGGCGAGAAAAACTACTCGGTCATCAAGGATGCCGGGACCTACGTTTCAGTGGTGGCCTTCGCGAGTCAATTTCCGCAGGTTCGCGACATTGAAGCGCACTTCTTCGAGGCACAACCGAATCGGGCCGATTTCGAAGCCATTGTTCGCCACATGCGAGAGAACAAGTTGAATATCCATGTCGAAGAGGTCTATTCCTTCAGCGCTCAAGGTCTGTACCAAGCGTACCGCAAAAGCGAAGGGCAGTCGAAACGGGGAAAAATCGTCATTTCAAGGGGTAGTACCAGCGTAGCTGATACCAGGGGCAAAGTAGATGGATAAGACAGAGCTTAGGCTGCCGACATTGATCGGCAGCCTAGTCTTAGTTGGAGATAAGATCGCGAACTAATTCATTTACGAACGCCGATGCTCTTAAGCAGATCTTCGATCAAGATTCCGTTGATCTTTAATCCCGTTATATCGCAGTCGGTAATCTCTATGTGCGATAAATTGCAGTGCGAGATACGCGTTTTATTCAGGTCACAATTGTGGAACGAAACCGGTTTATAGTTTCCTTCCGGATCATAGTTACCGTCGGTTTCTTGCGGAAGGACTACATTGCGGAATTCCGTGCCGAATAAATGGACATGGTCGATGGTTGAATGGCTGAAATTCGCATGTTGAATGCCTACGTTCGATAAATTGGCGTTCGTGATTTTGGATTCGGCGAGATTCACATCATTCAATTCCATCCCGCCCATATAGGCATTGTTATTGCGGGTCCGGGCCAGACTGACATTGTCGAATAAAAGTTCCTCTGCCTTCACTTCCTGGAAGCTCGATTCGGAAATGTCGGCCATCTGAATTTTCATGACTTCTTTGTTCATTGCTATCCATCTCCTTTGGAGAAAATTAGTTCGTTTCGTGAACGACCGGGATCATCATTTCGTAATGCGATTTCTCATGCAGTTGGTAGCGCTCCAGGTTTGGTCCTGTCGGTTCGAAGCCGAAAGACTGCAAGAGCAGCATATGGCTAAAGCAAGCATAGGGGTCGTTCGATAAACAGTCCAAGGCAACGAATAAAGTTGGCTCCAACGTTTCGATCTCGGAATCATACTGCTTTAACCGTCCCTGAAGAGGCAGCTTGCCTCGAAGGCGGAATCCGACTTTGCCGATCATTTCGTCGCCGACGATTTTTTCGTGCTGAACAAAAGCTTCCTGCGAAAATAAGAGTCCCTGTTCGCTCAATATGGCCGCACTCTCTTCTATCGCACGCGCGAATGGATTGAGCTGTCGTTTAACGCGGTGGCGGAACCAAAGAAACAGGACAGGATCGTCCCATCGGACCAATCGGATGTGATCGACCCGAGGTTCGATGCCGTATAGAAATTGTTTGGCTACGTTCAGAATCGAGAGCTTAGCATCGATATCCTGTCGCCATTTGCGAAGCCATTCTTCTTTCTCTTCGTCGCCCGCCGCAAGATACGACCGAATATCAGTAAGGCTAATGCCTGCTTGGCGCAATGAATGGATATTGATCGCCCGGGGGATTTGTTTCTCGCTGTAGAGACGATAACCGTTTTCCGCCCGGATCTCGGGAAGCAGCAAGCCTTCTTTCTCATAATAACGAAGGGTGCTGGCCGGAAGACCGGTACGATAGGAGAACGTCTGTATCGTCATTGTGCTGTCCAACGTTGTATCTCCTTATCGTCAATAGTAGGTCCACACGTTCAACCGGTTGCCGTCGGGATCGTAGAAGTGAAAACCTTGCCAACGCTCCCCGACGACGTCCGACACCTCGATACTTTGATCTTTCAACCACTGATGCGCATTGAAAAAATCCTCTTGCTTTTTAATGTGAAAATACGGCCTTGCTCCGGGATTTGCTTTTGCACGGTCCGATGCCTGTGGACCTTCCTGCAGCCATATGAAATCCCATTTCTGCCGAACGTCTCGCAGCAAGGCAAAGCCTAGCTTGGAAAAGTCCTTCTTGGAACGAACGAAGCCCATCGTACGCTCGTACCATTGAATCGAGGACGCCAGATTGCTGACGCCCAGCCATAACGGCTTGGCCGCATACTGGATGACTCGGGAATCCGGAAATTTGCCCTCCAGTTTCTTATCTTCACTCAGCGTAAGTCGGATTCCCCCAAATGCGTGAAGGTCGGCAGACCATGTACCGTCAGGCATTTCGATCGAGTCCGAGTGCTCAACGCCCTGCTGTTTGAAGTACTGCAGCGACTGCTCGTGGTTCGCGGTCCGGAAGCAAAACCTGCAGTTTCCCTCCAAATATCCGTCAATAGTAAAATGGTCGATGTCGCTTTCGAATGATTTGAGATTGGCTTGTCCGGGTCCCGGCAATTTGAAGAACGCCTTTCTGCCTACGGGACCCGTTCCCGTTCCTTTCAGCCGCCATCCCATCTTCTCGCGGTACCACTCGACCGCTTCGTCGAATTGCTCCCACGGAACCATAATAAAACCGCCGTCAAATTTGAAACCAGGTGTTTCCAATGATAGACCTCCCTGTCAGTATTTATCTGGATGGAAACAGCATACACCTTGAAGCTACTTTAAGGTCAACAGCATTTTTTATAGATACTGTTATAGTGTGCAAAGTTAGTAGGGATACAACTATTAATTGAGAAAACGGCAACAGTCTGTCTTCAAGCTTTGGGTAAAGTGGCACGAATTCTGATCGGTGTTATTCCACTCATACCCATCACTTCCCTACCGGCCAGCGATTGGATATAGGTGTCAAAATCAGGATTCATAATTACCTCCGCTTTGAAAATGTCATTAACCTAAATGTACCACAAATTGGAACTATCCTGCCCTTTAGTTGAATAAAAACGGCAGCCTCGTTTCATGGCCGGCTGCCGTTGGTTTTGGAGCTATAGTACCCGTTAGTTGAGTGCCTTTAATTTGGTTTTGCATTGATTTCGAGATACTTTCACACTGCCTTACTGTAACTATTTTTGCTCTAGTAATGTATATTTCAGTTAAGTCTTCTTTTAAACGTCACTTATTTATTGCCGAGTTGTTCCGCCAAACCGATTAGAAGTCCTTCATTTCCACGAATGTAGCAGAGCCGATACGAATCCTCGTACTGAACCACTTCGCCAACGAGCTGAGCACCATGCTTAGTGAGTCTGGATACCATTTCGTCAATGTCTTCAACGGTGAACATGACGCGTAGATAACCGAGGGCATTTACAGGAGCAGTTCGGTGATCTGATATAGTTGGTGGGGTGAGAAATCGCGAAAGTTCAAGTCGGCTGTGGCCATCTGGGGTAACCATCATAGCAATCTCTACACACTGTGAACCCAGCCCGGTTACGCGACCGGCCCATTCACCTTCGACAGTAGCTCGCCCTTCGAGCCTCAAGCCAATCTCCTCGAAAAAAGAGATTGCGTCATCAAGGGATTCTACAACGATGCCAACATTGTCCATTCTTAGTAATTTGTTATTTGCCATAGTTTTATCTCCTTATGTGTACAAATTTATTACCTGATCATCTTCATATTTATTCTATTCAAGAATTACTAAATCCTTCCAAACGATATATTTTAACAATTCGGAGTTACGATATTATCTCCTGCTTCTTATTTTTGATCATTAAACTATCCTGCCCTTTTGTTGAATGAAAACGGCAGCCGCGCATTCTTGGCCGGCTACCGTCGTGTTTCTGGAGCTATAGTTTCCCGTTAGAGCGAAACAACTTGTACGGCGCGACTATTTCTCCAACTCATAGCGGGTCGCGATAATGCCCGACTTGAGCGTTCGGCTGGACAGCAGCTTGAGCCTGATTTTCTCGCCGTCGCCGTCGAATACCGATTTTCCGCCGCCCAGGACGACCGGACAAATTGTAAGCAGGAATTCGTCGATCAGGCCGAGCTTAAGCAGCGTCTTCGCCGCTCCCGGGCTGCCGAAGATAACGAGATTTTTGCCGGGCTGCTCCTTGAGTACCTTGATTTCCTCTGCGATATTGTCCTTGATCAGCATCGTATTGTTCCATTCCGCCTTGTCCATCGTGTCGGAAATGACGATCTTCTTAACATCCTGCAGCCATTTAGCATGCTCCATACCGTGCCTCGACGCATTCGGATCATCCAGCACCGTGGGCCAGTAGTTCTCCATCATCCGATACGTCGTACGTCCGTAAACGGGAGAGCCGACTTCGGCTACGACCTCCTCGGCGTATTTCTCTAATTCCTCGTTGTATGGAATCCAATCCAGTCCTCCGTTCGAATCTGACGCATACCCATCTAGCGATACATGCATGAACAATACGAGTTTTCTCATGTTCGTTTCCCCTCCGACTTAGAAATTTATCTTGTTCGATTTTTTGTCCTGCTGTTACGTTCACTATAAATCATTACGTCACGTAAGGCTCAAGGGGGAATCTGAATTTTTTTGCGCCGTGGTGAAATACACTTCCCTTTGCTTTGAACCCTTCCCATCTACGTTCGCAGAGCAGTTTTCCCAATTAAAATCCTCGATATTGAGTTTCTCGACCTCGGAAATATCGATGTCCCCGATATCCATAACTAGCATCTTTAGCTGCAGGGCATAGGCTCTCAATGTATTGGGACTGAATCCTTGGATTCGCTTGTCCGATTCGTACTAACACCATAGTTCACTTAATATCAAAAATAAAACCTCCTATTAGAGCAATTAATTCTAGTTTGCTTCTAATAAGAGGTTTTAGACTAGGTCTATTCAACTAGAGTTCTCCGTTAGAGCTTAAGTACATTACGTCAAAATCCAGGTAATTAGCTAACCCCTTAGCCCAATATGAAAAAAAGTGCTTCAGCAGCAGCCCTCATCCTTAAAGAATTTAATTTATCTTTCTTACCTTAAATTAAAAAGACCCTTTCCAGTCTCCATATTTATTGGTAAAGATGAATGTTCATGAGTTATAAGCCAGGAATCATTTTCATTTCTTAAACCAAATGTGAAACGATTTGTCATTTGACGAAGTTTTTCTCCTGATTCTATATCGTGTGCAGCAAAGGTAACGGCACAATGAACAAATGCAAGATTCAAGTTTTCTTCTACTACTAAGTCATTGAAATCAACATGAAGTGAAACACCATCCGCCCTTAAACCGTTAAACCACTCTTCAACATTTGCCTTCCAAGGAGAGATGCCCTTGCTCTCCCAGTTGCCCCAGCAATCATAAATATGTATTTCGGGGGAATAGGTCGATAAGAATCTTTCAACATTTTTTTCGTAAACTGAAGACTTGTAATTTTCAAGCACGTCCTGAACTTTTATAAAATTAACCTTCATCAAACTCATCCCCTTTACTTACTTTCGATATAGTCCATCAGGTCCACCGTATACTGGTATAGCTCCTCATTCGACGCAATCATCTGCGTGTGGTCACAGCAACCGTCCAGTGTCACATTCATCATCAGGATTACACGTCCCATGTGCAGCCTCCTTTCTGTCTACATTTAATCATACAACAGCAGGCCCAGTTTCTCATGGATTGCTAATGTGCACAATCCGGACAGAATCGGTACATATTCTTGGCATCAAGCGGCAATCGGTACAAATTCTTGACACCCGACGACACTAATAATTGAACCTCGGACAAGCTGTCCTTACTTTAATTCAAATAGATGTGAAGTATCATTTAGCTCGACCTTCGACCACTACCAGTACCGGGTGGCCACTGCCGCCCCCTCAGGCCAGCTCATCGTATCCGGCTTTTGGAAGCCGCCTAACGGGGCACGACCAGCTGCTTATCGCGAGATTTCAGCGCGGATTGGGGTTGAACCGATTGTTTCTGGCCCGTCATCCGTTCCGGCTCCACCAATTCCGTTTCCGTGAATGCCGCTTCCGGCGCTTCCGCCAGCCCGTCTTTTTTCGCCAGCCGAGCCCGGCGCATTTTGAAGAACAGGACCAGAGTCAAAACAACGACCAGGATCGCCACGGCAATCCGCGAATAAGCCGAGATCAGGTGAAGCAGCTTCTCAAACTGCGCTCCGAACAGCCGTCCGATCGATACGTAAGCGATGACCCACATAAGCGCGCCGAAATGGTTGAACAACAAGAATGTGCGAAATCGAACGCGCAGCACGCCCGACATATATCCCGTAAAATGACGGAAGCCCGGAATGAAATAGCTGATCAGCAAAATTTTGCTTCCGTATTTGCCGAACCAATCGACCAGCTTGGCGAAACGCTGCTTGTTCAGAAATATATATTTGCCGTATTTCTCAATAAACGGCGTACCGAGTTTGCGGCCCAACGCATACGTAATGGTCGTGCCGATCGTCGCGCCAAGAAAAGCGTACATCACATCTAGCCAATAGTTCGATTTGCCGAAATACGCCAAATGGCCGGCGATCGCCATGGCCAGTTCGCCGGGGAATGGCAGCGCCAGGGATTCCGTAAACAATCCGAAAAACAGCAAACCGTATCCGTACTGCTCGAACAGCGCATTCATCCATTCCATATATTCTAGCTCCTTGGCAGGCGATTTACGACCTTGTCTTAAGTCTTCGTCAGTATAACCCACCGTCTTGAAGTCGATGAACAGACCCGGGAACAGTTATTTCTCGGACTTTAGTCGAGGTCGATTTTGGCACAAATGAAACACCGAAATTGAGGAATGAGTTCAAGTTCTTAACATCCCTCGGGAATGGGATCAAGTTCTTGACATCGCCCAATGACAAGAACTTGATCCCGCAATTAAAAAAAGCCGCAATTATCGCGGCTTTCATGGTGAGATCCTGCGAATAAGCGAGTATTCTTGAGAAAACTACATTTTACCGAGGGGGCTGAACGAACTGAAAGGCATGAGAACCCCGAAGGGCAAGTCTCATGCCTTTCTGCCATGCGTCGTTATTCGCCTGCAGCGAAGCTGTCGATCGCCGCGAGCGGGAGATGGTCGGTTACAATTACAATGCGGCTATAATGCGCCAGCCGTACGATACCGCTCTCATCAATCAAAAGAGGTTGGGTACGAATCACCCGCCGCACTGAATTGGAGGAGCTATTCTAGGTCACAGAAGCGGTGCTGCTCTTTCTGGTATATTGGGTCAGTAAATCTTTTTCCCAAGTAGAGGAGGTATCCGCCGATGACTCACCAGCTTCCTGTCTCCACCCACCCCTGCCGCTGAAAACGCTGCAGCGTGCGGCTCACGACTTCACGGGCGGTGCCGATCTCGGAGACAAGCTACCAAGACTGATTGGCTGTAGTGACATTCCAACAGGCAGAGTTACTCGGGAAATACTGGCAATAGGTACACATTCTTGTCCTCCGACAGCTAGATTCTTCTCCCGTTAAAACTAGAACGCCTACGTCGATCATATTGTCTTCGTATTCACTAGTTCCAAATCCATAAACACATCCGCTCTTACATAGGGCATGGGGCCGATCTGCTCGACAGGAACGTGCTTGAATCCAACCGATTCATAAAGATGAACGGCGTTCGGCAGCTTGGTGCTGCTGCCCAAGAACAGCGAAGTTGCGCCAAGCCCACGTGCGTGGTTAATGGCGGCATGAATGATCTTCCGTCCGTATCCGCGTCCCCGCAACTCGGGTGTAACGCTCATCTTTGAGAGCTCGAACACGCCAGCCCCAGTCGGAACGAGTGCAACGCATCCGACGATCGAATCGCCATCGCGCGCGATGAGTACGTCTCCTCCTCTGTTCATGATGTTCTCCACCGGGTTATCTAGGATGACCCGGTCCGCCTCTTCGATGGTGAAGATTCGGGCGATCCATTCCTCGTTAAGTGTTTTGAAGGCCAGAGCTTCTTCGTGCGTCTGCATCGAAGTGATCGTGAGCACTGTTTCATGCATGCTATGTTTCCTCCTCATTTTAACCTGCCGTTATTTGTTAGTATTCCATTACATCGTCGCCTGCTGCACCCGTCCTGTCATCAAATATACAACGAGTCATTGAAGTCATCGCCGCTCGTTTCATGGGTATGTCCTGCGGACCTACCTGCCTTGCGCCTTATCACCCCTTAATGTCATACAAGTGCTTGAGGCATGCGCGATGAGTTTACCGTTCTCGTCAGTAATATTGCATTGGATGAACCCGATTGTTTGTCCTCGCTTATACAGCGTAGCATGGGCCTTTATTTTGGCGTTCCACACAGGTCTAAAAAAGTTTACTTTCATCTCGATCGTAGTGAAGGTTTCGTTTTTTTGCAAGGTAGATCCGTAGGCAATTCCCATGGCCATGTCGGCAAGAATGCCGATGATACCGCCGTTGCATGTACCTTGCGGATTCGCATGTTGTTCCGAAGCCTGCATTTCATACGTGGCCTCGCCCTCTTCTACGCTAATTAGCTTCAGTCCCATAAGGCGCTCAACGGGAGACTGCTTCAATTCTCCGTTCAGCACTTTCCGATAATGATCAAGAATGGTCATTTTGCATATTCACCTGCATCTTTCCTCTGTCTCTGAATCAAATTATTAATCGCCAGCGAGATGATCACGATGAAGGTCCCTGCCAACTGTAACCTTCCGACATCAACACCCTGGAGAGCACTGATCGTGACTGTCGTAACAGGGACGATGTTCATAAATAGCATGCCGTTCTCCGGCTTCAACATTTTATTGCCGACGTTCCATGTGAACACGGCAAGTACGCCTGCAATCAGGATCATATACAGCAGTTCCGACCCTACTCTTCCGATCCTCTCCGCGCTTGGCATCGTCAAGGCTCCGAAAACCGTTGCCGACAGCACTATTAAAATATTCATCAAGGATCCGAAGCATGTTGTCAGAGCGGTGTAGCGAAGCGGCGACCAGCCTACAAATTGACTGCCACCCATCGTATAAATGACCCAGCATAGAGCGCCGAGCATAATCAGCAGACTGGCGCCAATGTGCTCTTTGATTTGAACGATTAGGGAGGGATCTCCATTCGTTATGACCAGCAGTGCGCCTGAAAGCGCAATGAAAATTGAAATAAATGTAGATAGATTGGGTTTACTTTTATGCACAGCCCAATTTACGCATGTCGTCATTAGTGGCATTAATGCCATGATAACGGAGGCAATGATTGCGCCTGACGGTCCGCTGAGCTTTTGTCCGACAAAGGTAAGAAAGCCGAATCCCGAAAACCCTACAGCGCCAAAAAATAATAACTTCCATGATTCCCCCTCCAATCGGAGAACGTTCTTCCCTTCGAAAACGATCAGCATTCCCAAAAGTATGAGGCCAGCCCATATGTAGCGAATCGTCGTGAAATAGAACGGATCGAGAACCTTCAAGGCAACTTGCATGACGGGAAACATGCCTCCCCACGCCAGCACAGGAATCAAACAATAGGTAATACCCGTTAATAAAGTGTTTCTGTTCATTCTTAAAACCTTCTTTCATGAGCTATGTGGATTTTCCGAGAGAATTGATCAGCCCCCCTTTTCTCCATCATAAACGAAGGTGAATAGAACAGATCGATCGGACCAGAACAGAAGGATGGAACTTCCTATATAATAGAGACACACACACAAGTGCGTATTTCGGGTGAATGGGTCTGGGGGTAAAACATATGAAAAAAACAGTTATTTCAAGCAGATATGCAAGCAAACTGTATGAACAAATCTATGACTATATTCTGGATCGAATCCGTCGCGGAGAATGGAAGCCGCATGAGAAGCTTCCCTCCATCCGCTCGCTTGCGATGGAATTCAATGTGCATCGACTAACGGTCTATAAAGCCTATCAGCTACTGAAGGAAAATCGGATCGTAGAAGCGAAGGACAAATCCGGCTATTATGTGAGACCGAACGGCAGTCTTCCTGCGGATTTGCTGCATGATCCGATCATTTCTGCTTACGTGCATGAAAGCCATCTTTCTGAAATCCATCAGGTGCAAGCCGAATATGTACTGTCAAAATCGCTGCTCGACCCGAACCTGCTCCCTAATCTTTATTTTTCGGAATATGTGAAGCAAGTGTTCGATTTATATCCCAAAATGCTCGGCACTTACTTTACCGTGCAAGGAGACCAGGAGCTGCGGGATGCGTTGTGCCGTTACTTTACCGATTGCCACCGGTTTCACTTGTCTTCAGACGAATTATTGATCACTTGCGGATCGCAGGAGGCCATGGATTTGGTTGCCAGAGCACTGGTCAAGCCTAGAGATGTCGTTATGTTGGAGCGTCCTACTTACAGCACGGCGATTGATATTTTCAGAAGACAAGGCGCAGCTATCGTTCCGGTCGAGATCCACCCGTACGGCTACGATCTGGAGCAGGTGGAGAAGCTGATGCAAGCCTACAAGCCGCGGCTGTTTTATCTAAATCCCACCTTTCAAAGTCCAACAGGCTATATCGTACCCGCTGAACAAAGGAAAAGGCTCGTTGAGCTTGCCGAGAGGTATCAATGTCTGCTATTAGAGGACGATCCTTACCGCGACATTTATTTTGGCGAAGAGCCGCCACTGCCTCTTTTTGCTTACGATACGGTAGGATGGGTCATTTATCTTCGCAGCTTCAGCAAATATATCGCTCCCGGCCTCGGCATCGCCATCGTTGCGTGCCGCCCTGCCATCATGAACTACCTGATAAAAGCCAAATTGTTGTCGGACAGCGGGACGCCTTTGGTGAATCAGAAAATTTTTCTGCATTATTTTTTTACCGAGCGGCTGCAGCAGCATATAGAGAAGCTTCGCATTGCGCTTGCGGTCCGCAAGGATATCGTAGAACAGGAATTGTCCGCTACCGACTGGAAATGGAACTCCCCTGCAGGCGGATTCAACTTATGGGTGAAGCTTCCGGAAACGGTGGAGATTGAACGTTTACTCAGTACATGCATCAAGCAATCAATTACCTTTGTGCCCGGAGCGATTTGCGATCCGCTCAAGGAGTACAAATCATGGATACGCCTCAGCTATTCCTATCTGAATGAGCAGCTATTGAGAGAAGGCATCCAGAAGCTTGTCGAATTGGCAGACGGGGTTTGAAAGGATGAAAAAATACCACTTCCGGCCTCGCGTTTGCCCAAAGCAAAAAGAGCGAGCGCTCGTGGAAAAATGACCGCGAACCTCGCTCTTTTCTTTTGCTATATCGATGGCTATTTTGTAACTATGACCGCAGTCGATGGTCTCATGCACTTCTATCATTTTTTTATCCAAATACTTTAGGAGCCCCAGCTCGTCCGCCGGTCCCTTCGCGATCGGTTCTGGTTAGAAGGACCGCTGACAGAGCAAAGGCCGTAGAACGCCTAATGTTCAGTCAGCGGACCGAGTTGCTTATTTCAACGAGGACAAGAATTCAACGGTTTTCGCGTCGGACCGGTACGCGGAAGTATCGAAAGGCGCCGTCATCGCGTCCTGCGCGATTTTCAGATAGCTGTCCAAATCCAGCTTCTTGAAGCCGTCTAGGTACTCCTGCCAGTTTTTATCCACCGACTTGTTGCCGAGAATGAACTGCGCCGTCCACTGCTTCATGTACTGTTCGATGTTTGTTTTGAGCAGCGCGAATTTCTGGTTCTGCGCATCGTCCATGTAGATCGCGCCAGGGTAAACCTGCTGCGGCTGATGTCCCGCGTAGTTCTTCATCGTTTCGAGCAGCAGCAGCGATTCCAGGCCTTCCGACGTAAACGGAGATGCCGCTTTGACAAAGCCGTTTCGCCATACGATGTCTTGGAAGATCGGGCCCATTTGGTTCCAGCCCTCATTCTGCTTCGCGCCGGAGGAATAGAACTTATCGGACTGTGTAATGAACAGCGCCTGTTCGCCGCTAAGGCCTTTCACGCCGTTTTCCGCTTTCGTCCAATACTTGCCTTCCGGTCCGAAATTCATCATTTGCGTACCTTCCGGCGTATAGATAAAGTCAACGAGCTTGATCAGCCTGACGATTTGTTCTTCCGAAGCCTTGTTCGTGACGGCAAAGGTCAGCGATCTTGGGCTGTTGCCGCTGAACGCCGCATATTGCACGCCGTCCGGACCTTTAAGCGGCGGAACGGTGACCCAGTTCTTGTAATTCGGACTGTTCATATCGAGGAAAGCGCCGCTGTAGAGCGAAGGAATGACGCCGGCTTTGCCTTGAGCCGCCAATTGCTTCACGATATCGCTCTTCTGGCTGAGCGCCTGTTTATCAAGCAGCCCCTTGCTGTACAATTCGTTTAGATAGGCAAGCCCCTTCTTCCAGCCGTCGAGCGTCGGCGCATACTGCACCTTGCCGTCCTGAACGTCGAAGTAGTCGGAAGCGCTGTCATACGTGAATGCGTTCATGAGGTAAGGAATGGGGTCGAAGCCGTCGGACGAGCCGGTGTACGGCGTTATGCCATTGTCCTTAAACACCTGCAGCACATGCTCGAACTCATCCGTCGTCGTCGGCATTTGCAAATTGAATTTGTCCAACAGGCTCTTGTCGATCCATGCCTTGTTCCCCCAGAAGCAGTGCCAGCAGGTGTTATAGCTTGGCAATCCGTAGATATTGCCGTCCGGCGCCGTAATAGCTGCCTTCAACCCGGGAGCGGATTCGATGGCCTTTGTCAGGTTGGGCGCATATTCGTCGATGTATTTGTTCAGCGGCACGATAATGCCTTGCTTGGAGTATTTCAGAATATCGGACGGCGTGAAGTTTCCGCTCCAGAACACATCCGGGTAGTCGCCGCTCGAGAGCTGCAAGGATTGCTTCGTCGCCGCGTCGCTCGAAGGCGCAATGTTGAACGTAACATCCAGCTTGTACGTATCTTTGACGTATTTCGTGAACCAGTTCGTCTTCAAATCGATAACATCGCCGCTCGGCACAGCGAAGAAGGATACCTTCACGACTTTTTCCTGATCGACTGCGGCGGGTTTTCCGGCATTCGAATTCGTCTCGGATGTGCCGTTCGACGCTTGGCCTCCGCTGTTATCGCCGCCGTTATTCGATGAACATGCGGAAACCATCAATAGGACGCTGATAAGAAATGCCGCAACCACGAGCTTGCTGATACGAAGCATAAACACCCCTCCTGAATAGTCTTGGGCACAACATGTATCATTGGATGACGCCGCTTGAAACGATGAAGCTCCTGACGGTGGCGCTATTCTTTGATCGCCCCGACCATCACCCCCTGCACGAAATACTTTTGAATAAACGGATACAGTATGAGTACGGGAATGCTCGAAATGACGATGATCGAGTATTTCAGCAGCGTTCGCATGTCTTCGAAATGCTTCAGTTGTTCCGCGCTGAGCGTCATCGAGTTCGTATCCACGTTGTTATTGACTAGAATCTCGCGGAGCACGAGCTGCAGCGGATACATGCCTGCGTCGTTCAGAAAGATTAACGCGTTGAAGTAAGAGTTCCAGTTGCCGACGGCGGACCACAGGAACAGCACCGCGATCACCGGCTTCGACAGCGCCAGCACCACTTTCACCAGAAAGCCGGCGTCCGAGCAGCCATCGATTTGCGCCGCTTCATAGAGATCGTTCGGTATCGAAGATTGGAAAAACGATTTGGCCACGATGACCGAGTAGATGCTCAGCGCTCCCGGAAGTATCATCGCCCAGACCGTACCGAGCAAATGCAAATTGCGTACGACCAAGTAATACGGAATGAGTCCGCCGCTGAACAGCATCGCGAACAGCAGCAGCCAGACAAAAATGTTTCTTCCGGCAAACGTCTTCCTCGAGATCGGGTACGCCATCATAATGGTAAGCGCGACGCTGAGCGTCGAACCTGCCCCGGTGTAGATAATGGAGTTCAAGTAACCGGTCCAAATTTGGTGATACTTGAACACCGCCGCATAACCGTAAAGCGTCGGGTCGACAGGCAGAAACCACACTTTACCGCCCATGACGGCGGCAGACGAACTGAACGACGAACTGATGATATAAATAATCGGGTAAGCGACGGCTATCGTAATAAAACCCAGTGCCGCGTAGACGAACGTAAGGAGCAGCCGATCTCCCCAGGATTCTCGAATGCGAATGGCTTGGTTCACTTCTGTTCCCCCTTCTATCAGAACAAGCTGGCGTCGGAATATTTTCTGGCTAACAGGTTGGTGGCGAAGACAAGGACGAACCCGACAACGGAGTTGAATAAACCGACTGCCACCGCAAAGCTGAAGTTCGTATTCACGAGGCCGATCTTATACACGTAAGTGGAGATGACCTCGGAAGCGTTCAAATTGAGCGTGTTTTGCAGCAGAAACACTTTCTCGAAGCCGACGCTGAGCAGACCGCCTACGGAGAGAATGAGAAGGATGATAATGGTCGGGCGGATGGACGGCAAATCGATATAGATGATTCGCTGCAGCCGTGATGCTCCGTCGATCTTGGAGGCTTCGTGCAACTCGGGGTTGATGTTTGCGAGCGAAGCCAGATAGATGACGGCGCCGTATCCCGTTTCCTGCCAGACGCCTGACCATGCATACAAGGAGGAGAACGCTTTCTCCTGTCCCAAAATATCGTAGATTTGATTCATGCCGAGAAGATGGGCGAATTGCCCGTAAATGCCGGTGCTTGGAGAGAGGACGATGTTGAGGATACCGACGAGTACGACCATGGAGATAAAATATGGCGCATAGGTCGTCATTTGAACGACTTTCTTAAACCGCCGGCTGGGCACTTCATTCAGAGCGAGCGCCAGGAATATGGCAGAAGGCGTCCCGATCAGCAGCGCATAGACGCTGAGAATCAGGGTGTTGCGGATCACCGGCCAGAAGAACGGCGAGGTGAAGAACATGTTGAATTGCTTGCCGCCTACCCAGGGGCTCCCCCAGATGCCTTTAACGGGACTAAATTCCTTAAACGCGATTTGAACGCCAAGCATCGGAACATAGTTGAACGTAAGCAGGAAGATAGTCGGCAGCAGCACGATGAGATACAGCTGCCAGTGCCTGAGCACTCTTCGTTTCAAAGTAGCGGTACCCGGTTTCACCATTCAGGTAGTCCCTCCTCTTGTATGTAAGCGCTATTATTTTTTTGAAATCAAATATCATACACGATATATAATATACACAGGAATTTATAAAAAAAACCGGCCCAACTTTAGTTGAAATTGGCAACAAGTCTTTCATAGGAGTTATGCAGATGCTGCCGCATCGCCGTCACCGCTCCTTCCGTATTGTACGCAAGCAAATGATTGACGATGCTTCGATGTTCCGCCTTCTCCGCTTCCAGATCGATCTTGTAATGATGCAAATTCAAATAACGGTGGATCCGTTCGATCAACGAACTCACCATCTGCTGAAGATTGAAATTATCCGCATAGAGCAAAAGCGTGCCGTGAAGTCCCTCGTTCATTTGCCGGATTTCGTTCTCTTTTTCCTCGCTATTCTCCTCAGCCGCGGCCTCATTGGCGCGCTCAAGCTCTTGCAAAATCTGCTGAAGTCGTTCCTTCGTAATACGAGGCGCCGCTTTACGAATCGCAAGTTCCTCCAGCTGCGTGCGAATCTCGAATATTTCGTTAATGTCTTTCAAGCTCATCTCGGCAACAAACATGCCCTTAAATGGAATAATCGTCACGAAGCCTTCGGAGGCCAAGCGAAATAAAGACTCCCGGATCGGAATGTTGCTGACTCCTAGCTCTCTGGCCAGCTTGTCGATATTGATCTTCTCGCCGGCCGGCATGACATGGGATAAGATTTGCTGCTTCAACAGGGCATACAGCTCGTCGGTCAACACATAGCGGTTTAGTTGCTTCTTTGACATCTCTGATCATCCTATCCTCGTGTAGTTACGTTATGACCAAAGTATATCATGCATGATTAACTTGTTATGTAAAAAATAAATAGCACTGGAAGCTTGGTATCTCTTGCTGCGGCAAACCGGCGGAATCTTCTTTGCGTAGGTATCCTTGCCCGAGTTCGCAATGTCCGTCCCCGACAATAAAATGTATCATATACAATCGTTCCCTTCATCAACAGAGTAACGCAGAAAAAAAGCCAGGATTAAATTCCTGACTTTGTTTGTTTTCTGGCCCTCCATTAATTTACATGGAGAAAAAATCAGTCAAAACGGGAGCGAGGTAATCCGGAGCCACGTTATGATCCTGGCCACCCAGGATGTGGGAATTTGCATTAGGGAGACTGTCCACGAGCGCTTTCACCGCATTTTGCTGGTACACAGGACTTGTTCCTCCACCCACCACGAGCGTAGGGATCGAGACGGAAGACCACCGCTCGGCTGGCAATGGGTTGCCCGACATGGTGTCACCCATGATGGTGCCATCATAGACCAATGTGTGCGCTACATATTCCATCGCCGGCCAGAATGGCGCGCTTCGCATCGGAGAAACGAAATCGGCAGGAACGCCTGCTGCCTTTGTCAAGAAATACTCGACTGCGTCGCCTCTGCTGCCGGACGTTAGCAGCTCTTTGAGCTGCTTTAAGTAACCCTTCGGCAGCGGAGGACGCGTATTGTCAACGATGAACGGTGGCTCGTACAATGCCAGCTTCGCGATAGCAAGCTTGCGAGCCACTTCGAGGGCAAGGACTCCACCGGAAGACATGCCGAATACGAATGCCGATCCGCCAGCTTCGTTGATGAGAGCTTCGATATCTTCGACTTCGCGCTCAACCGCGTACGGCGCCGTATCGCCGCTATCCCCTCGACCCCGACGATCGTAGTTGAACACGCTAAAGTGGGGTGACAGAAGCGAAGCAAGCTGCGACATCATCGGATCCGAACGAGTTTGAAATGCAGCGCATACCAGAATGACCGCCGGTCCATTCCCGGATTTATCAAAAGCAATGGCGGTTCCGTCTTTCGAAATTACTTTTTTCATTGTATTTGCCTCCAAAGATTTGGGAATTACTACTGGACGACCATTATCCGCCTTTCTTGGTTGCTAGCTTTTTACCGGTACCCTCACTATACAGCATTACGTTACGTAAGGATCAAGCCTTTCTTCCAAAAAATGCTGTTGATTATAATCAATACGTCCGATGGTATTCGGAGGTTCGAAGGAATTACCGCCTTCGACTATGTTGGTGCTTTTGTGTCTTTTGACGACAATGTAGGCACGTTTGTGCATTTCCATGTGATACAAATCTCCCTACAAAAAAAATAAAAAGCCTGATATATCAAGCTTTTCTAAATATACTTATGTAGGCACTTTTGTGTCCTTAGACACCTGCTGCGTCGACTTTCACTTTCTTTTCAAAACGACAAGGTTGCCCTTCATTCCTTCTTCGCTATAGCCTTTGCCGACCGTCATCTGGATCGGCAGCACCGGGCCACGTTTAAAATACCGGCCGAAGTGCAGGTCCACCGATTGTTCGGTCATTAAGACAAAATGTCCTTCTTCTGCCTTCTCGCGACAGCCTCTGAGCAGCATCACCCCGCCGGGTTTGAGCACCCGCGCGACTTCCTCCGCAAATCGCCCCCGATTTTCTTCAGCGATAATGTGAAAACATCCGCGATCATTGACCATATCCACGCACCGGTTTTCCAACGGCAAATTCAAGGCATCGCCCTGACGCCAATCCACCTGAACCTCCGCCTTGTTTGCCCGTTCTCTGGCGATGTTCAAGGCAGCGGCACTCAGATCGACGCCGATTACGCGATATCCCCGCTGGGCAAGAAAAATGGCTTCGCTGCCAGCGCCGCAGCCCACATCCAAAGCGGTAATGTTAGGGGGGAAGTCCATGGAAGCCACGAACGCGACCAATTCTTGAGACGGGTACGGGAGATCCCAGTAGTCTCGAAAGTTTCCGCTGGTATACACTTCATCCCACTCTCTCATTCTGTAAACCTCCGTTCGTTAGAATTTGACGTTTACATTTCCTTGCCCATCTTCCGCATATCCTCCTGCTTTATTCCACAACCTACTCGCACTTTCCTGCCCGTTTCTCCACTCTCATTATGGAATTATTCGACGGACGGATTTAAGTGTGAGTTAAGATGAATTGATTGATTCCGCGCTTGTTACCCGTTAGTAAATGGAGTTCTTTCATCTTTGTTCTCCTCAATCGGCAATAGGAACATTTACACACAACGTCTGCGATGGCTTTGCCCAACTAAACATAACCGTACTCTACTCCGTTATCACAGGCAATACGCCGCCGGCCTCTAATCGGCCGAGCAACACATTGATTCCGGCTGCCGTATTAGGCTCCTGCTTTCCGTAAACCGCTAGCCCCGAGCGCACGTTCTGCAAATAGATCGTCTCGTACGGGTTGCCGAGCGATAGCAGCACGTATCGCTTACTACGCCTGTTCATCTCTTCGATCAAGGTTTGAAAATCGGCCCAGCCGAACTGACTGGCCGCGTTCCGGAATTGGTAAGAGGCCAGGATGACGTAATCCGCCTTATCAATCGCCTGAAGCGCCTCATTCGTTTTTCCTTTACCGATTAGGGCGATTTCCGTCTTCAGCGATAGGCTCTTTGCGGCTTGAGTTAACTGCTTCTCAAGCTGCTTCACCTGCTCCTCCTCGGCTGCGGCAATAACGACCCGGTCGCCTTGATGAATTTGATCCGGATGCGCGCCGTCACGGCCGGCCAATAAGGTGGCAGCTCGCTCTGCGATTTCCCTCTCTACCATGCGATGCTTCTCGGATCCGATAACATCGTTAAGCGCGGCCAGCTTATGCGCGAGGCTTTCGCCGCGGTCAAACAAACCATATTTCGATTTGAGCTCCAATATGCGTTTCACCGACGCATGAACGGTTTCGATCGGGATAGTCCCGCTCTTAACCGCGTTCACCAGCGTTTGATGTGCGGCTGCCGGATCTTTCGGCATGAGAATGATATCGACGCCTGCGGAGACTGCACGTTCCACCGCTTTATTTTCCCCAAAATGCTCCGCGATCGCATTCATGGTGAAGGCATCGGATATGATGACGCCTTTATATCCCAACTCTCCCCGAAGCAGTCCCGTCAGCACCTTCTTGGACAACGTAGCAGGAATCGGCACGCTGCTACCGTCCTTGAGCGAAGTGACATGTTCGTTATCTACCGCAGGAAAAGCAATATGTGCGGTCATGATCATCTCTATCCCGTTATCGATTGCGGCCCGGAACGGTTTTAGTTCGACCGCATCGAGCCGGTCGCGATTATGCGTCAGCACCGGCATTCCCAGATGGGAGTCTGTCGTCGTGTCGCCATGCCCTGGAAAATGCTTCACTGCCGCGATGACTCCCGATTGCCGCAGTCCTTTTATGGATGCGAGACCAAGCCGCGTTACCAAATCCGCATTCGAGCCAAACGAACGTATTCCGATGATCGGGTTGTCCGGATTGCTGTTAATGTCGAGCACCGGCGCAAAATTGACCTGAAGTCCGAGCGCCTTCAGCTCCTCCCCTGTCAGCTGTCCGGCCGCTTCGGCTAGCGCTGCGTCACCGGTTGCGCCAAGCGCCATTTGACCGGGCAGATTCGTCCCGCCGGGAATTCGCTTAATAACGCCTCCCTCTTGGTCGATGCCAAGAAACAGCGGAATGTCGCCTGCTTCCGCTTGCAGATCATGCGTTAACGTTGTGACCTGCCTCGCGTTTACAATATTTTTGTCAAAAAGAATAAGTCCGCCTAAATCTTGATCATGGATGCTGCGTTTGATTCCTTCATTGACGGTCGTTGTCACATGACCGTTCCATTGCCTAATGTCAGGCATTAGCATTTGGCCGACTTGTTCGCTGACGGTCATATATGACATCAACTTATCCCAATCGTGTGCTTGAATGGCGACCTCGCGTTCGAAGCGAATGACTCGCGCCATAAATACGGCAAATTCCGCACGCGTGACAGATCGATCCGGACGATAGGTGCCATCCGAATATCCGCCGATCAATCCGTTGGAGCTCATAATGAGAATAGGCGCTGCCGCCCAATGCTTAGCTGTATCCGTCAATCTTACGGTTTGCTGCCCTTTCACGAGTGAATAGGCGCGTGTAAGGAAAGCCGCAGTTTCGGCACGGCTCATCGGTGCATCCGGATGGAAGGTGCCGTCTGGAAATCCGCCGGTCAGCCCATGTTTTGCCGCTATCGCGATTTCACGATAAAAAGGATGGGTTGACGGCACATCCGAATAGGGCATGCCTTCCACTTTCTGCTGCAGCTCCTGCGAGTAGAGCTCCCGCACCATGAAAGTGACGGCTTGCGCCCTTGTTACATGCCTCTCGGGCATAAACATCCCATTGCCGTATCCGGCTACCGTTCCGCGCTTCGCCATATAGGTGATGCCGTCTTCTGCCCACTTTGAATGCTGCAGATCGGTAAACCGTTCTTCCGCAGCCGCACTTCCTGCCCATACGAGCAAAGAACCGAGAACGGCCCCGAATATGGTCATCTGTTTTACAATCATCTGTTTCACTCCTGTTGCTTTTCTATGTATGATGAATAGACGCTCTTCTGGTACTCAATTGTTGCGTGGCACAGCAAAAAAAGACCACCCCTGGTCGCTGCTGCTATCACCCTATGCCATTATAAACCCATGAGAACGTCATGACAGGCGGTAAAAAATACATATCTGAACCAAGCGGTTCTAGGATGGCTTGATTGAATTCCAGTCCTGTTCGGTAACCAACCGGATGCTCAACATAATATGAACGGCCGCGCTGACAGCTCTGGGCCAATCATGCTTTACTTATACACATTTCCACTGCCTTCTCACAATTCCTACTCAGTAGTGCAATAAAAAAGGACGCTCCCACGCCTTCGCTTGGGCTACATCCTTCATTAAATTCCCTTTTTTACCCACAGCCTTACTTCATACGATTAAAATGGGACAGTTTCTCCGGATTCATCACGGTATAAATGTTAGTTAGCTGATCCTGCAAATATTGAAACGTAATCACTGCGTAAATCATCTCTCCGACGACTAACCGTATTCCCGGCATGCCGTTGATTTCACAAGTTTCATATCGAGTTTCTGCCGGAATCTCATGCGTAATACCGACGAAGTAACGAATAATTCTGTCCGAACCCATTATTGGGCGGAGTGCCGCTTTTACCTTGCCGCCTCCATCCGTGTAAAGTACGGTATCCGAAGATAAAAGTTCAATGAGCAATCCGATATTCCCGGTCACCAACGCTTCGGCAAATCGTTCAGCTAATGCAGTTTTTTTCTCCATGACTTCCGGGCTCCGATCAGGCAATTGACCGATACCTTTCTTCGCCCGATGGAAAATTTGCCGGCAATTTGCCGTGCTTTTGTCGACGATCTCGGCAATTTCATCAAAACGATAATGAAACACTTCATGCAGCAGGAATACAATCCGTTCCGTCGCGGAAAGCTGCTGCAACAATAATAACCCGGCAGTAGAAATGGATTCTTTCCAAACCATTCCCGCAAGCGGATCGTTCTTCTGAAGCTCCCCGGTATCAACAGGCTCCGGCAACCATGAACCGACATATGCTTCTCGGTTTCGGCTCGATGATCGAATGAAATCTACACAACGATTGTGAATAGACTTGCACAAATAGGATTTGACATCACGCACTTGCTGCGGCGGTTTCTCTTCCCACGACAGGAACACTTCGTGAACAATATCTTCCGCATCAGTGATGCTTCCCAAAGTATGATACGCTAACGACAAGAGCAATGGTTTTAAATCGCTATATAGTTTTCCCCTCTCCAACGCGCAGTTCTCCCCCTCTCGAACGATTGTCGGCAATAATCGCTTGAGCCGCTCGTTTGGCACTGGCAAACGACGCATCTGCCAATAGTTCTCCATGCCCCGTCCAATCTCCTGCTACATACAGTCCGTGTATTTCCGGAATCGCCGGACCGTGATTAACACCGCTTTTATCCACCCTGTTGAAATCATGGGCGACCGTTAAATTCGGCAAAAACTGCCTGGTTTTTTCCTCTTTTCGCCATCCTGGTTGAACGAGATCCATTGCTTTTTCCAACTGCAACAGGTCCGATTCAGGTTGGCTTTCATTCGTTCCAAGATGCTTGATCAGGTGGATGACGACTGAGCCGTCACCGCTAAACTTCGCAACAGTAGACGGGAAGTTATAGAAGAGCGGTTGATCCAGCCAAAATCCTGCTATAAAGTTGGAACCTCTATCAGGCAGATGATGCAAAACGAGATCGAGACATGCAGCGCGGATCGGTTTTGCGGCGACTTTCCACTTGGCAATTGATGTGCTATTCGCGTTTTTGACCAAATCGTACGCCTCCTTCGGGCCAGTAGCGATCACGACATGAGGAGTTTCGAACACATCGCCGTCTGTACACCGGATACGTCGAACGGTCCCGTCATGTTCAACTTCCACCGCTTTTTTCTGCCGAATAATCGTGACGCCTGCGCGGATGGCCCGCTCTCTTAAATCGTCGACTAGCGCTCCCCATCCCCCGTCGATATAGAAAGCTTTTCCGCCAAACGTTTGTTGGAGCTGCCGCACGGCCGGACCTGCGAGATGAAGTTCAGGGTGAGGAACGAAAGAGTTTGCCCGACTCACCGAATAAACAACGTGCCTTAGCATCGGATGCCGAATTTCCCGTTCCGCCCACTCCTTCAAACTGATCTGCCCGATCTGCTTCGGATCCATCTTGCCCAACTTGAGCAATAGACGGGTAAGCTCCATCTTTTCCGAGAATGAAAACAGCTTGGATGCGATCAGTTCCAATGGTTTTGATGGCAACGTATAGACCCGGTTATTCCACATAGCCCCCGCCGAGGCTGGCGGGTAGGCGCCTTTCAGCTTCACGCCTAATTCGCGCAAAATCGCCTCCCCTGCCCCGTCCCGATATAACGCATGCACGCCCAAATTAAGCGATGCTCCGCTTTTTTGGACGGTAAGCGCACGACCGCCAAGATGATTAGCTTTTTCCAATACCAATACGGATAGATCAGCCCTTGCCAAATAAATCGATGCGGTTAATCCGGCAAGACCGCCGCCAATAATCACGGCATCATACAGTTCCATGTTGGCCACCTCACTTTTTTACGAACAAGACGTTTCCAGGGAGTAAAACGTGACACTTTCAAAAGAAAAAATCATCAAACTTCGGATCTAGGTTATGATAGCATCCTGACAGTCAAACCATATGAAGGAAGGATTGTCGCCTAACGATGGTCGCGCCGGATAAGAGTGCAAGTTTTTGTCTGGACATTTGGACTAGAACTTGCACCGTTAAAATGAAAAACCCGCGCACCGCGCGGATCCTAATGAATGTATGTTCTTGTCTTCCGACACAACTTCAAAATTTTGAATACCTCAAAATCTTTCTATACATTGTTTTGTCTTTAAGCGTGTTAAAAATACTCCTATCTGGACCCGTATTAATCTCTAGAATCCATGGCTTCCAATTTGAATCAATTGCAATATCGACTCCAAAAGCTTTTTTTCTTCTATAACTTTCTCGAAGAACAATACTCGCTTTTCTCCCTAATGTTTTAATCCTCTTTATAAAGTTTGCCCTCGCGGCTCTACTGAGATGAGATTGGAGTAAAATGTCTATGGGCAATGGTGTGCCTCCACTGTGAAAATTAGTCACGATCTTGCCCGGTTTAGCTAACCGCCCAATGATACCTGTCGTTTCGAGTTGTCCTTTTCTGTTCTTTTGCACCATAACCCTTATATCAAATGAGCGTCCATCATGCTTCAACAGATGAATACCTTTTTGAACAACATATTTGTTTTTATATAGGAACTTGTCGAGAGAACTGCATAATGCATCAAATGTATGATATTTTCTTGAGGTAGTGCCGCTTCTTAAAACGAATCCATTTTTGGTTTTAGTTATCTTATATATTCCGCGACCTCCGGTGCCCTCGTCTGGTTTTAAGTAGAGTGAGTCATACTTCATGATCATTTTATAGATATTTGATTTTGTTGCTGCTTTTGTGTCAGGTAATAATGTTTTTATATGGCTATATTTTCGCATGAAATGATGTTTACCTAATTTTCCCATTTTGTATTTTACTTTTTTCAATGTATCTACCTCCTACATATTTATAGACGTAGCAACTCACGTGTTTATTTTATATTGGCGGAAGGAAAAAGGAGCGGCCTTTACCTACGTCATCCCCAATATAGGTATCCGCATAGTACGATTTACGCGAGTTCGATGAGCATAACCAGGGATAGATCCGAAGCCATTCAAGAAAAAAACAAAAATCGGCCCATTCACAACATGCGAACAGTGGCCGATTTTTTACTTGAAATCTGGAAGAGGAAAACACCGCTTAAAATCAAATTTGAACCAATAAAAGGATTGAATTCTATTGTGCGGTCAATATAATCGGGCCATCCGCAGTAATGGCGATCGTATGCTCGTACTGTGCGGAAAGCGAGCCGTCAGCGGTTCTGGCGGTCCATCCGTCGGCATCAACCGTCATTAACGCTTTTCCGGCATTTAACATCGGCTCGATCGTAAAAACCATCCCTTCCTTCAAGCGGAACCCTTTGCCCGGATTCCCGACGTGGGGATAATTAGGTTCCTCGTGCATCTCCCTACCTACGCCATGACCGAGCAGATCGAGCACCACCGAGAATCCGTTACGCTCGGCATGGGTTTGAACCGCGTGCATCACATCGCCGATCCGGTTTCCGACGACAGCTTTTTCGATACCAAGATATAAGCATTCCTTCGTTACCCGCATCAGATGACGGGCTTCTTCCGACACCTCGCCGACCGCGTAACACCAAGCTGAATCGCCGATCCAGCCATCCGCTTCCGCGACGATGTCGATTTTGACGATGTCGCCTTCCTTGAGCGGCTTCCGGCTCGGAAATCCATGCGCAATGACGTCGTTGACAGACGCACATGTCGCAAACGGATAGCCGTTGTAGCCTATCGTATAAGCCTTGGCGCCATTCTCCTTCAGGAACCGCACCGCGAACGACTCGATATCGAGCGTCGTGACACCCGGCCGGATCATACCTGAGATTGCTTGATGAAAAGCAGCGACAATTCGGCCGGCTTTTCTCATTTCTTCAATTTCTGCTCTCGATTTCAGGATGACCATTCCATTCATTTCTCCTTTGACCGTATGCCTGAAAAAATCATATCGACGATCCCATCCGCATCCAACTCGTTACGCATATTGTGGTGGATGTTCAATGCTGCGTAGCCAACAAGCGAGCCAAATATCAGATTAGCTGTTTTCTCTGGTGATTTGGAACCGATCCCTTCACGAATCATCTCCACAAACGGCAAATAGATCCGTTCCTGAAAATCGGCAAACAACTTGATGAACCGGTTTCCCGGGAAGTGATGAAAATTATCCGCAACCGTTTTAAGCAAAATAAATACGGAAGGATCCTGGATGCACTTCCGCAGGAGCAGCCTGGAGAACGACTCAGCTTGAAGCAAACTGCCGCCGTCCCCCGTCAAAGCGGGCAGTACTGCCGACTCCGTTCGATTCAGGGCATCCCACAGTAAATCTTCCAAAAGCATGATCTTATTTTTGTAGTAATGATACACGGTTCCGTAGCCGAGCTCTGCCTTGACCGCAACATCGCGTATTTCCAATTGAATGCCCTTCTCCAAATAGGCTTCCGCAGCCGCTTGCATAATTTGGTTCATCCGCATCTCCCGGATCGCGTCATTCTGTTCTTTGGTACGTGGTGACATGGCTCCTCCTTTTTTTAGACCTGCGGTAATGTCAATGTAAAATTAATATACGTCATTTGGAAGTTAGGATCAAGTACTTCGATTCGCCTGTTTTTTCGGATAAAGCTTTCTCCAGCAAAGGAAAAGAGTCGGAAAAAACCGCGAGACAATTTATGTCTCACGTTTTCCGTTTAAGCAGGGGTTATTTGTGACACGCCAATGAAGATTTCCTCGGATTTATTGTATCCCCCTTCACCTCACTATAAAACCGCTCTATCATTAGTAGCGTATGCTTCCAATAAACATATGCATATCATAAATGTTTCCAACCCCTATTGGAGCGGAATCTTAAAAATCTCACTCTTATTTCTGTTCTGTCCTGTATTACAAAATCATTTGCCAACAGACATGTTCTGGCGTCGTTAAAGCTTTTTCCTACATCGATTAATGGAGTGCATGGTTCGGAACTTCCTGTGATTGAGAATTGAGTGATCCTAAAATGGCGATCGTGGAATAAATTAACAGAATCGATTCCTGTGCCGCGACGACGTTTACGACGTTTCCGACCTTTACATATAAATGATGGAACAGACAGCATTGATTTTCCAATTCGAGTACTATTCATGTTTCTAGTCTTTACGAATTTATTCCGTTTCTTTTCGTGGCACTTTCCTCCACATCCACACGAACATGACATTCTGATACACCTTCTTAATCAAAAAAATTATGGTGTATCATATGTAATAGATTGATCAAGTGCGTGTACAAGTATCACGTTATTCAAATTTGACAAGAATGAGATAATGTTCTTGTCATCCGACAGGTACATCGGTTGACAAGAATTTGTACCGATTACCAATATCGCAAGACGAATTGTCCGATAAAAACAAGAATGGCTGCCGTGTGGCAGCCATTCTGTTACTCAACTCTAAAGCGCCGATTCAGTCCAATTGTCCTGTAGCTTGCGGATATAGACGACTTGGCCGATATGATACGCGTTATGGGTGGCCACGTTGGCGACGACCTGCCACCACTGAACCGGCTCGTCGAAGCCGTCCA
This sequence comes from Cohnella nanjingensis, assembly GCF_014212125.1. Lineage (GTDB taxonomy): Bacteria > Bacillota > Bacilli > Paenibacillales > Paenibacillaceae > Cohnella > Cohnella nanjingensis. The sequence goes on from NZ_JACJVP010000001.1 coordinate 324,781, forward strand.
CGCGCTGCTCCAGATTGTCGGGGGTAAGCTCCTCCTGCCAGCGCAGCAGCACCCTTAGTAGAGCTTCTCTCAAGGTTTTGAAATCCCGGCCCTCCGGCACGACGAAGCTGTCGTCGTTACTCGCGATCGGTGGCACGGCATCGAGCCGGGACGCCCGGCAGCGCTCCTGCCAGGTCTCGTTCCAGTAAAGCAGATGTTGCGCGATCTCCGCGATACTGTTGCCGTTCGCATCCGGCTTCCGAAAGGCGTCTTCCTCGGACAGCCCTTCGGTCGCCTGCCTGAAAGGCGTATACCAGCTCGGATCGTCGGCATTGGCAAGCAGCTGGTCCGCCAGCACTTCCTTCGCATGAGCCATAAGCACACCCTCCTCTTCGATTTTTTCAGATCGTACGGTACGATCACCTAATACTGGGCGCCTATCGTTATCCGTCGCAGCTTAATACTGCGGTGTCATTCGGTTAAAACAATCCCCGACGAATGAGATTAGCCGTCACGTGGTCTTTGTTTAACCGTTCCGTCCGATTGAAGACCAACGGTATGACGACGACCCGCTGCTAGGATATCTTTAGGCCTCTGTTGAGCTCCCATATCAGAAAGTTATGCGTACAAATTCTTGTCATCCGACATCGACTTTCACTTCCTTTTCAAAACGACCAGGTTGCCCTTCATTCCTTCTTCGCTATAGCCTTTTCCGACCGTCATCTGGATCGGCAGCACCGGGCCACGTTTAAAATACCTGCCGAAGTGCCGGTCCACCGATTGTTCGGTCATTAAGACAAAATGTCCTTCTTCTGCCTTCTCGCGACAGCCTCTGAGCAGCATCACCCCGCCGGGTTTGAGCACCCGCGCGACTTCCTCCGCAAATCGCCCTCGATTTTCTTCAGCGATAACGTGAAAACATCCGCGATCATTGACCATATCCACGCACCGGTTTTCCAACGGCAAATTCAAGGCATCGCCCTGACGCCAATCCACCCGAACCTCCGCCTTGTTTGCCCGTTCCCTGGCGATGTTCAAGGCAGCGGCACTCAGATCGACGCCGATTACGCGATATCCCCGCTGGGCAAGAAAAATGGCTTCGCTGCCAGCGCCGCAGCCCACATCCAAAGCGGTAATGTTAGGGGGAAGGTCCATCGAAGCCACGAAAGCGACCAATTCTTGAGACGGGTACGGGAGATCCCAGTAGTCTCGAAAGTTTCCGCTGGTATACACTTCATCCCACTCTCTCATTCTGTAAACCTCCATTCGTTAGAATTTGACGTTTACATTTCCTTGCCCATCTTCCACATATCCTCCTGCTGTATTCCACAGCCCACTCGCACTTTCCTGCCCGTTTCTCCACTCTCATTATGGAATTATTCGACATTAGACTGACCTGTAGACACATGGATAAAGATATATAAACCCCTGTAAAATAAAGGAGCTTACCTGTGCCATGGCGACGAAGGCAAGCTCCAAGTTACCTATTTACTTCTGTTGATACCGTTCGTAGGCCGTCTTATACACGCCTACATATTTGTCCAGGCCCATTTTCTTCAGTTTGCTCACATAATTGTCCCATTCGGAGAAGGGTACTTTGCCTGTCACGAATTTGGTCTTCATTTCTTCCATGTACGTGTTGATGTCGCCTCCGGATGTGGTCAGGACATCGTTCTCCGCCGCATTAAAGGTGAACGGCGACCAGATCGTTTTCGGCACGAACGGTTCCACCTTCTTCGTCGCATCCAGCGACGCTTGCGTACCCTCCGAGCCTTTAAAAAACTGCTTGCGGACGATTCCCGCGTAGCCGCCTCCCGGCCAGGTCAAAAACTTGCTCACCGCTTGGTCGAAGTTCAGGCCATCCTTCGGATTTTTGATGCTGTCGATATAATCGAACGTTCCGTCCGATTTCTTTTCATAGGTCGTGCCTTCGAAGCCCATGAAAAACATTTTCTGCCTTCGTCGCTGTACAGATGGTCGATCCAGCGGACGAGCGTTTCCGGATTTTTGGCTTTGTCGGTCAGAATGAACGCGCCCGACCATAGAATCGGCGAGCCAACCGAGACGTACAAAGGGTCGCCGCTAGTTCCTTTGATGGCGGGGACGCCGATATAGCCGTCCAAGTTGAATACCTTTTTGGGGTCCTGGGAGAAGACGGCGAACATGTTTCCTTTGGAGCCTTCCGCAATCAGCTTGGCAAAATCGCCGTCAAAAAGGTTTGACCAAAGCAGTTTCTCATTGTACAGCTTATTGATGTATTGTAGGATTTCTTTGTATTCCGGGGCCGTCGGGATAAACCGGATGTCGTTCGTTTTGGGATCGATGTCAATGTTCGGGTTGCTCAATCCTCGATTATACAGCCCCCATGCCCCCGCCAAATAACTGATTAGCGGATCGATAGCGCCGAAGCCGGAGAAAGCAATCGTATTGCCGCCGCCGGCAGGGTCCTTCTCCTTTATCGTTTTCAGCATATTGTAGAAATCATCCGCCGTTTTAGGTTCCGGAATGCCGAGTTGGTCCAGCCACTGCTTTTTCAACCAGATTCTTCTGCCCATGCGGACGGACATATAGTCAGGTTCAACGACCGTCGGGAACGAATAAATATTGCCGTCCGCCATCGTATATCCTTTCTTGATGTCCGGGTTCTCATCAAACAGTTTTTTGACGTTTGGCGCGTATTTGTCGATAAGATCGTTCAGCTTAAGAAATACGCCCTCGCCGCCGTATTTCAGCATATCCGCAGGCGTGATCGCGCTCCCGGCTCCGTAAAACGCATCGGGATAATCCCCTCCGGCCAACGTAATATTCAGCTTTTCGGATAAATTCTGGAATGGAATTTGCGGCTCCCATTGAATATGTACGTTGGTCATCTTCTCGTATTCTTTCCATAGCATAACGCTATTCCAATCGGAGGCTGCTGCCCTCCCTTAGCGAGATAGCTTTTGCAAAGCCATTGATCATGTCAGCTTGTTTTGGAGATCCTTATTGACGCGAATGGTCCGGCTTCCGTCCCTTATCCTTTGATAGCCCCGATAAGTATGCCTTTGACAAAATATTTTTGCAAAAACGGATACAACAGGAAAATGGGCAGATTGGCAATGATAATAACCGCGTATTTGATGCTTTCCGAGCTCATCAGCAGCTTGGCGAACGATTCCTGACTGTTCTCCATCATCTTCTGCATTTGGCTCTGAATCAAGATTTCTCGCAGGATCAGCTGCAGCGGGAATTGGCTACGGCGGGACAGGAAGATTAACGCATTAAAGTAGGCATTCCAATGATCGACGCTGTAAAACAGGACCATGACCGCAAGTATCGGCGCCGACAAAGGAATAACGACACGGATCAGTATGCCAAGATTGGAGCAGCCGTCAATGGACGCGGCCTCATGTACCTCGACCGGTACGTTCTGCTGGAAAAACGTACGCATGATGATAATGTTCCATACCGCCACGGCGCCAAGCACGATCATGACCGCAAACGTGTTCAGCATGCTCAGCTGCTTAATTAACAAATAAGTGGGAATGAGTCCCCCGCTGAAAAATAAAGTGAAGATGAACATGGCCATGATGGCGTTGCGGCCTTTGAAGTCTCTTCGCGATAGCGGGTACGCCGCCAAGACGGTCATGACGAGGTTCAAGGCGGTTCCGACAACCGTATAAAGGATCGTATTGCCGTAGCCGGTCAAGATGTCTTTGTTTTTGAACACAAGGTCATATCCCTGCAAGGTCAATTGCTTCGGAATCAAAAATACTTTTCCGTTCAGAACCGCCTCCGGATTGCTGATCGAGGCAATCAGGACAAAGTACATCGGGTACAGCACGATCAACAGAATGAAAATCAGAAGGAAGGAATTCACAAAGTTGAATAGTCGGTCTCCCCGGTTCGTCGCCATAGTCACCCTCATTTACCAAAGAGATATACTCGCCGATTTTTTGGCGATTGCGTTGACCGCTACAAGAATGACAAAATTGATTACGGAATTGAACAAGCCGACGGCAGCGGAGAAGCTGAACTGCGATCCGACAATTCCGCTGCGGTATACAAACGTGGCAATGACGTCCGATGCTTCCAGGTTTAATTGGTTTTGCATCAGGAACACCTTCTCGAATCTAACCGTCTGCACAAATCGTTTGAAACCTCTGGAACGAACCTCGTTGATCATGAGGGCCAGAACGATCGGGATCGGAAAAGCCACGACCAACTGATAAAGCCCGATGCCAATCGTATTTTTGATCAGCCTCCTGCAAATCGCCAAGGGCTTGAAGCATCACAAAAATTTGATCGTCGTCACCAACTCGATTATTACCGCCTACGAGCTCGGCCGAAATCCCTACATCAAAACCATTCTGCTCGGCGGCTACTACAATCCCGACACCAACGCCGTCTTCGGCCACCACGCCATTCAGCAGTTGAACGACTACAAGCTCGACAAGCTGTTTCTTTCCATCGATGGGATCAGCGCCTCCGACGGCGTGACTTCGGAGCATCCGTACGAAACCGAAATTTGCCGGGCGATGATCAAGAACGCCGCAGAGGTGATCGTAACGGCCGACTTCAGCAAGGTCGGCGTCTCCCGCTTCATCCAGATCGCTTCGCTTGACGAGATCGACATGCTGATTACCGATGACAAAGCGCCCGCCGACGAAATCAAGATTATCGAGAAGAGAGGCGTCAAGGTTGTTTTGGTGTAACGAGGGTACCTATCAGGAGGAGGAATGGCAATGGAGCTGGCCGAAATCGTTCAATCGTATTTGGAGAAAAAAGTGAAATACGTTTTTTTGACTTAAACAGCTGGGTTCATAGGCAAGACGAGCAGTTTAATCCGGTACTGACGATCGAAGCGCTTGTTCGCGAGTTAAGCGGACATCGCATTGCGGACGCCGTGATCACGAACGCCAAGTGTCTTCGCTATAATCCGGCTGTAGGCAATGAGGAGCTGTTGGGCCTGATTCGGGATCGCCCCTCTCTCTACGGCGCAATCTGCTGGTCCCCCGAGCTCGGGCGCTCGATAACCGAAACGGGGGATTATCTCGAGAGAATGATTGCAAACCGCATCGTTGCCGTTCGCCTCTTCCCGAAGAAATTGAATTTCAGCCTGAAAAAATGGCAGGTAGGCGATTTGCTCTCCGTCATGGAATCGAGAGGATTGCCGCTGCTATTGTGGCATACCGAAACGAACTGGGACACGATCCAGAGCATATGCGAGGAATATCCCGGACTGACTGTCATCGTGGAGGGCAACGATCAAAAGCTGCTTTACCATAACCGCGCCTTCGTCCCGCTATTGGAGCGTCACGCCAATCTTTATATCGAGACCCACAGCCTGATCCAGCACGAAGGTCTTGAGTACATCGTAAACGAAAGAGGTGCCGACCGCCTGCTGTTCGGCACCTATTATCCGAGCAACGACCCCAACAGCTCCATGATGATGGTGACGGATGCCTTTATCCCGGAGGAAACCAAGCTGGCCATTGCAGGGGGCCACTTGCGCCGTTTGATTGCCAATATTCATTAATTCGGCTGCAAGGCACAAATAGACCGTCAGGCGGTGTAGGTAGAGCCTGACGGTCTATTTGTTTTTATTCGATTAATGCAGCAACAGCCTCACTTGACCCGTCAACCCGCTGGACACCGGTTTCTCCATCAGGATGGCGAGCGTATTCGATACGCGCAGTTCCAGATGATTCTCTCCCGGCTTCAGTTTCCCTTTTACCTCGAATCGATGCGGATTCCATAAGCTTGTGCCGACCGGCTCCCCGTTGCACCAAAGTTCAAGGACATCCCGGCAATGGCCGACCGACAGTTCGGCGGCAATAATAATAACATTAAATGCAGGAGGTTCGAGGTACAATGAATTCAACAAACTTAAAAGGCAAAGTCACGATTTATTTTCGATCTCTCAGGCCTTCAAGTTGCAAACTACTTTGGAAATCAGTAAGAATGTGTTCCTATAAATTACAAAACCCGCGATTTTTGCGGGTTTGAATAGGTACATATTCTTGTCATCCGACATATGATGAGTCAGAATTCCGAATCTGACCCAGCTTTTAGAACCGGCAATGCCCGATACCTGCTGCGGCCGAGTCCGTACTTTCGCTTCAAGAGACTGATCTTCGCCTCACCAGCTAAACGGTAGCGCTGCAAGTCTTTAAACCACTCCTGCTCTTCGTGTTTGGTTCGTGCCTGGCCCTTCTTGCCCTTCCGCGGCAGACTGAACCGGCCGACATCCAATTCGGATAAGGCGGTCTCGTTCTTCTTGTTCGGTTCATTTGGCCAGTTTGGCTTTCTTGATCGGTCTGGCTTCCGGTTCAAGAAACTCACGATCTTATCGATCGCCTTCTACGCCTGGTCGATGACCGCTTCAGTCGTCTCGATGACATCGTTATGATACCCAACAAGGCGCATAGAACAAGGTTGTTACAGACTAAAGCATATCCTCCATAATACATCGATACAATAGCCATCAAAACGCACAGGACAAGATTAGTAGCCGAAAATCCGCCACCGGTAGCATACATAACCAAAACAATCACCTCCTAATGAAATCTGTGTGTGATTATCTACTATTATACGGACCTTTAATACAACTGCTTGGACATTCTAGTTAGTTGCTCCTGAAATAGTCGATAAATACGCAGCAAGCTTCCGGGCTTCTTCTGCTGCGTCCAAATACGAATTCGCTTTCTTGGAACTATGCAAATAAGCAGCTCCTTTCCGTTAGGAATGAACTGCTTTTTTTCTTTTGTTTGCTTATTTTTGATACCAGACGAAATTCAGCTGCCGGCTGTGCGGGTTCGAATGGGCATATCGAGCCAATCCTTGCGGATCCGCATCTTATGTACGCCGTCTTACTGCACCTGGATGCTCGGGATTGCGTACATCATCGGATATGACAGCCTTGGCCAATTTCGATTACACGCGGTAATAGGAACACATTCTTGTCACCCGGCACAATTAATGTGGCTCGATATGCACATGAACGTTCCGAATCTGGTGTTTCTCCATCAGTTCATTCTCAATTCGTTCTGTTATTGCATGGCTTTCTAAAACCGACATATCCCGATTAACTTCAACAATTAGATCGACAAATACTTGATTGCCATGAATACGTCCTTTAATTTCCGAGACTTTCTCTACACCATCGATATAAGATAATGTAACTTTATATTTTTCTAATTCCTTTACATCAAATCCATCAGTTAACATGTGTGAGGCTTCTCTAAATATATCCCAGGCTGTTTTGCAAATAATAAGTCCCACAATAATAGCCGTTAATGCATCTAACCACGGAAGCCCCCATGAGCTTCCTAATATTCCGATTACAGTCCCCAAACTTACAAGCGCATCCGACCGATTATCTGCCGCTGCAGCCTTAAGTGCATGGCTTCCAGTTTTGCGGGATAAGCGAATATTATATCGGTAAACAAAATACATCACGACTGCGGAAAAAATGGCAACCCAGGCGGCAATCCTATTTGGCGGCTGAAAATCGCCATCAATAAATTTTGTGATTGAACTTATCAGGACCTCAAGTCCCACTGCTGCCATGATAAAGGAAGCAACCATTGATGCAACAGTTTCTGCTCGTGAGTGCCCGTATTTATGATCGGCATCGGCTGGTTTCTTTGATATTTTGAGCCCTATGAGCACTGCGAATGAGGCAATGATATCCGTTGTATTGTTTAGCCCGTCCGCCATTAATGCTTTTGAATTTGAAAAATAGCCTACGACAAGTTTTATCACGGACAGTGCAATATACACACCAATGCTCAGCCAAGCTCCAAATTCAGCCTTGTTCTCCTTCATGGCTACCTCCAAATCATTATCCCCTATCTTCTACTTGGTTCCGTGCCATTATACAAAACGAAAATCATGTGGGTCTAGAGAAACAGTATTGCCTGTCGCAAGAAGTATTCAAGCTGTCCAAAAGAGTTTGTTAGTTAAAACTATGTTTGATAAATGCAAATTACGGATCCCGACACTTCAAAAAAGATACCAAAAATATAAAAACCGCTCTCCATGAAGGAAAGCGGTCAATTTTCACTTTACTCTTAACTTGCTAAAAACGGATGCGGCGCCGCCCGATTAGATGAAGGCAGTGCTAGCCAGGATGATAACCAGCAAAATGAATAGTACCAGCACAAATGCGGCGGAACTGCCACCGCCGTAGCCTGAGCAGCTACCTCCCACACCGTATCCCATCGTTTACTCACTCCTTATGTGGTTTTTTAGTTACGTCGCATTGTATGCGTCTTGCCGCCGATGCTCCTGGACAATCATCCTTCCCCGGCAAAAATGAGGACATGATCTGCCGCCTCATATAAAACCGTTCCCACTTTCCATTCAAAAGCAAAAAGCATTATCTCATTCCCTCCTCAGACGCAAAAAAAACCATTCGTTAAAACGAATGGTCAGAGTGCCGAGAAACCCCCAATTTTTAGAACGTGGCCGACAGGATTGATTCTAGCTATCGTGCTGGTCAAATACTTGACGCAATTCAATCTGACCTTCCCCGTGTCCTTGCGGGTCCGGCATCCGCATGACCCACTCGATGGCTTCTTCCCTCGAATTCACATCAATCAGAATGAACCCGGCAATCAATTCTTTCGATTCCGTAAATGGGCCATCCGTAACCACCGGCTTTTCCCCTGGTTTCGGATACGAAAGGCGAATCCCATTTGAACTTGGATGAAGTCCTTTAGCCGCAACCCGCACGCCTGCCTTAACTAATTCCTCATTGTACTTCGTCATGGCTTCAATGAGCTCTGGGCTCGGGAGATTTCCGGCTTCCGAATTCTTCGAGGCTTTGACAATCATCATAAATAGCATAAAACTTCCTCCTTATTTTTGAGTCAAGTTCCTTTTAGAAGACCATTCATACTCGGCCTCTGTATAAATATAACGAACAAGAAATATCAAAATCGACAGAATGAATAAAAAATCTTAAAATAATCTTTTCCATATTATTTCTAGAACCCATTCGTCATTAATGATTTTGAAGTAAGAGTCAGTTTGCTTACGATGCGAGAAGATAGGATCTTTGATGATGGCGTGAAGTACGGCGAACTCGGTCGGCACGAACGCCGAACTGATAAACGGCAGGAAGATGATCGGATAGGAAAAAGCGCTGACGCCGTCCACCGATTTGACGGTTCGATATAGGGGGACAACCATTCGGTCGCGAGAGGCTTGCCAATATGAACTTGATCTTGTATTTCACTACTGTTATATTACGTATATGTAATATTAAGTATAAGGGGTCTCTCAATGAATCAACTTTCGAATGTTGAATTTATGCTGCTGCAATTGATTACGGAATGTAATCAAGCGTCGGGTTACGACATCCATAAATTAATCGATCAGCGCGGCTATCGGGATTGGGCGAATATTGGCACCACTTCGATTTACACGGGACTGAAGAAATTGAACGATAAAGGATTGATCAAGTCCGAGGATTCCGGCGAGAAATCCGGCAAGGGACCTATGCCGATCCGATTTACCATGACGGAAGTCGGTATGACAACGCTGAGAAATGAAATCATCGCCAACCTATCTTCTTCGCGAGAGCGCAATTACCGATTCGATCTCGGGCTTGCCGCATTGCCTTTTGTCGAGAAGGGCGAAGCCATTGAAGCTTTGCGACTACGGTTGGATTTTCTTGGGGAGGCTTTGAAGAATATAAGACGGAAGTACGACTCGCAGGGCGGTATTCGATTGCCGCTGTACGTAAGAGCGCTTTTCCTACATCCGATGACTCTTATCGAAAGCGAGCAAGCGTACGTCGCCAATCTAATCAACGAAATGTTGGAGGAGATGTAGAAACATGTCTAAAATCATTGAAGGTTTCGTTCCCTTTCAAGGAGAACATTGCGAGACGACAACGATGGGCAACTTGCTTCAATTTGCGGGAGTCCGACTATCGGAGCCGATGTTATTCGGACTCGGGCAAGGGTTGGGATTCATTTATTGGGATTCAAAGGCGATGGACTTTCCTATTATCGGGGGGAGGGCGAAACCCGATGAATTGGCTGCTTGCGTAGCATTCCGGCTCAACTTAACCATCAAGGCGCAAGAAACCTCTTCCGTTGAAAAAGCGTGGCAGAACGTACGGAGCTTTCTAGAACGCGGAGTTCCGGTTGGGCTTAAATTGGACTCGTATTATTTGGATTATTTCACGAACAAAGTGCACTTTGCCGCCCACTATGCGGTGATCTATGGCATGGATGACGAATACGCATACATGGCGGATACAAGACAACAGGGTGGACTTGTAACGACGCGTTTACCTGCTTTGGCCATGGCTAGAAACGCGAAAGGACCCATGAGCTCCAGGAACCGTTCATTTACGATCGAGTCGATCGGTACCCTTCCGCCGCTTGTGCCCGCTATACGATCGTCCTTAATCAAGAATGCACATGACTACTTGAATCCGCCCATTCGAAATATAGGGAATAAAGGCATTATTAAGATGAGCAGCGAAGTCCTGAAGTGGCCTTCCCGCAGCAAAAATTTTGAGCAAGATCTATGCTTGACTGCGTTGCTAATGGAAAGAGCGGGAACCGGCGGCGCTTTGTTTCGAAATCTATATCGAGATTTTCTAAAAGAATGCGTGGAGCTGTTTGGAGATCCAAACGTAGAACAGGCCTACTTACGGTTTACGGAAATCGCTCCGATGTGGGTCAGCGTTTCTTCTTTGATCGACCATGCGGGAAGAACGGGAAACCACCAGGAGCTTAACCAGGTTTCCAAGCTGTTGCTCGAGATCGCAGATAAAGAACGTGCAGCCATGGAATTATTAATGTAGTTAACTATGATAAAACCCTTCCACTATAGAAAAAAACAGGTCACTCAATGGTGTGAAATACCATTAGTGACCTGTTAACTTTTTTCCTTCTATGATCTTGGAACGCTTTTAACTTCGTTTCCCGGTTCCTTATCATGATGGAAAATTTGCATTCGACTACCTAAACCCGGGCAAGCTTATCCGGGTTACGTATGGCATACATTCTCGTAAGCTTTCCGCGTCGGAGTTGTATCAATAAAGCAGCCACGGTTTCGTTCCCCGAACGGATTACGATACTGGTCTCCCCGTTCAGAGGGGCAAACTCGAAGTGAAAATCCCCCTGGAAATAGGACCTTAAGCTCTGGAGCCTGTCGAGCAGGACTCGGGCCACGTGCTCGCTCGTTTGCACCGGATGCCTGAACGCTTTTGCTTTCCCGCCTCCGTCGGCGACGAACATGACGTCTTCGGTCAACAACGACATCACATGATCGACGTTTCCTTGCTCGAGGGAGGTGAGGAACCGGCTCACCCATTCCAATTCGACCGCTTCGGCCGCAACCGGCTCATCCTCGGATATGCCCATTTTGTTTCTTGCCCGGCTCAACAGCTTGCGGCAGTTCGCCTCTTGCTTGCCGAGCAGCTCCGCGATTTCGGGATAGTCGAAGCCCAGCGCCTCACGTAGGACGAAAACCGTCCGCTCTGTCGGCGTCAGCCGCTCGAGCAGCACGAGCATGGCGTAAGACAGCAGATCGCGGCGGACGACCGTCGTCTCGAGCGGATCCGTTTCCGGCGTCCGAACCGGTTCGGGGAGCCACGGACCGACGTACATCTCCCTCTTCTTCCGCGCCGACTTCTGCAGATTGAGGCAGTGATTGGTTACCATTTTGCACAAATACGCCTTCGGCTCCTCTAGACGTTCGGGATGTACGTCGCACGCTTTAACAAACACGTCCTGCACCGCATCTTCCGCGTCTGCAGCGGAGCCTGTCAATTGATAGGCCAGCGTGAACAGCAGCGCTCGATATTGACCGTACAGTTCCTCCATTAGCCGTCTCACCTTTTCCGGCTGTTGATATTGGTATTTAGTTGCTATCGTAGCATACTGCCTTTATCCCATGCCAGTTTCCTGATTTTCCACCCTAGCTTTCCCGTTATGATCATATTAAGTCCCCATTTGCGTCCCCATACGAATCCGCGATTCTCCCCCAAGCCGATGCAGAAGAAATCCAGCATCGTGCTGGGGGATTTGTGAACCGGCGCGGGGCGGCCCTCCAGATCGGCCATCACGATTTTCCCCAGTTTGTCTGCCTGCAGCGCACCTTCTCCGGCCCTCATCAGATCCGCCTTGCCGTTTCTCGGATCGACGATTCTAGCACAGTCGCCGATGCTGTAAACGCCCGGCGCTCCTTTGACGCGATAGCATTCATCCACCAGCACTTGACCATCCGGAGTAAGCGGCAAATCCATGCTTCGAAGGGCCGGATTCGGGATCAGACCAATGGTCCAGATACATAGGCCAACCGGCAGACGATCGCCATTGCTGAGCTTCACCGCTCCTGCTTCCGCCTGCATCACCCTACGGTTGTAAAGTACGTTTACGCCGCATTCGTTGAGAACTTGATCCAATTTTTTGCCGACCTTTTCGGGCCCCTCCATGAACAAACGTTTCTGTCCGCTCAGTAAATAGACAGCGACATCGGCCGGATTCAATCCTAGCGCCGATGCTTCCTTCCGCATCTCAAGCGCCAGCTCGGCGGATGTCTCGACGCCGCTGATACCCGCTCCCGCAACAGCGGTCGACATCAGTCGCTTTCGTTCCTCAGGGTTTATCTCACCGGCAGCTTTCCGCAGGTTGGCGCGCCAGCGCTCCCGGATGTCCGCTGCGGCTTGCGGGTCGGTCAAGGCGATGCCGCCCCGATCGGGTTCCGGTTGCCGAACGATGCTGCCGACCGCCACGACCAAAAGGTCATACTGCATGCGGGCATGATTACCTTGCGCATCCTCATATCGAACCTGTTTTCCCCCGCTATCCACGGACGTAACCTTGCCTTGCACGAATTCGACACCTTCCGAGAACGAATAATGCGTCCAGGGAATCATAATCTCTTCCTGGCCCACGGCCGGCCGGAACAACAGCATTTTGCGCATATGACCGGGTTGTTTGTCGATCAGAACAAACCGAATCCGTCGTCCGTTCGCCATGCCTTGGGTTTCTTCCTTTATTGATTTGAGTGAATGAAGCCCTACGTGGCCGCCTCCGATGATTACGCATGTCAAGTCGTTCATCTTTCCTCAGCTCCTCTACGTTTTGCACATATAACAACGTAAGGCTCTGATTTGTGACATCGGAAACGTACGAATGAGACGACGGTTATGGATTCAATTTCTTATTTTCACCCGGGTAACGATGTAAGTTCTTGTCTGGGCATTTGGAATCTTACTCTAATTAAACAAAAAACCCGCGCACAGCGCGGGTCCTAGACCCTCCTCTTCATGGACGGTCCTTTCGAATTATTCTGAAATAATGAAATCCGACTGCCGTTATAACGGGAGGCTCCGTTATATTTCGAGAAGCGCTAGTCGCTACGGCCAAGCGCATTATATTTCGGTGTTTGCCCGGACCATAATAATCGTTTTCCATTCGATTCATTTCGAATCCAGCCGACTGTAAGGCGCAAATGGATGCCGTATTACTTGCATTGACCGTAACGAGTACCTGCTCTAGGGCTTGGAATTGCTGAAGGACTTGCAAGCGGACTTGGATCAGCTTTTTACCAATCCCCCGACCTCTGTATTCCTCGATCACATTGCTGAACAGCAGCCAGCCCGTCGTTTGATACATGTCGATTCCCGCGCAGCTGAAGCCTACTAGTCGATTGTTATGCGTTGCTTTAAAGATGAGGTCAGGAAACAGCTCGAAATATTTCTTCAATTCATGCAAGTTCATGCGGTCGGGCATCGTGAGATCCGCCAGCTCGATCATTTCAAGAAAATCTTCCCGGTCGGCTGATTCGATTTTGATTTCCATTGAGCGCTCCCCCAAGCTGCATAAGTCTACGACTCAATCTATCATAGAATTATAAATGGCACGTGGAGGGAGTTTCGTAGTTTTGTAAAATAAAGAGGATCAAGCAAGAGAGCTGGACAGAGCATCGAGACTCGAGAATGACCATCCCGCTCCAAGGCGAGATGGCATTGTTTGTCTTGTATTGTCTTCGTTCCTCAGTCGGCATTTAAGCAAACTTGCATGTTTTTATGAACAGCATGACGGACCGGCGTCTTCCATAACCAATTCGCCGACGTCATTCGTGGTGATCGTGATGTTCTCTGCCTTGGATGTCGTTTGAGCGTCCATAACGACAACGATGCCGTTGATCGTCGTAGCCGTATCATGGGCTTGTCGTTTGTTGAGCTCGAAGCTCAATTCCGGGCCACAGCAATACGCTTCAGAAATCACTCTAAGGCAGTCGCAATCATTTTCAGCCAACGCGCTTGTAAGAATCACTTTTGCTTCATCGGAAATTTTCATTTGATTCTTTGCTCCTTATGAATGATTTATGAATTGATGGAGTTGTTTGGAACCGGATATTTCTTGCGGCACCCAAGGCATTACAGCATACCGATGGTCCGATATCTCTCCGACCCGCTCGATCCACGGTTGTTCGGCTGCTGCGCGTACTTGCAGGATGGGGTCTTGGGTGGAGGTCATCGAGATGCATTGATTAATCACCCACCAATTCGGCGAGATTTTGGCCCGTTTCAGATCCGCGGCTAGCCGTTCAGCTTCGAATACGGGGGTTGTTTCCGCCGTGGTCACAATAACGACTGCAGTTTCTTCAGGGTTCCTCAAACGCGGGAGCAGGTTCTTAACCGATTCGGGAACTTCACCGGACGCGTTCGCCATTTCTTTATGGTATGACTCGGTAGCATCAAGCAGCAAAAGGGTATGGCCTGAAGGAGCGGTATCGATGACGATAATCTCCTCGTTGGCGTGCTCGACAATGTCGGCAAAGGCTCTAAATACAGCGATTTCTTCCGTACATGGCGAATTTAATTCCTCTTCTGCATAGGCCACCCCATCTTTATCCATGGATTCCCTTGCCTTGGACAGGATTTCATGACGGTATTTCTCTACTTCCACCTTCTGATCAATTTTACTGACCGTGATGTCCTTTCCATCATTCAGAACCTGTTCCACGTGCGCTGCGGGGTCCGTGGTCGAGAGATGTACTTTGTGACCGCGTTGAGCCAGTCCTACGGCAATCGCGCTTGCAATGGTCGTCTTGCCGACACCTCCTTTCCCCATGGTGAAGATCACGCGTTGACCTTGGCTTTCCAAGTCGTCGAGAACCTTGTTCAGTTTGGCATAAGCCCGAACGGTGGCTTTCCGTGGCGTCGGAGTTGCCGCTTGCCGCTCTGCAAACAATCGACGCACATTAGCTACTCCCGTCACATTGAATGGCGCTAAAGGCACAGTGAAGGTCGGTAGCGATTGCAGATCGAATGGGCTGTTTTTTAGGGCCGCTTGTTGACGTTGCGAAAAAGCTTCGGCCACGGGATCTCCCGGCATGGGATTCTCCAACCATCCATTGATCACCAGCATCTGGTTGTGGATGCCGGTTTCTCTCAACTCCTTCGATGCTCGAGCCGCTTCCTTTATGGGCGCTTTGTCGGGTCTTGTTACAAGCACTAATGATGTTTGTGCGGCATCGCTTAGGACTTCAACCGTGTGCTTGTAGATCTCCTTGCGCCGGTCCAAACCGGCCAGCAGGCCTCCGCTCGTCGTTCCTTCCGTGCTATTGTGCAAAAATTCGTTCCAGGCATTCGGGAGCTGCAGGAGGCGTAACGTATGACCCGTAGGTGCGGTATCGAAGATGATGTGATCAAACGCTTGGGTCAACTTCTCATCGGTTAACAGACGGGAGAACTCGTTGAAAGAGGCGATTTCAACCGTGCAGGAGCCGGATAATTGCTCTTCCATCTGGTTAATGACGACGGGCGGCAGCTTCCCCCGATAAGGTCCAACAACATCCTCGCGGTAACGCGCCGCCGCCTCCTCCGGATCTAAGTTGGCAACGAATAAGTTGGGCACTTCGGGAATCGGTTTGTAATTCATATCCAATTCGGTTTCAAATACATCTTGCAGATTGGAGGCAGGATCCGTACTGACGAGCAACACCTTTTTTCCTTGATCAGCGAGCGCGATCGCAGTGGCGCATGCGGTTGAAGTTTTGCCAACCCCTCCTTTGCCCGTAAAGAATAAGTTAGGCGTTAGCTGAATCCGATTGACGTCAAATTTGGCAAGCATCTCTAACACGCCTTTCATTTTTTGATTTGCAACTGAATTTTTTGTTTCCCTTCCCCTTGTTCCAGCGGTTGATTCGTCCATTTCGAAAGCTCGTCATTTCCGGGTAATTGGTGCGTTTTGGCGACGATTCCGTCGACAACGGTGATCGGCATGCTGTTTGGATCCTTGGTCAAGACTGCCATCACCGCATCCGCCGCCTCGAACTTCGCGGTATCGCTCAAAATGTTGTAACGATAAATATCGATTCCCCGAAGGGTAAGCTGATTGATCGCCGCGGCAAATCGAATGGAATCCCTTTTTTGCGCGGGATTGGTTACGCCTGCAGAACAACAGGAGCCGGCTTCAAAAACCTCGATTTTGATCATTTCCCCACCTCATTAATCAATTATTTTTGATTAATCGCTCAGTCCTTTACCCATTTGAAATGGGAAAGGTTCGTTCTTAGCAACAATCTGTTGGACGTTCATCAACTTTGCGGAAAATGCAGCATAGTTCTGGAGACAGCAAACCGTTCACTTCTTCGTGGTTTAGTTCATAATAGCTCCAGGTGCCGCGTGTTTCACGAGTGATCAAGCCTGCTTCAAGCAAGATCTTCAAGTGATAGGAGAGCTTCGACTGAGGCATCATGACTACTTCTGTCAAATCGCAAACGCAAACGCTGCCTCTTTGCGTGAGTTCGTACATGATCTGCAGCCTTTTTTGATCGGCAAGGGCTTTGAACTTGGCTTCATACTTGGAGAAGTCGACAGAACCGGAAGCGGGTACGAATACTGGAAGTTCTTTGACCATTTCAATCCGTCCTTTAGCAGCAAACTGCGCAGCAGGTAGCCGCTGGTTTGATTTGGATGACAACTGGCTGATATACGCGAACCGGTTTTTGGATAGCTGCAGTAGCGGTGCCTTTCAAGCTGGCCCATTTCCAGGCATGGCGGGCTTGCTTCTCCACTTCGGTCTTTCGATGCATCATAAGCTGTTCCAAGGCGAATAGGTTCATTCAGCACGCTCCATTCATCAAATGATTTTGATTTTATGGATCGATCTTACCATGGAGAATGAAGGAACACAAGGTTAAATCAAATTATTTTGATTAATTGACTATCCAAAGCCTGCTCTCCCCAATTACAACAGAATCGAAAACTTCTGCTCGATCGCCGCACGCTCGCGGGATTGTTCTTATGGATGGATTTGCCCGCAAAAGTCACCCCCAAATCAAAATCATTTGAGTTGGGGGGATTTGCGTCAGGATTGCTTTTTTAATGCCGTCCATGATGACAGAAGCTTTTTTGACGTTTTCAACCATTACAATATTTCAATGTACCCTTCTGTTCCATTCACGCGAATTCGTTGCCCGTCTTTAATCAGCTTGGTAGCATTTTCCACTCCGACAACTGCTGGCAAGCCATATTCACGAGCGATAACGGCTCCATGGGTCATCAGTCCGCCAACTTCGGTGACCAGGCCTTTAATGGATACAAACAATGATGTCCAGCCAGGGTCAGTAAAGGCGGTGACTAATATATCTCCATCTTCCAGATCAGCATCTTCCATGTTTAAGATGACACGTGCTCGTCCCTCTATAACTCCGGTAGAAACAGGTAGACCTACAATCGCTTTGTCTGGCAGATTTTCTCGTTTGTACTCACCAGCAATGATTTCACCATCAGACGTGATTACACGTGGGGGAGTTAGTTCTTCAAAAAAATTGTAATCGTCTTTTCGTTTACTGATGATCTGATAATCCAGTTTATTTGTGCGTACGACTTCGTGAAGTTCTTCAAAAGTGAGATAGAATATATCTTCTTTTTCATGAATAACGCTAGCTTGTACGAGTTGTTCGGCTTCTTTCAGTAAAGCCTGCTTATAAACGAAGTAGCGATTAATCATGCCGTATTTTGGATATTCACGATAACCGATGAAATTCCGGATTAAGCTGATCACTCGTTTTGTCTCTTCAGCTTTTTGTTCGCCATCCGGTAATTGCTTCAATCGATCTAATAACTCTTGTTCTTTTTCTAAAGCTTCCTGTCGCCCTTGCTCAAATTTCCGATTGCCAGCATTAGGCTCAAAGTTTTTGATATTACTGAGAATCATGGGGACAAGTGTAATTGGTTTTTCACTCCAACGCGTTCTCGAAATATCGATTTCACCGGCACATCGCATTCCGTATTTGTTGAGATAAGCATAGATTGCGTCTTGAGTTTCCTGTCCGCCATCAAACTTAACCAGTTCATCCAAAAAATGATCATCATTTACATGTTGTAAATAATCAATGACTTCCGGATAAGGACGAATCACATCCGCGACATCCAATAGCGCCAGACCCATTTCCGAAGTAATGTTGTTTGGTACAGATTGAGAAAGCGTATCTGCTGCGTTTTTTTCACCTAACCACTCGTACATTTTTTCATTGATCCATGACGAAGCATTCATAGCAGTCATAAAAACCTTTGTACTTTGTGGGTCAAATAAGATCTTCTTTAATTCCTGGAGATCTTCCAGAATAAAATCAAATAAATCTGCTCCTGATTTCGTTTGGATGTTTTGTTTTAATTCTTCTATCGATGTTTGACTGTTCTTAATCAAATCAGAAACGATTACCGGATCGTTTTCGATTTGTGCTTGAAAACCTGCAGACGACCTACCTTTACTGCTATTACCGGGACTCAGTTCTTTTCTATCATCTGGTAACAATTTTATAAAATCTCGCTCTATTATGGTCATGAGTGCGCCTTTTATGAGCGGATCGGATCCCAAGGTATTTAATAAAATTTCCCGGCCGACAGGTGTAGCCAGCCTAGGTGAAACATCAACAAACAACCTCCCACCGGCTTTACGCATGGGTGCAGGAGTTATTAACAGGTAAAAAGACAATCCCAATGGTTTTATGGGGTCAGTCATCATTTGTTGATGACCGACAGATACGTAAACGTGATTTTCTAGATCATTCGCCTCAGGGATCGGGTATAAAGTCGTAATTGGCCGGCTCTGGACAATATAGAATGTGTCATCGACCAAACACCATTCGATATCTTGCGGGCAACCAAAATAAGCTTCGATCTGTCTTCCGATGTGTGCCAGCCGTAAAATTTGTTGCTCAGTGAGGGTTTGAGACATCTGCCGATCAGGATCGATCTGCTTTGTCTCTGTTCCGCCTTTTTTCTTTCCATAGATAGCCATTTTCTTGGTTGCGATCCTCTTCTCGACGATTTTCCCTTCCTGTACTTGATAACCATCGGCAGATGCCAAGCCGGAGACCAGCGCTTCGCCAAGTCCAAAACCGGCATCGATGGATAACAGCTTTCGGTTGGAAGTGATCGGATCGGCGGTAAATAAAATCCCGGAAGCCTGCGGGAAAACCATCTTTTGAACGATGACGGATAAATAAACTTGACTGTGGTCGAATCCGTTTTGCATACGGTAAATTACCGCGCGATCCGTAAATAGAGAAGCCCAACATCTGCGGATATGCTGCATGATGGCATCGACGCCGATGATATTTAAATAGGTGTCTTGTTGTCCGGCAAAAGAGGCATGCGGCAAATCTTCGGCAGTCGCGCTAGAACGCACTGCATAAGGATGTTCCTCGCCAAACTGGGAAAGATAGCGAGTAACTGCTTTCGCAACATCGGAAGGGATTTCCGTTTCCATAAGCACTTGTCGAATCTTCCTGCTGATTTCGCCAATTTGATCTCGTTCGTCTGCTTTGAGCATGGTTAGCCGATCCAGCAAAGCATGATACGTTTCGTTATTTTCGATGGCTTTTTGAAACCCTACGGTGGTAACGCAAAATCCTTCGGGCACTTGTACGCCTTCCATTTTTGATAATTTCCCTAGATTTAACCCTTTTCCGCCAACGAGCGAAATCTGCGTTTGTTCCATTTCCTGAAAACCGAGAACCAAAGCGCGCATGCCATCTCTCTCCTCGCCATTTAAATTGAGAAAAAACATTTGACAAGATTTTGCCGACATGGTACACTTAAATTGTAAGGTAGAACACTTATGTCTAAATAAGCAAATGAGTCGTGGTCTGATTATATCATCACGTCTCTTGGTATGCAATACAAAAGAACCTGAGAACACTACTCAGGTTCTTTTTTTGTTTTGTCACTGATTTGTACTCGCGCAAATAAAGACCTCCATCCCATCGGTTCCACGACTTCAATTGAGGTCTATATGTTCGATTTTAATGTTTCGATGTGAAGATTTGAAAGGTTACGCCGAACCGATCCGTCAGCATGCCGAAAGCCGGGCTGAAATAAACTTCCCCGAGCTCCTGCAGCACCCGCCCGCCCGGCAACAGGGCTTCGTAATATTGGCGAGCTTTCTCGGCATCGTTGGTCGTGATACAGATCGTGACCTGATTGCCTCTTTGCAGCCGTTGGCCCGGGATAAGATCGGACGCATAAATGTCCGTTGCCCCGATTTTGAGGACGGAGTGGGCAATTTGCGCCTTCTGCTCCTCCGTTAATGACGCTTCCGGATTTAAAGGGCCTTCCCCGACCGTTTCCTTAAAAAGTACCTTGGCTTCAAGAGCCTCCTCATAGAACGAAATCGCTTCCTTGGCGTTGCCGTCAAACATGAGGAACGGAATTAACTGCACGCTCATACAAATGCCTCCTATAAGTTTTATTTTGTGTTCCCGCCTCCTATCCTAACCTTTGATGGTGACAGATTCTGTCATAGATTCGAGCAGAAAATACGATATTTCTTGACGTCGGCAATCGGAACAAAAGCTGACCCCCAATACCAGGATCAGCTTTTGTTCTGTGATTCCTTTTGAATCTTTATCGGCATTTAAACCCATTGCCGAATTTGAAACGGGAGCAGGCGAAATTAGAGACTTTTAAATATCGTTATGGGCTTTGAGGACTCTCTTCCGCGCTGGCCTCCGGAGACGGGCTGTCGGCCGCGCCGCTTCCGTCTTCGTCCACGCTTCCCGACGCAGCGCCGTCCTGCGATGTGCCCGAATCGACCGAACCGTTCCCGTCCGCAGCCGAAGTCCCCGTCGCAGGCGCATCTCCTTGTATGTTATCCGTGCTCGTATCGTCACCTGCAGGCGTATTTCCGTTATTGCTGGAACATCCGGCAGCGAGCAGCAGTACGACGCTAAGCGCCAGTGCAAGTAAAATCGAATATTTTCGTTTCATGCGTAGAAACCTCCTTAAACGATTTGAATAATGTTCTCCCCTTGCAGGGTCTCTCTCCCTCCCTTCTTAGGTTCCTAAATTACGCATCGAGGCTGAACATTAGCTTAAAAAAACCTTAAAGGAAGCTTAAATGAGAGGATGTTCACGTTTCTCATAAATAGGATGGGCGATCCGCTTTACACGATTATCCAATTCCTATAACATTCTTGCTAGGACCAGCAAATGCGAGTCATCCTGCCCAACATGAAGCTTTCCATAATCGCTAATCGCCGCATTGAGAACGCATTCATTCTGTGTCATTCGTTCTTCAATCTCGTTTGGGGAGGAATCGGGCAATGGAAAATCAGGTACGTCTGCCAAGAACGACACCAGAGGCGCAAGGGATTTCGTCAAATGCTGTCATCGAATTCCTGGACGCCGTCCGGGAGCAACAATTGGAACTGCACAGCTTTATGCTGCTGCGGTTCGGGCAGGTTGCCGCGGAAGGCTGGTGGGCGCCTTATCGCCCGGAATACCAGCATATGCTGTTCTCGTTAAGCAAAAGCTTCACGTCGACCGCGATCGGCTTCGCGGCGGCGGAAGGGCTGCTGTCCGTGAATGATCCGGTCGTCGGCTTCTTTCCGGAGGAAATCCCCGAGACGATATCCGACAACCTGGCCGCGATGCAGGTCCGGCATCTGCTGATGATGGGAACCGGGCATGCCGCCGACGTGACTGGCAGCGTGCAGAAGGACGACAATTGGGTCAAGGGGTTTCTGAATGAGCCGGTCGAGCATGCGCCGGGCACGCACTTTGCCTATAACAGCGCTGCGACGTATATGCTTGCCGCCATTCTACAGCGGGTCACCGGCGAGTCCCTGCTTGCGTTTCTGAAGCCGCGTCTGTTCGCGCCGCTCGGTCTGTCGGAAGCCACATGGGAAACGTGTCCGCGTGGGATCGCGACCGGCGGCTGGGGTCTGAATTTGACGACCGAGGACATCGCCAAGTTTGGCCAGCTGTACTTGCAGCGCGGAAAATGGGAAGGCGTGCAGATTCTGCCGGCCGCGTGGGTGGATGAGGCAACGAGCTTCCAGATCGACAACGACGACGGCAGGGCGAACGATTGGACGCAGGGCTACGGCTACCAATTCTGGCGCTGCCGTCACGGCGCGTACCGGGGCGACGGGGCATTCGGCCAGTATTGCATCGTCATGCCGGAGCAGGAGGCGGTGCTGGCCATCACTTCCGGCGTAGCCGACATGCAAGCCGTGCTGGACATCGTATGGAGCAAGCTGCTGCCGGCCTTTTCGACCGGCGCCTTGGATCCGGACGAGGCGGCCAGGGCGAAGCTTGCCGAGCGACTGGATGATCTTCGGATCGATCCGCCGCAAGATGATCCCTCCTCTCCGAACGAGGCGAAGCTGGAAGGAAGGATCTTCCGCATGGAGCCTAATGAACTAGATCTCTCGACGTTTGCGGTACGCTTCGCGGACCGGAGCGCCGAGCTGGTGCTCGGCAACGACCGCCTCGGAGATCAAGTCGTGCAATTGGGTCGCGGCGCGTGGAAAGCCGATCGGATACGCATTGAGAGCATCAAGGAAGGCAATGCACAGCGCTTGGAAGGCTGCTTTACGTGGAAGGAACGCGATAAGCTCCTTGTCCGGCTGATGCTGGTGGAAACGCCCTTCACCTATGATTTTGTCTGCCGGTTGGACGGGGAAGCGCTCGAGCTGCAGTTCTCGGCCAATGTCGCATGGGAGCCCGGTCGGGTGTTGACGATCCGCGGTCAAGCGGCAGCTCTTGCCTGAGCGGACAGCGAGGCTGCTCGCATAAATCGAGCGTACGTACATCGAGCGATGCTTGAAAAAGACAACCCAACGTGAGCGTGAGGGTTGTCCTTTTTTTGCACCACACCTTCCGTTCGGATTGTCTCCCGCCAATCCGCTAGTAATTGTCCATAAGTCCAAGCTGGGGGAAACGAATTTCATCGTCCTCTTTCAGAAAGAAATAAAACACGTGATTTGTGTGGGTTCGAATGGACAATTATTCTTGTCGTCCGACAAAAAGCGGATTTTGCGTCCTGCGCAGAATCCGCTCGCTGTCGCAATCGTTGTTACGGATCTCGATCATTCTGAGTATCAACACGGCCGTTGGAGCCGAATTTATCGGTCATCCAGCCTGCAAGCGGGATAACGGCGGATAAGGCCAGCATATAGCCGGTGACGGTACATTGGATCGTCTTCAGATCGGTGTCGAATTGTTTGCGTAGGACTTGACATAGGTCCCTGCTTTCTGCTCAATGAGCTGTGTATGGATGAAAAAAAGGGTCGAGGAATTCGGGGGCGCCGAAGATTTGCTGAATCATGAACAGCAGCATATCGCGGCCGACGTCACCCCCGATCCGTCAATATATTGCTTTCTCATACAAATTCGCAGGCAATGCCTGCACGAACGGCGACCAATCGCCCGTCGTGTAAAGACGAAGCCGGTGCATGGCCCGCGTACATGCGGTATACAGAAGCTTGCGTTCGTTTTCCCGACTGTAAGCTTGAGGCGAAGCCTCATATATCAGGACCGCATCGAACTCAAGACCCTTGGCGAGATATACGGGAACAACCATTACTCCCTTTTCAAAAGCGAGCGTCTCCTTCGTAATACGCTGCAGCCCTACGCCCCCTTGAATTCGCAACGATTCATAGGCCTCCTGGCTTTCGGCTGCGGTCTTCGTAATGACGGCGATGGAATCGAAGCCCTCGGCCCTGAGCGCCGCGATGTCTGCCAGAATTTGCGCATCTCGCTTCTCCCCGCCGTCCAGTCTCGTCAGAAGGGGCTTTTGGCCTCCCCTTTCAAACGGTACAATTTCTTCCCCGTCTGGAAGCATCGATTTCGTAAATTCCACAATCTCCCGAGTAGAACGATAACTGCGCACAAGGCGGATCAAGCTTGTTTCGGCTTCGCCATAAAGCCGAACCAGCGGCGAATCGGCCCCCTGCAGCTTAGTAGCCTGCGTGAAGATCGCTTGCCCGAAATCGCCGAGTACCGTCATCCGGGCACGTGGAAACAACTTTTTAATATATTCATATTGAAACGCCGAATAATCCTGGCCTTCGTCGACAAAGACATGCCGGATCTCCGTGTTCGTTCGGACGCCTTCGACCAGTTCTTTTACAAACAAATAGGGAGTCGCATCCTCGTGGAACAATTCGTTCCGGCTCAGCATATCCTTGGTTTGTCTGCAAATTTCAGCCCAATGCGGGGGAATGACGTTCTCATTTGTTTTCTCTCGATACGAGGCTTCGTCGCCGAATAATTGTCCATATATACCGTTGACATCGACAAACGAAAACTTCTTCACGCTTTTCCTTAGCGGCTTAAAGCTTTTTTTCACGATTGATCGAAGGATCAGTTCCTCCTCCCGCTGGGCGAAGTATACGTCGCTTTCATCTCCGCGACGCTTGTTATTCATTACCTCTCGAGCCATAGCGTATTGCTCCGAAAGGTCGAGTAGTTCTCTCTCTTTGTGCAGCTTGTCGAAAACCTCAGCGTACTGATCGTTATCGAGATAATTTAACTCCTCCTGCACCCAGGACGCTTCCCGTTCCTCGCGTTCGAGCGAAGCCAGTTCATTCAACAGCCATTCCTGCAAGAGAGCGACACGACTGAACAACGGCATGGAACTGTCGAAATCGTACATTTTCGCGCTCATTCGTTCCGCAGTAATCAAAACGCGATTTCGAAACCATATGTCTTTGAACCGCATACCTTCCCGCCCCAACCACTTCCCGTAGTTCTGCAGGGCTTTCAGAAAAGTATCGGAGGTTTTGTACGCGATCCCCTGGAGGCGAGCCTCATACCCCGGCGTTCCTTGTGCGGTCAGTACATATTCGATCTGATCAAAGGGATCCTCCGGCCGTAACGAGGGACCTAGCCAATAGTCGAGATATTCTTGAAAAGTCGTCTGCTGCATATTCTCTTCGCCGAGCTCCGGAAGGACGGTGGAAATATAACTGCCAAACATCGAATTGGGCGAGAAAAGCACGATCTGATCGGCCCTGATCGTCTGGCGGTGTTTGTAAAGCAAATACGCCACACGCTGCAAGGCCGCGGAAGTTTTCCCGCTGCCAGCCGCCCCCTGAACAATTAGCATCCGGCTTTTGTCGTTCCGGATGATGGCGTTCTGCTCCTTCTGGATGGTGGCCACGATACTCTTCATTTGCGAGTCCGCGTCCTTGCCGAGCACTTGCTGTAGCAATTCGTCTCCAATCGTTTCGCTCGCATCGAACATGGTGCGGATCTGTCCGTTCTGAATCTGAAACTGCCGTTTGAGCGTCATCGTCCCTTCGATCCGACCTGCCGGCGTGTCATAAGAGGCTCGACCCGGAGGATAGTCGTAGTATAGGCTCGCGATGGGGGAACGCCAGTCATAGATCAGAAAATTCAGTCCGTCATTGTCGACGAAGGAAGACACCCCGATATAGATCTGCTCGCTTGCGTTCAAGCCATCCTCCTGAAAGTCAACGCGCCCAAAATAAGGCGACGGGAGCAACCGTTTCATGCCGTTCCATTGATGCACCAACCGGTTGTGGCCGCGCTCTCGTTCGGCCAACATCGCGGACTGCTGCTGAACCGAGTAAAAGGTCTCTTCGAATTCTTCGGTCGTGCTCGTGTTGATCGACACTTCTTCCCAAAACCGCTTACGCATCTCCGCAGCCTGATCGCGCAGCCCGGTAACCGCCGGTTCCAACTCGTCGATCCTCGCTTTCAGCTTTTCCCTAACCTGATCCAGCCGTTCTTGTTCTGTCCGCCATTCCTTCGCTTCCATGTTTTTCTGAACACACTCCTTTTCAGTCCAGTTTGGATTAAAAGAGCATTGACAAATCAGAGGTCACTGGTGTAAAATAAATTTAGGAAAAGTGGATATTTCCGTTTTAACTCGATTTTTCAATGCGCTACTCATTATAGCATAGCGCTCTTTTTGCTTTCAAATATTTTTTGTCCCTTGGCTTGTTTGCCAAGCTTTTTTTATTTCCCCGCAAATTACGAGCTCACTCGTACTGGAGGAAATCGTTACTTTCTGCTTATCTTTAGAGGTCCTTTGCGTTTTCACATCCATGTTGGGATATAAAACAAAAAAGCTTGATTTCTCAAGCTTTCGCCAATTCAATGATGCCCCCGCTTTTTGTCGTTAGACTTCGATTTCATTTCTTTTCACATCAAATATCCTATCATCTAATCCCTTTCCATTGAGAATATGCGGCAAATATTTTTCAACTCTGGACTCTCGGGTTTTGGATTGCTTGGGTGCAGAAAAATGAAGAATGTACGCTCTTTGCCGTCCAGGCGTCAATGCTTCGAATGCCATTTTCAAGTCAGGGATTTCAATGAATTTATTTTGCAATTCTTCAGGAATGATGTTTTCCGTATTCTTGTTATAGTTCACTTGCAAACCGGCTTTTTCGACTTCAATGGCTTCATCAATATATGTTTTCAAGATAAGCTGCATCTCATCAATTTCTTGAACATGGGTGAACCGAATCTGGCGCGCCGCCTGTACATTCTCCGTTTGTTGGATTAGGATCCCATGGGGATCTTTTAACAAGGCGCCTTTGTGAAACAGAAGCGCACAGTATTCTTTAAATCCATGGATGAGTACGATGTTTTTATTCTGAAACGTGTAACAAGGGTGCATCCACTTAAATTCTTCGGTCAACTCGCAGTCAAGAACAATATCTCTCAACTTCTCGAATTCACCCTTCCACTTTTTGGCCTTGCTAAAAAACGGATCAATCTTCGGATTCCTTTTACCTTTTATCATTAAGGTACACACCTCTGCTTTTTGACAATCATCCAATCGTACCTTATTAAAATCGACTTGTTTTACGCAGAAGGTTAATCTGCCCACAATCTTATTTGAATTCGCACCAAGACCCGAAGGAAATTGGGACGTATGAGACGTTCGATCTCGTGCTCGCGGCCCGGTTCCTTATCATTATGAAAAAATCTGCAGTCGACTACCTAAACACGGGTAAGCTTATCCGGGTTTCGTACGATGTAGATTCCGGCAAGCTTTCCGTGTCGGCGTTGTAAAAATATGGCGGCCACGGTTTCGTCCCCCGAACGGAGTACTATACCGGTCTCACCGTTCAGAGGAGCAAACTCGGAGTGAAGACTTCCTTGATAATAGGGTTTTATGCCCTCGATCGCGCCGGCAAGGATTCGGGCCACTTGATCGCGCGATTGTATCGGACGCGTAAAGGCGAGTACTTTTCCGCCCCCGTCGGAGACAAGCATGACATCTTCGGTCAGCAGCGACAGCATCTGATCGACGTTACCTTGCTCGAGGGATGTGAGGAACCGGCTGACCCATGCCAATTCGACCGCATCGGCTGCGACGACCTCCTTCTCTGATATGCCCATTTTGCTTCTTGCCCGACTCATCAGCTTGCGGCAATTCGCCTCTTTCTTGTCGAGCAGCTCGGCTATTTCGGAATAATTGAAGCCCAGCGCCTCACGCAGGACGAATATCGCCCGCTCTGTCGGCGTCAGACTCTCCAACAGGACGAGCATGGCATAAGACAGCAGATCGCGGCGGACGACCGTCGTCTCGAGCGTATCCGCCTCCCGCGTACGAATCGGCTCGGGGAGCCACGGACCGACATACACTTCCCTCCTCCTCCGCGCCGACTTCTGCAGATCGAGACAGCGATTGGTTAGCATTTTGCACAAATACGCCTTCGGCTCCTCCAATCGTTCAGGATGTACATCGTACGCCTTAGCAAATACGTCCTGTACCGCATCTTCCGCGTCTGCCGCGGAGCCAGTCATCTGATAAGCCAGCGTGAACAACAGCGCTTTATATTGATCGTACAGCTCTTCCAATCGCTGTCCCTCCTTTCATTTCTATCTAAGCATACTGGCGGTATCCTCTACCAGCTTCTTGATTCTCCCCGGAATCTTTCCTGACATGACCATATCGAGTCCCCATGTGCGTATCCAGAACACCCCTTTTTGCCCCAGTGCGATGGTGAAAGCATCCATATTCGATTTGGCTGAATGATGACTTGGAGCCGGAATGCCCTCCAAATCTGCCATCACGATTTTCCCCAGTCGAACCCCTTGCTCCCCAGCTTCAAAGCACGTCATCTGAGTTGCTCTCCCGTCTCTCGGATCGACGATTCTCGTACAGTCGCCAATACTGTAAACGTTCGACATCCCTTGGACGCGATAACATTCATCCACCAGTACCTTCCCATCAGGAGTAAGCGGCAAGCCCATACCACGAAGGTCCGGATTGGGTATCAAACCCAATGTCCATATACATAGGCTAACCGCCAGACAATCGCCATTGCTGAGCATCATCGCTCCTGATTCCTCTCGTAGCGCCTTACAATTGTGAAGCACTGTCACTCCACACTCGATGAGCTGCTGATCCAACTTCCGTCTAAATTTCTCCGACACTTCCGGGAGCAGTCGTTCCTGTGCATTCAGCAAATAGACGGAGGCATCGGACGGATTCAGCCCTAGCACCGTTGCTTCCTTCCTCATGGCGAGCGCCAGCTCGGCGGACGTCTCAATGCCGCTGATGCCCGCTCCCGCAACCGCGATGGTCATCAGTCTCTTGCGTTCCTCAGGATTCGTCTCGTCTGCAGCTTTCCGCAGGTTGGCACGCCAATGTTCCCGGATGCCTGCCGCGGCTTGCGGGTCGGTCAAGGCGATGCCGCCTTGATCGGGATCCGGTCGCCGAACAATGCTGCCGACCGCCACGACTAGAAGGTCGTAACGAATTCGGGCATCATTTCCTTGCACATCCGTATATCGAAGCCGTTGTTCCCCACTATCCACGGACGCAACCTCACCTTGTACGAATTCGAAATCTTTTAGAGCTAAACGATTCCAGGGAATCATAATCTCTTCCTCGACCGCGGTCGGACGGAACATTCTCAATTTGCGCAAATGACCGGGCTGCTTGTCGATCAGAACAAACCGAATCCGTCGTCCGTTCGCTATGCCCCGGCTCTTTTCTTTTATTGCTTTGAGCGCTTGTAGCCCTGCATAGCCGCCTCCTATGATGACACATGTCAAGTCGTTCATCGTCCCTCAGCTCCTTTTACGTTTTGCACATAGAACGATGTAAGGCTCTGAATTGTGACGTCGGCGGCTGAAGGAGAATAATAAAGCTGATTGTACATACCACAGGTTCTAAATTTTATTCATTTCTTAATATCAAAAGTATCTACAAAATGTGGGGTATCGATCATTACATGCGGGACAATCACATGATAAGCCCACATATGCACCCACGGATTGCCGGTTCGATCCGTGAGCACCGACTTCACGACGCCGGGCATGAAATATTGCAGGAATAAAGCGCTAAGCGATGCGAGAAAAGCTCCGGGACTGCGAAAGACCATCCAACTGTCAAAAAAATGCAACGCGGTGTAGGCGAGTCCTCCGAGTACGATCGGGACGATCGCGTTATTCGTGACTGCTTTAAATCGCGGGTAAAGGATGGCGAATAGAAAAACGGCGGTCGGGATAGCCGTTCCAAACAAATTAAAGCTAAAGGCTGCAAAGCCTCCAAGGAGAATTTGCTTGGCCGACAGATGGAGCAGGGCATCGGACAGCCCTTCCAACTGCACAATGGATTCGATGATTAGAATAACGAGAATGATGATCGTGTCGCGAAGCACGTTTTTGTTCGAGATGATGTTAAGCTGCGAGAGCGTGTAGCCTTTTTTGAGCACCAAGTATACTATGGGCAGGACAGCATAAACAATAAAATTGAAGAATGCCCATACGAGCATTTCAGTCAGCTCCAGATGCTCGTGATTGCCATAGATGCTTCCCGCCAAGTGAAAGCTGATCGCGTGAAAGCCGAACAACTTGCCAAGTCCAAGACCCAACAACTGGGCAAACACCATATACCCCAGCAGAAGGGGGAGCTCTTTCTTGGACGTTTCCCTGCCGGGCGACTGCAGCTGCTTGTCTCGGTAGCCGCGTGTAATCAAGACGATTAGGCAGATGAGAAGGAATCCCCACAAGGAAGCGGCCTGAAAATCCCAATATCGCTCCGTGGCCGATGCGTATTCGACAAGAGGCTGGTGGGCGACAAAAGGCACGCCGAATTTCATGAAAATGAAGTAGATCACCGCAGATACCCCGATGTAGCCGGCAATCGCATACAACACATGCTTTCTTGTTCTTTTTTTCATAGGCATCGCCCTTCCTCCGCTCTGCAACATAAGAATGCCTTATTAATGAGGACAGTCGCGCTCATTTTATTTAGCACAACTGTATCATAAACAAACCGTTGCAGCAAGCGCAAAAAACACCGCCCTTATGGACGGTGTCGCTTGTATTGCAGGGCATCGAACGATAGTTCTTTGGTATTAATGGGATCGCCTTCGGGGAATCAGTGATCGGTTATGTCATCTGCGATCCAGCCGGGAATGGCTTGGACTGAAGACGCCTTCGAATCCAGAAACGGTTATTGCTCGACGACGACATCGTATTTCTCGGCAACGGTATTAAGGAGGTAATTCTCGATATTCTCGTAATCCCCAAGCTTGTCGCTGGTGATGACGATCGGCTCCTCCATTCCTCTGACGGACACCTTGATCCCTTCTACCTCGACCGTCCGCAGCAGCTTTCTTACCGGTTCCTTCACCTTCTCCAACCGATCGATCTTCATGTACTCGATCTTTCTGGGCGATTTCTCCTTCTCAAGCGTGAGCATCATTTCTGTCGCATCCAAGTTGACATCCACCGCTCTTGGCATAAATGAATGTCCTCCTTTGATTATCCCCATTGAGGGGACAGAATTGACGTGCTTACCCTTCAATTAACCGCAATGGCGTAGGTTGAAACAGCTTCAATTTATCCGGATTCAGGATAAAGTTTCATGACATCAACCCCAGAGAATATTAATAATCTAGTAGACGTCCATTATCGTTCCATTGACCGTACATAATGTTTTCTCTCGTGTTTATTATGAATTTGTCTAATCTACTCCTAAATAATTCTGGCTGATTCTTATTGCTTTGTATCGTATCGATCCGAACTCTTTTATAGAGATCTGGAAAAGCCATCAAATTCTCATATACTTGTTTTTCCTCTTTTAGCCTTTGCTTTATTTCCCTATCTATTGTAAAAGAATCGTGGTCCATATCAGGAAGAACCTTTCTTCCTTCGTCTCTCATTAACCCCAACTTTTCGAGGCGACGGACACGCTCTTTATTCAATTCAGTCCATGAACTTTTTTTACTTCTAGGAGACAGTCTCTGCGCTAGCTCAGTTTCAGATATTTTCTTTTTAACTCCGTCGATCCACCCAAAGCACAAAGCTTCCTCGACCGCGTCCAAATATAGCAACGTATCTGGGTTGGACGTCATGCTAACCAAGACCCAACAAGATTTTTCAGTCTTACCATTTTCCTGTATCCAAATCCTTAAATCTTCTCTCGATTTGACTGGAATTAGATTTTCAATTTCCATAGATAAGATATTCTCCTTTCTAAATTGATTCATATTTCCATAATAGCTTTACCATAGTATGCCTTGCCACTCGCCACAAGCCGATCGTCCTGAATATATCCAAATGTACTTTTTCAAAAAATGACATTAAAAAATGGCCTCCAACTGCAAGGCCATTTTATAGAAGAAGTTACTGTTTGTTGGAAATTACTCTATCAAGAAACTTATCTGCATCGCTATTAAATTTCCAGGAAACTCCAAACTTATCAACTAGCATTCCAAAGCAAGAAGACCAAGGCGTATTTGATAACGGCATCATCACATTGCCACCGTCAGACAAATTATTAAAGTATTCTCCCAGTGTTTGTTTATCATCAATGACTAGACTAATTAGTACATTATTTCCTTTCACCAACTCGCCTGTTACCATCTTCATTGAAGGCAAAATATCCGACATCATTATTTTCCCACCTGCGAATTCTATTGAAGACTCCATGATCATATTTAACTCATTTTCTGGCAATGGATAGTTTGGATCTTGTGGCAAATCCTTAAATTTAACTTTTTTCACTTCTTTTGCATTTAAAGCCTCCGAATAAAATTCAATCACTTGTTCTGCAATTCCATCAAAGTTTAAATATGCAATAGCCGACATAAAGTAATACCTCCTTCTTGTGATAAATGTAGTATAATCTATAAAAGGTGACAGCTATCTGTCACCTTTTATAGGTGAAGTAGAAAAAAGAGGAGAAAATATGGAAAAGGTTGAGAGATTAATATCTATAATAATGATATTGCTGAAAAAAGATGTCGTTTCAACAAAAGAATTCACGCAATTATTTAACGTTTCCAAAAGAACAATTCTTCGTGATATGGAAACACTGAGTTTATCAAACATCCCAATCTATTCGATCAGCGGAGTTAATGGTGGCTACGGTATTATGGATGAATACAAGTTTGATAAACGTCTTTTAAGTAGCTCCGACTTAGAGAATATATTAACTGCGTTGAGCGGTTTGGAACAAATTCTAATTAGCGAAGAAGTTGAAGTGACTATAAAAAAAATAGAAGCAATGGTTAGCCCATTGTCTCTGAAAGGTTCAATTCAACTGTCATTTTATGATTGGGAGGGTCGGTCTGAGATTCTTCAAACTTTAAAGACATGTCAAGAATCAATATTAAAGAGAAGGTTAGTTTCATTTGATTATATTGATAAAGATGGCATTAAAACAAATAGAATTGTCGAGCCCTATCAGCTTCATTTTAGCGAAGCGAGTTGGTATTTGAAAGGATTCTGTTTACATCGAATGAGATATCGAACATTTAAATTATCTAGGATCGATAATCTTAATATGGATCAAAAAACATATAACCCTAGAGATTATTTATTAGAACAAGAACGTGAAGCAAGTTATCAACCGCAACTAGTTACTATTAAGGCGTTGATTTCACCTAGCATAAAAGATCAATTCATTGAAAGGTACGGTCGAAAGAGTATTGAAAACTATAGTTCTGAATTTTTCTTAGCCACAATCTATGTTCCTCAGAACAGTACGGGATTTCAATTTTTAGCAAGTTTCGGTACAAATCTAGAAATTGTAGAGCCCAAAACATATGTTGAGGACTTTCGAATGTATTTAAATAAAATGGTGGAGAAATATTCCTAAAATGAACCGCTACCTTTTCACGTTATGCACCTTTTCGGAATCATGAAAACCCGCGATGAACGCGGGTTGGATTCGGTACATTCTTTTGTCGTCCGACATTTTCATACGTCGTATTACGCCTAGCGCCGTTTCTCCGTCAGCTGCAGGCGATAGCTCAGGCCCTCCATCGTGACCGCAATCGAGCCGTTCCTACCCGCGCGTTTATTCTGCTGGAGGATCGAGATGCAGGTCTTGGTCCGGCGCGGTCAAGTCCCAGCGGGTAAAGATCACCTCAAAGCCCTCCCGGGTGGGCGAGCAAGCATAAGGACCGGCTTGATTGCCCGATGGGTACGGAAACCGCGCGACCCGAATCGTCCGCCACGGATGGCGCTCGCTCCGGGCTCGAATAATGACGGCATCCTTCATGATCGAAGCGCGCAGGGTGACTTCCTCGCCCGCCCACTCCGGCACGGCCGCAAGCGACCAGTCGGAATAACCGTCCGTCACGACCGCGGCAAGCTGAGGAATGCCGTCGTTGATTTCGATGCCGGTTTTAATCCATTGCTCCGGACCGTGATACAACAGCAAGCCTGCCTGATCGTACAGCTCTGTAAAGGATCCGAGGCGGAAAGACACTTCGACAGCCGTGTCGCGGTCCCACTGCGCCAGCAACGCCGGTCCGTCTTCGAATTCAAAACCGTATAACGTCTTTTTCCAGAAGTCTCTGCCTTTCTCGGGCACCACCTTCAGCGCATCGCCTTCCACCCGGGAAGACTGGGGTGGGTTGAGCCATATGCCTGCGTTCCAGTCCATTCGCTTTCTGCCCTGCCGTGTCATCGAGACGACCTCCTTCGCTTAGACGGACATCTTCTGCAATTGCGCTTCGAGCCGGTCCAGATTTTGCTCGTTGGCCGGAGTCGCGAATTTCCGGACGGCGTTGAACACGGCGGCCGATTCGAAGCGCTGTCGCCAAGTCAGCAGCCCTTAAAGCTTTTGCTGCCGATACCTCTACTATAAAACATGACGCCACGTCTTGTACAAGCGTTAATATGAAGTTGCCATGTGGACGCCTCCCATTCGAACATGAAAAAGAGCCCTGCACAAAGGGCTCTTCTAAAAAAACAGCGTGCGCAACGCGGAATTATCTTTCTTCTTACCTCAAATATTTCCCCGTAATCGATTGCTCGGCATGAATAATCTGCGCCGGCGTGCCTTCGAACACGACCTGGCCGCCCTTGCTGCCGCCATCCGGCCCCATATCGACGATCCAATCCGCTTGGCTGATCACTTCGAGGTTGTGCTCGATGACGATCACCGTATTGCCGGCGTCTACGAGGCGGTTCATGATCGCAAGAAGGTGGCCGATATCCGACATATGCAGCCCGGTCGTCGGTTCGTCCATCACGTAGATGCTGCCGTTCTTGTGCAGTTCGCTAGCCAGTTTGATGCGCTGGCATTCCCCGCCCGAGAGCGTGCTGAGCGGCTGGCCGAGCGTAATATAGTTCAATCCAACGTCGCTCATCGCCTGGAGCTTGCGCACGACTTCTTTGAGCTCGAAAAATTCCAATGCCTGCTCCACCGTCATCTCCAGCACCTCGGCAATGGACTTGCCGTTGAGCTTGTACGCGAGCACCTCTTCCTTGAACCGTTTGCCTCCGCAGACTTCGCAGGGCAGCTTCACGCTGTCGAGGTACGCAAGATCCGTATACACGACGCCCAGTCCTTGGCAGTTCTCGCAAGCTCCTTTGGAGTTGAAGCTGAACAAGCCTTGGTTCACCTTGTTCGCTGTAGCAAAAGCCTTGCGCACATCGTCCATGATGCCCGTATAGGTCGCGGGATTCGAGCGCGTTGATACGCCTACCGCCGATTGGTCGATGACGATCGCATCCGGATGCTGGCGGAGGAAAACTTCGTTGATCAGCGTACTCTTGCCCGAGCCGGCGACTCCGGTAACGGCCGTAAGCACGCCGGTCGGAAGATCTACGCTCACGTTCCGCAAGTTGTGCAGCGTGGCATCCCGTATGGGCAGCTTGCCGGATGGCTGCCTGCAATCGTGCTTCAATTCGAGCGGCCGCTTCATGTGGGTGCCGGTCAGCGTATCGGCCGCAAGCAGACCTTGGAAGCTTCCTTCGAACACGATGTTACCGCCGCGGCTGCCGGCGTAAGGACCGACATCGACGATATGGTCCGCTACCTTGATCACATCGGGATCATGCTCGACGACAATGACGGTGTTGCCTTTGTCGCGTAGCTTCTGCAGCAATTCGTTTAACCGGTGCACATCTCGGGGATGCAAGCCGACGCTAGGCTCGTCGAAGATATACGTGACATCCACCAGACTGCCGCTTAGGTGCTTGACCATCTTGACGCGCTGCGACTCGCCGCCGGACAACGTATCCGTTTCGCGATCCAGCGTCAAATAATCGAGTCCAATGTCCACTAGATGCTGCAACCGTTCCGTCAGCGCCCTGACGATCGGATCGGCGATCGGGTCGTCGATCTCCCGAATGACCCGGATCAGTTGTCCGACCTCCATGGAGGACAGCTCAGCAATGTTGCGCCCCTGGATTTTGCAATGGAGCGCAGCTTGGCTGAGTCTCGCGCCGCGGCAGCTGGAGCAGGGGCCCTCGGTGATGTATGGCGCAACGGTTTGCTGCGTGCGCTCGGACATCGTTTTCAAATCCCGCTTGATATATTTATTGGTGAACTTTTCGATGAAGCCTTCCACCGTAATGTTCACGGTTTTCCCGCCGAACTGCGTCCCCACTTTCTTCGCTTTTCCGTACAGCAGCTGTTCCAGTTCTTCCTCCGAATAATCGCTCAGCTTCTTGTCGGGATCGAAAGGCCCCGACTGCACGATCATCGTCCAATCGAAGCCGTCCACGCCGTAGCCCGGCAGCAGGATGGCTCCATCGTTCAACGACTTCGACAAGTCCACCGCCTTGCTCATGTCGACGCCCAGGCTGCGCCCGATCCCGTTGCACTCGGGGCACATGCCTTGGGGATCGTTAAACGAGAACATGTGGGCTTGTCCGATATGGGGCTGACCCACTCGGGAGAAGAGCAGACGGAGGATGGGAGAAATATCGGTAATCGTGCCCATCGTGGAGTGCGAACCGCCGCCCAGTCGCTTCTGATCCACGATAACAGCCATGCTCAGGTTCTCGATCGCGTCTGCGTCCGGTTGCGGAAACCGCGGCAGAAAGTTACGGACGAACATACTGAAGTTTTCGTTCAGCAGACGCTGGGATTCGGAGGCGATGGTATCGAAAACGATCGATGACTTGCCGGATCCGGATACCCCGGTGAAGATCGTGATCTTCCGCTTGGGAATGCGCAAGGATACGTTCTTGAGATTGTTTTCCCTCGCACCCGAGATTACGATATACTCCTGATTCGATGCGCTCATGCTTAACACCCTTCCGATCGTGTAAATTCTACTCCTATTTGCATTGTACCATTCATCGTGCAGCTCGACTTGCGCTGTTATTGTTCTAACCGGGAAGGAGTGCGATAGCAGATATAAACCGGCTGCAAACGACATGCAGCCGGTTTATGCGGATTCGGGACAAACAGAATTCAACTAACTTATGAGGTTATTGTTCCAACGCCTTTTCAAGCTCGCCGCACCATTTGGTCCAGCCATACTTAGCTCCTCCGAGCGCTTGTTCATTGGAGATACCGGTTTGTTCGAGATGAAGGTTCACCTTTCCGTCCCCTAAATCTTGCAGCGTCCAGGTGACCGTGTGCTGCTCTCCGCTAGCCCAAGTATAGGACAACCGGTTTGGTTCCTCCACGATAAGCACTTCGCCGTCAATAATTCCATTCCACCATTCGGTCGGCTGCGCGCGAAACTGAAAACGGTGTCCTACGACGGCCTTGAAATCATTTTCCAGCGCTTGACCGGAGTGGATGTCGACCACCCACTTGGCAAGCTTGCTTGAATCGGTTAAGGCGGACCAAAGCTTCTCGATCGATGTCGCGTACTGAAAATCCAGAGATAAGGTTAAACTCAATCTTCTTCCTCCTCTAATAGTTGGCTTAAGCGCAACATATTCATACTCCAGAACTTGCTGTAGAAAGCCACCCAATCTTGAATTTCTCTAAGCGGAGAGGCGTTTAGCCTAAATCGCGTTTCTCTGCCGACTTTTCGGTCAACGACCAGTCCGGCCTCTTTGAGAATCGTCAAATGCTTGGATACCGCCGTGCGGCCCATTTGAAACTGTGCCGTCAATTCATGAAGCGGTATCTCCTCTGCCTCTGCCAACAGACGAATCAGTCGACGCCTAGTTGGATCTGCAATCGCGTCAAATACATCCCGCAACTGGTTGTTCTCGCTCACAACACCCTCTCCAATATATGATTTACTGTAGTAAAATCTAACTTCTAATTGGACACCATTCAGTGACTCTTTTATTATAAGACACCGTTTGGTGTCGTGTCAATATCGCCGGCAAGGGATCCGATTTGCTCATCTTAATAATCAAGTAGGCGTCCATTATCATTCCATTGACCATACGAACCGAGCAAGCTCTATCGACTAAATTCGAAAATCTCATCGACGGCTTGCTGATACCCGCCTGATTTTCGAAAAGATTCCCTAATATTTGAAACAGCTTTCTTGAAAGATGAGGAGCTTAATACATGATCTATGGTTTCGCGCAGTTGATCTGCCGTCAAACTTTGCATTTGTAATTCAATGCCTGCCCCGAGATCGGCGACTTGCCCCGCAATGATCGGCTGATCCGCGCTTTGTGGGATTACAATTAGCGGAACCCCATAATAGAGGCCTTCTTGGGTGCTGTTCATCCCACCATGCGTAATAAATAATTTCGCGTATTGCAGGATATCCGTTTGCGGAACATAATTTTTTACGATGAAGTTTTTGGGGATTTCCCCTAAATCCGAAATTCGGGTCCTATTTCCAATTGACATGACGATCGTATGATCGGTGTTCCCTAATGCCTCAAAACAAAGTTTATAGAAATCAACGGCTTGGTTAAAGACGGTACCCAGTGAAATGTAAATGGGTTTTTTCCCCTTGATCGCAGTAAAGTCGAAGTCTTCCGGAGTGAATCGCGAAGAGATGGATGGACCTACAAATTTATAGGTATGGTCGAATGCTTCTCCATCAGGTTGAAACGCCTTTGTTGTATAAACGATTGTAAGCGGTGCAGGATTACAAAACGCTTCGTAAGGAGTATGGATCTCCACATCATATTTTTCCTTCACCATTACCGTCAGGTTTTGAAATTTATCGTATATTGGTTTAACTATTGCTGAAGGAACTTTTGAATAGAATTGTTCCAACATGTTATCGAATGATTCTTCTGTCTGCGCAAATGATGTACAAGAGTTGATGGCAGGAAGCTTAAGAATTTGAGCAAGTAAACGTCCGCAACCGAACATGGAATCATGGATGATGTAATCAAAATGCTCATCTTTGATCTGTTCAAGAACGCTTGGTATGACGATATCTGAAGTAAGTAAAAGACCGTTGATCCTTTCGAGCACATAATCTCTTCCGCCTGAGATAAAGGCTTTAATAAATTTTTGATCGTCAAATGTTCGTACCGAAGCTCCCGTCTTCTCCAAACGTTCCCGAAAAGCTTCTATAGAGAAGTACACGACCTCTTCTCCACGCGAAATAAGCTCTTGCACAACTCCGATCGTTGGATTGATATGTCCCTCTGATCCGGCATTCATAAATAATACACGCGCCATTTTAACCACTCCTTAGGTACGCTTCCAAATGACGTCTGATGCACGCAGCATTAAAAAGCACGATTTGCCCCGGTTCTTAACATTTTTTCTTTTTTCACGATTGTCTGTTCGTACCGTTCGATTTTATCATCGAGGCGTGTCAACGTCTTCGTCATCTCTTCGATTTTGTCCGCAAGCCGATTGCGCTGCTCGATTAAGAGCTCTTTTCTTGTCTCGAGAGTGTCGTCCCCTTGCCGAAACAACGCAACATACTCGATCAAAGCTTCAACCGGAAGTCCTGCGCTTTGACGCATGCATTTGATAAAATCGACCCACTTGCAGTCTTCTTCCGTGTAGGACCTGATTCCGCTTTTATTGCGGTTAACGGGAGGAATAAGTCCAATGCGTTCGTAGTAGCGGAGAGTGTCCTGGGAAAGATCAAACTTTTCGCTCACTTCCGCAATGCTCATCGACATGCCGTTCACCATCTTTCCCATTTCAAATCCGGTTATTCAAATCCGACAATCCGATGAGGAACATACGGATCTTCCAGCGACGCCATTTCTTCCGGCGTTAACGTGATCGAAAGAGCTGCTGCTGAATCTTCGAGATGAGAGAGTTTTGTAGCTCCGATAATTGGAGCGGTGACCGGCTCTTTCTGCAGCAGCCAGGCAATGGCAATTTGTACGCGCGGAACGCCGCGTTTTTCCGCAATCGCGGAAACCCGCTCCACAACCAAACGATCGGCATCCGCAGTAGCATCGTATTTCGACTTCTGAACTTGATCGGTTTCGGAACGATGCGTTTTTTCCGACCCATCGCGTGTCAGCCGTCCAGACGCAAGCGGGCTATAGGGAATGACACCGATCTTCTCTGCCTTACACAGCGGCAGCATCTCTCTCTCTTCTTCACGATAGATGAGGTTGTAATGATTCTGCATGGATACGAATCGGGTCCAACCGTTTTTCTCCGCTACATGAAGCGCCTTCAGGAACTGCCAAGCATACATGGCAGAAGCGCCGATATAACGCGCTTTGCCTGCCCTTACCACATCGTGGAGCGCCTCCATCGTTTCTTCGATCGGTGTTTGATAATCCCAGCGATGGATTTGGTATAGATCCACATAATCCGTTCCCAGACGTTTAAGACTGTTATCGATTTCCGTCATTATCGCTTTACGGGATAGGCCCGCAGCGTTCGGACCTTGACGCAACTGGAAGCGAACCTTCGTCGCGAGAACGATCTCATCCCGATTCGCATAATCCTTCAGCGCCCGCCCGACAATTTCTTCGCTTGTGCCGCCCGAGTATATGTTTGCCGTATCAAAAAAATTGATACCGAGTTCCAAAGCTTTTTTAATAACCGGACGACTGCTCTCTTCATCAAGTACCCATTGATGATGACCCCGCTCCGCTACGCCAAAACCCATACAGCCGAGGCATAGCCGTGACACGTCCAGGCCGGTATTTCCGAGTTTCACATATTCCATTTACCGCTACACTCCTTTGCTTTTAGAGGATCACGATACATATTAGAGTATACCTCCTGGAGTTAACTCCAAGTCAATACGTTAATGAGGTGCGAATGGCATGCAGGATCAGCACCTTGTTCTATTGATTAACTTTCAAGTTTACGGCTACCGATCCATTTCACAATCTCCGGATCGTTATGGGAGAAGAACAAGCTGTTCTTCGTATCCATCGTACCGATCGTCTCCATATCCGCTTGACTTAGTTCAAAGTCGAAGATATTGAAGTTTTCAATGATTCGTTCCTTATGAACGGACTTCGGTATCGCGACTACGCCTCTTTGCGTCAACCAACGTAATACCACCTGCGCAACGGATTTGTTGTACTTCCCGGCGATGGCAACTAAAACTTCATTCTGGAACAGGTTATTTCGTCCTTCTGCAAAAGGTCCCCAGGACTCGATCTGAACGTTGTTTTCCTTCATGAATTTCGCGCTTTCGATTTGCTGGCAGAACGGATGCGTTTCGATTTGGTTGACGGCTGGAACGACTTCATTATGGATGATCAGATCGATCAGACGATCCATCTGGAAGTTGCTGACGCCAATAGCCCGAATCTTTCCTTCCAGATACAATTCCTCCATCGCGCGCCACGAGCCATACACATCGCCAAAGGGCTGGTGGATCAAATACAGATCGATATAATCCAGTTGCAGTTTGGCAAGTGACTTTTCAAATGCTTTTTTGGTGCGTTCATAACCGGAGTCCTGAACCCACAGCTTTGTTGTAATGAAAACATCATCTCTCGGCACGCCGCTCCGTTTGATCGCTCGGCCAACCGCTTCTTCATTCTGGTACGCTGCTGCAGTATCGATCAGGCGATAGCCTGTCACCAGCGCATCATATACGCTCTGCTCGCATTCTTTGGCATCCGGAATTTGATAAACGCCGAAGCCGAGGATGGGCATTTCTACCCCATTGTTCAACATGACTTTTTGCATCGAGATCCTCCCGTATTAATCGATTATTGACCCATCCCAACCTCATACACCTTTAAAAGTTACATGCTGCGAAGTACACGCTGTTCATAGAGAAGTCTACCCTCTGGAGTTAACTCCAAGTCAATACCAGGCAATAAAACTTATTTTGGATTCACTTCATTTCTCCTACCGGAACTGACAATTAGCACGATCACAACGACGAGGGCAAGTGATACAGTTCAGCATTGCCTGTCCTCCCCAATGATGAATTCCGAACAATAAAGAAGCATCTCCTGCAGGCCTTCATGGCCGTCAGAGGAGTGCTTCTCCTGTAGAATTCAATTATTCGGTTGTTGCGACATTATGTTGGATTACAAATCATGGAAGCAAATGTTTACTTTTTTTCCATTACGGCAAAGTAATTTTCCTCATCGTCTGCAAAGTTAAATACTTTTTCCCCGGAAGGCATGCTTACAATTTCTCCGACTTTGACATTTTTATTGGATAAATCGGCATGCAATTGATCGACATGATCCGTGAAAAACATTAAAGAAGGTGTGCCGAGATTCATTTCAGGCTCCATTTTAGCGACGAATTCCTTGTTTTGGAGAACGATGCTTGTTGCTGCACCCTTGGGAGCAACTTCAATCCATCTGATTCCTTGACTATTTTCTTCAGCAATTACGCTAAACCCTAATTTTTCCGTCCAAAAATTCCGTGCCTCATCTTGGTTATTGACATACAACATAACTTGACCGAGTTTGCTAATCATCGTTTTTATTCTCCTTTGTATTGAGTATTGACCAAACTCAGGCTTTCCAAGCCAGATGGCCGTCTGGATTTAATATACCCCATGGGGAATATTCATGTCAAGGAATACTTCTCGCCTTTTATTTTAACTACGACCTTTCCTTTGGCACTTCCGCTTTCAAGGTACTGAAGCGCCAGCCCAGCATCTTTGAATTGGAATACCTTATCAATAACGGGCTTAATGCGACCTTCTTCAATAAATTCTTTTATTACCTTTAATTGCGCTCCGCTTGGTTTCATAAAAAGGAAATGATAGCTCGAGCGGCTTTTCTTCTCAAGAGCCGTGATTTTACGGCTCACGATGGATAAAATGACCGTCTTCAACCAACCTAATTTTGCTTCTTTTCCGAATTTTGCATTTGGCAGGCCGGAGATGGATACTATTTTTCCATTTGGCTTCAGCACCTGGAAGGATTTTTCCAACGCTTGTCCTCCTAAAGTATCGTACACCGCATCATATTCCATAAGCAGTTCTTCAAAATTCTCTTTTTTATAATTAATAATTAGATCGGCGCCCAGAGATTTGACCAAATCGTAACCTTTATCGCTTGCTGTAGTGGCGACATATGCTCCCATCAATTTGGCCAGTTGAATGGCGAAGGTGCCTACGCCGCCTGATCCTGCGTGAATCAGAATTTTTTGGCCTTCTTGAAGATTCAAAATATCGGAAAAGGCTTGGTAAGTGGTAAGTCCGACCAATGGTATGGATGCCGCTTCTTCAAAGTTTAGGTTCCGCGGCTTCAGAGATATATCTTCCTCATGAATAGCGATATATTCGGCTAATGTCCCGATCCTGCCTTTGCGGGGTCTTCCGTAAACTTCATCTCCGGGTTTAAATGCGTTCACCTGGCCGCCAACCTTAACTACAACTCCAGAAAAATCATTTCCTAAGATTAAAGGCATCTTATAATTTAGCAGAAATTTTGCTTTTCCTTCTTTCACTTTAAAGTCGATAGGATTTAAGCTGGCTGCATAAATTTCCACCAGCACATCATGTTCTCCGATGTCGGGCGTTGGTCTTTCTGTCATAAGCAAGGGAACATTTTTACCGTATTTCTCAATAATCATGGCCTTCATTCCTATCACTCCAATGATGATTATTAGTTTATACATATAAACTTATTGTTCAAAAAAATCGATTCTCTTTATGCCGGTCAAGCCTGGACAAATTGATTTGGTCCGCTATCGTATTGACATTATAGCCAACTTGTTAATAAAATCAATCGCAATCCTCCCCAGATAAGAACGTCATCTTTCTGCCCTTCTCGTCCAAAAAAAGGACCTGGCTCGTCGGCCAAGTCCTTTTCTTTTTCACGTCGCGGGTTGACGATTGCACGGAT
Organism: Cohnella nanjingensis; assembly: GCF_014212125.1. Lineage (GTDB taxonomy): Bacteria > Bacillota > Bacilli > Paenibacillales > Paenibacillaceae > Cohnella > Cohnella nanjingensis. The sequence goes on from NZ_JACJVP010000001.1 coordinate 368,399, forward strand.
GCTCGTCAAGCGCAGCCTGGATGATGACACTATTATTTTTTATTCACGGGAAATTCAGATCCGGGCAGCAGATAACCTTTTGGCAAAGCGGCCTTGATCCGAAGCCATACTTGATCATCGACCAGCATGTTAGGCTGGCTAGTGGGCACTGAGAACAGGCTGCGGTAGTGATCGGCTGTCATAGGCAGTATAACGCGCAGTGATTCAGGATTAGGAATCTCGTAGTCGTACGGGAGCGAAGTTGCGATAATCCGAATGATTCCGAAGGGAGAGAAGGAGGTGCTCGACAAATCGATATTCACGTCACTGTTCGCCTGATAGGAGATAGGTCTACTCTCATGCAGCTGTGTCAGACTGCCAGGGGGCTCTGTCGCGTCCTTTAGCCCCAGCCACTGTTTTGCCCATGCTAGAAACCGTTTCTTCATCGTTGCATAGATATGGCTATACTTGGCCCATCTCTTGCTCATGTCGATCATCGCTAAGAAGTCTCCTTTTCTCGATTGCGCTTTGGTAAACCCCTACGATCTGATCCGCCATGACGTCGAGTGACCAATAGGACTTGGCCCATTGATTAGCCCGGGAACCAAGATTTCTTCGAAGGGCGTCGTCCGCTAGCAGCCGATCCAAATATTTGTATAGTTTATCTACATCTCCTGGAGGAACCAATAGACCTGTATCCTTGTGTTTGATGATTTCAGGCAATCCCCCTACGTTACTGGCAATAATCGCTTTTCCGGCGAGCTGCGCTTCGATAACGGACAAAGGCTGGTTCTCAATCATGCTGGGCAGTACGAAGATATCGGCTTGCGCCATCAGACTAGGAACATCATCCCGTTTCCCGAGAAACACAACATCTTTTTCAAGACGAAGAACCTTGCACTGGAGATCGAGCTCCAATCTCATATCGCCATCCCCGACGATCCAGCAAATCCAATCCTTACGCTTATCCTTCAATTTTCCGAGTGCGTCAAGCAGATGCTGCACGCCTTTCAGCTCAACCAACCGCCCGGAATAGAGGATCACTTTCTTGTTGGGAGGACGCGTAACTGTGGATTTGGTTTTCAATTGCTTCAAAAACGATCCGATATCGTATCCATAGTGAATGACCTTCATCCTATCACTAGGCACGCGGAATTCATCGGTTAAAATATTTTTCAGCCACTGATTCGCAACAACCGTAATTTCAGCCGAAGTGGCACCGATATACTCCAATTGGTTATAATATTCTCTTGCGATTTCAGAGGTGGCGGATTTGTGCACGGTTTTCAGCTGCATCCGAATCTCATGGGCAACGCAGCCGTGCAGGGAAGCGACGAGGGCGGTTCGTTCGGGCCTGATTCGCTGAATGGCTGCGGTGGAGATCACATCCTGGGTGTGAACCACGTCATAGGAATCGAGACCGAAATAAGCGACCGACAGTTCGAATACATAACGACGGAATTCCGTATATTTTACAAGTTCGTTATGATAGATGGCAGGGTAGTTCGATGGATTCAACATGGCTTGAAGCAGGGGAAGCAGCTTGTCGGATTGAAGCTTTTTATTTTTATTGACGATGTGTACAAAGCTTCCGGCTTCATCACCATATCCAAGTAAATCCACCTCATGTCCTAAAGACTCCAGCTTTTCTCTAAGTTGTACCATATAACCCCACACACCGCCTAAATGCGGGACATGCCAGTAAGTTGCAAGCAATATTTTCATTGATCCGTCTCCTCCGGCCAGAAGCCGCCATCGATCAGCATCTGTTTAATTTCCGTTTTAGCCATGAGGGATTCAGAGTGGGAGATCTCCGGTGGCACGGAAGGGCAAGCGGAGTATGCCCCCTTTAAAGCCGGGATCTCAAGCGTCGGAAGCACGACTACATATCGATTGTTTAAGATGACGGAATTTTGGGCTTCAAAAGGAGAGAGAAGTACCTCCTTTATTTTTTCACCCGGCCCGCATCCGATCTCTGCAATCTCTGCATCCTTCATTCCGTACGCTTCCTTCAGCACCTCGGCTAGATCCAATATTTTGCATGACGGCATCATCGGGATGAAGGTTTCTCCTCCCTTCCCTTCCTTGGCCGCTGTAAGGAGAAGCTCTGTAGCGGACTGCAGGGTCATAAAATATCGAACCATCTTCTTGTCGGTGATACTGAGTTGACGTTGTTCTTCTAATTGTTTGATAAACAGTCTAAGGACGCTGCCGTTCGAGCCGAGAATATTGCCTCCTCTGACATTGACGAACCGCGTCTCCGCCTTGTGCATGTTCGCTTCAACGATCAGCTTCTCGCCGATGGCCTTCGTAAACCCGTAAATATTAACCGGGTCTGCCGCCTTGTCGGTTGAGATGTTAATCACTTTTTTGACGCGGTTTTCGATGGCTGCTTCGATGACATTTTTTGTACCCGTCACATTGGTTTTTAAAGCCTCAAGAGGTTGTCTCTCACAGATGGTTACGTGTTTCAGCGCGGCTAGATGGAAGATGTAATCGACCCCTTCGCACGCCTTGACCAATGCTTCCCGTTCCCGGACATCGCCGATGCAGTAGCTGATTCTCGGATCCTTCATTTCCCGTTTCATCATCACTTGGCTGGTCTCGTTACGCGAAAAGATGATGAGCTTTTGCGGATTTTGCAGCAGCAGCTCCTTTACCAGCTCCTGTCCCCAGGAGCCTGTCCCGCCTGTAACGAGGATTACTGTATTTTCGAACATTTCTACCCCTCCTGATGCTTATTACTTCAATTCAATGCCTTCGAACAGCTTTCTCCACAGATGATCGTTTCCGGTCCATTTGTCCACGGCCGGCAACCGAACCGCGCACACCTTTTTCAGCGGCCAATCGTCTTCGACCAAATCCCGAACGTCCGCGTGATTGACAATGAGCACGCGAAAATCGTTTCGGACTAAGCCGGACAGGATCTTCTGAAGAGCTTCCGCGTCCTCCATATCCCCCTCTGTCCGGACAAATAGGATGCGTTCGCAGGTATCCATTTTCTTCAGGAACCGTTGGATGCGGCGATCGAATTTGTCCTTCACTTGCGGATAAGTGGCCAAATGGGACAGCGTGTTTTTTCCACTCTCAAAATCATGGTTGGACACGATATGGTAAGCATCTTCTGATACGACGATCTTATCGCCTGCATAACCGAGGATGCTTAAGTGGGAAGAATCCATGAATCCGTAAAACCGATACTTCAAGAGGCGGTTGACGTTGGATAGCAAAGGGGAGCCCATCCAGTCCAAGACACCGGCGAAGGGTCTAAGGTTGTTTTGTCTTAATTGAATAGAGGCGAGACAAAGATCGCCTAGACTGAAAATGGCATCGTATGTTCCTTTGATCTCATGCAGTTTCATTTCGCTTTGTCTCCTATTCTGTTTTTTTCGAATGGTTATAGGTTTCCGTCAATCCTTCGAGAAGGCCGACAAGCGGCTGCCAGTGCAGGTCATGACGTGCTTTGCCGTTGTTCAGGCAGCTGTGTTTAATATCGCCTTTTCGGGAAGGGGTATGGACGATATCGATGGGAGATCCGTGAATCCGGCTGAGGGTGGCCGCCAGATCGTTAACGGACGTTTTACTGGAGGAGCTGACCTGAATGGTCTCCTGATCTCCTCGCTTCACGGCCGCAAGAAGAGCCCCTACGACATCCTTGACATAAATAAAATCTCTCGTCTGTTCGCCATCGCCATGTACGGTAATGGGTCGATCGGCTTGGATCCGGTCGCAAAAAACGGCAACGACCCCGCCTTCTCCCTTGGCCGTTTGTCCTGGCCCATAGACGTTGCTGAAGCGCAGAATCGTATAAGGGATGCCATATAGCCGGTGGAAGAGGCGGAAATACGATTCAGCGGTACATTTCGATAGCCCATAGTAGGAGATCGGGGCGGTAGGGTCCGACTCCGATAAGCTCATCTTTTGCAAATTTCCATAAACAGCCGAGGTGGAGGCGAAGATGACTTTACCGACATGGGCTTCCCGGCAAGCCTCTAACAGGTTGATCGTCCCGAGAATGTTTACATCGCCATCATATCCGGGGTCGAGAATGGACTGTTGGACATCGGTTTGGGCAGCCAAGTGAAAGAAAACGTCGGGCTTCTCCTGTTCTATAAGCTTCTTGGCTTTTTTGCTTCGTATATCCACATTGTGAAATACAGCCTGCGGATGGATGCGGTTCAGCTGGCCGAATACCAAATTATCTAGCAGGGAAACCTTAGCGCCTTGATTGACAAGAGCTTCTACAAGATGGGAACCGATGAAACCGGCTCCTCCGGTAACCATAGCTCTCATTTACACACTCCTTTCATAGTTTTTTTGTATTCTATGCGGAATGGAAATTTATGGACTAGACATAAAGCGTATTTTAAAAAATGAGGCGAATAGGATGGTGAATAGAAAAAGACCCAATAAGGATATCCGGTTCTGGTAAAGGAAGTTTTAGTCCATAAAAAAGAGGAACTGCCCAGAAGCAAGCTCCTCTACTATTGTTTTTGTAAGCCTAGTCGGGTCTACAGCCCTTAAATCTCACCATCAGGAGGTCACTCATCTACCTGCGCGAGATTGAATGTTGCTTAATAGAATCCAGCGCGCAAGATAATGACCAACAGAATGAAGAGAACAAGTACAAATGCAGCTGTTCCCATTCCGCCGTAACCGCCGCAAGAGCCTCCATAGCCCACATTTATCACCACCATTGTTTTATTGTGATCATTGGATCACAACGTTAGTTTATGCGCGGATAATCATGCCGCCAGTGCATTAACACAGGTATCTCCTTTTTCCGCTAGGGCATAGTTTCTACCGCTGTTTTAATAAAACACAAAACCCCGACTCCTTTCCGATTTAGAAAGGAAGCGGGGCATTCTTTGACACTCGGTAAATGCGTGATATCCATAGCGGGCCACAATATTGTCAGAGAACGCTACAGGAAAACGGACAACTACAAAATCCGGCCGAACGATCCGAAATCGGAAGGATTGCGGCCGGCCATCCGGTTCAGCTTTAGGTAACTGTACGCGTATTTATAATAATGGCCGTGCCTGCTGTCCGCGAATGCCTGCTCCCAGAATGGCTGTTCCAACGGACTGCTCATGGTTGTTGTAAATGGTAGATCGTATTCCGTCGGATTTTTTTCCAGCCCGTTTGCGTAGATCAGAATGTCCAGTCTTGTGAATAAGGAAGTCTCCGACTGAACAAGCCCATGATCGTGGAATGCTTGCTTCAGCTCTAAGATGGAATGGCCATGAGTAAGGAGGTGTCCGAGCTGCATATCGCCTTTTTCCATTGGGTAGGGCCTCTGAAAGTTATGGAAAAGATCAAGCACAACAGCGGGAGTCAGTGGAACCCTTGTTGCCGTTACGGGAATGCCTTCAGGATCAATGACGGTGTTGTTTCCGTTTATCGTTACATAACCTGGACCGGACGCCGCAAATCCTTCCAGCAATTTTGTCATGGCATTATACAATTCGGCCGTTGCCGGAATTTCAGAACGAGAGAGCATAGCCAGCATGTAATACGCATAGATCACATCATGACCCAATGCATGGCAAGATTGATCTTTTTTGACAAGCAAGCTCAAAATACCATTACGAAAGTCTGCGTATTCCTTGTCAACCCGATACAGCTTATCGTTTGGGTGTTCCTCCACCGTTTTTTCGAGATTTTTGCGAATCGCGGCTTCCAGCGTTCCCGGTACCAGGTTATCTTCCAAAACGCCAATCAAGGCTAAAACCGCGCACGCCCAATGGCCTTCCCAAATGTTCGTCTGCGATGACTCAATCATTTTTTGGCATGCCCATTTCTTGTAAAAATCGGTGCCCAGAGCGGATCCCCTCCTTTTTACCGTCAGCCAGTCTGCCAAAAATCCTTATTTTCTTATTATAGCGCCAGTAAATACACTTTGTAAATAATTATGTATGTTTAGTGCGTAATATGAACTTCAGGAGTCGGGACGCATCATCTTAGCTGGGCATGTTTACTTGTTATTCAAATGCTCACGGAACCAGTGCAAAATATGGTCGTACCGGATCACCCGATGCCAAGGTTTCCCTTCGCGCGATAGTTCGTGTGTTTCCGTAAGAAATCGAACCATGCGCACCGTGCGCCGTAGAAACTTTAAAGCCGTGTAGAATTGTTCCCCTTGCTCGATGGGAACCCGGAAGTCACGGTCGCTATGAATGAGTAGTAACGGAGCTTTAACCTTGTCAACGAAGCTGATCGGAGATCGCTTCAGATAGTTCTTCGGGAGTTCCCAAGGCGGACCTCCGTATTCTTCCGCATGTAAAAATCCTCCATCAGAGGTACCGAAGAAGCTGTATAGATTACTGATGCCCCGCATAGAAACCGCTGCCTTGAACCTGTTGGTCTGGGTTACGATCCAATTGGTCATGTACCCGCCATAACTTCCGCCTGCCACGCCTAAACGTTCCGGATCCAGAGTTCCCTGTGACAAAGCGGCGTCTACGGCCGCCATAAGATCGGAGTAGTCATGATTCCCCCAATCCCCGCGAATCGCTTCGGCAAATTCCTGGCCATAACCCATGCTCCCGCGAGGATTCGCAAAAATGACGGCGAAACCGTTTGCCGCGAGCAATTGAAATTCATAGAAAAATACGTAACCATACATAACGGTCGGACCCCCATGAATTTGCAAGACGGCTGGAGGTTTCTCTGCCGGTGAATAAGTTGGATAGAGAACCCAACCTTCCTCTTCCGGGCCGCCGGAAGATCGAAAGGTAAATCGAGTAGGCCGTGCGAGCGCGATTTGACCCAGCCAATCGCGATTCACGTTCGTTAGACGTCGCTCGCGAACAGTCTCGCCGTTGATCTCGCCCACCCAAATATCATTAGGCAGCGTTGGGCTGGTCACGGCCATAGCTATCAAACGGGACTCGGGGTGGAAGCTCAAGTTGTAGATGACCATTGTACCGTATGTTAATTGGATCGCACGCCCGTCCGGGACCGAAAAACGCCAGAGATGAACCGCCCCCATTGCGCTGACATGCATATAGAGCGATCTCCCGTCTAGGGACCAGTATGGCGTTACGTCCGGCTGCTCGATCCCGAGGAAATCTTTGATCGCACAATCGCCCACTGGATACTTGAACCCGGCCGTCAGTTCCCGTGGCTCCCCCCCTTCCGACGGAACGATCCATATCCCCTGATTGGTATAATAGCCCGACCGTCGATCGTGACCCGTATACGCAATGAAGCGCCCATCCGGCGACCAGGACGGATTGTCGGCAGGCCCGGTACTTCGGGTCAATGGACGTGGTGCCCCTCCGACGGAAGGAACGACCCAAATATCGTTAACCCATTCCAAGTCCGGCCTCTCCGCGACCCGGTTTCCGGCAACCGCGATAAACTGACCGGTTGGCGACCATGCGGGGGAAGAGAAATTGTAGTTACCGAAAGTCAATTGGCGAACCGCGCCTCTCTCCGGACCAATGACCTGAACGGTGAACAAATGCCAATTTTTATTCACGAGAAATCCTACACTATCCAACTTGTACCGGAGTTGGTCGATAACCAGCACATCTCCGGAGAATCGTTCCCGGGGACTTAGCTCTTGTTCCGAATCCCATTCGTTGTTGTCCGCACTTAGTCGAACGATACATGCGAGTGTCCGGCCGTCAGGACTCCATACCGGAGCGCCGGTTATGTTTCGGATACGAGACAGCAGCTGCGGCTCCCCTCCGGTGCCCGGCATGATCCACAGCTGGCGCGATCCCGACCGGGTGGAAATGAACGCAATCCATCGTCCATCGGGCGACCAGCGCGGCGCAAAGTTTAACTCCGAACCGGAAGTTAGGGGCCGTGGTCCATCTTGTCCGGAGACGGTTGCGAGCTTAATTCGACTTTGATATTGGTTCGTGTTCCGATCCATGATCGTTTCTACATAGGCAATGCATGAGCCATCAGGTGAAATTTGCGGATCGCTCACGGCCTTCAGGTTGAAGAGATCTTCCGATTCCAATGGTCTTCCATTTCTCATAGGAGGAATGCCTGCCTTCCGCGTTATATTGAACGCTATTATTGAATAATACTTACAAATATTGTGCAGCAAGCAGGAGGAAAGACGGATCTCGTTATTTCGTTGATCGGGATGACCGTAAAGGAACCAGGAAAGAGGAGGCAGTGGGTATGAAGGATTATATTCCGAACGGAATGGTTCAAAAACAATATCGTTGGGAGTGGGCAAATCATTTCCTCTATCAGTACCTTCAGCGGAACAATCCATTTCCAAAATTACGAGATGCGATTGCCGGTCTGCTGAATGAGCAAGAGAAGCAATTGTCATCTTTGCAGAAACTTGCCGCGTCTCAAGGGATCCGTATTCCACCGACAACCATTAAATTGGAAATCAAGAACATTCTTGGCTGCATCAAGGATCTGTATGACCGGGAATATCAATTGCTTCAGGAGTATAGGAGCTACGCGGAATATTTTTTGGCTGCCTCTTCTCGGCAGCTGGGGATCAAAAACCTTGTGGACAGTCAAATCGATCAGGTGAATATGCTTGCGGAGTTCAAACAAGCCTTCTCCGAATTGTCTCCGGAAGAGGACCGGAAGGAAAGATCTAATTACGTATTGGAAAAAGGTTATCGTTTAGAGCGCGTTGCAACGGGGTTAACTTTTCCCACCGTTATGACATTCGATTCGAACGGAATGATCTATATCGCGGAGGCAGGCTTCGCTTACGGAACCGAACCGGGAAAAGGCCGCATACTGCGGCTGGAGAAGGATGGTTCGTTAACCGAATTTGCCGGTGGCTTCGGCGGACCCGTAACGGGCATTGCTTGGCATGAGGGGCATCTATATGTCGCGGCAGGAGCCATTGGCGAAGAGCACGGATCCGGATGCGGACAAATCATACGAATATCGGAAGACGGAAAAAGAGAAACGATTGTAACCGGACTTCGAACATGTGGAGATCACTATACCGGCGATATCTTATTCGGGTCGGACGGCAAACTGTATTTCTCAGTTGGAACGGCGACCAATTCGGCTGTCGTAGGTCTTGATAATAAGCTAATTTTGAAATACCATCCGAAATTCCACGAAACCCCAGCTCGTGATTTGGTACTGGCAGGTACGAACTTTATCACACGGAATCCTTCGGCCGAACCATCGGATGTGGCGGTTACCGGCGCTTACAAACCGTATGGAACGGCAAGTCATGACGGCGAGATCGTTCGCGGTCGACTGTCGGCCAACGGTGTCGTTTATTGTTGCGATCCAGACGGATCTCATCTGCAAATCGTCGCCGACGGATTCCGGAATACGTTCGGCTTAAGATTCTCGCCGTTCAACGGGAAGTTGGTCGTGATCGATCATGGAGCAGACCCGCGAGGAAGCCGACAAATCCGGCTGGATTGGGATAAAATGTGGGAAGTGACACCAGGCGGTTGGTATGGTTTTCCGGAAATTTTCAGCGGCTTGCCCGTTACCCTTCCCCATTTTCATGCGTCAGAACAAGCGAAGCCAACCTTTATTTTGAAGGAGCATCCCCCTCTCGCCTGTCAGCCGATTGTTCGCTTTCAACCGCACAGCGCTTCGATGAAGTTCGATTTCTGTACGAATACCGATTTCGGTCATGCCGGAGAAATATTCGTCGCTCAATTCGGAGAATCCGGATTCGAGAAAACGGAAGAACTGCCTGGATACAAAGTCGTCAGGGTGAAGCCGGATACAGGTCAAATCGCAAACTTTCTTGTGAATCCACAGGGAGAGTCTGCTGCTGAAGGTCCGATTCGCCCCATTGACGTCAAATTCAGCCCCGACGGAAATGTGCTCTATGTGGTCGATCTGGGAATCTTAGGTAGCACGCATACGGGAAAGAAGCCTCAGCCTAATACGGGCGGCCTGTGGAAAATCGTTAAAGTGAAGTGACCAAGCACACAAATATCACCTTGACCATACACTATAAATTAAAGCGCGAAGGTGGCAGCAGTTCACCTCTGCCTTTCACACATTCGTTGAGGGAGATGCTTATGGATATACCAATCAAAGGTCTTCTCTATGAATCTGACGATCAAGACGGCCGTCACTCTCATATGTTGTACATTACATCATGGGATGGCAGAGCTGTTCACGAGCACTCATTCTCAGGAATCACTTCTTTTGATGTTGGTCATTCCCATGAATATGCCGGGGTTACCGCGCCAGCACCTTCAGGCGTTCCGCATGTACATGAATATCGGGCCGAAACCACTTTTAATGACGGACATACGCATTTCATCCATGGTACCACCAGTGGATGCGTCGACCTTCCGGGCGGTGGTCATTTTCACTATTTTGAAGGTTACACAACGGTTAATGGAAGACACCCGCACGCTCATGCCTATCAAGGAAGGACAGGAAATGAGCTTTAGAAAAAGTTGGCGCTCCGAATCAAAATAGGATATTTGATGATGTTCATTAAAAGACCTTTCGCTCGAATGAAGGGCTGACCGTTAAAGGGGCAATGAAGAACTTTAGGCAAGCCGGTTAAGACCGGCTTGCCTAAAGTTTTTTTGTAAGCGTCAAACCTTGCACACCTTCAATGCCTCAATGATACTTTCATGAAGCGGAAAGGAACAGCTTCACGAGAACCGCCGTGTCGTTAGGATTCTCTTCCGGGAAGAAGTGGCCACCCTTTATCGCCTGCCCTTGCACCTTCGGAGCCCATTGCCGCCATATGCCGAGCGGACCGCCGTCTTTTGCATAGTAAGTGTCAAGCCAACCGCCCTCCGCCCACAGGTGCAGCATCGGACATTCGATTTTTTTCGACGCTTCTTTGTCCGCGCGGTCGTGTTCGACATCGATCGTCGCTGCAGCTCGATATTCCTCGCAAATACCATGCACGCGGGCCGGATTGTAATAGGTCGAAACGTACTCTTGCAAGACTTCGCGGCCGAAGGAACCTTCACCGAAGGGGTTATGGAAGACGGCCTCGGGAGCACCGAGCAGATAACTCTCCGGCAGCGGTTGTTTCTGCGACAGTAAACTCCAAGGCCAGTAGGTTTGAGCGAAGCGCGCATCTGCCCGTTTCCACGCTTCCAAAATCGGAATGACGTCAAACACGGCCAGACGCTCCACATTCTTCGGATGATCCAAGGCCATACGGTAGCTGACGCGTCCTCCGCGGTCGTGACCGATCACGATGAAGGTCGGAAAGCCAAGTTTGCTCATCACCTCAACCAATTCCTTCGCCATCGCGCGCTTTGAATAAGGAAAGTGATCGTGGCTGGAGGCGGGTATCCCGCTGCGGCCGTAGGCGCGCAAGTCTACGCAAATCACTGTATGATTTTCCGCAAGCTTCGGCGCGAGGAGTCGCCACATCAGGCTTGTGCGCGGGAAGCCGTGCACCAATAGAATTGCCGGTCCTTGTCCATAACGGCGCACGAAAATGGTGTTTCCCGAGACCTCGACAAGAAAACAGTTAAACATCCTTTTACCCTCCGCTTCACTTTGTTATACCATTGAATATATTTGGTTAACTTCGCCAATTTGCATGTCCCAACAGCGATAATTTGATTTTGGAGGCTAAAAGGATCGAGACACAACTGTATTCTACGGATCCTCCGATCAGCAGTATTAGCTTAACGTTCCTTGACCATTTTGTACCATTGCAGCGCTTTTCTTTCTAGCTCTATAACAAACGCATCTTTACCGTCCATATAAGCTTCAATGTCCTTCGGGAATTGTTTTGCAAGGTTTTCTTTTCATATCTTCCTTGTTATCTACCTGGAATACATGTACCTGATGCGTTCTATTATCTCCGCCTTTTCTGAAATACCTTCTTCCTTTCATACCGAGCTCACCCATACATTCGTAACCAAGACCTGTCATTTGTTCATTAAACGAATCGATTTTTTTGATATCTTTTACGATTGGCATGATATCAATGATTGATTTGGCTTTTAACCCTGGAACAGAAGTGCTGCCTATATGATGAATGTCGATTAACTCATTCCCAAAAATGTCTTTTATTTTTTGAGATTCCTCGCTGAACTTTTGTTTCCAATTATCGTTGTATTCCGTAACCACAACATTCATTTAACTAACCTCCTCATTTCGATCGGTTTAGGGCTTTGTTTGGCGACGCCCACACCAAATGAACGGTATTAAACTTGTAGCGTTCCATATGGTGTACATGAATCGGGGACTGCTGAAAAATTTTGATCATATTACGATCCAGATGGCAGCCGACAACGCGTAGGAAAACCGGCTCGATGATCTTTTGGGTGCTGCCAATCAATCGGTTTGAACTGAGACCATGCTCCATTAACAAAATTTGACCGCCCGGCTTACACCACCTGCTAAAAGATTCCAACACGCTAACAGGATATTCGTAACCGCAAAAGGATAATGTCGAGACGATGGTATCAAATGCGTTTTCAGGAAACGAAATAGATTCAATATCGGATTGAATGAATGTGGCCCGAACATTGCTAGCCGTGGCGGACTCTTTTGCCTTGCATAACATAGCACCGCTGAAATCGACAGCAGTCACATCCACATCTTTGGGATAATAGTAAAAATTCGCTCCGGCACCAACAGCTACCTCAAGAACCTTCCCCTGTGCACTCCCTATCAATTTTTCCCGCCATTTCCGTTCCGATTGCTTCTTCCTTCTCATTTCGTAAATTTTGGATTGATTATCGAACTTGCGGATGAGTTTCTCTTTGTCCATCATACCCTCCTCATGAGCTATTCTATCTTCCTAAATCGATCCAATCATCCAATCGCTGAGGTTCGAACGATAACACTTCCGTCCCTAGTCTTTTTTTGCTTGGACAACTTCGTTGTCGGCGTGGATATTGCCCAGGAGAGCATCTTACTGTAGCTATGTTATTATATTCGTAATAATACTCCTAAACTGTTCTATACTGGAGAGAACTCTGATGCAATTGAAACTCGGCAAGCCCATTGGATTGTTAAATGTAAATAAGGAAAATTCCAAATTTTCAGTTTCCCGTTACTCACCTTCCGCCGATCTCATCCATTTCATTGAGCATTACTGGGTTGTCCGCTGGGATCTTCGGGGGCAGGAACCGCACCTTCAAGAAACCTTGCCTCATCCTTCTGTTCATCTTGTGTTTGAAAGAGACAATTCGCGAATTGTGGGCGTTTTTAAAGGGAGATTTTCTGTGCTTCTCAAGGAACAAGGAGCAGTCTTCGGCGTTAAATTCCGGCCCGGAGCTTTTTATCTCTTTCTGCATAAACCCGTTTCAACCCTAACAGACCGCATGGTGCCTTTTCAGGAAGCTTTCGGAATGAGCAGCCAAGCGTTGGAACAACGGCTTTTTGCCCAGGAAACCGCAGAACAGATGATTCCTCTTGCAGAATCTTTTATTCGGGAACGGCTCCCTGAACCAGACACCAATGTCGATTTCATTAATACCATCGTTCAAAGTATCATCTCCGATAGAAGTATCGTTAAAGTTGATGACATTTTGGCTCGCTATCAAATTCACAAAAGGCAGTTTCAAATATTATTCCGTCAGTATGTGGGGGTCAGTCCCAAATGGATCATTCAACGCTACCGACTTCACGAAGCGGTAGAAAAAATGGCCGACGGTGATATTCTCGACTGGTCAAATCTCGCTTTGGATCTCGGCTATTACGATCAAGCTCATTTCATTAAAGATTTCAAATCAATCGTAGGAAAATCCCCAGAAATCTACTCCAAATTGTTAAGTGAACTAAAGCAGGACAAAGGCAGTTAAAGCGGGTGTTTATATAGTTCGATTACATTACCATCGGGATCGCGCAAATGGGCAACCCTGGCATTCCAAGCCTGCCGATCATGAGGTTCGTTAAGGAACACCACCCCTTTATCTTTCAAACGGGCGCAAACCTCATCGACTTGATCCACTTCAAATGTGAGTAAGAATTTCGATTGTAGTTCTGTGCTGGGTGAAAGATTGTTTTCATCGATCACTTCAGCCATATTTTGACGGGAAAAAATTTCGATTTTGGTTTCGCCTGTATTAAAGGATGCGAACTGCATCTCCTCTGCGGAAAATCCCATTGGAAGCTCCATCACGTCTCTATAGAACGCTACACTTTGATGAAAATCTTTAACCAACAGTCTGGTTTGCGACAGTTTCATTGTTCCACTACCCTTCTCTACAAATTATGGTTAACCTGAAAGTACAAAGGTCTCCTTTGCCTAATTTAACAGAATCATGGAAACCGGTATTGTAAAAACACGAAAACTTCATAGGTCCATTAAACCGCTCCATTCTATAGATGTCTTAGCTTCTCAGGATTGGCTACGGAATAAATGGTCCGGATTTGATCCTTGTTGAAATCAAACGAATAGATGTATGTTGATGGGCGACGGCAGGAGGAGCGGTGAGGATGATATGTTTCGCCTCTACCCGCGTATCATCTTCGCATCTGATATGCTGAACAGCTCCATCTTGGTGCTCGATGGCAACGACTTTGCTGCTCGTCAACATCCTTACCCCATGTTTGGCTGCAATTTCTTTAAGTTCATCAATTATGGCCCCCCATCCTCGATCCAGGTACAATACGCCTTGAAGAGAATGTTGGAGTTGCTGCAATACCGGACCCGCAGCCTGAATGTCTGGAGCTACCACATAGCTTGCCGTACGCAGCAGAGCGTAGAATAAATTCCGTAACATGGGATCATGCAAATTGCCTTCAATCCAATCGCGCAGACTGATTTGATCGTAGCGATGGGTGTCCAGTTTTCCAAGTTTCGCAAGCCAAGAGGCAAGCTCTATCTTGCCTTTCCAAGATAAGAGAGGGGTGGTGAGCAGAGATTTAACGCCCATAGGCATCGTAAGCAACTTCCCCTTCCATATCCCGTACCCGTCGATCGAAGGTTGATTGCCTTGCAGACGCAGACCCAATTCACGGAACGTTGCAAGCGCATCTCCATAATATAAGGCATGCCCGCCTAAGTTAAAGAAAGCCCCATTTATCTTATTGGAAACGGCCCTGCACTCCCATGCGATCCTGTTTTTCAATCACAATCGTTTGTTTTCCCGCTTTTGCTGCATAGATTGCTGCCGTTAACCCCGCTACTCCTCCACCCACAACTGCTACATCATATTTTAGCATCGGAATCATCCCTTTCCATTTTGTACCTGTATGACGGGAAAGGGCTGCGTAATGTGACACAAATAATAAAATTGTGGAGAGCTAAAATTAGGTGATTCTTGGTTCCCGAACCACATGGACCTGTACAGTTAGCTTGCTGTCTACCGTAGCCAAGATTACGTTATTTAAGTCATGGGGTCGAATTTCCGTTTCCAGCCATGTGCGGTCCTTGCCGATCTCGCGCAGCAGCGCATGTTCCATGTGGCCTTCCGTTATGATCGGTTTGGTTAGATTGAAGGGTTGAGTGGCCAGCTTTAAGTCAGCCGGAGTTACGGGCTGATAAGCTGTATTTAGGAAAACAGATAGTTTACCGCCTGGCTCCCATGCAGCAAAGGCAACCTTCGAGATGTCCTCTACGTTCGATTTTCGCAGCTCGGTGTACAAGAATTCAATTGGCAGCTTGGCTTTCGATAGGTTCCGATAATCAAGCTTCCCGTCCAGAACAAGGGGAATCGCCGGCGGGTCAAAAAATTGTTTGAGCAGCGGGAACTTCAGGCTGAGCCAGATTGCGGCAATGTACAGAAAAACAAGCGAAAAGGTCGAAATGATGGAACCTTTTAACCCAAGATGCTCGTCTGAGAGCGGATGGGCAATAATATTGCCGAGCGTAAGCGCGATAATGAAATCAAGAAATCGAAGTTGAGAGATGGAACGCTGCCCCATCATTTTGGCGGCGATGATCAGAAATCCAAATCCTACAACGCTTCTCATAATCCATTCTATTGCCGTCAATGAATCTTGGCCTTTGAAAAAATCCACGCTCGAATTCCCTCCGCCGCAATATTTTCGACTTTTGATCCGTGAGAATAGAATCATTATTTACAACCTGGCTCCATTTAATCACGAGCGCGAACGCGCGTTCCCTTCAGATAAAAAAAGAGAGACCTTCAGGGGCTGAATCAGCCTTGAAAGTCTTTCGGTTTACACGATGATAGTTTGGCGCCGTCCAACAGTTGGTGCCGCATCCACTCGTTGGCGACGATCGCGTCGCCGTCATCGGACAATCGTTCGTAGAGACGGCGGCGCAGATCTATGACCAGATCGTTCAGTCCGGGCTCCCCCATCCGATTCACCAGTTCGCCGGGGTCGGTACGCAATTCGTACAGCTCGTCGACATCGGTTGGATTCCAGATGTACTTCCACTGCGCCGTACGTATCATCCGCTGGGTATACAGGCCGAATTGCTGTCCGTTGTACGTGGACACGACTGCGTCCCTCCACTCGTTCGGTTGACCGTCCGCCAGCAGCGGGACCAGTGAAACGCCCTGCAGATTGCCCGGATCGAAAGCCCGAAGACTGAGGACATCCAGCAGCGTAGGCGCCAAGTCAAGAAAGTTGTAGACGAACTCTTGGCGAACCTGTCCCTGCGAAGTACCCGGCAGCCGGATCAGCAGCGGCACTCGTACCACGTCGTCGTACAGAATGTAATGTTTATCCATCATCCCGTGCGAGCCGCACATGTCGCCGTGATCCGCCGTAAACACGACAATCGTGTCTCGGTCGGCGCCCAGCTGCCCAACCGCCTGCAGCACCCGGCCGATCGCATCGTCAAGCTGGCTGATGATTCCGTAATACCGGGCGACAATAGGCGCCCACTCTGCCCATCCGAAGTCTTCGACACCCCAGCTCAGCAGCTGCTGCCGCTGGATATAGGGCTTGTTCCGGAACGTCTCCCGAAAGCCCTCCCATTCCGGAATTTCGGCTGGATCGTACATGCCTGCGTAAGGATCCGACGGACGGCAGGGCAGGTGCGGCTGGGAGAAGTGAAGCGCCATATGCCAGGGCCGGCCGTCCTCTTGCAGTCGGCCCAGCGTCTCGATCGCCCGAGCGGCGAACCAATGCGTCTCCGAATCCTCCAGCGGAACTGTATTGCGCTCGCCAAAGTAGCCGTTCGCGATCGCGACGCCTGGATACCGCTCGGCCGCGAACGACTCGTAATCTTTCTCCGAAACGTACGATTCGTAGCCGTATTCAGTCGGACCGTGTTCGGGGTTGACGCCCCATTTGCCCAGATACGCCATGGCATACCCGTTATTCGCGAGCGTTCGCGTCCAGGCGTAATCGTTCGGGGATAAAGCGGCAATCGGGAGGGCGCCGCTGTAATTCCATAGAGCGCCGAACGTCTCCGGCCTCCTGCCATGCAGGAGCGATTGTCTGGATGGCGCGCATACCGGAAGCACCGAGTAGGCATGCTCGAACGCGGTGCTCGTCGCCGCCAGCGAATCCAGATTCGGCGTCCGCACGGGGTAGGCCCCGCTGTAGCCGACACAATCGTGCCTCAACTGATCGGCCGTGATCAGCAGCAAGTTGGGCCGCTTGCTCATGACGCCCACTTCCTTCTTCGTCAGACGTGCGTCCCGCTCCGGTATTCGCGGGGAGAACAACCGGTGTAGCGTAAGAATAGCCGGCTGAAGAACGACGGATCGTCATAGCCGACCATAGTCGCCACGGCGATGACCTTCTCGTCCGACTCCAGCAGCATGCGCTTTGCCCGTTCGATCCGAATATCGTGCAGCAGATCGAATACGCTTTTGCCGAATTCCTCGCGCACCAGACGGTTTAGCTGTCGCGTGCTTACGTTGAAGAGGCCGGACAGCGATTGCAGCGTAATTTTCTTGTCGTAATTGCGTTCCAAATACCCGTAGATTCGCCTCGCGGTCAATACGCGATCCATCTGACGCGGGGTCGGATGACTGCGGTGGCTCTGCATATTCGCGTAATACCGGGACAGCAGCACAAGCAGCTCTATCATCTGGAGGCGAATCAGCGTCGTGTGTCCGAGACCGCGGCTGCCAAGCTCCCGGATCATGCTTTCCAGCAGCGTTAGGACGGTTGACGCGTCCTGACCGAGAAGATTCAAGTGATGATTGAACCGAACATCGTGCTTCAGGAAAGGATGGACATAGAAGTAATCCATCGACGTCGTAATTTCGAGTTCGCTGAGCAGGGCGTCGAGAATGAAGGACGGCATAAACAGGCAGTTGATGATTTCCATGCGGCAGCCGGGCTCGACGAAATAGGCATGCGTTTCCCCGGGATTGATGATGAATACATCGCCGGCATGAATGTTGTAATCGGACCCATGGAAGATGTGGACGCCCTTTCCGCGCACGACGTACACCAGCTCGACGAATTCGTGGCCGTGCTCGGGGATAGAACCCTGCTCCGTTCGGCTGATCCAGAAAGGAAATTCGTCTTTCATGAAGCGGTTGCTGCCCAGAATTTCCTTCATCCCTGTTCCCCCCTAGCTTCGTTGAAGACTGCCTGCGGCCGAATCGAACCTTTCGCGCCGGGGATCGCGGCACCAGTCGTCCCAAGTCATGCCCGCGGAAGCGAGGATCTGTTCGATCCGCTTGCGGAACGGCAGTCCGGCTTCCCTCAGCTGCCGTTCCTTCGGATCCTCCCTGCCGTTCAGCTTGGAAGCTACCCACGCGTCCAGCTGCCTCTCCAATCGGTCGGCCAGCTCGGGCTCCGTCTGTGCGAGGTTGACGGTCTCCCCTGGGTCGGCGTCCAGGTCGTACAGCTCGGTCGGCGGCCGGGTGAACGGACCGGAATCATAGGTACGGATGAACTTGTACCGGTCCGTCCGGATGCCTCGGGCCGCCTGCCAGGCGCATTCGCTCAAATAGACGCAATCGTGCGTCCCATCCGCCGTCCCATCGATGGACGGCCATAGGCTTCGACCGTCCATGCCGGCCGGTTCCGCTAGCTTGGCAGCGTCGATGCCGGGCATGGCCTCCCGACGGACGGCTTCCAGAATGGTCGGCATCATATCGACCTGCTGGACAAAGCCCGAAACGCGCCGTCCTGCGGGAATGCGTCCCGGCCAGCGCATCATCATAGGCACGTGAACGGTCGGCTCGTACAAGCCGCAGTGATCCCAATAAATGTCATGCTCCGTCAGGCTTTCCCCATGGTCGCCGAACAGAACCAGCAACGTTTCTTCCTGAATACCTAATTTCTCCAAATGCGCGTCCAGTTCCTGTAACCGGTCGTCCAAATACCGAATTTCCGCGTCGTATAGCGCGTCGTAATACGCGCTATCCGTGACGGGCCCGACCAGATCGTAGTGATGGTGCTTGAAGAAAGGATAGGCGGGATGGTTATAGGCGGCCTCCATACTGTCGTTCGCGGGATCGTATGGATCCCGCCCCGGTTCGTAGAATGCCGGAATATACGATGCCGGCGGCAGATACGGCGTGTGGGCATCCCAATAATGAAGGAACAGGAAGAACGATGCATCCTTGTGCTGCTCGATCCACGGCATGGCCAGCTCGTTGACGGTACGGCCGTCGATCCAGCGGTTGCCGCCCACGCTGTTCATATAGGTGTTGTACCCGCGCGCGAACCATTCCTTCAGCTGATACAGATTGTCGACGGCCGACGTGGTGAAGCCGGCAGAGCGGAGCAGGGTCGGAAGCCAGGGCACGGATTTCGGAAGTTGAGTCAACTCCGAGCCGTGCGAGACGACGCCGGTAGTCAGTCCGATTTTGCCCGTAAAAACCCCGGTATGCGCAACCTCGGTCGGAATATCGGCGGCGTACGCGCGCTCGAAGAGTACGCCCTGTCCGGCGATCCGGTCCAAATGCGGACTCGTCGGCTTCGCGTATCCATACCCGCCTAACCGGGATGCGCGAAGCGTATCGAGCGAGATCAGGATGATCTTCATGGGATCGTGTCCTCCTAAGGCGCCGCGTTCATGAGCTGTGATTGGCCTTGCAGCCAGGATAGAACGGTCTCGCAGTTCCGCTGGATCGTGAAGCCGGACGTACAGATCGTTATATCAGGATGTTCGGGCTCCTCGAACGGATCGGATATACCGGTGAAGTGCGCCAACTCGCCCCGTCTAGCCTTCGCATAGAGACCTTTGACGTCCCGTCGCTCGCATTCGCCTAGCGGACATTGCACGTATATTTCCACGAATGTGGGGAGGTGGCTCCGCGCATAGTCCCTCATCTCCCGGTAAGGCGTAATGGCGGAGACAAGCACATCTACGCCGTTGCGCGACAGCAGCTTGGCGACGTATACAATCCGCTTGATATTCTCGATCCGCTCCTCCCTGCTGAAACCGAGGCCTTTACAGATCGTCTCCCGCAGATCGTCGCCGTCCAGCATCTCGACACGACGGCCGGCATCCATGAGCGCGGTGGCGACTTGGCGGGCAGTTGTCGTCTTGCCGGCTCCCGATAATCCCGTAAACCATAGTACCGATCCTCGTTGTCTGTCCATTTCGACCTCCTGCCTTATCCGTGCGTCGTCACGTCGACGGGTATCCCGTTCTCCCGGTGCGACCGGATCGCGGCTTCTATAACTTCCTGCGCGGCAAGCGCATCGGCCCCGGAAGCCTCGATAAGCGCCGGCGCGTCGCCTGACTTGATCTGTGCGATGAAGCGGTTGATCCGGTGCGCAAACGTATCGTCGAAGCCCTGCATCCCTCCGAACAGCGGATTGCGGACGACGGTCAGTTCGTCGGACTTGTGCGGATAATAGGTCATGCTCTCGTATACGTTGTCAATGATGAGTCGGCCTTCGGTGCCGGCCGCTTCGCAATATTCGATCGGATGGCGCATCGACATATCGTAGCTGCCGGTCAGATGACCGACGGCGCCGGACGCAAACTGCATATTGATGGAAACGGTAGACCAGGACCGCCTTCCCGGAGCCTTCGTCATAAAAGCCTGCACCCGCTTCACATCGCCGGCAAAATAGCGCATGACATCGATGGAATGGGGATGCAGCGCTCGCATGTGAAGCCACTCCGTATCCTCCTGCGGGTTCTGGATCGTGAGCCGCATGTTAAGGAACAGCATCGAGCCGAGTTTGCCCTGCTCCACAAGCTCCTTCGCCTTATACGCGGCAGGCGTGAACCTGTGATTCAGGTTGCAGGCCAGCCGAACTCCCTTCTCGCGTGCAGCGGCCACCATGCGTCGGGCTTCTTCCACCGAATTGGAGATCGGCTTCTCCACGTGAACGTCCTTGCCCGCATCGATCGCGATCATGGCCGGCTCGAAGTGGTGGCTGCCCTTCTCGATGCCTGCCGTCGCCACGGCCACCAAATCGACCCGCTCCCTGTCGAGCAGCTCGCGAAGGTCGGTATACGCGGGGACGCCATGCTCGCGTCCCGCCGCCTCCGCACGCTCCGGCATCAGATCGCAGACGGCCGCAAGCTCGGTGTCCGGATGACGCTTGTAGGCGTTGCAGTGGATTTTCCCGATGTGATTGACGCCGACAACCGCGACCCGGATCATTTCGAACCCGCCTTCTCCTTTGCCTGAAGCGAACGGGCATTGACGATGCTGCCGATATGCAGGGAATCGTACGCCTCTTGCGAGGAGGCGAAAGTTAGGTCTTTGCCGTGCCAGTTCAGGTTCGTATAGATCGGATTGGTGCGTCCCACCTGACTTTCCCGCTTGGCGATGTAGGCTTCCATCCGGCTCGTGAGCAGCTCCACGATGTCCGGCTCGGATTCCGCCAGATTGACGTTCTCCTCGGGATCCCGGATCAGGTTGTACAGTTCCAACTCCGGCTTGAAGTGGAAGTCCGGCTCCAGCGCGCGGATCAGCTTCCACTCCGGCGTCCGCCAGCCGTGCTTGCGCATCCACGTGCATTCCGTCATATAGAACTCGCTGATCCTCTCCGTCTCTTTGCCTGCAATCAGGTTCGTCAGACTGCGCCCGTCGAACGCGGCGCCGCTCTCGATACCCAGCAGCTCAAGTACCGTCGGCATGATATCCGAGATGACCGTTACGTCCTCAATCCGTTTGCCGGCGGGCACGCGGCCCGGGAACCTGAGAATGAGCGGCACGACAAGCGTACAGTCGTACAGACCGTGATGGTCGAAGTAGCATTCGTGCTCGTAGAGCGTCTCTCCATGATCCGAGGTGATGACGACTAGCGTCTCCTCTTCGATCCCCAACGCGCTCAGCTTCGCAAATATCGCCTGGATACACGCGTCCATGTACGCGATCGCGCCGTCATACTGCGCGGTAACGTATTCCTGGTCCGTCACGCCCTCGGGTATCCACGACTTCAGGAAATCGGCGAACGGTTTGAAGCCGTATACGGGCTCCATGGAATCGTTGGCGGGATCCGTCTCGTCGTCGCCGTAGAAAATCCGTTCGTACGGCGCTGGAGGCAAATACGGCGAATGCGGGTCCATATGGCGCAGGAACAGGAAGAACGGTTTGTCTTCCGCGGCCAGCCGCGCAAGCTCCGGCACGGCGACGTCGTTGAGGTTCTGCGCCTTCGGAGTGCGGCCCGTCTCGTCCGGCATCCAGGATTCATAATCCAGATAAGTCTGGAATCCGCGGGACGACGGATTGCCGGTGAAGCCGATGCACGTCGTGTTGTAGCCGCTCTCCTCCAGCGTCTCCGCCAGGGTGCGGACATGGCCGCCGAGCGGACCTTGATGGCGGAGGGCGACAACATCGGTACCGAAGACGTCCATGCCGGTCAGCATGGAGGCGTATGCGGGCGTCGTCGGAATGCTGGGACTGAAATGCTTCTCGAACAGCACGCCTTCGGAAGCGATCCTGTCGAGGTGGGGCGTCGTGAGACGAGTGTAGCCGTAACTGCTCATATGGTCGCGGCGCAGGCTGTCGATGCCGAAAATAATGACGTTCGGTTTCTTGTCTGCCATGTGAAGGTCCCTCCCATTTAATTTTGGCACTGTTTATCTTGCGTTCAATTGCTTGAGAATGGCGTTAAGGTATCCGTACGATTCGGCCGCTACGATGGATACCTGCGCAAGCGAATGCTCCGGCGCGGCTCCGATCACTTCCAAGACGACGGGACCGTCGTACTTGCCGTCGACCATCGCTCGGCAGTAGCCGAACAGGTCGATGTCTCCGCGTCCGCAGGCCTGCTGCTCGATCGGTCCCGGTCCCTGCTCGCGCCCCTTGCAATCGCGGATATGAACGTGCTTCACGCGGCTAAGCACGGCGGGGAGCGCCTGCTCGGCATTTTCCCCGGCACGGTGAATATGGCTGGGATCCATGTCGATCCCGAAGGACGGCGAGGAGATCGCTGCCATCGCGCGCAGCGTCGTCGGCGTGTCGTGGATGGCATTGCCGACATGCGCCTTGACGCAGAGCGTGACGCCGAATGAAGCCGCCTTCTCCGCCATGCGTGCCAGCTCGTCGATCGAGGCCCTCAGGTCCTCCTCTACGCCCAGTTTGCCGCCGGGACCGACGTTGACGATCGGAATGCCGATCTCGGCAGCGGCTTCGAATGCAGGCAGCAGCCGCTCCTCCTTCAGCGAAGCCACTTCGGTAGACAGGAACGACAACCCGTGTTCCTGCACAATCGCCTGCAGCTCGCCTTTCTGCTCCTTCCAGCGGCTCAGGTCCAGATGCTCGCACATGCCCTGGATCGCGGCGATCTCCACGCCGTCGTAACCGGCGAGCGCGATATGCTTCGCCGCCTCGGCAAAATCAAACTGCTTGAACAAGACCGAATTCACGCCTAACTTGATCATAGGAAAGCTCCTCCTTGAATGAGGGGATTTAAGCGGCCAGGAAGACTAGACTGCGTGATCTACTTCATGAAAAGCGGGTCTCCGTGAAGCGGCGGCAGCGGATGCGGCCGAACGACTTCGCCTCCCCGTTCGTACGACTCCTGTACGGCGTGCACGTATTCCAGCACGGCTAGCGCGTCCCGTCCGCTGGCGCGGAGCTGATCCTGGGACACCTTGTTGTCGACGTCCTCCAGAAAAGCGTGCAGCCGATTGTTGAACGTCCGGTTGAAATCGTTTGTTCCGAAGTCGGTCACTTCCGGCTCCGGCTGAACGCTGATCGGGGCGATCCCCTTCTCCGCCTTCCAGAACGACACCTTCTCCACGCAATTCTCGATGCAAAACGTGCCTTTCGAACCCGCGACCTCCAGGCTCCACCAGCCGCCGAGGCCGTATACGGCGTCCCCGCGTTGGCTCAGAAGGTAGCCTACGCCGCCATTGGCGAACTTGACGTGAATACTGTTGATCGAGACCATGACGTCGCCGGCGCTGCGGCGGAAGCCCGGACGGTCGGAGAACGTCTGGATATGCGTGATGTCCCCGCAGAAGTGGCGCATGACGCTGAACGGATGCGTCAGGAAGGCCCGCATGTGGAAGTACGGGTGACCTTTGATCTTCGGCGAGCCAGCCGGACCGTAGTTCGTCTCCCCGCCGTTGAATCCCATCTTCGCCAGGCAGTAGACCAGCTCGCCGATCTCGCCGCTATCCATATACTGCTTTGCCTTCTCTGCGGGAGGCGTGAAGTAATGGTTGAGATTGCAGCCGAGGTACACCTTCCTCTTCTCGGCATAGGTGACAAGCTCGCGCCCTTCGCGTACGTCGTTGCAAAGCGGCTTTTCGACGAGCACGTGCTTGCCGTACGAGATGGCTTCCATCGCAGGCTCGAAGTGCCAGCTCCCATTATCGATCCCGCCGGTCGCGACGTCGACGATCTGAAGATCCGGCTCGTTCTCGATCATGTCCTTGAGACTGCAATACGCCTTGACGCCAAGCCTCTCCGCCGCCGCGTCCGCGCGTTCCTTGACGACGTCGCATACCGCGACGACATCGGCGAGTTCGTCTTCCTTGTAACAGTTCGCGTGGTTGTTGCCGATCCCGTTCATGCCTACGATTCCGATCTTGACAGTCATAACCAGCATCCTTTCGTTTATCGATTCCTGTCTCCATCATAGTCAATGAAGAAAGCGGATTCATGGCGGATCGGGACAGAAACCAATGCGATCGGGACCGAATTCCGGAACCCTATTTTCTGCTGTCATAGTCCGTTGGATATGGGTTTCATCCGACAATAAGAAAGAAGCCCGCGATTTCCGCGGACTTCTCTCGGACACTGTTCCATAAAAAGAAAAATCCGCGATATTCGCGGATCCGATACGCATGAAGCGCGTCATATCATTTTCAACATCCGAACGATAGCAGACGCGGCTTCCGCACGGGTGGTTATCGCCTGCGGCATAAATTTGCCATCCGGGAGTCCGCCGACAATAATGATGCCGGTCTCTTCGGCTTTGGAAACGGAAGGTTTCGCCCATTTCGGAATGTCTCCGTCGTCCGTGAGGCTAGTCGGCTTGTCGTTCAAGGGGAGCTTGGATGCGCTGATTACCATGACGATCATTTCCGCATGGGTGATGTTATGATTAGGCCGAATCGACTTGTCCGAGTACCCGTGGATAATGTCGAGCTTATATGCCTGCTGCAGCGCCGGCAGCGCCCATGCCCCGACTTCGTTTTTGTCCGTGAAAGGAAGCGGCTTCCCTTCGTCGGCTGGCTTCAAGCCTCTAATGATCATGTTCGCAAACTCGGCGCGAGTCACTTTCTCATCAGGTCGGAACGTTCCGTCCGGATAACCGAATACGACGCCTAAAGCTACCGCTTCCTCAATCTCTGCGCTTGCTGGATTTCCCGCGATATCCGTAAATTTAGGCGTCATCGGTGACGGGGGTTCCTTGTCTGAAGGTTCCGGAGTCCCGATTACGGTAACGACGCAAGCATCGGTAAACCCGCCGCTCACGGACTTTACTTTTAGGATTGCCGAACCCTGCGATCTGCCCGTTACTTTGCCGGCGCTGTCCACTTCCGCGATTTCGGGTTGAATGCTCCAAGTCACTTCCCTATTCGCCGCATTCGAAGGGATGACGTCTGCTGTCAACGTCTGAGTCTCCCCGATATTTAATGTGATTGCATTGGCATTCAGTTTCACGCCGCTCACGGCCACTTTATTGAGATCGCCAAGATAAAGGTTAAAATCCACGAGATATTTGCTTACTTTACTGTCGATGGGATTCGTTTGGATGATGGGAATGTTCGTTATTTTATCGATAATTTTAGGGGGCACTTTGGTTTTAACGCTCAAAAATACGTCTTCCGTACCATAATCGGGGCCATACCGGTCGATAACCATGGACAACTTGTAAATATAGACCGAACTCTTGTTCGGATCGGTCTGATCGTCGACGTAACTGAGCGGGCCGATATGATCCGTCGTGTTGTTTTTATAAAACGTTTTGGTTCCATCGGGCCCATAGCGGGTAATGATATAATTCGTTTCCATGTTTGAATTATCGTTCCACGCGAGCGTTACCTTTCCGTCTTCGTTCGGGGTCGCGATCGCATCCGTTATGGATGCAGGTTGAAGAATTTTGTAGGGACCGATAATCTTTTCCGAGTAGCTCTTGGATCCAATGATCGGGTCGAAGTAGGAACTGAGACGGAACTTGGCGGAGACCAGACGCGGGTCAATGGGCATGTTGATGAACGGAGTCCAGAACCGCTTCCCGGAATCGCCGTAAAGCGTGACCCATGTAGCCCCGTTGTCGGTCGAATACTCCAGCTTCCGGTTCTCGAAGCTCGTTGTTCCCGCCTTATCGGTATCGAAATAAATGTTATACGTTTTACCCGCTACCAGGTAGGTTGCATCGGCGTTGGTCATCGGATCGATAATCCCGAAGCGATTAATTTGCACGGCTTCCGATCGCTGCGTCGTAAATAGAACAACCACTGGAAATAAAGCGACCATAAGCAATAAAGTTTTGGCGAATTTGTTCATGAAAATACGCTTCAGAAAAAGTCCCCCTTCGGCCCCATTAACATGCAGATCCATTCGAGCCGGCATCACGCTAACGCGCCAATATCCAATGACGTTACAGCTTCCGGTAGACGATAACGACCAAGGCGTCGCCGGGAGACTCGTACGACTTTTCTACGGTCAGATTAAACGCCCATATCGCAGTCTGCCCGATAAAATAGAAGGTTCCGCTGGCTCGGCCAAAAGTGGATGGCAAGCGGAGGTTGGGGAGCATCGGTTACGGGATGAATGATTCCCGGATCTATCGAGGGAGGTTGGACGATTAGAGGATCTTTGAGAATCCAATCAGGAGAAGCGGCTTGTACGGGGACGGGAAGAATACTGGCGATCGAGCAAACCGAGGGAAACGCGAGGAAGGCGCCCTTTCGTCCGATTGCACGCATCTTGCCTCTATCCTTTCTCCACAAGCTTGTTGCCGTGAATGCCGAGCAGATGATAGGATTGTTCGATCAGAAGCTGCCGATCCGGTTCGAATAAGCAATTTTTTCGATCGAAGATTCCGCTTCGCCTCCCTTGGCGATCGAACTGATTCTGCATGAGCTTACTGTTGCAGAGAACGACGACTTTCTCGCAATAAGGCACCGCCCAATGCTGAAGATTCTCCCACCGATCCATGACGTCCGGTCGGTTGACGAAGGGCTGACCGTCCGCCAACATGTCACGGAAATCGATCAGCAGCTTGACTTTTCCCTCCCGGGATAAGCGCAGACAGGCTTTCTTGAGCGTACTTCCAATATCCGATAGTTCCCGGACGGTAATGCCGCCTTTGATCTGCCAAGCGAGTACCCGCTGTTCTTCGTCCGATTCGTACGCGAATTTTTCGGATAGAGGATTGAGGTACGTTCGCTTCAGGGAGGCAGGGGCGATCGGAAACCGTTCATCTTCGAAAAAATAAGCGAGGTTGACGTCGAACGCGTTGCAGATCGCCACGATATTAAGAAACGCGATGTTGCGTTCCCCGCGTTCCACGCTTCCAATGTAAGAACGATCCAATCCGCTGCGGAGAGCGAGCATTTCTTGCGTCATGCCGGAACGGTTGCGAAGCTCCTTCACCCGTCTTCCGAAGTCGCCCAAGATATCCACGCCGATCCCTCCGATCGCTTCTCCGTTTCATTTTAATCTATGCCGTTTTTAAAAGTCGACGGACTTTAAGTATCAATTCTGGTTAAACGATTTCATGACAGAGATTGCTGCGTAAGCGTCGTCGTAAATCCGGAATCGAGCGACAGCTGCATCAAGATATTCTGATAACCGAAAATCCGGTATTCAAAAAGGCTAAGCGATTGTTTCGCTTAGCCTTTAAACATAGTCGGGTACGTTCTTACGCCTGAGACATAGCGCTCATGTCCATATAGGCAATTTCCCACAGATGCCCGTCCAGGTCCTCGAAGCTTCTGACGTACATGAAGCCATGGTCCGCCGGTTCTTTGAACTGCTTGCCTCCCGCGGTCAACGCCTTGTCCGCCAGTTCATCCACGTGCTCCCTGCTGTCGGCGGAGAGCGCGATAATCCCTCCGGCGGCGCTGGCGACATCGGCCACAGGCTTGTCGACGAACGTCCGGAAGTACGATTCCGCGAGCATCTGAACGAACGTATTGTCGTTAATCACCATGCAGGCCGATTTGTCGTCGGAGAATTGGGGGTTGAACTCGAAACCGATGCTGCTGAAAAATTCCTTCGTCCTGTTCAAATCTTTCACCGGCAAGTTTACGTACACATGGTTCGCTTTGTAAGCCATCGATTGGGTCTCCTCATCCTATTTTTTTGAGTGCAGCCGACACGTCTCAACTGCATGACTTTAATATACCCGACATGGAATATACTTGTCAATGCATATTATAATCGCACCCTCTTGCAGTGCCCCGCCGCAGCTGCGCTGAAGCCTTGGCATTGTCCGTTACCAACCTTCCCGCCGGGGACGGCGTATTTCCAGGCCATCGGGCCCTGCCCCAGGGTTGGAAAACAATATGTATCGAGAAAACAAAAATCCGCTATTTAAGCGGATTATCGGAATAATCCACGGAGGTTTTCCACGGCGGACAGCCCCGTAGTTTGTATTCACTAAAAATGATTCGAAGCTTGGATAGGTTTGCCTGACAAACTGTTTTCGAACATATCTATGATTACCAAGAAGTGTTCTGCTTCGCGGAACACATGATCCGCCAATAACGGATGAATAATGCTTTTAATTTTGCACGCTTCGATTAATTCACGAGCCGTTTTCTTGAAATCGCGAAGCGATTTTACGGATACTCTATTCTGATCCAAAAATTGGCCTAGTAACGGTTTCGTTTGCGATTGCGGTCGCATTGAATCTAAGTCCTTCGCTTGGAACAATAACTGGTCGAATTCTTGACTGAAGTTATTAGCTTGTTCTACTAGCTTCCGTTCTGATGGATCAAGCAAATGACTAATAAATTTAGCATGGTCAGCCATGATTCTTAGGAAAAATACATTCTCGTCAATGATGGCATCGGGTAATGGCTCTAATGTGCCCAGATTCAACTCTGTCAATCGATTTCTGAAATAGTTTGCCTCCCTGCTCACATGATCAACCAGTAAGGGGAAATTATTGGCGCCGGGAAGCTGGCATGTGAGTATCAACCCAAGTACTTTTCTCTTGAAGGCCCATATATAGGACACCGCGTTATGGACTTCTTGATTGAATCTTTTGATCACGGCTGGGTCAGTTCCAAACGTATAGGCGTTAGCTCTATTCTCGATATTCTCAAAGATCGAATAAAATTGATTAGCCTCATTAATCAATTGCGTATCATCACATCGAAAACCCAACCGAAGAAACAATGAGTGCTCCTTCATGATCCTCGACCAAAATCTTATTTCTTCTAACGAACGTGCGACAAAAGCATCTGACAATGGCAACTCCTCCCTTAGTGTCTTCTACTGTTGATACCGTATGTAGATGTTGCTTGGTCATATACCTGTTCAGGTGAAGATCCCCCACATCTACCGAGAACTCAGCAACGCGAAAATACTCGTCATCGCGTACATGGAGGGCGTAAGCGTCAAGAGCGGCACGGCGATTCTGGATGAACGCGGTATCGATCGGCTGGAGGTTCAGCGACAAATCTTCGATTGCATGTTGGAGCAAATTTTCATCTGGGGCATTTTCCATGCCGACCCTCACCCCGGCAACGTCTATATTTTGAATGACGGAAGGCTCGGAACGCTGCAGCAGGACGCCCTGAAGAGGCTGCTTATCGGATTCGAACAGCGCAATACGCATGTCATCATGGATGCGCTGTTGCAACTGGTCGAGCCGAAGCAGGAGATCGAAAAAGAAAGCTTGGAACAATCGCTCAGCCAGTTGTTGGTTCAGTCGGCTTCGGCTTATAACGCGACCGGAAGCTCGGATGCGTTCATACAAGGACTGTTTCGCATGATGGGGGAGTTCGGATTTTCGTTCTACTCGAATGTCGCGGGCGCGTTTCGTTCACTGATAACGCTTGAGGGCACCATGATGCAATTGAATCCTTCGTTCAGCTTAATGGACGAATCCCGCCGATTCGCAAGGGGGCACACGGCGGATTTCGTCCCGATCAGTGAATTCACCGATCTGAGGAAAACGGCAACGAACGAATTGCTGGAGCTGCTCCCCGTCATTCGCAGACTGCCGCGGCGACTCGATCATCTCGGGTCCATGCTGGAGAAGGGCGAGATTTCCGTTAAGATCGGCTTTTTCTCCGACAAGGCCAACACCTCATTCGTGACGAAATGGATTTCACAAGCTTTGCTTGCTTTCGTCGGGACGGCGTTCGGAGGCATCTCCATCGGATTGCTTAGTTTGAGCGGCCATTACGCTTGGGACCAGTTCAATATCGTGGGCCTTTTCGGATATGCCGGCATAGTGATCAGCGCGGTCCTGTTCATCCGGGTTGCCATCCATGCGGTGCGGAATTTGAAGCAAATCAAGGAGTAGCGAAGTGGATTTAAGTGGTGGTCGAGCCGAAAGAGGAATCGAGGACGTTCATCAAAGATGGGGTTCCAGGATCGAAGGTGAATCCATCGCTTTTCGTCCCGTTATGATCCGTACCGGAGGAAACATTAGCCAGTGCGGCCCGACGATCCGCACCTCGATAGCGCCGAGTCGTTCGAATGCATCCGAATACTCCTTCACATGTTGGAAATCGAGGACTGCGAAACGGCCGCCGGGCTTCAGTACGCGCATAATCTCGCTTAAAGCCCGACACCGCTCTTCAGAGTTAGGGATGTTATGAATGACCAGACTGGAAACGACGACATCGAAGTCGTTGTCCGAGAACGGCATTCTCCGTGCATCGCCATCCACAATCTCCACTCGCTCGGCCACCCCTTCCGTCCGGGAATTTGCTCTCGTCGCATCGGGGTCGTTCCCTGACTGATCCTGCTTGTTCCAAATATCGATGCCGACTGCCTTTCCCACGGTTAGCCTGCGGGCCGCTGCATTCAGTACAAAGCCCCGGCCGCAGCCGACATCGAGCACCTTCTCCTTGCCCTGCAGCGCGACAAGATCAAGCAGCCTCTCCCGCTCGCGAAACTTCCCTACTTTGCTGCTCCATATCATATAAAGTGCTTCGGCCGAAACGACCAGAAAGGAGACCAGGAAAACGAGGCTAATCATCACCCCCAACCAATGCAGCCGTTCCTGGAAAATGAAAAAAAACACTACGCCGAGAAGAAGAAACCCGGCTCCCATCAGCAACAGGTTGCGTACGACGATAGGAGCGTCAAGGCCGTAGTCTCCCCGCCGTTTTTGAATTTGATCCATTTCACTCACCTCCAGAAACGATTCGACCACATAAATTGTACCAAATAATGGCGGTCATTTGCAGAGGTTTTCTTAACGACTGGTCTATACCCGGCACTTCCGAAAATCCGTGACCTTTTTAAAACCAATCAGCCCACGCACCAAACCCAAACAGCTGCTCCGGCGCTGGTTTCAGCTTATCTGGCTTCCAGCCAGCGAATCGAATGAGCCTTCAGAGCGGCGCCCCATTCCTTGGGCGGGGCGACGTTGCAGACGATCGTATGAAGCTGCTTGAGGGGAGCGATCTCCGCGAACGTCTCCTTGCCGAGCTTCGAATCGTCCGTCAGCACGATCGCTTGATCCGCCGCTTCGATGAAGCGGCGCGACATCTCCGCTTCGTTCAGATCGAAGTCGCTGATGCCTCTCGCGAGCGAAATGCCGCCGATCGAAATAAACGCCTTGTCTACGCGAAACTGCGAAAGCATTCGCTCCCCGGCGGTGCCGGACAATGACTGCTGCTCCGGGTTCAATTCTCCGCCGATGACGATGATCTTGCCGGAGAACTTGCCCGAATTGAGCGATTCCATCAAGTAATAAGCGACCGCGATCGAGTTGGTCAGCACCGTCAGCCGCTCGCGCCCGACGATCGACTGGGCCAGCTGCAGCGCCGTCGTGCCGACGTCGATGGCGATCGTGTCGCCGGACGCGATCAGCCCGGCCGCCGCCCGGCCGATCTTCTCCTTGGCTTCGGCGTGGAACTGCTGCCGCTGCAAGTAGGGCGGTTCGAAGCCTTCGGGTTTCACCTGCACCGCGCCGCCGTAGACGCGCCTGGCCAGCCCTTCCCTTTCGAGCAGGACGAGATCCCGACGGATCGTCTCCTCGGACACCGAACATTGAACCGACAGGTCGAGCACCTTGACCTGACCGAACATTTTGAGCTGCTCCGAAATAATCCGCTTCCGTTCCTCGGACGATATCGACATCCGCTTAAGCCCCTTCCTTATCCAGAGACAGCAATTGCGCGGGGTCTACCGAGAGACGGACGCTCCTTCCAACGTTCATGCCGATGAGCCTTCCGTCGTTCAGCCGATCGACCGTCAGCCGGACGCCGGACACGTCGATCGCGTACCGCACGATCGTTCCGAGGATGGAGACGGCGTGAACGGTTCCTTCCGCCACTTTGCGTCCGCTATTTCCGTCGATGCGGTCGTCGTCCGCTTCCAGCAGCTTGACGGACTCGGGACGAAGCGCGAAGCTGTCGGCCGTACCGTCTACCCGCTCGAACAGACGAAGCGCTTCCTGGCGGGTCAGCACGTTATAGCTCCCCATGAACCGGGCCACGAACTCGGTTTCGGGCTTCGTATAGATCGTTTCGGGATCGCCTTGCTGCACGATTTTACCGCGGTTCATAATGCAGACCCGGTCCGACATCGTGAGCGCCTCTTCTTGGTCATGCGTCACGAACAGCGTCGTCATGTTCAGACGTTTTTGAATTTCGCGAATTTCCGTCCGTAGGTTTTTGCGAATTTGCGCGTCCAAAGCGCTAAGCGGCTCGTCCAGCAGCAACAGCTTCGGCTCGACCGCGAGCGAACGGGCTAGCGCGATCCGCTGCTGCTGCCCGCCGGAGAGCTGGTGCGGGTAAGCGTCGCGCTTCGCCTCCAGATCGACCAAGGCGAGCAGCGCCTCCGCCCGCTTGGCTCTCTCCCGTTTCGATTGTCCGTTCATTCTCAGGCCATACTCAACGTTCTCGCCCGCCGTCAAATTCGGAAATAGCGCATACGATTGGAACACCATTCCGACTTCGCGCGCGCGCGGCGGAAGTTGGGTCAGATCCTTTTGCCGCAGCGTGATGCTCCCGCCGTCCAAATCGGTTAGACCGGCGATGCAGCGAAGCAGCGTACTTTTGCCGCAGCCGGAAGGGCCGAGCAGCGTGACGAGCTCCCCTTCGGCAGCCTGCAAGTTCACGTCGTCGAGCACGCGCGTCTGCGCGTACGTTTTGCTGATATGGCGCAAATCCAGATAGGCACTCATGGCCGGGTCCCCCTGTTCAAACGTCTGCCTAACTTCAACAAAACCATGGACAACAGCAGAATAAAGACAAAATAAGTGATTCCGATCGCGCTGGACAGATGCCCGCTTTCTCCGGACCGCTGGTACAAATACACCTGAATCGTCGGGATGTGCGCGCCGACCAGCATGTTGGTCAGCACGAACTCGCCGAACAGCACCGAGAAGGACAGCAGCGTCGAGATCATGACCCCGGGCAAAATATTCGGAAACACGACGGTCAAGAAGGCCTTGATCGGCTTGGCTCCGAGAAGCTCGGCGGCTTGCATTAGCTCCGGCGCGGAGACGGTCAGCATGCTGTTGCGAAGTCCCTGATACATATAAGGGAGAACGGCTACGAAGTAGGCTCCGATCAGAAGGTAGGCGGTGCCCGCGATCTCGATCGGTCCGGAGGAATACGTGCGGATCAGGCCTACCGCCGCTACGACGCCGGGAACCGCGTAGGGCAGCACGACGATGCCTTTCATGAACGATTCCCACTTCGGGAAGTAAACCGTCAGCACGAATACGGCGGGCAGCATGACGACGAGGCTCAGCGCCACGCTAATCGCGCACAGATAAAACGAATTCCACAGCGCGATAAAAAATCGCATATCCGTAAACATGGCGTTGAACCACTCGAGCGTCCATTGCTTGGGCAGCAAGGTATTTTGCCAGTTTTTCGCGAACGCGTATAGACCGGTGGCCGCAAGCGGCAGCAGCAAGTAGACGAGCAGCAGAACCTGGAGCGAAACATGGCCCCAGCCGGCTCTCGGTTTTTCCGTCATCCGACTCCCTCCCCGGACGTCAAATATTTCGCGGCGCGCTTCGTCATCCAATGGTTCAGGAATACGGCGAGCAGCGTCGACACGGCGAGCAGCACCGCCAAGGCGCTTCCGAGATTCGGCTGGTTCGTCACGTCGCCCGCCACGAGCGAGCCGATCCGGATGACGAGCAGGTTGTAGTTGCCGCCGACCAACGCGTAGGCCGTCGCATAAGCCCCCATGGCATTGGCGAACAGAATGCCGAGCGTCCCGAAAGCGGACGGCGCGAGGATCGGCAGGCCGACCGTACGCCAGAACTGCCAGGAGCTCGCCCCGAGCAGCGACGCGGCCTCCTTCCACTGCTCGCGGATGCCGTAGTAAGCTGGATACAGCAGCAGCATCGATAGCGGAATCTGAAAGTAAACATAGACGAGAATAAGACCCGACCAGCTGTATAGATTAAAATCGGCGAACGCGCTCCAGCCCCACTGACGGAACAGTAGCGTGAACACGCCGTTGGCGCCGAGCAGGATAATATAGGCGAAGGCAAGCGGGACGCCGGCAAAGTTCGAAGTCATGTTGGACAGCATGAGCAGCCGATCGCGAATGGCCGGCGAGAAGCGGGTAACGGAATAGGCGCAGACGAGCCCGACGACGATTCCGATCAGACTGGAATAGGCCGAGATCAGCAGGCTGTTCTTGATCGCTTTTAGATAGAAGGGGCTGTGAAGAGCGGTGTAATAGTTGTGCAGCGTAAAGCCGGAGCCGACATCCGGCCGAAAGCTTCCCGAGATCATCGACAAGACGGGAGCCAGCTGAAAGGCGAGCACCATGATCGCGAACGGGACGAGGCCGACGAACACCCATCGGTTGCGGCGCTTCCGCCGCGGTTTATCCTTGCTATTCACGTGTTCACTCTCCATCGCGCTTATATTAAGGAGCGCCTTCGCCGCGGGGACGAAGGCGCTTGTGGCACTTCATACGATATTCGGTTCTTCCCGGCGAATTAGTTCATGTGGACGAGAATGCGGTCCTGCCATTGCTGCGGAAGCGATTTGGAAGTCTCGTCCCACACTTTATAGTCGTCGACCGGCTTCGCGTTCTTGTATTCTTCCTTCGGAAGCAGCTTGGCGGCGACGTCGTCCGGCAGCTTCACGCTGTCGCGGATCGGACGGGCATAGCCTTTCGCGAGATTGATTTGGCCTTCGTCGCTGAAGATGTATTCGCGCGTCAGCTTGGCCGCGTTCGGGTGCGGGACGTACTTGTTGATGATCGTCGCATAGCCGCTGACGACGCTGCCTTCCTGAGGAACCGCCACTTCGAATTGGTCTTTGTTGATTTGGTCGCGGTAGTTCAGCGCGTTGAAATCCCACAGCAGCGTAACCGGCACTTCGCCTTTCTCGATGTTGGCGACTTTCGCGTCCGCGTTGGACAGACGGCCTTTCTTGGCCAGGTCTTCGAAGAACGCGATGCCCGGCTCGATGTTTTTCTCGTCGCCGCCGAACGCGATCGCGGCGGCCAGGACCGCCATTTGCGCTTGAGCGGCCTTCGTTACGTCGCCCACGACGATTTTGTAATCGCCGTTCTTCAGGTCTTCCCAGCTCTTCGGAGGGTTCTTGACTAGGTTCTTGTTGGTCAGGAAAGAGATCGTACCTTGGTAGCCGACCACCCAGTGGCCGTCCTTGTCCTTCGCCCAATCCGGCACTTCATCCCAATGGGACGGCTTGTACGGCTGAGTAACGCCTTTGTCGATCGCCACGTTGCCGAATGCGATGCCGACGTCGCCGATGTCGGCGGTAGGCTTCTTCTTCTCGGCGTCGAATTTGGCGATTTCTTCGGCGCTGGACATATCGGTATCGGAATGCGAAATCGCATATTTCGTCTGAATGTCGTTCCAGGTGTCTTTCCAGTTCGCCCAATCGTCCGGCATGCCGACGCTGACGACGGAGCCTTCCTCTTTGGCTTTCGCTTCGATGTCGGCAAGCGAAGCCGCCCCGTCTGCGCCGCTGCCGTTTGCGTCGTTACCTTTGTTCGTGCCGCAGGCGCCCAATACCATTACCATCGACAGCGTCAGCGCGACGATCCATCCCTTTTTCCTACCCGGTTTCATGAATGCTCTTGTCCTCCCCATGTGATCTGTTGTGGGTTTCTGACAGACTCTTGTTGGTTGCTCCCCTCTTAAACTTTAGGTGTTGACTGTTTTCGCAGCATCAAAGCCGATAGGACATTGTGTTAAAAAATAGGGCGAATCCGTAAAATTTTAGAACAAAAGAAAAACCGCCTCAATGGAAACGGCGGTTGAACGTAATTGAAATGGATAATGGGGCTACCGTCATCAAATGGAGACGTTGAGCAAAAAGGCTCGAACCAGTTCCACCCATGTATACTTTATGGAAAAGCAAGGAATATTAGCGTTGGAAGACGGAGGCATCATTTGTTGTAGATTCATCATGTAGAGACAGGAGGGTTAACGTGAGTGCTCTTGATTGGAGCCGCGGCTTGACGGAAATGACGCTTGCTTTTCATATCTTGTTCGCCACGGTTGGGGTTGGCATACCTCTTTTCATATCCATCGCCGAATGGATAGGGATAAGAAAAAAAGACCCTCATTATACACTCATGGCACGACGTTGGACACGCGGCTTTGTCATTACCGTAGCAGTAGGTGTGGTTACCGGAACGTGTATAGGTCTTCAGCTCAGCCTGTTATGGCCGGAATTCATGAGATTTGCAGGCAATGTGGTCAGCTTGCCGCTCTTTTTGGAAACCTTTGCGTTCTTCTTCGAAGCCATTTTTCTTGGTATTTATCTTTATACATGGAACCGTTTCTCTAATCCATATGTTCACTGGTTATTGACCCTTCCGATCATCATCGGATCATCCGCCTCCGCGTTGTTTATTACGATGGTTAATGCTTTTATGAATACTCCGCAAGGGTTTACCCTCGAAAATGGGAAGTTGACAAATCTTGATCCGCTCGCTGCAATGTTCAATCCGGCAACGCCTTCCAAAGTGGCTCATGTCCTGTCTTCCGCTTACTTAACCTCGGCATTTCTGCTTTCCATGATTGCCTCATTCTCCATGCTGAGAGGACGCAACCATGAATACTACAAAAAGTCGATTCGACTCAACATGCTGATTGGACTGATCTTAGCAGTGGCTACGATCTGGATCGGAGATGTTTCAGCCCAATTTTTGGTTGAGAAGCAGCCTGAGAAATTGGCGGCGGCCGAGTGGCATTTCGAGACCGGTAATCGAGCATCGCTTATTGTTGGCGGTCGATTGGATCCGGTCACGAAGGAGATCACGGGGGCGATAAAAATTCCTTGGGCGCTTAGCCTTCTCGCAACACGCGATCCAAACGGAACAGTTATCGGGTTGAACGAATTTCCGAAAGACGAGTGGCCTCCGTTGTATGTGCATTATTTGTTTGATGCTATGGTAGGCATCGGATTTTACTTGTTGGCTATTCCCGTTTTGTTCCTCATCATGACCCGAATGAAGCGATGGAACGCATTCAATCGCTGGATGCTTGGGGCAATCCTTGCGGGGGGGCCGTTTTCTTTGCTTGCCATCGAGCTTGGTTGGTTTTATGCGGAAGTTGGCAGACAACCATGGATTTTAAGGGGATATATGCGTGTATCCGATGCGGCGACAACGAACCCCAATGTCGGAGTCACGTTTTGGCTTTTCGCCGCTTTGTACCTCTTGTTGGGTATTGTTTGCCTGCTCGTACTGAGTCGGTTGTTCCGGAATAAATCGGCGGAGCTTGAGCTAGAAGAACGTCGAATCATCTTGTAGGAGGGCATGCGAATGTCTCTTGATCAAATTGGGATTACCGTTCTTTGGGTATTCCTTTACGGTTACTTGATCGTTGCGTCCATCGATTTCGGTGCGGGGTTTTACGCTTATTACGGCAAGGTAATCGGAATCGAAACCGTTATTGGACCTGTCATCTCCAGATATTTGTCGCCGGTATGGGAAGTTACGAATGTTTTTCTCGTATTCTTTTTCGTTGGTATCGTCGGGTTTTTTCCGGAAACCGCCTATTATTACGGAACCGCATTGCTGATCCCCGGAAGCATCGCACTCATTCTGCTCGCCGTCCGGGGATCCTTCTATGCATTTGCTAATTATGGCGCGAAGAAAAATAATCTTTATCTGCTCGCCTATGGATCGACGGGGCTGCTCATACCTGCGGCTTTATCTACCGTGTTTACGATTTCGGAAGGCGGGTTTTTGTCCGTTCGCGGAAACACCGTCACGCTGCTGATGGAGGAACTGTTCTTTAGCGCCTATTCTTGGGCTGTCGTCCTTCTTGCCGTTTCGAGCGTTCTATTTATCAGCTCGACTTTTTTGACGTATTACGCTGATCATGCGGGAGACAGGAAGGCACGTGAATGGCTTCGCTCTTTTGCGTTATGGGGAGGCATACCTACGATTATCTCCAGTCTCTTCGTCTTTATTGCCCTTCGCAATCATAATCGGGCGCATTTCCAAAATACGCTTGAGCTATGGTGGATGTTCGGCTTGTCGCTTGTAAGTTTTTTAATTGCCATTGGGCTGATTGGGTATCGGAAAAACTATGGCACGGCATTTGTGATGGTGATGCTGCAATTTGCATTTGCATTCTTCGGTTATGGGACTTCCCATCTTCCTTATTTGCTTTATCCCTATTTAACGCTTTCGAGCAGCGTCACGAACCCGGCCATGGGACAGGCGTTAGTCGTATCGTTTGTGGCTGGACTCGTTCTTCTGATACCGGCGCTTGTGCTGCTGCTCAGACTGTTTTTATTTAATGCCAAGTATGTGAAGGGGGAAACGTCATGAATGTCTTTGATCGTCAGGATACATGGCTAATGCGTCTTTGTTTCGGAATCGCTGTTTTGCTTTTGTTATCTGCCATACGATATGTGCTTTAAGAGAACTGAGGAGCCCCATTCGGCTCCTCAGCAATCGAATTCCTTTATTCCCTCCAAAAACGGACGGATGGGTTAGAATCGCATGTTTCTTTATTGCGTAAATGCAGGCGTCTTTTCCTCATGTTCCCAAACGTCATGAGTTAGACCAAGCGTCCGCGCTGTCGAAGTATGAATATCGCGGATGAGCTCTGGGTTCTTCAATAGCGCTACGCCATAGGAAGGAATCATTTCTTTGATTTTCGGCTCCCACGTTTTTATTTGTTGCGGGAAGCATTTATTGATGACTTCAAGCATGACGGAAACGGCGGTTGAAGCACCCGGAGAAGCGCCGAGCAGTGCGGCGATCGAGCCGTCGGCGGCACTAATCACTTCCGTACCGAATTGAAGCGTTCCTTTGCCGGCAGCCGTATCTTTGATAATTTGCACGCGTTGGCCCGCTACAAGCACATCCCAATCCTCGCTTTTGGCGTTCGGGACAAATTCCCGCAAAGCTTCCATACGCTTTTCTTTCGATAACATCACTTGTTTGATCAGGTACGTTGTCAATGAAGCGTTTTTTACGCCTGCCGCCATCATCGTTACGAGATTATGCGGTTTGACGGAAGTGATCAAATCGAACATGGAACCGAACTTCAAAAACTTGGGCGAGAAGCCGGCGAACGGTCCAAATAACAACGATTCTTTATTGTCGATCACTCTGGTGTCCAGATGCGGTACGGACATCGGAGGTGCTCCGACCGGAGCTTGGCCGTATACTTTTGCATGATGCTTCGCGACAATATCCGGGTTTTGACAGACCATAAATAGTCCGCTTACCGGAAATCCTCCGATCGCTTTTCCTTCCGGGATACCGGATTTTTGCAGCAAATGGAGGCTTCCGCCCCCGCCGCCGATAAAGACGAATTTGGCAGTATGGCGTTCGACGGTGCCGCGATCGGCATTCCGCACTTTCAATTCCCACGAGCCGTCGCTCGTACGCTTGATATCATCCACATGACGATTGAATTGGATGTCGACGTTCTTACTCTTTAAGTGGGCTAACAATGTGCGCGTTAAGGCGCCAAAGTTGACATCCGTTCCGGATTCGCTTCTTGTTGCCGCTATAGGTTCATTCAGTACCCGGTCTTTCATCATAAGCGGAACCCATTCCGCTAGTTTGGCCGGATCTTCGGAATATTCCATGCCATGGAATAGCGGATTGTTAGACAACGCTTCAAAACGTTTTCTTAAAAAGGTTACATCTTTTTCCCCATGGACAAAACTCATATGAGGCACGGGTACGATAAAGTCCCGCGGATTCCGGATCAGATTGCTGTTAACAAGATAAGACCAAAACTGCCTTGAAACTTGATACTCTTCATTAACCTTTATAGCTTTGCTAATATCTATGGATCCGTCTGGCTTTTCGACGGTATAGTTAAGTTCGCATAATGCAGAGTGCCCCGTTCCCGCATTATTCCATTCGTTCGAGCTTTCTTCTCCTGCGATTGCACGTCTCTCAAACACGGTAATTTCCCAATCCGGCACTAATTCTTTTAGCAGCGACCCCAAAGTCGCACTCATGATTCCGGCACCAATTAAGATAACGTCTGATTTCGTTTGTTTGTTGCTCATCTTTACCGTCCTTATACCCTAATATTTGCAGAAGGGATGTAGGCGCTCCTGCCTAAACGCCATAGCAAGCCAAGGCGCGACCTAGGCACGCACCTTTGCTGGATCAATTATAACCTGATCTTAGTATATCACTATTATTATAGATTATAATATTTCTCGCATTTTTTACAGAAGTACTTTCAAAAAAATGAGGTGATTACCCCGCGAATATATGATTTCCTCGAACATTGATTTCGGTTTTCAGCCCTTCATCATTCAGAATAACTTCTTAATTCGTATAGACCGCCCTGAAGCCAAACGCTGGAGGAATCTGCACCTTTCATCGAGACACTGGTATCGAAAGCGTCCGGTACCCGACCGTCCGGGAACCAGGGCCGTTGTTTATTCACCACGATCAGCACCCCTTCCGCGTCCCCGAGCGGTGCGAATTGCTGCCCGTCCCCGCCCCACTGGTTAAGTTGGAACGCATCGGTGAGATTCCTGACGGCTGCCGGGACATCGTCCACGGGTAGGCCGATCTCGCTGATACGCAGCAGATGCTTCGTCCCGAAAGCTTCGGTAGTCGCATTGTCGAGTGTGTGGTGTGCGATGAACTCGATCAAGTTGTCGTCTGGGTCGTAGAAGTAAAGTGCCGTTGCATTCCAGCTCTCGAACGGAAACTCATCCTGTCCATCCTTGGAGAATAGCGGGATGCCCCGGTCCTTCGCCCATTGCTTTGCTTCAACGAACTTATTCGTTGGAATCGTGAACGCAACGTGATAAAACGGGTTCTCTGCGGAGGTGATCTCCCGGAAGGCAAGGACGGATTCCCCCGCTTGGAACGACAGCTGCGACGGTTGATCGGCAAGAACCTCCAGCCCTAGCAGGGAACCGTAGAAGGCTTTCATTGCATCGAATCGATGCGTGCGTAAGCGTACTTCTGATATTTTCATTTGGGTCACCTTCCTTATGTGTACATCGCTTAAGCGCGCCAATATACCTAGCCTTTCCAGCTTTCACCACATCATGCAAGGCTTCCATCGTCTCTGCGATGGGCATCATCCTTGATCGACCGTCTTTTACGACTTCATCTGATGATAATGACGCAGCAAGGCAAACTGTTTGGCGAGAAAAAGCGGAGTATACGGCATATCGTTGCGCAGCCAAGTGATGATCGTGCCGATCAATGCGGAGGAACCGTACCAGATGGCGATATCTCTCTTAATTCCCATGGCTGCGATGGCGGATTCAGTATCCGAGCGCTCCAGTCTCTCGGTTACAAGGCTCGTTAACAGCTTTAACAGACGTTCCGTAAAGACCGTCGTTCGCTTCGTGGCGAGAATGACTTTATAGAATCGGGAGTGCTTGGCGATATATTCGAGCAGATTCACCATCAATGGCCACTCTACATCCGGAGAGGCGGCCGATTGCGATTCGGGCGAGCCGATGATCGAAGATATGTCCTCGATCATTTCATCCGCCATCTTCTCCATCATGTCCGGGATGTCCCGATAATGCAGATAGAACGTGACTCGGTTAATGGTGGCGCGTTCGGCGAGTCGATTCACCGTTATTTTTTCGACCTCCATTTCCTCCAACAGCTCCACGAAGGCATCCCGAAGCATCCGGCGCGTGCGGACAATACGAAGATCAGTGCGCGGGTTTGCTTGATCCATCCGATCGAATCCTTTCTATTTCCATATTCAGCTACACATTTCCGGAAAGAGTCGAACTTCTTCAAATTAATTTACGGATCAGTTTGCATGTGCCTACTAATTGACATTTCGTAAAAAAGTGTCAATTGCAA
Organism: Cohnella nanjingensis; assembly: GCF_014212125.1. Lineage (GTDB taxonomy): Bacteria > Bacillota > Bacilli > Paenibacillales > Paenibacillaceae > Cohnella > Cohnella nanjingensis. The sequence goes on from NZ_JACJVP010000001.1 coordinate 410,974, forward strand.
ACCTCGCCAATCTGGATAAAATCTAATTTATGCCGTGTTAATTATATTACACTGTGTAAATTTAGTCCACGTTCGGACGTTGAAAGGATGAAGCATGTTGAGTAAAAGCTTGACCGAAGACAGCAGCAGTTCCATCAAGAAGGGCCCGATTCTATTCATCATGATTTTAGGGGCGTTCCTCGCGACCCTGAATCAGACGGTGATGACCGTTGCCGTTCCGGAACTCATGATTGATTTTGATATTTCGGCGACGACGGCCCAATGGTTGACGACCGGCTATATGTTGGTGAATGGCGTTTTGATTCCGATTACGGCATTTTTAATGCGGCGATTTACCACGCGCGAGCTGTTCCAGACTTCCATGATTATTTTTCTGGCCGGAACCCTCACTTCGGCGATCGCAACGGGCTTCCCGGTATTGCTGACCGGACGACTCATTCAAGCGGCCGGTGCAGGGATTATCATGCCTTTGCTGATGAACGTCATTCTGACGCTCTTTCCTCCGAACAAGCGCGGGGCCGCGATGGGCATGGTCGGATTCGCCATCATTTTCGCCCCTGCGATCGGACCGACGCTTGCCGGTTACATCATGGAGAACTTTGCTTGGCAATCGATGTTTTACGGCATGCTTCCTTTCGTCGTGATCGTTATCGTCTTGGCCTTTATTTATCTGAAGAATGTATCGGAAAAAGAATATCCGAAGATCGATGTGCTCAGCGTCGTTCTGTCAACCGTCGGGTTCGGCATGCTGTTATACGGCTTCAGCCGCGCCGGCAGTCAGGGATGGTCGAGTACGGAGGTCATCGTGTCCCTGATCTCGGGAGCCGTGGGCCTTGGCTTATTCACTTGGCGGCAGCTGGCTTCTCGGAATCCGCTTCTCGATCTTCGGTCATTCAAGTACAACATGTTCACCTTGACTACCCTAATAAATATTGCGGTGACGATGGTGATGTACGCGGACATGATGCTGTTGCCGCTATACCTGCAGAATATTAGGGGTTATACCGCCATGGAGTCCGGCTTGCTGCTGCTTCCCGGCGCGCTCGTGATGGGCTTCCTCATGCCGGTTGCCGGCAGGCTCTTCGACCGATTCGGGGCGAAATGGCTGGCCGTCATCGGATTGCTCATTACGCTCGTCACGACCATCGGGTTTGTCGACTTGACGGATTCGACCAGCTATACGTACCTGGTCCTCATGTCGACGGGCCGCCGTATTGGGATGGCCTTGCTGCTTATGCCCATTCAGACTGCCGGCTTGAATCAGTTGCCGTCCAGGCTAAACGCGCACGGCACCGCGATATCCAACACCATTCGGCAAGTGGCGGGTGCCGTTGGCACGTCCCTGCTGGTAACCGTCATGACGAGTCGTACGAAAACGCATCTTCAGGATATGATTGCCGGAGGCGCGGCGACCTCGAAAGAGCATATGATCAAGGAAGCGACCATCCAGGGGATCAATGACGCTTATCTGGTGATTATCGGGATCGGTATCGTCGGCCTGCTGCTCTCTTTCTTTATCAAGCGTACGCAACAGCCCCATGAAGAAGGGAAAAGCGCGTTGACGGAGATGAAGGTCAAAGTTAACGAAACTTAAGGATATATACAAGTGAACGGCCCCTCGTCGAACCGGGGGCCGTTCCTATTATTGCCGACCGTGAGCGACTTAACCGAAGAAGCCTTCACCTTTGCTGAAATGGTTGAAGGCTTCTTTATCGGTCCGCGAGATCTCAGCTTGCTAAAGAATCCATATCCGCCCTAATCGCAACCGGAAGCTCAGCTGTTGTCACCACGTCCGAAATGGCCAACCTGCCGCCCGGCTTCAATACGCGGAACGCTTCGCGAAATACTTGTTCCTTATCCGGAGACAGATTGATCACGCAGTTGGAGATGATCACATCGACGATGCGATCCTGAATAGGCAGATGTTCGATCTCGCCAAGCCGGAATTCAACGTTCTCGTATCCGTTCTTCAAAGCATGGATACGTGCCTTGCTTACCATCTCCGGCGTCATATCGACGCCGTAGACGCTTCCCGTCTCCCCCACTTGCTTGGAAGCGAGGAAGCAATCGAATCCCGCTCCGCTCCCCAAGTCGAGAACAACCTCCCCTGGCTTGAGCGCTGCAATGGCTTGCGGATTGCCGCAACCAAGGCCGAGATTAGCCCCCTCCGGAACGGCTGTTAATTCTTCATTCGAATACCCCAGTTTGGAGGAAACCTCATCTGGCGTCCCGCAGCAACTTGACGCTGACGGAGACGGCGAGCAACAGCTTGCGATAGCGGTGCTCTGAAGCGCGATTTGCTTGTAGCGATTGCGCACGTGTTGACGTACCTCATCGTTCTGCACTTGACTCATATCGATCTCCTTTTTAGCAACAACCCGTCGTTGGGCGATCGTCGACTTTACGGAAGATGCAGCATAGTTCGGGGGACAGCAAGCCGTTCACTTCATCGTGGTTCAATTCGTAATAGCTCCAGGTTCCTCTCGTTTCTCGCGCGATCAAGCCGGCCTCGAGCAAGATCTTCAAATGGTACGACAGCTTGGACTGAGTCATCTCGACCACATCGGTCAGATCGCACACGCATACACTGCCTCTTTGGGTGAGTTCGTACATGATCTGCAGCCGCTTTTGATCGGCGAGGGCTTTAAACTTGGCCTCATACTTCGAGAAGTCGACGGAGCCGGGAGCAGATGCGATAACCGGAAGTGCTTTGATCATTTTCATTCTCCTTAACAGCAGGCAGCGCAGCACGCCGCGGCTGGATTGACTTGGAGGACGACTGGCTTCGCTTCGAAGTTCGGATTTGGGATAACCGTTTTGACAGCATGATGAAGACTGGCCCATTTCCAGGCATGACGGGCTTGGTTCTCGATCTCGGCTTTTTGATCCATCATAAGCTGCTCCATGGCAAATACGTTCATGCAGACACGCTCCATTAATCAAATTAATTTGATTTTATGGATTGATCTTACCATGGGGAAAGAAGGGATACAACGGTTAAATCAAAAATATTTGATCAAAAGTTGTTGCTTATATAACGAATAGCTTATATAATCAGCAATGCGAACAATCGATCTGATCTGAAAGGAGTGAACGCCATGGGCGCACCCCCTATTTCCATTGCCGAAATGTCGGAAACCTTAAAGCTTCTCGGCCACCCCATGAGGCTGACGATTATGGCAATGTTAAGGGAAAAGGAAACGTGCGTTTGCGATATCGTCGATGTCCTCGATACGACGCAGCCCAATGCAAGCCAGCATCTGAAAAAGCTAAAAGACGGCGGCCTCGTCCATGAAACGCGACGCAGTCAATGGATTTATTATTCGTTAAACCTCGATGACAAACCTTATCTAACAGAAATGATCGAACAGCTTCCGTCGATGCGGGAGAAAATGCAGCAGATTCATTCGAAGGGCTGCTCTTAACTAGGAGGCAACAATGCTCGCGGTCGCTACGCTCATCTTCATACTAACGCTTATATTGGTCATTTGGCAGCCCAAGGGGCTGAACATCGGTTGGTCTGCATGCGGGGGAGCCGTCATTGCCTTGATCTGCGGCGTGGTCGATGTTAACGACGTATGGGACGTCACCCGGATCGTGTGGAACGCCACGCTCGCATTCGTCGCCGTTATTCTCATCTCTCTGGTCTTGGACGAGATCGGATTCTTCGAATGGGCGGCGCTGCATATGGCTCGGTTTGCCCGAGGAAATGGACGTCTCATGTTCGTCTATGTCATCCTGCTCGGCGCTGCGGTAGCCGCTTTCTTCGCGAACGACGGAGCGGCTTTGATCCTAACGCCGATTGTGTTGGCGATGGTTCGCGCTCTACGATTCGATGATCGCATGATACTTCCGTTCATTATGGCCGGCGGATTCATATCGGATACCGCCTCCCTTCCCTTGGTCGTCAGCAACTTGGTCAACATCGTATCGTCCGACTTCTTCGGTATCGGGTTCGTGGCGTATGCCAGCCGCATGATCATCCCTACTCTCTTCTCGATTGCCGCGAGCTTGCTTGTGCTTTTCTTGTTCTTCAAGCGAAGTATTCCGAAGCAGTATGACTTAAGTCAGCTCCAATCGCCAAGCGCGGCCATCAAGGATAGGCGTTTGTTCAAGATCTCCTGGATCGTGTTGGGCGTGTTGTTGGCGGCCTATCTTCTGAGCGAGTTCATCCGAGTGCCGGTCTCCATTATCGCCGGCGCAGCAGCCCTTGTGTTTCTGTTGCTGGCCCGTCAGAGCCGAGAAATTCATACCTGGAAGCTTGTAAAAGGCGCCCCATGGGCGGTCGTCACCTTCTCTATCGGCATGTATGTCGTCGTATATGGACTTCGGAATGTCGGCCTTACAGACGAGCTTGGGGTCGTATTCAAATGGTTGGGGGAACAAGGTCTGTTCATGGCTGCGGTAGGCTCCGGATTCGTCGCCGCGATCCTCTCTTCCATCATGAACAACATGCCGACGGTGATGATCAACGCGCTCGCGATCGACGGTACCCGCCCTGCCGGCATCATTCGCGAAGCGCTGGTCTATGCCAATGTCATCGGGTCCGATCTAGGGCCGAAGATCACGCCGATCGGTTCGCTCGCTACCTTGCTCTGGCTGCATGTCCTATCCGGCAAAGGCGTCAAGATCACTTGGGGAGCTTACTTTAAAACAGGCATCATTCTTACAGTTCCCGTCTTGTTCATTACGCTCGCGGGATTGTCCTTATGGCTCAAAGTCGTTGGTTAACGCACGCTACTTAAACACGCAAAGGAGCAATCGACAATGGAAAACAAACCCCTCGTCTATTTCTTGTGCACCGGAAATTCTTGCCGAAGCCAAATCGCGGACGGATTCTTAAAAGCGCTTGGCGGGGATCGGTACGAAGTCAAAAGCGCAGGATTAGAGGCGCACGGCCTGAATCCGCGTGCCGTTCAAGTCATGAATGAGGCCGGCGTCGATATTAGCCGCAACACATCGGACGTGATTGATCCGGAAATTCTGAGCCGTGCCGCCTATGTCATCACGTTGTGCGGCCATGCGGACGAGCATTGCCCGGTCATCCGGAATCCGAACGTCATCAAATGGCATTGGGGATTTGAGGATCCGGCCAAAGCAACGGGCAGCGAAGAGGAGATCATGGCGCAATTCCGTGCCGTACGCGACGCCATTCAAGCACGAATCGAGAAGTTCGTTCAGGAGGGGCAATAAAGGCTGAGACCTCGAAAGTCAAAGAAAGCCGCGTATTAGATGTTCCAAAGATGTTCCCATCATGAACGCAACAAACCCCCCATTTCAAATATGGGGGGTTATGTTTGTTCTAGGATAGGCCGCTTACGTTTTCGTCCACTAGCGTCCAAATGCCATTCTCTTCCGACACCTATTAGGCAACAGCTAATCAGTGACTTTCCGTTTAACAGCATTCCGAGAGAAGTCCCCTTCCTCTACAGGGAGGGGATGAAGATCGGTCAGGCGAAGCCTGAAAGCTCTTATTGCTCTGCATTGTGGCAGTTTGATATAATCAGTCTTAGTTAGACATAAGGTTGGTGTATCAATGAAATTAGACACAAATAACCATTCAGTATTCTTGCTAAACTACCATCTCATACTTTGTATCAAATACCGCAGAAAAGTGATTACGAACACGATCTCCGAGTATGCGAAAGGCGTTTTTGAACGTATTGGAGAAAACTATCATATTACGGTGAGCGAGTGGAATCACGATAACGATCATATCCATGTGCTGTTCAAGGCGCACCCAAACACGGAACTATCCAAATTCGTCAATGCGTATAAGAGCGCCAGCTCTCGCCTTATCAAAAAAGATTTCCCCGCTGTAACAGAGCAACTATGGAAAGAATATTTCTGGTCGAAAAGCTACTGTCTGGTCACAGTGGGCGGCGCACCTTTGGAAGTATTGAAAACGTACATCGAGAATCAAGGGAAGGAGGAGAAAACAAGATGATTCGGTGCGTCAAAACGGCGTTTCAAACTTCAAAAGCCGATCTGGAACGGCTGTTTGCGTGCAACCGGATATCAGCGGAAATTTGGAACCGGTGTCTGTCTATCGCTAAGAACTATTCCGTCCAGCATGACGGCAAATGGATAGGGAAAACGGTGCTTCAAGCCGCATTGAAAAATCAATTCCCGTTGCACTCCCAGTCTGTGCAGGCGGTGTGCCACAAATTTCTATTTGCCAGGGACAGTGCCAAACAAGCTAAAAACCAAGGTTGGGTTGCCAAATACCCGTACAAGCAAAAGAAACACTTCAACACGAAATGGGTAGACCAATCTTTCAGAATAGAGGGTAGCGCCCTATACTTAAGTCTGGGTATTCAGAATGGAAAACGGCAACGACCGATCAAAATCACCGTCCCTAACTTGCCAGATGCAGAAATCAAAGAAATTGAACTGGTTTATGACCGAAAACTGATGGTGTCTATGAGTTATGAGGACGGAAAAGTGGCACCAGTAAACGCTGGAAATCAGGTAGCAGGTGTTGATCTGGGGGAAATCCACTCGATCGCGGCAACGACCGAAGAAAACAAGTCGATCATCATCACGGGAAGAAAAGCAAGAAGCATCCACAGACTGCGAAACAAAAAGCTGGCAGAAATCCAGAAGCTGATGAGCAACTGCAAAAAAGGCAGTCGACAATGGAAAAAGTACAATAGAGCTAAAAAGTACATGCTCGGCAAAAGCGACCGTCAACTCAATGACGTGATTCATAAAACAACAAGACAATTCGTACAGTGGTGTACGGATAACGAGGTAAAAGAGGTTGTTGTCGGCAAAGTGGAAGGAGTGCAACGCCACACGAAAAAGAAAAAAAGAAAGACCGTGAACCAAAAACTGTCCAACTGGCGCTTTGGCAAGATTCAGAAGCAGATTACATATAAACTTGAAGAACATGGAATAAGCGTAAAAATGATCGACGAAAGCTATACCAGCCAACAATGTCCTTGTTGCGGTAGAAGGAAAAAAACTTCTACAAGAAATTACACCTGCCCCTGCGGCTACGAAGAACACCGGGACGTTCACGGCAGCAAAGGGATTTTGTCCAAATATCTGCATGGAGATATCCGATATTTGGGGAAAACGAAAACGATCAAGTATCTACGGATCGCTTAGCGAGAAGTAGTAGATGGTGAGTTCCCACCCCCTCGCAAGAGTGTTGCTTACTGAACCATGCAGTTCCGTTTCCGCATATAGCGAAAGCAAGTAGCCAACCTATTTGCTTGTAGAAAGGTACTGTAAGGCTAGTAAGAAACCTCTGCCTCTAAGCGATGCGTAGGCAGGGGAGGTTCATCGAACAAACGATAACAGAAATAGAAGACGAACAGGAACACGGCGTAAATAGTGAGGGTTAAAACCCATTTTCCGTTCCCGCCGGCCATGCTGTCTCCTACATAAGCGTAAACGAGCATAGGCGGTATTTTGCCGAGTAGGGTTGCATAGATGAATGACTAGAACGGAATGGCGAAGACCCCTGCGTATAAGTTAATAAGCGCTGCCGGAATGACAGGTATGATGCGCGCGAGCAAGATCGACCGGAATAAATGGCGACCTATCGTCCGGTTTAACCGATGCAACTGGGCGGACTTGGCGAGAAACGACTTCCCCCACGCGTGGAACAGATATCGAAAGAGGATATATGCCACAGCAGATCCGATCGTGGAAGCCGATACGTTCATGACGCTTCCCCAAATCGTGCCATACTTTGCGCCAATGATGCCTCCGACAACGCCAAATGGGACGCCTGGATTACACGCTGCATCCAATCGCCAAAATTTGAAGCAGCAAGGCTATCCATCGATACCGCATGACATCCCCTACTCAGATTAATCTCGAATGATATCCATACAGCAATTGTATTCGCGAAATCGATACCGATCAAGCTCGCAAGAGTAAACCATTCGGACGCCACGGACGTCCAATTAAGTGCAACTACCTGGAGGTGAACGATGCATGACACGCCACGCCAGGAGAATCGTCCTGGGGATCGCAGCAACGGCCGCACTGCTCGCGGGCTGCGCCAGCAAGCCGGAAGCGCAGGCGATCGGACCGCTTCCGTCCGCCTCCCATGCGCCGCCAAGCCACACGGCAATCGCTTCTCCGTCGAAGGAAACCGCAAGTCCGTCTCCATCCGCAACGGTCCCACCATCGGAAGACCAAGCCGGCGAAGTTGCCCTGCAATGGCAGCGCGTGACGGAAGCACCGGCGATCTCGCAGCTGTCCGATTGGCCGTCGAAAGGGCAGCGAACGATTCGCGAATACAAGCTGAAGGCGCATCCGGGCATGAAGATCGTCGTATACGCCTGGAAAGAAAACGCCGATAATCTCTATGCCGCATTGAAAACGAAGACTGTCGTATACGATCTAGGCATAATCGGCAAGGCTGCATACGGGAAAGCCGAGGACATAACGGTGGAAGACGACGTGGTTGCGTTCCGGCAGAAGCTGGTCAAGGTGACCGGTACCCTCGGAGCGTCGGCCTCGCTCACCCGCTATCTCTCCATCGATCAAGGCGTTCCGAAGCCCGTGCTCGCTGTGGATGCCGGCCGGGCGAGCGAGCTGGATCTGGACTTCGACGGAGTCCGGGAGATCGTGGCGACGTCCGGGACGCCCATGAAGACGTACGTCTATCGTTGGAACGAGGATCGTATCGAGCGATGCGACCTAAACGAAGCGCTTGGAGCTCCTTCGGTAAGTATCAGCCCGGAGTCGGCGGTTGTAGCCGAATTCAGCCCGGACTTGGTCAAGCTGTATTGGCTCGAGCCGAGCAAGATGCGGCAATTTGCCCAATACAACGCGGAGGAATATCGTTCGGACCGATTCGTCACGATCCCCTATGATGCGGGCGAACTGCAGGAGATCCAGGAAGCGGTGGCTCAGATCGACCTTGCGACGCCTTATGCGCCCGCCAGAGGCATCGCCACCGACTACGGCATTCAGTCTACAGTCGAGAAGCAAGCGGGCACCATGCAGCTGTCCTATCCGCATTTTGGGATCAAGCAGTCCAAGCACGATCTGCGGCCCGGCAAAGGGGCGCAAGTGCGCAAGACGGTCAAGCTGGCAGGCGGCGAGGCTTCCTGGATCGAGACCGCCCCTGGCTCCGGGGCGTGGTACTTGAAGCGAGGAGATACGTATCTGTCGATCATGACCGCCAAGCCGTTCAGTGCGGACCAGCTCTTGTTCGTCGCGGCCTCGCTCGTGCCGGCGTCGGACATCCATCCGGCGAAGCAGAAAGGCTAAACGAAGCTCGCGGCAGACGGTGCATTTCTTGCGAGAGACCTTCTTTTTTCATGGTCATTGCACCTCAGATCGGCATCAGCCCGATAGACGGCGCTCACCCCTCCGGATCATCTTCAACCGCATGCCCTCCCGCCTTTTGGCCGGGATGGACAGGTGACTTCTTGCTATAATAACGAATAACGATTCGGGAAAAGAAAGGTGCGTCGGAGCGGATGAAGAACTATGCGCGCGTGTTTCAGGGAACGGCTTTTACGAGCCTCTCTCCTAACGAGGTTGCGATCCTGGAGGATCACCTCTTCTGTATTAACGACGATGGCATGATCGAGGAGGTCGTCGCCCCTGGCGCTTCCGATTACGAGGCGATTGTACAAGCCTATCAAGACACGGAGATCTTCCGTCGCTTGGCCAAAGGGCAATATTTGCTGCCGGGGCTTGTCGATCTGCACGTTCACGCGCCGCAATGGGCGCAGTCCGGCACGGCGCTGGATATCCCGCTGTACGATTGGTTGAATACGTACACGTTCCCGCTTGAATCCCGATTCGCCGATATAACTTTCGCAACGGCCGTATACGAAGAGGTGGTCGGCACGCTGCTGGCCAACGGGACGACGACCGCGCTCTACTTTGCGACGATTCATCGCGAAGCCAGTCTGCGTCTAGCGGAGATCTGCGCGGCCAAAGGACAGCGCGGCTTGGTCGGCAAGGTCGTCATGGACGAGCCCGAGCAGAATCCCGACTACTATCGCGATGCCGATACGGCGTCGGCGCTGGCGGACACGGAACGATTCATTCTCGAAGTCAAGCGGCTCGCGAAATCGACCAAACAAGGGGTCTACCCTGTCGTCACCCCGCGCTTCATTCCGAGCTGCACGGACGAGGCGTTAAGAGGGCTCGGCGAACTCGCCGCCAAACATGATACGCATATCCAATCGCACTGCAGCGAGAGCGATTGGGCGCATGGCTATGTGCGCGATCGATACGGCAAGCATGATGCCTTCGCGCTGCACGACTTCGGACTCCTCGGCGACAAGTCGGTCATGGCGCACTGCAACTTCCTGGACGACAACGATGCCGACCTCTTCGCCAAGACGGGGACGGCGATCAGTCATTGTCCCCTCTCGAACGCCTATTTCGCGAACAGCGTCATTCCGATCGCGCGCTGGCATGCCAAAGGAATCGAGATCGGATTAGGCTCCGATCTATCGGGCGGCTTCTCCCCTAGCTTGTTCGACAATGCCCGTCAAGCCGTGATTTCCTCCCGCATGCTGGAAGACGGCGTGAACCACGCCGTTCCTGCCGCGGAACGAGGCGTTCCGAATTCGCGCATCACGATAGACGAAGCCTTCTATCTCGCGACGGCCGGCGGCGGCGAGAGCTTAAGCCTACCGATCGGCCGCTTGGCGGAAGAGTTCGCCTGGGACGCCCTCATCGTCGATGTCTCCGTACCGGGCGCGAAGCTCCCTCTTTTCCATGAAGACGAGTCGCTGTATGACATTTTCCAAAAAATCATGTATTTGATTCGGCCTGAACATATCCGAGAGGTCTGGGTGCAAGGCGAAAACGTCCATGCCCGGCGTTGACCGAACTCGCAACGAAGAAAACACGAAGACCACCTGCAGACAGGTGGTCTTCGTCGTGAACCGCAAAGGTTGATTATGCGTTTGTCGTTTTGGAGATCTCGCGAACCAGTTGACCGAGAGCCTCGTCGATCGGCGTCAAAGATCTTCCGAGAAGCTTTTCGAAATCGCTGTTTTCAATCTCCAGCTCTCCTTCTCGAATGCCCTGTTGGATGCCTACAAGGATGGGGATGACGAAGTCCGGCACGCCGACGCTTTGCATGATCTCCGCATAAGCGGCATCGTCGACCTGCTGCAACGGAACATCCTTGCCCCGTACGTTGCCGAGCGCAGACGCGATCTCCGCTTGCGTCAGCAGCTTGCCGGACAGCTCGTAGACGGTATTCTCGTGCCCATTCCCCGTCAGAACTGCGGCGGCGGCTTCCGCATATTCTTGCTGAAGCGCCCAGCCGACCTTTCCCGATTCCGCGGACGTCACCCAAGGCGCCCCGGCCAGCACTCCCTGGATGCTCGCAATCTCGTTCTCCAAGTACCAGTTATTGCGCAGGAATGAGTATGGGATGCCTGTTTTCAGAATCGCTTTCTCCGTCTCTTGGTGCGTAGGCGCGAGGAACAACTTGCTTTCGCTTGCATTCGCTAGGCTGGTATAAGCAATGAATCCCACCTGTGCGCGCGCGGCTGCATCCACCGCATATTTGTGTTGCCGGATCCGGGTTTCATTGTCGCCGTCCGCGGAGATGATCAGTAACCGGTCGATCCCCGCGAAGGCTGCATCTAAGGACTCGGGGCGGTCAAAATCTCCTTGCCGAACTTCTACGCCGCGCGTGCGCAGCGATTCCGCTTTCTCCGGATTGCGGACGCTTACGGCCAACTGATCCGCGGGAACGGATTTCAATAAGGTTTCTACCACTTTTGTTCCGAGTTTGCCGGTTGCCCCAGTGACTAAAATTTTCATTGAAAATGCCTCCAATGCGTTCATTTTTTATCATAACCAATGCGGTTACAACGAAGTTATAAAATAAGAGCTCACCAAGGAGCTTTATTTTGTGAATCGATCGACCAATTGACCTATGGTCGTCTGTGCGAGCCTCTGTTCCATGAGCGTTTGCGCGTCGTTCAATTCCGCTTGGAGAACATGCTCGATATTCCTTCCGACTAAGCAATGGATATTCGAATTCTCATGGATGCGAAATAAGCGATCCCGCTCCGTCACATTCACGGCACGATAAACCTCAAGAAGCGAAATCTGGTTGGGATCCTTGCGCAACGAAGCGCCTCCTACCCCCGGACGAACGTCGACTAAGCCCGCCTTCTTTAGCATCCCCATGATTCTCCTGATGATAACGGGATTGGTGTTCACGCTGCCCGCGATAAAATCCCCGGTGCAATCTTCCTTGTACAAGGCGATCAGAGAAAGGGCATGAACGGCAACGGAAAAGCGCGTACTGAGCTGTTTCAATGTCATCACCACCGTTGTAACCATTATAGTTCTAAGTCGTCGATTTCGCAACGCCATTTTTGCTTCCTTCATTCGGAAAAAGGAGATGCAGCCTGACAGGGCTGCACCTCCTTCGCATCCTTCGCCGCGCTCCGGACTAGGCTTCCTCGCTACGATCCGTCGCGGGTGGCGGATCGATCGACAGCGCGGTGATCTCCTTGCGCTGCGTCTCGGTGAAGGCAAGGTCTACCGCCGCCAAGGAGGGCTCCAGCTGCTCCACGCTGCGCGCGCCGATGATCGGCGCCGTGATGGCCGGGTGACCGAGCACCCAGGCCACCGCCAAAGTCGCCGGATGAATGTCTTGCTCGCGGGAATACGCGGAGAACCGGTCCGCGATCGCATAATTAATATCGTCCTCGTACCGCTTCGTATAATTGGCTTGTTCGATAAGCCTGCCGGATTCCGGTCGTTTGCCGACGCCGTACTTGCCGGTCAACAAGCCCCCGCCCAGCGGACTGTAGCTGATGACGCCTAGTTGTTCCGATTCGGCGAGCGGCAGAATCTCGACTTCGGCCTGACGCTTGACGAGGTTGTACATCGGCTGGACCAAGGCGAAGCTCGCCAAGCTCTCCCTCGCAGAGATGCCCAGCGCTTTGGCGATCTGCCACGCCGCCCAGTTGCTGACCGCAGGGTACAAGATCTTCCCTTGCCGGCGCAAGTCGTCCAGCGTGCGAACCGTCTCCTCGATCGCCGTCAGCGAATCGAATCGATGGATGAAATAAAACTCGATTCGGTCCGTACGGAGCCGCTTCAGGCTCTGCTCCACTGATAGCGACAGATGCCTGCGCGATGAGCCACGCGCGTTCACGTCGTCCCCGAAGGGGAAGCCCGCCTTCGAGGTGAGGACCAGCTCGTCCCGATTGCCCGCGATCAGCTCCCCCAGGATCTCCTCCGATACGCCGCCGCTGTAGACGTTCGCGGTGTCGAAGAAGTTAATGCCCTTGTCCAAGCAGCGGTGAAACAACTGCTTGGACGTCTCCCGATCGGCGTTGCCGCCGAAAGACATCGTCCCGAAGCAGAGCTCCGATACCTGTATGCCCGTTTTCCCGACCGTCTTGTACTTCATGATGCCAGCTAGCCTCCTTTGAGTCTGATGGCGCTAGATGAACCCATCTCTTTTCCTCCAACAGTCCCTGTCTATCTCAACAATAGACTTTGGCTTCACCTCTTGCAACCTCTTACCGCAGCGTAGGCAAAACGGAAAAAACCGCGTCATGCGCGGTTCTCCTACGATCATGCAAGCGAACCGATTGGGTCCATATCGGGATGCGTCATGCAAGCAGCAAGCCGCGGCTCTCCTCATGCGAGAAGAGCCGCGACCGCACACCATCTCCGGCTAATTCGTCCAATAGTTGACGTTGAAGTCCCCGTCGATCATCTCGAGGCGGACGGTATGGTAGGAGCCGCTAGGGAACGTGAACGTGCCTGCGTTCACCGTCTGGTACGTCTGCCATCCCCCCGTGTTCGGGAGCGTCGTCGTCGGCCCGGCGACGCCGTCCACGACGAAGCGCAGCCGCTTGCCGCTGTTCGGCGTGGCGACGCGTACTTTCAGCGTGACGGTGCCCTGCAGCGGCACTTCCTTCCACTCCAGCCATTCGCCCGGCGCGATGTTGCCGACGTTCCAGCCGCCGCCCGTATCTCCCGTCTCCCCCACATCCAGATCACCATCGCGATAGAATCCGAAAACATTGCCCGCCGTCGTGTCGCTATAGGCGTCGGCGCTCTCTGCTTCAACCCTTAGCGCCGACGGGAACGGATCGCGGGAGAACTGGCGCAGGATATTGATCATCTGATTCGGATAGTCGTACCAGGTCTGGGCGTACGTGCCGTCCCGGCCGCGCCACATCGCCGCGTTCTCCTCCCAGTCGGAGAAACCCTCGACCAGCGTGACGAGACTGATCGGCACCGTCGCCGCCAGATTGTCCTTGAGCGTCTGCCCGTGATTCGGCTGAATCTCCATATGCGTCGAACCGACGTCGAATCGGAAGGACGGCACCGTGACGGCGAAGTTTTTGCCGTTGAAGGTGTTGATGGACTTGCCCCCCGGGACCGGGAACCAGTTGTGCACGCCGTCGACGACGGAGGCGACGGTCGGGTCCTCGCTGAGCCACGACTGGTCGACGATGAGAAACGGATTGACGCCGAACTCGGTCTGCGCCTGTTGGCGAACATACTCCACCATTTTCTTCAGATTGCCGTTGCCCTGGTTCGTGAAGGCGAAGTCTCCGATCCCCCATTCGTAGATGACGGGCCGGCCGTCGATCTTGAAGCGCATATTGTCCGGCACCGCCTGGAAGAATGCCCTCAGGTTGTTGTCCCAGATATACTTGTAGCCGCCTTCGCCCGTGCCGTCCGCATCGCCGACGTCGAACTTCGGATTATAGCCGCCCGTGCCGTGCTTGAAGGCGTTCTTCTTGTCCGTCATCGAGGCCGGCGTGTCGTCGAGCGCGCTGATCTTCAGCCGATCGGCCGCGCCGCGGCGATTGATGGCGGCTACGAGCCCGCTGAGCTTGCGGGTATCGCCCCCGCTGTTGGCGCTCAGCGGAGGGTCCAGATAGCCGCGAATCGTCGGCGCGACGAAGTCGACGCCGGCGGAGAGCAGTTCTTCCACGTAATTGTCCCAGAACTTGCTCTCGTCGGCCGTAGCCTTGAAAAGCGGCAGGTTGAGAATCTGGTTGCCCTGGTTGTCGTAGGAGCCGCCGTGCAACGTCCTGTCCGAGAAGCCGAACGTCACGCCCAAGTAGTGCGGTCCCTGCGGGTTGGGCGAGAATATGACGACCCGCTCGAACGTCTCGGCAGGACCAGCCGAATCGCTGTCCGCGTGGAGCGGGACGGTCGTGGAGACGTCCGCGCTGACGTATTTTCCGTTCGCGTTCGACAGAATGTAGATCTGATTGCCGCCGGCGTCGACGATCTGGAACTTTTCGTTCGCCCCGATCGTCGTCGCGTTGGCGACCAATTGATTATTGGCCTGCTTGGAGACGTATTTGCCGTTGACGTTCGCCTGCAGCGCGTACAACCCGCCGCCCGCGTCTTTCACGGCGAATTGCTCCCATGAGCCCGCAGAGGTCCGGTTCGCGATAAGCGGACTGGCCCCCGAATTGTCGGCGCAGACGTAGTTGTTGTTCGACAGCGCTTTGAGCGCGATCGACTCCCCCGCAACCGGCGTCGACGCGTTGGCTCTGGACGGGGCGCGGACAGCGAATAGCGGCAGCGCTAGCGCCATTGCGAGCACCCACATCATGGATTTGGTACCGAATCTCATCGAATAGCCTCCTTAATATCGATCGTTTTTTCTACCGGCGCTTCTGACATTCCGATTCTTCAGCCATCTTCCCTTCTCTTCAGTTCAACATAGGTGCAATACAAAGGTCGCTCCATCACCTCCTTTCGCGGATGCGCTTTCAATTCCGAGAAAAAAGAAACGGCCACCCTCATCAAAGGCCGGAACGAACGAGGCGGCAACCGGAGGCTGCCGCGCCGTCCCCGTTTTATTTCTTCAAATATTCGTCGATTTGTCTTTGCTTCTCGGCGATGATTTTGTCTACCCCCGCCTTCTTCAGCTTGGCGATGAACTCGTTGTACTTCGCGTCGAGCTGCGCGTCCGAGCTGGAGCCGCTCTCGAGCACTTTGCGGTACTCGCCCACGACCGCCGAAACCTTGGAGATCTCGGACTTCACGGCGTCCGGATTGAAGTCGAAGCCCGCGATGACCGACTTCTGGAAGTTCGCCGGATCGGACAGGTATGCGATGAATTTCTTGTCCGTCTCGGTGGCGTTCGCCGATATTCTGGCGTTGGCCCATGGCGTGACCATCCACCATTGGTTGCCGAACACTTTGGTCGCGTCTTTGCCTTCCGGATATTTGTACTGATTGTCGCCGACCGCGATGAAGTCTTCACCTTCGATCCCGTAGAGGTACAGATCGCGTATTTCCTTGTCGGCGTAGATCAGGTTCAGCAGCATGAGAACCCGCTCCGGATTTTTGGAGTCCGGGGAGATGACGGTGAAGTTGCCGGCTTTGAACGAGCTGATCATCTTGAAGCCTTCGCCTTCCATCGAGACGAAGTCGACTTTGGCGCCCGGCTCGATCTTCGAGAGCGACGCGATGCGGTCGCCCAGCCAGCCCTCCGGCGCGTTGCCGAAACTGCCTAGCGTCTTGACGTCGGAGTTGGCGTCCGTCGTGACGGAAGACTTGCTGAACAGCGAGTCCTTTTCGATCAGCCCGGCGTTCCACCATCTTTGTTTCAGCTTCAGGAAGTCCTTGTACTGCTGGGATTCGAACTGGTTGATGACTTTCGGCTCATTGTTCAGCAGCATGCCGGGCGAGTTGTAGTCGTTGCTCGGCACGAATTCCCGCTGCGTCCCGTAGAAGGCCAAGCCCTGGTAGTCTCCCGTGTACTCGCCGTTATAACGAAAGCCGGATCTGCCCTTTTCGCCGGCCAACGCTTTGGTGAGGAACGACTCGACATCCGCCACCGTCTTCAGGTTGTCGGGGCCGTAACCGTACTTCTCCGCGATATCGGAGCGGAAGTTATAGCCTTGCGGATACTCCAGCGGTCCAGGCACCGGGATGCCGTAGATTTTCCCCATGTACTTGTTCGTATCGACGTATTCGGCGGTCAGCCCTTTATACAAATCCGGCGCATATTGCTCGAACAAGTCCGTGATGTCCTTCGCGCCGCCCTTGGCGAGTACTTGCGCGTAGTTCTGCCACCAGCCGTTGTAGTAGAAGTCGAAGTTCTCCCCGGCGGCCAGCTTGACCATGATCTGGTCTTTGTAGCTGTCCCACGGAATGTACTGGATGTCGAGCGTGGCTTGAATCTTGTCCTCCAGCTTCGCGTTCAGCACCTTCATGACCTCGTTGTAACGCTGCGGCTTGTCGCCTGGCAGAATCAGCTTCAGCTTGGCTTCGTCCAGCTTGGACGGTTGCGCGGAAGCGTTGGCGGCCGATCCCGTCGCCGGCGCGGACGGCGATGCGGACCCGTCGTTTCCTTTAGCGCCGCCTCCCGAACATCCGCCCAGCGCAAACGTCGCGGCCAGCATGACGGGCATGATTGCTTTCAAGCTTTTCTTCATTCCATAGACCCTCCCGATATCGTGTGTATATGCTTCTCCGCGATGCGGATTAACATCTGGCTCAGCCTTTGACGCTGCCGATCGTAAGCCCTTTGACGAAGTACCTCTGGACGTAAGGGTAGACCAGAATAATCGGCCCGATCGAGATGATCGTAGTCGCCATCTGGACGCCGTTGGAGGGCACCTGGATGAACTGCGAGGTATCGACCTGGCTGGAGATGAACGTCAGATTGGAGATCATCTTCTTCAGCAGGAGCTGGACGGGCACGAGGCGGTCGGATTCGATGAAGTTGAGCGACAGCCACCAGTCGTTCCAGTACGACAGCGCATAGAACAGCGCGATCGTGGCGAGACCCGGCGCGGACAACGGGATCACGATGCTGCGGAAGATGCGCATATGGCTGGCGCCGTCGATTCTCGCCGACTCGATGATCTCCCGCGGCAGCGTCTCGAAGAAGCTCTTGAGCACGAACATATTGAACGGATTGACCAAATAGGGCAGGATCAGGACCCAAAGCGTGTCCTTCAGATGCAAATACTTCGTGATCAAGATGTACCAGGGCACCAGACCGCCGCTGAAAAGCATGGTGACGAGCACGTAGCCCAGGATGGCGCCGCGGAATTTCATCTCCCGCTGCGCCAGCGGATACGCGAGCAACCCGGTTACGAACAGCGCGGCCAACGTGCCGATCACGGTTACCGCCGCGCTCACGAGGAACGATTGGGTGATCGCGTTCAGCCGGAATACCGTCTCGTAAGAGAACGTCGTAAATTGGCTGGGGATGAGCGAGAATCCCTGATCCCGCAACACCGACTCCGACTCGAACGAGCTGCCCAGCACGATGAGGAACGGGACGAGGCAGCATACGCCGATCGATGCGAAAAACAAATAGTTGAACGTCTGGAATAGCCGATATCCGGCCGTCTTATGCTCGATCATGGAGCCGCTCCTTCCTGGATGTCTGCGTCAGTACAGCACGCCTTTGTCTTCGTCGCTTAGCTTCTTGGACACCCAATTGGCCGCCACGATCATGATGAAGCCCATAAGCGATTGGTAGAGTCCGATCGCGGACGTCATTCCCATATCGCCAAACGTCCGCATCGAGCGGAATACGTACGTATCGATCACGTCCGTAGTCGAATAGAGCTGGCCGTTGTCGCCGACAAGCGCGTAGATCATCCCGAAGTCTCCGTAGAAGATCCGGCCGACCGCCAGGATCAGCAGCACAAGGATCGTCGGCCGAAGCTGGGGGAGCAGGATGCGCGTCACTTGCTGCAGACGGTTCGCCCCGTCGATGCGGGCCGCCTCGTAATATTCGGGATTGATGCCCGTGATCGCCGCGAGATAGATGACGACGCCGTATCCGGTCGACTTCCACAAGTGGACGATCACGAGAATGGCCGGCCACAAGCCTGGACGGCTCATGAACTCCACCTTCGCGAACCCGAGCGCGGCCAGGAGATGATTGATGATCCCCTTGTCCGTGGCCAGGAACGTGCCGAGAAACAGCGAGACCACGATCCACGAGATGAAGTAAGGGAAGAAGATAAAGGTCTGGAACGTCCGCGCCGCGATCCGGCTCCGGATCTCGCTGAGCAGAATCGCCGTGAGCACGGAGACGAACGTCCCGATCCCGATGAACAACACGTTCAGGAACAGCGTGTTGTACGTCACGCGGAACAAATCGGGCGAAGTGAAGAAAAACTCGAAGTTGTCGAAGCCCGCCCACGGACTGCCGAAGATGCCGTCCGCGAAGTTGTAGTTCTTAAACGCGATGATGACCCCGAGCATCGGCAAGTAATGGAAGATCAAGAAAAACAAGATGCCGGGGAGCGCCATCCAATAAAGCGCGCCCGTGCCGGAGAAGCGGAACCGCTTTTTGCGTTCGCTTCTCGTCGTGATGCCAGATGCTTTGTGTGCTTGCAGTCGCAATTGACCGCCTCCCTCTGCCGATGATGGCTTTGTGTCCCCCATCATGGCATATCCCGGTCTCCGAAATACACTCTGAATATCGCTTCGGACTCAGAAATCCGGCAATAAATCCAATTTTGTAGTCGATCTCGCGGATTGGAGCCGTATCCATAGGTGCAAAATGCAAAAAAATGCGCCCGTATCGCCGCTTCGGCGGGACACGGACGGATCATGGCACTCGCGTCTTAGCTCGATTCCGGGGAAGTCCCGGTCCATTTGCGGCAGGCGAGCGGCGTCATGCCGAACTCCTTTTTGAATACATAATAAAAGTAATTGCTGGAGCTGAACCCGGCCATCTCGGCGATGTCGCCAATGATCATGTCCGATTGCTCGACGAGCTCCCTCGCCTTGGCCAACCGCTTGCGGTTGATCGTTTCGTGGACGGTCGTGCCGAGGTGTTCGTTGAACAGCTTGTTGACGTAGCTGACCGAGTAGCCCAGATGCTCAGCCACGTCCGTGACCGAGAAGTCCGTCGAACGGTAACGCTCCTCAATGAACTTCAGCCCTTTTTCGATCATGCCCGCGTTTTTGGACTTGCGGTCCTCTTCTTTGGGCTCTGCCGCCTCCGCCAGCCGATCCGCCATCCAAGCCGCGATCTCCTCGCACGATTCCATCGCCGTCAGATGGGCGTAGATCTCGTCGTAGCGCATCGCGGGGCGGTCGAAGGCGCGGCCCGGCAACCCTTGAACGGCCTTCAGAACGTTCAGCATCGCCTGGGCTGCCCCTGCGAAGAAGTCGGCGCCCCCTTGGCTATCCATACTGCCGAGCATCTGGCGGACCGCCTCCGTCAATTTGTGCGGCTTGCCGAGCCGGATGACGTCCACGATCGCCTTTTCCTTGTCCGCGGCATACTCGGAGCGTCCGGCTTGCTCGTTCTTGCCGCCGACGAACAGACGTCCGGGTCCGTGGAATAGGCGACCTTGCGTAGCGGCCAGCGCGCTCTCGTAGGCGTATGCCGCCTCGGCTAGCGTCTCAACCGCATCGCCGACGCCCACGGTCACGCTGAGCTTCAAGTATTCGCGGATGTTGCGCTGTACGGCCTCCAACTCCTGCATGAGCTCGTCGTCCCGGTCCGCCGGCGCCTCTACGATAACGGCGACATGATCGGCTCCGATATCGACGGGTATCGGCCGGCGCTGTTCGGCCAACGTCTCCCCCGCGATATTGCCCATCGCGTACCGGATGAGGAAGCGACTCTCGGCGTCGTAAGCCGCTTCGAATCGGCGGTATTGATCGACGCGCAGGAGGAAGACGAGGATTCGCGAATCCGAACGCGGCTTCATGCCGTGCTCGGCGATCCTGGCATTAAAGGAGCCGCTGCGGCTCTCTTCGTAGCCCAGCAGCAGGCCGCGGAGGAACTGCTCCCTCAGCAGCCTCCGCGAACGGAAGGACAATCGTTCGAGCGACTCGTTATTCTCGATGACTTTGGCGAATGCGCGCGAGATCGTCTCGAGGTCATCTTCGCCCGCGGTATGGTGCGCCCCTCGGATATGCTTTCTCGCGAACTGGGTCAGCGAACGGATGGGAAAATAGATTCGCCGCGACAGCAGGATCGACAAGAGCAGGCTGGCCGCGATCAGCGTGCCGCTGCTGAGCAGCGTGATGTTGCGGATATGGATCAGGCTCTTGAACAGCGCCGTATACGGATAGATTCCGATATAGACGAAGCCCGTGCTCTCCAGGTTGGTCTTCTGATAGGCAATGACGTATTTCTGCCCGTCGGCCGTCCGCACCATCGTTCCCGACGTTCGCCCGCCGCGTTCGATATCGTCGTAATATCGGAAGCGCGAGCGCGAATCGGAGAAAAGAGCGGAATCGGGCGCCGTGATGAATTCCCCGTCATCCTGCAAGATATAGAGCTGATTGACCGGGTTGTCCGCCATATGGGCCAATAGGTCGTGCAGCTGGACGTTGTCGATGTTGATGACCATCGCTCCCTGGAAGCGGTCCGAACCCGAAGCGGGTTCGGACATAAGGAGGGAGAGCGTCGGATTGCCCGGCGGGAGCCCCGGCATATCGTGACGGAGAAAGTACGGAATCTTGGGAGAACGGTATCTGTACTCTTGCAGGACTGCCGTGATTTCCTTGTCCGGGAAGCTGTCGATGGTCATATTGGGATACGCGGTGGAGACCACTATGTTCAGCTGTCGATTGTACAAATAGATGGAGCGTACGATTGGATTCGACTGAATATACCGGTTCAGCCGGGTGAACAGTAGATGCTGCTCGAAGACGTCCACGGGATCGTCCGAGAACATGGCCGCGTAAACGGATTTGTCGTCGTACAAGTCGTAGCCGTCTTTGATGATGGACGTATACAAGTAATTGGAGACGTTCTGCGTCTGAGCGAGCATGCGATGGGACAGCTCGTCCAGTTCCCCCTTCATGATCCGGTCCGCGTTCCAATAGTAGAGTCCGAATACGAGGAAAATATTCAGGATGTTGAGGAGGATAAAGGACAATAGCAGCTTGGCATACGTACTTTTCCGCAACGAAAAGAACGCCATTCGCGACGGATTCCACTTCATCGTCTTCCCGCACCCTCTTCCAGGCATTTGAAACAGATGGAACCTATTATAATAGAAACGAACGGCAGCCGGCACGCTTTTTCCCAAAACGGGAAACGGCCGCCTGCGCGCTTCCCCCCTTAAACGAGAAACGGCCGGCGGCCGGTGCGGTTTGATTCAATCCGAGGATCGGCCGACGAGGATGCCGTCGGCCGGCGGCACGGTGCGATGACGGACGCGTCCGTCCGACCATCGGTACGCGATCTGCGCAGGCGTCTCTCCGCGATTGACAGCGACCAGAAAGCGCTCCTCGCCTGCCGCGAGCAATCGGTAGACCATTTGGCCTTCGGTTCGGTCGACGCGGATCGCTTCATACGCATGGGCCTCCAAGCAGCTTGCGATAAACGATCCGGCGGCGGCGGCCCCGAACCGGACGCGCGCGACGGAAGGCAGCGTGCCGACCCAGACGACCTCGCCCGCGCCGCAGCGCTTGCGCGCCGCGGCCGGACACCCGTCCTCGAAATGTCCGAACACCTCGACTTCGGCGGACGCGCCGGTCAGATCTTGTCTGTACCTGGCGCCGATGCCGGACGCCTGAGAGCCATCGACGGCATCCCATTCCCATGCGACGCGGTCCGAGACCGACACTTCCAGCGGCGCCAGGCCGAGCAGCTCCTGGACGAGGGAGCGCGAGACGATCGTTCCCGTCTCATCGTACATGCCGGCACACGCTTCCAGCACCAGCTTGCCTCCGCCTTCGGCGAAGAGCTTCAGCGAGGTCCGCTCTTCCTCGTCCAGCGCGAACGCGGCCGGGACGTACAGCACCTTCAATCCTTCGCCGAGCGCCCGCGGCAGATGGTCGCCGTGGATGAACCGGACGGGAAGGCCGGCTTCGCAGGCGGACGTATAAGCGCCGTACAGCCCCTGCGCATAGAGCCGCTCGCCTCGGTTCGCCGCGAAGGCGAACAAGTCGGCGGTCCTCGACACGTAGATGCCGTTGACCGGCGGCACGCGCGACGCGCCGCGGAAATCCACGCGCGAGAGCAGCTTCCTGGCGATATCGCCCGCCGCTTCGGTACGCTCGGACGGTCCCCCGTCCAGCGCCGTCAGGCCGAAGCCGGGCGATTCGAGCCCCGAGGGCTCGGGCCGCCACTGCCAATACAGGACGCCCGTGGCGCCTCCGGCGATCGCGTGCCAATTCCAGAGGCGGATCTCCTCCGGCGTCGCGACCGGACTGCCTTCGATCCCCCACAGCCCGCCGCCGGATTGGAGCTCCGTCTGCCAGAACGGCTTGCCGTCGGCTGCGGCGGCAACCAGCTCCACGTGCATCAGATGCTGGACAAAATCGTTATCCATCAGCCACTTGGGGAAGCTCGTCAGGCCGAAGTGCTCGACGCGGTCCGCGAGCAGGAACTCGTCGGTCAACGTCTGCCCGAGCCCGCCTTCGGCGCATTGACCCAGGTAGCCGCTGAACGGGACGTGCGTCATCGCCTTTTTGCCCGGCGCCGCTTCCTGGACGGCGCGCACGCGGGAGGAGAGCCAATCGGCGTGATTGTCCAGCCAGAATCGGCGCCAGTCCATCATGTCCGGATACGTCCCGAACCGGACCGGAGGCCCCACGTCCTCCCAACCGGCGTATGCGCGGTGCCAGGAGCGATTCAGCGCCTCCACGGTGCCGTACTTGCGTTGCAGCCATCCCGCGAACTTGCGGCGCGAATGCTCGCAGTAGCAGAACAAGACGTCCGGATAGTCGAACGCCGGATCGATATGAGGTTCGTTCCAGACGTCGAAGCCGATGACGGCCTCGGAATCCGCGAAGCGGGAGGCGGCCGCCGCCAGGAACCGGTTGGCGAGCGCCTCGACCTCGGGCTTGTCCCGGCATAGCCCCGGCCAGCCGCCGGACGGGATGTTGGCCGCGCCGCTGAACGTCAGCCTGCGTCCGTCGTGGCCGCAGTAGCAGGCATCCGGATGAAGGCGCTCCAGCCAATACGGCGCGCCCTCCGGGATCAGATTGATGACGACCTTGAGGCCCTTGGTCTCCGCGAGGCCGACGAGCCGTTCCAGATCGTCGAAGTCGAATTCGCCGGGCCGGCGCTCGGACCAGGACCAGACCGCCCACAGCTTGACGATATTGAAGCCGGTGTCCGCGATATGCTTCACGTCCCGTTCCCAATCGGCAGGACCGGGGAACGGCGGACGATAATATTGCGTGCCAAAATACAAGTTCGTTTCCTCCCAGCGATGTAATGAAGCCGCGCGGCATGGGTTCTAGCCTTTGACCGCGCCGCCCGTCGTGCCTTCTGCCAGATACTTCTGGATAAAAAAGCCGATCACGATGATCGGCATCATCGTCATGGTCGCGGCCGCGCTGCTTTTGCCCCAGTCGACCGATACGGATCCGACGAACCGGGAGATGCCGACGGGAAGCGTGTAGGTGTCCATGTTGGTCAGTTGAAGCGAAAAGACGAGCTCGTTCCAGGAATATTGCATGGACAGAATGAAGGCGGCCGTCAGTCCGGGCAGAATGACCGGCATGACGATCCGCCAGAAAGCCTGCATCTTGGAGCAGCCGTCGATCTGCGCGGCCTGCTCCAGCTCCGGCGGCACGTCCTTCAGGAAGCTGATGGCGAGCCAGACGACGAACGGCAAGTTCACCGCGGTATGGGCCAGCACCGGTCCCACGTACGTGCCGAGCAACCCGGCGGCGTGAATCATGACGAAGAGCGGCAACAGCATCGTAACGGCCGGCACGAGCTTGCCTAGCATGAAAAAGTTCGTCAGCAGACCCGCGCTCCGGATGCCGAACGCCGTCAGGCCGTAGGCGCACAGCGCGCCGAGCCCGACGGACAGCAGCGAGGAAACGGCTGCCACGACGGCGCTGTTCAGGAAATAAGCGCCGAAGTCCCCGTTGGCGAACGCCTTGCCGTAGTTGTCCAGCGTCGGAACGAACAGCCATTTGACCGGCACGGTGAAAATGTCTTTCTGTTTCTTGAACGAGGTCAGCACGACCATCAGGATCGGAATGACCGTCCATAGGGCGAACGCAACCAGAATCAAGCCTTTGACGCCTGTCCTCGCCGTCTTTGTCGTCATGCGGTTCATCCCCTTTCTAGCTCCGCTCCATGTACGTCGACTTGCGTACGAGCGGAGCGAACAGAATGACCAGCACCAGCATGGTCAGCAAAGAGATGGCCATCGCGTAGCCCATCTCGTATTGCTGGAAGCCTTGCTTGAAGGCATAGATGCTGAGCGACATCGTCGAATTGGCGGGTCCGCCGCCCGTAAGCGCGTAGATGATGTCGAACACCCGGAAGGCATCCGTGCCCCGGATCAAGGTGACCAGGAGGATGACCCTGCCGATCATCGGCAGCGTGATGCGAATCATCGTCCGCCAGAAGCCGGCGCCGTCCATCTTGGCGGACTCGTACACTTCGTGGGGGACCGTCGCGAGTCCCGAAGTAATGACGAGGAGGATGAACGGCGTGGTCTGCCAGACGTCGGCCACGATGATGGAGAATAGCGCGGAGCCCGGCTCGGACAAGCCGCCGAAGCGGTGCTCCAGACCGAATGCCCGCAGCCATTGATAGACCAAGCCGAAGGTCGGATCGTACAGGTAGCGCCAGATGAGTCCGACGATGATCGGGGAGACGAGCAGCGGCATCGAATAGATCGCGCGGAGCAGCTTGGACAGACGCGCAGGCAGGCCGGACAGCAGCACGGCCATGCCGATGCCGATCCCGAGCTCCAGAGTCAGGGCTGCCACGGTGAAGATCAGGGTGATCCCGAGCGAGCCGAGCGCCACCCGGTCATGGAAGAAAGCAACGTAATTGCGAAGCCCGACGAAGACGCCCGAGGACTCCTGGCCGGGCCCGAAGTCGAACAGGCTCATGACGAGGGCGTAGCCGAGCGGCACGATCATCGCCAGCACGACGACGGCAACGGCCGGGAGCACGAGGAATCCCGCCAAATAGGAGCGAGCCGGCTTCAAGGTCATGCGAGCACTTCCTTTCTTGATGTCGGTTCGGTCGAGCGGATGCGGCGCAGGCCGACGGGCAGCCTGCGCCTCCCGCCTCAACTATTGAAAGGCGTCCGCCAATTCCCGCTGGGCCCGCTCGAGCGCCGCCTTCGGATCGGACTGGCCGACCGCGACGGCGGAGAGCGCCGTCTGCAGCTTATCCATCAGCTTCGGCGCGTTCGCGCTGAGCGGCTGCGTATCGGCCTGCTTCATCGACTCGCCGATCGCGGGGAAAAACGGGAACTTGGCGACCAGCTCCGGATCGCTGAACAAGGATTGCCGTCCCGCGACCTGCCCGTCCTTCAAGCTCATCGCCTTCTCCGTCTCCTTGCTCGTCAGCCAAGCGGCGAGCCTGTATGCTTCCTTCGGATGCTTGCTGTCCGCCGCCACGCACCAGTTCCAGACGGACAGCGTGCCGTAAGGCTGCTTGGCGTACGGGAGCGGCGCGTAACCGATCTTGCCGGCGACTTGCGAGACGTTCTCGTCTTCCAGCCCGCCTACTTGGCCCGAGATCGTGATGCCGATCGGCGCTTGGCCGGATTGCACCGCTTTGGTCACTTCGTCGAAGTGCCAGGTCGAGCTGCCCTTCATGGAGACGGCGTTCAGATCCTTCCAGAATTGCGCCGCCGCCACGTTCTCCGGGCTGGCCAGGTTCAGCTTGCCGTCGGTACCGAGATAGTCTCCGCCGTTCGAGCGGATCAGCGACGCGAACACGTCGACCGCCGCCTGTCCTTGCTTGGCCGGGAGCGCGATGCCGGTACCCTTGTCGTGGTAGTACTTGGCGATCGCGAGCGTCTCCTCCCAGGTCTTCGGCGCGGTCAGACCGTCCGCCGTCAGCAGCTCCTTGTTGTAGACCATCAGCGGCAGCTGGACGAAGGTCGGAAGACCGTAGAGCTTGCCGTCGCTCGTCACGATTTTCAGCAGATTCGGGTTGTAGTCGGCGAAGTCGAATGCCTTCGGATTCAGGCTGTCATCCTTGACGTATTCGTCGATCGGCAGCAAGTATCCGGCTTTGACGTACTCGGGAATCCAGATCTCCTGCGCCCAGACGAGGTCGTACTCGCCGGTCTTGCCGGACAAATTGAGCGTCTGCTTCTGCTGCAGTTGGCCGTAATCGACGTCGTCCATCTTGACGGCGATGCCGGTCTCCTTCTCGAACTGTTTCAGCATCTCTTTCTGGTCGTCCGCATGCGGGCCGGCCCATCTGGAGACCGTCAGCGTAACCTTGCCGGAGCCGGACGAAGCGGACGCGCCGGCATTTTCGTTGCCTCCGCTGCAAGCGGAAGCCAGCATCGCCGCGGCGGCGAGCGTCAGGGCGATTTGAAGCGGTTTCTTTTTCATGGACAAAGCCTCCCTTTGTTGGGCTCTCCACTGCTCCCTTAACCGATGGCGATCGTTTTTCTCTCTTTGGCGGACGTATATCCGGCTTCGGTCACCTGCGCGACGTGAAGTCCGTCGCGGAAGCTCGCGCGGAACGGACGGTCCTCCCGCAGACACGCGATGATATCCGTTACTTCGCGCTTGTAGTGCTGCGCGTGCGTAGGCCAGCTCTGATAGTCGTGCGGTTCCGCATCCTTGGGCTTGATATGCGGCTCGAACCAGCTGCCGTTCGCCTGCCCGCCGAGATGCTCGGAGTACACCTGCAGCTTCGGATGCTTGCTCGTCAGCTCGAGCGAGATCGTCCCCTCGGTGCCGTATAGCTCGAGCGTATTGCGCATGCCGACGTCGACGTGCAGGCTCCACAGCGTATTCAGCGTGCCGAGCGCTCCGCTCGCGAACTGCAGCACGGTCGCCGCGTTATCCTCCACATTCAGCTGCGGCTTGGCGTTGTTTGCCGTGAAGGCGGACACCGCCGCGATGTCGCCGGCGTACCAGCGCAGCAGGTCGATCGCATGCGCGCCCTCGTCGATGAGCGCGCCGCCGCCGCCGCGGACCGGATCGGTCATCCAGTCGGTCATATAGTCCGGACAGCCGATCTCCCGGATGCCCGCGAGACCGATCACCGCCCGCAGCGCGATCATCTTGCCGATCAGACCGCTGTCGATGACCTCCTTCGCCCGCTCCGCCTCCGGGATGAAGCGGCTGCAGAAGCCGAGCGTGCCCCGCAATCCGGCGCGTTCGACCGCCTCCGTCATCTTCCGGGCATCCGCCGCGCTCGTGGCGATCGGCTTTTCGCAGAACAGGTTTTTGCCGGCCGACACCGTATCGAGCACCATCCGCAGGTGATCTCCGTTGGCCGAGTGAATAAAAATGAAGTCCAAATCCTTGCGTTCGAGCAGCTGTCTGTAATCCGAATAGTAATCGCCGCCGTAGCGCGCGGAAGCGGCCTCGCCGCGGGCGCGGTCGTCGTCCGCGACGGCCGCGATCACAACGTCCTCCATCTCGCTCAGCGCCTTGGAACGGAAGTCGGCGTGCACATGCTCGAAGCTGATCATGCCAATGCGAAGCTTGCTCATGGGTAAGTCCTCCCTTTGAATGCGTTTGCCGCGATGAAGGCGTATTAAGTTGTAATTATGGACGGCGCCCCCGACCTGACCGACCGGTAAGCGGCGTCGACCCAGGTCATGATCTCGTAGCCGTCCGCTCCCGAGGACCGGCAGGCCGCGCCGGCTCTCAGACAGTCGCGGAAGTGCGTCAGCAAGTTCAGGTGGCCGTCTTTGACGAAGTGCTCGTCGACCGGGTGCAGCTGCGACACCGTCGCCCCGCCCTCCGCCGCGCCGCCGACGACGGACCGGATCGGATGGGCATACAGCAGATCTGCCAGGGCGTGGCCTCGGGTGCCGAAAATCTCGAACCGGGAATCGTATCCGCCCGCGAGCGACCAGCTGTCCTCCGTCTGGCCGATCGAGCCGTCGTCGAACCGGATTACGATGACCGACGTATCCTCCGCCTGTTGATCGTGCACGAAGGTGCCCGCCTCGGCATGGATTCGGACCGCTTTCTTGCCTGACGCCATCCATTGGAGAAAGGAAAGCCCGTGCACCGCCATGTCGATGATCGCGCCGCCGCCCGCGCGCTCGGGGTCCGAGAACCAGGAGGCGTGCAGCGATCCGATGCCTTCGCAGGCTTTGTAGCGGAACAGAGATCCGTATAGACCGCCATCCGCCAGCTCCTTCAGCCGGACGAGCGCCGGGATGAAGGGGACGTTTTCCGCATAGAACAGCTTGCGTCCCCGCTTCTCCGCCTCGTTGACCATGCGATAGGCGTCCTTCACGTTCGTTGCCAGCGGCTTGATGCAGATGACGTCCTTGCCTTCCGCGAACGCGGCCAGCGCGATCTCCGCGTGCAGATGATTGGGGGTACAGATGTCGACGACCTGCACGTTCGGATCCCGGATGAGCGTACGGTAGTCATCGTGCGCCGCAGGGACATGATACTGCTCGGCGGCCTGGCGGGCATTGGACGGATTCGCCGACGCCACGGCCATGAGCTCGAAGCCTTCGATGGTACGGAACGCCGGCAGATGGGTCATCCGCGACCAGAAGCCGGCTCCGACTACGCCTATTCCGATCATGCCGTCCCTCCTCTACAGCTCGACGATCCGGGACGAACGGATCGACGCGTCCGCAGCCATCGCCAACTTCTGCGCGGCGACCGCGTCGGTCCCCGTCGCCGACGGTTCCGTCTTGCCCAAGATGCTGTACGTAAACTGCCGGGCTTCCTGCTGGTAGCCGAACTTCCACAGCACGCCGAGGTTGCTCCAGCCTTCCGCGCCGCCTCCGCCGGCTGAGCCGTCGGCCGATTTCTTGATGAAGGCGCGGCCTCCCTGCGCTTCCATCAGGTCGATGAAGAAGGAGCCCTTCGTGCCGTAGATCTCCAGCGTCTTGTCGCCGTAGCCGCTTGACCAGCTGCCGTAGATACTGCCCATCGCGCCGTTCTTGAACTTCAGCGCGCACATGATGTTGTCCGGCGTGCCGTGGCGACGGGCGCCCTCGAAGACGTAGGCGCCCCCGTCGGCGTACACCGTCGCGGCATCTCCGGCATACCAGCGGAACAGATCGAACGTATGGATGATCGTATCGATCAGCAGCCCGCCGCCCCGGTTCGGATCGTAGAACCAATCTCCCGTTGGCTCCCAGCCGAAGACAGCCGAACGGATCGCGATGATGTCTCCGATCTCGCCGCTGTCCAGCCGCTCCTTGACTTCGACGAACGGCGGCGTGAAGCGGATCATGAAGCCGACTTGGAGAATGACGCCGTTCCGGCGCGCCGCGTCGTTCATCCGTTCGCACTGCTCGACGGTGAGCGCCATCGGCTTCTGACAGAACACATGCTTGCCGGCGTTCGCCGCGTCGATGACGATCTGCTCGTGCAGGAATGTCGGCGTGCAGACGAGCACGGCGTCGATCTCGTCCGAGGCGAGCATCTCCTCATAACTTTCGAAGATGAGCGGGATGCCGAACTTGTCCGCGAGCCGCTCCGAGGCGCCGCGCGCGACGTCGAACACGCCCTGCAGCTTGGACTCCGGCACCTGCGCGTGCGCCGCGCTCATGACGTGCGAGATTCTGCCCGCGCCGATAATGCCGATGCGTACTTGATTCATGCCGTTTCCCCCTCTTTTTCGCCGGTCAAAGTGACGAGGCTGCCGCTCTCGGAAGAGCGGTAAGCGCCTTCAATGACGCGCAGCGCCTTCCATCCGTCCGTGCCGCTAACGTAGTCCGTCTTGCCGCCGGTCACGACTGCGACGAAGTCGTTCAGG
The DNA here is from genome assembly GCF_014212125.1 of Cohnella nanjingensis. GTDB lineage: Bacteria > Bacillota > Bacilli > Paenibacillales > Paenibacillaceae > Cohnella > Cohnella nanjingensis. The sequence continues at coordinate 441,557 of NZ_JACJVP010000001.1, forward strand.
CAGTCTCTGTAGCACACCTCGTAGCGATCGTCTCCCTGCCAGTCGAAGTACTGCCGGCCTTCGATGCCCTTGCCGGACACTTCCATCTGCGGGCTCTTCTGATAATGGATCTGAATCTCGCCCTCCGTGCCGACGATCAGGCATTCCTCCTGGCTGATCATCGGGGCGTACCAGCCCGGCGCGTGCCAGGTGCTCTCGATGGTAACGATCTCGCCGCCGTCCATATTCACGACGCATACGCCGTAATCGTCGACCTCCAGCTCCTTGTGCTTCAGCTTCGCCACCTGTCCGAACACGCTGACCGGTTCGCTGCCGAGCAAGTACCGCATGATGTCGGTATAGTGAATGCCGTGATCGTTGAACCCGCCGTAACCGCCGCGCGCCGGATCGACATACCAGCCGGGCTCCTTCGTATCGGGGGAATCGGTGATGAAATAGAGCGGACACCGGATGGAGATCTTCATCGTGAGCGGTTTGCCGATGACGCCCTCTTCGATCAATTGCCGGGCGCGGATGTAAGGCGGCAGGTAGCGAATCAAGTAGGCCATCATGAGGACGACGCCCGCTTCGTCGGCCGCGCGGATCATCCGCTCCGCCTGATCGGTCGTGATCGAGATCGGCTTATCGAGCAAGACGTGCTTACCATGTCTGGCGCAGTCGATGACGTCCTGCTCATGCGCGCCGGTGTCGCTCATCACGAGCACCGCGTCGACCTCGGGATCGGCGAACAGCGCTTCTCTCGTCTCGTACGCTTTTCTTAATCCATACTGCCGGGCGAATTGATGCGCCTGCTGCGTTCGCTCGTCGTAGATACCGGCCCATACGATCTCCGGGACGTCTCCCTGCGAGATATAATGAGCCATCGGGTAGATGTGGTAGTGGTTGTGCAGCCCCAGTACGGCGACGCGAATCTTGTTTTTAGACATTTTCAAACCTCCCATTGCGAAAACGTTAATTCTAAATCATAAGAATAATTACCTGAGATCCTTTTGTTAATCTAATGCGAACGTTCGCATAAAAAATATAATTTAATCGACTATAATTGTCAAAACATTTTTTGAGTCCATAAAAAAAGCAGCCCCGAAGGGCTGCTCTGGCTATACGATTATTGCTTCAGCGGCGCTGTTGATTGGCGAATGATAAGGCTTGGGCTCAGCGTCGTCTTCAACCGAACGGCTTCTCCGCCAGCCTCGGCTGCGAATCGATCCAGCATGAAACGGATAGCCGCTTCGGCCAACTGCTTGAGGGGGATTCTCACGGTCGTCAACGGAGGATGCATCAGCTGGCAGACATCCAAGTCGTCGAAGCCGATGACGGACAAATCGTCCGGCACGCGAAGACCCGCCTCCGCCGCGGCACGGTATATGCCAAAGGCAAGCATGTCGTTCTGCGCGAAGACGGCTGTCGGCCTCTCGTCCGCAGGCGCCGCCAGCCAGGCTTTGACCTTCCGGTAGCCGTATGCCGGGTCATCCTCCTCCAGTCCGATCCAATGTGGCGAAGCTTCCACCCCCAGCTCATTGAGACCGTCTCTGTAGCCCGCAAGCCGCTGCTGCTTGAACGAGCTCTCCTCTCCGGATCCCACGTAAGCGATCCGCCGGTGCCCCAAACTCCCCAGATGCCGAATCGCCTGAATGGTGCCGTCGTAATCGTCCGTCGTGACGCAGTTCACGTCCATCCGGAGGAAGTGGTTAAAAAACAACACTGGAATCCCTAGCTTATCTAACTCCGAATAAAAGGCGCGGTTCTCCTCTTTCTCCGTCGCGTAAACGAGGAGGCCGTCAATGCCTCTGGACATGAAGCGCTCGACGCCCGCTTTCTCAAGCCCGGCGCTTTTCTGGCTGCTGTAGATAAAGACCGAATAGCCGTGCTTTTCCGCCGCATTCTGGACGCGTTCGGCCAGCTCGCTGAAGAAGGACCATGACAGATTGTCAACCAACAAGCCGATCGCGTCCGTTCGGCTGCTGACGAGGCTTTTAGCCATCAGATTGGGCCGATACCCCATTTTCGCCGCTGATTTCTTTACCTTTTCCCTGACCTCGACAGAGATGCGCGCATCGTTTTTGAGCGCTCTCGATACAGTCGTGGCCGATACGTTCAATTCCGAAGCAATATCTTTTATCGTAATCGGCATTGGACTCTCTCCATCTGAATTAACGTTTGCATAAATATTAGCGCATGGCCAATCATTTGGCAAACCAACAAAAGGACATCGCGCTATCTATCGCCCCTATTGCCGATCCGATCCCGTCTCCCCGCGGATCCATTCTTCTGATTCAGCCTGATGCTAGCAAGATTTAAAATAGATCCTTCATCAATCCGTCGCGTCAGAAAAGAAGCCCGCAATTTACGCGGACTTCATGGATCCTCGGCATAAGACGCCTATCCCTGCTTGAAGCCCCCTTCGCTTCCTTATTTGATTCCGGAGAAGGTGATCCCCCGGATAAACGCCTTCTGAACGACGAAATACAAAACGATAATCGGCAGCGTGATCATGGCGCTGGTCGCCATCATCAACTGCCATTCCGCGCCGTGCTGCGTTTTGAACGAGGACAGCCCGAGCATGAGCGTATACTGCGCCTCGTCCGACAGATAGATGAGCGGTCCCTGGTAGTCCGTCCAGCTGCCGATAATCTGGAACAGCGCCACCGTCAGCAGGCCGGGCTTGCAGAGTGGCAGCATAATCTGCCCGTAGATCCGCAGCTCCGAAGCGCCGTCGATGCGTCCCGCATCCTCCAGCTCCTTGGGCAAGCCCATAAAAAATTGACGGAGCAAAAAAATATAGAACGGCGCCCCGAAAAAGGCCGGCAGCCATAGCGGAACGTTCGTCCCGACCCAGCCCAAATGCTTGAACACGATGAAGATCGGTATCATCGTCACCTGATAGGGGAGCATCATGACGATCAGCGTAACGCCGAACAGCGGCTTCGAGCCCCTCCACGGAATGCGCGCTAAGCTATAAGCGACTAGCGGACAGGAGAACAGAATGCCGATGGTCGCGAGCGCCGTTATGGTCATTGTATTGCCCAGATAGGTGAAGAACGGAAAATAGCTGATCGCATCCGGAAAGTTGCTCCACATCAGCGTGCTCGGAATCCATTTCGGCGGCCAGAGGAACAGCTCGTCGTCCGGCTTCAGCGAGGTCGACAGGATCCACAGGAACGGCGACAGGAAAAAGATGCCGAACACCAGCAGAAAGAAATGAACGGCTGCGTTCTTGGTCATGCGGAGACTGCGGTTTCTCATCGTTCCTCATTCCTTCCCCTGGTAGTGCACCCAGCGTTTTTGCGTGACGAAGATCAGAATCGTCAGGACGAGCACGATCAGGAACAGGATCCACGCCATTGCGGAAGCGTAGCCCATCTTCAAGTACAGGAATGCATTCTGATATAGATACATCACGTAAAACATGAGAGAGTCGGCGGGCGAGCCCGTTCCGTTCGTCAACGTGTACGGCAGGACGAAGTTCTGCATCGTGCCGATGACGCCCATGATCAGGTTGAAGAAGATAACCGGCGTCATGAGAGGCAGCGTAATATGCCTGAGCTTGCGCATCGTGTTCGCACCGTCGACGTCCGCGGCGTCGTAATAATCCTGGGGAATATCCTGCAGTCCGGCCAAATAGATAATGATGGCCTGGCCGACTCCCCATAAGCTCATGAGAATCAGCGAAGGTTTGGACCAACGCTCGTCGCCCAGCCAAGGGGGACCGGAGATCCCGATCTGCTCCAGCCAATAATTGACGAGCCCGAACTGCGGATTAAGGAGCCACAGCCAGATGATCGTCGTCGCGACGGCGGGTACGAGGCTGGGGATAAAAAACAGCGTCCGGTAGACGCCCTGCCCCCGTATCTTCGTATTCAGCAAGAGCGCGAGCCCGACGCCGACGGCGATGTTGAGCGGCACGGAAATAAACGTATAGTAAAGCGTGTTGTATATGCTGATTCGGAACGTGCTGTCCCCCATCAACTCTTTGTAGTTGCCGAGCCCGACCCACTGCCCCGAATCCAGAATGCTGTAGCTTGTGAAGCTGTAATAAATGGACATGAGGAGCGGATAAGCGCTGAACAGCAGGATGCCCAGTATCCATGGCAAAGCGAACAAAACGCCGTACAGCGTCATTTTTTTCTTGTACGAAGAGGACTTCGGCTTCTTTTCCGGCAAGACCTTCAGCGTCGTTCCCGCATTTTCGCTCGCGGCCATTTGAATCGATCCTCCCGGTTGGAAAGGCGCCTCCGGCTGAAGCCGAAAGGCTCGCACGCTGTGATCCGCTGATGCCGCAGGCGCCTTTACCGTTTTATTTCGTTATTTTCGACAGTTCGTTATCGATGTTCTTCTTCACTTCGTCGAGCAGCGCCTGCGGCTCGCCCTTGCCGTTAATGGCCAAGTCCTGCACCCGGAACAATTCGTCCCACATCTTCTGTCCGACCGGCGTAACCGGACGGAACTTGGCGTTCGGCATCAGGTCGAGAAACACCTTCAAATTCGGGTTTTCGTCCATCTTCAGCTCGCTGTTTACCCGCGGCATCGCCGTAATGTCGTTGCCCGCGGTCGGACGCTTGGCCCATAGCAGCGTTCCGTCATAGCCGGCGATGAATTTCATCAGCGTCCACGCCGCTTCCTTGTGCTTCGCGCCTTTCGGCATGACGTAGGAGAAGCCGCCGGACCAGGTCGTCGGCTCGTGACCGTCCGGCGCGGGGACCGGGATGACGCCCCATTCGAACTGGGGCTTCGTTTTCGCCAGATCGTTCAAGATCCAGTTGCCGTCGACGATGAAGCCCACCTTGCCCGTCCAGAACGGATTGAGCCCGGTCTGGCCCATCGCGTTCGAGAAGCTCGACAGGTTGGCGATATTATATTTCTTCGCGTATCCGGCCATCCATTCCAACGCTTTGACGTTCTGCGGATCGTTCAGCGTCAGTTGTCCGTTGTCTTCGAATTTCCCGCCCCAGTTCCAGGAGTAGGTGTATATAGAGCCTTGGCTCATCCACGGGATAAAGCCGACCCGATCGTATTTCCCGTTGCCGCCTTTTTTGAAGATTTGCTCCGCCATCCGGTCCAATTCACTGATCGTGGTCGGCGGCTTATTCGGATCGAGCCCCGCTTCCTTAAACAGCGTTTTATTGTAATACATCGCCCGGTCGTCCGTCCCCCACGGCAAGGCATACGTCTTATCGTTATAGTTGGCTTCCGCCCAAACCGCGGGATAATAATCGTCTTTGTTGATGCTATCCCGCTCGACCAGGGAAGTTAGATCCTCGAGCGAACCTTTCGCGGCCCAGGATCCGACCATGAAGCGGTCGAGCTGCGCCACGTCCGGCGGATTCCCTCCCGCAATCGAGGTGAGAAGCTTGTCCGTGCCTTCGACATACGTCATTTTCACTTTAATGTTCGGATATTTCTTTTCGAACTCGTCGATCACGTATTTCTGGAAATCTTTCTTGAAATCGCCGCCCCAGTTCACCCAAAAGTTGACGGTCTCCTCCTTATCGCCGCCGACGACGTTCCCGGAATCGGTTGGGCTTCCGTTCGCCGCGTCGGTGCCGGCGCTTCCGCTGCTGCAGCCCGTCATGGCGATGACGGACGCCAGGGTTACGGCAGCAAGGCTAACAATCAAATTCCGTTTTGTCATAGGGAGCCTCCCTTGAAATTGGTTGATTCTCCTTAATAGTAAGCGTGTTCAATTGGGATGTGAGGGAGGTCGATTTTGTTTTTACCATGCTCCTTTTTGTTATTTTTGCGATTCTACGAACGGCAGCAGCATCGTTACGCGCGTTCCCGCTCCCCACTCGCTTTCGATTTCCAGACCGTACTCTTGCCCATAGGTGAGTTTCAGGAGCGAGCTGATGTTCTTCATCGCGAAATTACTCCCCGCCCGAATCGACTCGTGCTCCCGCAGCACCTCGCGAATTTCGTTCAGTTGATTCGGCCGCATGCCCACGCCGTCATCGGTGACGACGAATTGCAGCCGGTCCCCCGACCGCTTCCACGCGACGTCCACGCGTCCGCTCCCCTTCTTCTTCTCGATCCCGTGGAAGATCGCATTCTCCACGATCGGTTGAAACGCGAATTTCAGCACTTCGCAATGCAGCAGTTCGCGGTCGGCGGTTAAGGACCAGGCGATGCGATCTCCGAACCGGATCTTCTGAATCTCGAAATAGTGCTCGATCATGGCGATCGTCTCGCCGACCTTCACGAATTCCCTGCCTTCGCTCAGATTGATCCGAAAATAGCTGGAAAGCGAAAAAATCATCGTGCTGATTTCATTCACTTTATGAATCTTCGAGATCCAGTGAATGGAATCAAGCGTGTTGTACAAGAAATGCGCATTGATTTGGGAGGCGAACATCTTCAGCTGCAGCTCTTTTTGCAGCAGCTGCTGAATGTACAGCTCGTCGATTAGCCCTTTGATTCTGGCGATCATCGTATTGAACCCGCGCGACAACAGGCCGAACTCGTCCTTTCGGTTCGCGAGAATTTGAATATCGAAATTCCCGTTTCTCGCTTCCTGCATGCCTTGAAGCAGACGCTTCACCGGCATGTTCATTTGCCACGCCGCGAACAAGGCGTAGCCAAGCGCGACGGCCATGAAGCCGGCGGCCAAGTAGAACGTAAACCAGCCCAGCACCTTCGATTCGCGTAAGAGCGCATGCGCGGGAATGAGCCCGACGAGATTCCAGCCGTTCGAGAGCCGGGTATGCGTCACCATCGTTCGTTCCTCGCCGATTTTCTTCATTTCGAAGGAGGTCGTCCGATCGGACAAAGTGAATGGTATCGTTTCCAGAAGGCGGCTTTCATCCCGCTCTCCGATAATCTGATGGCGCTCGTCGACGATCATGGAGCTGCCGACCTCGCCGAGATTGATTTGCGACAGTATGGTCGCCGGATCGATCTCGATCAGCATGACGCCGATGATCTGGTTCAAATTGTTCATGTCCTTGATCGCTCGGCCGAAGCAGAATACCGGTCCCTGCCACCTCTCGTCCGCCCATGGCTTCGGGACGAGCGAATGCCGCATCCCGAACCAGACGACCTTGCCTTCGCCTTGGACGATGTCGCGGTACCACTCCGTCGAACGCAAGGCATCCGTCGCGCTGGGAATCGGGGCATAACCCGTGGCGTACTTATACGAATTCGCCTCCTCGCCGAATAGATAGAGATTGATGAGATCGTTTTTGGAATTGAGCATATTGGCGATAAACTCGCCGATGTCCTTGTTCGTCGCCTCCCGGTCGTAGTTGTCCGTGAAATCGTCCTTAATGCCTTGTTGGAGCTTCTTGCTCCCCAGCAGATAAAAGGATCTCGTGCTGTATTCCTCCATGATGAGATCGAGACGCTCGCCAGATTGCTGAATCGTCTGCTGCGTGATGGAGCCGACCTTGTCCTGGATGATGCGGGTCGATTTGTCGTAGAAATAATAACCCATCATTGCGATACAGACGGAGATGCCCACGAAGCATAGCAGAAACAAGCGGTGCCCTACGGAGGTCCATTGAAACTTCGGCAGCCATTTCATGTCCGGGTCCCCTTCTCATATGCCGTAATCCCGATATTGCATCGGGGTCAAACCTTCGAATTCCTTGAATATTTTCGTGAAATGGCGGATATCGTTATAGCCGACTTGGCCGGCGATTTCATAGATTTTGAGCGGCGTTTCCTTCAGCAGCCTTTTCGCGGCTTCGATGCGCGAACGAAGGACGTATTTGCTGAACGTTTCTCCCATTTCCTCATGAAAAACCTTGCTGAAGTACGAATGATTCAAATAGAGGTGCGCCGCAACGTCATTCATCGTCACCGTGTGATCCCGATTGCTCTCGATGTACTGAAGCGCGCGCTCGACGATCCATTTGCGGCTGCGGGACGGACGATCGTCCTGCAGCGCGCGCGACACCGTCTCCAGCAGAACGTCTGCGAACGCTTCCAAGGAGCATGGCGGCAGGTCCAGCGTGACGGTTGAATCGGTTTGTTTTCGACGATGGAACGCATCGCTTTTTTGATTGACGTTCTCAAAGAGCAGCTTCAGTCCTCTGCGGATCGTCAGAGGCAGGCATTTGTTTTGATGCGCGTACATATGCTCGGCAAGCTCCCGAACCAGCTGCTCGAGCAGTTTGAGATCGCCGACGTTCATCGCGGACACGAACCGGCGGTCCCAAGCGGCAGGACCGTAATAGGGGATATCGGCCTGCAGTGCGGACGCAAGACGCTTGGCGTCGCACAAGCTTCCCCCTCCATCGTAAAACCAGAATGCGGCCGCCTGCAGCGCCTCCTCGAACATCTCGGACAGCCCGTTCAGATGCGCTTCCCCGGAATAACCGATGCTGATTCGCACGCCGAGCATTAGACCCGCTTGGTCGATCAGCCGCGGCAGGTCGGAGACAATCGCCGGCTCCTGCCTGCCATGCGGATCGCTCTCCGAGTGAAGCATCGCCAACTCCGCTTCTCCGGCGGTCGTCTGATGGTGAACCGGGAATGCCACGGCCGGCCCGAATCGCCTGCCTGTTTCTTCGAGCATATTGCAGAGCGCGTACAGAATAAGCGCGCGATCCCGGTCGGTTTCCGCTTTCCGACCCCAATCCACGATCTTCACCGCGAACGTGCGGGTTCGAGTCGGATGGAGGTCGATTTGCAAAGTTTTCATTTGCTCGGCGATCCAACCGGGCGAGTATGGCTCCTTCCTCAGCAGGATCATCTCGAACAGTCGCTGCCGGGCGAGGAACAGCGTTTCGCGCGCAGACCGGATGAGCCCATGAAGCTCGGATTCCGCTTGCCGCTTGTGCTTCAGCTCTTGCACGCAGCGCCGAATGACGCCCAGCAAATTATGCTCGTGAATCGGTTTGAGCACATAGTCGAACGCTCCGTTCTTAAGCGCGTTTCTCGCATATTCGAAATCGCTGTAACCGCTCATGATGATCACTTTCGAATCCACCTTCTGATCCCGCAAGTTTTTCAGGAACGTAATGCCGTCCATCCCGGGCATGACGATATCCGTAATGACGATATCCGGCGAATGACGCGCTAGGATACGCATGGCCTCTTCCCCGTCCGAAGCCTCGCCCGTCAATCGGATGCCTTCCGTCGTCCAGTCGATCGTTTCGCAGATTCCTCGCCGAATCCAACGCTCGTCCTCCACGACCAATAAGGAAAACAAAACGATCACCCTTTCTTTGTATGCGTTTTCATTTCAAGTTAGGCGGACTGATTGCTTTATTTTCACCCCCTTTGTCGTTCGGAATTCCGGGTTTCCGTCTCGGATGTATCCAATAATTTAGCATAATCTCAGTGGAATCCGCATTATAAAAATGGTATATCCAGGACTACAAAATTGCGACATTACTCCTCTCATTCATGCGCCAGTGCGCGTAGTTAGATTCCACTGGTCATCGGGCTTGTCCCGCTCGCATGCGACCGAACGTCAAAAACGCCGGATCGCTCCGGCGTCTGACGCGTATCCTCTATTGTATTTATATACATTATAATGCATAATAATCGATATCTATTCCGTCGTTAAGCTACGTAGGGGGAAATGAGATGAATTGGATATGCGAGTCCCAAGCTTTCGGCGATTATTTGGAAGAGAGCGAAGAAGTGGATTATACCCATCCTCTGATAACGGCCAAAGCAGCCGAGCTGTACAGCCCATCGGCAAATGAAACGGCATATGTGAAGTCCGCGTTCGAATATGTTCGCGACCGCATCTCTCATTCCTGGGATATTCAAAGTTCGCGCATTACGCGCAAAGCTTCCGAAGTTCTGTTCTTCCGGGAAGGCATTTGCTATGCCAAATCGAATCTTTTGTGCGCGCTGTTAAGACGGCAAGGGATCCCGGCTGGATTCTGCTATCAACGGCTGACTTTGGGAGATACGCCGGATACCGGCTATGTGATCCATGCGTTAAATGCCGTTTATCTCAAGTCGATTTCCAAATGGATTCGCTTAGATGCGCGCGGAAATAAATGTGGCGTCGATGCCCAGTTCTCCTTGCAAGAAGAAAAGTTGGCCTTCCCCATTCGCAAACGATACGAAGAAATGGATTACCCCGTCATTTACAAAACGCCCCACGCCAAAACGATGGATGCATTGCTTCGACATTCCGATGGTTTGAAAATGTACCTTCACGGTTTGCCTTCCGAATTATAACTGCAAGGAAGCCGCGCGATTCGCGGCTTCCTTAGGCATGGCCGAATGGAACATCGGTTGTTAGGCTGGGATCGCGCTCTCTTGGTCTGTCCTGTGTGCTTTTCAGATGTATTCTCATCAGGATCTCTCCTGTTTGACAAGAAAAAAGTGATTCCTCATAGCGGGAGATAAGTTAATTTGGATTAACTGTTTACAATTTCCCCTCCATTCACGTGTAGAATTTGCCCTGATATGTATGATGCATCATCAGAGGCCAAGAATACATATGCAGGTGCTACCTCGAACGGTTGACCGGCTCGTTTCATGGGAACATTGTCTCCAAAAGTGACAATCTGTTCCGGAGGTAGGGAAGATGGAATTAATGGAGTCCAGATTGGTCCTGGGGCCACACCATTGACTCGAATCCCTTGCGATACCAGTGATAGTGACAGCGAACGTGTAAATGAAACAATGGCTCCGTTTGATGATGAGTAGTCAATTGCCTCATGCTCTCCCTGATAGGCACTAACGGATGTTGTATTTATGATTGAGCTCCCTGAGTTCATGTATGGCAGAGCAGCTCTCGTCAAAATAAACTGCGAAAAAACATTTGTGTGAAAAGTATTTGCTCGCTGCTTCGAATCTACATCTAGTAGACTTTTCCTTATGTACAATACACCGGCATTGTTCACGAGAATGTCAATACGGCCAAATTGGTGAATCGTTCGCATTACAGCTTGTTGGCAGGGTTGCTCATATCCAATATCGCCTAGGATGGTCATGCACCGACGCCCGTACTGATTGACGTAGAACTTTTTCTCTTGTGCATCGCTGTGTTCATCTAGGTATGAGATTGCTATGTCTGCGCCCTCTTTTGCGAAGGCGACAGCGACAGCTCTCCCAATTCCACTATCCCCACCAGTTATGAGGGCTACCTTATTCATAAGTTTACCGGCCGGTTTGTAGTTGGGGTTATCAAATATAGGTCGGGGTGTCATGATTGATTCGATGCCGGGTTTGCTTTGTTGCTGAGGCGGGAAACCCATAAACCACACTCCTTTCGGCATACTCCTCCATTGTATTAAATTCTCGTGAAATACTCGCCCCCGCAAGGGTATCCCAATTGCTGGAATAGTTTGACTGGCAGTTTCAAACCGACGGCCAAGCGACCGACGCGGCGTAGCGGCTTGGAGACATGCCCTCCGACTTCTTGAACAGCTTACTGAAATAATAGATGTCCCCGATCCCTACGCGAGCTCCGATCTCCTCCACGGACAGCTTGCGCTGCGCCAGCAATTGCTTGGCGCGCTCGATGCGCAGGCGCAGCAGATATGACGAGATCGTCGTGCCCGTCGCCTGCTTGAACAGCGTACCGAAGTATTTGGGCGTGAATCGCGCGCGCGCCGCAAGCAGGGCCGCGTCGATGCGCTCCGCGTAATGCGCCTCCATATACTGGATCGCCTCAAGCACCGTATCCGCTTGCGGGTGTCCGATACGCACGCCCTCCCGCGTCATGAGCTCCTCGTAGACGAGCGATAGCAGGCGCAGCATCGCGGACTTCAGCTGCAGCCGCGCCCCGATGCCGTCCCGGCGAAAGTACGAATTCAATTGTTTGAAGGCTTCGTAGAAGCCCTTAACGTCGCTTACGGCGATCGCCTCGGGAATGTCCATCTCCGACGGCTCGACGGAAGGCCGCTCGCGAAGGCGGCCGACGCCTTCATCGAGTCCCTGCCCCAGGTAGACCGCGTAAGGGGAGAACTCATGGCCTTCCCCCAGATACATAAAGTCGAAATGGACGGCGAAGCAGTCCATCGGACGCGCCCCCGATACTTCCATCGCATTGCTGAGGTGAGGCCGGATATAGAACAGATCGCCGCCCTTCATCTCGTGGACGCGCTCGCCGAGCCGCAGCCGTCCTTCCCCGCTGACGACGAATATAAACTCGTAATCGTAAATATGCCGATCGGGCGTACGGGCGCCCGCGGCGATCTCCACTTCATGCACGTAACGAACATACGGCGACATCAGCCTGTAGTCGATCTTCTGCGACCCTTCCATGTAAGCGCTCCTTATTTTTCGACCTTTTTACAAATATTCCGAACTTCTCTCCATACAAGGGAACCCTCCTCCCTATTATGCTTGGTTTATAGCCAAACACAAGGAGGCAGATCAACATGCCGGATCAAACCGCAGTACAAACGCCGATCACGCAAGCCCATATCGACTTCTACCGGGAGAACGGGTTCGTGCAGGTCGACAACATGATTACTTCGCCGGAACTGGCCGAGCTTCGCGAATATTTGGAGGAAGCGATGCAGAGCGACGGCGAACGCGCCGTACGTACCGACAAGCAGGGCGGCTTGTACTACCGGGTGCTGAACCAGAAAGTCAACCTGTGGCGAGACCATGCGGGCTTGGGCCGATATACCGCCCACCCCAGGTTCGCGGAATCCGCGAGACTGCTGACCGGCGCAGCCGGCATGCGTTTGTTCCACGATCATGGACTCTGGAAGATGCCCGGCGACTCCAAGGCGACGCCTTGGCATCAGGATACGCCTTACTGGCCGGTGAACGAAGCGAATCCCGGCATGATGTCGCTCTGGCTGACGCTCGACGACGTCGACGAACGCAACGGCTGCATGGCCTTCGTGCCGAAGTCCAACCGGCTGGGCAAGTTGAAGGGGATCGATCTGGCGAGTCCTCAAAATATATTCGATTATGTTGAGGGCGGTCAGACGGATGCGCACAAGCCGGTCGTCGTGCCGCTCAAGGCGGGCAGCTGCACCTTCCACGACGGCTTGACCTTCCATTACGCACATGCCAACGCGACGGACCGCCCGAGGCGCGTGCTGGCGATCATTTACGCGCCGGACGGCGTTACGTACAGCGGCGATCCGCATGTCGTCACGGACGGCGCGGGATTGGAGAAGGATCGGCCGATCGCGGGTCCGCGCTTCCCTCTGCTCGCCAGAAAGAGTTGATCATAGGCGGTATCGCGCCCAACGAACACACCCCCGTCCGTACGCGCTGCAGCGTACCTGACGGGGGTGTGTCGATGAATGCTGATCGCGTTTCGCGCCATCCGATTAGAGGACGACCTCGCGCCCGCGTTCCGCGGATTCGTAGATCGCGCTCAGGATCTTGATCATGTCCACGCCGTGCTCCGGCGTGAGGATCGGCTGTTCGCGTCCAAGCACGCACGCGATGAAGTGGTGGATGTTCGCCGTGTGCTGCGCGGTCTCCTTTGCTCCGAAATGAGGCTGCTGGTCGATCGGCGTGCCCGCGGTTTCCGTGAAAAGGCGAAGCTGGTCGTTCACCAAGCTGAAGCCGCCCTCCGTCCCTCTCCACTCCACGAATTTCTGCTCTTCCCGAATATGGGAAGCCCAGCTGAATTCGATCTGCAGCGAGGCCCCGTTGTCGAATCGGATGAACCCGGCCGCCAAGTCCTCGACGTCGAAGGTTCCCTCAGGGACGCGGCCGAAAGCATCGGGCCGATCCGCGAACTTGCGATACGTCGAACCCGACACGGTCACCGGCTTCGGATTGCCGCTCAGCCACATCGCCATGTCGATCATGTGCACGCCGAGGTCGATCAGGGGTCCGCCTCCGGACAGCGCCTTCGTCGTGAACCAGCCGCCTCGTCCGGGGATGCCGCGGCGCCGAATCCACCCGCAGCGTCCCGTGTACAGCTCGCCCAGCTGGCCCTGCTCGATCAACCGTTTGATGAATTGCGCCGATTCGGCGAATCGGTTGTTGCGCATCGTCATCATCAGCTTGCCGGATTCGCGGGCGGCGTCGGCCATCCTCTGCGCTTCAATCGGGTTGATCGCATCCGGCTTCTCGCAGAAGACGTGCTTGCCATGACGCAAGGCTTCGATGGCGATCTCCGAGTGGTACAGGTTCGGCGTGCTGATGCCGACGATATCGATCGACGGATCCGCGAGCATATCGCGGTAATCCTCGAACACCTTCGTGCCGGGGTAGTCTCTGGCGATGTTCTCGGCCGAGGCGCGATTGGCGTCGCAGAACGCGACGATCTCTACTTCCGGATGGGAAGTCCATCCCGGCAGATGCGCGAATCTGAATATGTTCCCTGTACCGATCACGCCTACGCTTAAAGTCAATGAATTCACTCCTTGATCGCTTTTGAATGTTTATGAGCTTTCACCTTACTCTTTCGGGACAGTCTTGAAAAATCCTGCAAAAAAGATAGAAACCTACCGTCAGTTCGCCCCGCGCGTGTGTCCCGCATCGCGTTTCTTTGGTCTTGCCGTCCGCTTCCGCTCTCCGTTTCTCTTTATTAATCAAGACCTGGTATGGGCATACTTGGTAATGAAGTCACGATGATCAAGGAGAACCGGAAATGGCGGGAATGCAAAAGACGCTTCGCAGCCTGAAGGCGATTCAGCTCCTAACGGCGCTGTATCGTTTGAAAATCGTACAAATCTTGATTCCGATCGCCATCGTCGGCCTCATCATTTGGGAAGGTCAGGCGGAGTTCCGGCGCATTGACTGGCGGGCCACGATGCATGTGATCCGACATCTGCAGCCGTCCAGGCTTTTGTTGCTTTTCGCCGCTTCGCTTGCCGCCGTCGGTTCGGTCAGCGGTTACGAGTTCGTGCTTCGGCGCCATTTCCGACTTCCGATCGGCTATTGGACGACTTTTCGTTTCGCATGGATCGCGAACACGTCCAATAACGTTATCGGGTTCGCCGGCATAGCCGGAGCGGCTCTGCGGATGTACCTTTACCGCAGCCGCGGGATCTCCGTTCAGACGATTACCGCCTCCATCGCTTTTCTTTCGACGATAACGATAACCGGCATTTCTCTCTTGGCTTGGGCCGACCTCGTCGGTCTGCTTCCGATAGGGACGATCACCCGAGCGCACCCTTGGACGATCTATGCCGTCTGGGCGCTCGCGCTCTACTTGCCCGGTTACTTCCTGTTCCAGCGCACGCCCTTTTACGCCAAGTGGCTGAACCGCGACCTGCCGCGGATGAATACGGCGACCATTGCAGCATCCGTCGGCGCCTCCTTGGCGGAGTGGCTGTTCTCCGGAATCGCGTTCTGGATGATTGCCTTTACGTTGCTTCCGGGTCTTTCCGTTAGCGCGGGACTCGGGATCTATACGGTTGCAGCCATTGCCGGGCTCGTGAGCCTCGCGCCTGGCGGCATTGGCGGCTTCGATCTGGTCGCGCTGTTCGGATTGCAGGCGCTCGGCTATCCGCCTGAGAAAACCGCAGCCGTGGTCGTTTTGTTCCGGATCCTGTACTATCTGGTGCCATGGCTCATCGGTCTGGTCATGGCTGTATTCGAGTTTGCAAGCGACCGGCGCAAATGGTCTGAGACAGGCTCCGCGATCGTGGAAGGGGCGCTGAACGGCTGGCAGCGGTTCTGGGAATTTCCCGGCGAGCTTGCCTGGATATCCGAATTCGGCGCATGGGCGCTCGGCAAACTGGTCTTCATTTCCGGAGCCGTCCTGCTGCTCTCGGCGGCGACGCCCGGACTCCTCTATCGGCTTCGTTTCGCCGAGGAACTGTTATCCGCGCCCATCATGCGATTATCCCATCAACTAAGCGTCATTATCGGTTTGATTCTGATCGTTCTTTCTTGGGGCATTTCCCGACGGCTCAGACGGGCTTACCAGTGGACCCTGGGCTTGCTGGGAGCCGGAGCATTGTTTACGTTCGCCAAAGCTTTCGACTATGAGGAAGCGATCTTTCTTCTGATCGTCGCCTTTCTGCTGTATGTATCCCGAGCGCGATATTATCGGGTCGCCGCTCCGATCGGCCGGGGACGCACGGCGGCATGGGCGATCGCGACGCTCGTCATTTCCTACCTGTACGATCTGATCGCCTCAGGCACGCAGCCGCGATTCGTGAACCAACTGCCGCCGAATCTTCCGCTTCATCTGATACTTAGACCGACCGAGCAGACCATAGCCGTCGTCACGGGACTCGGCATGACCTGGCTGGCCTTGTCGCTCGCGCTCCTTCTTCGGCCCAAACGTCTGGTTGAACGAGGAGCATCCCAAGCCGAACTGGAAAAGCTTCGTATGTTGTTGGGCGAAACGAACGGCAATATGCTCACGCATGTGCTGTTTGCAGGCGATAAAAGCTTCTTCTGGGCTTGCGACAATCGGGTGCTCTTCCCCTATTCGGTTATCCGCAACAAATTCGTGATTCTTGGCGACCCCATCGGCGATCCCGCCGACCTTAGCGAAGCCATCCAAGAATGCGGTCGGTACGCCGATCTATACGATTTGGAGGTGGTGTTCTATCAGGTAATGCCGGCGAATTTGCCGATTTACCACGAGAACGGCTACCGCTTTTTCAAATTAGGCGAGGAAGCGCTGGTGAACCTGTCGACCTTCACGTTATCCGGAAAAGCAAACGCGAATCTCCGCACCGTTAAAAACCGGTTCGAACGCGAAGGTTATCGATTGGACGTCATGCAGCCGCCCCACGACTCGCTTCTGCTGGAACGGCTTCGCCTGATCTCTAACGACTGGTTGAACGGACGCCGGGAAAAAGGTTTTTCGCTTGGCTGGTTTCATCCCGCTTATCTGCAAACGTCGCCGATTGCGGTTCTCCTTGATCCGGACGGGCGAATCGTCGCCTTCGCCTCGTTGGCGCCTAGCTATGACGGACTTCAAACGATATCCGTCGACCTGATGCGCCACCTGCGCGGCACGCCTAACGGAACGATGGACTTCCTGTTCATCTGCTTGCTGGAATGGTCGCGGGACCAAGGCTATGCCGTCTTCAATCTGGGAATGGCTCCCCTATCCAGCGTGGGCGAAGCGCGTTCAGCCATGCGTGAGGAGAAGCTTGCGAATCGGGTATACGAATACGGGGGCTACTGGTACGGGTTCAAAGGACTTCGCCGTTACAAGGAGAAGTTCTCGCCGGTCTGGGACCCTCGCTATCTGGCCTACCCTGCCCGGGTAACGCTTCCGATCCTTCTCGTCGAATTGATCGTTTTGATCGCGCGGAAGCCGAAGGAGACCGACTGATATAGGGTAGCAGCCTCATTCAGCTAGGTCATCGTCCCAACACATCGTCGAAGGCAACGCGATCGCGACGATCAAGCTCCAAGCCGCCGCATGTTGACGCAACTCATCCAATTATGCCTGAGATCGCGTTAATATTTTCCATCAATATCTGTTGAATGTATGCCGAAAATCCGCTAATGTAGTAGTGAAACAACCCTTCGCAAGCGTGATTCATAACAGGAGGAGTGGATATCATGGCATTTGTAATCACTGAAGCCTGTATTGATGAGAAAGCAGCCGATTGTCAGGACGTATGCCCCGTCGATTGCATCCAGGAGGGTGCCGACCAGTTCTTCATCGATGCCGATACTTGCATCGATTGCGGCGCGTGCGAAGCCGCTTGTCCTGTCGGAGCGATCTTTTACGAGGATGACCTCACGGAAGAACGCAAAGTATTCGTAGCGAAGGCCAAAGAATTTTTCCAGAATGCATAGAAGATCTCCGCATCGTGCGCATAACGCTATCAACGCCAAGATCGCTCCGCCTCTTCGCCGAGGCGGAGCGATCTTATTGTTCTCATGGCAACGAATGCCAACTATCTCGTTCTTCCATATGGTCTGGCATAGGCTAGGATGCGCCGATATAGGGTCTGATCCTTCATGTTCTTCAGGGGGTAGATTTGGGGCCTCGTATTCACCTCCAGGATCCACAGCTTGCCCGAGACATCTATAGCCACATCCAAACCTAACTCTCTAAACCCCTTTTGATGACGATCGAAGATTCGACCGACTTCAACCCCCATTCGCTTCAGCTCGGCTTCTATTCGTTTCGTTGCGGCATCATTATAACCGGCGCCCGCCATCGTTGGTCCAAAAAATCCGATTCGCCCGCCTTGATTGTAATTGGTGGCTACCTTTCCCGGCCGCCCTATCTTGGTGAACACCGCCGTGCTGATCCACTTTCCTTCCTTTGTCTTCTGGACCATGACGCGGATATCAAAAGGATTGCCGTTGGTACGGGCCAATTGAATCCCCTTTTGCAGCACATAGGACCTGCCGTTCGCAAATCGGTTTAACTTACGATACAAGGCATCCATCGACGCGTAAGACGATTTGACGGCTTTCAATTGCGTTTGGTATCCCTGCGATTTTTTCTTGATCCGAATAATGTTAACCCCGCCGGAACCGTTCGTAGGTTTAAAGTAGACTGTCGAATGACGGGAAAGCATCGAGGTTAAGTCGTTTCGACGAAAAAGTCTTGTATGCGGGATATGCCTGCGTAAATCTCCTTGCGTCATCAGCCATCTTGTTTTTGTCCATTTGCTTAGGATTGTACGGCTTCGATAGTTCATGAAGAGCTCCCACCTCGCTTGGTACAACATATGAAAGGAGGCGGGTGCTTGTCACCGCGAATGCCTAACCATCGGATATGGCATAATGGCGAGGTTTTTTGGGCAGGTCTGTTATTTCGGGGCTTATAAACGATTGCTTCTCATGAACCGGAACGTTTCCAGCAACGCTACATTCAGCGTCATCCACATGCCGCCGAATACATATCCGGCTGCAACATCGCTCGGATCATCTATTCCCAAGCAAATCAAGCCGATTCCGATCATGAGGCACAATGCGGCAACGGCAAGTACCGCTAGTATGCGATGTCTGTGGCCGCCATGGTGGCGAACCAGCAAGTAGGCCGCAAAGCCGTAAATCGTCAGAGCCATGAGCGCCTGCGCACTGGGAAAGGTCAACTGGCTTCCGCCGGCGCCCATTCGATGGAACAACAGTCTTAATCCTTCGTCCAACCCTTCGCCGCCGATAACGACAATGACAAAGAATGCGTACTCGAGCAGTCGGTCCTTGCCCTTGAATCCGATCCAGATCCCCGTTAGGATAATCGGCAGCATCAGCAGCGGATAAGAACCGAATCGCGCCATCCACGTCATGGCATCGAGCCAACAGGCATCGAACAGCCTGACGATGACATAGGAGGATACCTCGTCGAATCGGGTAAATTCGTGCGCCAAGTAATCTTCGATCAGACCGATCATGACGGAAAATAAAGCGATGAACAAGAAGCTCGCCGCTAGAATGATAAGCTTAACCTTGGCGATGGAGTGAAAATGCCGAATGCCCCTATCCAGTAACGATCCGATTCGAGCTTGGATTTGAACACGTTTCTTTTTATAGAGAGCTGCGAGTAAGTAGACGGCTGCGCTGATGAGCCCAAAGATAATCAAATATCGATTGATGGCATGATGATACTGCTCCCATTTGGGTCCAAGAAGCTTGCCTAGCGTAAGAAATACGAAGACCCAGAAGAAGGCGCCCGAATACGCGTAAGCCGCGTAATGACGGAACGAAAGCCTCGTCATCCCCGAGAAGTAGCCGGTCAGATGGCGAACGCCCGGTATGAAATAAGCGATGATGAGTATCTTGTTGCCGTAGCGGCTGAACCAGCTCGATAAGCGGTTCAACCGATCGGGACCGAAGTGAATCCGCGAGCCGTACTTCTCGAAGAACGGATGGCCCAAGCGATACCCGATCCAATAAGCGATCGTCATCCCGAGCGTCGCTCCCGATCCGCTGGCAACTACGGATAGCAGCCAATTCAATTTACCATGGAAGATGATAAGTCCCGCATAAGTCATCAAAAGTTCCCCGGGGAGCGGCAGTGCCAGCATCTCTAGGAAGAGGGCGAAGAACAGAACCCCGTATCCGTAACTTTCTAACAAGCGGTTGAGAAAATCGCCAAGAAAGCTCACCCCACTCCCCCTCTCTCATCGCGGTGTCCATCGGCGGCGGAAACGGCCTTTGAGCTCGAAGCTGATTATAAACATTAAGAGCTTCGACGACAAGGCTTGGACGACTGACATTTACACGATCGGTTGTTGGACTTACCGGAATATTCCGCCATGGGATAGATTGCCCCTCGCGGGTCGGGCTTACACGAACGGAAGCATGGGCTTTATACGGCCCATGCTTCCGTTTCTTCTTCTCGTCTATCTGTATTCAACCGACCGTTCTAGCGTATTCCCGCATCTCGACGACTTGACCGTCCAACCTCGAGATACGCTCGGACCTTTGCTCGCCGAACCGGGATTTTGGTGCCCCAAGATAACGTCTGTCATTTGATTCCGGCGGATGCCGGCTAATCGTACTTCGCTCTCGTCGTCGGCCATTCGCTTACGGTATGCCCGGACATTCGAACGCCGAAGGACAGATTCTGCAAATAATTCAATTGATCGCGCTCATAGGCCGCTCCCCGGCGGACGATCCGATTGTCCAAAATGTAATAGGGATCGAATCGCATCCCGATGGATCCGTCCAGGAGCGTGAGCTTCAACAAGCCGGTATCGGCCCTTCTTCCACGTACATAGTCGGGGAACAGAAAGTTGCCGATCGAGTACGCGATCGGTTTGGACTTATAGAATTCGAATCCTTGGAGCACGTGCGGATGGCTCCCCACGACCGCATCCGCTCCGGCGTCGATCATCCGGCGCGCCAGGAGCCGCTGCCAAGCCTCGGGGTGGTTGTTTCTCTCCACGCCCCAATGCATGTACACGATGAAGTAATCTGCGCCCGCGCTCTGCTCGCGGATGGCTCGAACGACTCTCGCTTGATCGTACGCGCTCGCCACGCCGGACCTGTCTCCAGATGCCGTCCAATCCAAGGTAGGCATGAATCTGGAGAACGCCGCGATCTTAATGACTTGCCCGCGGATCCGGATCGATCTGGCTTCGTATGCTTCGTTCTCGTTCGCGCCCGCCCCGACGTAGGCCAAGCCGTATCGGCGGAGGTATCCCAGCGTGTCCCGCAAGCCGTCTCGCCCATAGTCGAGGACGTGGTTATTGCCGAGCGACACCATATCGAAGCCGGCGTTCCGAAGTCCGCCAAGCGCTTCCGGATTCGACTTGAAGTTGAACCATTGATTCGGGTCCTTCTCCGTCGCCCGCGTGACGGAAGTCTCGAGATTTACGACCGCCCAATCCGCCGTGCGCACGTCTTGTTTCACCTGCTTATAAGGATCCGCCGACCCGCGTCGCCTGATCGCGCTCTTGACGGACCCGTCCATCATCGCATCTCCCGCAAACACGATCCGGATCGGCTGACGGGATGGATCCGGATGAGCGGAATGCGCGGCGACTTTAACGCAGCTATCCGCCCCGCTACTAACCGCTAGCGCAACAATGGCCGCCGCTACGCTTTTTCGTCTCAACTTGATCCTCCTTACGCCCGCTTCAGCGTTCCCGGCGTTTTTGTTGCCTTTATTTTCTGCAGCCCGCTTCAAATTATCCGAACGCGGTCGGCATTGCGATTCAAATGGCTCATTCCTCCAACACTTTGAACTGCTTGAGCATTTGCTCGAATCGTGCGCTATGTCCTTCGGAAGCTTCCATGAAGTATTTCTCCGTGAGCGCGAAGCTGCCCTGCTTGCGGTTATCCGCCACATAGATCACGACGACTTCGCTGTCCCACTTCGTGCCGTTCAAGGCGCGAACGCGATAGCCCTCCAGCGGTTCCGAAACTTTCTCGACTTCACGGACGTCCGAATACTTGCCAGCCAACGCTTCGCTTAACCGCTTGATCAATTCCTCCGGCTTGAGGTCCTTGTACTGCTCGATCGTCAACGACACCTCTGGATATTTCTCGGGCAGCGGTTCTTTTGTGGTAATGACATCCTTGCCTTCTTGCTGCACGAGCTTGTAACGCTCCTTGTCATAGTAGATCACGTACCGGCTCTCTTCGTTTTTGTGCAGCTTCTGATCCGTCTGCTCCTTCTCACCTTCGATTTGGATCTCCACTTTTTTCTCGGGGGCGAACCAGGACTTGGCATCCTTCATGAACGCGGTGCCGGCAGGCATGGCCAGGAATACGCCGATCGCGAGCAGGACGGCAGCTACGACGGTAGTGATTTGCATTTTTCTCATCGTTTTTTTGCTCCTCTTGGCGACTTTTCTCGACGGGATAGCGGGGACTACAGGTTCCCTATCCAGTTGGGCTTCGAGCCGGCTCCAGATCTCTTCCTTCGTCTCGTCGCCGTAATGGCTTTTTTCGAACAGCCTGTCTTTAAGATTCCGTTCCATAACGATTCCCTCCTAAGCCTTTCCTCAGCTTCTCGCGGCCTTTCAGCAGACGAGACTTCAAGGTGTTCAGGTTGACGTCGAGCATCTCGGCGACTTCTTTCTCGCTGTAGTCGTGCAGATATTTCAGAATGAGCGGAACGCGGTACAGGTCTTCCATCGCTTGCAGCGCTTCGTACAGATCGACCGTCTCGTCGGGCAGCTTCGGCTCCACGCCGATTTTCTCGAGCTGCTCTCCGAACGGCAGCACCTTCTTTTCCCGTTCCATGACTCTATAACACTCGCGCAATAAGATGCTGTAGAACCAAGGCTTGAACGGCTTGCTCCGGTCGTACTGCCAGCAATTGCGGTATACTCTGAGGAACGTTTCCTGCACCGCATCCTTCGCCCATTCTCCGTTCTTCGTCACCAATTTGGCGGTGCGCATGGCATAATCGAAATATTCGTCGTAGAGCGACCGAAACGCGTTGCGGTCTCCTTGCAGCATGCGTTCGATCCAACGGATTTCCAACTCGTATCCCCCTCTTTCCTGCTGTCCTAATAGTATTACCCGGCGAAAGTTCGAAAAGTTTGCGACCAAATCAAAAACGTGAAAGATGAGGGTTGAGCATAACAAAAGAGCAGCCGATCGTTCGGCTGCTCTTGACCGTTAACCTCATTGCCAAATCCCATTATTTTTTTGAATCGCTTACCGGAGCCGATAGTCCATCAATCTAGACTAGCCGTCCTATTCTCTCTTCTCGAAGTAGTGGATCGGGCGGATCTCGATTCCCCATCCAAACCGCTCGCCCGCGCTAACTTGGATAGCCGGATGCAAGGAAGCCACCCGAATGGCTTCTTCCATGTCACGCGCTTCAATGAGGAACGCGCTGCCTATCATCTCCTTGGATTCGATAAAAGGACCGTCGATCACCCTCACATCCCCGCTCGTTCGCCGCACGCTTTTGGCTTCCAAGTCGAGGCCGGCATCGATCATCACTTGACCCGTCTTGTAAAGCTCCTCGAGGCGGGGCTGGCATTCGCGCATGACGTCATCGATCTCTTCCTTAGGACGGGCATCCATTTTCTCCGGATTGAAGTAACCCAAACATAGGTATTTCATTTCAGACACTCCTTTGAACGGTTGGATGTAGACACGTTGTCATTGCCGTGCCTCTATGAAGTCGACGAACGGCATCCCGCAAAATCGACACAAAATTAGAGTTTCACGATTTTTGTTGCGATATTTTTGCAGAACTCGCTGTCGTGCTCTACAAAGAGGATCGTCGGCGAATGCGCGAGCAGCAGCTCTTCGATCTGCATGCGGGAGATGACGTCGATAAAATTCAGCGGTTCGTCCCAAATATGCAAATGAACGTTCTCGCAAAGGCTTTTCGCAATCAGCACCTTCTTCTTTTGTCCGCCGCTGAAAGAAGCCATGTCCTTTTCGAATTGCACGCGCGAGAAGTCAAGCTTCCTTAAGATCGCTTTGAACAGGCTTTCGTCGATCTCGTGGCTTCTTGCGTAGTTCGACAAATCCCCCTGCAAATGTGAGGTGTCCTGCGACACGTAGGAGATCTTAAGCTGGCTTCCTTTTCTGAACGTACCGGAATAAGGGATATTCTCGCCGCAGATCAGCTTGAGAATGCTTGATTTGCCGGATCCGTTCGGACCTGCAAGCGCGATTCGCTCCCCTTGCTCGACTGTGAAGCTGACGTCGCTGCACACCGTCTTCCCGTCGTATTGAATCGATACGCGATCCAGTTCGACCAGCTGATTCTTAGGGTAGGCAAGCTGCGAGATCTTCAGGCTCTCCGAGCTTTCGATGTTTTTCAGGAGCATGGATCGGTCCTCGATCGCGGATTGCTGTCTGTGCTCGATCGATTTGGACCGTTTCATCATTTTGGCGGCTTTGTGGCCGACGTACCCTTTGTCAACCTTGGAGCCGGAATTGCGGGTGCCGTTTTTCGTTTTCTCCACTTCGTGCGACCAGTTGCTCGTTCGTTTGGCCGCATCGTTCAGCCGTTTAATGTCTTTGCGCAGCTTGTCGTTCTCGGCCAGCTCATAGTTGTCCTGTCTTCGTTTATTCTCCCACCAATCGGAGAAGTTCCCTTTCTGGATCTCGATATCGGATTTGTTTATCGATACGATGTGGTCTACGCAGTTGTCGAGGAACGCCCTGTCGTGCGACACCAAGATAAATCCGCGCTTGGCTTTCAAGTAGTCGCTGACCAGTTTCCGCGCATGCAGATCCAAGTGGTTGGTCGGTTCGTCGATGAGCAGAAAGCGGTTTTCCTTCAGAAATAAAGCTGCAAGCAGCACCTTCGTCTGCTCGCCGTTGGACAAGGTTTCGAAGGGCCGGTACAGCACGTCTTCGGACACCTTCAGCAACGACAGTTCGCGCATAAGCTGCCAATGCTGAAAGTCCGGATCCACGTCCGCGACGACGTCCAGGGTATTGTATTCCTTGTGTTCGACGTGGAAAGGGAAGTATTCAAAGCTGACATGGGCCGAAATGTTGCCGCTATATTCATATTTGCCGCGCAGCAGGTTGAGAAACGTGGTCTTGCCTCGGCCGTTTCTGCCCGTTAAGCCCAATTTCCAGTCGGTATCGATCTGAAAGCTTACGTCTTCGAAGATATTGTCATAGCTGCCGTCGTAGGCAAACGTCAGGTTGGTTACTTTGATCATGGACATGTGGGGATCCTCCTGGGTCAAAAATAAAAAAGCTACAAGAAAGTTACCTTTCTTGTAGCTCAAATAAATAACCCAAATCCGGCCCGATTCCGGGCTGGAATAAACGGATTCGATTGAGCTGAAAAGAATAAGTAACTTTCTTGCTGAACAAGAATAAAACAGCGATTGCTTTATTCTTTGAACATTCGGCAAGAAAAATCACATTATCCTCTTCAACTCCCCACGATAAGTTAACAGCATCTTACCATACCGGCTGCTTCATTTCAATCTCGATGCGCCAGTCCATCAGCCGCTTTTCTGCTTCTCCTTCTGCTTCAAATCCTCTTTCCATTTCTGTTTCTCGGCATCCTTGTTGTTTTTCATGACGACGTTGTACTCGTAAGGAACGGAGTTGTTCGTACCCGCGGGAGCGGCGAACGTCGTCATCATCACGACTTTGTCGTACTGAGCGCCATGAATCATGTCGGCCAGATCGATGCGGTCTTTTTCGGACATGTCGATCGAATCCCGGAGTCGGATGATCTTCACCTTGTCGTCTCCATCTTTCTTGTTGCTGCCGCCTTTTTTGTAACCGATGAACTGCACTTGATAATTCACGAATTGACCGGATGCTTGTTCGAGACTCCGGAAACCGGAAGTATCCGTCATCGGATCGATCAACGTCCCATTCAACTTGAGGTTCGACAAGTACCAGCCGGATTCATTGTATCCCCAGTCCGTCATGTAGCGGAATCCGAGCAGCACCTTCTTGCCGGCATACGCGCTCAAGTCGAACGTCTCCGTCTTCCATCCGTCCGAACTTCCCGTGAAGCCGGGAAGATTGGCCGCGATGGTCGGATGCCCCCCCTCCACGAGATCGCTCCGGGTATCGGCATTGGACAACGAGGTCCACGTTAGGCCTTGGTCCGAGGAGACTTGAACGGCGCCGAAGTCCCATTGCTCCTCAATGTTGTACGAGGTGTCGAAGGAAATCTGTGGCGCCGTCTGGCCGGTCAAATCCAGTTCTTTAATCAGGAAGTTGTCCGCCAAGTCCCCCTGGTTGCCCCAAAGAACGGGGCCGCGTTCGGGGTCCTGGGCCGTCGTCCAGTTGGTGCGCAGGAAATCCAGTCCCTTGAAGTAAAGGTGATCGATCTTCTTGTCGGGCGCGATGATCTTAAAATCCGTTCCCCATGCCGGCGTCACGTTGTCGGGCAGCACGGAGCCGTTCACGTTCGGCGTCAAGTCGATCGACGCGAACCGATAGGTGTCGTTGTCTCCCTGATATTTGCCGTCCAGCATGATGGCGGTCATATAGTCGGCATAGACCTCGTCGAACGTTTTGCGGATGTTCAACTGGGCGAACGTATCGTTGATGCCCTCTAAGCTATGCTTCGGATTAAGGAACAAGCTGCGGATGAATTTCTCGCCGAAGTGCTCGTATAGGTACAGTTGGAACAAATATGCGTTGCCGTAATCGCCGAGAATTTGCAAATCCGTCTGGTCGCCCCACAAAGTGAGGGAATTGCGAAGGTGGTTCATAAAGAAGTCCACGTGTCCTTGGGAATGACCGTATCCGACGATGTACTGGGCGAAGTCGGACAGTCCCTCGTTGATGAAGGTATCTTCCCCGGCGTCGGTGTCCCGGTGCAGCAAATGTTGGAATTCATGCGCGAAGACGCCCTCGTATAGATAAGGTTTCTCGGCGTTCGCCCCCGTCCGGTTGCGCCAGTCGAAGTTGTCGACCGTCATGACGTTGCGGTCGGCAAAATCGCTGATGGTCGGCGAGAAGTACCCGGCAATGTAACTCGGATAGCCGGCATCGTAGTAGCTCTGGTCTTTGATATTGTCGATCAGGATGACCGTACGGCCGCTGTCGTCCTGATACCAGCCGTTATATCCGTCTGCTCCCTTGCGTTCGGCCGGAGGGGCAAAAAATTCGATTTCCTTCTGATAAATGCGCGTATCGAACTCGTTCAGCAGATAACGGACCTGTTCGTCGGTAATGGAGGTCATCGCATTTCTAGGATCTCCTGCCGGATAGTTCAAATCATTGGCGACCCACACTTCGCCGTACGTGCCGACGGCCTTGAGCGTAAAGTCCGTCAAGACGTATTTTCCGGTGTAGTCGTTATGCGTCAGCCACTTCTTCGCGAGACCGACATCCGAGGCGCTCAGGCTCGGCGGCGCTGCGGCAGCCGCGGCTGCGGAAGATTCGCCGCCTGACAGATCCAGCCGGTTCTCGGCTTGGATATCGGTCAGCGACTCGGCACGCAGCTTCGGACCGATGTCCTGGACAGACGGATTGGCATTGTAGCCGCTCGTCTTGGCCATGGCCATCGAGGGGGCGATGAGGGTGCCGACTAAAAGGAACGATGACAACAGTCCGAACGCTTTGCGAGAATTCATGAATTCCCTCCTTTGGAATGAACGGGCAACCGCTGCGGCGGTATCCACATCATATCAAGAGGGAGAAATTACGGAAGTGCCTGCTCTACTGGGCATTAATTCCCGATAAATGCTTGAGATCGTCATATTTTCCTATTTGTTTGTCAAAAGGCGTCGATGGCGCCTCAACACCCGTATAAGCTGGCCTATAAGCCGGCGTCCGCGGTAATAATTCGATATGGGAATCCAGACAAAAGATGTATAATTGAATGATAGATGTAAGCGACATGCAAGATTATACAGACCGCATGAATGCGAGCCAGTCATCCTCTCCGGAACCGCCGTCCATCGTGAAGCTGCAAATCAAATGGAACGAGAATAAGCAATCGGAATTCATTGAGCTCGAGCCTGCGAAAGATGGCAGAGCTTGATTTTTTTACGAATCTGCTGTTGTGATATTGATCGTTGCATTCGCGAGGCTGCTATCGCTACCCAACGCTTGAACATAAATGTGGTCATGAAATGTCCGATTGCCGAACTCCCATCTAAAAGACCAACCATCGCTCCCGTCTTTGTCGTATCCGATAAGCGTTCTTTCGCTCCAGGTCTGCGTCCCTGCCGGGACGAGCCAGAATAGAACGGTTTCTGCATGAGGAGCCTCTGCATAGATCGTCATCGCGCGAGCGTTTTTTGAAACCACCCACCACCCTAGCGCCTCTGACAAATCCGTATAGACTCTCGTTATCTGATCGGATGCATCCGTTTGTTCCGGTTGGTCGATTGAAGTTGTTGTTCCTTCCCGCGCCTTAGAGCCTTCGGCATTCGTACATGCCGAGAAAATGACCATACTAAGCAGACAACACGTACCTATTGCGCGCCTAAGCATAATGCCTCCCAAAAAGAGCTCCGCTCGCAGTCCCAGCGAGCGGAGCTCTCCCTTTATATTCATTATTACGCTTCATAAACGTAACTTCTTCTCCTAACGCTTACTCATCCTCTTTAAACACAGGCGTTAAGACCAGCGAGAACCGGAACGCCTTTTCGTTCAAGCGATACGGTTCCGCAAGCTCGGGTCCGCAAGAGTTGGACCCGACGCCGCTCATCTTGTAATCCAGATGTACGATCGTCTCCTTGCGTCTGGCCAGCTTGTAATGATGATCCGCCGCGGTCAGATCTTCCGGCGTGAAGTGCGCCGCGTTCAGCGAGAAGCTATCTTCGGCAGTAATCTTGAGACCCATGCCCAGTTCATTGGACACGATCGCCCATTCCGTTCCGTACCTGGAACCGTTCTCCTGCGGCATAATGTAATTCTCGAACATGTCGTCGACCGTCAGCAGGTATCGCCCTTTCTTGACGCTTTGCCGTTTGTCGACATAGCTCTCATGCGGTCCGTTGCCGTAATACTCCACTTCCTCCGTTCCTTGCGGCATCGTCAATTGAAGACCGAACCGCGGCAGATACGGCTGCTTCTCCCCGACCTCGACATTCGCCTGGAAGGCAATCTCGCCCGCGCCATTGACACGCCAGACCGCTATCCCGCGAAGCAGGGTGAATTTGCTGACGCCGCCCAAGGAGAATTCGCTCCGGATCTCGACGGTCGAAGCATCCGCCTGATGCCATTCGCAGCGGTACGTCTTCGGGATGGCGCGATCATACCCGACATCCGTCCATTTTTCTTTGACATGCATATCGTTATCGATCGGCGCCCGCCAGACGTTGAATCGGACCGGCGAATGAAGCATGTCCACGCCATGCTTGGAGATCTTCGCAACCATGCCGGCGTGCAGATCGAAGCGATGACAGAAGTCGATCCCCTCGATCGTCAGTAGATCCCCTTCCTGATGAGCTTGCAGAGGGAACCTGCGACGCGCGTCGTCTCCTGCTTCGTTCACCCGAGGGACCGGAAGATCGAATTGGGCGAAGGAGATCTCGTAACCGGGCTCCGCCCAGAAGGTCTGCTCCTTCAGCCAGCAGGACAAGGTGAGCGTATAGCGTGAACTCGAGGCATCCGGCAGCGAATAGGGAATCGTCACGAGCCGAGAGCCATGAGGCGCCGCTTCGATCAAATCCAACTGGCCCTGCTGAACGAGCTGCCCGTCCTCTTCGATCTTCCAGTGAACGCCGATATGCGCCAGACCGATGAAGTCATACAAGTTCGTCACTTGGATCGTGCCCTTACGCAGATCATGCGCTTCGAAACGAACGGGCGTCAGCACCTGCTTCAACTCCAGCAGCCCGGTATGCGGCGTCCGGTCGGGCGCTACGAGTCCGTCGATGCAGAAATTGCCGTCGTTAGGCCGATCTCCAAAGTCGCCTCCGTATGCATAGAACCGCGTGCCGTCATCCGTCTGCGTCCGGATGCCGTGATCGCACCACTCCCACACGCATCCGCCCATCAGCTTCGGATGCCGGTAGATCGCATCCCAGTAATCCATCAAGTCGCCCGGACCATTCCCCATCGCATGGCTGTATTCGCACAGGAACAGCGGCTTCCGCTGCGCCTCGTCTTGCGCGTACGCTTCAATATCCTGCACCGAAGCGTACATCCGGCTGACGACATCAAGACCTTCCGTGTTCGCATCGCCTTTGTTGTTGGGTGCTGCGCCTTCATAGTGAACCGGTATCGAAAGATCCCTCCGCTTCGTCCACTCCGCCATCGCGATATGATTGGCGCCATATCCGGATTCGTTGCCCAAGGACCACATGACGACGCACGGATGATTCTTGTCCCGTTCGACCATCCGAACAGCCCGGTCGAGGAAGGACGCCTGCCAATCCGGGTTATTCGAGAGCCGGTGAATGTCGTCATCGTCCCATTCCGTACCCGCGACGCCCATGCCGTGACACTCCAAGTCCGCTTCGTCAATGACGTAGAACCCGTATTCGTCGCACAGCTCCATAAACCGGGAATCGTTCGGATAATGGGAGGTACGAACCGTGTTGACGTTGTGACGCTTCATCAGCACAAGATCGCGGATCATATGCCGAACCGGGATCGTCTGTCCGAGCGCCGGATGGGAATCGTGCCGATTAACGCCCTTCAGCTTGACGTCCTGGCCATTGATTCGGAATACGCCTGCCGCAATCTCGACCTGCCGGAATCCTACCGGGAACTGAAGCACCTCGCCTCCGCCATACACGTAGAGCCGGTACAGATAAGGGTTCTCCGCATTCCACAACGCAGGATCGTTCACCTCGAACCGCAGCGTGGCTTTGCCTTCCGCGACCGCTTGGTCCTCCGCGACGACATTCCCCTGCGCGTCTCTTAGTTCGGCGCGGACTTCAAGACGGCCCGTGGTCTCGACCTCCGTCTGCAGGACGGCCTTCTTGAAGCCCCCCCCGATCGACTGCTTGTTGAAGACGTCCCGGACATGAACCGCATCGCGCGCGAGCAGATACACATCCCTGAAAATGCCCGAGTAACGCCATGCATCCTGGTCTTCCAGATACGTGCCGTCGCACCATTTCAGCACCATGACGGCAATCTTGTTCTTGCCCTCGCGGAGCAGCGCGGATAGGTTGAATTCCGCAGGCATCCTGCTGCCCTGGCTGTAGCCGGCAAAAGTGCCGTTCACCCATAGATAGAAGCAAGCGTTAACGCCTTCGAAGACGATATAGCGGTCTCTCGCCATCCATCGTTCCGTAACGTTGAACTCTCGCACATAGAGACCCGCAGGATTGTCGTCGGGAACGTACGGGGGATCGCAAGGAATCGGATAGTTGAGATTCGTATAATGAAGCTGATCGTAGCCGTTCACCTGCCAGCAGGACGGTACGATGAGATCGTCCCATGCACTGACATCCGCCGTTTCCTCATAGAAATTCTCTTCGACTTCGCGAACGCTGCGGCGATATTGGAATTTCCAGCTTCCGTTCAACGACTGATAATAGGGGGAGCGGCCGCGTTTGCCCGCTCTTGCCGAGCCTGCATCCGCATAAGGAATGTAAGATGCGCGGGCTGCCTCCCTGTTCACTTGAAGCACGTTCAAGTCTTCCCAGTACCTCTCGATTCGGATCATGGTAAAGGCTCCTTCATCTTCGGAATTCATTCGTTTGTTCGGAAAAGTAAACGCCTACAAAGGAGAGGGACGGACACCACCGCGATTCGGATATCGTAAGTCTGACGGATCGGGTTGACACGGGATCGAATACGCAGATGCGTTTGTATCCGATTACCGTTCCGCGGTAGAGCTCTCTCCAGTCGTCCCCGTCCTTCCACTCTAGCTTGAAGCGCTCCACGCGCTGCCCGTGACGGATCGGCTCCATGAGGACGACGCGATCGAACGTCTTCGCATCGTTCAGCTCGATCTCGATAACCGCTTGTTCCACGCCCGGAGGCGGACACCAATACGTATCCCGATCCCCATCGAACAGCCGGCTGGGCGCATGGTCTTCGTCCATCGCTTCGGAGGCGATCGCGGTAGCGTCCGCCGCCAGATTGTCGGTATAGGTGCGCCGGATCGCTTGTCCGAGCGCGCTCATCCGCTCGGCATCCGCCTCGTGGATCCTTCCGCGCCGATCCGGCGGCAGGTTCAGCAGGAAGGTCGCGTTGCCCCCGACGGATTTCTCATAGACGGACAACAGCTCTTCGAGAGACTTGACCCGATCGTCTTCGGCGGCATGGTAGAACCAGCCGGGACGGATCGAGGTATTGACTTCGGCAGGATACCAGATCAACTCCTCCGCCTCGCGGAGGACCGCTCTGCTGCCCAAGTCTTCATCCTGCGACCCTACCCGCTTGGCGAATTCGCCGTCGTCCACCTGCTGCGAGCGGTCTTGAATCTTCTCGTTGTCCTTCAGCGAGACCGGCACGACGCTCCATTCCGAATCCCGGGTATGCCCGGCTTCATTGCCGCACCAACGTACATCCGGTCCGCATACCGAGATGACGGCGTTCGGCTGCAGCTCCCGGATCAGCCGATAGTATCCGTCCCAGTCGTATTGCTGCCGCTTGCCGTTCGGTCCTTCGCCGCAAGCCCCGTCGAACCAGACGCAGAAGATGTCGCCATAATTCGTGAGCAGCTCCGTCAGCTGGTTTTTGAAATAGGCGTCATACACCGGTGAATCGCCATACGTCGGTTCGTGCAGATCCCAAGGCGAGAGATATACGCCGAACTTCAAGCCTCCTCTTCTGCAAGCATCGGCGACTTCCCGGACGAGATCGCCCTGTCCGTCTCGCCAAGGGCTATTTCTCACCGAGTGATCCGTATAGTCGCTCGGCCACAGACAGAACCCGTCATGATGTTTGCAGGTCAAGATAAGACCGCGCATGCCTGCGGACCGGCAAACCTCCACCCACTGGGCGGCATCCAGTGCCAAAGGATCGAAGATCTCGGGATCCTCGTCTCCTTGGCCCCATTCCCGATCCGTGAAGGTATTGACGGTAAAGTGGATGAACGCATAGAACTCCATCTCCTGCCAAGCAACCTGCCGGTCTGAAGGCTTGACCGCGATCGCTTTGGATACGACGTTATCCATCAAGGTACCTTCCTTTCAAGTTCATCCGATACATTCGATTCATCCGCAAAAAAGGAGCGCCGCATTTCTGGTATCGTTACCAGATAACGATCGGCTTCGCTTCCCCTTCAGCTTCCTGCCGGCCCCCATCGTTCTCTGGCATCGCTTCCATAACAATGATTCCAGTATAATAGCCCCCTTCCGGTTTGACAATAGCGTTTGAGAGGGGCCGCTGCGCAAGGACATGCTCCAACAAAAAAATGCGACCCTCTCCTCTGGGGAGAGATGGCCGCATCGGAACTTGATGAAGGCTGAACCGATTAGATAAACGCGGTGCTTGCAAGAATGATGACAAGCAGGATAAACAAGACTAGAACAAACGCTGCGCCGCTGCCGCTGCCGCCATATCCACCGCAGCTACCGCCTACGCCGCCAACACCGTATCCCATTTACACTCACTCCTTTTGTTGATTTAACTTACAATGACATTGTATGTCCCCGTCGGATGAATCTCTTGGATAGAAGGCTATATAGGGAAAATGGGGCGAAGTGACAGGGGTACAGGTTCGGCTCCATTTCGTCCAAGGAAGTCCGTCGGCAAGCACGCCATCTGCCTTTCCGGCGTTAGATGAAGAAGAACGGAATAAAGAACAAGGCAGTTAGCGCCGCGAGGCTAATGGCAAGCCCTGCGCCCCAACCCCAGCCCCAACCCCAGGCGGACGTTTTAGCTTTCGATAGTCCGGGATAACGTTTCATGTTCAGCTTCGTCTTCGAATGGCCGGCAATGCGCTTTACGTTCATTCTGGCGCTGGTTTTCGCTTTCTTCTTAAGGGCGGTCAATACCAATTCGTCTCTGCCTTCGTTAAGATAAATATGCCCGTTTTCGCAGCTGCGAAGAATGCCGTAATGGCATTTACCGTCATGCGTCATTGCGCAGACCGGTGCGCCGACAAACCGACTGAGATGCTCTTCGCTAAGGGGGGAAATCGGAATCAAGCCGTCATCTCCTCTCCTTGATTGATTCGGGCAATTAAAGCTGCCCGTCAGTTTAGAGTATGAATGGCTCGGGATTCCGCTTGTTCATCCGTCCATAGCCCGGGAACTTTCTTGGGTTTTTCTCCGGATTAATCTTTGCAAGCCTGGAACTCGCATACCCGAAAATAAGATTCCTGGGCGAACATGAGCTGCGTGTACCTCATCAGTCCTTGACCGATCTCCGGGTCGAGCAGCTTGCTGAGGTCCAATTCATTGATCTCGTCCGGGTCCCCGGAATATTCCTGGCTTCGGAAATTCTCCAGCGGCGGAGCTTCGCAGCGGAATCCCGCCTGGCGCAAGGCCGACAGCCATTCGTCCCTGGACAGGAGACTGTCCGTCTTCAAGTATTCCGTCCATTCTTGGAACATCGCCGCGGGGATCTTCTTGTACCTTACAAGCTCACGATCGAACAGCCGCCCCTTTGGCTTCAGTACCCGGAAATACTCGGCCAACGACCGGTGGATATTCGTGAAGATCGTGACGGATTCCGCGAGGAGCACATCGAATGCTTCATCGTCGAAAGGGAGCGCGTGCACATCCCCTTGAACCCATTCAACGCCTGTCACGCCCTCCTTTTCCGCGCGCTCTCTCGCTTTCTCCAACATGACCGGATGCTGTTCGATGGCGGTTACCCGGTAGCCGTTTTTCGCCATGTAGCACGCCGTTTTTCCGGTGCCGCAGCCGACTTCCAGAATTCGCAGTTCGCCGGGAGGGCCGACCCGCTCCAAGAGCTTCTTGGTCGCGGCGAAGCCGCCGGGATGGGCGGAAGCGACGCCCAGACTCGATAGTAGGTCCATATAGTCCATTTGATCTCTCCTCATCTTATCGCTTAATAATCAGGTATATGGCCGATTGAAAAGTGTCGTTCTTACATTCGCCTAAGGAAGAGCGCTGTTTTTTCGCCAAACGGCGGCAAAGCCGGCAGTCGCGATGGACTGCCGGCTTTGCCGCAGGAAAGGGACGGAATGTCGCTGATCTAAATAGGCATCGGCTATTACGGCATTTTGCCGCGACATCCCGTCAAACGATCGTGAAGTTGACCCCGTAGAAGACCAAGCCCGACTTGCTCGCCACGCGCCGGGAAGAGAGATTCTCCGACAGCGTACTGTATAAAGGGATTCCCCCGAACTGTCTTATCCCCCTAGCCCATCCGGCAACCGCCGCGGCGGCATATCCCCTTCCGCGATACGCCTCCAAGGTCTCCAGCCCCGCTTCGTGCGCGATGGAGGTGATGCGGACGCTGCGGCAGATCGAGACCGCTTTGCCATCTTGTACGACAGCTATGCATGGCTGCGCAAAGTCGATCTCCGAGAGCAGCCATTCGAAGCCGTCGCCGATCCATTCGGTTATATTGGCTCGAGTGATGCTGACTACATCCATCGTCGGCGTGATTGCTTCGGGGATCAAGTAACAAGGTCCCATCGTATAGCGTTCGCTCTGAAGAAGATTCATATAGGCATCGAGATGTCGCGGCTTCGACTGGAAGTCCTGAATCGCAGGCTCGTCGGCGCATAATGTCTCCAATTGCTCGACGAGCGTCTCCGGGACATCGTGCCGACATCGGCACAGTGCCGCCCCGTCCATACTTCTCCCCAAGAAAAAACGAGGGGCCGGAAGCTCTCCGGGCCAGGGCTCGTTAATCGTGAGCAGCCGCTTGTTCCGGTCATGCGTGAACAGCGCCTCGGCATGCATTTCCATCAACGCTTGGGCGGTTGGTTTCATTTCTTCCGGGTTGCGCAAGCTACCGTCCTCCGATCGGTTAGAAAGTACCGTATTTGTTCGCGTCTTTCTTAATCGTAACAAAAATGTTCCCCCATCGCCCGTGCCACTATGATTATAGTCGAACGCTCCCCGCCGATCGCTTCGTTACACTCAGGATAAATCGAAACAGCGACGGGCAAGGACTTAAAAAAGTCCTGGAATGCCCGTCGCTGTGTCCGTTCGTTCGGCAAGTACATGCCTATAACCCAAGCTTCCGTTCCAGTTCGCTCTTCTGCCGAAGATGATGACGAAAATGCATGCCGATCAGATCGAACCATTCCCGCGCGTTCAGCCAGCCGAAGCCATCATGTTTCACTTTGCAGTTGGGGCCATTATGATCGAGCGAATGGCTTTAAGGCTCCTTCTATTATACAGATGAGCGCAAGGCGTCATTTCTTCTCGATTGCGATAGGGAGGGGAAAGATTAATGTCACTGTCGTACCGGCGTCGATACGGCTATCCAGCCGGATCGTACCGCCATACGCCTCCGTTAACCGTTTGGCAATCGCCAAGCCGAGACCGGCGCCCCCCTTTTTTCTTCCCCTGGCTTTATCCACGCGGTAGAATCGTTCGAATACAAAAGGAATATCCTCTTGCGGAATGCCGTTGCCTCGATCTTCGACGAGAATATGGACATCATGGCCATGCGAATGCAATCGATATCGGACATGCTGGATCTGTTCCGAATATCGAATCGCATTGTCTGTCAAAATAATCAAGATCTGCTCCAAAGCATGAGGATCGATCCGCATGCGGAGTCCTTCCTCCAACTCGGTTTCGATCATAAAGCCGGGACGCAGCATGCGATAATTTTGGGCCAAGGCCAATAAGACGGCAGACGGATCAATGGATTCGACATCGTTAGGCGGCTCGAGCTCGGATTCGCCGGACAAATTCAACAGTTGATCGGCCAGCTTGCGCAAACGGACGGTCTCCTGCAGCGCAGCCGCGATGGACTCTTCGCGGACGTCGGGATCGTTCTTTCCCCAGCGATCCAACAGCTTCAAATGTCCTTCGATAATGGCGATAGGCGTGCGGAATTCATGGGATGCATCCTCGACGAACTGCCGCTGCCGATTGAAGGAACGTTCGAGTTCATTCATCATCTGGTTGAAAATAGCGGACAAACGCGAAATCTCGTCCCCGTTGTCCCGGTACGCGACCCTCTCGCTTAATCCTTTCTGCTGAATGGCATTCATCGCGGTGGCCATCCGGTTCAACGGTCTCAGCAGTTGCCAGGCGACGATAAAACCGCCAAGCGCGCTGATGAAGATGCCTGCGGCGCCGAGCGTAAACATAAGTCTCTTCAACCGATCCTTCATCGTATCGACGTTCTCCAGATTGTTCGCCAATTCCAAGGTGCCCGTAAAGGCGGCGCTTGCGATCGGAGCGCGCAAGACCAGCAAGCGGTCTTGACCGTGCGAGACGCTGACGATCGATTCTTTGGACGTCGTCTGCGCGGGAACCCAATCTGCCGGAAGTGTGTTCGACAACGACATCAGCATGCGTCCATTCGCGTCAAGCAGCCTGAACATCTGATTGGCCTGAACGAACCGCTCCATGAAGCGCCGGCTTTCGTTCAGTCCGTCCGTATCCATCGGTTCTTCTTGCTCTGCGAAATATCCGGCGACTTCCGCGGCCGTTCTCCGCATCGAATCCTTCTGGGCGTCGATCATCCACTGGGTCACCGCGTTGTACTGGATGAGACTGTACCCGATGAACAACAATAAGATCAAGCCTGAAGTCCATACGGCCAGCTTGTACTTGACGGGCATCCGCTCACCCCTTCATGACGTAACCGACGCCTCGCACCGTCTGAATGTACTGGTCGCCGTCTCCGAGTTTTTGCCTGACATAGCGGATATAGACATCGACGACGTTCGTCTCGGCGCCCGAATCGAAGCCCCACACGAGATCGAGCAACCGGTCTCTGCTCAGCACGTTGTTCGCATTGCGGAGAAGCACGATCAGTAAGTCGTATTCACGCTTGGTGAACGAGATCTCCTCCCCGTTCCGGATTACCGTACGAGACGGCAGATCGACGTGCAAGTCTTGGAATTCGATCGTATCGTCATTCGAATCTTCGTCCTCATCGACGCGGCGGAACAGCGCACGCATGCGAGCGAAGAGCTCTTCGATCTCGAACGGCTTGGGAATATAATCGTCTGCGCCGCTGTCGAGCCCGGTCACCCGATCCATGACGCTGTTGCGGGCCGTGAGCATGATGATGGGCGTCTTGATCTTCTGACCGCGAAGGCGCCTGCAGATTTCGATGCCGCTTAGCCCCGGCAGCATCAGATCCAACAGGATCATGTCCCATTCCTTTTCGCTCGCCAACTCGAATCCGGTCCTGCCGTCATGCTCCGCGGTAACGTCGAAGCCTTCATGTTCAAGCTCCAATTCAAGAAAACGGGCGAAGTTCGGTTCGTCTTCGATAAGCAGCAATTTGCGCACGGCG
This sequence comes from Cohnella nanjingensis, assembly GCF_014212125.1. Taxonomy (GTDB): domain Bacteria; phylum Bacillota; class Bacilli; order Paenibacillales; family Paenibacillaceae; genus Cohnella; species Cohnella nanjingensis. The sequence goes on from NZ_JACJVP010000001.1 coordinate 479,495, forward strand.
GTAGCCCTCCCGATTCAACTCCAAAAGGGCAAGAACCCTCCATATTAGGTAGGATTCCTGCCCGTCATTCGTTTATTCCCGATCCTTAATCGTCGTTCGTCTCCGTATCGTGGTCCTCTGCGCCGCCCTTGTCGTTTCCTTTGTCGGACTGTTCCTGATCGTCGGCGACTTCGCCGTCTCCGTCGGACTTGGATGGATCCTGGGCAACGGTGCTGTCGCTGCCGGGAGTCGCTTGATCTTTGGCAACGACCGCGTTGCCTCCTGCATTCGTCTGATCGTCGGCGACTTCGCCGTCTCCGTCCGATTTCTCCTGATCGTCAGCCGTTTCGCCGTCTCCATCGGAAGTCTCTTTGGCCGTAACGGCCGTATCCGTCGTCGTTTTGCCGGCAGAAGCGTATGTCGAATGCAGCCAAGTTCCCGATCCCGCCGCTACAACCGCGAGCAATGCCACAGCAAGAAGCCATTTCTTTTTCATTTTGTTCCCTCCGTGTTTGGTTTGTCCTGGACACAAACACTATAACACCGGCAGATGAAATTGCCTTGTGATCAAGATTAGAATTTCATGAGAGTTTATTCGTGAATTGTCAAGGCTTTTAGGCAAAATTCAATATTTTAAACTTCTGACCGAAGGTACCTTGGCGCTGAATGCGGCTCCAGCACACGCGGCCGAGGCGACGAGCCAGACGGCGGCCAACATCATTGCGACCGGAGAAAGATTCATGGGGGTCCCCTACAAATAGGCGCCGCATCCGGCCGAACGGATCAATTCGACTGCGCTTCCTCTCCGGACAGGCCAATCATCCGGCCAAAGGATGCGCCTCGGACCAAGTTCACCCCTCGTGCGCCACCGTGACGACGACATTTCCCTTTTTGCGGCCGGTCTCCACGTACCGGTATGCGTCGGGGATTCGGTCCAATGGATAGCGCCGGTCGATAACCGCCTGGAGCTCTCCCGCCTCAATCAGCGATTGGAGAAACGCCAGATCTTCCGCAGACGTCTTTACGATCCCCTGGCCGACAACCGACACGTATCTGCCGTTCGGAGCGAGCGCCTTCTTGCCCTTCGATTTGGAGCTCTTCCCTATCGTATCGAAGATGAGGTCGTATAGCACCCCTGCTTCCGCATAGTCTTCCTTCGCGTAGTCGATAACCTGATCGGCGCCGAGCGATCTCACAAGGTCCGCGTTCACGCCGCTGCACACCCCGGTGACATGAGCTCCGAAGTGCTTGGCCAGCTGGACCGCTGCCGTCCCTACCGACCCGGATGCGCCATAGATCAGCACTTTTAACCCGTTGCGGATTTGACCTTTGCGAAGAAAATAGATCGCCGTAGTCCCTCCAAACGGGATGGCAACCGCTTCTTCATAGGTCATATTGGTCGGCTGCAAGGAGATGACGCCGTCTTCGGGTACGCAGGCGTACTCGGCATGCGCGCCAAATCGCATCCCCGTTAACGCATATACCCGATCTCCTTTTTTGAATCGTTTGACGCCCTGACCCACGGCTTCGACTTCGCCGGCCAGCTCCACGCCCAGAATCGATTGTCGGGGCCTAAGGATCCCTAAGAAAAGGCGCATGGGAATCCAGTACAGGAACGGGCTGTTAAAGCTTCGCACTCTGCAATCCCCAGTCGCTACCGTCGTCGCATAGACTTTCACTCGCACCTCGCGGTCCTTGGGCACAGGTTTTTCGACCTCTTGGAGCTTGACGAAATCCGGGGAACCGTATTTGGTGCATACCATCGCTCTCATGGGTTTCCTCCACAACTCATTTTGCGATTAGTATAACGATTACCCGGTATGAACTTATAGATACTTAAGTATGGTTTTGGCGAAAGGGGGACGCATGCATGGAGGACGAAGCCCCTAATCGTCTCCGCTTGCGGTCCGGGCTCACAGCAGCTCCCACTCGCGGGCTAGCGCGACCGCTTCGGTACGCCGCTTCACCTGCATCTTGTCGAAGATCGACCGGTTATGCCCTTTGACCGTACTCACCGCAAGGAACAGTCGTTCGCCAATCTCGCGATTGGAGCATCCCTGGGCGATCAGCCGCAGCACTTCGAGCTCCCGCGCGCTCAGCGGCTCGATCAAGGGTTGGATGGGCGGGGCTTTGCGCTGGACGGATTGGCCCTCGGCCCACCGCTCTTCCGCCTCCAATGCAGACATCAACTTGCCTATTGCGTCCGGCATGTACGGCTGCACAGCCGACTCGCGCATCACTCGATGCATCGCTCGGCCTTCGTCGACGAAGATCCGGACGAAGCCGCCGAGCTCGGCCAGCCGGATGGCGTCCGCCAGCGATTGCGCCGCCTCGCGCTTCAATCCGTGCGCGTGCAATGCAATCGTCTGCAGCACCATGGCCTGGAGGCGTTCGTCCGCCCAACCCTTTTTCTCCGCCCGCTCCCGCATCGACTCCAATGCCGCCAGCGCCGCAACGGCGTCACCTTGGGCCAAGTGCACCCTCGCCATGCCGCTCTGAAGCTCGTACTTCCGCGCGAGAGCGGCGGCTGCATCGAGATGACCCTGCCGAAGCAGCACAAGGACGTTGGCGGCGGCGATACGGGGCAGCTGATTCTCGAAGCCTTGCCGTCGTGCGGCATGCTCCGCCTGCGCAAGCATCGCGGCCGCGCCGCTCGCCTCTCCACGAGCGAGCGCCAGCCGGGCGAGCAGCACCTCGCCCGCGACAGCTCTGTCCGCCGTATCGAACTGCTGCGCGAGCTGGACGGCCAGTCGAGCATGATGATGAGCGACGTCTAGGTCGTTCCATTCATAATAGATCCGGGCTAAGCCCAGATGTACTTCGCACGCCGCGGGCGGCGGCGGATCGCCCGCCCATGCCAGTACGCGCCAATAGGTGTCGGCTGCTTCGTACAGCAGGTTATCCGCTTCCTGGATGTTCCCTAGACCAAGACCTGCCATCATGGCGATCGTCGCATGCCCGATCTTTCGACTGATCGACAAAGCTTCGGTATACGCCTTGCCGGCCGCTGCGCGATCCCCCTGAAGCTGATAAGCGTATCCCAACGTCCAAGCGGTGGCCGTACGGACCGGCAAGTTGTCCGGGTGCAGATACGCCAAAGCGCGGCGCGACTGGACGAGGATCGTCTCGGTCTCATGCCGACTGACAGCCGCTGCAGCACGAATGGAAGCCATATGTCCGATGAGATCCCGGACCTTCTCTTCCGGTTCGACGCCTTGAAGGGCGGCTTCGGCAGACAGGAGCTGCGGCTCGACATCGGTCATCCTGCCGACCATCAACAGCGTCGATGCATAGATCACCCGCAGCGATGGTCTCGCGTCCAATTCCGCCTTCGGCAGCGACGATAGCCAGTTCAGTATGGGAACGACCACGCCGCGAAAGTGCAAGGGAGTCCCCCCCTCTCCTTCCGCCAGGCGCGCAGCGCGATCGACTTCGCCCGAAGCGATAGCATGTTGAAAAGCCTCGAAAGGCAGATCATGCTGCTCGTACCACAGGCTGGCGCGCAAATGCAGATCGGCTGCGACGCTCGAGTCTAATCTGCGCCTAAGCACATCCGCAAAAAGATGGTGATAGCGGTACCAGCGGCGCTCGTCGTCGAGCGGAACGATGAAGAGATTGGCACGTTCGATCGCTTCAAGATGGACTTGTCCGCCAACGGAGAGTGATCGCTGCAGCACGGCGTCGCAAAGCGGTTCGCACAAGCGGTCGAGTATCGAGGTGCCCAGCAAGAATTGCTGAATCGCAGCCGATTGCCGCTGAAGGACTTCTTCGGCGAGATAGTCGAACACGAAACGGTGGCTGCCGGTGAATTGCGCGATGAAGCCCGCGGCGTCCGAATGCCCCTGCAGCGATAACGCCGCCAGTTGCAGAGCGGCAATCCAGCCTTCGGTTCGGTCTTCAAGGCGGGCGATCTGTTCCGGTGCAAGCGTGAGCGCCATCGTGCCGCTCAGAAATTCGGTGGCTTCGTCCAAGGTGAACCGCATGTCGGCGGCACGCAATTCGGCGATTTGGCCGCGGACGCGCATCCGAGCGATCGGCAGTCGCGGTTCCTCTCGCGTGGCGATCACCAGGTGCATCTGCAGCGGCTGATGGTCGAGCAGAAAGGCAAGAGCGAGGTCGATCGCGCCGGCTTCGATGTAATGGTAGTCGTCCAAGACGAGGATAAAGGGGTGAGGGATGACAGTGAGTTCAGCAATCAAAGCCGCTAATACCGATTCGATCGGCGGCGGCTGCGGTGATTGGAGCATGCCGAATAACCCTTCTCCGGCGTTTACGCCGATCGTCCGCAAAGCGGCCAGAAGGGAAGTCAGGAAGCGGGCCGGATCGTTGTCTCCCTCGTCCAACGATAGCCAAGCCGCCGGACGTTCGCATCCGGCGAGCCATTCGCCGAGCAGCGTCGTCTTGCCGAACCCGGCGGATGCGGAGACAAGGGTCAGTTTGCGATCCAACCCCGCGTTCAGCCGCTCGGTCAGACGCGGCCTGACAACGCGCTGCTCGCGCGGCGAGGGAATATGGAGTTTGGTGGATATCAACGGAATGTTCATAACTCTATTATAGGCGTCCGCCCTTCACCGAAGTCAACAGAAGCTGACGTCGGACTGATCGGAAACAGCCGATGGCTGTCGTGATGGTTCTCATAGAACACGTGACTTGCACCCAGTTGTTCACCCGCAGATCGATAGGGCTGAACTTATTCATCTCGCTGCTTCCGTATACGTTTTATAGGCGTTCAACATCGAATCCCAGTGTCGCCGCATGATTTCTCGCATATAGACGTCTTCCAGCATTTCTTGGTGGATCGCGATCGTCGTTTTTCCGGTTTTCGTCGACAAGCAATAGAGCTGCAGCCGGGATGGGGTATTCCACTCCGGGCGCTGCCAGGTCATGCGCAATTTGTGGTATGGTACCACCACCGTAATCTTACCGGTCACCCCTTCCTTCGACGTAAATTCGTGACCTGCTTGCAATTGGAAGGAGGGCACTTCTCCGATCCATAGCGACAGCCCTTCCGGCGATAGGAGGAAATCCCAAGCTTGCTCCTTCGTGACGTCAAATGTCCTTCTAACGCCGATCTGCACGCCCGCATCCTTGGAGGTGCCAACCGGCACTCGACCCATCAGTTGCTCGTACATGACGGCGATCCATTCGCTCCACGCCTCCGTAACCCCATGACGCTCGCGCAAATGGTTTTTGATTTGTTCATGAGACCATATCGGGTCCACAGTTCGGCCCAGTGTCGCGATCCATTGCTCCCAAGCGGTTCCCGTCGCCGCTTGGACTTCTTGCTTGAAAATGGCGCCCGCCATGCGCTCCCTCCTCTTGCTTCTTGTTATAGATAATTATACCGGACAAACCCTGACATTGCAGAGCAGGGTTTGCGAGCTATGAACGATAATATTCGAGCAAGGAAGTCGCGATATCCGCCATGCATGCTCTTAGTTCCTCGGGCGCTTGGACCCGGATCTTGCCGCCGAAGGATAACAGATAATAGGGAATCTGCGTATAGAGATTCAGCTCATCCAGCTGGAAATGCGCGCGATCCTCCGTCCGTTCTACGAGGGCGTGGCTCAAAAGCCAATGTCCGCATAAGTCGTCTAAAGCCTGCGCGCTCCCTTGAATGCGCAAGGAAACCAAAGGATGCTGTCGTTCGGCTCCCGCTTCGGCGAGCAAGCTGTCCATCAGAAACGACCGGGCCGAAAAATGCGGCGGCCGTTGAAAACGCTCCTCGGTGCATCTCCAGTTGCGCATTCGGTCGACGCGGAAGCTGCGCACTTCCCCGCGCAGATGACAATGACCGACCGCATACCATTTGCTTTTCCAATGGACGAGTCCATAGACATCGACGGTTCGATTGCTCAGGGGGCCATCGTACCCGGTCTGGTAATCGATCTCGAGGCCGACTTGCAGCTCCATGCTAGACTCGATCTCGACGAGTACGGACAGAAGCGACGGATCGGTCGGGGGTTGTATGACCTCGAGGTGCGTCTCGTGGCGCTCCATGCGTTCCCTCTGCTCCGGATTCGCATAGCGTTTGATCTTGGAGACGGCTCGACCGAGCGCCTCGCGGGACGGATAATCCGCCTCCCTCGCGAACGTAGCCGAATGCAGGAGCGCCTTCTGTTCTTCCGCATCGAAGAACAAAGGTTCGAGCTTGAACGTGTCGGGAATGGCATATCCGCCGTCCCGTCCGACCTCCGACACGATGGGAACGCCAGAAATGCATAGCGCATCGATATGGCGATAGATCGTTCGAACATGAACCTCCAGTTCCTCTGCCAGCTGCGTAGCCGACATTTTTCTTCGCGATCGCAGGAGCCATAGTATCGCCAGCATATTATCGGCTTTCGACATCGTGAACCGCTGCCCTTCTCATTAGGATTCGTATGCAAAATAGTTGACCTTTAGCAATTGGCCTGCAGCACGACCGTCATGGCGGTGCCTTCTCCGGCAACGCTCTCCGCCTCGATGCGGCCGTGGTGCCGCTCGACAATGCGCTTTGCGATGGACAGCCCCAGTCCGCTGCCTTCTTGCGCGCGATTGCGCGAACGGTCGGCTTTGAAGAACCGTTCGAAAATGCGCGGCAGATCGTCCTCCGCTATGCCGCTTCCGCTGTCGCGCACGCGAACGCGCCATTCCCCGCCTTCCCGGACGGCGCCAAGCTCGATCTCCCCGCCGGCCGACGTGAACTTGATGCTGTTGGCCAGCAGATTAATCCACACCTGAAGCATCAGATCTTCATCCGCCATGACGGTCATCTCCGGCAGATCAGCGCGCAGTGACAGCCCCTTCTCCAGCCATTGCGGCTCAAGCGAGACCGCTGCGGCTCGGAGCTGCCGGTCTAGCCGGTACGGCACGGGCGCGAACGGATGAAGCTCCGAATCCAGCGATGTCAGCTTCAGCAGATTGTCGCCGAGCGCGGACAGCCGCTTGCTCTCCGTCTCGATGATGGCCAGGTAGCGGTCGCGGGTTCGCTCGTCGACCGAGCCGCTTCGCAGCACCTGCGCAAAACCTCCGATCGAGGTCAAGGGCGATTGGATCTCGTGCGACACGTCGGAGACGAATTGTTGGCGAAGCCTCTCCATCCGCTTTAGATCGAGAGCCATGGCGCTGACGCTGTCCGCGAGTTCCGCGAAAAGCTCATCCTTGCCGACATGATCCAGACTGACGTCAAAGTCTCCTTTGGCGATTCGCCGCATCGCACCGTTCACTTCATCGATGAGCGGAAAGCTGCGCGGATTCAACATATGGCCGATGAGCGCCGCCCCGAAGCAGAAGATGACGGAGCCAGCCATGCCGACGGCGATGTTGAACCAGTAGCCGGATGTCTCGGGCAGCCATCGGCGGAACGCGGCCGATACGCCTACATAGGCGATCGACAAGGATAGCATCCAGCAGACGATCAGAGCTAGCAGCTTCAGCTCCCAACGGAATCGGCTCACGAGCTTATTCATGGGCGCGTTCCTCCTCCAGCCGATAGCCGATCCCGCGGACGGTGGCGATTCGGGCGGGCTGCTTCCACTCCGCCAATTTGTCGCGAAGCCGGTTCACGTGTACGTCGAGCGTACGTTCGTTCCCGTCAAAGTCATATCCCCAGATCCCCATGATCAATTGCTCCCGTTGAACGGTCCGCCCGGCATTCTCGGCCAGCTTGAACAGCAGCTCGAACTCTTTCGGCGGCAGCGAGATCGCGCGATCGCCTACGACGATCTCGAGCGAATGTCGATGAAGCGTCAGACCCGCCGCGTTCAGCGTCGGCGACGATGTGAGGCGGTAGCGCTTGAGCAGCGCCCGTACGCGGGCTAGCAGCTCGGGGGGATCGAACGGCTTGACGAGATAATCGTCGGCACCGGCATCGAATCCTTTGACCTTATGCGCCGTCTCGCCCTTTGCCGTCAGCATCAGCACCGGCATATCACGAACTTGGCGGATCTCGGCGCATAGCTGCCATCCGTCCATGCCCGGAAGCATGATGTCCAATATCGCCAGATCCACGTCCCCCCGCTCCATCGCCTTCAGCGCCACGTCCGCGTCGGGCGCTTCCCTGACGGCGAAGCCCGCCCGGGACAGGACGACGCCGACAAGCTCGCGAATGAACGAATCGTCATCTACCACCAATATGGTGGGCATCATCCTCTTCCCTCCCCGCTTTCCTTCCCCTTTACCATGAGCCGGCTCTCTCCCCCGACTTAGGAATCGATCTTATCGCTGCGCAACTGCTGATCCGCGAATTGGCGGTACATCGCATGCTTTTGGTACAGTTCTTCGTGCGTGCCGCTGCCCGTAATCCGGCCTTTCTCGATGAATACGATCCGGTGCGCGTCCACGACCGTCGCCAGCCGATGGGCGATAACGATCGTCGTGCGGCCGGCCATTAAGTTGCGCAGCGCATGCTGTACCAGCTCTTCCGAGCTGCTGTCGAGATTCGAGGTTGCTTCGTCCAACATCAGAATGTGGGGATTGCGCAGCAACGCCCTGGCGATCGCGATCCGCTGGCGTTGGCCGCCCGACAGCTTGATGCCTCGCTCGCCCGTTTCCGTGTCGTACCCCTGCGGCAGCTCGCGGATGAACTCGTCCGCATACGCCATCTGCGCCGCCTGGGTCAGCTCCTCTTCGGTGACGGCCCGCTCCAGCCCGTACGTGATGTTGTCGCGTATCGTACCCGCGAGGATCGGGCTTTCCTGCGACACGTAGCCGATCTGCCGCCGCCACGACTGCAGCGAGAATCGTTCGATGTCTTCGCCGCCGTACAGAATCGATCCGCCGGAGGGCTGATAGAAGCGTTCCAGCAGCGCGAACAGCGTTGTTTTCCCGCCGCCGCTCGGCCCTACGATCGCTGTCGCGTTCCCGGGTTCGATCGTCAGATCGAGACCCTCCAGGACAGGCTTCTCCGCTTTGTAGGCGAACGACAGCTTTTTCAGCATAATTGGTCGGCCGGCCGGCACGAACGACATTCCCTCGTCCGGCTCCTCTTCCGATTGCAGAATGGTTGTTAGACTTTCCGTGGCGCCGAGCGCCTTCTGGTACTGCGTCAAAAACTGAGTGATCATCATCACCGGAAATACAATCTGGAACAAATAAAGGAGAAAGGCGACCAGCTCTCCCGCGGTCATCGCGCCTGACGCGACCTGAGCGCCGCCGAAGCCGATAATACCCACCAGGATCAGCAGAATGACAAGCGAGATCGCCGGCGATAGGATCGCCTGAATCCGCGCTTCCTTGAGGCCGAACCGAAGCAAGCTGCCGATCCCGGCGGCGCCTCTGTCACGCTCCAACGTCTCGGCGCCCGAAGCTTTGACGAGCCGAATATCCGAGACGACGCGGCTCAGAATCGACGTGAACGAAGCCGTCTCGTCCTGCATTCCCTTGGATATATTGTACATGGCCCGTCCTAGCGGCACCATAAGCAAAGCCGAGATTGCGAATACGCCGATGATGACCAGTGTCATTTGCCAGTTCATATACAGCATGATGGCAAGCGCGCCGATTAGCGACACGATGCCTGTCATCAAATTCGTGAAGTGCTCGGCGACCAGCCCGCGGACGACGGCCGTGTCGTTCGTAACGCGGCTGATCACGTCTCCCGAAGCATGATTGTCGAAGTAGCCGATCCGCAGCTTTAATATTTTGCGCCATAACGTGCCTCGGATAGCTGAGACCACCTGGTTGCCGCTGTAGCTGAACATATAGACGGACAGGCTCTGCGCGACCGCCTGGATCAGCACAGCGAACGCCATCAGCGCGATCTGACCGGCGTCCAGCGCATTCGTGGAAAATCCGTTCACCAAACCTTTCGTCAGCGCCGGTACCGTCAAGTAGGCAACCGTCGACAGCAAACTAAGCAGTAAGGCCGTTCCCAGCACCAGCTTCGGAGGCCTGGCATCTCGGATGAGTATGACGAGATTCCTCCAACTAACGCGCGTATTCGTTTGCTTCATCGCAAGCTTCCTTCCTCTTGTACGATTTTGGCCGGAAACGTCTACCTCCCGGCAAGCAACACGATACCCCGCCTGTTTAAACGGAATATAAACGCAACCGGCAATCCACTCAGCTTGTCGGTTAATAGACAAATAAAAAGAACAGCGTATCACTTTGACTTTGCAAAGTAAGTCGCTGTTCTTTTTTGGGAATGCTTTGCCTCTCACTTCGGTCCTCAGAATTCATACTCCATGATCCAGTATTTCTCTCCCCGCTGCTCTTCCTCAACGACTTGCTTCCAGCCCTTGCGCACGTAGAAGTTCAACGCATTCCGGTTCTCGGATACGCACTTCAACCGTATGGGCGGACTCATCTTCTCTACAGCGGCTGCCAGCAACCGCCCGCCAACCCCCATGCCCATGGCGTCGGGATGAACGAATAGATGATGAATGAAGTTGTCCGGCAAGTACAATGCGGCAAACCCGAGAATGCGGCCCTGCTCCTCCGCCAATAGAATAAATTCGTCTACCGTTTGCCGATCGAAGTCTTCCAGCGCCATTCCTGCCGGATCCGCCCAATGAAAATGCACGCGGCGCGAGGCCAGGAAGATCTTTCGCAGCTCGGGGTAATCCGAGTCCTTCGCAGCTCTAACGTCCAACCTACCATCCCCCTCTCGTTTTTATCTATTCTGCGACGCTGGCGAACGCAGCTCGACCGCTTCCTTAGCGACCAGTTTTCCGATTTGGCCAATGATGCTAATTAATTCATGCTGCGACCGCAAATGCCCCAGCAGGATGTCGATTAGAATCCGCTTCGGCCGGTCTTTCTGCACTTCCTCCTGAAGCAATTGGACGGCTCCATTCAGTTCCTCTTTTCGTGTATTCTGCACCGTTAATTCCTCGATGGCGGAAGTAAGGGTTTCGAAAAGATATCTTCTTTGTTCGGCGGCCGTAACCGTCGCTCCCCGCAATCCGCTTTGTACGTATTCGGTTATGACCGAAGACTTCAGGAGGTTCGGACTTTCTTTTTTTACGACGCCTGCCGCAATATCGTCCATCCGGTCGACAATAAATACAGCCGCGTCTTCCAGGTCGAGCGGTTGATTCATTACGTTCGTGAACTGCGTTATTTCTTTCATCATGCCGAGATAGACGGCAATCACATCCCATACATGCCCTTCCAACTGCTGTCCATAAGCTGAAATCAGGCACTCCTTGTAATAATTCAACTGACGGGCTCTCAGCCGGTGACAGAAGGGAATGAATTTCCCGTTTTCTTGCATGGGAAGATCCTGATATTCTTCGATGCTGAAATTCAATTCAGCAAAATATTGCAACTGAAGCAGCGTTCCGCGGATCAATCTCATTCTGGGCTGCAAGGTTTGATCTGCTTGTATCGCTTCAGCTTTGTCATACATGTCTCGGACACGCGCATCATAGACCTCGATCAGCAAGTCTTCCTTGGAGGCGAAATATTTGTACAACGATCCCTTGGCGATCCCGCAATCATTCGCGATATCCTGCATCGAAGTCGACATGTATCCTTTCTCCGAGAAAAAACGCATCGCGGACGCCATAATCCTCTGCTTGAGTAAACTCATTCGAATGCCTCATTTCGTTTCGTCGGAATGAATAGCCGAATCTGCACTCCCCAAATTTTATCTAAAAAAGGATTGACATTCAATCGTTCGTCAAACATAATTAGCGACGTAATGACCGCATGGTTCATTATAAAACCCATTGGTCATTATTGCAATGCCGACAAAATATGATGAAAGGAAGGTTAGAAAACATGTCGCCTCAGCAAGCTGTGCCGGCCGCTTCCGATCCGTCGTTCTCCGTGAGATCGATCCTCGCGCCGCTTATGACCGTCATCATTGGAATGTTCATGGTCATTTTAGACAGCACGGTCGTGAACGTCGCATTGCACGAACTGGAACAGGAGCTGAGAAGCACGTTGTCCACCATTCAATGGACAATTACCGCTTATACGCTCGCGCTGTCCGCCGTCATTCCGCTCGCCGGCTGGATGATGGATAAGTTCGGCAGCAAACGTATTTTCCTGTTTACGATCGCATTGTTTGCCCTCGGATCGGCCCTCTGCGCAACGGCCCAAACGATCGATCAACTCATTATTTACCGGATCATTCAAGGTCTCGGCGGCGGGATGGTCATACCGATCGGAATGGCGATCATATTCCGACTCGCGCCTCCCGATAGACGCGGGGCCGTGATGGCCATGATTGGGATACCGATGCTCGTCGCTCCTGCGCTGGGTCCGGTCCTCTCCGGTTGGCTGATCGGAATTGCAACATGGCACTGGTTATTCTGGATTAACGTGCCGATTGGCGTCATTGGCATCCTGATCGGAGTCAAGTACTTGCCGATGTTCGAGCAGAATAAAGCGCCTGCATTGGATATTCCCGGTATGATTCTGGCTCCGATCGCATTCGCGATGTTGGCCTTCGGCGTCAGCGAAGCCGGGAGAACAAGCTGGTCCTCCAATCTGTCGTTATCCGGACTCCTTATCGGCGGAATCGCCCTTCTGCTCTTCATTATCGTCGAGCTTCGCCACATGCAGCCGTTGCTGGAACTGCGCGTGTTCCGTTCTTCCGACTTTACGCGCGGCATCCTGTTGATGTGGATCGCTCAAATTTGTTTATACGCCGTGACGATTCTTATTCCTCTCTTTCTGCAATCCGTCAAACATTTCACGCCCTTGCAGACGGGCTTAACCGTTCTGCCACAGGCTGTTGCCGCGATGATTTTCATGTCGATCGGAGGCAGCTTGTTCGATAAATTCGGTGCGCGTCCGCTTACGTTAGCCGGTTTTTCGATTGTGGCCGGTGCATTGTTATTATTTTCATTCATCGATCTGGAGACCCCTGTCATCATGATCCTTTTGCCATTATTTATGATGGGGACGGGAATGGGACTAACGGTGATGACGTTGGAGACGTACGTGCTCAGTTCAGCCCCTCCTAACCTCGTCAACCGCGTCACACCTCTGACAACGGCTACGCTGCAAGTGGCCACCTCATTTGCGGTGTCGGGACTAACCGGGTTTCTCACTTTTAGAACGAGGGAGCATGCCATGCATGCCGGACCGAACAATCATACGCTGGAAGCGGCCATCTCGGCCTATGGAGATACCTTCCTGCTGGCTGCTGGCCTTGCCATTGTCGGGGTGGTCATCAGCATCATTCTCCGCAAACCCAAGGTAGAAGTAATGGATGAATTAATAAGTCCAGATCGTACAAGCGCAAAAACGGAGGGACACACCGTATGAATATCGCATTATGGATCGTGCAGGGCGTTTTAGCATTGCTGTTTATGTTAGCAGGCTCGATGAAAGCATTTCAGTATGAGAAAGCGAAAGCTGCGATGCCTTGGGTAAAAGATTCATCGAAAGGATTGGTCACGTTTATCGGAGTATCGGAACTGCTAGGTGGGTTGGCTCTAGTTATACCTTTCGCCATGGGTATTCTGCCTTCCTTGACGCCGATCGCCGCGATAGCGCTTGCAGTAGTTATGCTGCTTGCTGCCTTCTTTCACTTGAAGCGAAAAGAATACCAAGGCGCCGGGGTAAACGTCATTTTGTTAGCGTTCGCTGTATTTGTTGCGATTGGGCGCCTTTAAGCTAAACTACACTGAAGTACGCGATTTTTACAAAAAAGTGGTAGGCTGGGATCACGTAGAAGTGAGCAAGGAAGATTATACGGACTATCGGATGATAACGCCTGATGGACAGCCGGCGGCAGGCGTTCACCATCAGGCTGGAGATTTTGCGAGCTTACCGTCCGTATGGATACCAACCATTCTGGTGAGTGATTTGCAGGAGAGCTTGAAAGCTTGTAGAAAACTCGGAGGCAAAGTACTGATGGATCCTAAGACATACGAACAAAACAGCGGAGCTGTTATTGAATATCCGATCGGCGCCATTTGCGGTCTATGTCAAATGTAATCTTGAACTAAAAAACAGAGAACCGTTCGGATGCTCCGGAAGGTTCTCTGTTCGTCGTTTGGGAGAATTCAAAGCATGTATTTGCTTGTCCGCCCGCCAAGACGCTTAGCGCTTCATCTGCCGAGCCACATCGGAGATCTTTTTATTCCGCAGGATCTGCTCCATTTGCCGTTCGGCATCCATCACGACCTGTTGAATCAAGCATTCGCTCCCATGATTGAAGCTGCATTCGAACAGAGAGGCCGTGCCCTCGATCGCATGGATGACATCCAGAAAAGAGATCTCCTCCTGGTTGCGTTTGAGCCGATATCCGCCATTGGCGCCGGATACGGAATGGATAAGCCCCGCTTTGACCAGTTTGGTCAGCATTTTGGAGAGATAGGTTTGGGATACGCCGAGCTTCTCGGCCAACAGCTGTACGCTCACGGGCTTATCCGGTGCTGCGGACATCAGATGAAGCATCGCATGAAGCGCATAGTCGGTCGCCTGCGATAATTTCATGATACACCTCTACAATGGACTTTACTCATCCATGATAAAGTTGATGCGGGAAATATGCAAGCGGCATGGCGAACGCAAATTATCGCGCCTCGCGGGAAGGCCTGGCGGCTATAAATTGCGGGCCACGAATTGTCTCAATCCCTCGACGGGGAGATATCCGATTTCTTTGTCGATCGCCTTCCCGTTCTTGAACAGGATGGTCGCGGGAATGCTCATTACACCGAACCGGGCGGCCGTCTCCGCGTTTTCGTCTACGTTGACTTTTACGATCTTCGCTCTCCCTTCCTGGTCAAACGCTTCGAGAATGGGGGCGAACATGCGGCAAGGGCCGCACCAAGGCGCCCAGAAGTTGACGATCGTAAAGCCTTCGCTTTGCAAATCCGATTGAAATGTGGAATCCGTTGTATGTTGAATGGTCATGTGAAGGTTCCTCCTAGGTCGAATTCGTATTTGTCTCTGTATGTCCGGGACTTTCATTCGATCCAGACATCGGAGATCTTGTATTTTTTCAGGCAGACCATCGTACAGGATTCGATCTCCGCCTTGACTTGATCTAGACTGAACCAACGGTCCTCCCGCTCGTTTTGGCGAAGGGGCGCGCGTATCGTCGCTTCGTACGCGTCCGCCAACGAGAGACGATCCGCAGGCCATCTCAGTCTGTAGCCGCCGTCCCGGCCCTCCTTGGCTGCAACGAGCCCCAGCTCCAGCAATCGCGCGACGATTTTCCTCAGATATACGGCATGCACGCCTAGCCTCTCGGCCATCTCGGCGCTGCTTAACGTTCCTCCATGCTTGGACAGCAGGAGCAGCACGCCGAGCGTGGCATGGAACCTAGGCGTACCGATTGGAGCATCCAATTGAACGTCCTCCTCGCTCTTCATCCCTGCTGCCTATGAGGCAAATGATCTTAGAGAACCCCTCGTTCTAATGACCAGGGCGGCTGCCGGCGGTCAGGAGAATTCCTCCTCCACCAAATCTCCAAGGACGGCGGCAGCCGCTCTGCTGCCGGAAGCTGCGGCAATGATCAGCTGAGAAGGCCCTACATACGCCGCATCCCCTGCCGCATAAAGTCCGGTAACGGTGCTTCTGCAGTTGGCGTCGGCAACGATGCCCCCAAGATTCGTCTTGTCGTATCCCAGCTCTTCGGCAAACGCGGCCTTGGATACCAATTTGGACATGATGAACCCCCCGCTTCGCTCGATATGCGTACCGTCTGCGAATCGCACTTGCTCCAGTATCCCATCTTGTCCGTAGAACGCTGCAAGGGGAGACTCGATGACGGCTATTCCCTTGGATTCAAGCTTTCCTTTTTGTTCGTTGTCCAGAATCGAATGACCGTTGGTACATACGATCAAATCTCTGCTCCAGTTGTAAAGCATCTTGGTCAGATGATAAACCCCCGGGTCCTGAGACACGACGACGAGCGGCTTGTCCCTCATCTCCCAACCGTCGCAGAACGGACAATTGAACAGACTTTTCCCGTAAAAATCGCGGAGTCCCTCGATGTCGGGGAAGATTTCCTTCAATCCGGCAGCCAATATCAATTTGCGCGCTTGCACAAGCTCGCCGGTCATGGTCGAGATCTCAAAGCCCTGATTCGTCTTGCGGATCGCCGTGGCTTCGACCGGCCAATGCTGCACCGACGGATACTTCAGCACCTCCTCATAGGCGATGCGTCTAAATTCGGCCGGCTCTATGCCGTCTCTGGTTAGATATCCGTGGGATGCATGCGTAACGGCATTCCTCGGCCGATTATCATCGAACAACGCAACCGTCCGTCTTGCCCTGCCTAGCACCAGCGCTGCATTGAGTCCTGCCGGGCCGCCGCCGACAATGGCGCAATCGTAAATCATTCGATCCTCTCCTTTACGAAGCTATCATAGACACATTATATCGATATTTTGTCCAAAAAAAGAAGCTCATAAGACAAGCAAAAGGGTCGCTATGGAAGTCCGCACTTTGCCGCTCCTATCAAAGACTTTATATATCCATAATAGCCCCTTACCTGATTCAAGTCAAGAAGATCATTTTGATTGGCAAAAAAAAAAAAAAAAAATCACCCCAAGAAGAGTGATGTAGAATAGTGGCCGTTAGACGCCGCTTGATGGCTGCCGGCTTGTCCCGGCGTTCTTCTCTAGTAAGAGGACGACAACGCCGACGACCAAGACCGCGAGAACAGCCATAATGGCGGAGCCTCCGGCATGTACGATCAGTACCGGAACCCACAGCAGTCCCAGCGACCGATGGACGGTCCTCATCCATTTGTTCCGGATCTTATGGATGAAGTAACCGTATCCGGCGAGCGTCAGCAGAATGACGAATCCCGCGAGACCCGAATAGATCTTGTCGTCTCCGAATTTGGTCCATAAAAAATAAGTGCCGTGGATCGCGATCAGCGCGACGGTGATCCATCCCATAAGCTTGTGCCAGGCGAACAGCAGCTTGCCTCCGCGCCTCACCAGCCGGGAAGGCGATTTCATCCGCTTCTTGAACCAGAACCAAGAGAACCCGGCGGCCCCCACATACAGGGCGATCGTGCCTAAGGTAGTGAAGTAGCCGCCGTATCCCTCGTTGCCGTCTCGAGGCGGACGCTGCGCTTCCCCTGCTGGCAATCCGCCCCCTCCTCCGCCCGGAAGTCTCGCGCGAAGCGCTTCTCCTTCATGCGAATATCCTGCGTAATAGAAGGAAGCGACCAGCAACAACGCGGCGAAGGCGGCGATGATCGCCGGAATCCAAACTTTCTTGTTTTTGCTCATAAAACGCTCCTATGTGCTATGAATTCTCCCCTGCAACACCTCCAGTATAGAAGCGGAATATTTAAAAATTATTAATTCATGGCGATTGTCCATCCGCGCAACCTTTGACGATTTGCCCGTTTCGCAATCGACGCAAAAAATCGGCCCCCCTCTTTATTTAGGGAAGAGCCGATTCCAAATGCCCGACTTATGATGTTTGCCATTCAAACTGCTTGGCGTACAAACGTGCATACATACCGTCCCGCGCCAGCAGCGCTTCGTGCGCGCCTTGCTCCGCGACCCCGTCCTCCGTCAGCACGATGATGCGCTCTGCATGGCGGATGGTGGACAGACGGTGGGCGATAACGATCGTCGTACGTCCCTTGGCCAACGCTTCGAGCGAGTCCTTGACGATGCTCTCGCTCTCGTTGTCCAGCGCGCTCGTGGCTTCATCGAAGATGAGGACTGGCGGATTCTTCAAGAATACGCGAGCGATGCTTAACCGCTGCTTCTGGCCGCCGGACAGCTTGACGCCGCGTTGGCCGATATCGGAGCGGTAGCCGTTCGGCAAGTTCATGATAAAGTCGTGCGCATTGGCATGTTTGGCTGCCTCGATGACTTGTTCATCGGTCGCTTCCGGGTTGCCGTAGCGGATATTCTCGATGACTGTCCCCGCGAACAGATAGACGTCTTGCTGCACGATCCCGATTTGGTTTCGCAACGACCTCAGGTCCAGATCCCGCACGTTGATGCCGTCGACCAGCACTTCCCCATCGGTCACTTCATAGAAACGAGGGATGAGCGAGCATAAGGTCGTTTTCCCCGCGCCGGACGGACCGACCAGCGCCACGTACTCTCCCGGCCGGATATGAAGCGAGAGATGGGTCAGCACCCGGTCCAGATGATCTTCGTATCGGAAGGATACGTCCTTGAACGCAATCTCCCCTCGCACCTTCGGGATAGTCAGAGCATCCGGTTTGTCTACGATCGACGGCTTCAGATTCATGATCTCCATGAACCGTTGGAAGCCGGTGACGCCTTCTTGCAGCTGCGTGCTCATGTGCGTCAGCCGTTGAATGGGTTCGATCATAAAGCCGACATACAGCAAGAAAGTGATCAGATCCGCCAAATCCAACGAATGACCGACGATGCTGGCGCTGCCAAAGACGATGACCGTGATCGTGATCAGCTGAATCACCGTATCGACGCCGTTGTAATAGTACGCTTCCGCTTTGTACGTCGCCTTCCGGCTCTCGAGGAAACGGCGATTCTCCCGGTTGAACTTCTCGATCTCGACCTGCTCGTTGGCAAACGACTGGACCACGCGGATGCCGGACAGACTGTCCTCGACCTGCGCGTTGACGTCCCCGATTCGCTCTTTGTTCCTCGTTAGCGCGCGATTCAGCTTCTTGTTGAAGATCAGCGAAAATACGGCCAAGAACGGAAAAAAGCAAAATACGGCTATCGTTAAATGAGCGTCGATGGAGAACAAAATAACGAAGGCGCCTATAAAACGAACGACATATTTGACGTAGTCTTCCGGACCATGGTGATACAGCTCGGAGAGCAGCAGCAAGTCGTTCGTGATCCGGGACATGAGCTGTCCCGTTCTGCGCTTGTCGTAAAAGTCGAAGGAAAAAGTCTGCATGTGCGCGAACAGCTCGCTGCGTAAATCGCTTTCCATGCGAGCGCCGACTTCATGTCCTTTGTAATCCACAATGCCGTTCCCTAACGTCTGGATCGCAACCAGAACAAGCATCAGTCCGCCAACGCCGTACACTTTCCCAAGCGCTTCGGACAAGTCTCCTTGCAGCACCACCTTGGTAATATGCTGAACGAGCAGCGGAAACACCAAGGTCGCGGACGACGCGATAAAGGCACAAGCCAATACGGACAAATACAAGGTTTTGTAAGGTTTGTAATAAGAGAAAAATTTTCGAACTGGAAAACGCATGGGTTTACCCCTTTTCGTGTTATTTGCATAACACCTATAAGGGGGCGCACCATTTGGAAATCAATAAAGCGCTGCACCCTTATAGGTCAGTACGGTGCAAGTCGCAGTTGTTCTCATGGAAATAGCCTCCTCGTTCATAGATGCTTTCATTTTAGCCGATTATGGGCAAGAGGCAAACCGTAAAATTTAACTATAGTCGTTCATTCTTGAACACAATCGCATTTCCAACCTGTCGAACTTGCTTTATGATAGGTCTTATACGGAGGTGCGAAATGGGACTTTTTAACTGGATTCGTGAAACCATGACCGGACAACGCGTCTGTCCGATTGAGCATCTGGAGAGCTTTAAGCGAGTGGGAGAACAAGTTTACGCTTTGCATGTGGAGATGGCGGATTGCGAAGCCCCCCGTGCCCTGGCTTACTTGCAGGCGGCGAGAAGTCTTCAGACCATGGCTGACGCCTTGTTGGGCGATGCCTTCTCCAACTTCGGGAATGCGCCCAAGCCCGTGCCGATCATCACGCATGAACAAGCGGAAGTCTGGTATGGCAAGCTGCCCGCGATCATGATCGCCGCCAGACAAGAAGCCTTGTTCGAACAATCATCCGCGATCGAGCTTCCGATTCGTCTGGGACAACAGATGGAAGGTCCGAGTCCCTGTCCGGTTGAACATCTGTCCGGACTACGGCGTGCGGCGGAACGCATGGACGAGATGACCTCGCAGGGCGTTGCCGCCGCGCGGAACCAAGGCGATACGTACAAAGCCGTCCTCCTGCTGTACGAATCCGCACGAACGCGAAAACAAGCCGGCGATGCGATCGTCGGAAGCATCACGAGCGGCCGGCGGGTATCGCCGGAAAGCCATGAAGATGCGGAAAAACAGTATTGGATCGCGCTCTCGGAATACTTGCTGATTGCCCAAGGGCTTAAAGCGCCTTTCTTGTTCAAGTCGCAACCTCCGATTCCATCTTCGGCCTCCTTCGCTCGAAAGCTTTGTAAGCTCGACTCGGATGACATCTGGAAAGTCACGAGTTCGTATGCCAAGCGGGATATTCGCAGGGCAGGCGAATGGGAACAAGCGATCGAAGATCTGCGGGAGCACTGGGCCACCTGCTTGATCACGGACATCGAACGAGAATACGAGACCACGGTGGAGCAATTGCTGGAGAAGGATCTCATCGAAGAAACGAGGTACTGGTATTGCTGTCCCTTCCCATCCGTCTACCGGGTACGGAGCAGTTGTTCTTCCGTTCAGATCCTGGGTGCCGCGATACCCAGAGGACACGAGTTCGTGTATGAATATGGCGATGACGGCGCTGAGGGCAAATTCATCTCCGCCCCTTCCTTCAACAGGGGCGCAGAACGTAAATATTGTGAAGATAATTAATCGCAGATAGGAGGCAAAGTGGACATTGGGGATTTTTCGGCGTTTGAGAAGATGGCTCCAAGCAAGCGCGCATCCGCAAGAGAATCCGGAACAAGTTCTGCATGATTATATGGAAGCCGCTTCCGAGAAGCTGCGCGAGCTGTCTGTGTCCGTCAACCGCGCGGAGTCTGAATGGCTGTCGCTCCAAGAGAACATTGAATTGTATGCGTCGAACGCGGAAGCTTTTCGTTCCCAAGCGGAGGAAGCTGCAAAGGCGGGTCGAACGGAACAGGCGAGACAGTGGTTGCTAAAAGCGCATTCGGAGTCGGATCGGGCTGACCGTTTGGCGTCTGAAACGAATCGCTTAAAGAACGCGGTCGAGCATCTGAGAGCAAGTCTGGATGCCCTGAGGACGAAATACGAGACCGCCAAAGCTTTGAAGGATCAATATCAACTTCGACATCGGTACGCTGACTCGCAATGGGCAGCGCAGCAAGCGTTGTCAGATCGATCGGATTCTTCCTCTGCCCGGGCCATGGACAGGATCCAGGAGGAGATGTTCCTTGCCGAAGCCAAGGCAGAGCTTGCCAAATCGCGTCCGAACTGAGGGGGCGATGATTGCCCCCATCTACATTGAAAGAAGCTTTTGCAGAAAGCAATCCCTTCTGCAAAAGCTTCTTTTGGTTCATTCAAGCCCCAACTGCGACTTCGTCTGCAATTCATCGTTCAGGAAGACGAAGCTGGCGCTGGCCCCGACACCGCCTTTTCCTTTGTACATGACCACGGAAGCGTAATTTTTGTCCCCTTTTTTCCCGGCCTCCGAGAGGACGTCTCCTTCCCCTCCGACGATCTCGATAATCTCTTTGTAAGTCATCCCGCTTTCGATTTTACCGTACTCTTCTTTGGTGATCGTGACCCCGTCTTTGTCGCCCGCGGGCTGCGAGGCTTGGACGGATGCGCTCGCGCTCGGCTTCGCGTCTTCGCCTTTCGAAGAACCGCAAGCGGTCAGCAAGACCATGAGGAGCGCCACGATCGCGATTGGCATGCTTTTCAACTGATCCACTCCAAATCAGAAATTGACTGGAAGATGATTCCGTCTTGCACATTCTACAACAACCGGGTTCATCTGGAAACAGAATCCAAGAAAAAGGGAAAAATGACTTAAATCTTTTAGGAAAATGGAATCAATTGTGGATCTCGCACGCCGTCACAAAGCAATTGTGGGGGCGATCCGTCCACTTCGGCTTGCTTCTCCGAATTGCCTCCATTAGCCATGGTTCAGATAATAAATCGCCAATTGGGTCCTGTCGCGCAGCTGCAGCTTCTCCAAGAGGGCGGTCACATAATTGCGGACGGTTCCTTCGCTTAGAAAAAGACGGCTCGCAATCTCTTTGTTGGTCAATCCTTCCGCAACATGCGCCAATATCTCCCGTTCGCGAGCGCTCACTTCCAGCGGAAGCGGCGGTTTCTTTTCTTCTTTCAGCAAGCCGGCCTATGCCTGCGGCAAGACCAACCATTGAACGCATGCAAAAAAACCACAACACGAGGATTCATCGTGATTGTGGTTAACGTGCGTTGCACGGGGTAGGTCCGTATTGTCATCCTAAAGAGCGGACGAGTCTTACCCTTTTATAATAGGATAACGCAGCCAAGCTGATGGAGACCCCCCATGTCGCAAAACCTCCGTAGGCCGGAAGCATGATCCATGGACTGAACGGGCCGGTTAAGGAATGGAAACTGCCATCCATGCTGCTCTTGACCAGCTTAAACAGGACAGACAAGCTCACGGCTATAAAAGCCATCCCTCCGGTTAAGGCGGGCAGAATCAAGATCCATGGAGGGATTCTCCTGCCCCACGGACGAACCAACGCAATCGCAAGTACAGAAGCGATCAGACCGAGCAAGACCGTCGTATCGATCCCGTAAGGGTAAAGAAAGGCGGTAATCGGATCTCCGTTCGCTAGCATCGATTCATGCAATTCCTTCATTCCTTGCGCTGTGGCGAGTACCGGCAGGCTAATCGCCCACAACGTTTTCATGACCATATAGGGGATCAGAGCGACGGAAGCGGTATAACCCCATTTGAGCGATCTCACGACACGGCGAACTCCCGAATAATCTCGAACACGAATAGCGCGGTGGCCAGAACGACGGTCGCCAGAAAAACAAGGATCGTTCGTCTTAGCACAACTGGCGAGACGCCGCATGCTTGAGCGTAATGAACTCCCGTCAGGCTGGACAAGATCCCCATGATCACAAACCACGGCTCGTAAAAGCCCAAGTCCCATAAGGCAAGACTGCGGACGTCGAGGTCGATCCAACTATCGAATTCCATCGTAATGAACCCAGCCAAATGAAGGCTCTTGGTGATGATCCCGCTCATTCCGTGCGCTAAGGCAAAGGCCGTACAGAGTAACAAGGGTATGGTGAGGACGAACCATGGCACTTTACGCCCCCCAACCGCCGGCATCCATTCCGGGACAACCCTTGACCACGGCTTGACAAGCGCCACTAAAATAAATCCACAAATCATGATGAGGACGCCTGCCGCGAAACTGGCCTTGGCAAAAGCATGCGGATTCACGAACTCGCCCGGCAGCCCGATCGTCCCTCCTGCCGCTTGATAGAATCGGACCAACACGGCATACAGGATCGCCCAAGCGCAACCGGCATAGGCCGGCCAAACCGTTGACCCCGTATAGCGTATAATGGCATCCAATCGTTTGTTCAATTTCATTATCGATCACCTCGTCCCTTAGCTTAACGGCCGAAGTGAAAAACGAGGCGACTTGAAGTTTAAGTTTCGTTTAAATCGGTTTCCCGATATAGATGCGCGTACCGGCCGAGGAACTAGCGATCTCCCAGTGCAGATTCATATTTTTCGCCATCAGCGCGACGATGGAAAGTCCGATGCCAGCCCCTTTTGCGCTGGAAGGCCGCTCTAGCCCCAAGCCTTTATCCGAGATCTCCAGACATGTCCATCCGTTTCGTTCCGCGACATGGACCCCCACATATCCGCCGGATTTCGCATGCCGGACCACGTTTTGGAACAAGTTGTCCAACATGCTCCTTAACCACAACGGATCGACATGCCAGACCAGCGCCTTGTCCTCGGGAAGGTTCACGTCGATCTCGAAGCCTTCCTGCTCGAAGAGGGGGTACCATTCGGCTACGGCATTGCGCACTTCCTCGATCACATGGACATCCTTCGTTTTTAAGGGGTACTTTCCGGCTGCCAGCAGCGTATGGGAGAGCAGGTTGTCGATCAGCTTGCCGACGTCCCCTAATTTATTCACGATCACTTCCATGGACGAGATGCCTTGAGGCGAAGCAGGATTTTTCTGGACGACGTAGGCATGCTGCCGGATGACGGTTAATGGCGTACGCAGATCGTGAGAGATGCTGGCGATAAATTGACTGCGTAGACTTTCTTCCTCTCTTTCCCGCTCCCTGCTGCGCCTAAGTTGATCGACCATCTCGTTAAAAGATCTCTCCAGCTCTCCGATCTCATCGCGGTTGCGGACCGCGACTTCCCGGGGTACGCCGGATGTCCCCGTATCCGCCATCGCCTTTTTCAACCGGATCAGCCTACGTCTCAATCTCAAGAAGAACAACAAGGAGACGACGACGATCCCTCCGCAAGCCATGGAGAACAGAATGGCCAATCGGGCGTCGCCGAAAAAGGGAACCATCGACAGGTCCGTATGCCGGGTCGGCATTTGAAAGACCATCCATCCTTGCTCCGGGCTGCCGCCAATCAGGGCGGTTACCGTATACGTTTCCTTGTCTTCTTTTATATTCGCATCGAAAGCCACCGACTCGCGATAGGACCATTGCGCCGGAATATCCGCCGGCCGTTTCTCGACGAATTGCGTGTGGCCTGACGCGTCTACCCAAAATAATCTAGCTTCGGGATAGCGTCCATGAATGCCCATGAGTTTCTCATGGATGAGGCTTGCCGATGCCCCATTTAGCGTTATCGCTTCGGCTTTCCACATCGCGTCCAGTTTTTCCGTTTCGTAGAACGAATTAGGATGCGTCCATAGATACAGGAAGTAGTAGCCGGCAGGAAAAGTCGGCCAAATGACCAAGGCGAATAAGAGCAAGAGAATATACTTGCTCATCAGCGATTGGCGAATGAACCTCATTGTCTCACCCGATAGCCGACCCCGCGTATGGTCTCGATAATCTTCGGATCGCCGGCATCGAGCTCGATCTTCTCGCGCAGGTGGCGAATATGGACCATGAGCGTCTTGTCTCCTTCGAGATACGGCTCTCCCCATATCGCCTCATACAGCTGCTTTTTGGTCAAGATTTGATTCGGATGGAGCAAGAAATACATAAAGATATGATATTGCTTGCCCGTTAGCACGATCTCCTCTTGCGATTCCGAATGCACGATCCGGTTTTCCTTCAGATAGACGCTTAAGTGATGCAGTTGTATCCGATCTTGCGAATCCGTGCCGAATCGCCTCAGCAGCACTTGAATCCGGGCGGCGAGCTCATCGGGGTGATACGGCTTGGTCATATAATCGTCTGCGAAGGACAGCCCGTGCAGCTTATCCTCCATGGAGGTTCTCGCCGTCAGCATCAGGATGGGCTTGTTCGGATATTTCTGCTTGATGCGTTGACCGACCGTGTACCCGTCCAAACCGGGGAGCATCACGTCCAGGAGGACGAGATCGGCAAGATCCATATGGTTCATCGCTTCATAGCCGGAAGGGATCCAGATGACGCGATAGCCGGATTCCTCCAGAAATTCGCGAACCCAGGAGCCGATCTCTTGGTCGTCTTCAATATGCAGGATGGTTTTCTCCAACGTCACGTTCTCTCCTACTCCAATGATGAATGTCGGATGGCTGCGGACTTAACGTTCATCGCTATCATTTCGATAAGGGGAAGGAAATCCCTGCCCGAGAGCTGAAACTCCGTCGTTCCGTCAAAAAGGAAGAGTTCCGAAGAACTCCTCCCCATAAGCGATCCGATTCCTTAATTGTTGATCGTCAGGCTAAAGCCGCTCTGCAAGTAATACAGGCCCGGGTAAGCGATGTTGCTGGTCTTCAGATTGTTGAACGTGGCGGAGCCGTTGCCGGTGTAGGCGAAGACCGCCGCGCCCAGATGCGGTCCCGAGAACCGCGAGGTCGTCACGCCGTCCAGTCCGGTCCCGTTGATGGTGACGTTGTTGAACACGATGTTCTGGAATCCGCCGCCGTATCCGAATTGGATCGCGTCTCGCTGCGAATTGAGGATATCGATATTGGTGAACGTCACGTTGCGGATCGCGTCGTTCGATGCCTCCAAATCGATGGCCCCGCGTTCGCCGTTGTACAGGTCTTTGCTGGTGCCGCAATTGACGATCGTATTATCCGAGAACACGATGCCGGTATTGTTCTGGAAATGGTAGCCGGGGAACACGGTGTTCATCCGGATGCCGGAGCCGCCTACGCAGTCGATGATGTAGTTGTGGTCGGCCTTGTGTCCGCTTCCTCCGAAGAAGGCGATCCCGCCCGCCCGCCAATTGTTCTCGATCGTGTTGTACGAGAACGTATTGTTCACGCCGGCCGGCGCGCCGTTGGTATCGCTGGTCCATACGGCCAGCGCGTCATCGCCGTTGTTCCGCAGATTGCTGTTCCTTACGGTCGAATTGCTCGTTCCCTGGGCGAAGTTGACCCCGTCGGCCAGGTTGTTGCGGATCCGGCTGTTCTCGATCAACAGCCCGTTCGCATAGATCGCCGGCGTATGTCCGTAATCCCCGACCCAGAAGCCGCATTCGAAGTGCTCGACCCAGACGTCATGGATGACGGAGTTGGTTCCGAAGTTGTCCATGAAGCCTTTGTAGATCGCATTCTGGCCGTAGCGAGAACGCAGGTTCGAGTTAAGGTAGATATTGCTGAAGTCCAGCTTCCCGGTGATGCGGAGCGAGATGCCGCCTCCTGCCGCATTGGCGTTCGTGAACTGGACGTTCGTGTACCAGTAGCCTGCTCCCGTGATCGTAATGTTGTTGATCATGTTGCTGACGGTACCGATCTGCCACATATTGCTTAGGTTGAACGTCCCCTCCGGGATATACAGGGTCTTGCCGCCTGCAACCGCTGCATTGACGGCTGCATTAAACGCCGCGAGATCATCCTTTCCGTCGTTCGGCACGGCACCGTAATCCGTGACGGAGACCGAATTGGCGGGACGCGGGATTGCCGTCGGCACAGGCTCGATCTCGATGAAGTCGACGCCGTATTCCAAGCCGTCTCCGTTGTTCTTCTGGATACGGATCGTGTCGCCGGGCTGAAGCGGCGTATCCAGCTTCCAGTGCACTTCGTCGAAGCGGAAGAGCGGCCGACCTGCGCTAGGCGCATCTCCCGGCATGTCGCCGGAGAAATACTGCCAGCTATAGTAAGAGGTCAGCGAGATCGTCTTCGCCTTGGATCCGTTCACGTAGACGTCAAGCGAACCGTTCAATCCCATGCCGTCCTGCGAATCGGGCATGGTGAAGCGCATCGTGACGCCTGCTCCTCCCTGCCCTTGCCGGACCGTCCATTGCAGATTGGCGCCGTTCGAAGGCAACGCGACATACTTTTGGCCGGAAGCTTCGGACGCCGTTAGGGACTGGTCGAAGGTCGGCGCGGACTTCGGCACGGCACCGCCGCCAAGGGTCGCGTCTTCCGTATCGTAACGGCTATACGGCACGGTAGCGCCCCGTTGTCCGTAGACGACCAGGTTGGTCGTGCTCACGTTGTTCGCCTGCTTGCTCTCGATCTCGTTCGCGTCGACCGCCACGGTCGTCGTCACCGCGTAGGTGCCGCTGGCCGCCGTCCAGGTTCCCGGCAGGGAGACGTTGACAGACGCGCCCGCAGCTAGGATGCCGGCGTAAGACCCATTGAAGGTTTGGACCGCGGCGCCGGCAGCATTCTTCAGAATCACCGTGACGCCATGCGCTCCGCCTGCAGATGCGATGGTTCCTTGGTTCTTCAAGTTGACGGTAAAGGCAACCGCATTGCCCGCCGCCGGAGCGCTAGGCGTCCAGGAGATACTGCCGATCAGGTCGGAACTCGCGACAGGTGCGACGACCAGCGCAGTCGGATTCGTGTAGCTGTTGTTCGATTTATTCTGCTCGATGATCAAGTTGCTCTCGTCGACTTTGGCGGCGAGCCCATACGTCCCTGCGGTCTTGACGCCGGCATTCAGCGATACCGTCGTCTGCGCGCCGGCCGCCAGCGCGCTTACGGGAGAGGAGCCCGCCAGCTCGTTGTTCAGATAGAAGTTGACGGTCGTCGCCGGCGCGTCGGCGTTGCCGATATTCTTCACGATGGCGTTTAACGTGATGGCATTGTTCTCGATCGGAGATGTCGGCGACCAAGACATGCCCGTGATCGTTAGATCGGGGTTCGGCGCTGGCGTGCCAAAGACCTGAAACTCGGCGATCTGTCCGGCCGGCGCGCCGGAGTTGGCCGTGATGTTCAACTGCAGGCGTTTGACCGTTGCGGTCACCGGGATCGTCACCGCGTTGCCGGTGGCCGGATTGAACGTGTAGGTCTGTGCGGATACGAGATTGCCGAACGTCGTCGCATTCTGATCGTGGCCGAGCACTTGGATCGTCTGCGTGCGCGTAGCCCACACTGCGGCCGGGTTCAGCTTCAGCACGATCGAAGTGATGTTATGGTTCGCTCCTAGGTCTAGGGTCAGCGTGCTCGGATTGCCGCCGCCTTCCCAGTAGGTGCCGGTGTCGTTATCGTTCGCGTTCGCGGCCACATACGATTGCGTGTTGGAGGACGCGGCAATCGGTTTGCCGATCGCGATGTTGCCGCCCGGCGAAGGCGTTGGCGTTGGTGTCGGCGTTGGTGTTGGCGTTGGTGTTGGTGTTGGTGTTGGTGTTGGTGTTGGCGTTGGTGTTGGCGTTGGCGTCGGTGTTGGCGTTGGCGTTGGTGTCGGTGTCGGCGTTGGTGTCGGTGTCGGCGTGGAAGCCGTCGCCTCAACCGTAATCTGATCCAGGTTCACATTGCCCGTATCGCCTGCATCGTACTTGTAAGCGATCGTATTGTTGCCGGCATACAGATTAAGCGCCTCGGTCTTATTGCCCCACGTATCCCAGTTCGCCAAGTTCGGCAGTGAGGTTTGGCGGACCTTCGTTCCATTCACGTAGATGCTGACGGTATTCGAGCTGCCGCTCCCGTTCCCGTACTTCAGCGTCACGTTCCGGCTGCCAGCCGCCGGCACGTTGACCGTGAAGGCCGTCGTCGCGCCCTGCGTCCAATAGCCGTCGACGAAGCCCGTGCCGGCATAGCCGGCATGGTCCGTATTCACTTTCGCTCCCCCGGACAGCGCCGCCGATTCCGCTTGATACGATTCCGAAGCCGGCGGCGTCGGCGAAGGCGTCGGCGTGGGGCCGCCGGCGCCGTAGATCTCGAATTCGGACAGCTGCGCCGCCGGCCAACCGGTGTTCGCCGTAACGTTCAGACGAACGTATCGCGTGCTCGCGGCGGCGAAGTTGATCGTGACGGCGTTACCGCCCGCCGCCGGATTGAAGACGTAATTCGTGGAGCCGACCAGATCCGTGAACGTCGTTCCGTTCGCGCTCCCCTGAACGGCCAGCGTCTGCGTCCGCGATTCCCAACCGGCGGGCAGCTTCAGCACGATCTGATCGATGCTTGCACTCGCGCCCAGATCGACTTGGATCCATTGCGGGAACGCGTTATTCGCGCTTTCCCAGTACGTGCTCGGATTGCCGTCCTTCACATTGTCCGGAGCGTACGTTTGAGATTGGCCGCTCGCCGTTACGATCTTGCCCGGCGTCAGGTTCGGACCGCCGGCCGCGGATGCGGGAGCGGACGGGCCGATCGCCAGGATCAAACTCGTGAACAGCATGCTGATGATCAGCGACCATGCCAGGTATTTATTGCGCATCATAGTCCTCCTCATTCGAATGTCGGTGCAAGAAATGGCGTGAATCATGTCCGAAACGTTTTTCTGGTAGCGGTTACAATTCAAAGCGCTTCTAAGCACGTTTCTTTCTTCGCTTCCGTTATCACCTACTTCTCCGTTGATGGGGATGGCCGACGCCCCTCCTTTCCGGTAATCTTTCCTCATTATAGAGACTGAAGGGCGTTCGCGATGAGGGGCATTATTACGGGAATGGTAGGCGATTCCAAGAACCTTGCATGAAAAACGATACGTTCTATCGCTCCCTATTCGCCGCAAAGATCTTTTCATGAGATAATTGCAGGTATTTAATCAGGTTAATCATCGTTGCTTGCTCCCTCCATCGACTATACGCATCCCTCTGCGCGCATGACGTTTGCATTTTCTGGGAATAAGAAGAGAGCAAACGACCGGAAGACCGAACGGAGGGCGCTGCGATGAACAAAAGTGAAGATCGGGATTGGGAACGGCATCTGCTCGACACGTTCGCTTTGAACACCGACTTTGCCGCGAAGCGGATCGAGCTGTCCGATCAGCTCGTCCATGTGTATTATTTTGTCACGCTGGTCGATCTGCCGGGCACCCTGGCGAGTATGAACCAAAGTCTCATGAGCGCCAACGACGGCAACGTGCCGCTGCAACACTTGTCCGATCTATACCAGATCGATTCGAATGCCATGCCGGAAGAGCTCGCGCATTTGCTGCTTCAAGGCAGGCTTGTCGTCCGCAGCCCGCACACAGGAGAACCCCTTATATTCAAAGCGCTGGAGCCCTCCATCAGCCGTTCGGTCATGCCGCCGGAGAACGAGAGCCCGATCCAAGGCGCCATTGACGGGTTCACGGAGGATCTGCTGACAAACGTAGGTCTGCTGCGAAAAAAAATCAATCACAAGGACGTTGTCGTCGTCACTCACGCCGTCGGCTCCACGTTTTGCCGGGAGATCGCGCTGGTCTATCTCAAAGGAAAAGCGAACCCCAAGATCGTACAAACCGTAGCCGATAGCTTGATCAGAAACAAGCATAAGGACGTCCGCCATGTCGAGGATATGCTGAGCGTCTTGGGTCAACCCAAGATCTCGCTCGTAGCTACCTATCTGGCCACGGAGCTGCCTGAGGAAGCCGCGCAGAACCTGATGGACGGGAGAGTGGTTCTGTTCATGGATCAACTCCCTTACGCCATCTCGGTCCCCGCGATTTTGAAGGATGTCTGGACGCTCAAGACGGACTTCAACTACCCCTTTCTTTACCTGCTGTTTTTCCGGTTTATCCGAATGATCGGCATCATCTTCGCGGTCATTATGCCCGGTCTGTACGTCGTCTTGAACTCCGTCAATCCCGAGCTGCTGCGCATCCAACTGGCGATCTCCGTCGCCAAGAGCAGAGAGGGCGTCCCGTACCCCGCCTTTATAGAAGTGCTGCTCATGCTGCTCGTATTGGAGATGGTCATCGAGGCCACCACGCGTCTCCCCAAGAGCATCGGCCCCACCATCACGATGATCGGCGGCATTATTCTCGGACAGGCTATCGTGCAAGCCAAACTGGTCAGCAACCTGCTCATTATCATCTTGGCGGCTTCGACCATCGCGAACTTCACGATGTCCGGTTATTTGAATACGATCGGCATCCGGATCTACAAATACGTCGTTTTGGTCGCTAGCGCCGCCTTTGGCATATTGGGGCTGGAGATGTCCGTTATTTGGATCTTCGTATATTTTGCCGGCCTGAAGTCGTTCACGGTGCCTTATCTAAGCCTAAGTCTGAAGGGAACGAAAACGGATGAATAAGCGGATGGTGCTGGCATTGTTTATCCAATTGCACCTGGCGGCGATTCTATCCCTCTACGCCACGAAGATTCTGGAGTCAACCAACAGCGGCCATTGGGAAGCCATCTTGATCGCCTGTCTGCTGGAGGTTTTGCTGGCTTGGCTCTATTTGAGCGGATTATCGGCTTTCCCTGGCAAGCATATCGGAGAGATTATCCGGGAGGCGGCGGGAGCGTGGGCGGCAAGAGCGATCCTGCTTCCGTTTGTCGCGTATATCTTTTTTTACCTCGTCCTTCAGAATCGGTATCAGATCGTCAAGATCAACATCGTCGTACTGCCCTCTACGCCGCTCTGGGCCGTCCTGCTGCTCAATATGGTTCTCCCCTTCTACGCCGCGTGCAAAGGCATTCATGCGATCGCTCGCATGGGGCTCGCCCTGTTTATTACCTTCATGCCGTTTGTGCTCTTCTCTCTGTTCATCAGTTATCAGAATTTCGAATGGCGCAATATATTCCCGATCTGGCAGCCGAAGCTGACTTTTGTCGCGGAGCAGCCGTTCTACACCAGCCTGTTCGCGTTTTCCGGGTTTTTGTTTCTGGGCATGCTCTCCTTGAACAAACCGGTCAAGCTGCGCAAGCTAGGACCGTCGATGCTTCTCGTCGCGGCGTTCGGCTTCGCAAGCGTCTACGTTCCGCTGCTGATCTTCGGTCAGGAGACGGCCATCCGCTTCCAATATCCGGTGACGATGGCTTCGGATACGATCGATCTCGAATGGGTCGTGTTCGATTGGCTGCCTACGTTCTCTGTCGTCTCTTCCAGCGCGCTTGGCATGATTGAGTCGTCCGTCCTGCTCTGGATGGCCATGACGCTCGTCCGCAAGCTCTATCTGCCGCTTCCAGACAAATGGCTCGCGGCCATTCTTAGCATCGCCATGTACATTTGTAGCATGCAAATTCACAATGTCCAGACGCTGAACCGCTTTTTCTCCATGAACGCGGCGCTTTGCCTGTATAGCATGATAATCCTGCCGCTGACTTTGGGACTGTCCGGTTGGCGCAAAAGGAGGACGACTTCTTGAATGTCCGGAGCGTATGCCGAACGCTGCTGATCGCCTCCCTCTTCGCGCTCCTGTGCGGCTGCTGGGACGTTCGCGATATCAATAAGCGCTATCTTCCTGTCGTCATGGGCATCTCCGAGGGGAAGAGCGCGACCTACTCCATCATCCTACAGATTCCTTCCGTCAGCGGGAAGACGCAGATTCTCGAGCAGGAAGCGGATTCCATCAGCAAAGCGCTGGACTTGATCCGCACCAAGGCGGAGAAGCATGTGGATCTGCTGCACTTGCGGCTATTTCTGATTAGCGAGCGAATGGCAAAGACCGGGTTGGACGATGTGATGGATTATGCCATTCGGGCCAACGACATCTCCATCAAGGGCATGATGGCGATCGTGACGGGCGATTTCGAGAAGACGCTGCATCATGAGATTAGTCCCACGCCCGAGATCTCGTCCTACGATTACTTCAGCGAGGAGAGCGGCTGGACGCCGAACGTGTCGATCGTCCGTATCTGGGAAGCGTTCAGAGGCAGCCAATCCTATACCAAGGATCTCGCATATCCGCTGATTCATGTCGGAACGGATACGCTATACGACTTCGAAGGGTCTGCCATCATGCGAAAAAATAAAATGGTAGGCGCGCTCTCGCCGGACGAGACGCTGGTCTACAACATTTTCTTAGAGAAATATACGGGAGGCACGATCGAAGCCGCAAAGGATACAAGCGTGATCATCAAAAAAGCCAGAGTCCGACACCGCAAGGAATGGACGGCTAGCGGGCCCAAATTGAAAAGCGCAATCTATCTGGATGTCGCGGTATCGGAGAACAAAAAAAATCTGCCCAATCACCGCATTGCGGAAGAAATTCAAGAAATGATCGATAAGAAGGGCGACGAAATCATCCGCAAGATGCGCGCCTTGAAAACCGATCTATTAGGCACGGGGCAGCTCTTTCGATCGCAGATGTCGGAACGGCAGATCCGAGACTGGAAAGACGTATGGTTCCCGCGGCTTACGTTCGATATCTCCGTGAAGGTCAACATTCGGGACAACATTTACTTCAAAGAGAAGATTAAGTCATAAAAGCCGTCGGAAAACAAAGAAAAATCCTGCGGAATCCGCAGGATGGATAAGAAATTGGCGTATCGGGAGGTATGCGTCCTACAGCCCCAGCTTGTGGCCTTTCTCCAGCCGTTGAATCTGCTGTTCGCCGTTATCCGCCAGTTCGCGGAACTGTACGATCGTCTCGCGCATCTTCGGCAGCGCTTCTTGCTTGTAGGTACTGATCGAATC
The DNA here is from genome assembly GCF_014212125.1 of Cohnella nanjingensis. Taxonomy (GTDB): domain Bacteria; phylum Bacillota; class Bacilli; order Paenibacillales; family Paenibacillaceae; genus Cohnella; species Cohnella nanjingensis. Next base: position 512,931 of record NZ_JACJVP010000001.1, read on the forward strand.
CAGGGCTGACAGCACGTCGGAGAACGCTTGCTTCAGCGTATCGACCGAGATGCTGGTCTCCAGTGACTGCTTGTGAATCGCTGCCCCTTGCTCCTTCAGCATCCGGGACGTGCCGGCGATCAGCTCGTTCGTCGTCTGGTTCAGCAGCTCGATCTTCTTCAGGACGATCTTCTGATTGTAGAGGGCGCTCGCGACGGTGACGGAGATCTTGAGCGCGGAGATGGTCACGTTCTTCGCCCGGTCTACGCCGCGGATCAGTTCCTTGTTGTTGCGGATGACGACCTCGATGGCCATGATCCCTTGTTGGTTAACCACCAGCATCTGCTGCAGGTCCATGACCCGCTGACGCAGCGGGAACAGCACCTCTTCGGTGATGAACCGAATCTTGTCGGCGTCTTCTTCGCGCTGCTTGGCGGCTTCGAGCTGAGCCTCGATGGATTGGTCCATCATCATCCCGAGCTGAATCTCCTTCTGGAGCTTCTTGGTCAGATCGCGGAGCGCCTGCTGCTCGATCTCCAGCGTGGTGTTGTCGTTCTTCAGCGTCATTCTGCCTTTGTCGAGAGAGACGACGATATCCGCGATGACGGCGTCGGCTTTTTGATACTTCAGGAAGTAGGCGCGGAGCGGGTTGAACAGCTTGCCGAGGAAGCCGGTCTTGGCGAAGTCGATGACGCTCGGGTCCAGATCCTTCAGTTGCATGTGAAGCTCGGTGAGTCCCTTGGCCACCTGCCCGCCTTCGTCCCCGGTTTTCGAGAGATTGCCGACCTGCACTTGAAGCAGATTGTTTTTGGTCGAGGATGACTTCATCGTGTTCAGACCGAACGTATCGATGGATTGCAGAATTTCCTTCCGCTTCTCGAGCGATTCGATATCCAGCGTCATGATCGTGGCGACGTTGGTGTTCGCGATCTCCTGCAGCTTCGCCACGTCCTCGGGGACGGGCTTTACCTCTTGCTCGATTACGGCTTTAATCTCTTCCGGGCTGGCGACTTCCATCGTGAATGACATCTTGTATCCTCCTCTAGCGTCTAGTTACATCTGAACGTTGAACAGATTGCCGATCTTGTAGACGACGTCGTCCGTATCCGCGTTGATGCTCGCCGCTTCGTTGATGCTCGAGATGCTCTGCAGCGCCTTGATGTTCGCATTGTAACCGATCGTGTAGATCGGCACTTTGTAGTTCTCCACCAATCCCTTGATGTCGTTCAGCGAGTACCCCTCGTTCGTCTCCCCGTCGCTCAGGACGAAGATGACGGGCTTGACGTTCGAATCCGTCTGCAGCTCATCCTCGAGCATCTTCAAGGCGACGACGATGGCGTCGAAGGTCGCCGTGCCCCCGCCCGCTTGAAGGCTGTTCACCGCGCCGACGAACATGGACTGCTGGATCGTATCGTACTTCGCGATCGGGAGGTTGATGGCGACGTCGCTCGAATAGGAGACGAGTCCGATCTTGTTATCCCGCCCGAGATACTTCTGCCCCTTCAGCAGCGACTCTTTGAGCCGGTTCAGCGGCTCGCCGTCCATGCTGCCGGAGACGTCGGTGACGAAGACGGCGGCGATCGGCTTGCTGCCGTTTTTCTTTTCCTTCCAGAGCTTCTGCGCGGAGGACAGCAGACCGCCGTCCACCACGGCCAACTCCGATTTGTAGTCTTCGAGCTGGTTGAAGCCGTTCTTCTCCGCTTGCTTCTGATACTTCTCTTGGGACACGAATTCCGCGAACTTCTTCACGATGTTCAACTTGCCCTGCGGCAAGTCGCCCAGCGCGTACAACGGGCTGTCGTGCCGCACGCCGAACGGGGTGAAGACGTAGCCGCTCTTCAGGTCTGCCGCATTGACGTAGGTCTGGTATTCCAGGACGAAGCCGTCCAGCATCCCCGACTTGGCCGCGTCGCGCATCTGGATGGTCGTGGAAGCAATGAACGGCACGTTGGCTTGGAACTTCTCAAAGCCTTGAACGGCCTTGTCTCCCAGAATATTGGAGCTGTCGAACGTGTTCAGGGCGGTCACGAGAAAGTTCAATCCCGTCGAGCTGGCGAACGGATCCGTATAGCCCATGGAGAATTCGTTGGCCGCGATGGCGTCGGTGACCGTCTTGACGTTGACCGAGCCGTATTTGTCGACCAGAGCGTCGTACTTGGCCTTGGCGATGACGATCCCGGGCACGTTTCCCACGAGGCGCTTGGCGACGAGCTCCGTCTTCACCCCGCTCGCCTTGACCATCTCTCCCCACAGCTCGTTGGAAGGCGTGAAGGCGTCCGGTATGTATTTGCCGGATTTGATATAGTCCGTAGCCGTCCCGGAAGCGATATTTCGGATCTTGACGGAGGCCGGCTTGCCGTCGACCGTGAGGTTCGCCTTGTTGAATTCTTTGCCGACCTCGGCCAACCAACCGTCGACCCCGGTCCCCGACTTCTCCGTGGAGGAGAAGATCTCGACGAACGAATCGGTCGTGTTGTCGACGGCTATGGGGAACTTGGAGATGTCCGGCAGCGACGAAGCCACGTCGACGGGGTCGAGGTCGATCTGGCCTTTGACCGGCTCCACGGCGCTCACGGAGATATCGGCGTAGAGCTTGCCTAGCCGCTTGCCCGCATCCTCCGACGACACCTGCGCTTTCGATTTGCCCAGGTTCGTGGTCAGATTGACCCCGTAGTAGACGAGGCCGAATACGACGGCCAAGACGATGATGGATAGAATCAGGAATTTACCTGCCTTAGGCATGGCTAGCACCTCTCACTGTTTGTAGAATTTCGTCTGGTTAATCAATGCGTCGATCTCTTGCATGCCCGGCATCTTCTCGATATCTCCCGGCTCGATGCTGTCCAGGCGAGAGATCTCCAGCAGCAGCTTATCCAGCTTGAGCAGAATCTCCTCGTTCGTGCCGAGCGCGCCCTTGACGAACGAGAGATACTCGTTATACAGGTTCGAACGCTCCCGCAGCAGCTCGGGCGGCAACCGCGACGCCTTGGGGCGCGAGAGGCTTCTGAATTCGGATTCGTCGAATACGTTCAGCCGATTCAGGACGCTTCGTATATTGAGGTAGAACAATTTCTCCACCTCTTGGATGACGGAGGCAAACTTGGCAAAGCTGAGCTCGCCGGGCTCGAAGCGCTGGTGGAGTACCTGCAGCAAAGTTTCCTTCTTCTTCTCCATCCGTTCGAGCTGCTCGAGCGCCAGAGAGATATCTTCCTCCAGCGGCTTGATGCGTCTGAAGCGCGTCAAGGCCTCCACGTAATCCTCGTGCGTCTTGATTTCTTTGACGGGTACCCTGGCAGGCTGTCTGAACAGCAAGACGTTGCTGCCGTACAGCAGGATCAGCGCGCTGGCCGCCAGCAACGTAACCCCGATCGCGGTGGAGAGCGCGTCTTCGCCGATCGCCACCCCGAGGAAGCCCGGCGAGAGCACGAGGATATTCAAAGCCGCGATACCTAGAATGAGGACTAGCAGTTTGGTGAGCTTTGTACCCATCGACACTTACTCCTTCATGTTTCGTTCGCCGTCTCGCGGTCCGTTGGCAACGATGCCTTCGATTGTCATAATGTGGATTACGATGCGAAGGGTGGTAATGTTTCATTTTCCTTCGGCCTGTATAGTCTATTTGCCTCATAGCGGAAATACGCATCGTTCCGGAACCGAAAAAGTCTATGGGAATAGCGGCATCTTTTTCTTATTCGACATGATCTTCCCATACTCCTTGCCGCTCGGGGAAAAGAAAAGCGAAAAATAGGGAATAAAGACGGAGGAGGCCTGAAAATGGGGCAAAAACGACCAGGAATCGCCGATATCGTCTCTAAAGGTTCATCTCCCTATCAAAAAAAGCCCGCTCGCGGCGGGCTTCTCGCTCGTTCTATAATTCCTTGGTCATAAATACGCTGTTCGGATCCTCGACGTAGTCCGCGAACGGGCCGCAATATCGGAACCCGATGCGCGCGTACAATCGTTGAGCCGGTTCGAAGTACGCCATTGACCCGGTCTCCAGGCTGATCCGCCGATAGCCGCGCCGTCCGGCTTCCTCCACGATATGGGCCACCATGCGCGACGCGACGCCTTTCCTGAGATGCCGCGAGGAGGTCCGCATGGACTTCAGCTCGCCGTGCGCCGCATCAAGCTCCTTCAGCGCCCCGCAGCCGAGCAGTTCGCCATCCTCCCAGGCGCTCCAGAAGGTGACCTCCGGCTTCTTGAGGCCCGTCAGATCGAGCGCATGCACGCTCTCCGGCGGGGAATGCTCGAACATGCTCCGCAGATGCTCCTCCAACAAACCGATGACCTCGGGTCCGGTCAGATCGTCTACTTTGATATGGATATCCATCACTCCCAAGTCTCTCTATATGCTGGTCTAATAGCTCTATTATAGTGACGTTGGGTATCCGCTACTAGATCCATTTCAGATTCGAACTCCGATGCCGGGGTCTGCTACAGCCGAACGCGAATGCCGTCCAGGATCGGCTCCTTGCTGCCGGCGATGGCGTCCTGGCTGTCGAACAAGCCTTCGCGGTGGCGACGTCGTTGGCATCCGATACCTGGATGGCGGTCCGGACGGCGTAATAGGCATTCCCGAGAGGTCCTTGCTCTTCCTTGAGCGTATAAACATAAGTTCCCAGGCTATCCCCTATCATATCACATCGGCATCGGACCGCTGAACCGGCCCGTTTCCTCCCTGCCTCCCTGCCTCCCGGAGCTGCCGCCCGGCCCGGGCTCGCTTCCTCAACAAAGAACCGCTTCCCGGACCGGGAAGCGGTTCTAGCGGCGGGCAGACTACGTCTTCTCCTTACGCCCCGTGAGCAGCATCATGACGAAGGAGATGACGATGATGGTGCCCGTCCAGGCCCATGCCATCGGGAGGTTCCCCGAATCGACCGCCACATAGATGGCCGTCGGAACGGTCTGCGTCCGGCCGGGGATGTTCCCCGCGATCATCAGCGTCGCCCCGAATTCCCCCAGGCTGCGCGCGAAGCCGAGGATCAAGGCGGATACGAGCGAGCGGAAGGTCAGCGGGAGCGTGATGTACCGGAATACCTGCCATTCGTTCGCCCCGATCGAGCGCCCCGCTTCCTCCAAGCTTCGGTCGACGGAAGCGAAGCCGACCTTCAACGTCTGATACACGAGCGGAAAGGATACGACGACCGAGGCGATCACGGCGGCCCACCACGTGAACACGATCGGCGCGGAGAACAGCCATTCGATGGACCGTCCGACCCAGCTCTTGCGCCCGAGCGAGATCAGCAGCAGGAAGCCGACCACCGTCGGCGGGAGGACGAGCGGGAGCAGAAAGGCGGTCTCCAGCAACGTTTTGCCCCGCAGGGCGGTCCGGCTCATCCACCGGGCGACGACGATGCCCAAGAGAAGAACCAGGATGCTGGACAGCAGCGAGACCTGCAGCGACAAGCGTATCGGCGACCAATAATCATGCCAAGACATCGCGAGCGATCACTTCGGAACGGAGAAGCCGTATTTCACGAAGACGGCGAGCGCATCTTGGGATTGCAGGTATGTATAGAAATCCTCGGCTTCCTTGCCGTGCTTCGTCGCTTTGACGATGCCGATCGGATACTGAATGGCGGTATAGGTGGCCGGGTCGACCGCGAAGGCGATCTTCACCTTGTCCGTCGTCAAGGCGTCCGTCTTGTAGACGAAGCCGGCGTCGGCGTTGCCGGTCTCGACATACTGAAGCACCTGCCGGACGTCTTTGCCTTGCACCGTCTTCGCCTGCAGTCCGTCCCACAGCTTCGCGTTGGTCAGCGACTCCTTGGCGTAGTTCCCCGCCGGCACACTCTCCGGAATCCCGATGGCGACGTTCTTCACTTCCGCTTTGGCGAGATCCGGCTCGCTTGCGATCCCCGCTTGGCTGTCGGCCGGCACGACGACGACCAGTTCGTTGTTCAGCAGGTTCGTTTGTTTGTCCTGGTCGATCAGCTGCTTGTCCACGAGCGCTTTCATATTTTTGGCGGCGGCGGACAAGAACAGATCCGCGGGCGCCCCCTGCTCGATCTGCTGTTGAAGCGCGCCGGACGCGCCGAAGTTAAAGCTCAGTTTGATGTTCGAATGCTTGGGTTGGTAGGCGGTCTGAATCTCGCCCAGCGCATCCGTCAGGCTAGCCGCCGCCGAGATGGTCAATTCGACGTTCTGCGCCGGCGGTTCGTTGGCTTGCGCGCTGCCGGTCGGGCTGGCGGAGGATCCCGATGCCGTATTCTCGTTGGCGTTTTTCGCCGTGCCGCAGCCCGCAAATACCAAAGCCATGGCTACCAGCACAATCAAAACCATACTGTTTTTATTTCCTTTGAACATGGTCAACCCTCCAACATCTATTTAGTTATATTTAGTTCTATCTAATTGCCATCATACCTAGAACGCAAATGAGATGTAAACCTATTTCGCCATATTTATATCGCGCATGTGATACAATAAATGACGCAGTCCAACCTAGCGCCGGATGAAGGAGATCGCCTATGTCTCATGACATTTCCTACACGACCGAAGAGATCGCCCAACTGCTGAAAATATCCAAGCTCACGGTCTACGATCTGATCAAGAAAGGCGATCTGCCGGCCTTCCGGGTCGGAAAGCAAATGCGCGTCGACGCAGCCGATCTGGAAGCCTATAAACTTAAAACGAAAAGCACGCCCAGAAACGCAGAAAAACCGGGCTCGGATAAGCCCGGTTCCGCCGCCGCCGACCATGCCGCCTCGCCGTCGCCGGTCAACGGCCCGCGCCCCATCGTCATCACCGGTCAGGATGTCAGTCTGGACATCTTGGCGAAGCATATGGAGAAGCATATCGCCGGTATCCGCCCTCTGCGCGCGTACGTCGGCAGCCTCGACAGCTTGATCTCGATGTACAGGGGGGAGTCCGATATCGTCAGCACGCACTTGCTGGACGGCGATTCGGGACAGTACAACCTCCCCTATATCCGGAAGCTGCTCATCGGTTCGTCCTACCTCGTCGTCAATCTGCTTCGGCGGCGAGCGGGAATCTACGTCCGGCAAGGCAATCCGCACGGCATCGTCAACTGGTGCGATCTGAAGCGGCCGGGGTTGCGAATCGCGAATCGGGAGCGAGGTTCGGGCGCCCGCGTCCTGCTCGACGAGCAGTTGCGCCTGTGCGGCATTCGTCCGCACCAGCTGAACGGCTACGAGACGGAGGAGAGCAACCATATCGCGGTTGCCGGCAAGGTCGCTTCCGGCGAGGCGGACGTCGGCGTCGGGATCGAGAAAGCCGCGGCGATCGTCGGCCGCGTGGAATTCATCCCGATGATCCAGGAACAATATGACCTCGTCTTCCTGCGGAAGCCCGAAAACCAGGAGTGGATCGACGCGGTATTGAAGATCCTCCGGTCCTCTGCTTTTCAGAACGAATTGAGTGCGATCTCGGGCTACGACTTGAGCCTGACCGGACAAGTATTGTTCGAGGCCTGATGTTCCTCCAGCATCTCTTGAATCTTGCGGACGACATGCTCCTCGGCGGAAGCTACCCGCTCCGTCGCGAGCCGCGACAGCTCCGCATGATCTCCCACGCAGACGGATCTTAGCGCATGCTTGAACAGCGCGACGTCATTCGCGTCGTTGCCGAACGCGATATATTGCCGGGGGGCGATGCCCATCGCCTGGAGGCCCGTCCACTTGTCGACGCCGTTCGGGCTCATGTCCCAGATCTCCTCCGCCCCGTGACGATAGAGGACGATCGGCAGCTTCCGCAGCGCCTCCAGCATCCGCTCTCCGTCGCGGCTTCGCAAGACGACCACCTTGACGATCTCGGCAAGCGCTTCGACCGGGAGGTTCTGCGCCCTCCGCTCCGGGTCCAAGTTGCGCCGGATCGGATGCTCCTCGCTGCCCGTATACGCGTAATCCCAGTTGCTGTCGACGAGATACTCCGCCTCGTAGGTTCGGAGCAGCTTCAAGATCTCCTCCGCGACCGTCCGGTCGAAGGGCGAGGTCGAGACGATCCGGCCGCCAATCGCCACGAACGCGCCGTTGCCTCCGATCATGGGCCAGTCATGCATATGCGGCGGCAGCACCGGCAACAGATCTCGAATCGGCCTCGCCGATGCGAAGACGATCTCGTGTCCCTTTTGCGCCAGCGCGTCCAATGCCCGAACCATCGCTTCGCTCAACGGTCGTCCCTTGAAGCAAATGGTGCCATCCAGATCGAAAATAAACTTCATCTTGCGGTCCCCGCCTTTTTTTTCTTCATTTTATCAGCTTGAACGGGGATCAAAAGGACCGATGTCCGAAAAGGAGCGAAAAATGAAAACCGTATTCGAGCCGGAACGAATCCGATCCTATATCTCCGAATACCGCCTGGAAGCGATATTCGCCAAGCCGGACGCCCTCCCCCTCCAACTCCGCGTCTACGCAGGCGGGGAGCTCGTGTTGAAGGAAGGCGACCCCTTGGACGGGCTGTACTTCCAGGTGAGCGGCAGAACCAAGGTATCCTCCAGCGTAGGGACGGGGAAATCGCTGCTGCTGCGATTCTGTCACCCGCTGTCGGTCTTCGGAGATATCGAGCTGCTGCAAAAGGTCGTCGTGCAATCGGAGGTGGAGGCGGTTCGGGAGACGGCGTTTCTGTACGTTCGCCTGCAAGCCGTCGAGACAGCCCTCATGCAGGATCCCCCTTTTCTGAACGCGCTGCTGCGGCATCTGTCTTACAAGCTCCAGACGTGCACGACGGCCTCTCGCATTAACCTGCTGGCTACCGTGGAAGAACGCTTGGCGAGCTACTTGTTGACGACGCGGATGCAGAACGAGTTCGGCAGGGAAATTCAAACGACGCACACCCAGGAGATCGCCTCTCTGATCGGGACGACGCCGCGTCACTTGAACCGCGTCATCCGGAAGCTGGCCGACCGGAACATTCTCGGCAAAGGGCGGAATGCCCTTGTCGTGCTGGATTGGGAGCGTTTGGACGCCCTATCCAACGGGTTGCGATACGATTGAGGGAAGAGCATCCCCGGCTTCCGCGTCTACATCGGCTTGAATACCATCAGCAGGATCGACACCAGCGCCGCCAGGTTTGCCGCCCCTTCCAGCCAGGCGGAGCGTCTGCGGCTTTGAAGGTAAGCTTCGGGGAGCGCATCGCCACCCGCTATCGCCAAATGCTCAAGCTGACGCTTCACGCCCGCTGGGATCAGGACGGCCAGGATGAGGAGAATGACGAAGAAGACGACGATCGAGAGGCCGTACCACAGCTGTCTGAACAAGTCCGGCTCCAGGACGCCGAGCGCGAGTCCGGATAGAAGCAGCAGCGTACCGCCGATCATCGGCAGAATCGCCATCTTCTTCTGAAGCGTCAATCCGAATCGCGCCTGCCCGGCCGTTCGAACGCCGCTCATGATGATGGGATAACCGATGATGGCGCACAGAGCCGTCACGGCGGAGAGGATATGGATAAGCACGAGATAAGGATACATGATTTGAACCTCCCGATTATTATCTTAGTTCTATAACAACGTTAGATTTAAAGTAAAAAAAAGGGATGTCACCCCCAAGCCTTGACGTACAACGCGACGATCCGATCGACTAACCCTTCCGCGCGCGCCGCTCCGCCCTTCATGCGGCCCTGAATCGTAAGCGAGATCATGCCGTGCAGATGGCTCCAGAAGAGATCGACTTCCGAATCCAGATCCTCGGGTACTTCTCGCATGCACGCGGCGACGACATCCCGCAGCAGGTAGAATACCCGCATCGGCTCTTCGGGCGTCTCCTGCGTCCCGAACGGCACGCCTCCCAGACCGAGCATGATCTCGTACAACTCCCGTTCCCGGAACGCAAAAGCCCAATAGGCCTTCGCCACGGCATACAACGTCGACTGCGGCGTCTCCCGGTTGTCCGCTATGGCCTTCGACAAATCGAGATGAAGCAAGCGATAACCGTCCTTCAGCAGCGGAACGAGCAGCGCATCCTTGTTCTCGAAGTATTCATAGATCGTGGGCGGGCTGTACTCGATCTGTTCCGCTACCTTGCGGATCGTGACGCCTTGCCAGCCGTCCTTGGCGACAATCTCCCGCGTCGCGGCGATGATCCGCTGCCGAAGCTCCTGCTTGTGCCGCTCGCGACGGTTCATGGGATCCCCTCCTTCGTAAAAAAGAACCTCATTCAGAAATATAACAACGTTAGATTTCGGTGTCAAGCGCGCTGTTTGCCCACCTTCAGTCTGGCCGACCGCATCCATTGCATCCAGACTAGGATGGGAAGAAGCCGATTTATTATACGCCAGTTTACAATGGAAGCAACAATGCGACAACGAAAGAGACCCGACGATGGCGGCCTTCGCCTAAGTCGGGTCTCTTCATTTCATCTTTTTGCGGCGATTTAGAAACCGCTGGCGATCCGCGCCGTCTGCCGCAAACCTTCGCCGACGATCTCCGCCGAACGGTCCTTGAACTGGTTATGGCCTTCGATGACGATCTCCGCCGCTTGGATGCCGAACAGGCCGAGCGTGGCTTTAAGCGGCTTGATTGCCGATTCGATGGCCGACATCGGTTCCGTCGAATAGATGCCTCCGCGCGCGTTCAGCAGCGCGACTTTCTTGTCTCCCACCAGCCCGACAGGGCCTTCCGCGGTATACTTGAACGTCTTGCCGACTTGGGTGATGTACGAGATGTAGCTGATCAGTGGAGCCGGCGCGACAAAGTTCCACAGCGGGAACGCGATCACCACTTTATCGGCTTCCAAGAATTGCTCCAAATAACGGTTCGCGATGCCCGCCGCTTTCTGCTCCTCTGCCGTCAGCTCGTACCCTTGAGCGGCCTTGAACGTACCCGTGATCGCGTCGTTGCCGTAATAAGGCAGCTCGGCTTGGTACAAGTCCAGCTCCGTAATCTCGTCGTTCGGATGCGCTTCTTTATAGGCTTTCAAGAAGGTGTCGTACATTTGGACGCTGACGGCCTGTTCGGCCGGGCGGTCGTTGGCTTTGATGAACAGCGCTTTTGCCATGATTCATTTCTCCTTTGTCGGGCATGACAGGCATCGCAGCGCAAGCATGCGAAGCCTGTCTATGCTAAATTTTAGCACAGTAATTAACGCAAAGAATGGTGTTCGTAAAGCCGCTTGTTGAACGCTCTCCTCGGCCTTCCTCGAAGCGATCGAGCGCAGTTAACTGCAACTTCAGTAAGCACATTATAATCACATTGCCGCCTATTGCGCAATACCTTTGCAAAAAACTGTGCTTGCGGTCCGCACATATTTGGCATTCAGCCGTTCAGATGGATCGTTTGACCGCTCTCGTCGCGATAAACGATACGGATGCGACTCTTAGATCGATCGGATAGACACGACGATACGGCAAGCAGCCGCCCCATGGACGGGACGGCTGTCATTGCTCCGCTATCTGCGCTTCGATCTCGAACATGCCCGGCCGCAACCATGGCGGCAATCGGATCGCTTGGATCGTCCTACGCCAAGCAATCGCCGCTTAATGCGGCGGCAAGATTAGCTCTAGAAAATCGAAAGCGGCCTCGATGTTCGGAAATACGTCTCGGACTTCCGAGATCTGCTGCGCGAGCGCCTGCTCGTCGTATCGCGCGCTGATATGCGTCACCGCGAGCCGTTTGGCCTTCGCCAGGGACGCCGCTTGAGCCGCTTGCAAGATCGTCGAATGCCCGTAGTCCGCCGCCTTCTCCTCCATGCCGGTGCCGAAGGTCGCTTCGTGGACGAGCAGATCCGCGTCCTTCGCCAGTCGCACCGCCGCTTCGCACGGACTCGTATCGCCGAGGATGGCGACGATCCGACCCGGCGCGGGCGGCCCGACGACCTCGGACGCGCGGAGCGTCTCGCCGTTCTCCAGCACGACGTCCTCGCCCCGCTTAAGCCTGCCGTACAGCGGCCCCGGCCGGATACCGCGCTGCGCGAGCAAGTCCAGTTGGAGCGGCCCCGACCGCTGGCGCTCGACGATCCGGTACCCGAAGCTGCGAATGCGGTGAACGAGTTCATCCGCCTCGACGGCGAAGTCTTCGTCCCCGGTAGCGATCGGACCCGCTTCGATCTCGGTGATCTCCAGCTCGTAATTCAAGTGAGCGCCGCTCTGCAGCATCACGCATTCGAGGTAGGCGCGAAGCCCCGGCGGTCCGTAGACGTGCAGCTTGCCGGCCCCCTCGAAATAGGTGCGGCTGCTGAGCAAGCCAGGCAGCCCGTACAGATGGTCGCCGTGCAGATGGGTAATGAAGATCCGTTCCAGCTTGTTCAGCTTCATCTTGGCGCGCAGCAGCTGATGCTGCGTGCCCTCGCCGGCATCGAACAGCCAGAATCGGTGCTGGTGTTCCGGAAAGATCAGCGCGATGGCGGTGACGTTGCGGGCGACGGTCGGCCGTCCCGCGCTCGTGCCCAGAAAGATTAGCTTCATAAGACGCCTCCAGTGATGCCGCAAGCCCATGAATCGGCAGGAATAGCTCTATTATGCCAGTTCGTGGAAATGCGTAACCGTAATCCGTCCAGACGGAAATAACCGCTGTCGACGCTCGCAAAGCCGCTGCGTATATCCGTTCGCAGGCGGCATGTTCGCCGGGTTGGCGTAATGGATGGACTGGTCGCTCGACATCGGCTCATCTCCTCCATGAAGCTTCAACAGGTGTAGACTTCTAGGAACATTTCTAAGTATGATTATAACGCAATCTTCGGCTCGGACTGAACCGGCTTGGCCTCTTAGATTAATAAATTGCCCCGGTCCAGGATATGCTCTAACAGAAACGCGATTTGTAGAACTCATTGACTCTATTGGGCGGCTTGTTCCGTATACAACTCATATGAGCCTATGCAGCCGTGATTCGAAAGGATGATGATTATTCGTATGCCTAGCAGTCGCATGTGGCCCGAACGGTTGAAAAGCTTGATGTTCAACCACCGCTTCGTCTCGTTTTTGCTCATTCTCTTGCTGATCGGCGTCAATATTATGGTGCTGAACAAGATCGCCTTCATCTTTCACCCGATCGCCGTTTTGCTCAAAACCGTGTTCTTGCCGATCGTGCTCACGGTAGTCGTCTATTACCTTCTGAATCCGATCGTGGAATTCCTCGAGAAGCGCCGGGTGAAGCGCGTATACTCCATTCTGGCTTTGTATCTGTTGATTATCGGCATCATAACGTTGATTGTCGTAGCCGTCGTCCCCTTGCTCCGGGAGCAGATCAAGAGTCTGATCGAGCACTTTCCGGATTACAGCGTCCTGGTTCAACTGCGCTTCGAAGAATGGATCGGGAGCGACTTCTTCAACCAGCTGCAGCAATCGCTCGGCTTCGATACCACGCACCTCACGAATGAAGTATCCGCGCGCGTCACCTCGTTCCTCAACAACGCCTGGACGAGCTTGGGCGGCGTGGTCGGCGCCATCACGGAGACGGTGGTCGCGATCATCACGGTCCCGTTCATCCTGTTCTACCTGCTGAAGGATCGCCGCAAGCTGGCTCCCTTCGTCCTGGACTTCCTGCCGCCGACGTTCCGGCCGCGCTCCTTCCGCGTCATGCTCGAGATCAACGATCAGATCAGCTCGTATATTCGCGGACAGATCATCGTGAGCTTCTGCATCGGATTTCTGCTCTACATCGGCTATCTCGTGATCGGCTTGGACTACGCCTTGGTGCTGGCCGTGACCGCGGCTTGCACGAGCATCGTCCCCTATCTGGGTCCGGCGATCGCGATTACGCCCGCCCTCGTCGTAGCGGCCGTCACCTCGCCGATCATGCTGCTGAAGATGATCGTCATCTGGACGATCGTGCAATTGGTCGAAGGCAAGTTCATCTCTCCGCAGATCATGGGCAAGACGATGCGCATCCATCCGATCACCATCATCTTCGTCATTCTGACCGCGGGCCACTTGTTCGGCGTCATCGGCATCATCCTCGCCGTCCCCGGCTATGCCGTCTTGAAGGTGTTCGCCACCCATCTGTTCCGCTGGTTCAAACGGCGTTCCGGGATGTATGCGGAGCCTGCCGAAGAGGTATCCCCTTAACGAAAAGCGCTCTACTCGCCATCCGCGAGCAGAGCGCTTTTGCGTTCGCTTGCGAGGACTCATGCCCTCGCGCCTTTAAGTCGCCATATCGGACCCAACGGAGCTCAACGGAACATCGCCGTCAGCGTATCGACGGTCTCTTCCAGCTGGCCGACGGATTCGGTCAGTTGGCGGATTATCGTTTGCACGGTAACGGTCATTGCGCTTTCTCCTCCTTCTTGACTCTGACCAAATGTCCCTCTCGAATGTAGAGCGCCTCGTTCCGCTCCGAACGAATTCGGATCGGGTCTTCCCGATCTCCACTCGGTTCGTATCGCCCCTGAATCCATAGGTCGCCGAACTTCACGTCCATCAGGCAGCCCGATTGAATCGGCATTTCGCCCACGTAATGTCTCCAGTCGCCTCCCGCTTCCTCCGGTCCCCGGGCGATAGGCGCCTCCACGATGTCCGGCCCTGGATCTCCCCATGCCTTCATCGCCGCGAAGACCGGTTGCAGCCTCCGCCCCCGTTCGGTCAGCTCGTACTCGACATGCAAGGGCACTTCGGAATAGATTTTGCGCGTCACGATGCCTTGCTCCTCCAATAGCCGCAAGCGGTCGGTCAACGTCTTGGGGCTGATCGGATGCAGCGAACGGCGCAGCTCCCCGAAACGTTTAAGGCCATTAAACAAATCGCGAAGAATGAGCAGCGTCCACTTGCCCTCCAATAGCGCCAAGACGGGTTCGATCGCCTCCGGACATGCCGGTTGGATCATCTGAATCCCCCCCCTAGTTCATTTTTTGAAACTATTGCACTTTTTTGAAACTACTTTACAAAGTATACCGCGATTCATTACGATTGGGAAGTCAAAGTAATCAAATTTGAGTACATTAGGAAAAGAGGAGAACCGTATGAAAAGACCATTCGAAGTGGATGCCCAGGCATACCCCTTCCAAGACCGTTGGCTGCCGTATCGCGACGGACTCCTGCATTACCTCGATGAAGGCCGCGGACCGGCCGTGCTGCTCCTCCATGGGAATCCGACCTGGTCCTATCTGTACCGGGATGTCATCAAGGAGTTGCGCGGCGAATGCCGCCTGATCGTGCCCGACTATCCCGGGATGGGCATGTCCAGGGCGCCTTCAGGCTACGGCTACACCCCCCAGGAGCATTCGGAGGCGGTCGCGGCGTTGATCCGGAGCTTGGGTCTGAAGGAAATGGTGATGGTCGTCCAAGATTGGGGAGGCCCGATCGGCATGAACTATGCGGTGCGTCACCCGGCCCAAATCCGCGGTCTTGTCGTGATGAATACGTGGGCGTGGCGCGCGAAGCTTCTTCCGATGAAGCTGTTCTCGCTCGCGATGGGCGGATGGCCGATCGGCTATTGGCTGCAGACGAGGCGGAACTTCTTCGCGCGCAAGATCGTGCCGCACGGCATCCACCATCAAGAGAAGATTACGGATGCCTTGAGGCGCGCGTATACGGCTCCCTTCCCTACGCCCGCCTCGCGCAAGCCGACCTGGGTGTTCCCGAGACAGATTCGCAAGGCCGGATCGTGGCTGGCCGAGATTGAAGCCAAACTCCCCGCCCTGGCCGACGTCCCTGCGCACATTCTCTGGGGCGCCAAGGACAGCGCCGGATTCCCGGTAGCCGAGATGCAGAGATGGCAGCGATATCTCCCGCAGAACGAGACGGAGCTGCTGGAAGATGCATCGCATTACGTGCAAGAGGATCGGCCGGACCGGGTGGCGGCGGCGATCCGCGGCGTATTGAACCGAACGAAGATCACATTAGGAGGCGTCATATGAAAACCATCCTTTGGGCAACCTTGACCGCAAACGGCAACTACGCGCAATCCGGCCACGACAATCCCCCGAAGAAGGAAGCGCTCGGCGACTTCGCCGCCCATGCCAAGGCGACAGGCAACTTCATCGTCGGCCGGCGGACGTTCGAGAACATGCGGAATGCGAGCCCCGCGCCGGAGCGCGACGCTGCCGGCAGTCCGTTCGGCGATCTCGATATCGTCGTGCTGTCGAAGCGTCTGCGGGAGATGCCTGGCGTCCATGTCGCGGCTTCGCCGCGGGAAGCCTTGGACTACCTCTCGCGCAAAGGCCACGAGACCGCCCTCCTGTCGGGAGGCGCGGATCTGCACAATGCCTTCCTGGAGGAAGATCTTGTCGACGAGATCGTCTTCAACATCGCGCCGGTGCTGGAGGGCAAGGGTCTGAATCTCTTGCTGGATCCGAATATTTACAGTTACAAAGGCGTGCGATTGCTGGAAACGAAGCCGCTAGGCGGCGGCGTGGTGCAATTGCGCTATGCGGTGAGCCAAGATTAACGTCAGGCGGTCTTCGACCAACGGGCGGCACGAGCAAGCGAAGAGCAGCGCGGAGGACGATCGCGCTGCTCTTCGCTGCGTGACGATGACGCAAAGGTTCGAACGAGTCTAGGCTTCAGACTATTGCGGACGAATCTCGCCCACCTCGCTCGCCACTCCGGCAGGAGAAGGCGCACGACAAATCCTGCCGGCAGCGTGCCGGCGGGATCGTCAAGGAATTCATCTTCCGAAGGCGGTTAAAAGGCTTGGGCCAAATATTCGTCGAGTTGATCGAAAGTGCCGCCGAACCCTTCCTGCATCGAGCCTCGCATGCCGTTGAAGGTATTGCGCTCTTCGGACGTCGCGTTGATCGGTCCGCCCCGCAGGGTGAGCGTCGTCTTGCCGTCGTTCTCGTCGAACGTCCACGTATTCAGAATCTCCTGCGGCCAGTGCGGAATTTGGAAGGGATTGGGTGCCAGGTTTCCTTCTGCATCCGAGAAAAAATTCACGTAGACGACCTTCTCCGGTTGGACGATCTCGCGGTAGACGAACTTGCCCCACATCTCTCTGCCGTCGCCATGGCGCATGCTGTACAGAAACTCGCCGCCCGGACGCAGATCGAACTTCGCGACCGTGATCGCGGATCCCTTCGGTCCCCACCAATTCTTCAAGTGCTCCGGCTCCGTGAACGCTTTGAACACCAGCGCGCGCGGCGCGTCGAAGTTGCGCGTAATGACTAGTTCGTCTTGTTCTGCGTTTGCTGCGTTGTTCTCGGTCATGTTCCAGCCTCCATGATAGATGTTGAGATGTATGATTCATTGCGGCCCGTTCCCAGGGGGCAGAGCCGCACGGAGTCCATGTTGCACTCCCCGCGCCCGAAGTCCGCTACTCCGGCGTTTGCAACTCGCGAAGGTAATCGTCCAAGCGATCCAAATGATCGTCCCAGATCCGCTTGAACGATCCTACCCAGTCTTCCAGCTCTCGAAGCGGCTCCGGCCTCAGCCTGTATATCCGCCTGTTGGCCGATGGCTCCGCCTCGACGAGGCCGGCATCGCTGAGCACGCGCAGATGTTTGGAGACTTGCGGCTGATGAAGTCCGAGCCGATCGACGATCTCTCCGACGGTAAGCGGGCCGCTGAGCAGCAGCTCTACAATCTTTAGACGATTGGAATCCGCCAGCGCGCGCAAAGTCGTCGCGTTCATAATCCGATCGTAGCCAGGTTCCGCTCCATTAGCCTTTCTCCTTTCACCTCCAATATACAATATTATATATATTCTTGTAAAGGAATATTCATATCAGGACATATAATAAACAAGAAAATAGCGGCGTCGCTAAGCGGCCGAGTCGTATTGCATCCGCGCAGCTCCCGTTCTCGCCTTTCTCGCGATACATTGGCGAAAGCACCGCCAAGACGCACATCCACCGCATCCTGCAGAAGATCGGCGTCGAAGACCGGACGCAGGCGGTCGTGTTCGCGATTCGCAACCGCTTCGTGCTGTAGGGCGTGGTGCCGATCGAGGATGGCCGCGACCGCCGGACGGCCGCGAACGGCACCCTCGTCTCGGTCTACATCCGCGATCCCGACGGGAACTTAATCGAGATCTCCAACGAAGAGGCTTGAGGAGGAAGTCCTCCCTATGTATCAGCTTCTCGGTGCCCAGAGCATGATCGACACGCCGACCAAGCAGACGGCCGCGCCCAGCCAATCGTAGAAGTCGGGCGTCTTCTTGTCGACCAGCCAGCCCCACGCGACCGCCATCGCGATAAAGACGCCCCCGTATGCCGCATAGACGCGGCCGAAGCTCGGGAAGGTTTGCAGAGCGGGAATGATCCCGTACGCCGCGAGGATGATCCCACCCGCGATGCCGTAACCGACCGGCTTGGATTCTCTGAGCCACAGCCAGACGAGGTATCCCCCGCCGATCTCCGCAAGGCCTGCAACGACGAACAGCATGATGGATAGAATCATGAACGGACTCCTTTTTCACGAGATCAACTAAGCCGAGTTTAAGGAAAGATGGTCCGCGATGCAAGCCGCTGCGCGGCAATACCGGAGCATGGCCTGCATCGCATTGAAAAAAAAGCCCGCGAATCGCGGGCTTTCCATCGGCATCTCTCCCCTGCAGGAGGTCATCGCTTCATCTATTCGCTCTCCAGGATCGTTGCCTCCCGGTTGCGGATGTCCCGTCTCAGCCCGGTGGCCACTTCCCGGCTGATCTCGTTCCGGTCGTACAGCGACTGGACTTCGTCCCGCTCCGCCTGGATGGCGATCCACTGCAAGTCGCGCTTGCGATTCTCGTCCCCGCGCGCGGCCGGATACGTCGAGGAACAGTGATCCTTGATGAAGCAATAATGGTCGATGACGTCGGCCGCTTCTCTGGGGATGGACGGGGCGTACGCTTCTTCCAGCGCTTCGATGACCGCGACGCTCGTCCGAAGCTTCATCTTCTTCAGCTCGACGCGATCGGCGATCGACATTTGACGATCGTTCTTGAATAGAAGTTTTATCCCGTTAATAATCCGCTTGAAGAACAAATGACCCATATGCATCCGGTCCGATACGATCAGCTCGATCTCATCGAGGTTTTTCAGGAAGACGTCGGCGTGCCGCTGCGCGACCGCGCCGTTCCGGAGCGAATGGCGAATAACGTCGTGCTCGATCTCCAAAGCCCGGAGGCGGATGGCGACCTCCTTCTGGTTGCGCTGCCTGTCCTTGTGCAACTGAGATTGGCGGATCCACCGTTCGTATTCCGCGATGACGGCGGCCGCCTCTCCCTTGTTCTCCTCGGTCGTCGCGCGGCGTACCGCCTGTATGGCGGAACGCGTCATCGCCAGATACCCGGCATGCTCTTTCTTGGCAGTTTCCGCTTCGGCGTTCGTCCCATTGCTCTTGGCCAGCAAGGGCAAGAGGATGCTGGCGGCCAGCAGAGAGAACAGGATGACGAACGCGGAGAGGAAGATCACGAGACTGCGTTCCGGGAACGGATCGCCGTTGTCGAGCACGAGCGGGATCGTGAACGCGCCTGCCAGCGTTACCGCGCCGCGAACGCCGGAGAACGAGGTCATCATTAGCATTTTGAAGGAGAACTTCGCCTTCTTGGCGTGATTGAACCGGGAATACGCGAACACCCACAAGAAACGTAGCACGATGAGCAGTATATAGATGATGAGCGCGAATCCGATCACTTCGGCATTGTTGTACGCCGAGTCGACGAACACGGCGTGGAATACGTCCGGCAGCTGCACGCCGAGAATGACGAAGACCAGGCCGTTCAGCAAGTAGACGATGATCGTCCACGTATTGTCCGACAGCTCGTGCGAGCGCGACTTGATCTTCTGCGCGTGATCGCGTTCGATGGCGTGCACGACGCCGCCCGCGACCGCCGCCAGAATCCCGGACAATCCCAGTTCTTCGGCGATCAGGAACAGCGCGAACGGGGTCAGGATGTGGATCAGCATGTGCATCGTTTCGTTCTCCAGCCCCGCGCGGCGCAGCATCGCGCGTACGCCGGTGATGATCGCGGCCAGAACGGCCCCGACGGCCAGTCCGCCGACGAAGATGACGAGGAAGCTGCCGCTGGCCTTCGACAGCGAGAAGACGCCCGTGACCGCGGCGGCGATCGCGAACTTGAAGGCGACGAGGCCGGAAGCGTCGTTCATCAGCGCTTCGCCTTCCAGCAGATGCATCAAGCGCTTCGGCAGATGGATCCGCCCGGCTAACGCTCCGACGGCGACCGCGTCCGTCGGAGATAGGATGGCGGCGAGCCCGAAGGCGACGGGCAGCGGGATTGAAGGAATCATCCAGTGAATGATGTACCCGACGACGAGCACGGTCGCGAATACGAGGCCGACCGCCAGCAGGAAGATCGGCACGCGCAGCCGCCAGAGCTCGCTCCTGGGCGTATGCTTGCCGTCGTTATACAGGAGCGGTGCGATGAACAACACGAAGAACAGCTCCGGCTCGAGGTGTAGGTGGATGTCGGAAGCCAATAGCGGAATGGCGCTCCCGAGCGCGATCTGAATGAGCGGCACGGGAACGAAAGGAATCTTGTGATTGATGACATTCGAGACGCCGATCAGCGCCAGCAAGATCAGGACGGTGATGAACAGCTCCATGCGGTATGTACTCCTTTGAGATGAGGATGAACAAGTATGTCTATTGTTGCCCGCGCTTGGGCGATTGATAACGAGTGATGAAGACGCCTTCGTGAGGCGGGCGCCCCCGCTTGCGGTTCATGCCATCGGAATCTTCCGCCGCGATCGCCACGCAGCGCTTTCCGTAACTGTCGGTCGTCTCTTCTTTTGAAAAAACTCGTTTCGGTTTGAACCGGTCGGATCTTCCGATCTATAATTAGGTAGGTTGCCTATCTATTTAGTTTATCGCGCGGCTTCCTTCTTTTCAAGTCCCCCGTCTCCCCGATTGACTGTCCGTTCCTTGGTTATTATGATTACATCACGGCCTCGCCCGATGAGGCCGGATCGATAGAGGTGACAGAATGAAGCCGGATAACGCGGATACCGCGCATGTGTTGATGGGTCAATTCTCCCAATTGGCCAAGCTGGATTGGCACAAGTTGACGAAGTGGCAGCTCAAAGCGAGCGAAGTCCGCGTCCTGGTTGCCATCAAGGAAGACGTAGACCCTGAAGACGGCAATGGGATAACCGTCACCGCGCTCAGCAAACGGTTGAAGGTCACTTCCCCTACCGTCACCCAGATGATCAACAATCTGATCCGCCTGGGGTATGTCTCGCGCTCCGCCCACCCCTCCGACCGGAGAATCACGGAGCTCTCCTTGACGGCGAAAGGCGACGAGATCGCACGGGAGGCCAGCGAGGCGTTCACGCGCATGTTTCAAGGCTTTATCGATTTCTTGGGCAAGGAGCAAAGCGAGCAGCTCATTCGCCTGCTCGGTCAAACCTTCGTCTATTTTCAGCGGCTTAGCGAAGAAGAGCGATAGTGCGCTTTCTCGCCGCTTCATACGATACGCTTTCCGTCATTCGATCAAGTGTTTTGCAAAAGCGATGGCGTTCGCCGACAATCGCCTTCGAACTGATGACGCCTGCCCGCTTCCTTTGTGCGGGCAGGCTTTTTTCCCGCCCCAGGCGAGAACCTCCTCGTCATGATTCCGTACGCGTCCATGAGACGGCAGATGTTGAATATTCATGTCCGAATTTCGGCGGCGGCGGCGGGATGGCGGCGTTATAATAGGGCCAACCATAACCGGGAGGTACGGAACATGATCGCATCCGAACGCAAACCTGAATACTACCGGGCGCTGCTCGAGAAGAACTCGGAATATGAAGGCGTTTTTTATGTAGGCGTCAAGACGACCGGCGTATTCTGCCGTCCGACATGCCCGGCGCGCAAGCCCAAGATCGAGAATTGCGAATTCTACGAGACGGCCGAGCAAGCCCTGCTGGCTTCCTTCCGCCCTTGCCTGCGCTGCCGGCCGCTCTCGCATCCCCAACTGATGTCCGACCTCGTCCGGCAGTTGGTCGACGCCGTGGAGGCGCATCCGGAGAAACGCTGGAAGGTCCAAGACTTCCGCGCATTGTCCGTGGACGCGTCAACCGCGCGCCGTCAGTTCAAGAAACGGTTCGGCATGACCTTCGTGGCCTACGCGCGAGCCCGGCGAATGGGCATCGCCATGAAGCAGATCCGGTCGGGCAAAGTCATCGACGCCCAGCTTGCCGCGGGCTACGAGTCGGGCAGCGGCTTCCGCGACGCGTTTACGCGCATTATGGGGGCGGCGCCTACCCGGCTTGACCGGCAATCGATCCTGAAGGCCGCTTGGCTCGACACGCGCCTCGGTCCGATGATCGCCATCGCGGACGAAGAGGCGCTGCATCTGCTTGAATTCGTGGACCGCAGGGGGTTGGAGCGAGAAGTGGAGCGTCTTCGGCGGAGAACCCGTTCGGCCGTTATTCCCGGCTATACCCCGCCGATCCGCTCGATCGAGGACGAGCTGAACCGCTACTTCGAAGGACGATTGTCCGCATTCCAGACGCCCTTGTCCCTCTTGGGCTCCCCTTTCCAACAGGAAGTCTGGGACCGCTTGACCCGGATTCCTCCCGGTCAGACGACCTCTTACGCCCAACTGGCCGCATCTATCGGCAGACCCGCCGCCTATCGCGCCGTCGCGCAGGCGAATGGCGCCAACCAGCTAGCGATCGTCATTCCTTGTCACCGGGTCATCAATGCCAACGGCGAGCTTGGCGGATACGGCGGGGGCTTGTCGCGCAAGGCGTGGCTGCTTCAACACGAGCGCCGGATGATTGCAACGCCAAGGACAGACGCTTGAATCCCCGGATGCAACCACCCACCCCGTCGGGGGGCGCGTATTCCCGGGCAGAAGAGCATCGACCCCGAATTAGCGCAACGCCAAGAAGCCCGATCGCTCAGGCTTCTTGGCAATTTCCAATTGAAAGAGAATCGGATCGCAAGATCGTCGATGCCGAGCGGCGCGATCAGATCGTTCTCCCGCAGCGATCGACGGCGAGCAGCGAGGTCGGCGTCGTTTCGGACGACATCGGACGAGCCGTCATCCTTCGCTCCCCGCGCGCGGCTTCAGTGCGTCGATGATCATCTTGAAGAGCGTCAAATCTTGCTTGAAATCCGCCGCGGTCGTCTTGGGGGCGAGATCCCGGGTGATATCGTCGTAAAAGGACGTTAACTCTAAGGTATACGGGTCGGTGAAAGTCGGGCGAATCACCGATTCCTTGTAGCGCTCGCCTTCGGTTTCGTGAATAATCAGCTTCGTGGGCAGGTGACGAATGTAAGGCGTATCGTACTGTACTTTGACCGATTTGTGGGTGGCGTACACCTCGATATGCGCTTCGAACCGGCCCTGACCGTCGATGCCGGTCTCGAAGACGACCGAGAAACGGCCGTAGTCGAAAATCGCGCTGAGGAACGGATATCCGTTCGTTTCCGTATACTTGGCGCCCACGACGCCGACCGGCATCCCGATCGCTTCCCGCATCGCGGACAAGTCGTGGCTGGACAAGCCGGCTAGCAGACGGTAGAGGCCGAAGTAAGGAGAATCCGGCTCCAACCCCGTCGCTTCCCGCACCAGCTTTAAAGCCCGATGCCGGCGGTCCGCTTTGCGATCTTCCGGTATATCGTCAAAAGAGACGACGCGGCTCGTCGGTTTGATGAAGAAAGCGTTGGGCCCGATAATGTCCCGAACTCTCGCGTAATGGACGTTGCCCAGCCCCCCGATCTCGCGCACCGCTTCGACGAAGGACGCCGCGTAACGCCGCATGTAGCCGACCATGATCTTCACGCCGTGACGGGCTTGCGCTTCGAGGATGGCGTCGGCTTCCGCGAAGGTCAAGCACATCGGCTTCTCGATCAGCACATGCTTGCCTTGGTTCGCCGCCGCGATCGCGCATTCCGAGTGATATTCGTCGCTGTTCAGGACGAAGACGACATCCAGATCGGGCTGCTTCACCAGCTCGAACGCGTCCGCATACAGCCGTTCGATCCGATACTTCTCTCCCATCGCGGCCAGCAAGCCGGGAGAGACATCGCACAAGGCGGCGATGCGATATTGATCCGGCAGCGCTTCCAATACGGGCAGATGGATCACTTGCGCGACCTCTCCGAGGCCGATGATGCCGACATTCAAGATTTGACGCTCCATCTCGTTTACGCCTCCACAGCGGCAGATTCGGTCAGCTCCTTTCGCCATCGGCGTCGCGCTCCTGGGTATCTGCGTCGCGCGATCGTCTGAACGGGAAGACGGGAACGCCGCCGAAGCAGCATTCCCGTCCGCCGGATGGCCTGTGCTGTCCTACTTAGCTACTTTGACATGGATGCCGCGAATTCCTACCGAGGCTTCGAGAATAATTTCCGGCTCCTCCGATCCTTCGTTCAGGGCCGGACTGCCTCGGATCATCCGCATCGCCGGCTAGCGCCGCTAAACGTCCGCTTCCTGGGCCGCTCCTTGCCCCGCCGTCTCCGCATCGCGCGCTTCGTCCTCGTCGCCGAACAGCGCTTGCGCGATCCTCTTGCCGGTAGGCGTAGCGGCGAGCCCGCCTTTGCCCGTCTCGCGGAGCGTCTCCGGCATCGCGGCGCCGATGTCTCGCATGGCGCCGACGACCTCGTCCGCCGGGATCACGCTGCGAACGCCCGCGAGCGCGAGGTCTGCGGCGGCGAGCGCATTGACCGCGCCCATGCCGTTGCGGACGATGCAGGGAACCTCGACGAGGCCCGCGACCGGATCGCAGACCAGGCCGAGGGTATTCTTGAGCGCGAGACCGACGGCATGCGCGCACTGCATCGGCGTACCGCCGCGCAGCTCGACCAGCGCGCCCGCCGCCATGGCGATCGCCGAACCGACCTCGGCCTGGCAGCCGCCCTCGGCGCCCGAGATAAAGGCGTTGTTCGCGATGACGAAGCCGAGCGCGCCTGCGCAGAACAGCGAGTCGACCATGCGGTCGTCCGACCAGCCGAACCGTTCCTGGCCGCTGACGAGCACGCCCGGCAGGATGCCGCAGGAGCCGGCCGTCGGCGTCGCGACGATCCGCCCCATCGAGGCGTTCACCTCGGAGACGGCGAGCGCGTAAGCCATCGCCAGCGTGGCGTGGCTTCCTGCGGATGTCTCGCCGCCGGAGGCGCCTAGGTACGTCATGACGCGCCGTGCATCGCCGCCGGTCAACCCGCTGCGGGAGGTCGTGTCGGTCGTCGTCCCCCGGCGCACCGCTTCCTTCATCACTTGGTAGTAGGCGGCCATCTGCTCGCGCTCCTGTGCGGGCGAGCGGCCGGATTCCTGCGATTGTTGCGCCAGCATGTACGCGGAGATGGGCTGTCCCGCCTCCTCGCATCTAGCCGCCAATTCTGCGATCGTGGCGAAGTTCATGGCCGATCCCCCTCCGATGCGGTTGCTGTCAATTGCACGACTCGGATATCCAGCACGGCCGGCCATTGCCGGAGACGCGCCAGCACGTCGTCTCCGGCCGGCTGATCCGTCTCGAGGACGGACAGCGCTTCGCCGTTGCGGCCTTTGCGGTCCACCGTCATCGTCGCGATGTTGATGCCGCCGTGCTCGAGCGTCGAGGCGATCGCCGCGACGGTGCCAGGGCGGTCCGAATGGCGCACGATGAGCGTCGGCGATGCGCCCGAGAAGCTGACGCTGAATCCGTTCACCGCCGCGACCGCGACGTTGCCCCCGCCGATGGAGCAACCGGTCATCTCGACGGCGCCGTTCCGTCCGGTCAGCTTGATGGTCACCGTGTTGGGATGAATCGCCGCCAGGCTGCCTTTGCCGATCGCGACTTCGAGGCCTTGCGCCTTCGCTTCGGCGAGCGAGTCCGGAATCCGGGCGTCGTCCGTATCGTAGTCGAGCAGGCCGCCGACGACTGCCAGATCCGTTCCATGACCGCGATAGGTATCGGCGAACGAGCCGTAGAAGGTGATGTCCGCGCGCAGCGGCGGCTCGGCGAGCAATTGACGGGCGATGCGCCCGAGACGGGCAGCGCCCGCCGTATGCGAACTGGACGGACCGACCATCGCCGGTCCGATGATAGAGAATACATCCTTGAACCTCATCCTGCTCCCCCCTGTGACCTTTCGGTCAGCATGCTTCCCCTCTAGTCTACCGCTCGAAGCGCATTCCGTAAATCCGTTGCAGCCGTCTTTCGCTCATTTTATGAAGATTTCGGTCATTTTTTCGATCATCTCGATCATTATTAAGTTCATGTATGCGAACATCTACCGCAATCGGTCCTTTCTTTATCGTAACCCTGCCGGCTATTGTCAATTCTTGGCTGAGCTCGCTGGAATGCGTCGTCTTGATCGTCTTGTCTGTTATGCCGGCTGCCCTGCGGATTCGCAAAACCAAAGCGGCGCAGATCGCATCATTGGGCGTATAGACCAACAGACCGCTCTCCGTCTCGGGAAAGCGGTCTGTTGGCGCAGCGGTCGCAAGGTTCAGCTCGAAAATGATTGGATCGGGCCGTCCCAGCCGCTTTCTCGTATTTCCTCGTAGTTCTCGTTCGTATACTTTCCGATCGTGCGTCTCCAAAAAAGTTGCGCGGGTACATTGGCCTCGATTTGTCCTACTTTCCATGCCCCGCGGAATCTTTCGAACAAGGCGACGGCGGCATGCTGTCCTACGCCTCTTTGTCTGTATAAGCGCATGACAAAAAATTCCGCCATGCTATAAATCGTTTGGCCGCGCGCGTTCGCGCCCAACTCTCTCACCAGTGCAAACCCGGCCAATCGGCCTTCTACGCGTATAAAAAAGGGATGCCTGCCCGCTTCCGTCCAGTAAAGATCCAAATAAGGATAGCCGTAGCAGCCGTTCTCGTCCACGTCTTCAGGATCGTACGCGCTAAAATCATACTTATAGAGCTCCAGGAGCTGTCTTAAAGCCGCCTTCCGGCCATATTCGGCTTCTTGGATCGTGATCATGGGTGCCCTCCTTCCGCGCTTCTGTATGGGATGAACCGCCCAATGCGCGGGTCGCGCGAACGACTACGGCAACCGGGTGCGTCCGTCGCGCGACGATCCTTCCTGGAGCGGCAAATTCATCGTGCCGGCTCAGTCTCTCGTCAATTCTACCCATTTCGCCACGGCTTCGGCAAGCTTCTCTCTCTTATCCGCCACGTCATTCCGATCCGATAGTTTAACCGTTGCTCGGTCTGGGGCAAGCCATTCCAGCAAACCGTTGTCATCCTCCCATAGATGACCGCTCGGCGTCTGATCCTTCACCTTCGCTCCGCGATGGAAGATAAGTCTGAAGAAGCCTTTGCCCTGCAATTGAAAGGTGATCCGGTCTTCGCCATGGATGCAGAAGCTGGGCGCGTTCCATTTGATATGCTCCGTAAGCTGATCGTTGGCGCTCAAGATGATCCTTCTGACTTCTTCGATCTCCGCCTTGAAGGGATGCTCCAATCGTTCCATAAATACCGCTACCTGCTGCGGCCCAGTCTGCTTCGACGGTTTCGGAGATGGAGATGGCATTCGACTTCTACGCCCCTTTAAAGATCCCATTATTTGTTAACCCTAACCTACCATATCCCCTCCCCCTAGCAAAGGCTTGCGCAGCATGATAGGAGCGTGGGACTCGCGATCGAACAACGAAAAGCCCGCGAAAAACGAGGGCTTCATTCCTATCCGTTCCCAATCTCGACGACGGCATTGCCGCCCTACCCACGGCCGCCAGCATGGTTAGGTCCAAACGAATCGATCACGCTCTGCCTAAGCGGATGCGTCATCGCCAATTTATGCGATGGGCGTGCCGTTCGGCAGCGGCATATCCGGCCGCAGCAGCACGACATCCCCCTTCTCCGGCACCCCTCCGAGGACCAGAACTTCCGATTCGAAGCCCGCGATACGTCTCGGCGGGAAGTTCACGACGGCCACCACTTGGCTGCCGATCAGCACCTCCGGCGTATAACGGTGCGTAATCTGCGCGCTCGTCCGCTTGATGCCGAGCGGGCCGAAGTCGATCTTCATCTTGATCGCCGGGATGCAGGCTTCCGGGAACGTCTCCGCCTCCAAGACCGTTCCTACCCGTAGATCCAGCTTCATCAAATCATCTATCGTTGCCATTGCAATCCCTCTTTTCTTCGCTTGCAGGCTGTCTGCTAATCGTATGTTTTTTTGCCGTCGTTCCCTTTGCGGATTCGAAATGAATCGAAAAGGCGTCCCTCTTCGTCGATGGCGCGGATCTCCAATCGGCTGGACGTTGCCGTCACTTGTAAGAAGTGCGGGACCGCCAAGGATTGCGACGTGTGCCACTCCCGTTTGGGCAGCAGCCACTCGGGCATCGCGCCCGCTCCGCCGGCGACGAGATAGACGATGCCGCCTTCTTCATCGACCTGTCCGGACCGGAGCGGATGGCTGCGCTCGTAGACGATCGTATGGGAATTGATCACGAGATCGACGCCGTATCGCTCCAGTAGGGGACAAATCTGGCGAAGATCCTCTACCTGATAGCCGCCGGATACATAGGGAGGGTAGTGAAAGAAGACCACCTTCCAACGGGCGTCGTATGCTTCTAGATCGCGGACCAGAAAGTCGAACTGCGCGTTGCCGGGACGGATCTCTCCCGCGCTATGCGGGTAGGAGGCCGACGGGATCCATTCTGTGCTATCCAAACAAGTGAAATGCACGTCTCCATAATCAAAGGAATAATAGGAACGCGGCGAAGGGAAGTCCATAAACGCGTCATACCACTCGGCATGATCCTCATGATTGCCCAAGCAGCTGTAGAAAGGCGTACTCCGCAGAAATTCCTTGCCAGGACCGAAGAAGTATGTCTCCCAGTCCTCGTAACGATGTCCGTCGTTCACCAAATCTCCGACAAAAAGCGCGATGTCGGGACGATATTGTCCCATCCGTCGGAAGATGTTCCGATTGATGCGGCCGTCCGTGACGTCGAAGCCGCTATAGCCGCCAGTCTCGCTGGTTACCGTGAAGGAAAACGGCACGCCCCGCGGTACGGCGGTCTTGAGCGGATGCGGCCCGGACTGGACTCGTTCCCCCGCCGCGTTCTCGGCATAGATCTGATAGAAATACAGCGTGCCCGGTTCCAGTCCGCGAAGCGCAAGCCGATGGATCGTCGCCGGCTCCGCATGACGGACGCTGGATACCAGCCGCTCCGGCGGCTTGTAATTGCCACGGTGCCCGCTGTGAATCCGCTCCGAAGCCCATAGATCGACTTGACCGGCCGCCGGCTCCGACGTCTCCCACATGATCGTCATGGTTTCGGTCGTCGGCCGTTGCAAGTAAGGTCCCTTTACGATCGTCAGCATGCACGGCTCCTCCTCTCAACCGAATCGCAACCTTCCCTCGTCCACTGCATAACGCCAGGAGGCGCTATCAAAGAAAACAGGCGAATCGCAAACTCGGCCGGTTTACGCGTCCACCTTCTGAATCCTGGCCGGATTGTTGATCTTGTAGGGCACCGGATGCCTGGTGAGTTTCTTGGCGACCACCTTGGCTTCGAAGGTGATGTGATCCCCTACAGCCAAATCCAGCTTCTTGATCGTCGCGCTATGACTGGACCAGGCTTCACCCAGCTCCAGCCCGGAATCGACGATGGACACCGCTTCGTAGATGACGACTTCGTCGTCGTTGTCGGCGAAGTGGTTCGGCACCGTCGCGAACGCTTGGACGGTAGCGACCATCTTGACCTTCTCCTCCGGGAGCTCGATCTTCCTCGACCTGGCCTTGGCCGCTTTGGCCTTCGGCGGCTCCGCGCCATTGTCCGCGGGAGCGGACGGCTCGTCCCGCGAGGCTGGAGCGGCGGTCTCGCGCGCCTCCCGTGCTTCCGCGGATTGCTCTTGCGTATCCCGTGCAGGCAGCGCAGACTCCCCGTTCGCCGCTTCGGCCCGCTCCGCGGCCGATTCTTCGATCGGCGTCAGCGCAAGATCGGGATCCGCCCCCTGCTCCGCCGCATCATCCGCGTCCGACTTGGCGGCGTACCGCTGACCGAAGTTCCCGGCCTGCATTTCCTTCAAGTAGGCAGGGTGAATGCAATGCTTCTGCGTATTGCCGAATGCGATGACCGCCGTCATCTTGTCGACGTAGCCGACGATGCTGCAGACTTCGTTCATGCCGTTCCCCTTGTAGTAGAACGTCTTGCCCTTGGTCGCTTTCTCCGACAGCAGCCCCCATTCCTTGCATTGCTCCAACTGCTCCTCCTCGTCCTCAAAAGCGATATACAGCTGCGGTTCGATCGCGAACCCGTATGCCATCTCCGTTTCCGCCTTTCTGTCCCGTTATAGATCCAGTTTATCATTTTTCGACGGGACGCGAGCAAGCGGTTTTTGCATGTTGTCCCGGCAATCGGGATTTTGTCCCTAACGATCGAACAAGCGGCCAAGAAAAAAAGGCTGAAACGAGCTGCGTTTAACCGCAATCCGCTTCAGCCTGTGAGGCTGCTTCTATCGGCCGACGAAAGCGGCGGAACCGTTATCGCCGCTGTAGGGGGGCGCCCCGGGTTTGGTGACGTAGCAGATAATCATTTTGAACGGCATTCCGCTGGCGATCTTCTTTTTGAAGGTCAATACGAAAGTTTGTCCGCCGCTGCCTTCCGCCTGAATCGTCACGTCGGCGGCCGTCAGCGAATTGTTTTTGCTCACGGTATCGTTCATGCCCAACGTCGCGATATTGGTCGGCGTGCGCTCGGATGTGCTCTGAATCCAGTAATTGGTCGGATTCATTCCTTTGGCCTGATCTACGGGCTGGTCGTAGCTGACCCGGAGCTGGTTCGGAGAGATCTGGTTCAGGCTGGCGAGCATCGGCACGGATGCGTCCGGTTCAGGCGTTGCGCTCGGCGCCGCATCCGCGCGGTGCGCCGAAGCGAATCCGGCGACCAGCAAGACGGCGAAGACGAGCTTAATCCAGGCATTCTTCATGATGGTCCTCCTAAGGTTAATGGGCAATCTGCGAATAATTTGTCCCTAAGTTGCAAGACTCATACACGTTAGGCGCGCGCGACATGGATGCTTATCTCATGGCGCATCGCCTCAGCGCGACGTCCGACAACAAAAAAACGCGAAGTCTCAGAGCTTACCGGAGACTTCGCGACAGGCCTAACACCTTCTATTGGGCAAATTCAAGCTAACCGGCGCTCTGAAGCGCCAACAGCTCGCTCACGGTCACGAGCGCATAGCCTTGCGCATCCAGCTCCGCCACCAGCGTCCGCACGGCGTCGATCGTCTGGGCGCGGTCTCCGAATCCGTCGTGGAACAGGAGAATCGCGCCCGCTCGGACGTGGGGACGGGTATGGTCCAGAATATGGGCTACGCCCGGCTGCTCCCAATCCCGCGTCTTCGTATTGACCGCGCCGATCATCGGCATCTTCAGCTGCGAAGCGAGTGCTGCGGTCGCTTCATTCGCCGCTAGGAAAGGCGGCCGGAAAACGGACGGCCGCCGCCCGGTCAACCGCTCGACCAACGCGCTGGCTCTCTCGAGCTCCCGCCTGCCTTCCTCCGCGTCGATCTCCGTCAGATTCGGATGCGCGTACGAATGATTGCCGATCTCGTGCCCTTCTTGCAGTACGGACCGTACCGTCTCCGGATGGGCCTCCATGGGATCGCCCAGCATGAAGAAGGTCGCCCGCCCGCCTACGGACCTGAAGATCTCGAGCACTTGCGGCGTATACAGCGGATTCGGTCCGTCGTCAAACGTAATGGCAATGGCCTTGCTCGCCGTCTCTACGGCATGGATCATCCCGGGCATATCCGCTTGCCCCTCTCTCGACCGTATGGGTTTACGCTCTAGCCGCCAGGCTCTGGATCTGAACGGCAAGCGACCGGAATGCTTGGCGGAGCGCATCCTTGGGCACGCCCGCGTAACGGTCGCCGATACTGACTTCGAAACAGCTCGCATCTTCGCCCGCGGCGGCGACGTAGGAAGACATGCCGATCCCCGTATTCTCGCAGATCGACAATAGGATCGACTCCAACTGCTCTTTCGGCAGCCGGACATGAACGTGGAACATATTGGATACCGGCACGGAAGGCTTGGTCGCGACGCCGCTGCACGCGTTGTACAACGCCGCCAGCTCCTTCGCTTCCTCGTAGTACTGCGCCATCTTGTGCGCGGTGCGGCTATAGTAGTAATCCGCGCTGAGAATATACGGATACAGGCTGATCAGGTCCCCGCCATGGCGCCGCTTCCACACCTTCGACCGCGCCGCGAACGCTTCGTCTCCCGCGAGGATCGCCCCGGCGATGCCGCCGACGCCTTTGTAGAAGGACATGTACACGCTGTCGAACAAATCGCACACTTCGGCCGCGGTCTTCCCGTAATAAGGCAGAATCTCCAGCAACCGCGCGCCGTCGAGATGAAGCTTGATCCCCTTCTCGCGGCAATACGCGGAGATCGCAACCAGCTCGTCGTAGTCCGGCAGCTGGCCGCCGATCTCGCGCTGCGGCAATTCCAGCAGCAGGCAAGCCACTTCTTCCGGCATCTGCTCCACGTCGGCCAACCCGATCGTACGCTCGCGATCCGCCAGCAGCACGGGCGCGATCCCGTGCAATTCCTTCAATCCGTCTTCCTCATGAAGCTCCAGATGGCAGAGCGGATGATAGGCGACGCGGCGCATGCCACGCTCGTCGCACCAGATGCGCAAGGCGATCTGCTGCGCCATCGTGCCGCTGGGGAAAAAAACGGCCGCCGGCTTGCCGAGCAACTCCGCCATGCGGGCTTCGAAGTCCTCGATGACCTTCCCGGAACCGTACATATCGCTATCCAGGTCTCCGTCTACGCCCGCCAGCGCGTCCTTCAGCACTTGCACGTTTCGCTTGCCGTGGCCGACGAGCGGATAAGCGGAGCGGCTATAGGCTTGTTTAAGCGGATGGTTCTCTTTCATTGGCTTGCGCCCCTTTCCGTTACGATCCTCGAATCCGACGATCCAGCTCCATTATAAGCCGATCGGGCAGCCTCCGGACAGATCAAGATCGGATTCCGTTCAGCGCGCCGCCGACGCCGGGAATAGATAGGCGCGAACCTGTTCCGCTTCCTCCGGCGTCCGATGCGCGCGGACGACCTCGTTCACGTCGAATTGGTTCCCGTCCGGATCGCAGAACACGAAGTTGATGCCGCAACTGCCGCGATCCGCCAGATGCTCGACGCGTACGCCTTGCGTGAGGAGACGGTCGTACAGGACCTCGATGCGCCGGACCTCGAAGGTCAGCCTGAACATCTCGTTCCCCGCCTTGTCGGGGAACTGGTTGTCGATCGGTCCCCGGGTCTCGACCAGGTGCAGCCATTGCCCTTCGGACAGACGCAGGATCGCCTGGGCTTCGGCAGGATTGTAGGGCACGGCAAACGTCAATCCGAAGTGCCGCTCCCACCACGCCGCGGACTGCAGCGGATTGCGGACCGGTACATAGACCGAACAAACCGCCCTCAATGCGTTTTCTTCCGGCTTGCCTGTTTCCTTCGACATTTCGATCATCCCTTTCGTTTGATGGGTCCAGCCCTGCTAAGGAACGAAAATGCGGCGCCAATCCAAACATAAGTCCAAACTCTAACGGGAGACGACGCGAAACCGATTTCCGTCGGGGTCCCGAAACACAAACTGCAGGCTTCCGCCCGTCTCGCGCAACAGCGCGAGCTGTGCGCCGGCGCGGCTGAGACCGAGGTAGGCGCGGTGGATGGCTTCGGGGTCCCGCCTGCGAAACGCATCGACCAGCGCATCGAAGTGTACGGGCCCCTCCGGCTCCCGATGCCGCGCTCGCGCGATTTCCGGCTCCCGCGCATATGCCCGCAAGCGTTGGCGGGCACGCCCCAATGCGACCTGAACGGCCGCTTCCTGCATGCGCACGTAAGCCGCGGTCTCCTTGGCCGTGAAGTCGAACACGTCCATCAGCAACAGAATGACGGCCTTCTTTGGAGGCAGCCGCTCCGCGAGCTGCTCCAGCAGCTCCCGGCTTGACAGCTGCGGGTCGGTCTCCCCGAACTCAGCGGCGCCTTCCAGCGGCGTCACGATCAGCCGCTGCCGGCGTTGGATATCGATCCAGGCATTCTTCGCGACGCGATACAGAAAAGCGCGGGACAGCGGTCGATCCGGCCGGCGGCGGATGGCCTCCAGCACCTTGATCGCGGCGCTCTGCGCGAGGTCCTCCGCATCCCAGCGGTTGCCGGTGATCCGGAGGCAATAAGGATGCAAACGGGTTATCCAGTCCATTCCCATCCATTCGTTACCGTCACAAGGAATTCCTTTTTTTGCCGCTTGAATCTTCCCTCTTGTAGCACGGCAAAAAGGCTGCAGATCCTTCGACAGCCTCGCCCTTCCTTCGTTTGCAAGATCATCGATTGGCCGGATGACGAACCCGCGCACGGATTTTCGCCTAGCCGGGATGCCGGCCGGTGTCCGGAACGATGGCGCCGAAGGCGCTTATTCCGGATCCATGCGATATTCCCGTTGGGGCTGCGCCGTTCTCTTCTTGATCTCGTCGTAGACGAGCAACTTCCTTCTAACGGGGTTTTAGTTTGAACACCCCGGACGAAGCCAGCGTAATCTTCAGCATCTGCTGCGCAATCTCTTCTTCGGATTGTCGCAGCCCCTCCTGCAGCCAGTACTTGTACACCCCGATCGCGCCGCCGATAATCCAATCGACGAACAGATCGAGCGATACGTCCGGGCTCACCTCGCCCATGGAACGCATCGATTCGTGCAGGGACAGGCTCATCTGGTCGTGCAGCCGGTTCGAGAAATCGGGGACGCCGTTCGTTAGCAGCATGATTCGGTAGAAGTCCGCATGCTTCTTAATATGGCCGACCGACAGACGGATGGTTCCTAGATAATTCGTCGGCGGCCACTGCGCGAGCGAACTTCTCGGCATCCCTTCGATAATATCTCCGTATTCCGTCAAGACCTCGTCGATCAGCTCCGAGAGCAGTTCTTCCTTCGAGACGTAATGGTCGTAGAAGGTGACTCGATTCACCCGCGCCCGTTCCGCGATCTCTTTGATGCGAATGCCGCTGAACGGCTTCTCTTCCAGGAGCGCGAGCAGCGCTTTCTTCAGCAGCCCGCGCGTGCGCGTCACCCGCGCGTCCGGATACTGTTGAACTTTGGGCATTCGGTCTCCTCCTTTGCCGCGATGGTTTGCATATCCGGCGAAATTATTGGAAAGGCTACATTTTCGGAGAAAATGTCAAATGCACGTTATGTAGTCTTGCTACAATTATAAACGACGCGATGTCGTCAAACCAAGCAGTCAACCTATCGAGCGGAGGATGATTGGAAATGAAATTACAAGACAAATCGGCTGTCATCACGGGCGCGGCTTCGGGCATGGGCAAAGCGATGGCCCTGCTCTTCGCCAAGGAAGGCGCGAGCGTCGTCGTCGCCGACCTCAATGAAGCGGCCGTGAATGCGGTCGTCCAAGAAATCGCGGCGGCCGGCGGACAAGCCCGGGGCGTCGTCGCCAACGTAACGAAGGAAGAAGATGTCACCCGCATGATCGATACGGCCGTGCAAGGCTTCGGCAAGCTCGATATTCTCGTCAACAACGCAGGCGTCATGGACGCGATGATGAGCGCGGAATCCGTCACCGACGAGATGTGGAACCGCGTCATCGACATCAACGTGACCGGACCGATGAGAGCGATCCGCAAGGCGCTCCCGATCATGACCAAGCAAGGACACGGCGTCATCGTCAATACGGCTTCGGTCGGCGGATTGTACGGCTCCCGCGCCGGTCTCGCCTACACGGCATCCAAGCACGCCGTCGTCGGCATGACCAAGAACGTCGGCTTCCAATACGGCAAGCTCGGCATCCGCTGCAACGCGATCGCGCCGGGCGCCGTCGCCACCAATATCGGCCTTGGAGGCGCGGAACCGGATCCGTTCGGCCTCGAGCAAGCGATGGCCGGCATGGCTTTGCAGCGCTCCGAGGCCGGCGATCCGAGCTACATCGCGAGCGTCGCGCTCTTCCTCGCTTCCGATGACGCCAAGTTCGTCAACGGTACCGTCGTGACCGCCGATGGCGGTTGGACGGCCTACTAATTCGGCGGATCCGTATCCGCTCGGCCGCTATCGCCGGCCGAACGACGCAAGAGAACCGACGGAATAAGCGCATAGACGCAAAGGGCTGTCCCCAAAACCATGAAAATGGCTGAGGGATAGCCCTTGTTTTTTGCCTATAAAATCGATCCAGGGGTCGGCGCGAAGACAACGACTACGGGTGTGGCCATTTTAACCTATCAACCCTCAGAATGAGTCGTCTCGCTTAGCTGTCGCAATCGCTCCGTTAAATCCGCTTCCAGATGCAGAACGGCCTTTCCCCGATACTTCCGTTCGATCAATCCATTGGCGATCGGCGCGATGTCCTTCCATGACGCCTCTACTTCGATAGGAGGATCGAGTTTGCCGCCTGCGACGAGTCGAGCGAGCTGCCGCAGATCGTCCGATCCCGAATACAGCTCGATCTCCTTCAGCAAGAACATGCCGTACAAGGTCATCTTGCCACGCCCCGTTTCTCTTGGCGGGCGGAGAAGGTCATTCGTCGCGACCGGTTTCCCGCAAGGCGTTGGCGGACATCCGCGCGATGCTGCGGATGAGGCCTTCGGCTTCATCGTCAGAGAGGCCTTCCGCGAGCGTCCGGTTCCAATTCGCCAGCTTGGTCTTGATGAAGCCGCGCATCTCCAAGCCCTTCGCCGTCAGCGTTACCAGATAGGCCCTGCTGTCGTAAGGGTCTCTCGCTCTTTGGACGTAACCTAACGTTTCCAGCCGGCCGATCGCGCGCGCTGTAGCGGCTTTGTTGACATACAGATTGGCGGACAGCTGCTCCTGCGACACGCCGTCCTTCTCGTACAAGTTGATGAGAAAGATATACTCGGAGGAGTTGATGTCGTAATCCTTCAGCTCTCGATTCAAATAGATTTGGAATTGACGATGCAGGACCGAGATCCACTTGGCGATGCTTTCCATGACCGTCCCTCTTTCTCGTATCGTTCACTAGTCCAATATAAATCAAACTTTACCTTTCAACAGTTGATTGGTCAACATAACTGCGAGACGACATTGGCGTCGCGGACCCGTTGGCGCAGATCGCCGGCATTCGGCTCGCCCCTAACATACGCCGCGGCTTGCGGACTCACGAATCGTATGCCGGCCGTCATCTGCGAGACGTTTACCGCACAGACAACCCTTTTTCGAAGAGCCACTCGTGATTCTTCACCTGCTCCCCGCCTGTCGCGGGCGTATCGTCGACGATGTCGTCCGGAAACGCCGGAAACGCAAAAAATCACGCATGACCTTACCAGGTCACA
>NZ_JACJVP010000010.1 GCF_014212125.1 Cohnella nanjingensis
GGACGCTGTGCCCGCGCCTGGCGGCGCTGCCGGTGCTGCGGCCGCTCCGCCGGGCGACGCAGGCGCTGCACCGCCACCGCCGCCACCGCCGCCGTCGCCGAATCAGCCGCGGCTCGACCGGGCGGTTCAGTTGCTGCGCGAGCAGGTCGGCGAGGACGCCGTGATCGAGGCGTTCATCAACGAGCCGAACGACCACCTGCCCACCCTGGTCCTACATAGCGAGCGCTGGCCGCAGGCGGCGCGGTTGTTCCAAAGCCACGGAGAGCTGAACATCGACTACCTGCGCAACGTGACCGGCGTGGACCACGAGACGTACATGGAGGTCGTGTACCACCTGCTTAGCCTGACCAGCGGTCACAACTACGCCGTCAAGGTGCGCGCGGACCGCGAACGGCCGTCCGTCCCGTCCGTCACGCCCGTCTGGGAGACGGCGAACTGGAACGAGCGGGAGATCTTCGACCTGCTCGGCATCGATTTTCCCGGACATCCCGATCTTCGGCGCATCATGATGCCCGACGACTGGGTCGGCCATCCGCTCCGCAAAGACTACGTCCCGCTCGATCCGGAGGTGTAACCGAACGTGATCCGTACCGAAGAATTGCTGCTTAACGTCGGGCCCCAGCATCCGAGCACCCACGGGGTGTTCCGGATCATCGTCAAGCTGGACGGCGAGATCATCACCGAAGCGACGCCGGTTATGGGTTACTTGCACCGCGGCACCGAGAAGCTGGCCGAGAATCTCAATTATACGCAGATTATTCCTTATACCGACCGCATGGACTATGTCTCGGCGATGACCAACAACTACGTGCTCGTGCATGCCGTCGAGAAGCTGATGGGCATCGAGGTGCCGGAGCGCGCCGAATTCATGCGGCTGATCGTCATGGAGATGCAGCGGGTGGCGAGCCATCTCGTCTGGTGGGGCACTTATCTGCTCGATATCGGCGCCCTGAGCCCGTTCCTCTACGCGTTCAACGACCGCGAGCGCATCCTCTCGCTGTTCAACGAGCTGTGCGGCGCGCGCCTGACTTATAACTATATGCGGGTAGGCGGGGTCAAGTGGGACGCCCCCGAAGGCTGGATCGACAAAGTCAAGGATCTCGTCAAGTACATGTACGGCAAGCTGGACGAATATCATAGTCTCGTAAGCGGCAACGAGATTTTCCTGTCGCGGATCAAGGGCGTCGGCCAATACGACGCGGCCACCGCGATCGCGTACGGCTTGTCCGGCGCGAATCTGCGCTCGACCGGCGTGAAGTGGGACCTGCGCAAGAACGAGCCCTACAGTCTCTACGACCGGTTCGAATTCGACGTTCCCGTCGGGCGGAACGGCGACTGCTACGACCGCTATCTCGTCCGAATGGAAGAGCTGAAGCAGAGCCTGCGCATTCTCGATCAGGCGCTGGAGCAGTTCCCCGGCGACGGAGAGACGATGGGCAAGGTGCCCCGGGTCATCCGTCCGCCCGCCGGCGAAGTCTACGCGCGCATCGAGTCGCCGCGCGGCGAGATCGGCTGCTACATCGTCTCGAAGGGCAAGGCCGAGCCGTTCAGGCTCAAGTTCCGCCGGCCGTCGTTCGTCAATCTGCAGATTCTGCCCAAGCTGCTCATCGGCGAGAACATGACGAATCTCGTAACCATACTCGGAGGCATCGATATCGTGCTCGGGGAGGTGGACTGCTGATGCAGCGGTTCTGGAACGATCCGATCAGCTGGGGGCACGCGGGCATCTATCTGCTGGGCGCCATTGCGGTGCTGGCCGTCGTGATCCTGTTCGTAACCTATGCCATCTACTTCGAACGCAAGGTCATCGGCTGGATGCAATATCGCCGGGGGCCGAACCGCGTCGGCCCGTTCGGCCTGCTGCAATCGGTCGTCGACGTCGCCAAGCTGCTGCTGAAGGAGGACACCGTCCCGGCCAAGGCCGACCGGAAGCTGTTCATCCTCGCGCCGGTGCTGGCGTTCGTGCCTTCGTTTCTCGTATTGGCCATTATTCCGTACGGCTTGAAGCTGCAGTTCGCCGACGTGAACGTCGGCTTTCTGTACTACATCGCCTTGTCCGGCGTCACGACGATCGCGATCGTCATCGGGGGCTGGGCGTCGAACAACAAGTACGCCCTGCTCGGCGGGATGCGCTCGGCGGCGCAGATGATCAGCTACGAAGTGCCGCTCGTCATGTCGGTCGTCGGACTGACGATGATGACGGGAAGTCTCAACCTGCGCGACATCGTCGCGTACCAGGGCGAGTACTTCTGGCAGTGGAACTTCATTCCGCAGATCATCGGCTTCGTCGTCTTCGTCATCGCGGCCGTATCGGAGCTGAACCGGACGCCGTTCGACCTGCCGGAGGCGGAGTCCGAGCTCGTGGCCGGCTACCACGTGGAGTACAGCGGCTTCCGCTTCGCCTTCTTCATGCTGTCGGAGTACATTTACGTCTATGCGATCGCTTGTCTCGCGACCATCCTGTTCCTAGGCGGATGGAATCCGCCGCTGCCGCAGCTGGACTTCATCCCCGGGCTGATCTGGTTCGCGCTCAAGTTCGCTTGCATCGTCTTCTTCCTGTTCTGGATTCGCGCCACGCTCCCTCGGCTGCGCGTCGACCAGCTCATGGGGCTGGCCTGGAAGGTGC
Source organism: Cohnella nanjingensis (assembly GCF_014212125.1). Lineage (GTDB taxonomy): Bacteria > Bacillota > Bacilli > Paenibacillales > Paenibacillaceae > Cohnella > Cohnella nanjingensis. The sequence continues at coordinate 2,627 of NZ_JACJVP010000010.1, forward strand.
TCCTCCCGCTGGCCATCCTGAACATTTTCCTAACCGCGATCGGCATTGAAGTATTCGGCAAGGGAGGCTGACGAGATGAAGGGAACGGGCATTGTCAAAGGACTCGGAGTCACGCTGAAGACGTTGGGCGCCAAGAAGGTCACGCTGAAGTATCCGGATGTGCCGATCGAGATGCCGGACCGGTTCCGGGGCATTCAATATTTCGAGCCGGATCTCTGCATCGTCTGCAACCAATGCGCGCGCATCTGCCCGACGGACTGCATCACCCTGACCGGGAAGGCGAACCCCGATCCGGAGAAAAAGGGCAAGGTCATCGACACGTTCGACATCAACTTCGAGATCTGCATCCTGTGCGACCTCTGCACCGAGGTATGCCCAACGGAGGCGATCGTCATGACGAACAACTTCGAGCTGGCCTCGTACAGCCGCGACGAGCTGTTCAAGGACCGCGACTGGCTGTACGAGAACAACGAGAATATTCGCCAGGACAACAACAACATCGGCGCTCCTCAGAAGGGAGGCGCGAAATAACCCTTGCTTAACTTCAACATCGATTTTACCGGCGAATTCTTCGCATTCTTCCTCCTGTCGGTCTGCGCGATCGTCGGAGCGGTGCTCGCGATCAACTTCGCCAAAGTGGTGCACATGGCGCTGTCCCTGGCCTTCACCTTCGTCTCCCTGGCGGGATTGTTCATTCTGCTGCAGGCCGAATTCGTCGCGTTCGTCCAGGTGCTGCTCTACGTAGGCGCGGTGACGATCTTGATGATCTTCGGCATCATGATGACGAAGCATCAAGACGAAGAGAAGGCCCGGAGCCGGCCGCTGCTGGAGACGCTGGCCGCGATCGGATGCCTGTGCCTGTTCGGGATTCTGTTCTACGCGATCCGGGCGGCGAGCTTTCCGCTGCCCGCGGCCAAGCTGCCCGATAACAATACGCTGGAGATCGGCAAGCTGCTCTACTCCGCGTACGCGATTCCGTTCGAGCTCGTCTCGGTGCTCCTCACCGTCGCCTTCATCGGCGCGGTCGCCCTGGCGAAGAGAGAGGAGGAGAAGCCGTGAGCATGCTCGCATCCTATCTGACGCTGGCTGCGGTATTGTTCTGCATCGGATTCTACGGCGTTCTCACGAAGCGCAACGCCATCATCGTCCTGCTGTCGATCGAACTCATGCTGAACGCCGTGAACTTGAACCTGGTCGCCTTCTCCAAATACGGGGTGAACCCGGCGCTCACGGGACAGATCTTCTCGCTGTTCACGATGACGGTCGCCGCCGCGGAAGCGGCCGTCGGCATCGCGGTGCTCATCGTGCTGTACAGGAGCAAAGCTACGGTCAATGCGGACGAATTCGACGAGTTGAGGAGGTAACGGCATGGCAACGGTGTTCTCTCCATACGCCTGGCTCGTCCCCGCGTTCCCGTTCGTCGCCTTCGCCGTCCTGACGGCGTTCGGCCGATCGCTCAGCCGGACCGGCGCTTGGCTCGCGACCGCCGGGACGTTCCTCTCTCTGGTGCTGTCTCTGGTGATCGCCATCGAGCGGATGACCGGCGCGGCGGAAGACTACAGAGGCGGATACGAGTGGCTGCGGATCGGCGACTTTTCGCTGCCTTTCGGCTTCGAGGTGACGAATCTCGCCGCGCTGATGCTCGTGGTCGTGACGCTGGTCGCGTTTCTCGTCAACCTCTACTCGCTCGGATACATGAAGGGAGACGACCGCATCTCGGTCTTCTTCGCCTACGTGTCGCTGTTCACGTTCTCCATGCTGGGGCTCGTGCTCGCCGACAATCTGCTGCTGCTCTACATCTTTTGGGAGCTGGTCGGCGTCTGCTCGTTCCTGCTCGTCGGCTTCTGGTACCAGAAGCCGGAGGCGAAGGCAGCCGCCAAGAAGGCGTTCATCGTCACCCGGATCGGGGACATCGGCCTACTGATCGCGATTCTGCTGCTGTTCTGGTACATGCCGGATCACGCGCTCGATTTCGTCTCGCTGCACAACGTCTTCGACCCTCAGAACGGCGGCACGATCTCTCTCGGCATCACGACCCTTATCGCGCTCTTGATCTTCCTGGGCGCCGCGGGCAAGTCGGGCCAGTTCCCGCTGCACGTCTGGTTGCCCGACGCGATGGAGGGGCCGACGCCCATCAGCGCGCTGATCCATGCGGCGACGATGGTGGCGGCCGGCGTGTTCCTGGTCGTGCGGACGTTCGACGTGTTCGAGGCTTCGCAGGCCGCGATGGATACCGTCGCGATCATCGGGGCGTTCACGGCGATCTTCGCGGCCACGATCGGACTGGCGCAGAACGATATCAAGCGCGTGCTCGCCTATTCGACGGTGAGCCAGCTCGGGTACATGATGCTCGCGCTGGGCGTCGGTTCCGTGCCGGGCGCGATGTTCCATCTGTTCACCCATGCGTTCTTCAAAGCACTGCTCTTCCTGGGCGCGGGGAGCGTCATTCATGCGGTACATACCCAAGACATCCGCGAGATGGGCGGGCTCGGCCGGCGCATGAAGATCACGGCGTGGACGTTCGGGATCGGCGCGCTGTCGCTCTCGGGCATTCCGCCGCTCGCCGGCTTCTGGTCGAAGGACGCGATTCTGGCCGCCGCGCTCGCGGACCGGCCGTGGCTGTTCGTCGTAGGCGCGATCGCCGCGTTCTTCACGGCGCTCTATATGTCGAGGCTGTTCTTCCTCGTCTTCTTCGGCAAGCCAAGGGGAGAGCACGGCGCCCAGGCCAAGGAATCCCCTGGCGTCATGACGTTCCCGCTCCTGGTGCTGGCCGCGCTGGCCGTCGTCGCCGGATTCGCGAACACGCCATGGAACGGCTGGCTCGGGCAATGGCTGACGGGCAACGCGGAAGCCGACCACGCGAGCGCGCTGGCGATCGTCGTATCGGTCGCGGTCGGACTGCTCGGGTTCTATATCGGCTGGCTCGTCTACGTCAAAGGGGCCGTGCGCAGGGACGTCCTGTCCTCGCGTTTGCCGGGCGTCGTTAGGCTGCTGGAGCGCAAGTACTATATCGACGAGCTGTACGCTTGGCTGTTCGTCCGGCCCCTTCGCGCGCTGGGCGACGCGCTGACCGCCTTCGATACGCATGTGGTCGACGGCGCGGTGCGTCTCGTAGGGGCGGCCGCCAACGGGATCGGCAAGTTGAACACGCGGCTGCAGAACGGGCAGCTGCAGACCTATGGACTGGCCGGGCTCCTCGCCCTCGTCGTCCTGGTCGTGGCGATCGCCGGAAGGAGGTTCTGGTAATGCTGAAGGACATTCCGGTCTTATCGCTGATCGCCTTGATTCCGCTCGCCGGCGCGGTCCTGCTGCTCTTCCTCCCGGGGCGCCGGAGCACATGGCCCCGGGGCGTCGCGCTCGCGTTCACGGCGATTCCGCTGATCCTGTCGGCCTGGCTGTTCGCCGGCTACGAGCCGATCCTCGGCGGGAAGGCGTTCGCGGAGCACTTCACGTGGCTGTCGATCCCCCTGAACGCCGAAGCCTGGGGACCGGACGCCGCGGTCGCTTCGTACCGACTGGTGTTCGATTACCGGCTCGGGATCGACGGCATCTCGCTGCCGCTCGTCCTGCTGACGGGCGTCGTCTCGCTGATGGCGGCGATCGCGTCGGTCCATATCCGCAAGCGCTGGAAAACGTACTACGCGCTGTTCCTGCTGCTGCAGACGGGCATGTACGGCGTGTTCCTCGCGCGGGACCTGACGCTGTTCTTCATCTTCTTCGAACTGACCCTCATCCCGATGTTCTTCCTCATCGGCATCTGGGGATACTTCGGCCGGGAGAAGGCGGCGAACCGCTTCCTCCTTTACAACGGGCTCGGCTCGGCGTTCATGCTGTTCGCGTTCCTGATCCTGATCGCCACGCTCGGCTTCTCCGCCGAGGCGGCGACAGCAGGGGGCAACGCCTTCTCGTTCACCGGCGACTACGAGGTGCTGCTCGCGCACCTCAGCGATCCGAACGCGCCGGCGAACATCGCGCAGCCCGGCAACGCCATGTACTTGTCCGATTCGCTCAAGTGGACGGCGTTCGTCCTGCTGCTCATCGCCTTCGGCATCAAGCTGCCGATCTTCCCGTTCCATACCTGGATGCTCAAGGTGCATACGGAGGCGCCGCCGTCCGTCGTCATGATCCACTCGGGCATCCTGCTCAAGATGGGCGTGTACGGCTTGATCCGGTTCGGCGCGTTCCTGCTGCCCGAGCAGTTGGACGCCTGGGCGCCCGTGCTCGCGACACTAGGCGTCATCAACATCTTGTACGGAGCCGTCCTGGCCTGCGCGCAAAAGGAGTTCAAGCTGGTGCTGGCCTACTCCAGTATCAGCCATATGGGCATCGTGCTGCTCGGCATCGCGTCGCTGAACGAGATCGGCCTGCAAGGCGCGATCTACCAAGCGGTCTCGCACGGTCTCATCTCCGCGCTGCTGTTCCTCGTGGTAGGGACGCTGTACGAGCGCACCGGGACGACCAAACTGGATGAGCTCGGCGGCCTGGCGCGCAGCGTGCCGTTCACGGCGGGCATCCTGCTGACGGCGGGTCTCGCCTCGCTGGGCCTCCCCGGGCTATCGGGGTTCGTCGGGGAGTTCCTCGCCTTCCTCGGGCTGTTCGGCTCGATGAAGGCGCTGACCGCCGTCGGCGCGCTCGGCGTCCTGCTGGCGGCGGTGTACGTGCTGCGCAGCGTGCTGGGCATCACGTTCGGGCCGATGCCCGAACGGTTCATCGGCATGAAGGACGCCCGGTTCGTCGAGGCGCTGCCGATGGTGGCGCTCGCCGCGGTCATCCTGGTGCTCGGCGTCTATCCGTCGCTCCTCACGGACCTCATGCAGCACGGGTTCGACGGCCTGCTCAAACAACTATCGACGAAGGCGGGGGGCTGAGCCGTGAACACACTGCAATGGAGCGATACCTGGTATCTGGCCCCCGAGATCACGCTGGCCGCTTTCACGATCGCGCTGGCCGTGCTCGACCTGATGCTGCCGAACCGGACGAACCGGGATCTCGTCGGCTGGCTGTCCTTGCTGGGGCTGGCGGCGGCGGGCGTCTTCGTCGGGTGGCAGATGTACGATCTGCACGCCGGGGGCGCGGCGAGCGCGGCGCACAGCTTGCTCGGCGGCAGCTACCGCGTGGACGACTTCGGCAATCTCTTGAAGCTGGCGTTCCTCGCCGCGACCTTCCTGATCGTTCTCGCCTCGCTCGGGACGATCCGCCAAGCCGAGATGCCGATCAAGGGAGAATTCTATTACTTGGTGCTGCCCGCCGTGCTCGGCGCGATGGTCATGTCCTCCTCCGGGGACCTGATCACCCTATTCGTGGGGCTAGAGTTGCTCAGCATCACCTCCTACGTTCTGGTCGCGGCGCGGAAGACGAGCGGACTGTCCAGCGAAGCGGCGTTCAAGTATTACGTGACGGGCGGCACGGCTTCGGCGTTCATCCTCTACGGCATGTCGTTCCTGTACGGCGTGACCGGATCGACGAGCCTCTCCGCGATCGGCCAAGGCATCGGCCCCGCGCTCGCGGATTACCGGGCGATGGTGTACGTGGCCTTCTTCCTGATGATCGGAGGCTTCGCGCTGAAGCTGGCGCTCGCGCCGTTCCACGCTTGGGCGCCGGACGTCTACCAAGGCGCGCCGACGCCGGTGACGTCCTTCTTGGCGGTCGTCGCCAAGGGCGCGGCGTTCGCCATGCTCTACCGTATTTTCCTCAATACCGCGATGTATGCGTCCGATCAGATTAACGGCAGCGCCGTGAGGGACGATCTGTTTCTCGCGCTCGCCGTCCTGGCAGCCGCCGCGATGGTCGTCGGCACGACTGGCGCGCTTAGGCAGCATCACGCGAAGCGGCTGCTCGCCCTCTCCGGCGTGGCCAACGCCGGGATCCTGCTCGTACCGCTCTCGCTCGACGTTTCGAATCTGCATGCTTCCTTGTTCTCGGAATTTTTCTATTACCTGGTCGCATACGTATTCATGAACGTCGGCGCGTTCGCGGTGCTCTCGGTCATCGCGAGAGAAAAGGGGGACGAGGCGGTATCGGCGTTCGCCGGCTTGTATCACCGGGCGCCTTGGACGGCCGGCGGGATGACGGTGCTGCTCTGCTCGCTGGCCGGCTTGCCGGTAACGGGCGGCTTCTTCGGGAAGCTGTTCATTCTGTTCGGTACCGTACAGACGCGGGCGTATTGGCTGGCGGCGCTCTTGCTGGCGACGACGGTCGTGTCCTACTACGTCTACTTCTCGTTCATCCGGCAGATGTACATGCGCAGCGGCGATACGGATCAGGGACTGCGCGTTCCCGTGCCCGCGGGCATCGTCATCTGGCTCAGCGTGGCGGCGACCTTGGCGCTCGGCGTGCTGCCAAAGCTGTTCATGGGATGGATCGACGACGTCTTCTCGATTCTGGCAGATTTCCTGTTCTAGCGCGCTTGTTGTAACGCAACGGATAGACGCGGATGACGCGGAAGCCGGTTACGCTCCCGGACAGGCGGGCGGACCGGCTTTCGAGCGTCTGCGGCGAGGATCTCGACGAGTTGTCCTCTCGGAGTAGGCGGATACCTCTTGCGCATTGCGACTTAAGACCTCTTTTTAACGGAAAAAGGAGGGAATTCGTGTCGAAAATCGAAGTTTTATGTATAACCGGCAAGCGGACGCATGCGAATTCTCCCAGAAGTGTTGCCGGACCGTTGAAATGTGGGTACATACTCATAACTTCACAATGACGGTCAAGGGCGTGGCAAAATGAAGCGAGAACGAAGAACGATAAGAGAGGCGGCCCGCCATGCGCTGTTGGGCGTCTTGCCCTGCATGGCGGCCGCGGCGACGCTGCCTCCGCCCTTCTGGACGCAGGCGCTGGCGGCCGCCCCTGCGCTCGAAGCCTCCGCCCTGGCGGAGGCCGCGCAGCCGTCAGCCGCCGCAGTCGCCGCGCGGGAGCCGGCATTCCTCGACGTCATCGGCATTCCCGAAGCCTGGAAGCAACTGCAGCGGGACGTGACCGGGACGATTGCGATCGTGGATACCGGCATAGACTTGAAGCATCCGGCTCTGTCCGGTCTGCTGACGGACGGCGTCAACCTGCTGAACGAAGGCAGGCCGCCCCAAGACGACAACGGCCACGGAACGGCGGTCGCGGGCATCTTGGCCGCGATCGCGGAAGCGGCCGAGTCGGCCGGCGGGTCGGCGAGCTGGCAGGCGAAGCTGATGCCGATCAAGGCGCTGGACCGGAACGGGGAAGGCGACGAGCGCCATCTCGCGGACGGCATCCGCTACGCCATCGATCACGGGGCGGACATCGTCGTACTGTCGCTGGGGTTGCGGCGGGACGCGCCGCAGATGCGGGAAGTGGTCCGGCTGGCCGAATCGAAGGGCGTCGTGCTCGTCGCGGCGAGCGGCAACGATGCCGCGACGTTCGGCGGGAAGGCGGCCGTGCAGTACCCGGCCGCGTATCCGACGGTGCTGGCGGTCGCCGGCGCGGACGGCCGCAAGGCGCAGGGCAACTCCACGGGCGGTCCGGAGATCGACCTCGCGGCCGCTTGGCAGGTGGATACGCTGGCGCCGGGCGGCGGGACGACCGTCACTTCGGGCACGTCCATGGCGGCGCCCCAAGCGGCGGGAGCGATCGCCCTGCTGAAGGCGGCGCATCCGGACTGGAAGCCGGCGCAGCTGCGCGAGACGATGCGGCGGACGGCGGAGGATATCTCCGCCAAGGGCTGGGACCGCGCCACCGGGTACGGCCTGCTGCGGGCGGACTTGGCGGTCTCCGCCGAAGAAGTCGCGGACTGGCGCGAGCCGAACGGATCGCGGACGACCGCGTCGCCCTTCCCGATCGGGACAGAAGTATCCGCCGCCTGGTACGGGAAGGACGACGCGGATATGTATGTCGTCGACGTGCCGTACGAAGGACGGCTCGCCGTCCAAGCGACGACGGATGCGAGCCGGAGCGGCGGCGTTCGCCCGAGACTCGCGCTCTATCCCGAGAATGGCACCAAAGCGATCGCGAACGTCGGCGCAGGTTCGCTGAAGGCGGAGTGGAAAGTCGCCAAAGGCAAATACTACTTGAAGGCGGAGGGCTCTTCCAAGAGCGGATCGCTCGCTTATCGGCTCGAGTCCGACTTTCGCATGGCGCCGGACGAGATGGAGCCGAACAATACGGCGCTAACGGCTTACACGCTGTCGCCTCGGAGCCAGCGCTGGACCGGCAACTTCGATACGCGAGGCGACGAGGATTGGTCGGTAGTGACGCTCCCTCGGGCGGGGACGCTGAAGATCGTCGTCAATCCGGACACGACCCGGATCGATCCGGCGGTGACCGTGCGATTGGCATCCGACGACAAAGCGGAAGAGACGGATGCGAACGGGGACGGCGAACCCGAGACGGTCACGCTGACCCATGCGAAGGCCGGCAAATACTACATAAAGATCCGCAACGCCGTCACCGACAAGCCGGAACCCGTGATAGGGACCTATACGGTGCGAATGGAATACATTACACCAGACGAAGATCCCAACGAGCCCAACGACGGACCGCTCACGGCGACGACGATCGCCGTGAAGGCGGGCATCGCCGCCAAAGGGCTCATCGATGAAGAAGGCGATGAGGATTGGTTCCGGTTCACATTGGACCGGAACCAGGAGCTGCAGTTCGGTCTGACCGGCATTCCGTCAGGCACGTCCGCGACGCTCACCCTCTCGGATAAGCAGCTTCAGTCCTTGGATTTGTGGAGCAGCGATCCGGAGCGGTCCGGGATCCAGGCGGTCAAGTCGCTCAAGGCCGGCTCGTATTACTTGAAGGTGGAGGCCGATCACGCGTTTCGGTCCCCTTATTACGAGCTAAGCGTGCAGCCGAAGGCTTCGGGAGCGGCTTTCGGGGACACGGCGGGCCATTGGGCGGAACAACCGATCGCAGCGGTTGCGAAGGCCGGCTGGCTGCGAGGAATCGGGCCTAACGTCTTCGGGCCCGACCGAAGGCTCACCCGGGCGGAAGCGATCGCCGCCCTGGTCCGAGCGGCGCCTCCGGATGCGAAGGGAGCGGGAGCGCGGGCTGGCGCCCTGCGGTTCGCGGACGTCGGACGCACCCACTGGGCTTACGCGGCGATCGCCGAGGCGGATGCCGCAGGCTGGCTGCAGCGGTACGACGGCCGCAAGCTGGAGCCCAACCGGCTCTTGACTCGGGCTGAAGCCGCGTACTACCTGGCCAAAGCCAAAGGCTGGAAGGCATCTCTCGCCAGCCGCAGGCTGTTCACCGACGTGGCGGCGAACGATTGGGCGGCGGCGGAGATCGAGACGCTGGCCGGGAAAGGCTGGCTGTCCGGCTACGCGGACGGCACCTTCGGTCCGGAACGAACCATTACCCGGGCGGAGTGGGCGGTCCTGCTGTCCCGGTTGTTGTAGCAAGGAAGGAGAACGACCCGTTCATGGAAAGCGTATATAGCTCGGTCGGATGGGACGGATTATTTTCCATCTTCGTCACCTTAGGATTCGTGGCCGTCAGCTGGGTCTTGCTGCAGGAGGTCAAATGGGACCAGTTCATCCGGCATCCCCGCAGCCCGCGCGCCCGATTGCTCCAGCTCTTTTTGGCGATCATCCTGGGGCATCTGCTGGCCGCTTTCGTCCTCGATTACTGGAACTGGACGACGGCGCTCAAATGGTTATTCTTGTCCGAGTGAACGGTCCCGAAAGTCGAATAACGCCGCATCGAAATGCCAACAATGGGTCATAAGGCGAAAAAGCGCTCGTCGGAAGTCAAATTCTGGCGAACAAGACCGGAAACATTGTCAAAAGATGCCGCTTGTGCCAACCCATTGGGCAATGGTATGATGAAATTTGGGTTTTTCGGGACCGGCATCGGAAAATTTTAACGGTTACCGAAATGATTCTACACCCGCGGAGGGAACCACCCATGAGCAAAATCATCGTCCGCGGCGGCCGTCCCCTTACTGGGACAGTCCGCGTACACGGCGCTAAAAATTCCGTCCTACCGATCCTCGCCGCCGCATTGTTGGCCGAAGAGGGATCGTGCGTCATTCATGACGTGCCCGCCTTGGACGATGTAACTAACATTTTGCAGGTGCTCGCGGCTCTGGGGGTTCGCGCGCAGCAGCACGATACGCGCGTCTCTCTGCACGCGGATCGGCTTGCTTCGTATGAAGCGCCGTACGAATTGGTCCGCAAGATGCGGGCTTCCTTCCTCGTCATGGGTCCGCTCTTGGCGCGCCTCGGCAAGGTGAAGATCTCGCTGCCGGGCGGCTGCGCCATCGGCACGCGTCCGATCGATCAGCACCTGAAGGGCTTCGAGGCCATGGGCGCGGAGATCGGCTTCGGCCAGGGCTCCATCGAAGCGCGCGTGAACGGCCGACTGCACGGGGCGCGGATCTACCTCGATGTCGCCAGCGTAGGCGCCACCGAGAATATCATGATGGCTGCCGCTACGGCGGAAGGCACGACGCTCATCGAGAATGCCGCCAAGGAACCGGAGATCGTCGACTTGGCCAACTTCTTGAACGCGATGGGCGCTAAAGTCCGCGGCGCCGGTACCGGCGTCATCCGGATCGAAGGCGTGGAACGCCTGAAGGGCGTCGTTCATACGGTCATTCCGGACCGCGTCGAAGCGGGTACCTATATGATCGCCGCGGCCGTTACCGGCGGCGATGTCTACGTAGAAGGCGCGATCCGCGACCATCTCGGCCCTGTCGTCGCTAAGCTGGAGGAGATGGGCGCGAGCGTGGAATGCGACGAGAACGGCATTCGCGTATCCGCTCCGCGGCAGCTGCGCGCGGTCGACGTGAAGACGCTGCCTTATCCGGGCTTCCCGACCGACATGCAGGCCCAGATGATGGCGCTCCTGCTCCGGTCGGAGGGCACGAGCATCGTCACCGAGACGGTCTTCGAGAACCGCTATATGCACGTCGAGGAGCTGGCGAAGATGGGCGCCGATATTAAGGTGGACGGCCGTACGGCGATCATCTCCGGCAGCTCCAAGCTCGTAGGCGCGCAAGTGTGCGCAACGGACCTGCGGGCAGGCGCGGCGCTGATCTGCGCCGGGCTCGCCGCTGACGGCGTGACGGAAGTCACGGGCGTGCATCATATCGACCGCGGCTACATGGACATCGTCGGCAAGCTGGCCGCGCTGGGCGCGGACGTCTACCGCGCGCCTTCCCCCGAGGAAGTGCTCGCCGAGGCGGCCGAGCATGCGGTTGTCGAGCATGTGACTGTCGAGCATGTGACTGTTCGCCGCCCGGTCGCCGTGATCGAAGTCGACGAGCGTCCGCTGGCCGACGTCGCGATGCTGCGCGTGCATCCCACGTTGGCGTAACGTCTTGGCATTTATCCCTATATGTAAGGTGTACACAGCCCCAGCGCCTTGGCGCGGGGTTTTTTTGTTGCGGTCGCAGCGCTGCGAACCCCCAATCCAACAGTTCCCTTTTCTCAGACGAGTCTTGATCGTCATTATGTTGCAAAAGTACAACTTATTTTGCATAAAAATCGCGATTTCAGCGAATATGTTGTAAAAAGTACATCTTATTTTGCGAAAAAGTGGAGTAAGCTCCTTTTCGAGGCGAACAAGTTGCATCGAACATCCGATTAGTCAACCGATCAGCCGCACCACACAATCGAACTCCAACAAATCCAACTCCCGCACCACACGTCCAACCAGTCATCCGATCCTACTCCAGCATCGAACATCCAATTAGTCAACCGATCTACCGCATCACACATACGAACTCCAACAAATCCAACTCCCGCACCACACGTCCGACCAGCCCACCAATTCTACCTATACATCACACGCCCACCCACTAACCATTCTTTAGCTCATCCACTTCGACCATCCCTGAATGAGCTCGTATTGGACGTGACGGTCCCCTTTGCCGTGGGGGATTCTCCGCAGGTAGCCTTTGGCGCATAGAGACTCGAGAATCTTAACGGCGGTGCGGTGATTCATACCGAAATGCTCGACGACGTCGATCGGCCGAATCGGCCGAGCCAGAAAGAAGGCCAGCTTCACGGTTTCCTTCTCTGCCAGCACGACGCGATCCACCGGCGGCTTCATCAAACTGCGCATACTCCCGCTTCTGCAAGGGGGAGGAATGTGCGTCAGGCGCAAGCCTGACTGTTGTTATACTTGTGCCGGGTCCTCCCAAATATGCTATAATCAGCATGGAAGGGAGGCGAACATATGATCGTAACGGTGACGGGGAAAGTCAAGATCAAGCGCAAAAAGCCAAATCCATGCCCTACAGGATACCATCCTTGCTTACCGCCAGGGCTGCAATCTCGTATCTGCCGTCGTGTTCGACACAAGAGAGTTAAAACAGCCTGCTCTGCACCAAAAGACTTATCGGACCCTTCGCGTCACGCTCGGCCTACGTTCCCAGATGGCTCAGTCGGTGATGAAAACCGTGATCGCTCGATACAAGGCGATTCGGAGCAACAGTCACAACTGGGTACGCGTGCAGTTTCAGAAACCGGAATACGACCTGGTATGGAACAGGGATTATTCACTAACCTCGAGTTTGTTTTCCGTGAACACGCTGCAGGGACGCATCAAAGTCCCCTTCGAAACGAAAGGCATGGAAACCTACTTCGACGGCTCGTGGACCTTCGGCACGGCGAAGCTGGTCCAGAAGCAGCGAAAGTGGTTTCTGCACATCCCAATGTCAAAAGAAATCACTGCACCGCAGCCAGAGGATATCACGAATATTGTAGGTATCGATCTAGGCATCAACTTTGTCGCGACCGCCTACGACACGGGCGGCAAGACCGTCTTCTTTCACGGCAGGGCGCTGAAACGCAAACGGGCCAGCTACAAGCGGCTTCGTCAAGAGCTGCAGCAGAAGAAAACGCCTTCCTCCCGCCGCAAACTCAAACGTATGGGGCAACGTGAAAACCGTTGGATGACCGATGTGAACCATCAGGTCAGCAAGGCACTCGTCGCCCGATATGGCGCCAATACGTTGTTTGTCCTCGAAGATTTGACAGGTGTCCGTCAGATGACGGAGAAAGCCAGGGTTAAAGACCGCTATGTGACGGTATCGTGGGCGTTCCGCCAACTGCGACAGATGGTGACATACAAGGCACAGCTTGCAGGATCGATGGCGATCGCGGTGGACCCGAAATACACCTCACAAGCCTGCCCCAAAGGCTGTCGTCTCGGGAAGGGGAACCGGGACAAGCGCAAACACCGCTTCTGCTGCCAAGTCTGCGGCTATCGAAGCAACGATGACCGTGTCGCTGCGATGAATCTGGTGCGCAAAGGCCAACAATACCTTCTCGAAGGTGCAGGCGCAGCATGACTGCGTTTGCAGGGCAGCCGTCAATCTGCCCATCGATAGGCGCTTGTCTATCGTGGATGTGACACCACGTTTCGTAAGAAACGCCAAAAGATCGGAGTCGAAAGACGTAAGCACGATCGGGTCGTCACAAGCTCCCGCTTCAAACGAACGTTAAGCGGGAGTCATTGACAAACGTCTCGTGCGCTTCCTCAAAGCCCATCGTCAACCCTCCATTACGAAAAAAAGAACGCCCTTGTCGCCAGCCGGGAAGCTGGGAAAGGACGTTCTTCGTCTAGCACCAATATAGCACGCGAATCGCAGGTTGCCTAGATTATTCGTAAAAGACGCGGCGATGAAAAATGGATGATCGTCAGATCGGCGGAAGGCCGAGCTTTCGGATCGTCCTAGCATCATGGAGAAACGATAGCCCAGCCAAACGGCGAACGTATGGCGCATGGGCCGCATATGGCAGACGTGAAGCGGGGTGTTGCCGTCCCCTCTACCGAACGGTTCTATCGTCTCGCATTTATTCATAGGTTGTAAGCAGTCGGAACAACGGACTTACAACCGGAGGTGGACGATGAGGATTCGCACGAAGAGGAAGAACGCGCGCAGACAGCGGCTCGCCGCATCGGCCTTCACAGGCGGCGTCGCGATGGCGGGCATCCTTTGGCTGGTCTTGCATGCGGGTACCGGCGGCGAGCGTCTGGATGCTAGCGCCCTAGCGGAGACGGGGGCGGGGTGGCCCGGCCGAATGGACGTACAGAACGGAACAGGCGCTGCTATCACGGGAGAGACGAGCGCAGGAGGCGCGGGGGGAGCCGGCGGCGCCGTTGCCCCGGGCGGGGCAGGAGAGGGCGGCAAAGCGCCGGCCGCAAGCGGACAAGCCGGCTCCGCGGGAGGCGCGGGTGCGTCCGCATTTCCCTCCGTCGCGGACGTGAAGCCGTCCGGGGAGGAGAGTCCGATTCTCGTACGAGTCTATCTAACAAAGGAGAAGCGCGTGGAGCGGGTACCGCTCGAGGCGTACGTGAGAGGGGTCGTCGCGGCCGAGATGCCCGCGAGCTTCGAGCCGGCGGCGTTGGAGGCGCAGGCGATCGCGGCGAGAACCTATCTATTGCGGCGACTCTGGCTGAACGATCGGACGGGCGTGCCCGTTCGCGGCGCGGACGTCACCGATACGGTCACGCACCAAGTCTACCGTTCGGCCGACCAGATGGACCAGTTGAAGCGGAACGACGCCGACGGCTGGGCCAAAGTCGAACAGGCAGTCCGCCAAACCCGCGGATTGGTTCTCGTTTACGGCGGCGCGCCGATCGAGGCGCTCTATTTCTCGGCGAGCAACGGCTACACCGAGAATTCCAAGGAAGTGTTCCCGATGCAGCTGCCTTACCTCCAAGTCGTGGACAGTCCCTGGGACAAGGAAGATTCGCCTCGCGCGAAAGAAACGGTAGAGATGTCCTTAAGCGCATTCTATCGAAAGCTCGGCGTGCAGACGCTAGCGACGTTGACGGGCGTAGGCAAACGGCCCGCGATCCGCATCGACGCCTGGACGGAGGGCCATCGCGTGCGCACCGCCACCGTGGGCGGCAAGCAGTTGACCGGCGATCAGATCCGCAAGCGTTTGGGTCTGCGCTCCGCGGCCTTCGACTGGGCGGTGAGCAAGAACCAGATCGTCATCACGACCTATGGCAGCGGTCACGGCGTGGGCATGAGCCAGTGGGGCGCGGAGGGCATGGCCAAGGCGGGCGCGACGGCCGAACAGATCGTATCGCACTATTATACCGGCGCCCAGATTAAGGAAGTTTCGAAGCTACGACCGGAGGAGGCAGAGCCTTCGAAGCTTTAAAGTTTGCAATCTTGCAAATCGGCACGTATAAAAAGCTATCACCTGGTAACACTTGCTTACTGAGGTGATAAAAAATGAATGATCAAAACAAAACACGCAAGATCGAAGAGTCTCCAAAGTCGGTAGTAGGATCGTCTGCTAGGCCTTCAGCGTGGAAACGGTTTTTCTCCAAGCGGTGGGTATTTCCTGCCCTGTACATGGCCGCAGCAGCAATCATCGTAACGGTCCTCTGGCTGAATGCCGGCACCGGCGACAAAAACAAGTCGCAGGACGTCGCAAGCTCGGGGATCGAAAACGGCGCTACGGCTGAAGGCGACGCAAGTCCGGACGCGGTGCCGGCCGCAGCGAACGGGGAAACGCTCCGTTGGCCGGTCACGAACCGCGACCAGCTCAGCGTCTCGCTTCCGTTCTATGACGCGAACGGATCGGAAGACCAGAAGGCTGCCGCAATGGTGCAGTACGAGAACCAGTTCACGCCGCATACGGCGATCGACCTGGCGAGTAAGGACGGCAAGGCTTTCGACGTCAAAGCGGCGATGAGCGGCAAGGTCATGGTGGCCGAACAGACTCCGATCAACGGCTACGAGGTGCAAATCAAGCATCCGAACGGCCTGACGACGGTCTATCAAAGCCTGTCCGAGCTGAAAGTCAAAACCGGCGACGAAGTGAAGCAAGGCGATCTGCTCGGCGCTGCCGGTCAGAGCGAGATGGAGAAGAGCGAAGGCGTTCACGTTCACTTCGAAGTGCTGAGCAACGGTCAATCGGTAGACCCGAGCTCGCTGATCAAAGCAGAGTAATCGCGTCTAGCAACCTCTTTCCGGCCGCCGATCCTAGAGTGATCTCTAGGGTCGGCGGTTTTTTTGCGTTTGGAAATGCGAGCGTGAAATAAGCGGCGGCCGGGAACCCTCCTTGCTTACGATATCGACTTCAGCGGGGAGCGGGCGTCGTGATCGTCCGTTCGGTGCCGGATCGGGGCCTGATCGAGGCTTGAGGCCTAAGCCATGGATATAGAAGGAGAAGCGCGAAGCGAAAGGACGGGGCTTGCCCCGTCTTTTTTATGAAAATGGGTCTTGGTCATTATCGCTTTCAGGGCTTACACACCAAATAGTCGTACGGAATATTCGTCTTCGGTTGGGCAAAGGTCGCCCGGAATTCATCGGCTGGGACCTGTCCGGTGGTGCTCGCCGATGGTGCTTGATGGTGGTTCTTTCTCATGTTGCTTTCTCGTGGTGCCTGTTCCCAATAAATTGTATTCGTACAACTTATTTGGCTCCCANNTGTTCGGTCGGCGTTGGAGGATCCTATTAGCCTGTCGCAATTTTCATTATAGCCTGTGACCTGGTAAGGTCATACGTGTTTTTTACGTGTCCGAAAGTAAAGGCCTCACCCATCCAGTCTCACCGTTCCTTTGCGGATACGTCTCACGATCATCATGCGTCGCCGCTTCCGGGAAGACCGCGAAGCCTTTTTACTGTTGGCCGGGCGTTTAAGCCGGATAGGCGGAAACACGGCTATATATAGGACTTTGGGTTCACTTCTTGCGCGATCCGGGACCTTTAGTCCCGGCGAATTTGGACTTTCTAGGCTTGTCAGGCTTGGCAACAAAGAATAAGTGACCGCGCCCCTCATATAATGTACCAATCTATTCGAGCAGGGAGGCGGGAGCGTGCACGATTACATCAAAGAACGGACCATCAAGATCGGCCGGTGCATCGTCGAGACGCGCAACACGGTACGGACGATCGCCAAAGAATTCGGCGTCTCCAAAAGCACAGTGCATAAAGACCTAACCGAGCGGCTGCCGGAGATCAACCCGGACTTGGCCGACCAGGTCAAGCACATTCTGGAGTATCACAAGTCCATCCGGCACCTGAGGGGAGGAGAAGCGACGAAGATCAAGTACAAGAAGACGACCGTCAAAAAACGGGAAGTTCTGACAGCCGTTAAGGTATAATTTTACTTTGAGACGGGATTTGAAAGAGGATTTTCCCGAACGATGGCGAATAATAAATGCTATACAATACGACAGCGGCCTGTAATGCCGTTTCACGCTTGAGATCGGCGCCGGAACCGGCCCGGATCCGAGCGGAAGCGTCGCCATATGGAGCAACGGTCAATCCATCGCGGTGGGGGATTCACGGAACATGTTCAGCAAAGACATCGGAATTGATTTGGGCACGGCCAATGTATCGATTCACGTAAAAGGCAGGGGCGTCGTGCTCGATGAACCGTCCGTAGTCGCCATCGAGAGCGATAGCCGCAGGGTATTGGCCGTCGGGGAAGACGCGCGCCGCATGGTCGGCCGCACGCCGGGCAATATCGTGGCCATCCGTCCGTTGAAGGACGGGGTCATCGCGGACTTCGAAGTGACCGATATGATGCTTAAGGCGTTCATTCAGCGCGTCGGCGGGCGCAATTGGTACAGCCGTCCCCGCATCCTGATCTGCGCGCCTACGAACATTACGTCCGTCGAGCAGAAGGCGATTCGCGAAGCGGCGGAGAGAAGCGGCGCCAAGGAGGTCTTCCTCGAGGAGGAGCCGAAGGCTGCCGCGATCGGCGCGGGCATGGATATCTTCCAGCCCAGCGGCAATATGGTAGTGGATATCGGCGGAGGAACGACGGATGTAGCCGTCCTATCGATGGGCGACGTCGTGACCGCCTCTTCTCTTAAAGTCGCGGGGGACAAGTTCGACGCCGCGATCATGAAGTACATAAAGAACAAGTATAAGCTCCTTATCGGCGAGCGGACGAGCGAAGACATCAAGATCAAGATCGGTACGGTATACGCCGGCGGCCGCAACGAGGAGCTGGATATTCGCGGCCGTGACATGGTGTCCGGCCTGCCGCTGACGGTGACGATCCACTCCGACGAGGTGCGCGAAGCCTTATGGGAGCCGGTATCGTCCATCGTCGCGTCGGCGAAGTCCGTGCTGGAGCGCACCCCGCCGGAGCTCTCGGCCGATATCATCGACCGGGGCGTCATTCTGACCGGCGGCGGCGCGCTGCTGGACGGTCTGGACGCGCTGCTGGCGGACGAGCTGAAGGTGCCGGTGCTCATCGCGGAAGATCCGATGCATTGCGTCGTGAAGGGCACCGGCATCATGCTGGATCACCTGGACAAGATGGCCCGCAGGCGCTGATCGGCGTCGCTGCGGGCCGGGCCGGGGATCCGGTGTCCGGCAAGCGATCAACTTAGGATCAGGAACCAACGGACGACGGTCCGGACGAACAGGGAGGGAAATCATGCTTAGAGGGTTATACACGGCGGCAGCGGGAATGATCGCCGAGCAGAGACGCCACGACACGGTGACGAACAACGTCGCCAACTTGAATACTCCCGGCTACAAAGGGACCAGCTCGGTCAACCGCGCCTTCCCCGAGATGCTGCTCTCGGCCATGGGCGGCGCGAATCCGCCTTCCGGCACGATCGGCAAGCTCAACACCGGCGTATTCGCCGAAGAGAATCTTATGAACCTCGGTCAAGGCGATATGGTCGAGACGGCCCGCAGCCAGGATATGGCGCTCGTCTCCGACATTCTGGTGAACGGCCGGACGTTCGACGCGTCGGGCAAGTTCGTCGCCGCCAACGGCGAGGTCACTTATCAGCCTCAAGCCTTCTTCACCGTCCGCAACGGCGACGGCGAACAGCGCTATACGCGCGACGGCAGCTTCCGCACGATCGCGGACGGCACCCTCGTCACCGCCGACGGCATGCAGGTGCTCGGCAGCGACGGACAACCGATCCGGGTGACGGCGTCGTGGGACAACGTCGCGGTCACGGCGGACGGACGCCTGGTCGACAACCAGACGCAGCAGCCGCTGGACGGCGATCCTCAGCTGATGCTGACGGAGGTCGTCAACCCCAACCTGCTCGTCCGCGAAGGCGACGGCAAGTTCCGCTACGCAGGCGACCCGGGCGGCATCCGTCTCGTGCAGCAGGGCGAGCGTGTCGAGATCCGGCAGGGATTCCTGGAGCGATCCAACGTAGACGC
Source organism: Cohnella nanjingensis (assembly GCF_014212125.1). Taxonomy (GTDB): domain Bacteria; phylum Bacillota; class Bacilli; order Paenibacillales; family Paenibacillaceae; genus Cohnella; species Cohnella nanjingensis. The sequence continues at coordinate 21,714 of NZ_JACJVP010000010.1, forward strand.
CTCGCAGTCCATGGTGGACATGATGTCCGCCTTGCGCGCCTATGAGGCCAATCAGAAAATCGTGCAGTACTACGACCGCAGCTTGGACAAGGCGGTCAACGAAGTCGGCAAGGTCTGATAACGAGGGGGAGCATCCATGAACAACTCCGTGATCGGCGCAGCCGCATCGCTCGGAGCGCTTCAGCAGAAGCTGGACATCCTGGCGGGCAATATCGCCAACGTCAATACGACCGGCTACAAGCGGAAGAGCGCCGTCTTCGAAGATATACTGACCAATATTCAACCGCATGAGCAGAGCTTCCTGCAGCCCGGCCGCCGTTCTCCGCTCGGCTATACGCAGGGCTGGGGCGCGCGCGTGGTCGCCCAACAGCTGGATATGGCCCAAGGCGCCATGCAGCAGACCGACATTCCGACGGACGTCGCCATTGCGGGCAATGCCCTGTTCGAAGTCCGTTCGGGCGGTTCGATCGACAGCGCGCGGGCGTTCACGCGCCAGGGCGCCTTCCAGTTGAAGCCGACCGATCAAGGCGACCGGCTCCTCACCACGAATTCGGGTTACCCGGTGGTGGCGAACGTAGACGGGCAGGAAGACTTCATCCGCGTGCCGAACGGCTACGAGATGATCATCGCCGCGGACGGGACGATCACCGCCCGCCTGCCGAACGGAACCGAGCAGGTGGAGCTCGGCAAGCTGAAGCTGGTGCAGGTGACGAAGCCCGAGCTGCTCCAAGCCGTCGCCGACAACCTCTACGGCGTCCCGTCGAACGTGAACGTCCAGGATGTCGTCGCCGATATTCAGGCCTCCCCGGAGACCACGGGCGGCGTATCGGTGCGCCAAGGATTCACCGAGCAATCCAACGTCAATCTGACCGACGAGATCGCGGATCTCGTGAACGTTCAGCGCGCTTATCAGCTGAGCGCCCGGGCGTTGTCCTCCGGCGACCAGATGATGCAGATGGCGACCAACTTGCGCGGATAGCGTATTGCGCTTAGAATAGGTAGCGTTTGTATCGTTTTTTTTTTTCCTATAAGGAGGATCAATCGTGACAGCAACCAAGCGTCCGACGGACAAGCCCAAGCGATCCGCGGGACGACTCTTGCTGCTGATTGTCTGGACTAGCGTCAAGATCTTGTTCATCCCGGTGCTCTGCGTGGCGGCGCTGATCGCCGGCCTAGCCATCGGATATGTGGTGCTAGGCAAGCAGCAATGGTCGGATGTATTCGACTGGAATACATGGAGACATATGTACGATCTCGTGTTCGCGAGCGGCGACTGACGCCTGCACCGGCCTTAGGCGACCGTCATGAAGGCTCCCCGCCTGCAAGCGGGGAGCTTTCGTTTTGTCTGCGGAAGACAGGTATTGTCGAATCGGTTTACGCCCGGTAGGCCGAGCGGTATAATTAATGGGGAACTTTGAGAGATGGGGGAGAATCCGGGATGAATATACCTAATCTGCTGACGATGTCCCGATTCGTCATGATCCCCCTGTTCATATCGCTGTATATGAACGATCATCGGGTGTCGGCGCTGCTCGTGATATTGGTGGCCGGCCTGACTGACTTGCTGGACGGCTATATCGCTCGCCGAAGCGGGCAGATCACTTTGACCGGCATCATGCTCGATCCGCTGGCGGACAAGCTGATGATGCTCTCGGTCGTGGCCGCGCTGCTCGTCGGGGGGGAGATCCCTTGGTCGGCGGCGATCACGATGGGGGTACGCGAGGTCGGAATGATCGCCAGCTCGGCGTTTTTTCATTTTCGCGGGATGCGCACCGTTCCGGCCAACGTCTACGGCAAGCTGACTACGTTCGTTTATTATCTGGCCATCCTCCTGCTCTTCCTGGAGCAGCCGGGCGGCGTGGAGCTCCTCTGGACCGCCATCGTCCTCTCTTTCGTGACGACGGGGGTCTACTTCATGAAGTTCAAGCGTCTGAACCAGGCATCCTGACGCCTGAAGGGGCCGGAGGCACAAAAAGAACCCGCCGTCGCGCCGAACGAGGAGAAGCGGCAGTCGACGGCGAGCCCTCTTATCATCAACCTTCGCGACTGCAGTTCGCCAAGGGATAATTGTAGTATTGACCGCAGTCGGCGGGCTTTATCCCCCCTGCGAGGAGAGGAGATTCCTGTATGCTCGACGTGAATCAAATTCAAGAGATCATTCCCCATCGTCCGCCGTTCCTGTTGGTGGACCGCATCCTGGAGCTCGAAGCGGGCAAACGGGCCGTCGGCCTCAAAAACGTGACGATCAACGAACCGTTCTTCGTCGGACACTTCCCGGGCTTCCCGGTCATGCCGGGCGTGCTCATCCTCGAAGCGCTCGCCCAGGTCGGCGCGACGGCGATTCTCGGTCTCGAAGAGAACCGGGGCAAGATCGGTCTGTTCGCGGGCGTGGACGAATTCCGCTGGCGCGGCCAAGTGACGCCGGGCGATACGCTGACGCTGGAGGTCGAGATCATCCGCCTCAAAGGACCGATCGGCAAAGGCCAAGCAACCGCCAAGGTCGACGGCAAAGTGGTCTGCGAGGGCGTGCTGATGTTCGCGCTGACGGATCCCAAATAAGAACGGATCTGCCGTCTTTGGAGGAAAAGAGGCACTGTCGGCCGGATTTTGTTCGGAAAAACGGATGGACGAGCAGATCGCCCTTGCGCGACGAACCAAGCCGAATCGGCGGAAGGCGGCGTCCTGAAGCTTCCGACTCCTGCGGCGTGAAGATCGGCCCGCGTCGGGGTATAGATAAGAGATTAATATGGAGAGGAAGCGAGAACGATGAGTAACCTTACAGCTATAGAAGTCTATGAGGCTTGGTTGAACGACCCGAACGTGGATCAAGCGACGAAGGATGAGCTGCGCGGCATTGCGGACAAGCCGGCTGACATCGAAGACCGCTTCTATCGGGAACTGGAATTCGGCACGGGCGGCCTCCGCGGCGTGATGGGCGCGGGGACGAACCGGATGAATCGCTATATGATCGGGCGCGCGACCCAAGGGTTCGCCGCGTATCTCCTGAAGCAATTCTCTTCCCCGTCGGTCGTCATCGCGCACGATTCCCGGAACAACTCCGATATCTACTCGCTCGAGACGGCTTGCGTGCTCGCGGCAAACGGCATCAAGACGTACCTGTTCCGCTCGCTGCGTCCGACGCCTCAGCTCTCGTTCGCCGTCCGCGAATTGAAGGCTTGCGGCGGCATCGTCATCACGGCGAGCCACAATCCGCCGGAGTACAACGGCTACAAGGTGTACGGAGAGGACGGCTGCCAGCTCGTGCCGCACCAGGCCGAGCAGGTTATCGCCGAGATTCGCGAAGTGGACGCCTTCCAAGACGTGAAGCGCTTGTCGCAGCGGGAAGCGGAGGAGCAGGGGCAGCTGCTCTGGCTGGACGAAGAGGACGACAACCGGTTCGTCCATACGGTGGCGGGACAGTCCGTACATCCGGAGCTGCTGAAGAGCGGCGCCGGCGACGCGCTGAAGATCGTATATACGCCGCTGCACGGCGCCGGCAATATGCCCGTCCGCTGGGTTCTCGCGCAGGCGGGCTTCGGCTCCGTCTACGTCGTGCCGGAGCAGGAGCATCCGAACGGGATGTTCTCGACCGTCAAGTCGCCGAACCCGGAGGAGCACGAAGCGTTCACGCTGGCCATCAAGCTCGCGGACGAGAAGGGCGCCGACATCATCGTCGGCACGGACCCGGACTGCGACCGGATGGGCGCCGTCGTCAAGAACGACAAGGGCGAGTACACGGTGCTCTCCGGCAACCAATCCGGCGCGCTGATGGTGCACTATCTGCTCTCCAACCTGCAGGCGAAGGGCAAGCTCCCGGCCAACGGCGCGGTGATCAAGACGATCGTGACGAGCGAGATGGGCGCGGACATCGCGAAGTCGTACGGCTGCGAAGTCATCAATACGCTGACGGGCTTCAAGTACATCGGCGAGAAGATGACCGAGTTCGAATCGACCGGCGCGCATACGTTCCTCTTCGGCTATGAGGAGAGCTACGGCTATCTGACAGGGACCTATGCCCGGGACAAGGATGCCGTCGTCGCCTCGATGCTTATCTGCGAAGCGGCCGCCTACTACAAGACGCAAGGCAAGACGCTGTACGACGTGCTGCTAGAGCTGTACGCAAAGTACGGCACGTACTTGGAGAAGCTGGAGTCCCGGACGCTAAAGGGCAAGGACGGCGTGGAGAAGATCGGCGCCATCATGGCCGACTGGCGCACGAATCCGCCTGCGGAGGTGGCCGGCATTCAAGTGGCGAAGGCGCTGGACTACGAGAAGGGCATCGACGATCTGCCGAAGGAGAACGTGCTCAAATTCATGCTCGCCGACGGCTCCTGGTTCTGTCTGCGTCCGTCCGGCACGGAACCGAAGATCAAGGTGTACTTTGCCGTGCGGGGCGGCGATCTGTCCGGCGCTTCCGATTCGCTGGGCCGCCTGGTGACGGATGTCATGGCGCGCGTCGATGCGCGGGCCTAAGCGGGAGCAAGGCAGCGGCGTCGGGGCTGAGTCGTAACGGGGTGACGATGGGGAGCGAGAGGCTGATCGCGGCGAGGCCGAACAGGAACAGCGCCGTGATTGTCATGGTGCATTGGCGTGCCGGCATCCATATAAAGCGAGTCAGCCGGTCGGCGTAAAGCCATAGATGCAATACCGGCGAGACGGCGTTCGGAAGCGAAGGCGGAAGCGGCGAGCGAGCCGCATCCGGCTTTCACGCGTCTAACGCTTGTCACATGTTGTCACAGTATTGCGCGGGAAATGAAGTTTTCTGCCGATCCGGCACGCGATTTTTCGAACTTTTACGGATGATTCCGCGTCTACGTTTTCATACTAGAAATAATTGCCTGCATATGCATTGATGGGAATGAGAAGGAGTGACGGTTGTGCCCCAATGGCTTGAACAGTGGAACCGGAGATTGGCGAAGTGGCTATGGTGGGTCGTGCTCGTAGGCGTGATCGGTTCGCTGCCGGTCATGTATGCGCGCGTGCAGACGGAGAACTCCGCGGACAAAGTGGAGATCGTCATGAATTACAAGGCTATCCTGCAAGTATCCACTTCGCAACCGAATCCGGCAGCGTTCGTGCAGACGCAGATGAACAACTTGAAGGAAGCGGGCGTCAACGCGATGGCCGTATTCGAGAGCAGTCTCGAGGAACTGTCCTGGGCAGGGGAGGTCACCGTCTACAACGCCGGTCAAGCCGCCCTGCTGGACGGCAAGCTGAGCGAGCCGGGCGATAACCGTACTTACGTACTGTTCAACAACGCCGCGGACGAGCCCACGCTCCGTCCGATCATCGAAGCGGCGTTCAAGCAGCTAGAAGTGCCAGTGACGAGTTGGTCGGCCCAAGGCCGCGCGGGTCTGCGGATCGACATGTCGCCGGACGACGCGTACATCCGCCCGATGCAGCCGAATCCGCTGGCCATGAAGGCCATCCGCGACGCTGGCTTCCTCGTCGTGCCGCGCCTGTCCGACCGGATCCTGCCATACGATTCGACCCGCATGAAAGCTTGGCTGGAATCGTTCAAGACGTACGGCGCCACGCGCATCATCTTCGACGGAGAAGCGGTGCCCGGATTCAACGATCAGGACGAAGAGAAGAGTCTGGACGACTTCGCCAAGCAGTTGAAGGAGTACGGGATCGGCATCGCGGCGATCGAAAACCTCAAAGTGCCTCAAAAGGGGTTGGGAACGCTCGCCAAGGAGATCGGCTATAACGTCGTTCGCCTCCATTCGGTCTCCGACATCGAAATGTCGCAAGCGAAGGTGCCCGTGCTGACGGATCGGTTCGTGCTGGCCGTCAAGGACCGGAATATCCGCATGATCTATCTGAACGCGATTCAGGTCAAAGACCCGATTCGGCTGCAAGTGACGCATCCCTTCGATACGATCGTCAAGTCGCTGGCGGGGGACGAGGACAACAACGAGGATGGCGCCATCGCGCGCATGAAAGACTTCGGCTTCGTCATCGGCGAAGCGCACCCGTTCGACATTCATCACGCGCCGGCCGAGAAGGCGCTGCGCGCCTTGACGATCGCCGGAGCCGTGTCGCTCATCGCGCTGACGGTCGGACTGTTCCTGCCGTCGATCCTCACGCCGATTACGATCTTGGGCTTCATCGGAGGCGCGGGCGTCTGGGTGCTGAATTCGTCCACGCTGACGCAAGCGCTGGCGCTCTTCGTCGCCATCGCCGCCCCGACCGCGTCCGTGGTCACGCTGATCCGCTTGCTGCGGGCGCGGAGAAATCAGCCGGAGAGCTTCCGCCGCTCGGCCGGCGCCCGGCTCGGGAGCGCGACTATATTATATGTAAGAACAGCTGTGCTGTCGGTGGCGGCGGTGCCGTTCGTCATCGCCCTGCTGAACGATATTACGTATATGTTGGTGCTGCAGCAATTCCGCGGGGTGAGCCTGCTGCATCTGGCGCCGATCGCGCTCGTCGCGGTCTACCTGTTCTTGTACGGCCCGGGCGCGACCGTCTGGGGCAATGCGCGGCGCATCCTGAACCTGCCGATCACGGTCTTGTGGGTCGTCGCGGCCGTGGTGCTGGGCGCAGCCGGCATGTACTACCTGTCCCGTACCGGCAACGCCGGACAAGCTACAGGCATCGAGCTTCAGCTTCGTTCGATTCTGGAGACGACGTTCCATGTCCGTCCGCGCTTCAAGGAGTTCGTGCTGGGGCATCCGCTGATGCTGCTCGGCCTGTTCCTGGCGCTGCGCTATCCGAAGTGGCCGCTGCTGTTGATCGCCGCGGCGACCATCGGACAGCTGTCGATGGTCGATACGTTCGCGCACATCCATACGCCTTCGATCCTGTCGGCTACGCGCGATGCGCTTGGTCTGGCTATCGGCTTCGTGTTCGGCTTGATCGCGATCGCAGTCTGGCAAGTTCTGGCGTCGATTTGGTACAAATCCCGCGGCGGCGCGAAGGCTCGCGTCTAGCCGAAAGATTAGAATTCCTTTATCTCAGCCGGAATTAAGGTTGATTTAAGGTAAGACTGGGCGGTGCGTGGCATAATGAAGGGGAAAAATATCGCAGGCCGCAAGCTGCGGCTCGTGTTGTCGGGCTATTACGGCTTCCGCAATAGCGGTGACGAGGCCGTGCTGCTCAGCATTCTGACGGCGCTGGAGCAAGCGGCGCAGCGGGAAGGGCTGACGGTCGAGCCGGTCGTGCTCTCCGGCGATCCGGCTTGGACGCAGCGGCAATACGGCGTCCAAGCGGTGCCCCGCATGAAGCTGGGCGAAGTGCGGAAGGCGCTTCGCGCGAGCGACGGTCTAATCAGCGGCGGGGGAAGCCTGCTGCAGGACGCGACCGGAGTCGGCTCGATCCCCTACTATCTGGGGATCCTCGAGATGGCCCGCTGGGCGGGCAAGCCGACCTTCGTGTACGCGCAAGGGATCGGCCCCGTGAACCGCGCGTTGTTCCACCCGTTCGTCGCCCGCGCGTTCCGCAAGGCGAAGTACGTGTCCGTGCGGGACGCCGAATCGGCCGAGCTGCTCGCCCGATTCGGCGTCGATCGGGACCGGGTCGACGTCGTCGCGGACCCGGTCATGGGGTTGCCGCTGCCGGGCGCAGGCGGGGCAGCGAAGGGCGAGGCCCGCGAGCCGGTGCCTGATGCGGCGTCCGCGGGCGAAGCCGCGGCGCGCGGATCCGCGCCGGCGGTCGTCGGCGTGTCCGTGCGCTACTGGCGCGAGGACCGCGCGGACCTGGACCGCGTGGCCGCCGCGCTGAATGCGCTGACGCAGCGGCGGAGCGGCGTGCGGCTGCGGATGCTGCCGTTCCATCACGGGGCCGACGAGGATGCCTCGCGGTACGTGATGGAACGGCTCGGCCGCGAGGCGGCCGAGGCGGAGCTGGCGCCGGCGCACGAGGCGCCGCAGGACATGCTGCGCGAGGTCGACGGCTGCGATCTGCTGATCGGGATGCGGCTGCATTCGCTGATCTACGCCGCCAACCGCGAGGTGCCGCTGATGGGGTTGTCGTACGATCCCAAGATCGACCAGTTCCTGCAGCGGTTGGGCGACCGGGCCATCGGCACGACGGACGCGCTGAACTTGCAACTTTTTGCCGACCGCGCCGTCCAATTACTTGAAGATCCCGGGCAATGGCGAATCGACACCTATGGCGCCATTCGCAAGCTGAAGGACGAAGCCATGCGGCCCGCGGAACGCATCATTGCATACTGCATGCAACGTAAAGGTGACTCCAATGACTGATTCCGCAATCGCTCGCGAATATCCGACCGTTCCGATCTACGGCATCCCGTTCTCCAAGATGGATATGCAGGGAACGGTAGCTTATCTGACCCGCGCGATCGAGGAGCGCAAGCCGCATCGCGTCATCACCGGCAACCCCGAGATGATCATGATCGGACTGCAGGACCCCGGCTTCTATCGGGCGCTCGTCTCCGCCGATCTGGTCGTGCCCGACGGCACGGGCGTCGTATGGACCGCCCAGCGGGTGAAGCAGCCGGTGGCGGAGCGCGTCGCCGGATTCGATCTGCTGCACGAGCTGCTCCGCGTTGGCGATCGCCGCGGTTGGGGCGTCTATCTGCTCGGCGCGTCGCAGGAGATCGTGGATGCGGCGCATGCCAAGCTGGCGGAGGCGTATCCGGGCATTCGATTCGTCGGCGTGCGCAACGGGTACTTTACCGACGAAGACGATGCAGGCGTGGTAGCGGCGATCCGCGAGGCGCAGCCGGATCTGCTGTTCGTGGCCCGCTCCATGGGCAGGCAAGAGCCTTGGCTGGCGAAGCACGGCGCGGACCTCGGCGTCCCGGTCATGATGGGCGTCGGCGGCAGCTTCGACGTCATCGCCGGCAAGGTGAAGCGCGCGCCTGCGCTATTCCGCAAGCTGCGGCTGGAATGGTTCTACCGGCTGGTCCGGGAGCCATGGCGATTCCGGAGAATGCTGGTATTGCCGAGATACGCGCTTAAAGTGGTCAAAGACGGAGATAACGTTCTGAAAACGAGATAAACGCTTATGAAAAACCGTTGAAAACGAGTGAAATCGCGGTTTTTTGCCGAAAATCGGCTGGAAAAATGCCTTGTTGAATCCAGTGCCGGAGCGTATAATTCATTCCGGTACTTACGCAAAGGAGAGTTGTAGATGCCGACAGGCTGGATGGTTACAATCGGGATTACCGGATTTGCAGTATCGCTTGCCCTTGCGCTCGTGCTGACGCCGTTCGTGAAGAAGTTCGCGCATCGGATCGGCGCGATCGACGTGCCGAACCACCGCAAAGTGCACACGCGAATGATGCCCCGGCTCGGAGGACTGGCCATTTATGCCGCGTTCACGGCTTGCATCCTTTTCCTCATGCCATGGCTGCCCGACGGGTGGCTCAGCTCGCACGACGAACGGCTCATCGGCGGTCTCTTGACCGGCGGTACGCTGATCGTGCTGCTAGGCGCGCTGGACGACAAGTTCCAGCTGTCCGCCAAGCTGAAGCTGCTGGTTCAGATCGGCGCCGCGTGCGTGGTCGTATTCGGATTCGACGTACAGATCGACTTGGTGAACATTCCGTTCGGTTCCTCGATGCAAGCGCTCGGCGATTGGATCGGGATTCCGCTCACGATATTCTGGATCGTCGGCGTGACCAACGCCATTAACTTGATCGACGGACTGGACGGCCTCGCGGCCGGCGTCTCCGGCATCGCGATCACTTCCATCCTCGTGATGGCCGCGCTGATGGGCCAGGGCACCGTCGTTATGCTCTCCGCCATCCTGCTCGGCGCGATCATCGGCTTCCTGTTCTTCAACTTCCATCCGGCGAAGATCTTCATGGGTGACTCCGGATCGCTGTTCCTCGGCTTCGCGCTGGCGATGCTCTCGATGCTCGGCTTCAAGCAGATCACGGTCGTCTCGTTCGTGACGCCGCTGCTCATCATCGGCGTGCCGCTCTCGGATACGTTCTTCGCGATCATCCGCCGCTGGGTTCAGAAGAAGCCGATCTTCGAGCCGGACAAAGGCCATCTGCATCACTGTTTGCAGCAGCTCGGCTTCAGCCACCGCAAGACCGTCCTGATCATCTACGGCATCGCCGGCTTCTTCGGCGCCTGCGCAGTCGTGCAGTCGGTCATCTCGAAGTCCGGCTACGGCAACTGGATCACGTTTATCGTCATCGCCGTCATGGTGTTCCTGCTCCAGATCGGTGCCGAGCTGATCGGCATCGTGGACAAGTCGCGGCGTCCGGTGCTCGACTTGCTGTTCCGGATGCGGATGAAGACGCAGACCGATTCGCGCTCTAAATAATTCATGCACTTATTTCTCTTGATGATCGACCCGGGACCATGCGCCCGGGTTTTTCTTTTTGTGCGTTTAGCCTAAACTGCCGGGACGCGGATGCCGATACATAGAAGTATATCGCTTCGTTACCGAGGGCAACGAACAAAGGAGAGATTGATTGCATGCAACGCATCAAGCGCACGCTCGTTTGGCTGATGGTCGCCGTACTCGTGGGTACCCTGGTTCCGCTTGGGACCTTGCGTCAGGCTAATGCAGCAACAACACCGTCTGCGGCCAGTTACTTTATTCCGGATCTCAACGAAATTCGCCAGACGGCAACGAAGTCATTGGATGACAACCCTTTGGGATCCATTATTTCCAGAAGCAACGTTTATTTGACGACAAACGGACAGCTTACGATTAAGGGTACGTTCTCCTATGTCGCAAAAGATACGATGTCCGTTAAGGTTGAAAAGCTAAACTACAGCGATACTCGGAAAAAATGGGAGCCGGATGCAACCAGCTATACGACGAGCGCGGTAGATGCCGACACGAATGCGTCCAACCGCTTCACGGCAAGCAATCTGTCGCTGTTCTCAGGCTTCAACCGGATCACCTTCACTGGGATGCAAGGCAACATGGAGCGCTCCGATACGTTCTATGTGCTCTATGACAAGGTTCCGTTCGTGGAAAACTTGAAAGTCACATCCGGGAATGAAGTTACGCTGTTGAACGAAGGCACCAAAGTCGTCGTCAAAAATCAGGCGATCAGCTTGGATGGTAAAGTTCAAAATGCCACCAAAGTGACGATCAGCGTCAACGGCGGCACGGAAGTGACGACCTCGCTGCTGGAGGATGGCACGTTCTTCAGTCCGTCGCTGCGTCTGAACGCTGGCTTGAACGCTTTGAAAGTCACGATCAAGAACGCTTCGGACTCGATCGTAGTCAATCGTTCTATTTACTATTACGACGAGAACAAACCGTTTACGATCGTGGATCTGAACAATAACGGAACGAAATATTCGTTGCTCAATTCTACGCCGACTCTAACGGATAGCGTAGCTTCGGGCACGCTTGAAGTGCAAGTTCTCGTCCCTTATATTTCCGGTCATACCTTTAAAAATGAAGCGACTTATAAGCTGAATTCGGGAGCAGCAACGCCCGTTCCTGCCGATACGGTAGAAGAGGTCGTATACGGATCGGACGGCGTGACGCCGGCTTATCTTCTTCAATCGTTTAAGACGCCTTCCATCAACTTTACGAGCGGCGATCAGAACGTTACGCTTGACATTACTTACGGTGCGTTCGGCGCGGCATTCCAGGGCAAGTTCAAGTATTTGGCCGGTGCTGTCAATATTAACAAGATGTATTACTTGCCAGGCTTCACGCCAGGCGACGTGACCACCGCTTCCAAGGTCGATCTGAATGGAGCACAAGTAGAGAAGGCGGACTTCTACATTCTCGTGGAAACGGACAAGGATCCTGGGACGGTCACGTTCTCGGGATCGTACTTGCCGCTCGGTTCGGCTCTTAATTTGACGGTGCCCACCGGGGTTACGGGTCTTAATGCGAATCAGCGCGTGTATCTCGTATCCGGATTCAAGAGCGGGCAGCAGTCCGTGAAGTTCCAATATAGCGGCACTACCGTGGCTACCTTCAATGCCAACATCTCTTACGTGTCCAAGAATTACATTTATGTATCGAATTTGACGGATGGCGGCGTTTATCATTACAACTCCCGTACGACATCAGCGCCTACTCTCAAGATTACGGGTCAGTATGTCGGATTCGAGTCGATCAAATCGGCCCAGTATTTTGTCAACGGCCTGACACCGACGGCGAACTTCTTCGCGAACCTGACGGCACCGTCGAATACGAAGCACGACTTTGAACTGGATCTCCCTATTAGTGCAGCCGGACCGCTTGTCTATGGGGCGAACCAAATCGTGTTCGTCGGCACCTATGATGACGGCAGCGGTACGACCCGTGAGATCCGCAAGGAAATGCAGATTTATATCATCGATGATAACGTATCGAATATCCTGAAGTTCCAACCGGCGCATATCCCGACGTCGGGCTCCGTCCGTCAGGCATTCAGCTTCCCCCTGCTAAGTTCGTATTCAGAAGCTCAGATCAGCAACATCTTTGATCTGACAGGCTTTGTTCCGAAGGACAACGGGCAGTATGTCACGAAGGAGAAGAAGCTTGATATCACCATGCGAGGCAATGGCGCGCAGACGTTGAATATCTATAACGGTACGACGCCGATCTTCACGTTGGCCATTCCGGCTATAGAGGAATATAAGATCGACCAAGTATCAAGCGGTATTCGATACGACTTTGCTGGTAACCAGAACGACTTTATGCTGCGGATCCGCGATATCGACTTTGCCGCGACGGGCACGCAGGTTTACAACTTGGAGTTGATTAACAGCACGGGTGCCCGGACGAAACAGCGTTTGGAGATCGTCCGCGAGGCGAACTCCTATCTGATCCTAGCTCCAGTACCGACCGTTGGCGACCAGATCATCGTGAACAAGAACTTCGTTCACTTTGATATCGAAGCGGAAGGCGCTACGTCGATCCTGATCAACAAGGTTCCCGCTACGAAGCGCTCGGATTTACCTGATCGATTCGTTTATGACTTCATTGGGTTGAAGCCGGATAAGTCGACCGCTATCAAGATTCAAATCGTACGCCCAGGCGCTACGGTGAACGATACGGTTAACGTGTATTATTCCAGTTCCGTCCAGATCGATTCGCAATTTATGGAACCGATCAAGACGAAGCACTCCATCTTCAACAAATCGCTTGAACTGTCTTTCCCGAAGGGGACGCTGCTGAAATCGGCTGTACAGAATACGAACAGTGTCGTAAAGTTCTACAAGGATACCCAACTGCTGTTCGGTGTAGCTGATCCGAACAACGGCATCGTGCAGAAGAAAGACGATTATGGACATGCGCTAATCGGCATTCCGACGCGTCTGGAGAGTTTGTTCGGCAGCACGGCAAATACGGACAACTTTACGCGGATCTCCCAAGTGTTCTGGATCAGCGGCGGACGCGGCGAGCTGTATAACAAGGGAGAAACCGGCTATCAGCCGTCCACAAACGGCGTGCCGCCTTACTCCAATGTATATGAAGAGAATTTCACGCAGTACCCGATTGAACGCAAAGTCGTGCCTTCGAACAGAGGCACGCTGACGTTGACCTTCGACTCCAACGTCGTGGACGAGATCGGCTCCATGATCACGGTCTTCCGTTACAGTGACAACGGCAGATGGGAGAACATCGGCGGCGAAGTCGACGTTAAGAAGCACACGATCTCCGTTCCGTTCGATGAGTTCGGCTATTACAAAGTCATGAAGCTGCGTCAAGGGTTCTCGGACATTACGAATCACCCGTGGGGACGCAACATCATGAACGCGTTGTACGCGAAGGGCATCATGAACAACCTGCAGTACGATCAGTTCGGCGCGGACGATCAGACGACGCGTGGCGAATTCGCGACGCTGCTGGTCAAAGGGTTGAACCTGCCGCTTCGCTACGACGGGAATAAGACCTTTGTCGACGTGGTACCTGAGCTTAGCACGACGACATACGATTACGCCCACATTGAGACGGCGGCGAGAGCGGGGATCGTGCAGGGCTTGAGCGAAGGCTACTTCGGTCCAAGCGCCAAGCTGACGCGCCAAGACGCGGCGGTCATGATCGCGCGGGCGCTGAAGATCAAGCTGGCGACCAATGATTCGAAGCTTGAGGCCGCGCTGGCCAAGTCGTTCCTCGACTCGGGCAAGATCTCGTACTACGCGCGTCCGGCCGTCAGCGCCGTGTCGAAGGCGAAGATCATGCAGGGCGCTCCAGTGACGCTGCCGGGGCAGAAGAAGGCCTCGTATAACTTCAATCCGGACAGCAAGCTGACCCGGGCGGAAGCCGGCAAGATCGCGGTTGAGCTGCTGAAGAAGAGCACGAAGATCTTCCCGGCTAACCTGAGCTAAACTAATATAACCTCGTTGTTAAAACATGAAGCCCGTCGCTGGAGGCATCGTCTCTGGCGGCGGGCTCTATATTCGCGATTTGGATCATAGGGTATGATATGTGTATTCTTATTTCGATGAGTTTCAAGCCGATATTACTTAGATCAGCAAATCGCTGGATGAACTTCTATACGCAGGAAAATCTTTAGCAATGACGGAGACTCGTCCTGAAGTTATACTATAGAAGCTCAAAGGCTTACATAAGCAGTTTGTTTTAAAAAACGGGAATTCGTTTATAAAATCTTGAATGTTTTTTCGGATTACCGCAACTTTTTGAAGATCCCAACGTTTAATTACATGTGTCTGTTATCGACAAGGACTTCGGCCCTAGAACCTAGCGGTTTCGTCTAGAAAATCTTCTTTACGCTAGGGAGACACGCATGTATAATGAGGAAAGTGGCATAATTTACCCTGCCCATTTTCTGTTTCATTACCTAGTTTACGAGTTTCTGCGACATGTTTCTACTTACATAGGCCATGCTTGCAGACATCAACAATAAACAATGCTCAACTCCGGAGAGGGGGTGAAATGGCTATGAGAGAACCGAGCTACCATTTTTCCAGACAAGTAAACTCAGAGAAGCCTTTTCGAGGAGGAGAACAAAAGGTTATGAAGAAAAGATTAGTCAGCCTCGTGCTGGCGATCGCCGTAGTAATGTCCTACGCGGTCTCCGCTTTCGCTGCAACGCCTACTGACGTTGCCGGCAACAAGAACCAAACTGCAATCGAAGAGCTTGTAGCTCTCGGCGTAATCAACGGTTACACCGACGGCACGTTCAAGCCGGAGAACAAGATCACCCGCGCTGAACTGGCCAAGATCGTCGTTGAAGTTACTGGCTTCGGCAAGACTGCTGAAGCACTGAAGAACGTAAAGTCCAAATTCACTGACGTTAAAGTCAATGAATGGTACACGGGCTACATCAACGTTGCCGAAACCAAGGGCTACATCCTTGGCGACAAGGACAAGAACGGTAAAGTTACAAAGTTCCGTCCTAACGACAACATCAAGTTCGAAGAAGTAACGGCAATCATCCTGCGTGCTATCGGCTACCAAGATGCGCACCTGTCCGGCAACTGGCCGTACAACGTTGTCGTCAAAGCTGACGACATCGGCCTGTTCAGCAAAGTGGACATCGCTCAAGGTACGCTGGCTTCCCGCGGCGTCGTTTCGCAAATCGTGAACAACGGCTTGCTGAAGCAAATGGTTGCATGGGATCCTGAGAAGGCAAACTTCGTTAACGTAAAGGATCCTAACAACAACAATGTATTCCTGATCTCCAAACTGGGCACGACTGAATGGGCTGTTGTAACGGCTAACTCCCTCGATGCTCAAGGCAAGATCGAACTGAACGGCACTCGCCAAGTTACGGCTTCCAACTTCATCGTAACGGGCGGCGCTAAACTGGCTGACCTGCTTGGCCACCGCGTACTCGTTCTGAAGACGAACGATGCTAAGGTTCTGGCAGTTAGCGATCTGATCAGCGCTGACAACGTAGTTACGGGTAAGTTGAACGCTAGCGTTACTAAAACCACGTATGCTATCGATAACGGCCTGGAAGTTAAAGTTGGATCTGACGTTCTCAAGTTCAACCTGACTGCTTCTACGCAACTCTTCTCCAACACGAATACTGTCTACTCGATTGCTAAGGATGCCGACGTAACTGTTTACCTGACGAACATTGTTGTTACTAACGACTACGGCGACAAGACTTCCAAGCAAGTTGTTCTGTCCGTCGTTGCGAACACGTTCGGCTACCAAAACGTGAAGCTCGAGTCCACTGTTGCAGCTACTTCTACTGCTAAAGCGCGTGTAATCACGGGCAGAGGCGCAGTTGATGTAACGGACGCTACGGTTATCACGATCAACGGCGAGACGAAGACCTTCGCTGATCTGGCGAAGAACGACATCTTGAACGTTGCATTCAACACTGACAAAGTAGCTACGGTCATCAATGCTACGCGTAACGTTGTTGAAGGTAAGATCGACGCAGTTCGTACCACGACTGAAGCTAAGTACTACACGGTTAACGGTGTAGAGTACAAGGAAGTTAACTCGCTGGGTCTGCTTCCAGAAGCTACTTACAAGCTGTTCTTGAACGCAGATAAGAATGTAGCTGCTGCTGAACTGGTTGTACCAGGCTCCGCAGGTAACGTTGCTGTCATCCTGTCGATCAAGGACCATGCACAAATCGTTGAAAATGGCATTTTGACGAACACTTTCAAGGATGTTGTAACGTACTACTCCTTGAAGGATGACAAAGTTCTGTCTCTGAACCTGGATGATAAAACGTATGCAGATCAAGATGCAGCTGATCTCGATGAGAAGAAAGCTGTTATTGAATGGAAAACGGATAACTCCGGCAACGTAACGGGTATTAAGACAGCAGTCGCACTGTCTTCGGCTGGCACAGTATCCGACAAATCGGATTCCTCCTTCAAAAAAGGCGGCTCTACGTACTACATCAATGCCAACACGCTGGTGTATGACGCTACAAAAGCTTCTGAAGCTACCAAGTCTGATCGTAAGGTTAGCAAGTCTGACCTGACGAAGCTGGCTAACGGTGCAGAAGTTGCTGTATATGCATCTGGTGCATATGCGCAATACGTCTTCGTAACGAAGTCGTCTACGGGCGACGATCTGAAAGCTGCATTCGGTACGTACAATGACGCGTATACCTCTGTATCGACTTCCGGTACGGTATACACCGTCGAATTGAACGTAAACGGTAAGGCTACAGGCTTCAAGGTAACTCAAGCGGTATATGACGCTGCTAAGGCACACAAAACGGCTGATCATGAACTCGTAGCGCTGTTTGGTGGCAAAGATGCATTCGACGGTATTGAATTCCCAGGTGCAAAAACTGCTACTCATCTCCACAGCATTTGGAGTGACAAGATCACTGCTGTAAGCCAAGGCACGAACAGCCTGACGGTTGATGGCGATGCTTCCAACTACATCATCAACGCAACAGACACCGTTGTTTACCTTCAAGCTAAAGACAATACTGTAACTGTTGGTAACCTGTATGATCTTGATGATTACTTCTACAAAAACGCTGCCGACTACGATGTCATCGTAGCATCGTTCAGCAAAGACTACTCTGTTGCTGACAAGCCGGTTGCTAAAGCAATCGTCCTCAAGCTGAAGTAATCTTCTCTAGTGAAAGACTCCGGTGGACTATGTCCACCGGAGTCTTTTTATTTTCTATAAACCAAAACTTTTTGGCTCTCATTTACGTATAGTAGTTAGGCGAATATGGGAATGGGAGTGACACCAATCATGAAGCGAAAGTTGAAGAATTCGCTCCTGCTCACAGCAGGAATTGTATTTATGTCAAGCGCAGCCTTGCCAGTACTAAACTTGCCGATTCAACATGCTCAAGCAGCCAGTAGTACAGCGGTAGCATCACCGTACAAGAACATCAGCATTGGAAATCAATTGTCGGTTAAATTGGTTGATAGCAACTTGATTCCCAATGAAAATGGCAACGTTGCAAGCTTTACGATCAGCTTCAATAACGATGGTGCAAGAGATGTGCAATTCATTGATTACTGGGCTAGACTACGTTCCAATTCAGGTTCGCAATACACTTTGACGCTTCTTGACGCAGACAAGAAGAAATCAAAGATTGCGTCGAAGTCTTCTCAGACCTATACTTTCTATGCTCAGGTAGGAAGCAAAGAAACACTTAGCAACCTCAACTTACAAATTATCAAGTTTGATTTCAGTACTGCAGGTTATGAGAGGTCATTGGCCAAATTCACTTTCCCTCAAGGATTTACGGGAACAGTTAAGAGCGGCGGATTCAAAGCGATTCCCATTAACAATTCATTCGTCAATACGAGACCAGATTCATTAAGTCTGAATAAGACATTGACTGGGTACAAGGCTAAAGTAAAGTTTCTTTTAAGAAACGCATCTAAAGTAACGATTCCACTTCCAACCTATGATTATTACATACAGTCCTCGGAAGGAAATATGTATAAACTCACCCCTACCACAAAGCTGGACAACTTCATGTTGGAGCCAGGGGTGCTAAAAGAAGTTGCCTTATCAGCAGATCTGCCTGCATTATCTAATACAACTGCATTTAGGCTTGTCGTCACTCAGAATGTAGCAAGCAAAGACGGAGACAAGATTAATATCCCAGTCGGCTCCTATGTCATCCCGAACAAACAAGTCGTGGAAAATACAACGACAAACACCAAAGCTTCATATTCTAATGATTTTGGGACCTATGACGCCGAATTAACAAATCTCCAAAGACTGCCTTGGCTCTCATCCGATAATGTAGTTGCACAAGTTGTGATTCGAAATAAAGGGAATTCCTACCTCCCTCTTCCGGCTTACTTGGGCAAGTTCATATTGGACAATAATGTGAACGTAGATGCTAAGGAAGTGCAGAATACGGCTGATGTAGGACTGGCACCCGGCGCGCAGACAATTGTATATCTGTACGGAACGATTCCATACAACTATGCGTTAAATGATATTAACATTACACTAAACCAAAAGGATGAGACGGAAGAAGTACAGCTCTTGTCCTTCAATCAGAAAGGAACGGCATTCAAGCTCCCGACTATCCCCGTCGGAAGTGCATATGAATCGAAAGATAATGGTAGAGAAGTTGCTGTCTCGATTGATTCGATTCGTACGTATACCGGTGCAAGCTCGGACTATGTTGCCGCCTATGTAAATGTAACAAATGCACAGCAGCGTAATGCGGAGCTGAATGCCTGGACGGGCTACTTTAAGACGAGTGACGGCGTCTTCCGTCCTGCAAAACTCCTCAAAGGAAAAGGTAATGTCACTCCTGGTCACAAGGAACAGATCGTCCTCTATGCAGATTTGCCAAAAAATACGAATACGAAGGACATGCAACTCATCATTGGTGAAGGAGTTAACGAAAAGGGTTACGCAACAACAGAAGAAGGTCTTCTGGGCTATGTGAATGCTGTTGCGTTCCAGGTTCCTGGAGAGGTCTCGGCGAGCAACCAGTTCCAGAATTTGAAGGTCGGTCCTTACACGTTGAATTTCAGCTCCTTGGTAACCCATCTGGACGTCAACGAAGTCAAGTTCGGAATTAATGTTGATATTGCACGCGATAATACCGTGGACGTCTTCTCTCCTCGCAAAATAACAATGAAGATAGAAGATATCGGTACCGGTAAGGCGATTATTTCTGAAGATGTCGAGATCGAGAATCCGCAAGCCACTCGTTCCTGGAAGCAAGGCTTCAACACAGATCTGATCACCAAGGATCTGGGCTCTACGATGGTAGGAACGAATTATATGTTGTCCATCTACGAGACGATCGATGGCAAGACGAAGCTGTTGGCATCAAAGAGCATCACATGGAATCCTTTCACGAACTGGGCCGATCCCAATGCCGTGAATAGCTAAATCTAGCAAGGACACAAATCGCCACTTCGGCATGATGTCGAAGTGGCGATTTGTCGTCAGTCCTCAACAGAATTGTGTTATAATTGGAATAATCGAGTCGAAATCTGTTGTGAGGATTTATAATGACTAATTTAGATTATTTGGACACGACTACTAGCGGGCGAACGCAGAATTACACGGAACAAGTAGCGATCCAACGTCAATATTCGCAGAAGAGAAGATTCGCCCTTAATATCATGATCCTATTCGCCGAAGTAGCAACCTACGTAGCTACTTTTATTGCGATGTTTTTACTGAAAGTATGGCCTGAGTATGCATCAGGCGGCATTAACAGTTCTCCCATCTTAGCCAACTATCTACTATTTATCGTTCTCTTTCTAACGATCTATTTCATCATTACGTATCAGAAGCAGTTCTATAAAATAGACAAGGAACAAGCGTTGTCCGAAGAGTTTGTCCACATCCTCCGGGCTGTAGCATTAAGCTTTTTAATTGCAATTGGTATCTCGTATTTGTTGAAGAACACTTTTCTATTGTCGCGTATCTTACTGGTAGCTTATGTGACGACGTTTATGATAGAAGCTGCATTTTACCGATATATACGGAAGTGGAGCATTGCCAGGCTCAAAGAAAAAGGCGTCATTGTCCGTAGGGTGCTCATTGTGGGTGCCGGCAGAGTAGGGATTCAATTAAGAGAACACTTTGAACGCGAACACACGCATAATGGATATGAAGTTACAGGATTTCTGGATGACGATGTGGAGAAAGGGGAGGTACTGGGGCGCGTAGCGGATCTCGAGAGAATCATTGAGAGAGAGAAAATAGAGATTCTGTACATCACCATCCCATCGGCAAGAGAAAAGATGCAAGAAATGCTGCATGCCATCTACAAATATCATGTAGACATCCGAATCATACCTGAGATGTATGATCGCGTTGGCACTGTCTTCGAGTATCATCAAGATACGGCTTTCCCCTATATCCAAGTCGTTAAAACGCCATTACGCGGACTCAACTTGCTGCTTAAGCGTACGATGGATCGTACCCTTGCGTTTCTTACATTGTTATTTTTCTCTCCTTTGTTTGCTTTCATAGCCATACTTATACGCATCGATTCACGAGGGCCGATATTCTTCAAGCAAGTACGGATTGGCAAGAATGGCCTTCCGTTCTACATGTACAAATTCAGATCTATGGTAACCGATGCGCATCTCATTCGTCAGCACTTGGACACCACGAATGAAGCGGATGGCCCTGTATTTAAAATAAAGAGTGATCCCCGAGTGACCAAGATCGGCCGGATTCTCCGAAGATATTCCATAGATGAGCTGCCGCAGCTGATTAACGTGCTTAAAGGTGATATGAGCCTGATAGGCCCCCGACCTCCGCTACCAAACGAAGTGGCGCAATATACGAATCATCATTGGCGAAGGATGGATGTACTGCCCGGAATGACGGGGCTCTGGCAAGTTAGCGGCCGCAGTGATCTGGACTTTGAACAATGGGTAGATCTCGATATTTATTATATCGAGAGATGGAGCTTTGGCTTAGAGATGAAGATTCTGTTCAAGACCATTCCGGTTGTCCTGAAAGGTACCGGGGCTTATTGATGAGGAGTGTCACAGTTGAAAAAGAGGAATGAAGCAGTATCGTTCATGGAGTGGTTTGCTTGGGCATGGATCGGCGTATTTCTACTGATTGCATTGTTTAACAACGGAACGTTCGAGGGAAATGGGATATTCCAGCTCAGCCAGATGCAGTTTGAAAGACCCGTGCTGCTGACATTGTTACTTATGTTCTTTGTCGCAGTTTGGGTAGCCATTCATTTCTTGAACAAGAGGTTTGTACTTCAGCATAGAACTGTCTATGTAGCTGGTGCAATTCTATTGCCATTTATCTATCTGGTTAGCTCCATTCAGGGCGTATCCCGCTATTTGTCGGGTTATGGTGTTCTTATTAGCCTTATGTTATTCATTCTATTTGCAGCAGGCGCTTATTTGATTGATTACAAGCGGATCATTCAATTCTTGCCTGTTGTATTTATGATTTTTGGTTATCTCATCGTACTTTATGGCTTCTTGAATTTATTCGGAAATGTCTATCTCCTCGATTCGTTATCCGCTCAAGATGGCGTACGGACTACGT
Organism: Cohnella nanjingensis; assembly: GCF_014212125.1. Taxonomy (GTDB): domain Bacteria; phylum Bacillota; class Bacilli; order Paenibacillales; family Paenibacillaceae; genus Cohnella; species Cohnella nanjingensis. The sequence continues at coordinate 43,518 of NZ_JACJVP010000010.1, forward strand.
CGATCTTCCAATACGCCAACGCGTTTGCTGTATTATTGTTGGTAATGTGGGTGAACGCGATTATTCAGATCAGCCAAACGAGTCGAATGGCTATGAAGATCGTTCACGGATTGATGATCGTACCGATACTCGTCTCTTTCCTACTGACTTTGTCTCGAGGGGCGTTGCTCATCCTACCGGTCATCGCGATCGTAGCATTGTTCATGTTCCGGCTGAAGCAGCAGATTAAGATTATTTTATACTCCATTGTCGGAATGGGACTCTCCTTGCTGATCTACACAAGGCTAGCTGACCGCGGCATCGATGTGATGGGGCAAATCACGCAAGCGCTGGGAGAGGGGAAGCAACCGAGAACTGTATCCATCTTCGCTTCTGGATCTCTTTCTTCATGGGGCATTCTCATCGGCGTATCGATCGTGATGGCCGGCCTTGCATTCCTGATCGAGCGATATGTTGAGCCAAAGCTTCAGGCCAAGTTAGAAACGGCGGCGCCTTCGAAGGGATTGATCCTTCCACTTGCCTTGGTTGTTATCTCTGTATTAGGCGCAATCTCCATTGCGACAGACCTTCTGACGCGCTTCTTGCCGCCAGTCATACGGAGCCGCGTCGAGGATGTCAACTTTAATACCCATAGCGTATATGAGCGTTTAACGATGTATAAGGATGCCCTGAAGATCTGGAAGGAGTATCCGATCATCGGCGGCGGCGGCGGGACGTGGGATGCGCTCTACGAGAGCTATCAATCCTATTCCTACACGAGCAACCAGACCCATAGTTTTATCGTAAAATACCTTATCGAAGTCGGCGCCGTAGGCGTTGCTCTCCATGTGACCATGTTTGCGATGGTCATCGTTGCTTTTGTGCGCTTTTATCGGAAAGCTGATGAAGAGAACCGCAATCGGCTTGTATTCTATTTCATTACGCCAGTGATTATTCTGCTACATGCCTTAATTGACTTTGATATGAGTTATGCCTTCTATGGCGGCATCGTGTTCTTATGTTTAGGCGTCATGGCAGGTACGCAGCTTCAAGAGATTGGCTTAAAGTGGGACAAACAAAAACAGAATAAGATTCGTTATATAGGGGGAGCTGTGCTAGGGATCGTTGGAGTTGTCATGCTTATCGTTACCAGTATGAAGCTCTATGTATTCAATCAATTCGATCAAGCCACGCAAGAAACGCGCAGGTCGGAGGCGTCGTTCCAAGTTATTGAGAGTCATCTCAAGCAGGCTCATGCTACTGACAAGAAGCATCCAGTCATGCTAGCTCAACTCGCTACATGGAATTACAAAGCATATGAACAGACCCAAGACAAACAGTACTTGGACAAAGCAGTAAGTTATGCGAGCCAATTGCAGAAAGCTGAGCCGCATTATCGAACGGCTTCAGAGATCGAATATGTCACTCAGAAAGCTCTCGGCAATAAAGAGCAGGCTCTAGCGATTATGGAAGAAGCAGTGAATCAGCGCCCGTTCACTCAAAGCTATTTCGAACAAGTGCTAATGGACCTCAGTTCTGAATGGAATGCTGCCAATCAAGCAAATCATTCGACTGAGTCGGATAAACTAGCCAAACAAATCATGGATTGTTATGAAAGAATGAAAAAACAGGATCAGGTGATGAAAGACTTGCCTGACACCGTCATTCCATCAAAAGCATTTGAACTGTCTAACACGGCAAGGTTGGCCGCAGGCAAAGTGCAATTCGCACAAAGGCAATACACGAAGGCTGCAGAGATTCTGCAGACCGGCGTCAAAACCGATCTGACAGCTGCCCAAGATCAAGAAGTCGCTGCATACTATTTAGCTTCACTACGCAAAGAAGGCAAAGATGATCTCGATCTATACAAAGCATTAATCCAAGCAGATGCAACCATGGAGCAGAAAGTGGATCAACTCACATCATCGTAAGGGGGGGGCTATATATGAATATATCGGTCATCCTTCCAACCTATCAAGCTGAACCCTATCTGCCAGAGTTGCTCAAGAGATTAAAAGGTCAGTCGACCCCGCCTCATGAGATTATAGTGGTGGATTCCTCCTCTACAGATCGAACGGTTGAGATCGCTAAACATTCGGGCGCCAAAGTACTCGTAATAAACAAGGAAGAGTTCGATCATGGCGGCACGAGGAATTATGCAGCCCAGGAAGCCTCAGGGGAGGTCCTGGCCTTTATGACGCAGGATGCGCTGCCAGAGGGGCGAGACTTCCTTGCTTCCTTGACAGGGCCCCTGAGGGACTCGCAGGTGGCTGCTGTTTGCGGGAGGCAGATCGCTAGAGCTAACGCCAATGTGCTGGAGCAGATGACGCGTGAGATTAACTATCCGGAAGAGATGATTCGCAAGTCATTTGGAGACCTAAAGCGATATGGAATCAAGCTATTCTTTTTTACGAATGTATGTTCAGCCATACGTCGGGATGCATTCATGAAGTTGGGCGGATTCCCGGAGCCTATCATCCTTAATGAAGATATGATACTCGCAGCGAAATGCATTCTAAGTGGCTACTCCATTGTCTACAATCCAGATGCTGGAGTCATACATTCCCATGATTACACGCTCATGGGACAGTTTCGCCGGAACTTCGATATAGGCGTCTCTATGAGAATGAACGATTGGATATTCCAATATACGACAGCTGAACGAGAGGGGCGCAAACTCGTTAAGCAGCAGCTAAGTCGTCTGTGGCGTGGGGGACATTGGCGTTGGATCCCACGCTGGTTCGCAGAGGCTGCTGCCAAGTATGCCGGCTATCGCTTGGGTCTCTCTTACAGGTCTCTGCCGATGCGACTTCGTCGAAAATTCAGTATGCATGCAGGCTTCTGGCTGCTTCATGAAGACAAGTTGCAATCGCATGCTTACCAAGGAAGAACACCGTCAGCTTAATAGAGTTGCAAAAACAGAGAAGAGGATGATGAAAAATGCAAAAGCGTGCCAAACTCTCCATAATCGTTGCCTCTATAACCGCAGCAGTTGCCATTGGTGGCGTAGGCTGGTATCAGTCCGCATATGCAGACAGTCAACAGTCCACTCCAGGATATTCAGATGATCCTATCGTAACCAAGAGCTATGTAGACCAGAAAGTAGCTGAGTTGGTAAAACAAGAACTAGACAAAATTGGGGCAGGGACGGGATCTGGAGGCGCTAGTTCGTCGGCTAAGCTCGAGGTAGTCACCGTACCCTTCGGTAAGAAGATTATCGTCGAAGACGGAGGAGAGCTCATCATAAGAGCCGGTAAAGCTATTGCCTATAGCACGGACGCAAACGGACTGTCCGATATGACTGACGGACTGGATATTGCGCCTGGCAAGGCGGTAGGGAATAACCATCTGATTTTATTCCCACGCGGTGGAAGAGGCGTAGAAGCGGATCCGAAGCAGAAGAATGGATTGACGGTGTTGGTGCGGGGGAAGTATTTGATTAATTGAGGAAAACAAAAATAAATCGGTGAGGAAACGAGACGCAATTGGAGCTCGATTCTCACCGTTTTCTATTAAAACATTATTATTTGAACCTAGACTTGAGCGTATTAAATATTTTCCTAATTAGGAAAGAATACTGTTTTTTTCTGAAGTAATAATGAAGTTTGACAAAGTAGAAGCTAAATTTGCTCGAACCTCGTATAGATAACTGTTCATTCTTGCCAGTTGATATTAAATATCGATCTTTGACCAACGGCTGAACACATTGCTGCCAGTAAAATTGTTTTTTTAAGTTGGGTCCTATCACATAGTCGTTTAGATTAGAAAGCATTTTATTAATAGTTTCTGCTAATGTGTCTGCGTCTTCACATGGAATGTTAAGACCTATCTTATTAACGGTTACATACTCAGAGAGTATATCCCCTTCAGTAGAAATTACGGGAAGATCACACCAGATATAGTCTAAAATCCGAGTTCGAAAGGAAAAACGTGTCTCTATATGATTGAAGTGCAAGCTTAAACCGATGTCAGCTTCTAATAAATAATTATGACGTTTATTATAATCAACCCACTCATTAAAAAACACATATTTATCTGTAAGTCCCAGGCTGTTGCTCAAGTCCATTGCTTTTGTCACCATAGTCATATCAGCTAAATTAGCATTAGGATGAACAGTACCCATAAAGAACAATTTAACATCGGAACGTTGTTCACAGATTTTACTTATTGCACGAATAGCTGTTAAGGGGTCAAGCCAATCCCAAAGACCCCCACCCCAAAGTATTACTTTATCATCTCGATTAATTCCCGGATAAACACCTTTGAGTACCTGTTCGGTTTTTGTTGGTATTTCTTCCGATAGTCCAAAGGGAACAATATCAATTAGATGATAGAACGTCTTATCAATCTCATATTCTTTTGGGTTAATACGATTTATTGCAGATAACATACCCAACCAGAAGTCACGTTGTTTCTCGGAAGCACAAATGAAAAAATCACCATGTTTTAGTTGATCCAACAAGATAGTAAGCGAGGATTGATGCATATTCAAAGAAAAAGTTGAATCACTGAACATTTCAAAATTCTCGAAAATAAAAGGATCGTATAAATCAATAATTAGTGGAATTCCTAATTTTTTAATATATGGACTTTCCCACAGTTTAGTACCTTGTATGATTATGGCATCCGCTTTTTTAGCATGTTCGATGAATACCTTTCTTGAAAACTCTATAACTGGAAAGTCAGCTTTAAGAAGGCAGTTGTTGGGGGTGAAGAGTGTTACTTCCAAATGCTTTGATAATTCCTTGGCGATATTCCAGTATCGAATAGCGGGACCTGCCATTTTTACTTCTATTGAATCGGGGGAAAGAATAACAATTTTATTCAATGTACTTTCCTCCAAGTTCCCCTAACTACTCTTTTTACAATTTTGAATGCGCTGATTCCCCATTTTGGCAATCTTCTCCGATATCCAACCTTCCAAAAAGAGTCATGAATTGCTCTTCTGTATTTAACAGGACGAAATAAATTAATCCAGTGGGGAGGTTTAGCGATAAACTTTTTCAAATAAACATCTCCAAAGCCTTCTGCATGTTTCAAATTCCCAAGATTGATAGCTTCAAGTTTTGTTGGGTTATACAGTACTCTCTTTAATGGCGTTAGTGTAAACTTCGGAATTGAAGGAGCAATTCCGAGCTTATCAAGTGCTATTTTAAAATCAATAATAAATTCCAGGGCACCCGTCTGCAAGTTTTTAAGATGAGTTAAATCATTATTATCTGGGATATTGTCATCAAATACTGGAACAGGTTTATTAAACTCATCCTCTTCAAACTTTATGAGGCTGCCATGAGGTGCGGAGAATATATATTCAAAGATTTCCACACATTGTTGAATAAAATCCAAATTAGCTGCAGATAACCCGCGATCTACAACAAATCCTTTTGCATTAAATGCTTCGGACTCATACTTTTTGATCCCGTCAAACGTCCCCAAATAATAACCACGAAGCGGTTGAATAGATTCTAAAGTGTCTAGAATTTTTAATAGCGAATTTTGCATAGAACCATGCCAGCCAATATCAACAACACCAATACGCTCTTGACTAATAAAATTCTCCTGTAATAAGTACTTTTCAAGAGCGGATCTTTCTTTTTTTGCAATTTGAAGGATGTCATTTTCGATTTTTAAATATAGTTTACGAAGCATTTCATAATCTTTTCCATTAATCACTTTGTGGTCAATGGAAGAAAAGCCCACTTCAGAAATTTGGGGTTGATATAATTTAGCATCAAGGCTTATCCGTTTTAAAAACTGTTTTACAGTTAATATACTCGTACCGCTAACTAGAAAATCCATAGTTGAATCGTTTATTTCTGTAATGCCTGCAATATTCAGACAACGACGGGAGGCAAATAAATAGGTGGAATCTGGAATATCAGTTCGATCTTCTGCTAGAATATCGTACGCTTTCTTCATTACGAAGCCATCACGAGACAAGAAAAATAATTTTTTTACTTTGTCAATTGAGGATTGCTCTATGATCCAATTTGTAAATCCATAATAAAGGATTCCTACTACCTGATAGCCAAATGAATACCAAAAATCATCCTCCTTAGAAGGAGAATTCATACGATTAACTTGCAAGCCTAGATAGATAGTCTCATGAAAATCAATAAAATTCCCTTCGAGACCCAAAGAAAGCGGTGTGAAGAGTTTCTTATTTTGAACGCGATCTAAACATTTTTCGTAATGAATTGCATTAATTTTATTCTTTTTTGCATTCAAAAAATCGGAATTATAATTATCCCCAATATGCAAAAGATCTTGGGGATGCCAAGCATTCTCTTTTAAAATTAGCTCATAAAGTTCTCCGGTAGACTTCGTTATTCCGATTTCTGAGGATAAGTATAATTTGTAGAATTGGTTATATCCATTTTGGTCTAAAATGTTTTCGATCGTACTCCTTGGCAAATACATATCAGAGGTGAGTATTACTGTTTTACCTTTATTCAAGCAGTATAAATAAATATCTCTCATATAAGGATTGGGAATGCAAACAGCTAGTTCAGTTTGAATCTCTTGTTGCATTAACTGATTTCCTTCATCTGAGTTAATGTCCGAGATTTCAATTAATACTTGATAAATATCAGAAAGTGAAACTTCGGTCTTTTGTGAATTATCCCATGCGTGTTTCCGGGCTATTATTTCTGCTTCAATTCGAGTTTCGGCAAAAGAGAAGTTCATATTTTGTGGCATGTTGTCCGCAATGATTTTAAAAAGGTCTGTAGGAATATATAGAGATCGTAAAATAAGGGTATCGAATATGTCAAATGAGACATATTTTGATTGGTCTATAGCACTAAGAATACGATCGTTATTTTTTATCACGTAATATTCCCTCGCTTAATTTCGGCGAAATAGAATTCTTAAAAATCTATTTGATTTAATGTTGCTTATAAACGATTCTATAGGAGATATTTGGGAATGAACTATTTCGAAACTCTTACTTGTATTAATAAGAAATCCCAATCCTTGTTTTCCTGCATTGAGATCCTTGCGCAAGAAGTCGTTTCTAACTATGGTGTCATAATATTTATGCTTACTGTCGCCTCCGATTACAGAATTACTGTAATCTCCATTCGTAATCTCTAAGCGGTGGTGATAATATGCCAATTCCTCATGTATCACATGTATATTGTGTTTCTCAATAAATCTCAAATTAAACTCCCAATCGCCTAATACAGGAAGATCCTCTCTATACAAGCCAATTTCGTTAATAACGGATCTATGATAAACGAAAGAAATTGGAGGAAAGACATTATCTGCTGCCATTCTGTAAATCGTAATAGACCTCAGCCATACGTTATAAGGTTCTTTATGGTGAATGGTAACAGTTTTCTGATCAATGTTTTCCAAGATCCTTGTACTGTGAGTAATAACTCCATAGGTATTAGGATAGAGATTATTATCCAAAAAATCCACGCACTTTTTCAAGAATAGTGGATGCCAGGAATCATCGTCATCATGAATCACAATGTATTTGCTATCGACATATGATATTCCTGCATTAGATGCAGCTTCCATACCTTTGGACGTGCTATGATGAATGGTGACAATTCTATTGTTAGCTTTACTTTCATATTGCTGTACTAATTGATCAACAGCGGATTGTTCTCCACCATCATTTACTATAACCATTATCCAATCTTGAAACTCTTGATTAATTACACTCTCAATAGCGCGTTTCAACAGGATGTTTCTGTTTTTTGTTCGAGTAATTACTGCTACTTTTCCATAATGCATATCTAAGTGTCCATCCTTTTCTTAATCTTATATTTGATATAGTTAATCCAACTATTTAAATGTTCTAGTTGCTTTTCAAGATTTTCGGAGTACTCACGGCATTGTGAATACTCTCTATGCACCTGTTCTAATTCTACTGTAGATTTTAGCAAATCAGCCTGATGGTTAATAAGTTCATCTTTCAATTCATCAAAGATCGCCTGGTTTTGATCTAGTTTTGAAATCAATACTTGATGTTTATTCCACCAAGAATCGGTCTGTTCTTTCTGCCATTCAAGCTCCTGTGTGATTTGTTGATGTTTGTTCCACCAAGAATCCGTTTGTTCTTTTTGCCATTGAAGCTCCTGAATTGAGCGCTGGTACTTTTCCCACCATATATTTGTTTGTTCTCTTTGCCATTGAAGGCTTGTATTGAGATTTTTTTGTATTTGATCATCTTTATAAGAAAAGGCTAAATTAGTAGACGTAATAATGTAATTGATTTTTTCAATTTTCAACTTTTCATTACGATGAGCTAAAAAATCTGACTTTAAAATATATATCCAATCCTGGCGTTCTTTGAGTTTTGCTTCGTAATCAGGGACATAGGGAGCATTTAAGAATTCGTCAAGTGTTCCTTTATTATCTAGAGCTCCCCGCTTTTGATCGTAATAGTCATTAAAAGAAAATAAATGACATGGGATGCCTAACATATTCAAAAACATTGTTGTATGGTAGGAAGACGTTACTCCTAAATTGCCGAGTTGTAATAAGTCGTCATTCTGAATGGTTTGATACTCAAGCGCCATTATAGCTAAGTTTTGTACGACATAGGTGTCAAATGGGAATTCGTCTTCAAGATCGATAATTGTTTCAAGGGTATCCCGTACAACATAACGTTTATCGGAATACATTTGAAGCAATTGTAATTTATTGTTGTATGCCTTAATTCTCTTGAGACTATTTGAGATTGTATTTATAGCATGCTCAAGCTTTTCATGAGTATAGGACGATGTGTTGACATGAAACATAATTTGGTCATTTATTTGAAATTTTAAATTGTTCTTCATTGATTGAATAATATCGCTTGCATCGTCAAATGAGTATCCTCCCTTCCAACCAGCCATCTTAATAAGATTGGCTGATTCATAATCCCTTCCTCCAATAAGCGAAGGGGAATATGTTTGTATGTGCTGAGATAAATTCGAAATGAAATTTTTATCTAGTTGTTGTCCAGTAATAACATAATGCTCTATTTTAAAAGTCTTCAACAAAAACTCTACAATTGATAATTTAAATTCTCCCCACATTGTATTTAAATATCCTCCACCGTATAAGTGCAGGTGATGCACTCCAGTCGAGGTATGAATTTGTTGAAGCATGAAGGAAGGATCAGATTGTAAATTATAATCGAAAAAAATAAATGTTATATCCCCAAACCACTTTCTCAATTTTGCAAAAAAGCTATAAGAGCTAATAGATTCTAATGCACAAACTACAACCGGTATTAAGTCAGTATGCGAGCGATGAAATTCTAACGCACCTTTTAGCTGTAAGATATCCCCGAAATTACTATAACCAATATAGCTTCCAAACAACAACACCTTTTCCTCTGCTGTATTAAGTTGTTCTATAGATCTTGAATCAGCATAAAGATAAATATTATCGTACATCTATATCCACCTCAAAATCTTGTTTAAACTTAAACCACATTGGATCCTTTAAATTAGCAATTACTTTAAATACATAGGCTGTTTCATCGTTATAAATATGAATATTATCGCTTCGGTCCCATTTTGAAACTTGATTTAGTCGGAGATTAATTGAGTAGGATTCCCCGCCTCTTAATAACATGATGCTTTTGAAAGATATCGTTATTAGTGAGTTTTTCTTTACGGAGAAGCTTCTCTGAAATTTATTAAAAGTACTTTCTCCAGTAAGTTCAATGCCGTACTGATCACGAAGTAACATACCAACACTTAGATTTGGAAAGTCAGCATTGGCATAGATTTGGACCTTAATCGTAAATGGTTCATTCTGTTCTAAAGATTCAGTAAACTGTTCATACTGATTCAACAATTGGATGCTTCGAACATCGAGAACATCCATTTTATCTATGTCGAGCGCTGAAGTATTCTCAATGAAGGATGTAGTAGAGGGAGCAGACCCTTCAAACTCGTTTGATTGCTGGTCGGATGACACAATTCGATTGTTTTCCAGGTATATTTCGTTTAAATACGAGTTGGATATTTTTACGGCGTCATCAACTGATCGAATGCTTCCATTTTCTAGCCAAATTGCTTTGGTGCAAAGAGATCTTACAGCTTCAGGAGAATGGCTCACAAAAAATAAAGTGACACCTTTGCTAACCATTTTCTTTATTTTAGCCATACATTTGTGTTGAAACATTGCATCGCCAACAGATAGTGCCTCATCAACTATTAGAATATCCGGTTCTGTATGGACAGCAACGGCAAATGCTAGACGCACATACATTCCGCTAGAGTATGTTTTTACAGGTTGATCAATAAAATCCCCAATCTCAGCAAATGCTACTATTTCCTCATAGCGCTCCTCGATTTCTTTTTTGGATAACCCCCAAATAGCAGCATTTAATAGAACATTTTCTTTTCCTGTGAATTCTGGATTAAAGCCACTGCCGAGCTCAAGTAATGCAGCTATTTTGCCTTTGATTTCTATTTTCCCAGTTGTTGGCGTGAGCGTTCCAGCGAGAATTTGCAAAGTTGTGCTTTTTCCAGATCCATTTCGGCCTATGAGACCATATGTTTCCCCTTTTTTAACATCAAAAGATATATCCTTTATTGCCCAAAAATCTTCGTAGTATTGTTTTCTTGAACCCCAAAGCATTTGTTTTAGACGATCATTGGGTTTTTTATACATACGATATGATTTGCTGACGTTTTGAAACGAAATGATTACATCAGAGGACATCGGAGAAACCCTCCCGTGTTTTTTGGAACCATCCATAACCTAATATAAAAATCATGAGGCCAATAAGTGACCCAGTGCCGATCCATACCCAGTTGGGAGTTTGCCCCCATACTAACACTTTTCGAGCATCCTCAACGGTGTAACTAAGCGGATTAATATAGTATAGAAAACGTAGTGACTGTGGGATGGATTCAATCGGATAAAAAATCGGGCTTAAAAACATTAGGACTTGTAGTAGAATATTAACCAAGTGACCTATATCGCGGAAGAAAACACCAATTGACGCAACAAACCATGAGATTCCTAATGTTAATAGTAGCATTGGCAACATAACAATAGGGAGGAGAAGAACAGTTAAGTGAATACCATTATAGAACAATATTAAGCCACACAGTAAAATGAGGATAGAAATTGCTGCATGAATTAATGTAGAGATTAATGTCACCACAGGCAATATGGCTAAAGGGAATACGACTTTTTTGACGTAATTGGAGTTGTTTGGTATTAAATTCGAAGACTTACCAACTACTTCCGAAAAAATGTTATACATGGTCATTCCCGAAAAAATAAGTAAGGCAAATTCGATTTGACTTTCGGATTGACCAGGCCACCGCGATTTGAACACAAGACTGAATACAAAAGTATAGACTAGGAGCATTAATAAGGGGGTAATGAAGGACCATATGATTCCAAGAAACGAGCCTTTATATCTACTGGCGACTTCACGTCTCACTAATTGAATAATTAATCCGTTATTTTTTTTTATTAATAACAAATTTCGAATAAGCATAATCACAGAATCCTTCCTAATTTAGTTCTTGATTGGTTCGACATGTTCGTCTGACATTGTCCTACATTATTTGATAACCCTAGCGGTTATTATATAATAAGATTGTCAAAAAGGGCCATCATTATAGAATAAAGCTTTTGTCAAATTGATAATAGATTCAATTTCTTTGAAAGAAAGTTATGTCTGCAAGAACATATTAATGAAACAATTGTCATTTTCAATGAAATGGAGTGTTAGTTTATGAAGGGCATAATACTCGCTGGAGGCACAGGTTCTAGATTATTTCCTCTGACCAAGGTTACTAACAAGCATTTATTACCTGTTGGGAAATACCCGATGATCTTCCATGCTGTAGCGAAGTTAAAAGAAGCCGAAATTACTGATATCCTGATCGTCACGGGCAAAGACCACATGGGCGATGTCGTGAACTTGCTCGGAAGCGGACGGGAAATGGGCGTTACCTTTACATACAAAGTTCAGGACGAAGCTGGTGGGATTGCCCAAGCGCTAGGTCTTGCTGAAAACTTTGTAGGTAATGATTCCATGGCCGTTATCCTGGGCGACAATGTGTTCTCCGATAGTATCGCTCCATATGTAAAGTCCTTCCGTGAAAAGGGATCCGGTGCCAAGATCCTTATCCAAGAGGTACATGATCCGAAGCGCTATGGTGTACCTGAACTTCAAGGCGATCGGATTGTCTCCATCGAAGAGAAGCCGCAGATGCCTAAAAGCAATTATGCGGTTACCGGCATATATATGTTTGATGCGCGCGTATTTGAAATTGTCCGTACTTTGAAGCCGTCAGCACGTGGCGAGCTGGAGATTACGGATGTGAATAACGCCTATATCCAATCGGATGAGCTAGGCTATGATATCCTGCAGGGATGGTGGACAGACGCGGGCACGCATGCTTCTCTAACGCATGCCAATGAGTTGGCTAAGGACATTTTGTTCGGCGAGGAATTCGGCAAACTAAAACTGTGATAGGCGATAGGAGTAGAATGAGCAATGAAGGTAATCGAGACTAATCTTCCAGACCTTAAACTGATTGAACCGGCTGTGTTCGGCGACAATCGCGGTTTTTTCATGGAATCATATAATGCGGCACGTTTCGCTGAACAGGGTATCGCGATGCAATTTGTGCAAGACAACCATTCCTTGTCCGCGGAGACAGGCGTTCTTCGGGGGCTGCACTACCAACTGAACCCGAAGGCACAGACTAAGCTTGTACGCGTAGTAGCCGGCGCCATCTACGATGTAGTGGTCGATATTCGGAAGGGTTCGCCAACATTCGGTCAGTGGCAAGGCTTTATTCTTTCCGCGGACAACAAGCGGCAGCTGCTTATGCCTAAAGGCTTCGCACATGGCTTCTGTACCTTGGTCCCGAACACGGAAGTGCTCTACAAAGTGGATGAACTCTACTCGCCGGAGCATGACCGCGGCATTGCTTGGGATGACCCTGCGCTTGGGATCGATTGGCCGACTTCGGCGCCGGTATTGTCCGGTAAGGATGCGAAGCATCCGCTGCTGTCCGAAGCGGAAATGAATTTTACATACGAAGGGTGAAATCGATATGAAATTGCTTGTTACCGGCGGAGCCGGCTTTATCGGGAGTAACTTTGTTCATTATATCCTCCGGGAGCATCCGCAGGACGAGATTATTATCGTGGATGTCCTTACTTACGCGGGCAACTTGGAAAATCTGAGCGCGGTGGAAGGCAATCCGAACTACCGCTTCGTCAAAGCCGATATTACGGATCGCGCGGCGCTAGAGCCTCTTTTCCAAGCCGGCGTTGACGTAGTCGTGAACTTCGCGGCGGAGTCTCATGTAGACCGGAGTATTCTTGAGCCGGATGTATTCGTCCGTACGAATATCTTGGGTACACAAACCTTGTTAGATCTAGCCAAGCAGTACAACATACAAAAATTTGTACATGTCTCCACAGACGAAGTCTACGGCACGCTGGGAGATACCGGCTTATTCACGGAACAGACGCCGCTTCAGCCCAATAGCCCATACTCGGCTAGCAAAGCCGGTTCGGACCTGCTTGTTCGAGCCTACCATGAAACCTTTGGGTTGAACGTTAATATTACGCGTTGCTCGAACAACTATGGTCCCTATCAGTTCCCAGAGAAACTCATCCCGCTTATGATTCAGAATGCTTTGTCGGATAAGCCGTTGCCTGTCTACGGGGACGGGCTGAACGTGCGTGACTGGCTCTATGTGGAGGATCACTGCAGCGCGATCGACCTCGTCATCCGCAAAGGCGTGAACGGGGAAGTATACAATGTTGGGGGCAACAACGAGCGAACCAACATTCATGTGGTGAAGACGATCCTGCAAGAGCTGAACAAGCCGGAATCTCTCATTACGTACGTCCAGGATCGCCTCGGCCATGATCGCCGCTATGCGATCGACGCGACCAAGATCCGGGATGAGCTCGGTTGGAATCCGAAGTATGCCTACGAATCCGGGATCCGGGAAACCATTCGGTGGTATCTCGCCAACCTGGAATGGATGGATCAAGTTCGGTCCGGCGCTTACCAACAGTATTATGACAAGCAATACGGGGAGCGATTAGGAGGCTGACTGTATGTCTGGAACGAAGCTAACGCTACTCGTTACAGGGGCGAACGGGCAACTGGGGCAAGAGATGGTGAGGATGAGCAGCGATCAAGTAAAGATCGTCGGTTATAGTCGCCAGCAGATGGACGTGACCAACCTCGCGCAATGTCGCGAGGTTATCGCTGCTTTAAGGCCGGATGCGGTGATCCATGCTGGCGCATATACGGCTGTTGACAAGGCGGAGTCGGAACCTGACGAAGCTTACAAAGTTAATGCCAGCGGTACGCGTAATCTGGCTCTTGCAGCCAGAGAGCACGGAGCCAAGCTCTGCTACGTGAGCACGGACTATGTATTCGATGGCATGGGGACATCGCCTTACAACGAATTCGACAATACGAACCCCCAATCGATCTACGGAAAGTCTAAACGTGCTGGAGAGGTTCTGCTCCAATCCTTGCACGACTCATACTTTATCGTGCGAACATCATGGGTATATGGCAAGTATGGCAATAACTTTGTCAAAACCATGTTGAAGCTTGGTGCGGAACGTGATTCGGTAACCGTCGTTCATGATCAAGTGGGCTCCCCAACCTATACTTACGACTTAGGGCGCTTCCTCATCGATCTGGTACAGACGGAAGCGTACGGCGTTTATCATGCTTCCAACACAGGAACATGTACGTGGTATGAATTTGCGCAGGCGATTTTCGAAGAGAGCGGGATGTCTACGAAAACGGAACCCTGCACGACCGAACAGTTCCCGCGCCCGGCACCTAGGCCTCGCTATTCGGTGATGGATCATTCGGCAATTCGGCAGAATGGTCTTACGGATTTGCCGCCTTGGCGGGAAGCGCTTCGCGTGTTCTTGCAAGAGCTTAAAGATGAGTAAAATCGGAGAAGCCAGAGATCCCCTTGTTGCAATATGTATCGTTACCTATAACAGCGCGGCTTATATTGAGAAGTGTTTGGCAGCCATCAGCCGGCAGTCGTGGCAAAACCTAATCACGGTTATCGTCGACAATGCCTCATCCGATTCAACCGTAGCAATCGTTCGTAAGGGCTATCCAGCACTGCGTTTGATCGCCAATTCGGAGAATTGCGGTTTTGCGGCAGGGCAGAATCAAGCCATCGGAGCAACGGATGCCGAATACATCCTTGTTCTGAATGCAGATGTAACGCTAGAAGTGGACTATATTGCGAACTTGGTCGACTTGATGCAGAATAATCCTCGTATCGGAAGTGCCATAGGGTGCCTGCGCCTCGCTGATAAACCCGATATCTTAGACTCTGCAGGGTTAATTATGAAGTGGAGCCGCTCAGCGGAAGAACGAGGTGCCCATCGACCGGTATCCGAGTTTAGCCTTCCCTCTGAAGTGTTCGGCGTATCCGGGGCTGCTGCTTTTTACCGACGAGCGATGATTGTGGATATATCCGTGGATGGGCAGTTCTTCGATGAGGACTTCTTCGCCTACAAAGAAGATGTCGACGTTGCATGGCGTGCAAGGAATCTGGGTTGGCAAGCATGGTACGAGCCTGCTGCCCAAGCGTTGCATGTGCGGCAATGGGGAGTAGATACTCCGCGCAAACGAATGCCGTTAAAGATTCGAAGGCATTCTTATCAGAATCGCTATCTAATGATGGCTAAGAATGAATCCTTCGACGCAAGCTGGTGGATACGATTGCCTAGATTATTAGCATATGAGATCGCGCTAAATGGATACATATTCCTCAAGGACCCTAAAGTGTTGGGCGCTTGGAAGATACTGCTAAGGCTGCTGCCAGGTGCCATAAGGAAACGGCGAGAGATCAGGAGTAAGCGAAAAGTCGAAATTTATTAGCTTCTATATTTTCCCCGCATAGCCAGAATGTTATGCGCCTTCGCGAAGGCGGTTCGGCACATACTAGGACCGTCAAATTCAATGGAGGTGCATTAGCACATGGCTAGAGGGAATCGTAACCGTAAGCTCGTCCCGGAATGTCAAAAAGCGCTGGACCAAATGAAGTACGAAATAGCGGCTGAACTTGGCGTTCCGTTCGGTCAGGGCGGCGCAGCAGGTGCGGGGGATACTGAATTCGCAGGCGAGCTAGGCAGCTTCACGGCAGCAGGCAGCGGCTCACATTATCTGGGGGATTTGACATCTCGCGAAGCCGGCGCTGTGGGCGGCGGAATTACGAAGAGATTGGTCCAGCAAGCCCAACAGACGCTCCTGTAAATCCCTGTAGATATAAGCCCGGAATAGGCTAAGGTACATTGACACCCCTCGACAATTCCGGTATTATTATCTTCCAGAAGGTCTGTCTAACAACCTTTTCCTACCGGAAAAGGTTCATTTTTTGTGTAGGGGAGGTTGAAGATTTTGTCGATTAAAGGCCGACATCTCTTCACGTCCGAATCGGTCACGGAAGGCCATCCGGACAAAATTTGCGATCAAATCTCGGACGCGGTACTCGACGCTTTTCTGGCTGCTGATCCGTACGCCCGCGTCGCATGCGAAGTATCCGTAGCGACAGGACTCGTACTCGTCATTGGTGAAATCTCCAGCAAAGCGGATTATGTAGATATCTCTGCCATCGTGCGCAGCACGGTGAAGGAGATCGGCTACACCCGCGCTAAATATGGCTTCGACTCCAGCACTTGCGCCGTTCTGACTTCGCTGAACGAGCAATCCGCCGACATCGCCCAAGGCGTTAACGCCGCTCTCGAGAGCCGCGACGGCAAGGATGTGCTTCAAGAAAATCCGGACATCGGCGCCGGCGACCAAGGTCTCATGTTCGGCTTTGCGACGAACGAGACGCCTGAACTCATGCCGCTCCCGATCGCGCTGGCTCACCGTCTGTCCCGCCGCCTGTCCGAAGTGCGCAAGAACGACACGCTCGGCTATCTGCGCCCGGACGGCAAGACGCAAGTCACGATCGAGTACATCGACGGCAAGCCGGTTCGCGTAGACACGATCGTCATCTCGACACAGCACTCCGAAGAGATCAGCTTGGAGCAAATCCAAGACGATATTCGCACCCACGTCATCGTACCTGTCGTTCCGAAGGAATGGCTGGATGCGGAAACGAAGTTCTTCATTAACCCGACCGGCCGCTTCGTTATCGGCGGACCGCAAGGGGATGCAGGCCTCACCGGCCGCAAGATCATCGTCGACACCTACGGCGGCTATGCCCGTCATGGCGGCGGCGCGTTCTCCGGCAAGGATCCGACGAAGGTCGACCGTTCGGCGGCTTACGCGGCTCGCTACGTGGCCAAGAACATCGTCGCAGCCGGCCTCGCCGACAAGTGCGAGATCCAACTGGCTTATGCGATCGGCGTAGCCAACCCGGTATCGATTAATGTCGATACTTACGGCACAGGCAAAGTAGCTGAGGAAAAGCTGGTCGAACTCGTTCGCGCCAACTTCGATCTGCGTCCGGCCGGCATCATCAAGATGCTCGACCTTCGCCGTCCGATCTACAAGCAAACCGCCGCATATGGCCACTTCGGCCGCACGGACATCGACGTTCCGTGGGAGCGCACCGATAAGGTGGAAGTGCTCAAGCAAGGCGCTTGGGCCTAAGGTTACGCGTATAACATTCAAGCCGTTCCCCCAAGGTTCCATGAACCGAAGGGAGACGGCTTTTTTGGCAATGAGTATATTTTAAGCGGAAGTGTCGCATTTATCCCAGAAGGCGACCTCAGAGCACAGCGCATAATTGATGGTCTGGCCACGGGCGAAGGAATCGGCGCCCGCCGTGCCTACATAGATCGTACTGTTGTTGCCGGTGAAGAAGAATTCCATTCGGTACCGTATTTGGGCCGTTTTTTCCGTAGTTCAGCTGTTCCTTCTTCAACTCGGCAACCGATCGTACATGAGCTGCACTGTCTTGAACAGCTTCTGCGTCGAATTACAGCCGTGCGCGGTGATGACCGCAGTAACATTCTCCTCGTTTATCACGTTTTCAAAAAAACCTGGCGAGCGTCAGGGTTGAGAACCAGAGTGGCGAGGCTTGAGGATGATGCCCTTGTTCGTTATGCTGCCCCAATACATTCCCTGAATCGGATTGAACTTCAGCAGATCGACTGTCGCACCCATTTCGGCGTGTTTTTCCTTGATGTGGTTATGAATGTTTGTGAGCAACACCTCCCCCTCACTGTCATTAAATATTTTGTAGAACAATGAAATAATATAAGATATTATGTTGTATATATAAGATAAGGAGCCAGTTATGAAACAACGAAATTTAGAAATTGATAGGCTACGTGCATTTGCGATTATTATGACAGTCCTGGTTCACATTCCAGGACCTTTTGCAATTCCCAAAGGGATACTCAATACTTTCCATTTACCAATTGGAGTAGATTTATTTTTTGCAATATCGGGATATTTAATGACGACTATTTTGCTAAGAGACATGGAATCAAATAAAAGTTTTGGAACTATGATAAAGAAATTCTATATTAGAAGGGCAACCCGAATATTACCGCAAGCTTGGTTCTGGTTAACGGTTATTCTAATTGGCAGCTTCACATGGACACAAGTCTTTTCAAATTCTGACATTGTAATTCCTCAATATTTCGCAGCAATGGGTTTTATACAGAACTTTGCAGTTGGCGAAACTCCATACCACCCTTTGCTTCATGTGTTTTGGAGCCTTTCGTTAGAAGAGCAATTTTATTTAATCTTCCCTATAATTTTATTTTTCCTTCGCAAGAAAGGCGTCGTAATCTTTGGAATCGCATACCTGGAGCTCATGATAATTATTCAACCAGCGCCAAATGGCTTTTGGCCGTACCGTCTTGATGGTATGCTTTGCGGTGCCCTTTTAGCAATTTTGTATAACTCAAAATGGAAAGAGCGAATTGAGCCAAAGTTTCTATTAAATCGTCCAATGTTAGCTTCCATCGTGTCGATAATAAGCATAGTAGCACTGTTGATTATTCCAGGTGAGATATGGATGACATCTTTATTCTTCCCTTCACAGGGTATTTTTGCTGCTATTGTACTTTACTTCGCAATATTTAATAAAGGATACAGTTTTCCAACGCCGTGGGGTGTTAAGCAAATATTAGACTGGATTGGCACACGATCCTATGTGCTTTATCTAAACCATTCAGTAGCTTACTTTATTGTATGGCGTCTCATGCCCCACATTCCCTTTAGCAATAAGTATACAACGTTCGTATTTCTCGTGGCCTCATTCTTCGCCATGTGTCTGTCAGCTGAATTAACATATCGATTGATAGAAACGCCATTAAGAAAACTCGGCAGAAGAATTCCCATTAAAGAAACTAAGGGACATCTAGTTGCCCCAAACACGACTTTGCAATAGCGGAGTCGTTTTTTTTCATTTTGAAAAACACCAGATCGCCCAAGACAGTCGTATACGAGGATCCCGGGCTTGTCGGCTCGCGGCGGTGAGAGCAGTATTACCTTCTCTCCGAAAAATCGCGTAATCTCACCAATCCTGCTAACAAATAAGACGGGAATCGACTCCGCGCCGCTGGGGGTCGCAAAAAACGTCCTCAGAAAATGAATTCCTATCAAGATAGATTTTCCTTCTCAAGTTTCGACAATAGATTTAATTCTCTTATCGGATGTAACTTTTCGACTTTTTGAGAGTCTACTAGATAGGGACAATTGGGAGAATGTAGGCCCATAGACTCCAATAAATCGACATCCGCATGGGAGCGTAATCCAAAATAATGCTGCATCCAAAGAAATCTTCGAATCGAATCGCTAGAGTCGTCGTCGTTCCGGTCTTGGCCGGCACACTGGTCGTCACCTCATTCGTAGGAGCGTTCGCTCCGCTGCCGTACATATCCCCTTCGGTGGCCTCCGCCGCGGAAGCCATCGTTACTTACAAGCTAGTGAAGCAAGACGAGCAGATCGTCACCTCCGGCGTGAAGCAGATCAACTACTCGTGGGTCCCTTCGAGCTCTTCTAAGACAACGGAGCAGGTCCACGTCTTCCAGATTGACCTAACGAATCCCTATGTCCAATTGAACGCCATGAGCGGGAAAAACGGCAGCGTCACCAGCGGCCAATCGGTCGGCAATATGGTGAAAGCGACGGGAGCCATCGCCGGCATTAACGGCGACGTGTTCAACACGGGCAGCGCCAGCGAAGGCGCGCCGATGGGGGCGGAGATCATCTCCGGCCAGATGATCGTGAGCCCGTCGAAGCTTCAGGGCATGTTCGCCTTCGCGGTGACGAAGGACAAGCAGCCGATCATCGATCAATTCTCCTTTTCCGGCAGCGTAACGGCGGAGGATGGCGCAACCTTTAATCTGGCCGGCATGAACCAGTCTTCCTATACGACATATCCGGACAAGACGCCGAGTCACGTCGGCACGATGTACATCTACACCAACAAGTGGACCGCGGCGCAGCGGCCTGCCAACAGCGGCGCCACGCCGACGGAGGCGCTGGTCGTGGACGGCGTCGTGACCGAGATCGGCGACAATACGACGATTGCGACAGCCATTCCCGAGAATGGCTATATCCTGCGCGGCCACCGCGAAGCGGCCGATTTTATCCGTACGCATCTGGCCGTCGGAACGAAGGTCTCATCCAACTATGGGCTGACTTCCATGACCAACGGAAAATCTTACGCGCCGGACGCCTTCCAAATGGTCGTCAGCGGCCATACGATCCTCATCGACAGCGGCCGGACGGCCGCGTTCTCGCGCGACATCAGCGGCGTGAGCGGGTCGGCGAACCGTGCGCGCACGGCGGCCGCCTACTCCAAGGACGGCAAGACCGCATACCTCGTGACCGTCGAGGAGAACGGTTCGCGCAAAGGCGTCACGTTAGCGAACTTCCAGAAAATCCTGCTCGGGTTGGGCGCTTGGAAAGCCGTCAACCTGGACGGCGGCGGCTCGACGACGATGATCTCCCGTCCGCTGGGCGACTTCGCGACCGTTCTGGCGCATCCGACATCCTACGGCACGACGCAGCGGGTTATCGCCAACGGGATCGGGGTCTATACGATCGCGCCTGCGGGCGCGACGAAGGGCATCGTGGCGAGCGGACCGAAGACGCTGCTCCTCGGGCAGCAGGCGACGTACGCCTTGAAGGCGTACGATACGTACTACAATCCGCTCGATCCGGCGGGCCTGGCGCCGCAATGGAGCGTCAGCGGCGGCGTCGGCACGTTCCAGGACGGCGTCCTGACGGCGACGAAGCCCGGCAAGGCGAAGCTGACCGTCAAATCCGGCGCAGCCAGCAATACCGTCGAGCTGGAAGTCATCGGCGCCGATCAGGTCGCGAAGCTGACCGTCGATCCGAGCACGACCGTACTCGCGCCGGGCACGACCATCTCGGCGCCGGTGAAGGCGCAGCTCAAGGACGGCCGTACGCTCGACGTTCCGGCTACCTCCGTCAAGTGGGAGTTCCGCGGCTTCACCGCTTCGAAGGACGCCAGCGGCAAACTGACCATCGACGCGGTGAGCGAGGGCGCGACAGCCGGCTACGCGATCGCGCGCTATGACGGATTCTCGACGATGTTCACGCTGGCCGCAGGCACCGAGAAACCGCTGGAGACGTTCGAGAACGTCGGCTACGACATCGGCTTCACCGGCCTGCCTGCGGAGACGCAAGGCTCGGCAGCCGTCGTCAGCGGCTTGCCAGGGCGCGAGACGTCCAAGGCGCTGCGGCTCACCTACGACTTCAACACGGGCTCGGGCAGCCGGTTCGCGTACGCGCTTCTGAACGGCGGCAACGGCATCCCGGTCGCCGGCAAGCCGAGCGTGCTGTCGGTCGATGCGCTGGGCGACGGCAGCTACAACTGGCTGCGCGCCGAGTTCAAGGACGCCGGCGGCAAGCAGGTGTTCGTCACGATCGCCAAGACGATCGATTGGACCGGCTGGAAGACGTTCCGCATCGATCTGGCCGCCGCCGGTCTGACGGCGCCGGCGACGCTGACGAAGCTCTACGTCGTGAACCTCGAAGAGGATCAGGACGAGCGGGCGCTGCAGGGTCAAGTCGCATTCGACAATCTGACGTTGCAATATGCGCCGGCCTCAATTACGACGTCGACAGCGAATATTGTAATGACGGTGAGCAAGAAGGAGGCGAAAGTAAACGGCAAGGCCGTGAAGCTCGACACCGCTCCGCAACTGCTGAACGGCACGACTTATCTGCCGCTGCGGTTCGTATCGGACGCGCTCGGCGGCCAGACCGACTGGAATGCGGCGAACAAGCAAGCGACCGTCCTGCGCGGCGGCACGCTGCTGGATTTATGGGTAGGCGGCAAGGAGCTGGTGAGCACGGGCGTACGCCAAGAAGCGGCGGCCGCGCCGATCCTTCAGAACGGCCGGG
Source organism: Cohnella nanjingensis (assembly GCF_014212125.1). Classification (GTDB taxonomy): domain Bacteria; phylum Bacillota; class Bacilli; order Paenibacillales; family Paenibacillaceae; genus Cohnella; species Cohnella nanjingensis. The sequence goes on from NZ_JACJVP010000010.1 coordinate 65,833, forward strand.
TGCTCGTGCCGGTCCGCGTCGTCTCCGAGCAATTGGGCCAGAAGGTCGATTGGGATCCCAAGACCAAAACCATTACAATTCACTAATGTTCGGTCGAAAGTCCCGATCCCGCCTTCACGGGAGTAAGAAATATGATATGATGGAAACAAGCCCCGATTCCCTTGTTGGATCCGGCTTTCCGGATACAATTAAGGGCGAAAGTTAGGCTGGTATGCGCGTCTTTGCGCAGGGGAGTCGTTCTCGTGGATTATCGTGTGGAACAGATTGACCGGGTCATTCAGAATGCCGTTCGCGTCATGGAAGACAGCAAGATGCAAGTATTCGAGATATGCGAAGCGGCCCGCAGGGAACTGACCTCCCTCGGTCAGGAGCTCGAGAAGGTGTTGCAGGATACCTCCGAGACCATCGATAAAGTAGATCGCCTCGAACGGGATTACCGGCTGTCGCGCATCCGGCTTACCGAAGTGAGCCGAGACTTCGTGCGCTTTACCGAACAAGATATCAAAACGGCTTATGAGAAAGCCACGCAGCTCCAACTGGAGCTCATGGTCTTTCGGGAGAAGGAGAGCTACCTGAAGGTCCGGCGCGACGAGCTTCAAGGCCGGGTCCGCAACGTAGAGATCTCGATCGAGCGCGCGGAGAACATCGGCTCGCAGATGAACGTCGTGCTCGACTACCTCTCGGGAGATTTGAACCAGGTCACGCGCATCCTCGAATCCGCGAAGAACCGGCAGGTCATTGGGCTCAAGATCATTCTGGCCCAGGAAGAAGAGCGCAGACGCATGGCCCGCGAGATTCACGACGGTCCCGCCCAATCGCTCGCTAACCTGGTGCTAAGGACGGAAATTGCCGAAAGAATGCTGAACACGCAGGATTTGGAGATTGTCCGTAGCGAATTGATAGATTTGAAAACGCAAGTACGAATGGGACTCGAGGAGATTCGCAAGATCATCTTCAACCTTCGTCCGATGGCGCTCGACGATCTCGGCTTGGTTCCGACCTTGCGGAAGTTCGTTCAGGACTTCGAAGATCGGACGACGATCCGCTCGGTCTTCGAGAACACCGGCAAGGAGAAGCGAATCTCCACCGCGATGGAGGCAGCGATGTTTCGCCTCGTGCAAGAGGCCTTCAACAATGCGCTTAAGCACGCCGAACCGACATTTATGTCGCTGGGCATTATCTATTGGGAAGAGACGATCGTGCTGACCATCAAGGATAATGGCAGAGGGTTCCATGTGGATCTGGTTGAAGCGCGAGCGAAAGAGCATTCGCAATTCGGTCTGACGGGAATGAAGGAACGCGTCGATCTGCTGCAGGGGACGATCCTTATCGAGTCGGCCGTAGGCCAAGGCACGACCATCACCATTCAAGTTCCTATCAAGCCAGAGCTACGGGAGGAGTTGGACCATAATGGAGAATAAGACCGCGAACGGGGGTCAGGGCCGTAAGATTCAAGTATTGTTAGCCGACGATCACCAGCTTTTCCGGGAAGGCCTGAAGCGCATCCTCAACATGGAATCCGATCTGGAGGTCATCGGGGAATGCGGAGACGGCATTCAAGTCCTGGAGTTCTGCAACACGCAGAAGCCGGACGTCGTGCTGCTCGACATTAACATGCCGACGGAGAACGGCGTAGTCGCGACCGAGCGGCTGCGCGATATTTTCCCGGAGATCAAGGTCATTATCCTCTCGATCCATGACGACGAGAGCTACGTATTCGAGACCCTTCGCAAGGGCGCGACAGGGTATCTGCTCAAGGACATGGAGGCGGAATCGCTCGTGAACGCGATCCGTACCGTCGCTCTCGGCCATGCCTACATTCATCCGAAAGTCACGGGCAAGCTCATCAACCAGCTGCGGCGGATGACGTATCTGGACGAGATCGGCGCCACCTCGGGCGCGGCGGCGTCCCGCGAGACGGTCACGAAGTTCGTGCCGCGCGGCAACAACCCGCTCACGCGTCGCGAAGCCGAAGTGCTCCGCCTGATGGCGGAAGGCAAGAGCAACAAGAACATCGGCGAGAGCTTGTTCATCAGCGAGAAGACGGTCAAGAACCACGTCAGCAGCATCCTGCAGAAGATGGAAGTCGACGACCGTACGCAAGCCGTCATTAACTCGATTAAGTACGGCTGGGTCACGCTCTAATCGACATCCTACATATCGAGACGTTCGCGTCGCACCGATGATTTGGATCGGGCGGCGCGAATTTTTTTGCGGAAAAGCGCGCGGAGAGACGCAGATAAGCTCGAAATACGCTGTAGAAAGCTGGCGGAAGAGGGTGTTCAGTTGTTTTTGTAGTCGGGCGTTCGTGTATGAGGTGACCGTGAGCGCTGGCGTAAGGTTAAAGAGCGATGAGAAGCGGAGAGAGAAGCAAGGCGTTCGCGGATAAGATTGAGGGTAGCGAGAAGTAAACTCCAGGCGGTCACCCCGACTCCGCAAGCGCATCCGGAACCGGAAGCCACTGGGCGGCATATGATGTCGTACAGAGCGATCGAGCCCGGGGATGCGCAGCAGCGCGCCTTGCGCGCGGTTGCTGAGTATCGGGGAGGTGGCCGCCGTGATCTCCGTGTTGCTATGGATCATCGGCCTTTACGCAGCGGTCGCGGCATGCGCGTATGGATGGGCCCGTCGGAGGCGTCAAGCCGACAGGCAGCATTACGTGTTAGTCGCAGGCAACCACCAGCGTGAGATCGAAGGGTACGTGCGAAAGCTGCAATGGCAAGCCCAGCGCTTGGGCCGGGAATTCGGCATTACGGTGCTGCTCGCTCCGGATTCCTACGACGAGACCGCTGCGATCGTAGAGAAGTTTGCCAGAGGAGAGACGGGGATCGGCCTCGTCCGTCAGAGCGTGGAGGCGTCCGAAGATCACCGCTCCAAAGAAGAATGGGAACGCGCATGGGAAAGCGAAAGCCCAACGTCAGGCCCGCAACAATGGATCTGGGTGGAGCTGCCGGCAGCGGGCGAAGCAAAAGGGCCTCGGCGTTGATCGAAACTGCGAAGTTGTAGAGGATTCTAGCAGGAAGAGTGCCGCTCTTGCAGACTGGCGAAAAGATCGGATTGCTATTGTCGGCCGAAATGCACATGGTATAATATGGGGTAAGAGAGCAGACTTGTGAAGAGGTCAGACTCGCTGCAACCCCGCTCGAAAACTTCATAAAGTAACGAGTGAAGCACACTCGCTTACGGCCGACGGGCTGTTCGCGGGGTGCTTTTTTTGATGGGAACGGGGAGCGGTGCGATAGGGTTTGTGTAATCGCCTGTTGGGAGTGAGGGCGAACGGCGTGCCGTAAAGCAAGGGGGAGAGAGTTTATACGGTAGGGTTGGCAGCAAGTGAAGGTAGAAGACGAATCCAATGGAGGGCTAAAGTCTACGCGATACGGCTAGCAAACGGGTGGATTCCCTACTTGACGTAGAAAGGAGATGAAACCGGATGAAGGCCGAAGTCTATGCGATACGGCTAGCAAACGGATGGAGTCCCTATTTGACGGAGAAAGGAGACGAAGCCGAATGAAGGTTGATGTTTATGCGGTATGGCTGGCAATCGGATGGATTCCCTATCTGACGGTAGACCGTTCGGTGGATCGATTGTTCTGGCTGAATCGCGACTTTCGCGAAGGCGTAAGGGAAGCGCTAGGTTTGGAGGATTCTACACTAGGTGCGTACGAGGCTCGCGCGATCGTTCAATTGAGGCAGCCGATCCCCTTGGGCTGGGCCGAAGCGGTTCGCGTACGGCTTCAGGCGGAGTGGGCGCGGCGAGAAAAGGATCGTTCCATCGAAGCCGTTCAGCGTGAACTCCGGGAAACGGTGCAGTCGGTCACCCGAATCTATGAGGGAAAGGCTGCGACCGTGGATATGGAGGCGGAGATTGTCACGCCGGCACCGCAGGTCGCGTCTGCGGAGCGCTACCGCGCCGAAGGGCGGGCGCTTGCGCTTCGCGTGGCGCGGCTCCCGCAGCAACTGGCGGGCCGCGCCCTGCTGCTGGGCGAGGCAGCCGCGATGCTGGCCGCGCCCGACGCCGCGGCGCTGCTGCGCGAGCTGCAGCTCGCCGCGCTGCTTGGCGCCGCGCGCCCAGGAAGCCTTCGATCTCGTGTTGATTGACGAACTGGACGCCTTTCCCTACCACAACGATCCGATGCTGCAC
>NZ_JACJVP010000100.1 GCF_014212125.1 Cohnella nanjingensis
GGGCAGCACGAGCGCCCAGATCGTATCCAGCAGGCCGGTATACCGGACCGCCAGATAGTCCGGGATGAGCCCGCCGTGGAACAGAATCGTCGCGACCAGAAACCAAGCGTACGCCGTCCGCATCGGGAAGGCTTTGGGATCCTTCGACAGCGGATAGGCGAGCAGCACGATCAGCGCCATATTGATCGGCACGCCGATGGCGACCCGCTTCAGCGTCATGACGACCGATCGCAGGAAATCCGGCTTATCGAGCACGTACTTGTAAGCGTCGGTCGTAAAGTCGACGGGCCACAGCACCACGTCGCCGACCGAGATGCTGCTGCTGAACGAGATCGCCAGCACGTGGATGAGCGGAAAAATGCACATCAGGGAAAGCGCGATCAGGAAGGCCGTATTGAGCCAGTCGAACGACCGGCCCCACCAGGTTCTGTCTTGTACCATACGGGATGTTCTCCTTAAAACTTAGAAAATTCGGTAGTTGGCTATCCGGTAGGCCAAGTAATAGGACACCGAAATCAGGACGAACGAGACGACCGACTTGAACAAACCGACCGCCGTCGCGAGCGAATACTGCGCTTGCTCCAGTCCCATGCGGTAAACGAGCGTATCGATGATATCGCCCGTACCGTACACGGCCGGACTGTACAAGTTGAAGATCTGGTCGAACCCGGCGTTCAGGATTTGCCCCATGCTGAGCGTGGCGACGAGTACGATGATCGGCGCCATGCCGGGCAGGGAGACATGCCAAGCTTGCCTGAGCCGGCTGGCGCCGTCCACCACCGCCGCCTCGTACAGGCTCGGATTGATGCCGGTCAGCGCCGCGA
>NZ_JACJVP010000101.1 GCF_014212125.1 Cohnella nanjingensis
GCGCTCTCCGTGCAGCGCCTGGCGGGAGATGACGGCGCGCTTGCCTCCGTACAGCCCGTCTCCCGCCAGCGGATGCCCGATCGCGGCCATGTGCACGCGAATCTGGTGCGTCCGGCCGGTCTCGAGCCGCAGCCGGACCAGCGTATAGCCTTCGTACCGCTGTACCACTTCGTAATGGGTAATCGCGGGATCGCCGGTCTCGCTGACGCGACGGCGGGTGGAGTGATGGCGATCCTGGCCGATCGGCAGGTTGATCGTGCCCTTGTTCTGCGGCAGCTCTCCCTCGGCCAGAGCGACATAGATGCGCTCGATCTTCTTCTCCCGCATCTCCTTGTCGTACTGATAATGGGCGAACTCATTCTTCGCGTACAGGACGGGCCCGGTCGTCTCCTTGTCGATGCGGTGGATATGGCGGATCCGCACGTCCTGGTTCGTCATCTCGTAGTAGGCGGCGACGGCGTGCGCGAGCGTGTGCCGCTGCCCCTTCTCGCTCGGATGCACCTCGTAGCCGGACGGCTTGTTCACGACCAGCGTGAAGTCGTCCTCGTACAGCACGTTCAGCTCCATCCAATCGGAAGGGAAGTCGCGCTTCTCCCGCGCGAACAACTGGAGCCGTAGGTTCGTCCCCTGCAGCGCGACGCCCTTGGCCTGGAGCAGCTTGTGCGCCAGCTTCGGCACCAGCGGCGTATGCTTCAAGACCTGCTGGATCGGAGCGCCGGCGATCCCTTCGGGCACCCGGAACTCCATCCAATCTCCCTTGCGCCGGCCCAGCTTCAGATAGGCGGCGGGGGATACGGCCTGCGCGGAGGGGGCGCGGTCCGCCCGTGGTCCTCTGCCGCCCGTCGAGACGGCGCGGCTCGGCCGTCCCTGCGCCGCGTCCCTCCCGTCGCGGCCGTACCCGGCTCCGCTTCCCCGGTCCTTGCGGCTATGCGTTCCGCCCGCGAGCGGCGCGTACCGGTCCGCGCCGCGTCCGCCTCCCGCCTCTCTCCTGCCCGTGCCGCGCGGGGCCTGCGACCGGCTTGTCTTGCCCGGCTGCTTCGGCCGGTTCGGCTGGTTGCGTCCAGCACCTCTCATACCTCTCACTCCGAACTCGCGTATTTCTTCTTCGCACAATATACGAGAATGCGGGCGGGATGTCAAACCGCCGAATTCGCCGGCAAACGNNATTCGGCGCGCTGTCGAATATCGCCTCGATTATTACCGTTTGTTTACAAATGAAGAATTCGCCGAAACCTAACAAAATACGCTATTTTCACACCGTATCTAGTTTTCGCAAGTCATGCTAACTTGATAGTAGGGGGCAAGCTCCCCGCCAAACGATAATCGGAGGAGGATTTAACATGAGCGCACCTGAAGACGAGGTCGTAGGAACGGAACTGGAAGCGGAAGCCGTAGAAGCTTCCGAAGAAGCGGAAGTGGAAGCGGTTGCCGAAGAAGTCGAAGTCGTAGAAGCCGAGGCGGAAGCCGAAGCGATCGAGGATATCGCGGATGACGAAGCGGACGGGGTAGAAGCTCCCGAAGCCGAGTTGGAAGAAGCCGAAGCGGAAGAAGTCGCGGACTGACGCCCTCATGTTGAATCGCTCCTAACCACAAGTAAGGGAGCCGTTAGCGGCCGGCTCCCTTACGCTTTGGCAAAAGAGGCGCGAATCGCCCATTTGCGCTCCTTGCGCCGCATGTAGCGCGGCAGCGTGCGATACAGCTCCTTGCAAGCCCGGAACGCCTCCCGCGCCTCCTCCGTTCTCCCCATCGTCCGATAGACCGTCCCAAGCCGATAGTAAGCCTCGCATGAAGAGGCGTTCATCCGTTGAAACTCCTGCAGGAAGCCGATCGCCTTGTCGGC
>NZ_JACJVP010000102.1 GCF_014212125.1 Cohnella nanjingensis
CAGCAGCCGTTCGAGCTGCCGGGTCAGCGACGACAGGTCGTCCGCCCGCACCCAGCCCGCGTACCCCGCCAACCGCTTCGGCGCTTCGCTTAATTGCCCGTCGACGCGAACGGCCGGCTCGCCCATGGCGAGCACGGTTCCGCCGGCTTGCAGGAATCGCTCGAGCAGCGCCAGCGTCGACGCTTTGATCGTCGTCATGCTGTCGGGATAGATGACGACGTCGTAGCTGCGCTTCCCGACGCGCATCGCTCCGAGCTCCGCCTCGCCGTGACGGCCCATGATAAATTCGTCGCCGAAGTCGTAGTTCCACTGCCGGTCGCAGAGGCCTTGCGCCACCTGCAGGTACAACTTCATATCCGGAGACTTCGGCGGGTCCTGACGGCTGCGCAGTCCGCCGGACTGCGAGCCGGGCGTCTCCAGATAGCCGGAGGTGCTCGGGTTGAGCAGCAGGATGCGGTTGCGCGTCTCGCCTTGGGAGAGCAGGTAGGACAGCCTGCCGAAGTAGCCGTTCAGCTCGCCATACTCCTCCCACCACGGCTGGCGCCAGTCGAACGACTGCGGATGGTCCCGCTTGCGCGCCCCGGCGACGGTCGAGAGCGTCAGATGCTGGTTCAGGAAGTTGATGCCGTGGACG
>NZ_JACJVP010000103.1 GCF_014212125.1 Cohnella nanjingensis
GAGGCGAAGCTGGCGGATGGCGGCGTGACGGAGGCGAAGTTGGCCGACGGCGTCATCACCAAGGCGAAGCTGGCGGACGGACACGTGACGACGGCGAAGCTGGCCGAGAGCAGCGTGACGGCGGCGAAGCTGGCGGACGGCAACGTCACGTCGACGAAGCTGGCGGATGGCCACGTGACCGCCGAGAAGCTGGCGGACGGCAGCGTGACGGCATCGAAGCTGGCGTACGGGAGCGTCTCGACGGCGAAGCTGGCGGACGGCGGGGTGACCGAGGCGAAGCTGGCGGACGGGAGCGTAACGGCGGCGAAGCTGGCGGACGGCGGAGTGAACGAGGCGAAGCTGACAGACGGAAGCGTGTCGGAGGCGAAGCTGGCGGACGGAAGCGTGTCCGAAGCGAAGCTGACGGACGGAAGCGTGACCGAGGCGAAGTTGACGGACGGCAGCGTTACGGAGGCGAAGCTGGCGGATGGCGGCGTAACGGCGTCGAAGCTGGCGGACCGTGTCGTCATCGAGGCAAAGCTGGCAGACGGCGCCGTCACGGAGGCGAAGCTGGCGGACGGCGTCGTCACGGAGACGAAGCTGGCGGATGGTAACGTGACGTCGGCGAAGCTGGCAGACGGCAGCGTATCGGCAACGAAGCTGGCGGACGGCAGCGTATCGGCGACGAAGCTGGCGGACGGCAGCGTGTCAACGACGAAGCTGGCGGACGGCGATGTGACGTCGGCGAAGCTGGCGGACGGCAGCGTGACTTTGGCGAAGCTGGCGGACAGTAATGTGACCGCGGCGAAGCTGGCGGACGG
>NZ_JACJVP010000104.1 GCF_014212125.1 Cohnella nanjingensis
GGCAGAGCCTTTTCTTTGCGTAGAGCGCTTTCAATTCAGGTCGATCTCGCGGTATTCGCTCGGCGACAGGCCCACTCTTTTTTTGAAGATTTGGCTGAAATAACGGGAATCCTGGTACCCGACCCGCTCCGCCACCTCATAGTTTTTCAGATGCGTCTTCTTCAGCATGTCCTTGGCTTTGTCGATCCGGATGTCCGTCAGATGCTCGATAAACGTCTTGCCGGTATTCGTCTTGAAGAGCAAGCTCAGGTAGGTCGGCGTCATATAGACCTTCCGGGCGACGCTGTGCAGGGAGGCATGCTGGCATTCCTGCTCCATATAGTGGATCGTTTTCTTGATGATGCTGCGATGGCTTTCCCGCGCGCTCGGGACCCCGAACTCGCGCAGATGGACGAGAAATCCCGCGACGTATCGCTTAAGCTCCTGCAGCGTATCCAGCTTCGTGACGGACAAGATCTCGTAGCGCCGGTAGCCGCTCGCCTTCTCGGAAGCGGCGAGCACGAGCTTCTCGGTCCCCACGAGCAGCCGGACGGTCAGTTCATGGACGGTCTGGATATCGATCGGACCGTCCCGGAGCAGCGAGGCGTAGAACCGCTCGACGGCTT
>NZ_JACJVP010000105.1 GCF_014212125.1 Cohnella nanjingensis
ATTAAATACCGTTTCACATGCATAGAGACTATCTCCCAAGATACAAATCGGTAGTCTTTTAAATATTTTTTTTATTTTCTTTGCCAGCCTGTCGAAGGCTTTTAATTCACAATCTTGCTTAGAAACATTTTCTGATTCATTTTCGATAAATTCGGAGGCAATACTGAAGACCATATCCCCCACGACAAGCTTGGCTTCAAGTACATGGTGCATATAAAGTACGTTCGTTTCTCCTGTTTCTTTATTTGTATATGCCCGTCTCAGGCAGTGTTTACAATGTTTCTTATGAAAGGTGTGTAATCCAGTTCCATCAATGATGACACCCCAGTACTTTCCTTCAATTCGATAAGACTCGAGAGACCTTTTTTTCAATAATTCTTTAATCATATACGTTCTAATTTTTTCTAATTCATTTACATCTAAGCCAGATAAAAAGTCGTTAATTGTATCATAATGTGGAAGTTCTTCAAGAGAATCTAAGCCTAACACCTTCCCTACATTTTTAATACATTCTTCTTTATTAAAACTCTCACTCATGTTTCTCATGGATTTTAGGCCGGTCATATTTTTCAACATCATCGTAAATAAAAGGACCTCTGGACCATAAGTGATATAGCTTTGATGTCGGTGGTCTGCTACCTTTTTTAGGTTATTCATCAGGTCTCTGAAAAAATGCTTCTGAATTTTAAGGAACTCAAAAAAATAATTTGCTTCTTTTTCACGATTTCTTTTTTCTTTTCTAGTAACCAAAATAAAAACCCCCTCAAAACAGCCAAGTTTAATTAGGGCTTGCTGAACGAATCAAATTTTAGCTTGTATTCGACTTGTCACTAAGCCATGCCAAAATATTCGTCCAGCAAGCTCTAATTATTTAAATTATTACATATTTAGCCGCATTTTTGGGGGGGGGAATAGTTAAATTATCACGAAAAATTTTTACTCCTCAGAGCTGTAGGATCAGGCACCGCGTAAACTTCCCCATAAACACGAGTCTCCCCATAAAGTGCTGGAT
>NZ_JACJVP010000011.1 GCF_014212125.1 Cohnella nanjingensis
GAATGCCGAAAGCGAACGCGGGGGATCTATGGCTACTTACGTACGCGTACATGGCTTGAGAAATTTCACGGCCTTAAGATCAATCACAAGCGGGTTTACAGGCTCATGAAAGAACTGGGTATACGCTCGGTGATTCGACGTAAGAAACCGTATTTCGGCACGAAAGAGGCCTATGTTATCTCCGACAATGTCCTTAACCGAGAGTTCCAGGCGACACGTCCGCTTGAGAAGTGGGTTACGGATATTACCTATCTTCCCTTCGGTCAATCGTTCTTGTATCTCTCGACGATTTACGATCTCTATAATAACGAAGTAATTGCCTACAAGATCAGCACACGCAACGACATTCGCCTTGTGCTTGATACCGTGAAAAAGGCTATGCGCAAGCGAAAGACACGCGGGATTCTCCTGCATAGCGACCGTGGTTTCCAGTATACATCCAAGCCGTATAACCAGCTGCTCAAACGTCATGGCATTCAAGCCAGCATGTCGCGCAAAGGCAATTGTCACGATAATGCCTGTATGGAAAGCTTTTTCGGTCATCTCAAAAGTGAATCTCTTCGGCTCCACCGTTTCACCAGCCAGAAGCAGCTCGTGGACGAAGTTCACCGCTACATTCACTTCTATAACCACCAACGATTCCAGAAGAAATTAAGCAACCTTAGTCCGGTGGAATACCGAACTAAGGTTGCTTAAGGGGCTTCTTTTATTACTGTCTACTTGACAGGGGTAACTTCAATATCCCGGAGGCTTCTTTTTATTTGTTTAGCTGAACCTCTGGCATGATGCTCTCCCGCGAGGTGATAAATAGTGACATGCATCATCGCGTGTATCCGGTTGCAAAATTTTCAGAAAAATTGAAAGCGAAGCCATTCGAAAATGATTCCGCATTCATTGGAGCCAAGAGACAAAAAATAGCTAACAAAAACAAAATGCGGCCATTTGAATGTGATTTTATTTTACATATGATTGCTTTAAGTCATTCATCGAACTTCATGGGGAGGAAAAGAGAGATGAACAAAAAGAATGCAGCAGCGATGGGAATGGTCTTGACATTGGGAACGGGCTTGCTGGCCGGGTGCGGCGGGAAGGACGACAACGCCCAAGGCTCTCCCTCGGCAACCGCCTCGCCGTCGGCGAGCTCTTCGGCGAGCGCCAGCGGCGGAGCCGAAGGCGGCTCGGAGCTCAAAGGCTCGATCACCTGGGCGACGCACCGCACAGAGCTGGTCGATACCGATCTGAAGAAATACGTGGACGCGTTCCAAGCCAAATACCCGGGCACCGAGGTCAAGATCGAAGGGCTGAAGGATTACGAGCAGACGATTCGCGTACGGATGGCTGCCAATGAACTGCCCGACGTCCTCTCACTGGTCGAGACGACGAAGCCGGACCTGCCGAAGTTCTACGAGCCGCTGGACGATATGGGTCTGAACGACAACATCTACTTCAAGGATTACAACTCCTACGAAGGCAAGCTGTACGGCATCACGCAGCAGGTGGCGATCAACGGCTTGCTCTACAACAAGAAAGCGTTCGAGAAAGCCGGCATCGCCGCGCCGCCGAAGACGCTGGACGAACTGTTCGCGGACGCCGACAAGCTGAAAGCGGCCGGCATCACGCCGATGGCGACCGCCTTCAAGGACGCCTGGACGCTGCAATACTGGACCGATCCGGCCGAATTCATCTACGGCAGCACGAACCTGCGCAACGACAAGATCAAGACCGACACGCCGTTCATGGTCGACAACGCCTACGGTCAAGGGCTCGGCATTCTGAAGCAGCTGTTCGACAAGGGCGATCTGGAGAAGGACGTCTTCTCCGCCGCTTGGGATCAGACGCAGAAGGACCTGGCTTCCGGCAAGACGGCGATGATGTACATCGGCAACTGGGCCATCTCCAACCTGGAGAGCAACGGATTGGCGCTGGATGACATCGGTTTCGTACCGCTCCCTTACGACAACAGCGGCACCTATAAAGGCATGATGCGGAACGACTGGGCGTACGCGGTCAGCTCGACGAGCAAGAACAAAGCGCTCGCCAAGGCGTTCGTCAAGTTCATGATCGAAGAGTCCGGCGACTATGCCGATCACAAGATCATCTCGCCGCTCAAGGACCAACAGCAAAGCCTGCCCCAAATCACCGACTTCATGAGCTACAAGCCGACGATGCTCGAAGCGCAGTCCGTCAGCGAGGACGTCACCGCGGTCGAGAACAAGATGCAGTTCGATCCGTTCAAGTTCATCCAGGAAGTAACGGTCGGCAAAATGCAGGACGTCTTCGACGGCTACAACAAGAAGTGGAAAAACGCCAAGACGGCGCTGGGCAAGTAAAAACGGATATGACGTCTTTTCAGAAGAGGGCGATAAGTCCGAACTGAACGCGGACTCGAATCAGACCGACAAAATGGATGACCGGTCCCACGGATCGTCCATTTTGTCGTCTTTATCCATGCGGCAAGAAAGGAGTGGAAGAGATGATCAACAACTTGTCCTACGGCCTGCAGAAACGGATTCTGATCATCTTGTTTTTGCTCGTCCCGCTGGCGCTGCTGGCGGTGTTCGCCCTCTATCCCGCCGTCTACCTGGTTTACCTGAGCTTCATGACCTGGGACGGCTTCAGCCCGGAGAAGACGTGGGCGGGGCTAAGCAACTATAAGGAAGTGTTCTCCAACAAGGAGATCTGGCAGACGTTCCTGCACAACTTGGTCTACCTGCTGTGGGGAATCATTCAGAACGCGCTCGGCTTGTGCTTCGCGCTGCTGCTCAACTCCCGGCTGAGAGGCCGCAACGCATACCGGGTGATGCTGTTCATGCCTTATATTATGAACGGCGTGGCCGTGGCTTATATGTTCAACTACGTCTTCAACTCGGAATACGGCTCGCTCAATACGATGCTGCGCAGCCTCGGACTGGATTCGCTGGCCATCAGCTGGTTCGGCTCGCCGGGGGCGGTCAACCACGTGCTCGGCTTCATCACGTTGTGGAAATTCATGGGGCTGAACATGGTCATCTACCTGGCCGCGCTCCAATCGGTATCGTCGGAGATCGTCGAGGCTTCCCGCATCGACGGCGCGAATCGCTGGCAGACGATCATCCACGTCATCCTGCCGAACATCACCAAAGTCATCGAGCTGAACCTGTTCCTGACGATTATCGGGACGCTGGAGATCTTCGATTTGCCGTTTATCCTAACCAAGGGCGGACCGCTCGGCGCGAGCGATACGTTCCTGACGAAGACGGTCGACACCGCCTTCCACTTCAACAACTTCGGCATGGCGTCCGCGATGAGCTTGACGCTGATCGCAGCCGTAATCGTGATCCTTAGCATCCAGAGAATGGTGACGCGGAGGTGGGGAAATTGAGCAGACGCTTTCAACCGCTGTCGCTGCTGAAGCACGCCATCTTGTGGGTCGCCGTCGCGGTAATCGTATTTCCGCCGTATATCCTCGTGCTGAACGCGCTGAAAAGCAAGCAGGAATTCGCGCAGACGAGCGTTTTCAAGCTGCCCGAGAATCTCTTTAACTTCGACAACTTCGTATCCGTCGTCGGCCGGGCCCATCTGGACCGCGCCTACCGGAATACGCTGATCATTATCGTAGTCGCCGTTATCGGCAACGTGGCGCTCGGCACGATGGTCGCCTATATCCTCGGCCGCTTCGACTTCAAGCTGAAGAAGGCCGTAATGGGCGCCTATATCGCGGTCTCGTTCGTGCCGACGATCACGACGCAGGTCGCGACGTTCACCGTCATCCATCATCTCCACCTGTACAATACGCTGTGGGCCTCCATCGTGCTCCATCTAGGTACGAACGTCCTGCAGATCTTCATCTACCTGCAATTCTTGCACAACATTCCGAAGGAGCTGGACGAAGCGGCGATGATGGAAGGCGCTTCGCTATTCCGGATCTACCGGACGATCATCTTCCCGCTGCTGACGCCGGCTACGGCGACGATCGTCATCATCAAGACGATCGACATCTACAACGACATGTTCATCCCGTATCTGTACATGCCGTCGCAGAAGCTGACCGTCGTCTCGACCAGCCTGATGAACTTCTCGTCGGAGCGCAGTACCGAATGGGAGATGATGTCGGCGGCGATTCTGCTCATTATGGTGCCCATCGTCCTCGTCTACCTGTTTTTCCAGAAGTACGTGTTTGCCGGAATTGCGAGCGGTGCAGTAAAATAACTGTACTTTGACTGGCAGACAACAGGGGGAACGGGTATGCGGAGAAGCGCGCAGCGGATAGTCAAGCGGTCCGTCGAAGGACTGTGGATCGCCTTCGCCAATTTGAACATGCAGCAGAAGCTGCTGATCGTGTTCCTGGCGCTGGTCTGTCTTCCGCTGGTGATGATCAGCTACGCTTCTTCGTACTACTATACGCGCTCGCTCAAGGCGAATACGACCGCCTACGCGACCGAGATCACGTCCAAGATGCTGATCCAGCTCGACGACTACGTGACCGATTTGTACAACATGTCCGCGATGCCGCTGTACAACAAGGAATTCCTCAAATGGCTGGCCGACCCGGACAACTCGCTCGTCAAGTCGCAAGGTATGGACCTCTATATTACGAACTTGAACAAGATCAAGCCGGATACCGTGTCGGTCTACGTGTTCGACAACTACGGGCATATCGACTCCAACATCAAGTCCGGGGGGAAGCGCAACAATCTGGCCCAGGTCGCGGGCGAATGGGGGAAGATCGCGGCCGAAGGCGACGGAAAGCCGATGCTCGTCAGCACGCAGGAGGTGACGACGGACAAGGAAGCCTACTACGCCTTCTCCGTCATCCGTCAGCTGAAGAGTGTGAGGACCGACCTTAGCCCGATCGGCTTCATCGTCTTCGACACGAACGTTACCGCTATCAGCCGGCAGATCCGGGACGTGGACGCCGTCACCAAGGGCAAGACGATCCTCGTGGACGAGAACAACAAGGTCGTCTACGACAGCGACGGCGCGTTAACGACACACGATCTGTCCGGCGACGAATCGATACGGAGAGCCACGGGGGACCGGGGCGCTTTCCCGATCACGATCGACGGCAAGGACTACATCAGCACCTACGCCAAGTCGTCCTTGACCCACTGGAAGATGTTCGTCTACATCCCGCTCAAGGAGTCGACCCGCCAAGCCGCGGTGACCCGCAACTTGACGCTGCTCACCTCGGGGGCGTTCGTCACGATCGCCTTGATCATCGCCATCGCGATCTCCTACGCGCTCACCCGCCCGCTCAGCAAGATCAAGACGCTGATGCAGGAAGTGCAGACCGGCAATCTGAACGTCAGCTTCAACCAGAAGTACCGGGACGAGGTCGGGATGCTCGGCCGGCACTTCAACATCATGGTCACCCGCGTCCGCGACCTGCTGGAGGAAGTGAAGCTGACCCAGACGCGCAAGAAAGAGGCGGAATACGCGGCGCTGCAGAGCCAGATCAACCCTCACTTCATCTACAATACGCTCGAGATGATCCGGATGCGGGCCGAGCTGAACGACGACGAAGAAGTGGCCGATATGACGTTCACGCTGGGCAAGCTGCTGCGCTATGGCGTCAATCACGAAGAACAGCGCGTGACGGTGGGCCAGGAGCTCGACCACTTGAGCAACTATATCGCGCTGCAGAACATGCGATTCTCGAACCGATACCGGCTGATCGTCGACGTCCCGCAGCGAGACCGCGAGATGTCGTGCATCAAGCTGATGTTCCAGCCGATCGTCGAGAATGCGATCCATCACGCCTTCAAAGACCGGTTGGACGGGGGAACGCTGCGCATCGACGTTCGGCACGAAGGGACGGACGCCGTCTTCACCATCGCGGACGACGGCGCCGGCATGGACGAGGAGCGGTTGAAGGCGCTGCGGGAGCATGTCGCGGGCCAACGCGCGCTGGCCTCCTCGGGACGCGGCATCGGCCTGCGGAACGTGCATGAGCGAATCAAGCTTCAATACGGAGAAGCGTACGGGCTGCAGATCGAGAGCCGGGAGGGAGCGGGCACCGAGATCGCGATCCGGCTGCCCGCGCGCAAGCAGATCGAGGAGGCGGAGCTATGCTGAAGGTGATGGTCATCGACGACGAGGCGCATATCCGGCTAGGCATCGCGAAGATTCTATCCCGCTACCCGGGCGGGCTTACGATCGTCGGGCAGCATGCCAACGGCTTGGAGGCGATGCTGCAGATCTCGGGCATGCGGGCGAACGATCTGGACGTCGTCATCACGGATATCGAGATGCCGATGATGAACGGCCTCCAATTCATCGAGCAGGCGAAGGCCAAGCTGCCGGAGCTGTGGATCATCATGCTCAGCGGCTACAACGACTTCGAGTACGCCAGACGGGCGATGCGCGCGGGCGCGGCCGACTACCTGCTTAAGCCGATGGACAAGGTGGAGGTGTTCCGGCTGCTCGACCGCCGTATGGAAGCCAAGAACGCCGCGGCGGGCAAAGCCGGAGACGGGCCGGACGAGGTCGCGGCCGCCCCGTTGGCGGCGACGACCAGCGGCCAGATCGCGTCGACGGCCGAGCGGATCTGCAAGCTGATCGAACAATCGTACAATCGCGACATCGACTTGAAGTATATCGCCGACGCGGTCGGCTTCAACGCGAGCTACGTCAGCAAGCTGTTCAGCCGGGAGATGGGCGAGACGATCACGGACTATTTGAACCGGGTGCGCATCGACAAGGCGAAGCAGTTCCTCAGAGACCATCCCGGGTTGAAGGTGTACGAGATCGCCCATCTCGTCGGCTATGGCGACAAGATCTACTTTCAAAAGCTGTTCAAACGAACGGTCGGCGTGACGCCGTTGGAGTACCGCACGGGCGCGTCCGACTAGCAGGGGAGCATGAGCATGGCTACATTCGAGATCGAAGGCAACGGCTTCGTCCTGGACGGCAAGCCGATCCGCCTCATTAGCGGAGCGATGCATTACTTCCGGATCGTGCCGGACTACTGGGAGGACCGTCTCCGCAAGCTGCGCGCCTGCGGGTTCAACGCGGTCGAGACGTACGTCGCCTGGAACGTCCACGAGCCGAAGGAAGGCCGCTTCGTCTTCGACGGGATGGCGGACGTGGAGCGGTTCGTCCGTCTGGCGGGGGAACTGGGACTTCACGTCATCCTGCGCCCAAGTCCTTATATATGCGCGGAATGGGAGTTCGGCGGCTTGCCGTCGTGGCTGCTCGCCGACCCCGCCATGCGCCTGCGGTGCAGCGATCCTCCCTTCCTGGAGAAGGTCAAAGCCTACTATGACGAACTGCTGCCGAGGCTGAAGCCGCTGCTGTGCACGTCGGGCGGACCGATCGTCGCCATGCAGATCGAGAACGAATACGGCAGCTATGGGAACGACAAGGCGTATTTGAACTTTCTCAGAGAGACGATGATCGCCGGCGGCATGGACGTGCTGCTGTTCACGTCCGACGGCTCCGAGGACTATATGCTTCAAGGGGGCACGCTGCCGGACGTCCTCGCGACGCTGAACTTCGGCTCGAACCCGGAGCGGGCGTTCGCGAAGCTGCTGGTCCATCAACCTGACAAGCCGCTTTTCTGCATGGAATATTGGAACGGCTGGTTCGACCATTGGGGCGACGAGCATCACGTGCGAGGCTACGCGGACGTCGTCGACGTGCTCGACCGGATTCTCGCGATAGGCGCCTCGGTCAACTTCTACATGTTCCACGGCGGGACGAACTTCGGCTTCTACAACGGCGCCAACCACATCGATCACTACGAGCCGACGGTGACCAGCTACGACTACAACGCGCTGCTGTCCGAAGCGGGCGATCCGACCGACAAGTATTGGGCGATCCGCGAGGTGATCGGCCGCTATGCCGAGCTGCCGGACGAACCGGTGCCCGCGGCTTCGGCGAAGCGCGGCTACGGGGAAGTGCGGATGACGGAACGCGCCGCCTTGTTCGATTCGTTCGATCGGATCGGGGGAGAACCGGTAGCGTCCGTCGCGCCCGAGACGATGGAGCGGCTCGGACAGGATTACGGGTTCGTCTGGTACGAGACGGAGCTGTCCGGACCGCAGACGAACTGCGAGATTATGCTCCAGCATGTCCGCGACCGGGCTTCGATCTACATCGACGGCGCGTTCCGCGGCGTCGCGGAGCGCGCGGGCGCCGACTCCGTCGTCGCGGACATCCCGCCGTCCGGGGTCAAGCTCGGCATTCTGGTAGAGAATATGGGACGCATCAACTACGGCTCCCAACTGCGCGACGTCAAAGGCATCACGGAGGGCGTCAAAGCGGGCGTCCGGCAGTACAATCAGTTCCTGTTCGGCTGGACGATCCGCACGCTGCCGCTCGACGATCTGGCCGGTCTCGTCTACGAGCCGTACGATCCCGACGCGATCCGCGAGGAGACGCCAGCTTTCTACCGGGGGACGTTCGTTGCAGAGGAACCGGCAGACACCTTCCTGAAGCTTACGGGATGGACCAAAGGCGTCGCTTATATCAACGGCTTCAACCTCGGACGCTATTGGGAGAAAGGACCGCAGCGAACGCTGTACGTACCGGCTCCTCTGCTGCGCAAGGGTCTCAACGAGCTCGTCGTCTTCGAGCTGCACGGCATGGATCAACCGGTCGTGACGCTGCAGGATAAGCCGGAGCTCGGTTAGCGCGTCTGCGGGGGAAAGAGCCGGCCGAGGCTCGGAAGCGCGAGGGATTTGCACATTCCTAAGGAAACAAGCGAAATGCTTTACATCTTTCGCCCGGTCGGATATAGTATTTCTTGTCGTCGTTAAAAGACACGGATCGTTCGTGGCTTGCGGCATGCGGTCGTGGCGGAATTGGCAGACGCGCTGGATTCAGGTTCCAGTGGTAGCAATACCGTGGAGGTTCGAGTCCTCTCGACCGCACCACCTCATTAAACGAAAGGTTTCTGATCTGCATCATTTTGCAGGTTAGGGCCTTTTTTTATTTTTCGAAAGGTAGCCCGCTACAATAAATCCTACCCCTCCTTGGTTAGAAGCCCCAAACTTCCTACCATTGACAGTGCCGTCTACCATGTAGATTTCTCCCTTACTTATTCAGCAAAGATTGCTTATATTCGCTCGGCGTAATGCCGCAGCTCGTCTTGAATACTCTGCTGAAATAATGATGATCCGCATACCCGACAAGCTCGGCGATGTCCTTCAGGATGATGTCTGGATGACTGCGCATGAGCTCTTTGGCTCTCTCCATGCGGAGCTCGGTAAAGTACTCCACGAATGAAGCGTCGGCGTAGTTTCGAAAGAGGT
Organism: Cohnella nanjingensis; assembly: GCF_014212125.1. GTDB lineage: Bacteria > Bacillota > Bacilli > Paenibacillales > Paenibacillaceae > Cohnella > Cohnella nanjingensis. Next base: position 9,234 of record NZ_JACJVP010000011.1, read on the forward strand.
TGCATAAGTAAGTGCGGGACACGTTAAATAGATCGCCCAGCTGGCTAAGGCTGATTGGATCGCTAAGATGGGCGATCATGTAGGCCTGTATGCGTTTATACGTCGATTCGGAATGATCCAGATAGATTTCTCTCGATTCAAAGCGCAGAAGTTCCCCCATTACCTCCCAGCAAAATCCGGCGGCCTCTTCGTAGGAAGCGGCAGTGAATATGATTTCTTCGATTCTTTTCTCAAGCTTCTTGCTTGCCATCGCGTCGAAAGTTTGCAAATGGCGCTCCATCAGATGAATGATCCTTTTGAGATTCGTTTCGATCTCAATGCTCGGACATTGCTCGGCTTCCCATACCTGGAACAGCCGGTAATATTCTTTTTTCAAGGAAAGCCAGTCTTTTTTGGTTACCCAGGATCGCATTTTCGATTCTAGCAAGCTCGTCATTTGAAAATAGGCTGGCTTCGTTTCGCTTATTTCTTCCTGCATCATGAGGATCTGGGATCGGCCGATCACGATTTTGTTGTCGAGCAACTGGTGAAGCCGCCCTACGACTTCCCTCATTTCGGTCAGGCTTTTGACTTCCAGGCTGCAAGCAACGGATACCGAAATGCCGCTTAATGAAAAATAATCGCGAGTTGCTTCCGCGATTAGCCGGACGGATTTTTTTTCGTAACGGTGAAGCCCGGCCACTACGATGAACGAGCGCCCGTCTTTCGAGTTGAAGATCCAGTGGCTTCCGAGCTCACTCGCAAGCCGCGGCAATTGTTCGGCAAACCCTTCGTGCAGGTGATCGGACGGCTGCAGGAACAGCCCGTCTTTGCCGTATAACGTTTCGGGATTTTGAACGACGAACGCGCAATAGGAGGCGTAAGCGTTCATCTCCCGAAAATCGAAGGGATCTTCAACGCCATTCGGAACGTCGGACTCGATCAAGCTTTGGATGAGCTTCTTGCCGTGCAAATATTTGCTGCTGCGGATTTTCGGCTGTACTTGGTACAGAATTGCTTTTACGAGCTCCGGATCGATCGGTTTCAGCAAATAATCGACCACGTTGGCGCGCATGGCTTCCCTGGCGTAGTCGAACGAGGGATATCCGCTAATGATGACGACGGCAATTCCGGGCCACTCTTTGTGCAGAGCTTTGGAAAGCTCGATTCCGTCCATGTTGGACATCCGAATATCGGTGAACACGATGTCGGGAGGTTGATGGGCGATGGCGCGCAAAGCTTCTTGGCCGTTGTAGGCTTCTGTCGTAACATGGGCTTCAATCCCGCTCTCGAGGCTAAAATCGGCGATAATCCGTTTGATTTTATCCATAAAAATCGGTTCGTCGTCTACCAGCAGGATGTTCATACGATTTCCTCCACGTTTCGGTTGTCTGGCATCCACCCGGAAATGACGATCGACGCGCCATGATCCGGATGATTGCCGATTTTGAATTCGATGCGGTTTTTGTAATACAGTTTCAGTCTTGCGAACGTGCTGATCATGCCCATCCCGCCGAGCGAAAGCCGTTCTTTGTTCTGGAAGGAATCCAAATGCTCTTCGAACGTCTCCATTTTTTGACGGAGGGACGCCATACGAACGGGATCGAAGCCGCTGCCGTTATCCGCGATGGCGATCGACCAACGGTTAGCCTCGATCTGCCCCCGAATCGTGACGACAAGCGCTCCTGAAATGCCTTCAAATCCATGATTGACAGCGTTTTCTACCAATGGCTGCAAAGTCAGCTTCGGAATGGATATCGGCTTCATTTCCTCTGGCAGAACGACCTGATACTGCAAACGATGCGAATACCTCGTTTTCATCAATTCCAAATAGTTTTCCGCAAAATGGATTTCGTTCTCGATCGTCGTGATCGGATCGGTCTGGATGATCGTATACCGCAAAAAGCTCGCCAGCTTCCTGCAAACGTTGGCGGCTCCGGCATTTCCGTCTTCTTCGGCTAAGATGGTGATGACGCCAAGCATGTTGAATAAAAAATGAGGGTTGATTTGCGCCTGCAGCACTTCGAAATGGGATTGCAGCTGCAAGGTGCGAAATTGCACGATTTCCTCCAGCGAGCCCTTCAGACGCTGGTTCATTTTGCGAAAGGAGCGGTTAAGCAGCTCGATCTCGTCTATTTTGAACGCATTGCGGATTTCTACGTTTTTATCGTCCAAATCCACTGTATCGATCATGGCTCTTAGCTTTTTAATCGGATAAGTCAACGTTCGAGATAAAACGTAAAACACGAAAATGGACAAAGCGATCAAAACGAAGACGGAGAGCAAAGAAACGTTGCGGAATAAGCGTAAGGGAGCGAACAATCGATGGTCGGGAATGGCGTATAGCAGGGTGTAGCCGGTGCGGTCGGAATGCCGGAAGATGGCGGATTGCTTCTCTCCGTCCAGATTGAAGCTTGCCATTCCGGCATTCGAATTCGCCGCGATCGAGCTGAACTTAAGGATCGGCTGGCTTGCCCCGTCATGCTGAGGCGACAAATCGGAGTACAAAGTGTCCGTGTTGTTGAAAATCGAAAGGGCCGCGCCGGAGATGTCCGTCAGCTTGTCCGGCGCGATCAATTGATCGGCTCTCATTTGTATTTCCAAGTATCCGACATGAAGGCTTCCCAGCTTAAGCAGACGGATATAGGAAAAAACGGGCGTCCGGTCCTCGCCGAGCCAAGGGTCGCGATCAGAATAGGCGAGCACGGCTGCCCCATCGGCATTCACCGGCTTTTTGAGCCAATCGTTGTCCTTCCGCGCCATGTCGGCTATCGATTGATCGTAAGGCTTGTTGGAGAAAAAAACGCCCTGATCGTTATAGATGCTGATTCTGTAAACGCTTTTATAAATTTCCGCCAGCAAGGCGATATTCGCGTCGATATAGCTGGACGCTTTGAGCATCTCCGCTTCGTTCGGCGACGAGGTCAGCGTCAGGAGAGATTGCATCAGATAGTTATGGGAGTCGTCCTCGTTTTTCAAATAGAGCTGGATCGTCATGTTCTCATATTGATTGGAGAACAGCTCGAAGCTTTCGGCTATGCTGCTTAACGACTGCTGGACGCTGAAAATAATGTTTTTTTCCGTCGTATTCTTTAAATATAAATACATAGGAATGCTGATCGCCAGCGCGAAAATGACCAGAAACGCGGAATAGCTCATGAACAATTTCATTTGGAACGTCCTGAACGAGAACATCAATGATCACCTCGACGTCTCAAGATTAACATGAACGCGAAAGGAAAACGACCTGAAATTGGAATAACGGCCAAGATGTACGATTATCCACTTCGTCGTGAACGATTCTCTATTTCTTGCTTATATCAGGTAGTATATTCTAACGAATGTAAGCAGTTTCATTAATGCGTATTTAGGAGGAGTACAGGATGAGGGGTTTACTGTCAAAGAGGGTCGGTCTGATGTCGGCGATCGTCGCAATGATGCTTATCTTGGCCGCCTGCGGAGGCAACAACAACGCGGCGTCGCCAAGCACGTCGGATTCGGCCAAGCCAACCGCATCGTCTACGGCATCCGCATCGAATCAGCCTGCCGAGAGAGTCAAGCTGAAAGTGCTCGGCCACGCCTCCTGGTTCAAATCCGGCTGGGACGCCGTCGCCAAGGATGCGGCGGCTCACGGCTTCGATCTTGAAGTCGAGAAAGTGCCCGATACGGATGCGGGGAACGATTTGATCAAAACCAGGTTCGCAACGAAGGATACGCCAGACATCCTACTCTTTTTCCCTGGAAGCATTTTTTCAAATATGGGACCGCCAGCGGACTACTTCGTGAAACAAGAAGACCAGCCTTGGATGGACAATTTCGATAAATCCGCTTGGGTCAGAGCGTTGGACGAGAAAGAAAACGTAAACGGAGATCGCGGTTTCTATGCGGCACCTTATTGGGGCTCCAACGTCTCCGCCGTCTTGTATAACAAAAAAGTGTTCGAGAGTCTTAACTTGCAAATTCCGAAAACGTATGCCGACTTCCTGGCCGTTTGCGAAGCGATCAAGAAAGCGGGCAAGATCCCCGTGTATTATTCGGGCAAGGATAGTTGGACGCTTCAACTGCTTCCGTTCGACGCGGCCTCCAAGAAAGGCTATGGCGAGCTGGCGGACAAAATCAATAAAAATCAGGCTAAATTTACGCAATACGACAACATGAAGAAGGGCATTGAAACACTGGTCGATCTGAAAAACAAAGGATTCATCAACAAAACGTTCTTGTCCGATACGTACGACAATGCCGAGAAAGCGCTCGCGACCGGCGAGGCCGGCATGTATCATATGGGCACCTGGATGATGAGCGACATCGTGACGAAGTTCCAGGACAACGTGAACGATATCGGCGCCTTCATTATGCCGTTCGACGGCGACGACACCGATATTCTCCCGGTATTCGCTCCTTACGGCATGTTCGTGCCCAAAGGAAAAAATCAGGATGCCGCGCAGAAGTTCGTGAATTACTTCGAATCGATTGAAACGCAAAACCTCTATTTCGAAAACGAGGGCGGCATTCCGGCTTTGAACGGCGTAACGAAGACGAAGCTGACGCCCGCGGAGTTGGACGCGAAGACGCTGGTCGACGCAGGCCGCAAATTCGCGAACTGGCAATACGGTTTCGATTATGACCTGAGCAATTTCGGCGTGTACTTGCAAGACGCGTTGGTAGGAAACAAAACGCCGGATCAAGTATTGGCCGCGATGGATAAAGATTTCGCCAAAGACGCCAAAACGAAAAAAGACCCGAACTTCCAGTGATTTAGATGCATTCATGCGTGGGGAACTGCACGGAGAGGTTGAGCCGTGCAGCTCTCCATATATGCAAGAGATGAAGAGGTGCATCAATGAACAAGCTTATGCGCAAGAATTACACGTACGGGATGCTGGTTCCCGGGTTGCTCCTGTTTTTGGTGTTATTCATCACCCCTTCAATGGGCGCCTTCTATTATGCGTTTACAGACTTGACCGATTTCAATTTCTTTTCCGCCAAATACGTAGGCTGGGAAAATTTCAAGACGCTCTTCGACACGGACGGAAGCATGCTCGCTTTGAAAAATACGATTATTTTCACAGTCGTAACGACGGTTTTCAAAATAACGATCGGTCTTGGTCTGGCTGTGCTGCTTAATATGAAATTGCGCACGACGCTATATTTGAGAACCGTTTTTTTCTTTCCCGTCATCCTCAGTACGGTTGCCGTCGCGCTCGCATTCTCGGCAATCTACCATCCGACGACAGGGCTGTTGAATCAGTTTTTGCGGTTGCTCGGTCTGGACTTTCTAGCCCAAAACTGGATAACGGACAGAGGGCTTGTCATGTATTCGATCAGCGCGGTGGAAGTCTGGAAGTGGACCGGCATCGGAATGGTGTTGTTTCTGGCCGGATTGCAGTCGATCCCTCAAGACGCTTACGAGTCCGCAACGATCGACGGAGCGAACGCATGGCAGCAATTCCGTTCCATTACGCTGCCCTTGCTGCTTCCCTCCATTAAATCGGTATTTTTCCTGTCGATGATCGGCGGATTAAAAGTGTTCGATATCGTTATCGCGCTAACGAACGGGGGACCGGGAAAAGCTTCGACGACGCTTAACTACATGGTCTACGAGGACTTTTCTAAACATTTTTACGGGGAAGGCACAGCCGCAAGCTTATTATTGTTCTTGCTCATTCTTGTAACTGTGGCGATATTGAATTTGTTCATTAGCAGAAAAGAAGTGGAGTTGTAGCGCGATGAACCTCAAACTAAAAAAGTGGTGGCTGGAAATAATGGGCGTTTGTTTGAGCGGACTCGTTGTGCTTCCCTCTATTATCGTTCTGATCAACTCTTTTAAGACCGAAGGCGAAGCTTCCGATATGAGCATCGCATGGCCGAAGGATTGGAACTTCGTCGACAATTATTCCGAAGTGTTCAGGATCGGACGGATTTCGACGGCGTTCTGGAACTCGATTCTCATCACGGGTTCCAGCGTTATCCTTCTCATCGTTCTATGCAGCACTTCAGCATTCGTGATCCAAAGGAGAAACAGCAAGTTTACTAAGCTCCTTCAAGTTTTGCTGCTAGGCGGCATGATTCTTCCGTTATCGATCATCATTACTTACATCCTTCTATATAACCTGCATTTGACGGGTAGCTTTCTGGCCGTCATCTTGTTATACGTAGCGACGATGTATCCCGTCATTGCTTTTTTGTACATCGGATTCTATAACGGCGTGTCCCGAGAAATCGACGAAGCGGCGATTATCGACGGAACGAAGGGATACGGGTTGTTTTTCCGGGTCATATTCCCGCTGCTCAAACCGATTAACGCTACGGCGCTCGTGCTCGGTTTCGTGACGGTGTGGAACGACTTCGGCCTAGCGCTTTATTTTCTGAACCAGGCAAGCAAATATACGCTTGGGTTGACCGTATTTTTTTTCGCGGGAGAGAAATCGAGCCAATGGAATCTCATTTTTGCGGATTTGATCGTCGTTTCCATTCCGGTCATTATCGTTTATATATTCGCCCAGAGATTTATCGTTTCCGGGTTAACGGCGGGAGCCGTCAAAAGCTAGCCGCCTTCAGCCAATATCATTCCAAACTTTGAAATCGGGGGCTTCTGGCAACCTCCGAACGTTGTCGGCGGCGATTTCAACACCAATGCGAATTGGGCCGATATCGCAGCGGCTAACTTCGATACCATAATGGGTCTTCGCCAGCCGCCACGATTGTTTGATTTACGGTTTTGTGCGTTTTGACGGCTTTAGGCCAACGAAATGATTCCAATCGTTCCAACATGGTTCGGAGAATTACTCCCCAATGAGATTCATTCATCATGCAAACAGGCGTATACCGATCCATTCTCAGATTGTTAGGGTGTTTCAGCGCATATTCGGCCAACCCGGTAAACAGCCGGCAGTGGCGGGATGCAAGGTATGGCTGTGCTTTTCGGCGAATGTGCAATATCGCCGACGCAAGCAACTGGACCGATGTATATGCAACTGTGTCGGGAAGAGGCGGACTCGATGAAATCAGCTTCAATCCTGTTGCCGCCAGATACGTAAGGGTATATGGCATGCAAAGAGTCACAACGTACGGCTATTCCATCTGGAAATTGGAAGTTTACTAGACCGAAGGAGCCAACATCCCGAGATGTTGGCTCCTTCTTTGTGGAAAGTGAGACTGGGGATTAACGGGCTCCGCTCAGACCGGCCAGTTCGGCCGAATCCGAAATGTGCACGCCCTCCTGCAAGTTCTCGCGAATGTAATCGGCCGCTTTCGTAATCTTAAGCGCCTGCTGGTCCGTCTGCATATGCTCGAGGAGGAACAAGACCAGAACCTCAATCTTCTGAAGCGTTATTTGTAATTTTCACGAATATAGCAGGAATCCATTTTCACTTGTCGAAAGACTTTACCTTAAAGTGAGGTCGGGCAAATGAAGAAAGGAAGATTAGGTAAGCAGTATACCCCATACACATACAAGATGCTGATCCCTTATCTGATTCTCGTTTTGCTGACGGATGTGGTGATCGGCTATATTTCCTATACCTTGCTCATTGAATCGAGAACGGAAATGGCGGAAACCAATATACGGACCGCCCTGGAACAAACGAAGATCAACATGAAATACCAAATGGAAGAAATACAACGGATGTCCGACACGTTGTTCACCAGCATTTCGTTCCAGAACGCCCTTCAGATGACGGGAGAACCTTTGGACGTCATGCTGAAAATGAGAGATGAGATCGTCCCCCAGATGAAAGCGCCGCTTCTCTTGTTCGGGAACAATATCCGTCTGGTGCTCTATTCCGCAAACGAAGAGATGTATGAAGTTTCCGGCGATGATATGTCGACTCCGCTCCAAAGGCGGGACTATTATGTTCTTTCCGCCCGAAGTATTGAAAACAGCGGATGGTTCCATTCTTTGCAATCTTCAAAGAAAGACAACGCATGGGTTCAGATAGATTCGGATCGGGAATTGAACCACATTTCGCATTTCCGCAAATTGATTTCATCCACCGGTTATTCCTCCGTCATCGGCTATGTGCGTGCGATCGTCCGGCTGGAAGATCTTCTGGGCGGCTTCGAGACCTTCCCGATTGAAGAAGGAATTAGCCTTCGTCTGATTGACGCAGCTTCAGGGACGACGATGTATCGACGAGGGTACGCGGACGAGCGCATCCGCGAAGGATCTGACTTAACGATACAAGAGGTGATTCCCGGTACAAGCTTTGTCATCGAAACCTTGGTGCCGCATGCTTACCTGAACAAGGATGCCGGCAGGATGCAGCGGGCCATCGGCACCGTTTGTTCGATCAGTTTCCTGGTGATGGCTTGCATCGGACTCGTTGTGGCCCGGCTTTCCGGCAAGAAGATGAAACGAATCGTCATGTTGGTCAGATCGTTCCAGGAAGGCAATTTCCATAAGCGGATCGAATTTTCCGGAAACGATGAATTCGTACATATCGCCGATTCATTCAACGTGATGGCACGGAGCATCCAAGATCTGATCCGGAACGTGTACATTCAAGGTATCGAGAAAAAGCAGGCCGAGCTGGACGCCCTCCAATCCCAAATTAATCCGCATTTTCTCTATAATACGTTATCGACGATCGGGAGTCTGGCGAACTTGGGCGAAACCCGGAAGGTTACGGAAATGGTCAAAGGACTTGCCAGATTTTACAGGCTGACGCTGAATGGAGGAAATGTTTATGTGCCGCTTGAACGGGAATTGGAGCAGGTGGAGACGTACCTGGAGATTCAGCGGGTGAAATATGCGGATAACTTTACGGTTTATATGGATATCGATCCGGAGATCAAACAGATTCGGGTGATGAAATTAATTTTGCAGCCGTTCGTGGAAAATATTTTTAAGCATGCTTGGTTCGGGGAAACGATTGCCATCCGGATAACCGGACAACGAGTAAAGGACAGCATCGAGCTCAAGATCATCGATAACGGAATCGGAATGAAACCCGAAACCTTGCAGCGAATGCGTTCTGCCCGTAATCATGCAAACGGGTATGGCCTGAAAAATGTCGAGGATCGGATCAAGCTGAGATACGGAAACGATTTCGGCATCCATATCGCCAGCATATACGGGGCGGGAACAACGGTACGGATTCTTCTTCCCATCGATCGCGCAGAGGAGAATGAGACTTGAATATTAACATGATGCTGGTGGATGACGAAGATGTCGATTTGGAATGGTTGAGGCGCAGAGTGGCGGCGATTCCGCTTCCATCCTTGCATATTGCCGGGACGGCCAAGAACGGGTTCGCCGCTCTGGAGATCATGGAGCGGGAACGGATCGATATGATTCTCTCGGATATCCGCATGCCGATCATGTCGGGCTTGGAATTTACGCGGAAGGCGATAGCGATCAATCCGCTTGTCCGCATCATCTTCATTAGCGGCCATCAAGATTTCCAATATGCGAAAGAAGCGATACAGTTAAATGCCTCCGGTTATCTGCTCAAGCCCGTGGACGACGACGAGCTGCAGGAAACGTTGACCGGGCTTTGCGCCAAAATCGAGAAAGAGCGGGAGCACGATCTTTCCCTGACGGAGACGTTGGCGCTGGTCCATCAGGAGCTCTTGCTTCGGTGGTTTAACGAAACGACGCCGGGTCCGATCGAAGCGCATATCAGAGCCTTTCTTGACCCGCTGCTTCACGGCGGAGCCGTCGTTTCCATGATCGAGATCGATGATTCGGCGTGGAAGATCGGGACGATGGCGGAAGAGGACAGGCGACTGCTTTCCGACCGGATGACGAATTTTATCCGGCAGTTCGCGGATGAGAGAAATTTAGGAAACGTGATCATGGGCTATGATTTTCGTTTTGTCCTCCTTTCCGCCTTACAGGAAGAGCACCTCACCGCGCTCCTGGGCGAGCTGATTCAAGCATTCAGCGATGCGTTTCCGTTTACCCTGACGATTGGCATGGGGATGTATACGACGAAGATGGATCAGCTGCATGATTCCTACCGCCAGGCACAGGCAGCGCTGAGCATCAAATGGATATTGGGTAAAAAACGGTTGATCCGCGATGCTTCCGAGTGGTCGCCTAAAGAAAAGATGGCTTCCAAGTCTGAAGAAATCATGGATCGGATGCTGCGGGCGATGCTGGAATATGATCTGATGACAATTGACGACTGTCTGCTTGCGCTTTTCCAAGGAGACGAGCCGTTATCCCGAAAAAACGAAGTCTACGACCTCATCATCCGGATGACCTCGAAGCTGCATGCGGATTTACAGCAAATGAACGAGAACTTATATGAGCTTCTGGAATGGGATTCGCATCAACCTCAGATTCTCTTCCAATTCGAAACGGTACACGATATTCTGTCTTGGCTGAGAAGAAGGTTCTTCGAGTTGTCCGAGCTGCTGTATGTGAAGAGGCAAAGACAGAAGCGCAAGCTGATCGATGAAATTACGCGCTACGTCGAAAGCAGAATGGACCAGAAGGTCACGTTAAACGAAGTTGCCGCACATTTCGACTTTACGCCGAATTATCTCGGCCAGCTGTTCAAAGCCGAAACGAACGTGCTGTTCAGCGATTTTCTGATGGATATGCGCATGAAGCGCGTCAGCGAGCTGCTGCTGGACCCTACCCTGAAAATTTATGAGATTGCGGATCGCGCAGGCTATAAGAATATCATTTATTTCAATAGACAGTTCAAGCAGTGGGCGGGGATGTCCCCGGGAGAATACCGGAAAAAGATGAAGGTTTAGTGGTTCAGATGGCGGATGTTTGCAAGCATGGCTCGGATCCCAGGCGGATCCGGGCCCTATTTTATTGCCTTTTGCAGCCGGATCGTTGAAATCGTATTGGTTTTCGTTGTTCCCCTCAATGCGATTTCGAACGAATCCTCTTTATAATAACGACAGAGAAGAGAGAGGAGAGTGCGGATGAATCGACGCGGATTCTGGGGCGATGTTGTCCGATACAGAATCATACTGCTGATGCTGGCACCGGCTGTTTTGTATTATCTGCTTTTTGCTTACGTGCCGATGGGCGGGATTATACTGGCATTCAAACATTACGATTACGCGGGCGGCGTCTTCGGAAGCCCTTGGAACGGACTGGATAACATCCGTTTCTTCTTTGAATCCGGGGATGCATGGAGAGTCACAAGGAACACGGTGCTCTATAATGCCGCATTTATCGTGGTCAATAACGCTCTGCAAATCATGGCGGCCATCTTCTTGTTCGAGGTCGGGGGCAAGTGGTTCCGCAAACTGATGCAATCCGCTTTGTTCCTCCCTTATTTCATTTCCTGGGTCGTGGTAGGCTCGATCGCTTACAATTTGCTGAATTACAACATCGGCACCGTCAACGTCTGGCTCAAAGGGATGGGGTTCGAACCGGTCGACATCTATAATACGCCTTCTTACTGGCCGTTCATTCTTGTTCTGATCGCCGCTTGGAAGGTGTTGGGATACGGAACGGTCATGTACCTGGCCGCGATAACGGGCATCGATACCGAAATGTATGAAGCGGCGGAGATCGACGGAGCCAACATATTCCAGCGCGTGATGAAGGTGACCCTTCCCAACCTGTATCCGACGATCATCATTTTGGTACTGCTGGCGATAGGGAATATTTTCCGAGGCGACTTCGGGATGTTCTATAACCTGGTCGGCAATAACGGGGTATTGTTCGCTGCAACGGACGTGATCGACACCTTTGTGTTCCGGTCGCTGCTAATGACGAACGAAATCGGCATGTCGGCTGCCGTTGGCGCGTATCAGTCCGTCCTCGGATTCGTAACGATTCTGCTGGTCAATTATGCGGTTCGCAGACATGACAAAGACCGCGCTTTATTCTGAACATGGAGGTCACCCCGGTGAGCGCTTCCGAGATTCGCTTGGATCAGAACCTAACCAAAGCCGTCGGACAACAAACGGACCGCCGTTTATTCGCTGCCATCGGCTATGTCGTCCTTGCCATTCTAGCGATTGTGTGTCTGTTTCCTTTTCTGCTGATCATCTCCTCTTCCCTGACGAAGGAAAGCGTAATTGCGATAGAGGGATTTCAGCTATTCCCGACTGCGTTCTCTTTGGAGGCTTACGGCATTCTGTTTCAATATCCCGAACAGATGATCAGAGCTTATGCGGTGACGATATCCGTCACCCTGCTCGGCACGATAACGGGTCTGTTGCTGACGGCGATGACCGCTTATTGTCTTTCCAGAAAAGACTTCAAATGGCGGAATGCGTTTTCCTTCTACTTTTTCTTTACGACCTTGTTTAACGGGGGACTTGTTCCTTGGTATTTGCTCATGGTGAATTACCTGCATTTGAAAGATACGATGCTCGCTTTAATCATGCCCATGCTGTTCAACGTTTTCTATATCGTGGTGATGAAATCTTTTATGAGCCAGGTACCCGAAGCGATCGTCGAATCGGCGAAATTGGACGGAGCAGGCGACTTTCTGATCTTCATTCGTTTGATCGTTCCGCTGTCCAAGCCCGCGCTCGCCACCATCGGTTTGTTTCTGGCGCTGGGATATTGGAATGATTGGTACCATGCCTTGCTGTTCGTATCCGATGAGAAGTTGATGCCCCTGCAATACTACCTGTATAAAATGCTCGGCAACTTGGATGGGATGCGGAAGGCCATGGCGGAGTCGGGAGCCGTGATGACGACGAACATGCCGACGGAAAGCTTGAAGATGGCGATGACGATCGTGGCGTGCGGTCCCATTTTGATCGCCTACCCGTTCATTCAGAAATATTTCGTGCAAGGTCTGACGATTGGCGCCGTAAAAGGATGATTCCGGGGAGACCCGGTTTATCAAAATACAACGAAGGGGAATCGCGGTCATGCAGAAGAGGAAACAGATTTTGCTCGCACTTGTTTTAACGTTGGTCATGATTCTAAGCGCTTGCGGCGGCAGTGACAAGGGAGCCGAGGAACCCGCAAAAACGGCAGATCATCCGCAGACGGCCGAGCAAGGCGGGAAAGCGGATTCTTCCAAGGAAGTGAAGCTGAAGATGGTCTTCCTTGGTCCGAAGCCGGTCGATTACGATAAGGTGTTTGCGGCCGTCAACGACAAGCTCAAGCCGAAAATCAACGCGACGATTGAAGCCGAGTTTCTGGATTGGTCCGATTGGGCGCAGAAATATCCGCTCAAGCTGGCGGCCGACGAAAATTTCGACCTGATCTATTCCGCCAACTGGGCCGGATACAGCGATCAGGCATTGAAGGGGGGATTTCTTGAATTAACGGACGAGATGCTTTCGACTTATGCGCCCATGACGTGGAAAGCGATGCCGAAGATCAGCTGGGAGCAAGCCAAAGTGAACGGCAAGATCTATATGGTTCCTTCCAATAAACCGGGATATGTGGAAAAGCTGATTTTGTACCGCGAAGATTTGCGCAAGAAATATGGCTTGCCCGAAATCAATAGCCCGGAAACATTCGCCGAATATTTGAAGGGGATCGCCAAGAACGAACCGGGCATGATGCCGTTCACTCCGGAAGCCGGGGATTGGAAACTGCACAATCTGGATCGGATCATGCTCAAGCAAAAGAATGACTGGAGCATGCCGGATCTCGATCTGCCGCTAGCCTTTACATTGGCGGATAGCAAAGGGCAAGTTTTCAACGTTTACGAAAGACAGGAGTTCAAGGACCTCTTAACCTATTACAAAGACCTCTCGGACCATCATGCATGGTCGAAGAACGTGTTGAACAATAAAAACGATTATATGCAGGACTTTAAAGATGGAAAAACGGCAGCCGTGACGCAAAATTTGGACACGCTTGGCGCCAAAATGGCCGAAATCCGCAGGGACAAACCGGAGTATGAAGCGGCATTGGCGGATCTTACGCCGAACAACAAGAAGTCGGTATCGATCTCTACGCAGAACGGGACCTCGATCCATGCGACGTCCAAAAATCCGGAACGCGCACTCCTATTTATCGACCTGATGCAGAACGACAAAGAACTGCACGATCTGATCATGCACGGGATTGCCGATACGCATTACAAGCCCGTAGGCGATGATAAATTCGAATCGACCAGCCAGAATGCGAACTATTCGGGTTATTCCAAATGGGGCTTCGACTCGCCGTTAAACCGGGTAAATGTATCGTTCCCGCAGGAAGCCACCGATATGGCGAAAATATGGGAAGGAAAAGTGCTCCACTATCCGCTAGAAACGTTTGTCTTCAACAATGCCAATGTGAAAACCGAAGTGGCGAATGTGAGCAACGTGATGCTCCGGTATGCGGTTCCGCTGGAATACGGAGTCATCCCGGATATCGACAAAGGTTTGGCCGAGCTGAACAAACAGATGAAAGCCGCCGGGATCGACAAAATTCAAAAGGAAATGCAATCGCAAATCGATGCTTTCCTGGCGAAACAGTAAGGGGGAGCAAGCCATATGAGTATCAAGAGCGGGGTTTATCCGACCATGATTACCCCTTTTAACGACAATAAGGAGATCGATTACTCCGCATTAGAGCAGTTCGTGGAATGGCTCATCGTTCATGGCGTGCAAGGACTGTTCGCGGTATGCCAGTCTAGCGAAATGTTCGCTTTGTCCCTGGAGGAACGCGTGCAGCTGGCGAGGTTCGTGGCGGAGAGGGCGGCAGGACGCGTTCAGGTCATCGCTTCGGGCCACATATCGGATGGGGCTGCGAATCAGGTGGAGGAGATCCGGCGGATCTCTTCCACCGGCATCGACGCGTTCGTGTTGGTCAGCAACCGTCTGGCTGCCGCCGAAGAGTCGGACGACGTGTGGAAACGAAATGCCGAAAAGATTTTATCGTCGGTACCTGACGTCGCTTTTGGCATTTACGAGTGTCCCTACCCTTACAAGCGGTTGCTTTCTCCCGATTTATTGAAGTGGTGCGCGGAGACGGGGCGGTTTCTCTTCCTGAAGGATACCTGCTGCGAACCGGAGCAGCTCGAGGCGAAGCTGAACGCGGTGAGGGGTACACCCTTAAAGCTGTTCAACGCCAACGCGGCTACGCTGTTGAAATCGCTGGACCTGGGAGCGTCCGGATACAGCGGCGTCATGGCCAATTTCCATCCCGATTTGTACGTCCGACTGCTCGAATTGCAGCGGAGCGATCCGGATTCAGCGGCCCGGCTGCAGGACTTCCTCGGTCTGGCATCCGCGCTCGAACGGCAGCCTTATCCGCTGAATGCCAAGTATCATCTACTTTTGGAAGGGCTTCCAATCGGTCTGCAAGGACGTTCCGGCGGCAATATCGGCCTGAGTGCGTCCATGCAGCTGGAGATCGAGCAGCTTAGAGGAATGGAGCAGCAAGTACGAGCCATGTTTCATCCATCTCATCCTATGATAGGGGGAGTATCGCATGAGAAGTAAGGGGGCCAGATGGATCGCAGGCGTCTTGAGTATCGCCATCATCGGCGGCGCATTGATCGGCTGCACCGGCACGAAGCAAGACGAAGGCAACAAGCCGGCGGCCGACAGCCCATTGCTTGACGGCGGCATCACGAACGCGACAGGTTTCCCGATCACGAAAGAGCCGATCACGTTAACGGTGGGCATTGCTTACGGGGCCCATATGGGCGATATCACGAAAAATAACATCTGGAAGAAAATCGAAGAGAAAACGAACATTAAAATCAACCTGAAAGTGTACAGCGATGCGGAAAAAGCGAACTTGATGTTCAGCAGCCGGGATTACCCGGATATCGGGTTCAGAATGGACGCTTCCGGACAGGCGATGTCGGATGCGATCGATGCGGGAGATATCGTGAGCATGGATGATCTTCTGCAATATGCGCCGACCTGGAAGAAGTTTTTCGAGACGAATCCGGAGCTGAAGAAGCAGGCGATCATGCCGGATGGCAAATTGTACGGTTTTCCTTATGCGGTATTGAACGAAACCTCCTATAACCTGCGGGATCAATGGTTTATCAATCAGAAATGGTTGGATGAATTGGGCCTCCAAATCCCGACGACCACGGAGGAATTCAAGAACGTACTGATGGCATTCAAACAAAATGCGGGCAAGGGCTCGATTCCCCAGAACGTCATCCCTTACTACATTTTATATGGCAATAACATAGGCGGCCAATTCGACATGTACGGGACGTTCGGCGTGTATGCACCCGGCAGCTACTATATCGTAGAGGACGGAAAGTACAAGTCGCAGGCGACGAATCCCGATCTCAAAGAACCGATCAAGTTTATGGCCGATTTGTACAAGAACGGCTTGATCGTTCCGGAAGCGTTTACGGATGATTGGGGACGATATACGGCTGCCATTTCCTCCACTCCACCTTTGGTCGGTTCGATGACCTCTTTCGTCGATCAAGGACAAAATTTCAAGGACGGAAAGTGGTGGACGCCCATGGCGCCGCTTAAGTCTCCAAACGGCAAGGATCCCCTCATCCGTCGTCAGACCAAGAGCATCTGGCCGAGGAACTTCGTCATCTTCAAGAACAACAAGTATCCCGTGGCATCGGCAAGATTGGCGGAGCTGCTGGCGGATCCGGAATGGTCTTTAACGGAGAACTTCGGCAGCGAGGGCATATGGTGGAAGAAAAACGCCGACGGCAAGTACGAATTGCTGAATCCGACCAGCGAGGTGGCGGATGCCGATAAACCGCTTAGCAATTATGGAATCGCGCTTCTCGATGAAGAGATGTTCAACGACAAAATCGTCAATGACAATTTTACCAAAGAAGGAACGCGTGAATGGGCATACGTCCATATTTACAAGAAATATTTGCCCGCCAAAGATTTGAACTATCCTCCATTGCCCAGCGGTTTGTTAAGCGACATGGAAAAGCAGAGAATGACCGATTTGGGCCAATCTCTGAACGACTACATCAAGACGACGATTGCCAACTGGATTTCCGGCAAAGGCGACGTCGACGCTGATTGGGATGCCTATACGAAGAAATTGCAGCAGTTGGGCTTGGATGAATATATCGAATTGAATCAGAAACAACTGGATGCCGCAAGCAAGTTAGGGGGGTGAGACGGCAAATGGACCGAATGTTCCCGCGTTAGGCAAGGAGGGAGAAAATGATCGATCGAGTGAAAGAGAATATCGGCCTTTACATCTTGGTGCTTCCCGCATTGCTCTATGTCATCCTGTTCGATTACATGCCCTTATACGGCGTACTGATTGCATTCGAGAACTTTAAGCCGATCAAGGGGATATGGGGCAGCGACTGGATCGGATTGTATCATTTCGAACGATTCATGCACTTGGATATATTCTGGGTACTGATCAAAAATACGTTATCTTTAAGCGTTTACTCGCTCCTTGCGGGCTTTCCGATTCCCATCATCCTTGCTTTGGCGCTGAACAGCGTTCGGAGCGAGAGATTCAAGAAAGTCGTGCAGACCGTTACGTATGCGCCCCATTTCATTTCGACGGTGATTCTGGTCGGGATGCTGAACGTGTTTCTTTCTCCCAGGTTGGGCGTTGTCAGTCAACTGCTCAACTCGGCCGGCATGATGAACGGGCCGCTCATGATCTTGACGAATCCGGATGCCTTCAGCCATCTGTACGTCTGGTCGGGCATATGGCAGGGAGTGGGTTGGGGAAGCATTATCTACCTGGCGGCTCTGTCGGGGGTCGATCCTTCTCTGCACGAGGCGGCGAAGGTCGACGGAGCGAACAAGTTTCATCTCGCCTGGCATGTTGATTTGCCTTCGATCAGGCCGACGATTGTCACTTTATTGATTCTCAGCTGCGGAGGCATATTGGGCATCGGGTTCGAGAAAGCGTTTCTGATGCAGAACTCCCTGAATCTGAGCGCCTCCGAAGTGATATCGACTTATGTGTACAAGAGCGGATTGCTGCAATCCCAATACAGCTTCTCCGCGGCGGTCGGACTGTTTAATTCGGCGATCAATTTGACCCTCTTGCTGACTGTCAACAAATTGGCCAAGAAATTCGGTCAGAGCGGGATCTTCTAAACGGATGCTTCCGCTCTGCAACAACCTGGAGGAGGGGGAACTGTGAACGCCGAAGTGCGCAGAAGCAGGGCGGATGTCGTATACGATACCGTAAACGTTGCATTTTTGGCTCTGCTGCTGATAATCGTGCTGTACCCGTTATATTTCGTCGTGATCGCGTCATTCAGCGACCCTTCCGCTGTCGGAACGGGCAAAGTGATTTTATTTCCCAAGGGGTTTAATTTCAACGGGTACGACTTGATTTTCAAATACGATCAATTATGGGTCGGTTACCGGAACACGGTAATCTATACGATCGGGGGGACGGCGCTCAGCGTCTCCCTGACCCTGATGACCGCTTATGCGTTCTCGCGCAAGGATATGGCCGGGCGGGGGTTTATCGTGACGCTGTTCATCATTCCGATGTTTATTCACGGAGGCCTCATTCCAACCTATCTGCTTGTACGGGAAATGCATATGATCGACAATCCGCTCATCGTGATGATTCTCGGCTGCGTCAGCATGTGGAACATTATTATCACCCGCACGTTCTTCCAAACGACGATTCCGCAAGAGTTGTTCGAAGCCGCGAAGATCGACGGGTGCGGCAACATCGGTTATTTCACGAAAGTCGTGCTGCCGCTTTCCAAGGCCATCATCGCCGTGCTCGTCGTGTTCTCGGCGGTCGGGCAATGGAACTCGTTCTTCAATGCCTTGATTTACTTGAATGACAGAAATTTGATTCCGCTGCAATTGGTGCTCAGGGAGATTCTGACCAGCCAAACGCAGATGATGCAACAG
Organism: Cohnella nanjingensis; assembly: GCF_014212125.1. GTDB lineage: Bacteria > Bacillota > Bacilli > Paenibacillales > Paenibacillaceae > Cohnella > Cohnella nanjingensis. The sequence continues at coordinate 27,888 of NZ_JACJVP010000011.1, forward strand.
CTCGAACTCGGTATCGGGGATCAGGATATGGCGGAGAAAACGTTCTTGGCCGAATCCGTCAAATACGGCATCATCATCGTCTCGAGTCTTCCCGTTCTCTGTATTTATCCGTTTGCCCAGAAGTATTTCGTCAAAGGCGTCATGATCGGTTCACTGAAAGGTTAGGAGGCCGAACGGAATGAAAACGCTTGCGAATGATCTTGTTAAAATCTATGAATCCAGCGATCCGTCATCCGTCTACTGCTACAGCCCGGGCATTGCCCGCCTTCCCTCGGGTCGGCTGGTGGCGACCATGGATCTTGGCGGCCCGGGCGTGCAGGCGCCTTACGGGAAAATATTCACTTCCGACGATCGGGGGAAATCATGGACACACCGGGGAGACTATCCGTTCGTCCATGCCCGGCCATTCGTCGCCGGCCGCTCCTTATACGTGTTAGGCCACAGTGGCGACCTGATGGTCATCCGCTCCGACGATGACGGAGAGAGCTGGACGGAACCGGCCGCCCTAACGAGCGGAGGCGAACAGTGGCATCAAGCGCCGTGCAACGTTCATTATGCGAACGGCTCGGTGTACTTGGTCATGGAGAAACGTCTTCATGGCAAGATCGAAGTGTGGGCGGTCGGCGAATTGGCGCCGGTGCTGATGCGCGGCAAGACGGACGCGGATCTGACCCGCGCCGAGAACTGGACATTCGCTTCGGAGCTGGCCTTCTGCGATGCGGTCCCTGCAGAGACGTTGGATTACTTCGGCGTTCCGTTCTTTCATGACGATCCGAAGCGGTATATCGACGTTGCGCCGGGCAGAGGCTGCGCCGCGGCAGGATGGCTGGAGACGAATGTCGTTCAATTCACCGATCCCGATCATTATTGGCACGATCCGAGCGGACGTACGTTCCATCTGTGGATGCGGGCGCATACGGGCGGAAGCGGCTATGCCGCAATCGCCAAGGTCGTCGAACAGGATGACGGTTCCATGATAACGATGCTCGAGCACGTTCCTTCCGGCAAACAGGTCGTATTCGTTCCTTGCCCGGGCGGACAAATGAAATTCCACATGCTCTATGACGAAGTGACCCGGTTGTACTGGCTGCTCAGCACGCAAGCAACGGACAGCATGACCCGGGCGGAACGGCTGCCCGCAGACCGTTACAACCTGCCGAACAACGAGCGGTCCCGGCTGCAGCTTCATTATTCGCGCAACTGCATCGATTGGTGCTTTGCCGGCCTTGTCGCGGAAGGACCGTCAGCCCGGCATTCCCGTCATTACGCTTCGATGGCCATCGACGGCGAGGATCTGCATATCCTCAGCCGATCGGGCGATGAGCGGGCCTATAGCGCCCATAACGGCAATTTCATTTCTTTTCACACCGTCGCGAATTTTCGTGAGCTCGTTTATTAAATCGATCAAAGGAGGAATTTTTAATGAAACGGCAGGCACCATGGAAAAGCCGAGCTTTAACGGTCTTGTTCACAGCGATTCTCGTTATGTTTGCTGGTATCCCTGCCGCATTCGCTAATAATTACCAGGACGCACTCTTGTCTCAGATCGATTATTCCGATCCCGGCACAGGCAATTACGTGGCAAGTCCGAGCCTTGTGAAGCTCTCCGACGGCACGCTGCTAGCGAGCGACGATTACGGCCCGCTGCATCCGGATATCGGAACGACGCGGGTGTTCCGTTCCACGGATCAGGGAGCAACCTGGTCGCAAACGGCAACGCTCGAAGGACAATATTGGAGTACGCTGTTCGAGCATAACGGGGCCGTATATTTGCTCGGTACCGACACAGGCCTCGGCTCGATCGTCATCCGCAAAAGCACGGACGGCGGTCTGACATGGAGCGCTGCCTCCGTACTCTACCAAGAGACCAGCGGAAAGCAATATCACTGCGCGCCTACGCCGGTGTTGAACGTGAACGGGCGGTTGTACAAAGGATTCGAAGAACTGAATCAGTGGGGAATGTGGGCCTTCGTCGTTTCCGTGCCGGAGACGGCCGATCTGATGGACCCCGCGAATTGGACCAAATCCAATCAATCGGATGTAAATCTATATATTGAAGGGAATGCCGTAATCGGACCGGACGGGCAAGTGTGGGACGTACTCCGGCGCTCGGTCATCAATCGCGCAGGCATATACAAGCTCGGAGCGGACAACAAGACGTTCACCAAATACGGGGAGTTCGACATGCCCGGCGGAGACGTGAAATTCACCATCCGCTACGATTCCGTGTCCGGCAAGTATATCGCGCTTGTCAATGAGCATACCGACTACAACGTCACCCAGAATAACCAGCGCAACGTGCTGTCGCTGATCTATTCCACGGACCTTGTCCATTGGACTCGCGGTAAGCTGCTTATCCAAGAGGACGAGAATTTGAGCTGGGCGGATTCCGTCGCGAAAGTCGGCTTCCAATACGTCGATTGGCAATTCGACGGCGACGATCTGATCTATGTCTCCCGTACCTCCTACAACGGCGCGAACTCCAAGCACAACGCCAACCGCATGACCTTCCATCGTCTTGACGATTTCCGCAACGCGCTGCAGCCGGCCTCATTAGTCGGCGACTACTCCTTTAACGGCCGCACGGAAGACGATTCGGCCCAGGGGAATCATCCGATCCGCGTCGGAACAAGCGGATACGCGGACGGCAAGTCCGGGCAGGCGATCGTGATGGACGGGACGGATTACCTCGATATGCATTACATGATCGGCAACGAAATCGCCAATGCCGATGCCGTATCGGTCAGCGTCTGGATTAATCCGAGCCAAATGCCGGCGGCGGGGACCCGCTATGATATCCTCGGTACGCGTATTGACGGCGCGCAGGAGGGCCTTGAACTCAGCATCGACTCCAATGCGGTTCGGCTAGGCGCGCGAAGCGATAAGGCGGATGCTTACCAGAGCAAGAGCGTTGCCTTTAACAGCCCGAACGAATGGCATCATGTCGTAGGAGTCGTGGATTATAAGAATAAATCCATCAAGTTGTATCTGGACAAAGTGGAGCAGTCTCCTGGCGGAACATTCTCTTTTAGCCGGAATGATTACCGGCGTTATTCCCCGACTCAGGAGGACCGCATCGGGGGCAATCCCGGCGGGGGCAGCAACTTCGTAGGCAGGCTGGACGAATTGAAGATCTATCGCAAAGCGTTGACGGAATCGGAAATCGACAGCTTGTACGATCATGTGAACGCAGGAAGCCAGGGAGTACCGGGAAAAGCGGTGTTGTCCGATGACAATGGGGATGACACGGGAATTGAAGACGGAAATTACAACATCCATATGAACCTCTGGTGGGGAAATAACGGCAAAACCTATAAGCTGTATGAGAATGACGTCTTGATCGACACCAAAACGCTATCGGATCATTCGCCGAATGCCCAATCGACGGTTACTTCCGTTACCTACCGCATGAACGGCACCTATCGTTATTATGCCGAGCTCACCAACGCGTACGGCACGACGAGAAGCGACGTTCTGACCGTCACGGTCACGGATGCGGCGCCGGCCAAACCGGTGCTCGCCCAAGACAACTGGGACGGGGGCGGCAATTTCAACGTCACGATGAACATGTGGTGGGGGACCAATGGGACAACCTATCGTCTATATGAGAATGACGTATTGATCGATACGAAGGAGCTGACCGCGCAAACGCCGAATGCGCAATCGGCCGTGACCGCGATCCGGGGAAGGCAGAACGGCACCTATACGTATCGCTGTGAATTGAGCAACTATGCGGGAACGACGTCCGGCGATATGATGACGGTGCAAGTCACGTCCGGCGGGTGATGATCGAAATGTAATGGGTAAGCGCATCCTAAGGAAGAGCGCCGGAGCCTGCCATGATGCGGCAGGCTTCTTTGCTATGATTGAATTTATGTGTTTAAGGGAAGGCGGGGAGACCACGCGTGCCCATCAAGGGATTTCGTGTATTGTCCCTGCATCAAATCACGGAAGCGGCACCGGCTGAATCTTGACCGTCCTTTCGGGTTCCGCTAGACTTGATTTAATTGTCAAACTTTGATGAACGGGATGTATGCAATGGATAGCTTCGATATCGCCAGACTGGCCGGCGTATCCAGAAAAACGGTTCAGCGCGTGCTGAATCATGCCGCCAACGTCAAGCCGGAGACGCGCGAGAAGGTGCTGCGCGTCATGGAGACGCACCGGTACGAGCCGAACGCGGCCGCCCGCAAGCTGTCCGCGCGCAAGTCGCATACGGTCGGCTTGTTTATCGTGCAGGATGCCACCAAATATACGCTGCATACGGACGATCTCTTCTTCGGCGCGGTGATCGGCGCTATCATCAGCCGCGCTGCGACGCTCGGCTACAATACGCTGGTCATGATGCTGGATATCGCCGATCCCGAGCCGCTGTTCAGCCTGTATCGGCAGAAGAGCATCGACGGAGGCTTTATCGTCAGCTGGTCGGACTTGCGGGAGATCGTCGGCCGGATGCGGGAAGCCCGCTATGAAGTCGGGGTATTCGAAGAAGGTTTCTTTCGCGACGCGCCGCAGGGCGTGCCCATCCCGCGCCTCGACAACTACCGCGGCGCGGGCGAGGTCGCGAGGTATTTGGCGGGGCTCGGCCATCGGCGGATCGGCATCGTCACCGGCGACATGGACAACCACACCGCCAGGGAACGGTTCCGCGGCTTCACGGACGCGCTGCGCGAATTAGAGTTGCCTATACATGAAGACAGCGTTCACTACGGCGCCTTCACGGAAGCGGACGGCGAACGGGCGGTGGAGCGATGGCTGAGCGAGGACCGGTTGCCGGAGGCCGTGTTCTGCAGCAACGATCTGATGGCCTACGGCGCGCTCAAGGCGCTTGCCCGGCACCGGATTCCCGTGCCCGAAGCGATATCCGTCGTCGGCTTCGACGATCTGCTCGTCTCGGCGTACATGCATCCGCCGCTCACGACGATGAAAGCTCCCAGGGTGGAAATGGCGGTGCAAACGGCCGACCGGTTGATCGCGAGGCTGGAGGGGCGGGACGAAGAATCGCTGGCGAAGGAAGTCTTTAGGGCGGAGCTCGTCGAGAGATCGTCATGCGCGCCGGCACGACGAAGCGACAGCATTCGTCAAGGTTAGCCGTTGACAGGGCAGAGGTCGGCGGCTTATATTCTAGTTGAAAATGTCCCACGTGAGACATAATGGACCGACAGATGGATTTGACCCTTTGCGCGTCATCAAATCGCCGCAGACGGATATCGCCGCATCCCGTCCATCCGCGGGAGGGCTGTCCGAGGCGCACGAGGAAGAGGGTGGTTCATGGGAAGAACGAGGAATGGCAAAGTGAGGGCGTAGACGATCCTACAAGCATGCTGCGTGACGAATCGATCATTCTAAGGAAGGTGCGAATGATGAGGAGAAAAACGTTATGGCTGCTGTTAACCCTGCTTATGGCCATTGGTTTTCCGATGTACGCTTCCCGCGTCGCCGCGGCCGATTACACGCAAGGCATGTCCGTCTCGGGCTCCACGGCGACGATCTGGTTCTCGTCCTCCGTCAACACGTCTTGGGTCGACGTGCACTATCAGGTGAACGGCGGTACCCAGCAGAACTTCCGCATGACCTACAATTCGGGACTTGCCCGCTATGAGAAGCAGGTCACGGTCGTCGCTTCCGGCAACGTATTGACGTATTCCTTTACTTATAACAACGGGACGCCCGCTTACGACACGCCCACCTTCTCTTATACGATCGGGAGCGGCAACGGCGGCGGGGGCAATCCGGGCACGGGAATCGGTTCGATTCCCGCTTCCTCGATTCCGACGCCAACCGGCAGCGGGGCCGTGTCGCTCAAAGTCATGAACGGCACGAACGGCGCCTATGGCGACGCGCAGATCTACTGGGGCGTACTCGGCATCAATCCGGCGAACAACGCCTGGAGCTACCTCGATCTGAACGGCAATCTGATCGCGATCTCGACGGCGCTGAACGACGCAGCCGGGCATTTGACGAAGAACGGCCAGAACTACGCGAACATCTACCACAAAGTCAGCGACGCGAGCTGGGTCAACTTGCCGAAGATCACCGCAGGCCGGCTGTTCCTCTGCGTCGGGACGCCGTGTTACATCAAGACGTTCAACGACGGCTTCGCCGGTCCGGACATCAACAATCCGACCGATCCGAATCAGAACGTCTATTTCGATTTCGTTGAATTTACGGTGGACGCTGCCGGTTACCACGGAAATACGACCCGCGTCGACGCGTTCGGCTTTCCGATTCAGCACCGGCTCGTCAATCGCGCCGGCAATTACGACCGGACGGTCGGCGAGCCCGAGACCGAGACGCGCGCCGGCTTGTTCACGGCATATTCGAACGAAGTGCCGGCGGCGTTCAAATCGCTAGGCACGTTGCAAGCGCCTTATCGGATCGTAGCGCCGATCCACGGGTCGTTCGCCGCGGGGGGCGCCAACGCCAACTACTTCGCCGGTTATTCCGGCTACAACACCCAAGATATTTTGCGCTGCGACAACAGCGTCACCGATGCGTCCGTCTGCGCGGCGATCAATCGCCACGTCTACACGAGCTCGAACTGGAACAACGTCGCGACTTACTACCAAGCGGCGCCGGCCAACTATTACGCGAAGTTCTGGCACGATCACGGCATCGACCGTCTTGCTTACGGGTTCGCCTATGACGATGTGAACGGGCAAGCATCGTATCTTGAGGTCGGAGATCCGAAGGGGCTGATCGTTCGGGTCGGCTGGTAGCGGTACGGCAGGTCCTGCTTCGATAACGGGATACCCGGAGGCTAAGGAAGGCATCCGGGTATTCCGCCGCCGAACCTAATCCATTGACAATCCTGCGAAGAGGGAGCTATATATCCAAAATGTCCCACGTGATACATTTTTGAATCTCATTTTGCAAGCGATTTCATAGAGGAGGAGAACCATGAAGCTGCACCGTTTTTCTACTAGAGCCGCATCGGCTGCACTGGCGGCCGTATTGGCTTTTGGCCCGGCAGCAAGCGGCAGCGCTCAGGCCGCTAGTGCCGTCAAAGCGCCCGTCTCTCACTGGGCGGATCGTTCCTTGGAGAGATGGACGCAGGCCGGCATCTTGCAAGGCTATCCGGACGGCACGCTGAAGCCGGAACGGCCGATCACGCGCGCGGAATTCGCGGCTGTCGTCAATCGGCTGTTCGCCTTCACGGCCCGCTCGGACGCGGCGATTCCCGATGCGCCTAGCGCTTGGGCGGCCGCCGAGATGGCGAAGGCGTTCGCCGCTGGCTACTTGTCGCCGGATAGCGCGGGGAGAGCCGACCCGGGACGGGCGATGACGCGCGCCGAAGCTTCGTTGGCGCTGAACCGGCTGTTCGAGCTGCAAGCGCCGGCGAATGCTGACGATGCCGGCTGGCCCGACCTGAACGGGCTGAACGAAGAGACCGTCGGCGCCATCCGTGGACTGACGGCGAACGGGTACATCCAGGGCTTGCCAGGCGGTACGTTTGGACCGAACCGCATCCTGACCCGCGCGGAGCTGGCGACGATCGCCGATCGGCTGATCGCGCTGCTGGTCCGGGACAAGGGAACGGTTCAACCGGGCGCCGTGACCGGCAATGCCGTCGTCAACGCCGACGGAGCCGTCTTGAACGATGCCGACATCTCCGGCAATCTTTATCTGACGCCCGGCATTGGCGAAGGACGGACGTCGCTGAATCGGACCGCGGTAACGGGGACGACCTTCGTCCGGGGAGGCGGCGTTCACGGCATCGAGCTTACGGATGCCAAGCTGGGCGATGTCGCGGTCGAGAAGGACAACGATCAGGTACGGCTGCACGCGGCAGGCCGAACCACGATCGGGAACGTCCGGTTCGATCGAGGCGGAACGCTGGAAGCGGACGACGCGGCGTCGGACGGCATCTCCGGCGTAGAGATCTCCTCCGGCGCCAAAGAGGTTCACTTAAAGGGGAAATTCGCCCGTGTCGCGACGGTGCCGCATGGTACGGAACAGGTGCTGCTCGTCCTCTCGGGACATGCGGCCGAACTGGTCCTGGACGGCAGCGTTCGGATTCGACTGGCAGACGGCGCCGTAATCGACAAGCTGCGGGTCTCCAAGAGCGCAGCCGGTTCCTGGATCGAAGGCAAGGGACGGGTCGGGAAAGTCGAGGACCTCTCGGGTTCGTTCGCCAATCGTCTGGAGGTCGGCAGCGGCGGAGGGAGCGGAACGACGCCGACGTCTACGCCGACACCAACATCAACGCCGACGTCTACGCCGACACCAACATCAACGCCAACGCCAACCCCAACGCCAACACCGACGCCAATACCGACCCCAACGCCGACGCCGACCCCAACGCCATCCCCCGGCACGAGCGATTGGCAGCTGGTCTGGAGCGACGAGTTCAGTGGCGGAACCATCGATTCGTCAAAGTGGACATACGATACGACCAACGGATCGTCCGTCGGCAATCCGGGCTGGGGGAACAACGAGTTGGAGTATTACACCGACCGCCCCGACAACGCGAAGGTGGAGGATGGCCAACTGGTCATCACGGCGCGGAAAGAATCGTACGGAGGCATGCCTTATACGTCCGCCCGGTTGAAGACGCGCGGGCTGTTCAGCCAAGCCTACGGGAAATTCGAGATCCGCGCCAAAGCGCCGACGGGCAAAGGCCTCTGGCCCGCCATCTGGATGCTCCCGGAGAACTACGAATACGGCACATGGGCCGCTTCCGGCGAGATCGACATCATGGAAGGCTGGGGAAGCAAGCCGGGCACGATCGCGGGCACCATTCATTACGGCGAGCAATGGCCGGGCAACGTCTATTCCGGCAACAGCTACGATCTGCCGAACAACGGCACGATCGCGGATTTCCACACGTACGCGTTGGAATGGGAGCCGAACGAGATGCGGTGGTACGTGGACGGGAAGCTATATTCCACCAAGAACGACTGGTACAGCAAAGGCGTCGGCCAGCATGACAATTACGCTTATCCGGCTCCGTTCGATCAACCGTTCCATTTGCTGCTCAATCTGGCCGTAGGCGGCAACTTCGACGGCAACCCGACGGAGGAGACGTCGTTCCCGGCCCGGATGGAAGTCGATTACGTACGAGTCTATGCCAAAGACCGGTACGGTCCGGCGACTCCGCCCGTCTATGCCAAGGAAGCGTATGCGCCCGGATCCCGTCTGCCGCAGGGGCCGGACCAAGATCTGGTGTACAACGGAGGGTTCAAGGATAACGTCGACGGAGATGCAGGCATGGGCACGCCGGGCACGGCGTACTGGGCATTCTACAAGGATCCCGGCGCCTCCGGCTCGGTGACGATCGACAATATCGGAGGAACCAACTACGCGCACGTCTCGATTGCGAGCGCAGGCGGCAATTCCTATTCGATTCAGCCGCAGGCCATCGTCGCGCTCGCCAAAGGACGGTCTTACAAGCTGACGTTCGACGCCAAGACCGACACGACCCGGAATATGACGGTTCGGTTGACCGGCGGCGCATCGCGGGGGTTCGCGGCTTACTCGCAATCGCTGAACGCCGCCTTGACCTCGGACTTCCGTTCCTATGAGATGATGTTCCAGATGAAGGAGGCATCGGACGCGGCCGCGCGCATCGAGTTCAACATGGGGACGGACGCGCATCCCGTCTGGTTCGGCAATGCGAAGCTGGTCGAGATCGACGGCATTCCGTTCGACCACGATTCCGCGAAGCAGCCGCAGGAGGACGGCAATCACGCGTACAACGGCACGTTCGATCAGGGCGAGCCGAACCGGATGAGCTACTGGCATCTGGAGACCTCCGAGGGCGCTTCCGCAACCGCCTCCGTTCCGAGCAACCCGGCATCGGAGCGCAAGCTGAACTTATCGATCACAGGCGGCGGCACCGCCGCGGGAGACGTGAAGCTGCTGCAGAAAGGGCTGCTCCTGCTGCAGGACAACGATTACGCGCTCAGCTTCGATGCCATGGCCTCGACCGCCAGAACCGTCCAGGTCGGCTTGTACCGCAAAGACGGCTCGCCGATGGCCGTTCGCGACGTACAGATCCCCTCGTCCACGGGAACGGTTACGGCCTCGTTCGAGCATCTGGAGGGAGAGACGGATCCGGAAGCTCAGCTCGTCTTTCTCTTGGGCGGCACGCCGGGCAGCCTGCAGATCGACAATGTGAAGCTGCTGCGCACAAGCGTGCACTTCGATCCGGACACCGTCTTCTATCCGCTTCGCAACGGGGATTTCGGCGACGGTCTCGACGCCTGGGAAACTTCGGGCAACGATGACCAGTCCGGCGCGGCCGGTGCCGGCGCGATTCGCTTGGCGACGGCGGCAGAGGGAGCCAAGATCACCGTAGACAACCAGGGCGGCAAGCCGTGGAACGCGCTCCTGTTCCAGAGCGGAATTCCGGTGAAGGCAAACGTTCCGTACGAGCTCAGCTTCGAAGCCCGCTCCACGGTCGATCGGCCGATGGAAGTGGTGGTGGAGAACGCCGGCCCGAGGCAGCTTGACCAGACCGTCCAGCTGACGAACGAGAAGACCGTTTACGCGTTTGAATTCAAGCCGGGCAAGAGCGAGAACGTCGGCCTGAAGTTTTTGCTGGGCCTCATCCATGAAGGCGATCCGAAGCTCGCCTCGCACGACGTCTATCTCGGCAACATCGCCTTGAAGGTGAAAAACGCGCCCGTGGCACAGCCGCCGTCCTTGCGGAAGGACGCTTCCGACAACGTGCTGGGACGCGACATCGAGATCGCGTTTGCGGATCGGGAGGATTGGCGGTCGAAGGTAACGAAGGTCGCCATTGACGGAATCGCCTTAAGCGGCGATCAATACGAGCTCTCGGCGGGGCTGCTCAAGCTTCGCGCCGACTGCTTTACCGCGCCAGGCAGCCATATCGTTTCGGTTGCGGCTGCGGGCTACGCCGAGACTACCGTTGCGCAATCGATTCTGTCCGATGACGGCAATCTCGTCGTCAACGGGGATTTTGCGGGCGGCACCAGCCGTTGGCTAACTTGGTCCGGCGAAGGCGGAGCGGCCGAACTGACGGTCGCGAACGGCGTCGGTTCGGTAGCCGTAACGGCCAAGGGCGGTCCGACTTGGGCGAATCAGCTGTACCAAGAGGGTATTCCGATGTCGGCGGGCAAGACGTACGAGCTCCGCTTCGAAGCCGCCTCTACGGTGGATCGGCCGATTACGGTGGAGTTCACCAATACGACGGCGGGCGCGCAATCGTTCATCCTGACGTCTCAGATGACCACCTTTACCAAGACCTTTACCGTGGCAACCGGAGCTCCGCTCAAGCTGAACTTCCTGCTCGGGAATGTCACGGTCGGAGATGCGATCACGCCGGACGGCGTCCATACGATTCGCTTGGACGACATCTCGGTCAAGGAAGTCGAGGCGCCTGTCCCTACAGGCCATGAGCTGCTGAACGGCACGTTCGACGGCGGCATCGAGCACTGGAGCCTGTTCAAGAAAGCGGGCGAATCCGATGCTTCGATGGAGGTGGAGGACGGGGTTCTGAACGTCCGATGGACGAATGATGACGGCTACGAGATCTGGGCTACGCAGGTGTATCAGGACAATCTGGCGATGAAGGCAGGCAAGTCGTATACCCTCTCTCTGAAGATCAAATCGTCGAACGACAAGGATATTTTCGTCTCGCTCGAGAATGGCGCGAACTCCGGCATTCAGTACTTGCCGGCCCAATCGGTTCATCTGATCGGAGGCGCAGACTTCCAGACCGTCTCGTTCGATTTGGTCATCGGGGCGGAAGCCGTCTCGAACGGCAAGCTCGTCTTCCAGATGGGAGGCAACCATCCCGTTTCCCACACGATCAGTCTGGACGATATCGTGCTGATCGAGAAGCCTTAACGCGCTTCAAGGTATCCAAAATGGGTTTCCGAACTGCTTTTGCGGGCAGTTTGGAAACCTTTTTTATTTCCTGTTTAACCGATTAGGTGGAACTTAAGGCTTCAATGTAGTATGAATATATTAACCGCATCGGTTCATGAGAAGATTATCAATATCATTGCGATCTAGGAAAACAAACGAGGTGAAGTCTATGCTGGATGTATTTACGAAAAGAAGAATCGAGAAGATCATGGATGAATATACGGAGAGGAAAGTTCCAAAGCATGTTCGAGACCAAATGAAGTTAAGTTATAAGATCAGAGGCAATAGCGTTACGCTGATGGAAGAAAGACCCGCCTATAGGGGGGATGGGTGGGTGCAATATCATATCGCTCAATTTCGGTTAGACCAAAGTAAATGGAAGATTTATTGGCAAGATAGCAAGGATAAATGGCATTTCGTAGAGGATTATGAGCCGGACGAAGTTTTTGAAAAACAATTAAGGGCGGTAGATCAAGATAGAAGTGGAATGTTTTGGGGCTGAAGATTGATTACTAATTGTAAGTCTTTCATTAAAAATGCTATACTTGTGAAAATGGACGTTGAAGGAGCAGAAAAGTGAACATTTACGATATTGCGAAAGAGGCGGGAGTGTCCATCGCGACGGTATCCCGCGTGCTGAATAATCCCGCCGCGGTCAGCGCGAAGACGCGGGAGAAAGTGACCGCGATCATGAACCAGGCCAATTTTACGCCCAAGCTTGGTACGAATCAGGGCAAATCCAAGGATTTGGCCTTTTTTACGTCATCCTCTTCCATTCAGGTCGAAAACAGCATCATCGCCGGAATCGCGGAGGTCGCGTTCTTCGAGAAATTGAGCATCAAGCTATGCTCCATCGACGATTTGCCGAGAAAATCCGCGGACCTGGCCTCCTATTTCGCCGATAAAGGGATCGGCGGTGCGATTTTCACGACGGTTCCGTACACGGAAGAACACTATCGCGACATCACCAAAGCGGTTCCTTGCGTTCTTCTGTTCAATCAAATTAACGAGCACTCGGTGAATTATATCCGCGCGGATCATTATAAGGCAGGCTATATGGCGATCGACCATTTGCTGCAGATGAACCATACCCGCATTGCCATCGTGGACGAATTCCGGTCACCCGATCATCGCGATCGGCTTCGCGGAGCCATGGAAGCCATTGCGACTAATAAGCTTGAAGGATTCGACGAGAACCACCTGATCAACGTGACGCACTTGAACGAGATCGATATGTGCCTGCAGATCGACTATTATCTGGAGCGTTATCCGGAGACGACGGCGCTGTTCGTAGCCAACGATAACTTCGTGCCGACGCTTTACCGCCATTTCCGCACGAAGGGCATTCGGGTTCCGGACGACTTCTCGATTATCGGAGCCGACGATGTCCCCGGGAGCGCGGATTTATACCCGCCGCTTACGACCGTCAGGCAGCCCGTTAAGCAAATGAGCATCAAGGCCGCGCAATATTTGAGCGATATGATCCATGGTCTGAAAGCGGCAGAGCAGCCGATGCAGGAAATTTTCGACGTTCAGTTGATCGTTAGAGCCTCAACCAGGAAGCTGCCAGATTAATTTTGGGCGAATGGATTGACAGAATGTTCGAAACGAACATATAATCATTAATGTAAGATAAATTGTAACACTTACAGAAATAAATCAAAACACTTAGGGGATGAACGGACGATGAAAAAAAGGCTGACTGCGATGATCGCGGTCCTGGCGGTTGCGCTGCTTGCGGCGTGCGGTTCCGGCAATCATGAAAGCGCTGGCACGACTTCCGCGACTCCAATTCCTTCCGGAACGGCTTCGGCTTCCGCGAAAGAGCCCGTGGAGATTGTCGTCGTTTCGCAAGTGGGACCGGACGGTACGGAGACGAGGGATCCGATCTGGGATCGCGTGGAACAGAATGTGCCGGGAGTCAAAATCAAGATCGTATGGGCCACCGACAGCACGACGAATAAACAGAATCAGCTGATAGCCGCGCATACTCCGCCGGACCTTATCCGCGGGGGAGACGTCTACACGACGCAATACGGCGATTTTCTGGAACCGCTCGACAGTTATCTCGAGAAGATTCCGGAAGGGATGAACGCGTATGAAGGCGCTATCATGAAGAATCTGAAGTACAAGGATCAGACGGTTTGGCTGCCGCTGAATTATAATATCGGACTTCTTTATTACAACAAGAAGCTGTTCGATCAGGAAGGACTGGATTACCCGACCAATGATTGGACCTGGGATCAGTATTATGAAGCTTCCAAAAGGTTGACCAAGTACGACTCCAAACACGCGGCGACGCAATGGGGCTCGGAAACGACGTTCGGCTGGTGGGGAGAATGGCTCACCTGGGTTCGCGAAGCGGGCGGGGATTTCATGAAGGACGGCAAGGTCGTCATGGACACGCCAGAGGCCATCGTAGGTTTGAATGGGTTCCTGCGCAAAACGAGGGGGGAGGACAAATCCGGTCCTCAGCCGGGAGAATCGGATTTGGGAGGCTTCGCCGGCGGCAAAGTGGCCATGGTGTACAGCGGTCACACCGGAAATTTCGCGACCTATAACAAAGTAGCTGGTTTACAGTGGGACGTCGTCGCGCTGCCGAGAGGACCCGGGGGCAGCCGCGGCGCGGAGCTGGCCGTCGACGCCTTCGGCCTGTCGAGTTCGAGCAAGCATAAGGATAAGGCGTGGGAGGTTCTGAAGTTCCTGACTTCCGAGCAGGGGATGGTCGGCGATCTGAGCAAGAACGGCGCGCCGGTCGTCTTGAAATCGGCGATGGAGCGGGCGCTCGCGGTTCCGGCGGAGCAAAGGAGCAATCCCGCAAGCCTGGAGAACATCGTGACGGCCGCCAAGGAAGGCATGATCTTGCCTGCGGATGCCGATTTCGTTCATATGGCGATCAATATCGCGCAGCCGGAGATCGATCTGATGCTGGAAGGCAAGCAGTCGCCGGAGGAAGCGGCCAAACGCATCACCGAGCAAGCTAATTCTTATATCGCGACGCGTTAGGGAACGGCATGGAGGCAAGGAGAGGGGACTCCCTCTCCTTTTGTTTAAACGCACCAGGGTCCCGCACCCGGAAGAAACGGGGATCCGCCAAGGAGGCAACCGCATGAGCAGAATGAAGGAAGCGCGCTATTTTCTGGCGTTCCTTGCACCGTGGTTAATCGGAATCGTCGTATTCGTGGGATATCCGATCATCCATTCGCTTTACTTGAGTTTTACCGATGCCTCGTTTCTGAAGATGGGCATGGAGCACGGAGTCGGCTTTAAGAACTATAGGACGGCGCTGCTGCACGACGTGAATTTCGGTCGGGCGCTCGTGAATTCGCTGTGGTTTTCGGTCTTCTCCGTCCCGCTCGTCTTGTTTGTCGGTCTGATCGGCGCTCTCTTACTGAACCGAAAAGTAAAGGGGAAGAGCATCTTTCGGACGCTTTATTTCCTGCCCTCCCTCATTCCGGCGGCGGCTTCCGTCGTCCTGGCGAAATCCCTGTTCGAGCCGCAGCACGGCTTCATCAACACCGCGCTCGGTTGGTTCGGCATCCAAGGTCCCGGCTGGATGACGGTGAGCGATTGGGCGCTGCAGACGCTCGTGATCAACAGCCTATGGGGGTTCGGCCCGGCGATGATCATCTTCTTGGCAGGCTTGCAGAGCGTGCCTGCCAGCCTCTATGACGCAGCCAACATCGACGGCGCCAGCAAGTGGCAAATGTTCCGCAACGTCACGTTTCCGATGATTTCCCCGGTTTTCTTTTTCAATCTGGTCACGGGCTGCATCGGTAGCATCCAGACGTTCACGCAGTCGTTCACGGCAGGCGGAGCCATGGGCTCGCCCGGCGGCTCCACGCTGTTCTACGTCGTGTATCTGTACGCGGTGGCGTTCCAATCCCCGTTCCGTTTCGGCTACGGTTCCGCATTGGCTTGGATCTTATTCGTCATCGTCGGTATCGTCACCCTGCTGAACTTCGTTATCGGCAAAAAATACGTCCATTACGACAACTAAGAGGGGAGCTTCGAATATGACTAGACGCATATCATGGGGCTCCGGGGCCGTCTATGCGTTATTGCTGCTGGGCGCCGCGATCGCTTTCCTGCCCTTCGCATGGATGCTGTTGACTTCCTTCAAAACGTTCGAAGAGGTCAACCAAATTCCGATTCGAATCTTGCCTCATTCCTTGCACTGGGATAACTATGCGCAGGCGCTTAACCAAATGTCATTCTTCAAGTTCATGGGGAATACCGTTTTCATTACGATTCTCTCCATCGTCGGCACCGTCTTGTCTTGCAGCGTTACGGCTTACGCCTTCGCCAAATATCGGTTTCCCGGCAAAAACATGATTTTCGGCATCGTGCTCGCGACCATGATGATTCCCGGGCAGATTACTTCGATTCCGCTGTACATTCAATACCAGAAGTTCGGATGGATCGATACTTATTATCCTTTGATCGTGCCGCTGTTTTTCGCGACGACCAGCTTCGGCGTTTTTTTGCTGCGGCAGTTTTTCATGACGATTCCGAACGAATTGACCGAGGCGGCCCGGCTGGACGGCTGCGGGGAGTTTCGGATTTTCCGCTCGATCGTCATCCCGCTCGTAGCCCCGGCGCTGACTTCCTTGGCTGTATTCGTTTTTCTATGGACTTGGAATGACCTGTTCAACCCGGTCCTGTACTTGCAGTCGATCGAGAAGTTCACCCTTAGCCAGGGGTTGACGATTCTGACGCTGTCCCAGTCCCGGGAGGCGGGTCCGGCCGGCTTAATTCCTTGGCAATTGACCTCCGCGGCGATGATCGTCGTCACGCTACCGTCCGTGTTGGTGTTCTTTTTCGCTCAGAAGCAATTTGTCGAAGGAATCGCCATGACCGGAATCAAATCCTGACGTTGAAGGAGGATCATCAATGCTGCGCAAGAGCATGGCAGGTCTCCTATGCTTATTTATGCTTATGAATTTTTGCCCCGTTTTGGGGAAGACGGCTTTGGCTTCAACCGCGGAGGTCGTGAAATACACGATGGAGAACGGGGATTTCGCGACGGACCTGAGCGGGAGCTGGGATCATAACGGCACCGTCGAGCGGCAGGATTATTTGTCGATGGCTCCAGGAGGCGTCGTCTGGCAGAGCATTCCCGTGACAAACTCGGACCAAGGGCCGTCGGTCGGAGATACGGTGTATGCTTCGGTTCAAGTGACGATAGATTCCGACGTGACCGTGCAGTCCAACGTTCTTGTCCGAATCAATGACGGCGCGGCGGCATTGGCCGAAATCAACGATTTGACCGGTTTGGGCAGAGGGCAGATGCTGGAGCTGACAACGCAGACGCGGGACCTGAGCGGAACGATCGGTGCGGGAAAAGCTTCGATTACGGTAGAGCTTCATAATGACACTCCCGGGACGATCGAAATTCATCAGGTGAAAGTATGGGGCATCCGAGCCGACGGCACGACGATCGATTATCCGTTGGCCAACGCCGGGTTCTCGGCTCCGCTGGACGGAGCGACGAATTGGAGCCACGGCAACGTCGAGCGGCAATCTGCGCTTCTCATGCAGCCCGGCTCTGCCGCCTGGCGGAGTTTGCCGGTAAGCGCGGGCGAGGATGCCCCACACGCCGGGGATAAGCTGAAGGTGCAGGCGAAGGTGTTCCTGGATCCGGGAGTCTCGGCGGATGCTTCGGTGGTCGTTCGAGTCAATGACGGGGCGAACCCGCTAGTCGAAATAAAAGAATTGGCTGGAAGAATGAAGGGAGTATGGACGGACGCGGTCGGCATTCCGACAGGAGAAGGCGCGGTTCCGGAAGGAACTGATCGGCTATGGCTTGAGCTTCATAACGACACGCAGGCGCCGATCCGGATCACTCGGATTCAAATAGCAGGAGAGAGAAAAGACAATTCG
Organism: Cohnella nanjingensis; assembly: GCF_014212125.1. Lineage (GTDB taxonomy): Bacteria > Bacillota > Bacilli > Paenibacillales > Paenibacillaceae > Cohnella > Cohnella nanjingensis. The sequence continues at coordinate 45,609 of NZ_JACJVP010000011.1, forward strand.
TTCGATCTTAACGGAGATGGCGAGATCGACATGAGGGATTTGGAATATTTGCGCGAGCAGGTCCGCTCAGGCGTCTACTCCGCTTCGCTCGATTTCGATCATGACGGGGAACTGACGGACAAGGACGTCTCCTATTTCAAAAAATTCGCGCTTCGGGACCCGAATGAAATTTACGCGAACCTGAGCCATTTGAATTTCCTGAACGAAGACGTCACGCTGGACGGCAAGGAAATGATGATTACGCATCTGTATGCGGAGCCGGTCGACAGAGACGACCCTAGTCGCGGTTATGCGTGGGTCGGAGATCCTCAAGAAGGCATCTCCGCATTGGATGACGTAGCTCGGGCCGTCATCGTATACGTCGAACATTACAACACGTATCATGATGCCTACAGTCTGGAGAGGATCAAACGCGGGTTGGAGTTTGCCATGTGGATGCAGTCGCCGGAAGGAGATTTCGATAACTTCGTGGCCGAAGACGAGCATGGGCGATTGTACAAAAAACATAGCCAATCCTCATACACGGATTTCAGCTACTGGGCCGTTCGCGCCTACGAGGCGATGGCGGCTTCGCTTCCGATCCTCAAGCTTAAAGACGAGGAACTCGCAGCGCGCGTATCGGCACGTCTGGATCTCTGTTTGCGGCGTCTCGGCGAGAAGATCGATCCGAAGTACGGCCAATATGTCGAGCAAGGCGGCAAGAAATTACCAGGCTGGCTGCTCGGCGGAGACAGATGGCTCACCTCCGGCGCGATCTCCGCGTTGGCCAAGCACGCCGAAGTTTTGCAAGACGGACCGCAGAGAAACGCCGCGATCGGTCTGCTCGCCAAGCTGGGAGAGGCGCTCGCCGCGGCGCAGACGGGAGATTTCAAGGAGTTTCCCTACTCCGCTTTTCTGCACAGCGGGACGACCTGGTATGAATGGGGCAGCGTGCAGGTGAAGGCGATGGCTCTGGCCGGTAAGCGGACCGGCCGTAACGATTGGGTACAAGCGGCGGAGCAGGCGGCCGACAGCTTCCTGAGCCATATGCTGATTTCCGGCAGGGCTTTCCAACTTTCCCCGAACAAGCAAGAATATCCGCAAATCAATTATGGCACGGCCAGCTACGTGGACAATCTCCTGGCATTGTACCAAGTGACGGGCAAGGAGAAATACGCCGTTCTCGCTGGTGCGGCTGCCACCTGGTGGACCGGAAACAACAAGCAGGGCATCGAAATGTTCAATCAGCGGTATGGTTACGCCTACGACGGGATTATGGAAAACGGGGTGAATACGAACAGCGGCGCCGAATCGGTCGACGAGGCCTTGCGCGCGATTCTCCGTTTGAAACGGATTCCGGCTTCGGCGGAAATGATGGTCGGCAAGCAGGTAGAGAACCGTGGACAGGCAATCGTGGAGGCCGAGGCGCTTTACCGGCAGAATGCACCGGAAGATCAGCAAATGAATTTGCCTAACGGGGGCTTGAAGGATCCCGTCTTCGCGATCCGCAAGCAGAGCGGCTCCGGCGCGACGAATGAAGCCGCTATCTACGAAGATTCTCTTCAGGTCGGGGAAGAGCAGGCCATCTATGCGGACTGGCAAGGGAAAAACGCGCTGTTCGTAGAAGCTCCGGGCTACAACAACGTACGCATTTTCGACGGCGGCTATCTCTATCAGGACGTGCCGGTCGGGGGTCTCGGGCAATTTCAAGCCGGGGATTCGGTCAAATTGGATTTCGCGGCGAGACTGGAGTTTCTGACGCATTTCGATGCCAAGGTGTTGGCCATTGACGCCCAAGGCCGGGAAACCTTAGTCGCGGACGACAGCACGATGAACTACTTGAACCGTTTCTGGTATTCGGGCCAAACCTCGGTCAAAACGACGCCCGTTGCGGCCATACCGGAAGGTACGGTAAGCCTGAGGATCCGTTTCTCCAATTCATCCGACAATCCGAACCCGCATGAGGGGTACGTTTCGATTACGCAAGTCAAGTTGTTCAAGATGGGCGTTCCGGAAATCCGATACGGAAACTCCGGACTGTCCGGAAGCAGCTACGTGGAGATGCCTGCGGGCAGCTCGCGCGCGTTCTCCGCTTCAGTGGATCGATCCGGCGAATACGACGTTTACCTGAGCGCGGTGACGAGAAGCGCGGATCGGGCGGCGACACTGGCCGTCGGCCTAAATCGCACATCGGTTTACAGGCAATCGTTGGCGGGAGAAGAAGGGGCGATCCGCATCTTCTATCTGGGCACCGCCCACCTGGAAGGCGGCTCCTTCCAAATCGATTTGACGAATGAGAGCGCAAAGTTCCCAGCGGACGTCGACGCGCTCCTGTTCAATCCCGTTCAGGCCTATTCCGTCTACCGGAAGGCGGACGGCTCGGAGTGGCGGATCACGCGCGATAGCTGGAGCGGAAGCCTGGATGTCGCGCGGATCGGCGAGGAAGCTTCCCGCCAGCGGGTGAGAATCAACCAAGCGGCGGTTAAAGGAAGCAGCCCGAGAACGGTCGAGGTGAACGGAATCGTGATCCCCGGCCAAGAAGGGGGTTCCGTCTCCGGTACGGCTGTGACCGTAAGCATCGGAAATTTGGCGGCAGAAGTTCGAACGGCCGCCGACGGGACTTTCGCCGCGTCGCTGGTGCTGCCGCGGCAGTGGCCGGCAGGGCGCTATCGCGTAGAAGCGTCGACTGCTGCGGGAAGCGGAACTTCGCTGGTCGAGATCGGGAAGGAATCCGATCCCCCGGACCCGGTACCTTATCCGCCATCATCCGGTGGCCAACCCGTAGAGGATCCGACCAAAGGAAGCCGAGCGATCGTTCAGGCGGCCGATCTGAACGCAGATGCATCCGGCAACGCCAAGATCGAGCTGGCGGATGGCCAGGATACGCTTGTTCTGCAAGGAGACTTAAGCGCGCTTGGGTTCCAGACGCTTACCATCGTCAAAGGAAACTTGACGCTGCGTCTGCCGGCGGGCTTGTTGAAGGAAGAACTGACCAAACTTCCGGCCGCTTCGATTCGGGATGCAGCCGTCACCGTGCAGATGATCGAAGCGAACGAAGAAGAAGCCGCAGCATTTATCCAGCCCTATCTTAGAAAGGCGGGCGCCGGATACAGCTTCGCCGGCGTTCTGTATCGGCTCGAATTAAGCGTAACCTCCGGCAACGCAACCGGTGATTCAAGGGCGGTGCATTCGTTCCGGATTCCGATCCGCGCCGAGTTCGGAATGGGGCCGGAAGCGGATTTTGAGCTTGCAGGCGTCTACGGACTGAACGAGAATAGCACGCTGGAGTATGCAGGCGGAACCGTTAGCGGTAATAAACTGATCGCCGATCTGAAGCATTTCGGCTCCTACGGCATTTTATTCTACAAGAAATCTTATGCGGATCTGCCGACCGAGCATCCGGCGTACCGCGCTGTCACCGTACTGTCGGCGCGGCATGTGCTGACGGGAACCGGCGGGGACCGGTTCAAGCCGGATCGGGCGTTGACGAGGGCCGAGTATGCCTCCATGATGGCCAGAGCGTACGGACTGTCTCCGGGACCGAACGGAAGCGCAACTGTATTCCGGGATATCTCGCCGCAAGCCTGGTATGCGCCTGCGATCGCCGCGTTGACCGAAGCAGGGATCTTCCGGGGGAAGTCAGCCGGTCGGTTCGACCCTGACGGGGTTCTTACGATGAAGGAGTTAAGGATATTAAGCGAAAGGCTCGCCGCGCGTGCGGGGGCGGCTGCGCCAACGGTGCCGGACAACGGGAATGGCCGCTTCGTCACGCGAGGAGAAGCCGCGCAAGCCTTGTACGAGTTTTGGAGGAATCAAAAATGAGCCTACTTCGCTTAAGCGGGACGAAGTGGACGCTGACGGGGTGGTACCCCAATCAGTGGCGGCCCGAGCTTTCCATGGAACTGGGCGTGCGGATTCCGCCGGCGGTACAGCCGATCCCCGCGACCGTGCCGGGCTCCGTGCAGACGGATTTGCTGGCCGCAGGGCTGCTTCCGGATCCATTCGTCGGATTGAACAGCCAGCATTGCGAATGGACCGCTGGGCGGGAATGGTGCTACGAGACGGCGTTCGAATTGCCGGAAGACTGGTCTTACGAACGGAGCGAGCTTGTCTTCGAAGGGTTGGACTATGCGGGCTGCATACAGGTGAATGGAGAGCTTGCGGCTGAATTCGAAGGCATGTTCACGCCGGTCAGGCTGGACGTCACGGATCGGCTTTATACGAATCGGCCCAACTCGTTAAAGGTGGTCTTCTATCTCCCGCCCGAGATCGACGGGCAGGTCGGATATTCCTCCAGAATCCGCAAGCTGAAATCGCGCTTTAATTACGCCTGGGATTGGTGCCCGCGGATGATCGCGACCGGCATTTGGCGCGATGCCTTTCTGCAAGGATATCGCGGCGCGGCGATCCGCGATTTCTACCCGAGGGCGGTCCCTGAACCCCATGACGCCGGAACGATAGACTTGCAGGCTGAACTCGAGGTATTTCATTCCGGATTGTATGAATGGACCTGCAGGGTCATTGATCCGGGCGGCGCCGTAGCGTGGGAGAACACCGAACCGGTATTGCTGAAGGCGGGCAAATGCCGAATCAATGGCACCGCGAGGTTGGCCGGCGTCGAATGGTGGTGGCCGAACGGAATGGGGGCGCAGCCGCTTTATGAAGTCGATTGGGAGCTTCGCGACAGCGGCGGCTGCGACTGCGGGACGGTCAGGAAAACGGTCGGATTCCGCACGATCGAATGGCTTGCCAATCCAGGAGCCCCTGCCGAGGCGCTTCCATATACCGCTGTCGTCAACGGACAGCGCTTGTTTCTGAAAGGGGTCAACTGGGTTCCGATCTCTCCCTATTACGGCTCCGTGACACCTGAACAGTATGCGAAGCATCTGAGTAAGTGGGTTCACATGAATGTTAATCTGGTGCGTGTTTGGGGCGGAGGCATCATCGAGCGGGAAGCTTTCTATGATTACTGCAACCGCAACGGCCTGCTTGTCTGGCAGGAGCTGCTGCAATCCTCCAGCGGGCTGGACAACTGCCCGCCCGACGACCCCGAACTGCTGACCGTCTTATCGGAAGCAGCAAAGCAAGCCATTCTCGAGAAGCGGGCGCACCCGAGCCTGCTGCTCTGGTGCGGGGGCAACGAGCTGATGTGGGAGGGCTTCCGTCCCGTGGACGAGAGGCACGCCAATATGGCCATGCTCGGTCGACTCGTCCGCCAGTTGGATCCCGGGAGAAGGTTTTTGCCGGCGAGCGCCTCCGGACCTACCTTCTGCGCTTCGGAGGAGGGATTCGGCCAGCAGGTACATCACGATGTCCACGGTCCTTGGACGTATCTGGGAGCGGTCGCCCATTATGCCTTCTTCAATCGGGATGATGCCCTGCTGCGTTCCGAAACCGGAACGGCGGGCGCTTCCCGGGCTTCGCTGATCCGTTCCATGCGGGGGAGCTGCAGACCGTGGCCTCCCACAGCCGACAATGCCTACTGGGTACACCGCGGAAGCTGGTGGATACCCTGGGAAACGATCAGCCAGGCATTCGGGCCTTGGGACGTAGCGGCGGAAGCGGACGATCAATTGGAGTCTTTCGTGCAATGCAGCCGGTTTCTGCAGAAGGAATCGTTGCGCTATGCAGCCGAATCGACGAGGCGAAGGGAGCCGGAAGCGTCGGGCTTCATCGTTTGGATGGGGAACGAGCCTTATCCGAACAACGCGAATACGTCGGTGTTGGAGTACGACTCCGCCCCCAAGCCGGCCTACTACGCGTTAAAAGCGTCATTTTCACCGGTTCATGTTTCCGCCCGTTACGAGAGAGTGTCTTATCCGTCAGGAGAGCGTTTCCGGGCCCGGCTTTATTTGCATCGGGAAGTTCATTCCGGCGGACCGGCCGAATGTTGCTATGAGATCTACGACATGACCGGTACACTTCTAGCGCGCCAAGCGGCAGAGGTTCCTTCAGGCGAAACTGCGGCAGTCTGGGGAGAAGCGGAATTCGCGGTCGCGGATTTGCCTTACCAAGTGTTTTTCCTCCGATTGACCGCCAGAGACGAAGCGGAACGACTGCTCGCTTCCAACGATTATATTTTCACAGTTGGCCAGACTTGCGACTACGAGCCGCTTAGAATGCTTCCCCAGGCGGAAGTGGTGCTGGATACCGATCGGAGGACCGGCCGTGTGTCGTTGAGAAACGTCTCAACCGTATGCGCGGTCGAAGTGTGGCTATCCATTCCGGGACATGAGGGCAGCGGCTTGTTCGAGCACAACGGATGGTTGCTGCTGCCCGGCGAATCATCGTCGACTTCGTGGATCGGACCGGCGGAGTTGTTGGATGGGGTTGCCGTTGACGGTTTTAACGTGGGAAGCCGCGGCATTCCGGACAAAAGTCGGTGAAGATTTTCCGGCACAAAAACAGAGAGGGATACGAAGAGGAGAGAGCGGAGATGGAGCGTCGTTACGTCCTGCAGAGCGGGGAGAAAACCAGGCTTGTATTCGAATACGATGAGCGCGAGAAAAGCTACGGCTATCATTTGGAAAAAGCCGGGGAAGATCGCTGGCATAGGCTGACCGAGCCATTCCAACCCTTGGTCCAAGGGAAATATTTCGGTCTCTATCCGGAAAAAATCGCGTTATCCGCGTGCGGCGATCTGGAAGTATCGGGAACGAAAAACGATGCGGACGGCTTTCTGTACGATTGGCAAGGCACCGTAAGCGCCGATTCTGCCACAGGCTGGATTCGCTTTGACATCACGTTGTCCGGAGCGTCGGCGTTCACGCTGGATTCCAACCGAACGGAACCGGAGATTACGGTGAACCTAGGAACCCTCCCGCCGTATGAGCGCGGCGATCACGTCTGGTTCAAGACGAATATCGACAATCCGACGGAATGGAACAACGAGGCGAGGGGAAACGATTTTCCGGCCTGTTATTATTACGATTCCTATCAGAAATTCGGCGTAATGATGTTCTTCGACATGAGTTCGATGGGGTGGATGGCCAAGGCGGGCATACCGAGATTCCTGCAGTACCGATGCGGCCTCCGGCGGGAATACGCCCGCCCGCCCGGACGGTTGTCCCTCGGCTTGGTAGCCGATGGGCCGTTCCAAACGGAATTTCCCGTTGAAGGCACCCGCTTCTCTTATGGAATCCGTAGCTTCACCCAGGAGACTCCGCCGACGGAGCAGAGTGCGGTCGTCGACTTGGTGGAAGCCTGTCTGGACTGGGTGCCGGGCGCCGTCGAGCCGCCTGCCAATGCCGGCCGATGGAGCGTGTTCGCCGACCGTTGCGCGGAAGAGCTGATGAACGAAGAAGCTTGCTGGAACAACAACGGCGCATACGACATGCTGATTCCATATGTCAACGGCGTCTCGCCGGCTTGGGAGGAATCGTTCGCGGCCAAAGGATTAACCGTCGATTTCCGCAATCATCCCGGATTGGATGCCGCGCTCATGATGATCCATCCGCTTGCGCAAATCGCCCGAGCGTTTCCGACTTCGGCGAATGCGCGTCTTCGCGATAAAGTGTGGACGTTCATCCGTCATGCCGGCGAGGATATGCTTTTGAATCAGAACGATCGGGTCTGGGGCACGTGGCAGTATATTTATTTGCTCGAAGAATGGTGGAGAGCGGCCCGGCTTGATCAGGACCGCGCCTCGTGCAGTCGGATCGAAGAAGAAGTCGAACGCGTGATCATTCCGCTGGCCCGAAACTGCGGGTATCTGTTCCCGCTTTCTTTCCGCGTACCGGAATTGAAGAAGCACGGCAACGGCGATGCGTATCCGATAGCTGGGGCCTATGCATACTTTATGTACCTTCTGTACAAAGCCAAGGGAGACGCCGTTTACTTGGAAGAAGCGGAACACGCGATTCGCGTGCTCATGCATGCTCCGGTCAACTCCCTGCATCAGGAATCCCATTTGTTGGCGATGGCGGTGCAGGCCGCCGATTGCCTGCAGAGGGAAACGGGCGATACGGTCTACGAGGAGATCTACCGTTATTTGTTAGCGCAAAATCTACGGATGGTTTATTGGTACAACGACCCGAGCTTTCCGGATTACCGGATTTGGGGCATGTTTCAGGCTTGCACGCCGATGCTGTACCCCGCTTTTTTCGAGAACGTGGAATGCGCGGCCCGGATCGCCTCGACGCTGAAGGGGCGCAAGGCGCATGCCGGCCTGCTGCGGATTTTGAACCAGGCGAGAATCAATAACCTGTATTGCTTCCCGCAATGTTTGCCCGAGCGATACCGGTTGTCCGACCTGGCCTATATACCGCTGGAAAACCTCGGAACGCTGGAAGACGACAAGACCGGTTACGCCGGTCAGGAAATTTACGGGGCGGGCCAGACATTCCGCGCCGCGCTGCTGTGGGACGGGATTCTGCGCAGTGAAGATCCGAATGTCTGCCTCATGAGTCTGGACGTATATGAATGGGAGGATGAAGCGGTCGCATCGGGAACGAAATCTTTCCTGGTTCATTATTCGGGAGAAAAAGGGCAGGTCTGCAGCATGGATATCGCAACTTCCTTCAGAGCCGCCCGCTGCTACTCCGGGAATGCGCCGGCCGAAGCGAAACCGGTGCAAATCGTCGAAGGCCGGCTGTTCGTCGACCTGCTGCCCGGGGAAACGGTAACGATCGAAATCGATGGGGTGAACGGCCATGACGGAACGCAACTCCCGCTGCAGGATCAAGCGGGATATCGTCTACAAAGGTTATGATACGCTCGTTATGGAGAACGAGAAGTTCCGGATGACGCTCTTGCCCGGCAAGGGAACGGACGTCGTCGAGCTGCTGCACAAGCCGACGGATACGGACTTCTGTTGGTTCACCCGGTCCGGCCTGCGCAGGCGGGAACCGCTGTTCAGCGGCTTTCAGCACCAATACGAGGGAGGCTGGCAGGAAATTCTCCCTTATATCGAAGGCGGATCAACGGCGGAAAGCGCGGCCATGGCTTACGGAGAGGTGAGTTTGGTTCAGTGGGAGTACGAGGTCGTGAAGGACGATCCCGAAGAAATCCGGGTCCGATTCGCGAATAGGCTACGGACGGTTCCGCTGCGACTGGAGAAAACGGTGATCCTGCGAACCGGCGATGCCGGATTCCGGGTGGAAGAGAAGCTTGTTAACGAATCCCCTTGCGCCGTCGACTACCGTTGGGGTCATCATATCACCTTCGGCGAGCCCTTCTTGCAGCCGGGCACCTTGATTGATTTGCCTTCCCGGGATCAGCCGTTCTCCGTGCCCGAGCCCGGGAGCCCCGGAGGTTTCGAGGTGCTGAAAGCGGCCCGACCGGCATACAGACTGATGCGCCCCGACGGGATCGGCGCCCAGGTGGAGTGGGCGGGCGAGCGTTGGCCGTACCTGTGGTTCTGGAGGGATTTCGGCGGGGAGAAGGAGCCGCCTTACTTCGGCATGCATTACAACGTCGGATTGGAGTTGTTCTCGTCGCCTCCGGAGAACGGCGCGGGCGACAGCTTCCCGACCAAGATCATGCCCTACGAAACGTTGGATTCCTTTTTGGACTTTAAGGTTTTGTGGGACGCCCATTAGAGTTTTGCCCCTCTCTTTCCACTGTGGCAAAGGGAGGGGCTTTTTGCGGTTTGAAAGTTACTTGAGGGGGGCCAGACGAGCTTTTCCGTCCGCTTCTCGCTACCTTCAAGCTCAAACCAGCTCCGCCCAGGAATTCGGGATACAGAGAGTTTTCAGAAGATATAGTGAGTCATATTCGTTTCATAAAAAGTGCTCAAGCATTTGGGTCAGCCGAGAAATAAGCACTTGATGCGATTTGAGTTGTGTGTCCTTCATGATTTGCCTCACACAAAATCCGCAACTCCATACAATGGTACAAATGACCATTGCGAAAAGGGGGCGTAGGATGTTTTACGCTATGATTGTAGAACGCAAATGCGATGGGACCATGCGCAACAGGCAACAACAATAGAAAGGTGAAATATTTGATGAAATTTTCTTTGCCGCCCTTTTCATTGGAAACGGCAACTGCAAAAGTCCGCAAGGCGGAGGATGACTGGAACACCCGCAATCCACAACTGGTTGCATTGGACTACACCGAAGACAGCCGCTGGCGGAACCGAATCGAATTCCCGGTGGGCAGAGCGGAAATCATAGCGTTTCTTACAAGAAAGTGGAATAAAGAACTGAATTATCGTCTAATCAAGGAGCTCTGGTCATTCAACGGCAACCGCATCGCGGTACGCTTTGCATATGAGTGGCATGACGATAGCGGCCAATGGTTTCGATCCTACGGGAATGAGAATTGGGAGTTTAGCGCTAATGGCTTGAATAAGCGCCGTTACGCCTCAATCAATGATATGCCTATTAGCGAAGCTGAGCGAAAATATCGCTGGCCATTGGGGCGGCGCCCGGATCATTATCCCGGCCTCTCCGAGCTAGGCCTTTAGTTTTCGCTCTGAAGCTGGAAAGTCAGTGTGGCGCCACAGCGTAAAGGGACCTCTATTCGAGAATTGGAATAGGTTACTGCCGATAGCGTGAAAAAAGCCGGGGTTAAACCCCGGCTCCGGTCAACGCTTGTTTCGAACCTCTCCGATCCGTAGCGGGCGAACCGATGGAAGCCTTCTTCTTGTGATAGAGCAAATACGATCCGGCGAGCAAGAGGAAGTATACGATCATCGGCGAGCTTGAGACAACGGAGCCGCCGACTGCGATGCTCGAATAACAAACGCTGATCAAGTCGAAGGCCAATCCGGCATAGGCCCATTCTTTCAAGCGGGGGAAGCCGGGAATCAGGATCGCCGCGATGCCGAGTACCTTTACGATACCGCTGTAGAAGACGAAATAGAGTGGGTACCCCAGCAGGTCGGTGATGAATTGCACGGTTTCCTTTTCCCCCAGGACGGCCGGGATCGCCGAGAATAACATCGCCAGCGAGAACAGAATGGTGCAGATCCAGTAAGCGATTTGGATTTTTTTCATGATTCATCTCTCCTTGGATTGGGTTTTGTTTTCCTTGACCTGAATATACTTCAAAAGGAATATACCTGTCAAGGAATATTTATGATTTTTTGAAAGCACGCGAATCAGTCCCCGATACAAAAAATCTATATCCTAAATATGGGTTTTATTATAAAATGGTAAAGAATGCGATCACGCCCTAAAGCATAGGGTATTTACAAGGTGACCAATGAAAAAAATAATGGTATTGATCGTTGCGTTATCCGTATTCGTGGGAGTCTCCTCTTCTGCTTACGCACATTCAGGAAGAACGGATAAAAATGGCGGACACAATTGCTCAGCAAAATCAAAACAAAAAGGGCTCTGTACCGGGTATCATTACCATAAAAAGAAATGATGAGAAAAGAGAACTTAAGCGTAGCCAAAGAAATTACGATCGGCGCAGTCAAAGAATAAGCGCAATCCTAAACGAATAAACCCGCACAATAACCTTGATTGTACAAGGCTGTTGTGCGGGTTTTGATTTGTTCCGCTATGAGGAGACGATTCATTCGCTCCCCGGGAGAGGGAAGCGGACCTTTGATCGTTCTGTCGAACAAAGCCGATTGCGGGTTATGCGCTTTTGCTCTGCAGCTCCGAGGCGGTCGATGCCGTTTTCCCGGAGTCGGGAATGACGCGGGCGGAGATGAAGGCGACGATCGGCACGGTCAGCACGACGCCGATGCAGCCGGTGAGACCCTGGACGATCTCGACGGTCATCATATTCATGTTGGTCAGCTGCGAGAACGGCACCTTGACCGCATACAGGATCATGAGTGAGGCGAGCGTCGTGCCTGTCAACGCCAGGATGAGCGTGTTCGCCATCGTCCCCATCATATCGCGTCCGACGTTAAGGCCGGAGCGGTACAGCTCGCGGCGGCTCAGATTCGGGTTCGTCTCGTATACCTCCTGGACGGCCGCGGCGATCGAGATGCCGACGTCGATGATCGCGCCGAGGGAGGAGAGCAGGATCCCCGCGAACAGCAAACCGCCGAGCTGAAGGCCCGTCTGGTCGGCTACCACGACGAGCACCTCGACCTCCGCCGTATTGTAGCCGGTAATATGCGCCCATTGGCCGAACGCGTAGGCGAGAATGCCCGACAGCGCCACCCCGCTGATCGTGCCTAGGATGGCGGCCAGCGACTTGGGCGTCCAGCCGTTCAGCAGCAGCAGCGTGACGCAGGTGGTCAGGACGACGATCAGCAGGGAGGCGAGCAGCGGCGAGTAGCCTCGGTACAGCATCGGGATGAACAGCCAGACGATGCAGCCGAGCGTAAAGAGAATGCCAAGAACGGATTTCAGCCCCTTTTTGCCCCCGATCCACCAGAGCAAGCCGAAGAAGATCAGGAACATCGCCAGCAGGATCGGCGCTCGGTAATAGCTGTAGACCGTCACCAAATAAAAGTCCTTGCCCGCCGAGTCGATGTTGGCGATGAGCGTCTGCCCCTGCTTCGCGATGACATTCAGGTAGACGCTCACGTTGTTCGTGACGGTGTGGACCTCGCCCTTGTGTTCTCCGGACAAGATCCGTACCTCGATCTCCTGATAGCCGTGATACGTATTCCCCCGCTCCGAATCTTTCTCCAATTCCTCCTTCAATACGCGCAGCACTTTGGCTTTTACGTATTCTCTGCCACCCGTACCGCTCTGCTCGTTGTACTTGGGCTCGGGCGCCCGGCTGAACAGAACCATGGCGACGGTCAGGAGCAGCAGGACGACGGCGAACAGGATGACTCTCGTTTTGGGAGCCGATGGGAACATGATAGACCTCCGCTGGAGGCACCGGGGCAACGGCGGCTTGCGCTCGTCCGCGCCGGGCGCGCGATTGAATTTTAATACCGCTTTTACAAATCTCGTCTCGTACGAAAAGACGAACGTGCTATGATCGGTCGCAGAAACGGACATGCCTATCAGCTCGGGAGGACGAAAAGTGAAAATCGGACGAATCGCATGCGTCATTGCCCTATTGGGACTTGCGCTGCTCGGCTGGACGCCGGCCGCGTCGGCCCACGGCAACAACAGCTTGGCCTATTCGGATCTCGTCTACGAAGACGGCGCGATCCGCTATACGCTGCAGATCGACCTCTACGACCTGCGAACGATCGTTACGCCGGACGATCCGGACATCGAGAGCGAGGCGCCGGAGGTGTTGGACCGGTTCTTCGCGATCGCCGGACCGCAAGTCGAAGAGGCGCTTCTCCCTCATTTGCGGCTCTATGCGGACGGGCTGCCGCTACGCGGCAAGCTGGTCGCGCTGCGCGGCATCGCGAAGGAGGGCGAAACCCAGACGTTCGCCGAAGCCGTGCTGTCGTATCCGGCGAACCGTCCGCCCGCGCAGTTCGCGCTGGATTACGACTTCGTCTTCGACAACGATCAATGGCACGTCAACTACGTGAACGTATCGCTCGGCCGATTGCAAGGGACAGGCGTCCTCGTGAGCCAGCTCCGGGAGCTTCAGCTCGGCCGGATGAGTCTGGCGGAAGCCTTCGAGCGATACAGCCTCCTCGGCTTGAAGTCGTGGCTTACCGGTTATGCCTCGCTCTTGTTCGCGGCGGTGTTGCTCTTGACAGGCCGTCCCTTGCGGCAGGCCATGACCGCCGTCGCCGCGTTCGCCGGTGCCGGTACAATTGCGTTGGCCCTGACTGCCGGGTTGCAAGCCATTGTCCTGCCCGAGCGCTTCGTCGGCGCCGTCTGCGCGCTGAGCGTCTGCTGCGCCGCGCTGCATGGACTGCTCTCCGCCGGCCCGAGGAGCCGGATCTGGCTGGCGTGCGGGTGCGGTCTCGTCCACGGCCTCTTCTTCGCGCAGACCTTATCCGGCATGCGGGCGGACGCCGAGCTGGCCGCAGCATCCCTGACCTCCTATGGCCTCGGACTCGCTGCCGGGCTGGCGCTCTTAGCGCTCGTCCTGTATCCGACCTTTCGCTATGCGTCGCGCCTCAAACGCTTCGATCCGACGCTTCTCTCGGCGATTGCGCTAGTTGGCCTGGCCGGCTTCTTGTCGGTCGCCTATCGGTAAGACATGATTTCCTATCTGCTAGCATAGCGCCGCAACATTTACACAAAGTTAATTGGGACTCGCATCTTTGTTAATAGTTAAAAGCTATATTCTTAATGCTAGAGAGAAGTTAAATATTACTAGAAGAGGTGAGTGAGTTTCATGTGGAAAAGTCTAGACCCCCAAAAGCAGCGATGGGCGAAGCTTGGCGCCGTGGTGCTGTCCGCGATGCTGATCGTCTCGGCGCTGCCGTTCCAGTTCGGCGGGCACGACGCCAAGATCGTCGCGCCGAACGTTGCGCATGCGGCCGTTCCGTACGCGGTCAGTGACATCGCGCTGAATCCCGGCGCGAACGAGTCCGAGTTGAACTTTACCTGGTACTCGCCCGACCAACCGGCGAGGACCGTCGTTCAAATGGCGAGAAAAGCGGAAATGAAAGGAGCCGACTTCCCAGCCGAACAGGCGATGACGTTCGTCGGATCGGCTTCCCAGGCGGCCAGCGTCGCCTCGACGGTGTACTTTTCGAACAAGGCAACGGCCACAGGCCTCGCTCCGCAGACGCAGTACGTCTATCGCGTCGGCGACGGGACGGACGGCAACTGGAGTCCGGTCTACGACTTTGCGACCCAGGACCCGCATAATTACACGCTCATGTTCGTCGGCGACCCGCAGATCGGCGCTTCCGGCAGCGTGGCGAAGGATACTGAAGGCTGGACCAATACGCTAAACCAGGCGTTCAGCAAGTTCCCGAACATCAGCTACATCATGTCGGCGGGCGACCAGGTCGAGCACAGCACCAACGAGTCGGAGTACGACGCTTTCCTAAGCCCCGACCTGATGCGCAACCTGCCGATCGCTTCGGTCGTCGGCAACCACGATACGAGCGCCAACTACCAGTATCACTTCAACGTGCCGAACTTATCAGGTCTTGGCGATACCAAGAACAGCGGCGGCGACTATTACTACACTTACGGCGACACGCTGTTCATGGTGCTGAACACGAATAATACGGATGGAGCCGTGCATGTACAGTTCATGGAACAAACGGTAAAGGACGTGCCGAACACGAAATGGCGGATCGTGACGTTCCACCACGACATTTACGGCGCCGGACCACACTCGACGGAGGCTGTCATTACGGGGCTGCGACAAGCGCTGTTCCCGGCATTTGACAAGCTCGACGTGGACATGATCTTCATGGGTCACGACCACTCGTTCGTCCGGACTTATGTCATGAACGGTGACCAAGTCCAAGGCAGGCAGCTCGTGGACACCCAAGGCAGAGACGTCAATCCGACCGGCTCGACGTACGTGACCGCCAACTCCGCGAGCGGCAGCAAATACTACGAGCTGATGACGACGCCGGAGGTGTATTCGGAAGTCCGCACCCAGCTGAAGACGCCGACGTTCTCGGCCATTCACGTGACGCCGAGCAGCCTCACGGTCGATACGTACCGCTCGGACACGCTGGAGCGGGTCGATACGTACGGCTTGGTGAAGGAAGCCGAAAACGCCAAAGTATACGCCAAAACGACGCAGCAGTCCGATCCGAACGCCGAGCTGGACTATTACTATGCAATCGGCAATGCCAACGCGGTGAAGAAGTTTAATACTGGGTTTAACTATGACACCACGAAGCTGAAATTTAAGAAGGCTGAATTGGTCACCCCGGATTCCGGTACCTTCGTGGCTAATGATGCCAACGGTACGGTCAGCATCCAGGCGGAGCTGAATCAGCCGATCCGCTCCGAAAATTACGGCGCGTACACGGATGTCGTCAAACTGACGTTCGAGTTGGTGGACAAGAACAGCGCCGCCGTCGCCGACGTGCGTCTCGGCAAGTCCGCTTTGACGACGCTGAACAAGCACAGTGAAGTCGCTTCCCAAGTGACGGCCGAGAAGGCCGAGATTACGGTAGGCGTGCCGGTAACCGGCGTGACGCTGAACAAGTCCGACGTATCACTGCAAGTTGGACAAACGACTACGCTCGTGGCGACCGTCGCGCCGGCGGAAGCCACCAACCGCGCCGTAACGTGGAAGTCAAGCGATGCAACGGTCGCGACGGTAGACGCGAACGGCGTCGTGACCGCCAAGGCGGCGGGGACCGCGACGATCGAAGCGACCGCCGGCGGCCTGCAGGCGACTGCCAAGGTTACGGTCACATCGGGCGGTGGCGGTTCGCCTTCGGGTCCTACGCCTACCCCAACCCCGACACCGACACCGACGCCAACCCCTAGTGCGACACCGAGCCCGACGCCGAGCCCGACGCCGGCGCCAACCCAACCGCCGGCATCCGGCAACGGAGGCGGTACGGCCAAATCGTTCGTTGACGTTCCGGCCGGCTATTGGGCTGCCGATGCCATTCAATTGCTCGTCTCGAAACAAATCTTGAACGGAACGAGCGATTCCAAATTCGAGCCGGGTCGTACGGTCACGCGCGCCGAATTTACCGCGATGCTGGTCCGAGCGCTGGACCTGACGAATAAAGGCAGCGTGTCCTTCCAAGATGTCAAGGCCGGCGCCTGGTATGCCGACGCCGTTGCCGCCGCCGTAGAAGCGGGCATCGTCAAGGGGCAGAACGCTTCGACCTTCGGCTCCCAAGCCCCGATTACGCGCGAAGAGATGGTCACGATGCTGATGCGCGCGTACGAACATCAGAACGGCAAGCCAGAGGTGGGTACGAGCGTCAAGTTCAAGGACGATGCCAAAATCTCCAAGTGGGCGGCCGCGTCCGTGAAGTCGGCCTCCGCGCTTGGCCTGATCGGCGGCACCGCGCCGAATACGTTTAATCCGCTCGGCAAAGCTACGCGCGCGGAAGCTGCGCAAGTCGTCTATAATCTGTTGACGAACTAACCGGATTCGATATCGGCTTCAATTAGCAGGCGGGGATGCCATTTTCGCGAATGGCGTCCCTGCCGTATTTGCGGGAGGAACCTTCATGCTTCGCAGTCAAGTCGCATGGCGCTATGCCTTCTGCCTGTCGGCCGTGCTGGCGCTGCTGCTGATCCCGCCGGGACGGCAAGCGGACGCCCATGCCTACAGCGCGGGCTATACGACGCTTCAATTCACGAAGTCGGGCGTCGAGATGACGTATACGCTGGACGAGCTGTCCGTGATCGAGTTGACCGGGGCCGACGCCGACAAGAACGGCATGCTCGAACCGGAAGAATTCGCCGCGGCGGAAGATTCGGTTAAGGCGCTGCTGAAGCAACAGATTCGGCTCGCCATCGATCGGAAAGATCAGGAGGCGACCGGAGCGGTCAGCTTGACGCTGGAGCGGCAAGGGAACGCCGCCAAGGCGGTGCTGAAGGCGAATTATCCGCCGGTTTCCGCCTCCCAAACCGTATCGCTGACGGATCAGCTGTATCAGAACGATACGGTCACCAACTACGTCAACCTGGTTACGATTCAGTACGGCAGCCACAAGAGCACTTCGGCTTTGTCCGGCAAGTATCGGGAGTGGGCGATGCAGATGAGCGCGGACGCCTACGCCGGCTTGCCTTCAGACGCGCAATCGGACGGTCAGCCGCATGATGGCGCGTCCGCGGCCGGCTCGGGCTGGTATTCCTTCTTCGTCCTCGGCATGAACCACATTTTGACGGGGTACGACCATCTGCTGTTTCTATTCTCGCTGCTCATCGCCAGGCAGAAGTTCAAGCAATACGCCGGCATGATCACCGCGTTTACGATCGCGCACAGCATGACGCTCACGCTGACCGTGCTGGGCATCATCCATGTCTCTCCCAGAATCGTCGAACCGATGATTGCGCTCAGCATCTGCTTCGTCGCGGTGGACAACGTCGTGCGCAAGCAGGTGAGCCACCGATGGGTGCTGACCTTTCTGTTCGGCTTGATCCACGGCATGGGCTTCGCCGACATTCTGCAGGAGATGAACATTCCGCGCAGCGAACTGGCGGCGGACCTCATCAGCTTCAACCTCGGCATCGAAGCCGTTCAGGTGACGCTGGTCGCCGCCATCCTGCCGCTGCTGATGCTGATTCACCGTTGGCGCTTCTCGAGGCGCGCGATCGTGGCGGGATCGTCCTTGGCCTTTCTCCTCGGCGGCATTTGGCTGGTGGAACGCGTAGCTTTTTAACGGATAGGATATGAGGAAGGCCAGCCGGATCATCCGGCTGGCTCTTCTGCGTTTATAGCTGCGCAGCGATCGGCATGATCGGATAACGCAGTCCAGGATTAGGCGTGGAAGAACGAGGCGGGATGATGAAGCCGCCGGTACTCGCCGGGATTGACGCCCATCTGCCGGCGGAACACGGACGCGAAGTGGTTGTAATTCCGGAAGCCGACGTCCGTCGCGGCCTCCGTCGCCGTTCGTCCGGATAGCTTCATCAGCAAGGCGGCCTGACGAATCCGCATCTCGTTCAGCGTATCCATCAGCGTCGACCCCGTCTCTTGTTTGAACAGATGGGACAGCCTGGAGGCGGACAGTCCGATCGCCCGGGCGATCTCCTCGACCCGCAGCGTATCCCCCATATGCCTCGATAAATAATGCAGCGTCTCCTCGACCCGCGGGTCCGCTTTTTTGCGGCTCTGCTCCGCCATCAGCAGCAGGACGCCGCGAATCTCGTTCTCGCAGAGCTGCTCCCAGAGCGAGCGCCGTTCCCGCGAATCCTGCAGCACGTTCCGCAGCGCGCGGTAGACCCGATTCCGAGAGTGCTCATCGCCCAGGGAGATCCGCAGGAGATCGGCATCCGGCACATACTTCGTCTCGGTCAGATACGGGAAATGCGACCAGATGAGGTTCCACCGGCACTCCGGCGCCGTTCCGTATTGATGGGGCACCCCGCCGCGGAGCAGGCAGACATCGCCTGCCGTGCAGCGCGTCTCGCCGGAAGGCGTGCGAAAGTAGCCTTCCCCCTCCAGTGTATATACGAGGAGCCAGTCGGCCATCCCTTCCGGACGGTTCGTGACATAGCGGTCGGCTTCGTTGAAGTGGCCGGCGAAGATCGTACCGTAAGCCGGCGAGGCGTAATGATGCACGCTGTCGTAAGTCACCAAGGACGGACTCCTTTCCGGTACGAATGCCCGGGAGACCCAAGCACTCTCGTTCGCTTTCATTATAGCCGAGGCTTCTACGGGAAGAGAAGACGCTAGCGAACGTTCGGGAGCGTACGGCATCGGCTGGGCGAAGGGGATCGAACTTCAACCAAAATGGAAATACATCCGATAACTGGAGTTGCCATGCGATTTTCTTTTCGAAACCGCAAAAGAAAGGTCGGTTTTCCCATTGTAAGCGGCCGAATCGAATTGATAAAATAAGCAGGCGCGAGCAAGTCGCCATATTCGTAAACGCTTACATCGCGAGACCGGGTGCGGCAGCGTCAATGAATGGAGTGGACGCCATTGAAAAAAACTTGGTACTACCGCCTTCTGTTTTCCTATATGCCGGTCTTTTTCCTGATGATCTCTTTTTTGTTTTTCATCTTCTTCCAGATCTTATCCGACCGTGCGCAGCAGGACACGTCCCGGATCTATGCCAGCGTGAACAATCAGATCGTTCAGAGCGTCGAGCAGACGCTCAAATCGATCGATCACCTGATGGTGACGATGCAGACGCGCAACAATGGGTCGGCCGACTTTAACCTGCTCGATTATTTCGACCAGGAGGGACAGCCGTCCGTCTTCTTTACGCACCAGGCGACGCAGGAATTCAACAACATGAAGCAGCTCGGCACGATGATTCACTCGATCTATTTGGTGCGCGACCGGGACGGGTATGTGCTCAGTTCGAATCGGGTATCGCCGCTCGAGCAATTTCCGGACCGGACCTTTATCGCGGAACTGAAGAAGGGAGGCTCTTACCACTGGACGGACGAACGGTCATTTAAGGAATTTGCGACTTCGCGGGAGGAGCCCGTCGTCTCGTTGGCCCGCAAATATTTGACCAACCGCGGCGAGAGCGGGCTCATGATCGTCAACGTGCAGGTCAGCGCGCTGGAGCAGCTCGTCTCGCAGCGGATCGATCGGACGTCCAGCTACGTCACGATTAAGGGCAAAGACGGTCTCCCGCTGCTCCAAGCGAACGAACAGGGTTCGGAGGGGACGGCGATCTCGACGATCGTGTCGGATTACACGGGGTGGACGTACGAGAGCGGGCTCGCCAAAGGCAGCGGGTTTTCGACTCTGCGGACGCTGTCCAACATCTGGGTGGCGATGGCCATCGGAGTCGCGATTCTGGGGTTGCTGTCCATCGTCTATATGACGCATCGCAACTACAGACCGCTCCGTTCGCTCATCTCGAAGCTGGACCGGATCTCCAGCGTCCCGCCGGAGAGCGTGGGCGGGGAGGAACGCAACAACGAATTTCATTACATCGAATCGACGTTCGATTCGCTGGTCGAGCGGTTCAATCTGTTCAAATCCCAATCGGACCTCAACATCGGATATCGCAAAAAGTCGATCTTCCTCGAGGCGATGAGCGGCTCGCGATCGATGGCGGCCGCAGAATGGAACGCGGAGATGGAGCGGCACGGCTTCTCGGGCGGTTTCCGGCAAGCGGCGGTTGTCGTCGTCTCGATCGACAAGTATTCGGACGTTCTGTCCCGGTACAAAGAGCAGGACATGATTCTGTTCCGCTTCATCATTCAGAACATGTACGTGGAGCTGGTGCAGAAGTTCGGGCTGCGAAGCTGGAGCGAGTGGATGAACGACAAGGAGATGTGCGGCTTCGTGTACGTTCAGGAAGACAATCCGGGCGAGCTGATCCCGTGCATCCAGGAGCTCGCCGACAGCGCCCTGGCTTGGATTCGGGCGCATCTGCCGTTCACGATCACGTTCGGCATCGGTCCGGCGATCGATTCCGTTCCGCTGCTCAAATCTTCCTACAAGGCGGCCGTGGGCGCGGTGAACGACCGCGTCGTGCTGGGCAACAACCGGATAATCGGCTACTGGGAGACGGCGGCGGATTCGGTCGAGCTGTACCATTTCCTCGAACAGATCCGCAGGCTCGTCTACGCTTTCCGCATGATGGAGCCGGAGTGGCGGGCGAAGTATGCCGCGCTGTGCGAACAGCTCAAGCTGAACCGTCCGAAGCGGGACGAGATCGTCAACCTGCTCAACTATTTCGCGTTCCATCTGTTCGAGCACATCCGAGGGAATGTGCTGAACGACGAGATGATCGAGACGAACAAGGCGATCATGAAGGACGTCATCGACCAGTTCGAAACGCTCGAGGACGTGCAAGAAGAGATTCTCGGCATCCTGGAGAAGCTCGAATACGCGCTCATGGAGAAGGCGGGCAAAGGCGGCGCGGCGGAAATCGCGATTCGAATGCGGCAATATATCGACGAGCATGTCTCGAATCCGGACCTGTCGCTTGTGCACCTCAGCCAGTTGTTCGACATTCCGTCCAGAAACGTGAGCTCTCTGTTCAAAGAACAGTTCGACATCAAGTTTATTGATTTTCTGATTCACCGGCGGGTCGAACTGGCCAAAAAAATGCTGATGGAAACCGATCTCAGCGTCCAGGATGTCGGTCAGCGGGTCGGCTACTTGAACTCGGTCTCCTTCAACCGGGTCTTCAAGAGGGTCGTCGGGATGCCGCCCGGCGATTACCGCAAGGAGCAGCTCGGTTAAGGACGGAAAAAAGTAAACGGCACAGTCGGATCGCGCCTTGAAGGCTCGATCCGATTTTTGTTAAGCGCCGGAATCTTGTCAATTGCCCGGCTCGAAGGCCGTGCGGTATAGTGGCCCCATCGCACCACACAGTCAGCCACAGGGAGGTCACACCCATGTCCGATCGTTCGAATGCGCCGACCGCGGCAGGTATCCGGATTGCATCCCCCGGCCGGGCCATCCGGAGCGGAACGCTGCGGAAGATGCGGCGTCACTGGCAGCTCTACATCGTCATCGCGCTGCCGCTGCTCTATTTTCTACTATTCAAGTACGTCCCGATTCTCGGCATCCAGATCGCCTTCAAAGATCTGAACGCGAAGCAAGGCATATGGGGCAGCCCGTGGGCGGGATTCAAACACTTCGAGGCGTTCTTCCACCACCCGAGCTTCTGGACGCTCATCAAAAACACCGTTTTCCTGAGCTTGTATTCGCTGGCGGTCGGGTTTCCCGCGCCGATCCTGCTCGCGCTCATGCTGAACGAGCTGAAGAACGGCTTGTTCAAGCGGGCGGTCCAGATGATCACTTACGCGCCTTACTTCATCTCCACCGTCGTCATGGTATCGATGATTCTGCTGTTCCTGGCGCCTAGAACGGGGGTGATCGACCATATCCGGACCGCGTTCGGCTTCGGCTCGATCAACTATATCGGCCAAGCGTCCATGTTCTCCTCCATCTTCGTGCTATCCGACGTGTGGCAGTATATGGGCTACAGCGCCATTATCTACATTGCCGCCTTGGCGGGGGTCAATCCGCAGCTCTACGAGGCGGCCAAGCTGGACGGGGCGAGCCGTTTGCAGAAGATCATCCGCATCGACCTGCCCAGCATCATGCCGATCATGGTGCTGCTGCTCGTCCTCAATATGGGCCAGCTGTTGAACATCGGCTTCGAGAAGGTGTACCTGATGCAAAATCCGCTGAACGTAAGCGCCTCGGAGATCATCTCCACCTACGTATACAAGGTCGGTCTCATTCAAGCCAACTATAGCTTCTCGGCCGCCGTCGGCCTGTTCAATTCGCTCATCAATCTGGCGTTGATCCTGCTGGCCAACTTCGGCGCGAGACGGATCACGGGATCGGGGTTGTTCTAACGGATGAAGACGATGAAGAAGATCCGCGAACCGCTGTCGGACCGGGTATTCCTGGCTTGCATTTACGTCATCCTGTTTGCCATTCTCGTGATCGTGCTCTATCCCCTCGTCTATATCGTCAGCTCCTCGTTCAGCTCCCCGCAGGCGGTCGTGGCGGGTCGGGTGTGGCTGCTGCCGGTGGAACCGTCGCTCAAGGGCTATACGGCCGTATTGAACAACCCTCGCGTCTGGTCGGGATACGGCAATTCGCTGTTCTATATGGCCGCCGGCACCTTCATCAGCGTCTTGCTGACGATCGCGATCGCTTATCCGCTGTCGAAGCGTTCGTTCCACGGCCGAACGGTGCTGATGTACCTCCTGATCGTGACGATGATTTTCAGCGGGGGCCTCATTCCCTATTACATGACGGTCAAAAGTCTCGGTCTCATCGATACCCGCTGGGCGCTGCTGCTTCCGCAGGCGATCGCCGTGTGGCAAGTATTCGTCGCCAAAACGTTTTTCCAGGAGACCATCCCCGAGGAATTGAACGAGGCGGCCGACATCGACGGCTGCAGCGATCTTCGCTTCCTGTGGTCGGTCGTGATCCCGCTGTCCAAGCCGATCGTTGCGGTGTTGGCGCTCATGTACGCCATCGCGGCCTGGAACGCTTACTTCGACGCCCTGATTTTCCTCAAGAGCGCGAACTTGTATCCGCTTCAGCTTATTCTGCGGGAGATTCTAATCCAGAACTCCGTGGACAACTCGATGATGGTCGACGTGCGAACGATGGAAGCCAGACAAGGGATGAAGGATCTGCTGAAGTTCTCGCTGATCGTCGTCTCCAGTCTGCCGGTCCTTCTGATATATCCATTCGTTCAGAAGTACTTTGTGAAGGGGGTCATGATCGGTTCGTTAAAGGGCTAGCTTACACCGAACGGGGCGAAAACAAGCCCAGACCGCGCAACTACAATAAATTCGGAGGGGTGTCCAAATGAGAAAAATAGGGAGAATGACCGCGGGAATCGCGCTGGCCGCCATGCTGCTGCTGAGCGCCTGCTCCAACAACGGCAATACGGGGGGAGAGTCCTCGCCGGAAGGAAGCGCATCCGGCGGGGCGACGAAGCAGACGGTCAAGTTAAGCGCCTTCATCAACCAAACGCCGAACCTGACGACGCTGGCCAATCCGTTCACCAAGCAGGTGGAGGAGAAAACCGGCGTCAAGCTCGACTTCGTCGTGGGTCCGCCTAACGACAATAACGATAAGCGCAACGTGCTGCTCGCGAGCGGCGATTACCCGGAAGTGTTTCTGAGCGGGAACTTTACGCCGGCCGAACAGATGAAATACGGCAAGCAGGGCGTGTTTCTCCCGCTGAACGATCTGATCGACAAGTACGCGCCGAATATCAAGCAAATATTCGCGGACCGTCCGGACATCAAGACCGCGGTTACCGCTTCGGACGGCAACATCTACGCCATGCCCGAAGTGAACGAATGCTATCACTGCTGGTACGCGCAGAAGATGTGGATCAATCAGAAGTGGCTGGACAAACTGGGGCTCGAGATGCCTACGACCACCGAGGAATTCGCAAACGTGCTGAAGGCCTTCAAGACGAAGGACCCGAACGGCAACGGCAAACCGGATGAGGTTCCGCTGAGCGGCGCGCAGAATACGTGGCACGGCGATATTACCGGCTTCCTCATGAATGCGTTTATTTACAACACGGGCGACGGCCAGTCCTACTCCTATATCCGCGTGAAGAACGGCAAAGTAGAGCTGTCCGCGAACCAACCCGAATGGAAGGACGGTCTCGCCTACATGGCCTCGTTGTATAAAGACGGGCTGATCGATCCGCAGGCATTTACCCAGAATCAAGAAGGCCTGCAGCAGCTCGGCAACAATCCGGGAGACACGGTGCTCGGCGCGTTCGCCATCGGCCACGTTCAGATGGGGGTGGCGGGGACGGACCCGCGCAACCAGGACTATGCGGCCGTACCTCCTTTGAAGGGACCCGGGGGCGTGCAGCTCTCCGGCTTCTACAAGTCGGTCGGCAACCAAGGCCGGTTTGTCATCACGGATAAAGCTAGCGAGGAGAAACAAATCGCCGCGATTCAATTGCTTGATTACTTGTGGACGCAGGAAGGAACGCTCGGCCAAGTGTTCGGCGTAGAGGGGAAATCATGGAGCAAGGCGGCTGAAGGCCAGTTGACCGTAAACGGCGTGCAGGCGACTTACCAGGTCGATCCTTCGTACCGTGCCGAGACCATCCATTCGGACGGCTGGGATCAGGC
This sequence comes from Cohnella nanjingensis, assembly GCF_014212125.1. GTDB lineage: Bacteria > Bacillota > Bacilli > Paenibacillales > Paenibacillaceae > Cohnella > Cohnella nanjingensis. Next base: position 70,529 of record NZ_JACJVP010000011.1, read on the forward strand.
GGGACCCGACTTCCGGCCGCGCGACCGCTTCGAGTCGGAAGCCGTCTCCCAAGACGTAGCTTCGCCGGAAGGCTACGAACTCCGACTGGTTCAAGAAACGAAAAAGTACGACGGGTTGGAGCCCAAAGCGAATGAGATCTTCCCGAACGATATTTTCATCAGCGCCGAGGATGGGGAGAAAGCGGCCCAATACAAGGCCACGATCGAAGATTACGTCAAGTCGAACATGCTGCAGTTTATTACCGGCCACAAGGACATCTCCAAAGATTGGGACGCCTATGTCCAAGGCTTCGGCAACTTAAAGCTCGATCCCTACCTGCAAATTCTGCAGAAAGCGTACGACGCCGACTTGAACAAAACCAAGTAACGCATAATCGGGATTTCCGCGAACGCGGCCTGCGGCCAATCGCCGCAGGCCGTTTCACCAAACCGGCAAGGATGTGAAGATCAGATGAACCAAATGACCGCGAGCCGCATTCGCAATCCCATCTTGCGGGGATTCAACCCCGACCCTTCGATCCTTCGGGTAGGGGAGGACTATTATATCGCGACTTCCACTTTTCAGTGGTATCCGGGCGTGCAGATTCATCATTCCCGCGATCTCGTTCATTGGCGGCTGCTGGTCAGACCGCTCGACCGGCCAAGCCAGCTCGATCTGATCGGGAATCCGGATTCGGGCGGCGTATGGGCGCCTTGCCTGACTTGGAGCGACCATCGGTTCTACCTCGTCTATACCGATGTGAAGAGCCACGCCGGCGCGTTCAAGGACACGCACAATTACGTGGTCACCGCGCCGGACATCATGGGCCCGTGGTCGGAGCCGGTTTATCTGAACAGCAACGGCTTCGATCCCTCGCTGTTCCGCGATGACGACGGCCGGCGGTGGCTTGTCCAGATGCAGTGGGATTTTCGCAAGGACCGCAATCCGTTCAACGGCATTTACCTGCGCGAATATTCCGCCGAGGAGCGGCGGCTGATCGGCCCATCTCTCCGAATCTACGATGGGTCCCCGCTGGGTTTGACCGAAGGGCCTCACCTGTATAAAAAGGACGGCTATTATTATCTGATGACAGCCGAAGGCGGAACCGGCTACGAGCATGCGGTGACGGTTGCGCGCGCGAGACGGATCGAAGGGCCGTACGAGGCGGATCCCCGGACGCCGATGCTGACTTCGTACGGCAAGCCGGAGCTGAGGCTGCAGAAGGCGGGGCACGGCAGCCTGGTGCATACGCAGACGGATGAATGGTACCTCGTTCATCTGTGCGGCCGGCCGCTGGCATCCGACGATCTCCGCTGCAACCTGGGCCGCGAGACGGCGATCCAGCGCTGCGTCTGGACCGACGATGGCTGGCCGCGTCTGGCCGACGGAGGCAGCGATCCGAGGGACGACGTGACGGCACCTGCGTTGCAGGCGGCTCCATGGGCACAGTCGCCGGAGAAGGATGATTTTAACGGGGAGACCTTGGACCTGCAATGGCAGTCGCTGCGCCAGCCGATGTCCGAGGATTGGATCTCGCTCGCCGCGCGTCCCGGCTGGCTGCGGCTGAAGGGAATGGAGTCGCCCAATTCCAGGTTTCGGCACAGCCTGATCGGCAGGCGGCAGCAGGCTTTCCGCTGCGAGGCGGAGACGCTGGTCGATTTCACCCCGGAGACCTACCAGCAGATGGCGGGCCTGATCTACTATTACAATTCGCAGAACTATTACTATCTTCGCATCGGCAGAGACGAAGAAGCCGGCGTCTCGCTGTCCGTTGTCGCGGGGGATCACGGCGTCTATCGCGATTATAGCGAGCCGCCGATTCCGATTCCGGAGGGACGCCCCGTCTATTTGAAGCTGACGCTGGACTACGGAGCGTTACAGTTCCATTACGCTCCGGACGGACTGGCGTGGACATCCGTAGGGCCGACGCTGGACGCGGGACGCATCTCGGACGAGTACGCGACCCATCTCGTGGACGGCTACTTCACCGACTGGGGATTTACCGGCGCGTTTATCGGCTTATGCGCGCACGATCTGACCGGCGGCAGGAAGTCCGCGGACTTCGATTACTTCATCTACCGGGAGAAGGGGGAATAAGCCGTGAAAGAGAGCAGCCGTTCCGTACCGTCGTTGCGCGGACGCCATCTGGTGTTCATCTGCGGCGAAGACGAATACGAATCGGAGAAAACGATGCCCCTGCTAGCGGAAGAAGCCATGCGGAAACACGGGGCGTCGATAACGGTGCTGAAGGCGTATCCCGATCCGGCCGCGCCGGCCGACATTCCCGGCCTCGAAGCGCTGCGGACGGCCGATCTGGCCGTGTTCTACGTCCGCTTCCGGCAGCTGCCGGAAGATCAATTCCGCTATATTCAAGCCTACCTGGAAGCCGGCAAGCCGGTCGTCGGCCTGCGGACGAGCACGCACGCCTTCCGATACCCGGATAACCATCCGCTCGCGCGCTGGAACGACGGCTTCGGCATCGACGTCCTCGGCGCGCCGTGGATCCGCCACTTCGGCCATTCCTCGTCCACCGGCGTCTCGATCGCTTGGGGCGCGGAGGGTCATCCGATCGTCCGGGGCGTCCCGACGCACTTCGAATGCCGATCATGGCTCTATCAAGTGCTTCCCTATCCGCCGGCCGGGGCGACCGTGCTGCTGAACGGCACGGCGATCAACCCGGAAGACAACGGCTGGTCGCACACGAGCGAGACGCCGCGCGTACATCCGGTCGCCTGGACGCGCGCGCATGCTTGGGGAGGACGCGTCTTCGCGACGACGATGGGGCATCCGGACGATTTTGCGCTGCCGGCGTTTCGCCGGCTGCTGCTGAACGGCATGCATTGGGCCGTCGGCGCGGAGCATGGGATAGAAGGAGGAGAGACGCGATGAAGGTAGCCGCCATTACCGGCGAGAAGAAAGCCGAACTGATCGAGCGGGAGAAGCCGGTTCTGAAGGAAGGCTGGGCGCTCGTCAAAGTTCATGCGGCGCCGATGTGCGCCGAATACAAAGGGTTCGTGCACGGTCACGCCTCCGACTGCCTCGGACACGAGGCGGCGGGAGAAGTCGTCGAGACGGCGCCCGGCAGCAAGGTGAAGGTCGGGGACCGCGTCGTCGTGATGCCCCAATACCCGTGCGGAACATGCGAGCTGTGTCTAGCGGGCGATTTTATCCATTGCGAGCATAACCTGGACTATGCCGAACCGACGATGACGCAATATTTATCGAAGCCGTCGTGGCTCCTGCCGACGATCCCGGACGGCGTATCGTACGAGAAGGCGTCCCTGGCTTGCTGCGGACTGGGACCTTCGCACGGCGCATTCACGAAGATGGAGGTAGACGCCTTTACGACCGTGCTCATCACCGGCCTCGGCCCCGTCGGTTTGGGCGCGGTCGTGAACGCGAAGTTCCGCGGGGCGAAGGTCATCGCGGTGGAGATGAATCCGTATCGCGCGGAGCTGGCGCGCCGGATGGGCGCGGACCACGTGATCGATCCCCGCGATCCCGATGCGGCAGGGGTCATCAAGGCGCTGACCGGCGGCAAGGGGCCGGACTGCGGTCTGGAATGCTCCGGCGTCGTATCCGCTCATCGGCTGCAGATCGATACCGTCAAGCGGCTGGGCAAGATCGCCTTCGTCGGCGAATGCTTCGCGGAGACGCCGATCCGGGTGAGCGACGATCTGCTGCGCAAGGGGATCCAGTTGATCGGTTCCTGGCATTACAATCTGCAAGCGTTCCGGAGCCTGATGGACGTCATTCGGCTGTCGCCGCAGGTCGACCTGCTCATCACGCATACGTATCCGATGAGCCGGATTCAGGAAGCGTTCGAGACGTCCGCCTCGCAGATGAGCGGCAAAATCATCTTGAAGCCATGGGAGTGAATACGCGATGAAGGTCGGAATGAATCTGCTGCTGTGGACGGATCGCCCCGATCCGTCCCGGCATCTCGAGCTGCTGCGCGCCATCCGGGATTGGGGCTTCGACGGCGTAGAGCTCGCCGCCGACAACATGGACCCGGCGGATGCCCGCGCCTTCGGCCTGATTTTGCGGGAATTGGGGCTTGGCTGCACGACCATCGCCGCGCTGGATGCAGCGGCCGCCGATCCGGCCAGCCGGGACCCGGCGTTGCGACGGGGCGCGCTCCGGACGCTGAAGCTGGCGATCGACAATACGCGCGCGCTTGGGGCGGACTTGCTGTGCGGACCGCTCTTCCAGGGGCTCGGCCGGTTCAGCGGCCAGGGGCCGCAGCCGGACGAATGGCGCTATGCGGTGGAGACGCTGCGAGAGGCGGGCGAATACGCCGCGCTGCGCGGCGTTCGCCTCGCGCTCGAGCCGATCAACCGGTTCGAGATGTACCTGGTGAACACGCTGGCGGACGGGGCGAGATTCGTCCGGGAGGTCGGGCTGCCGAATGTCGGCCTGCTCGCGGACACGCATCACGGCAACATCGAGGAATCAAGCGTGCCGGACGCCTGGCGGCAGGCGGCGGACTGCCTGTTCCACGTCCATATCTCGGAGAATCATCGAGGAGTGCCGGGCAGCGGCCACGCCGTGCCGAAGGAAGTGTTCGAGGTGCTGCAGGAGATCGGCTACGACGGCTGGCTGACGATCGAAGCGTTCGGGCGACAGGTCGCGGGGCTGAACGCCCGCCTTCATCTGTGGCGCGATTACTCGGCGCATCCGGACGACGCGGCGGTGCAGGGCGTGCAGTATATCCGCTCGCACCTGCCTCCGGCTTAATCGAAGGAGGAAGGACCATGCCATTCGCGCGAACGAACGGAATCCGGCTGCATTATACGGAAAAAGGCGAAGGAGAGCCGTTGGTGCTGCTGATGGGGCTCGGGGCGGACGGGAGCGCGTGGGAGGAGAACGCGCGGGCTTACGAGCCGCATTTCCGCTGCATTCGAATCGACAATCGCGGCACCGGCGAATCGGACAAGCCCGAAGGACCTTATACGACGAAGATGATGGCTGCCGACGCGCTGGGCCTGCTTGACGCGCTCGGCATCCGGCGGGCCCACTTCTCCGGCATCTCCATGGGCGGCGCGATTGCCCAGGAGGTTGCGCTGGCCGCGCCGGAACGGATGCTCAGCCTGACGCTGAACTGTTCCTGGGCTTCATGCGACGTCTATACCCGCGCGATATTCGAGACGCTGGCCGCCGGGTACGCGGCGCTTGCGGCCGACGAATTTCAGAAGCTGCTGCAATTGATCATCTACACGCCCGCCTACCACGAGCACCACGACGACTTGCTGGAAGCTGCCCGGCGGCAGGCTTCGTCGTCGGCTTCGCCGATGCCGGCTCACGCTTTTCGCGCGCAATGCGACGCCTGCGTCTCCCATCGTACGCAGGGAAGACTCGGCGCGATCGGCGTCCCGACGCTCATTACGGCGGGCGACCGCGACATCTTTACGCCGCTGGCGCTGTCGCAGGCGATCGCGGAGGAGATCGGGCACGCGGAGCTCGCGGTATTCGAAGGCAGCGGGCATACCCATCATTGGGACCGTTTGGACGACTTCAACAATCGAACGTTGGCGTTTCTGCTGCGCCATAAGGAGGGATCATCAAGATGAATCCGAAGCTATCGATAGGCTCTTGGGCGTTCGCGTTCGGCCCGTTCGCGGCGTCCCCTTGGTCCTTTGAACGCATATTAGCATATGCGGCAGAGGCGGGCTATGACGGCGTGGAGATCAACGGTTTCTCTCCGCACCCGACGCCGGACAGCTACCCCTCGCGCGAGAGCCGGGTCGCGCTGCTGGAGGAGATCCGGTCTCACGGGCTCGGCATCTCCGGCTATGCGCCCGACTTCACGGCCGCTCCTCCGGACCGCTGCGAGCCGGAACGCTACTTGGCGTTATTTCGCCGGTATCTCGCCTTCGCCGCCGACCTCGGCATCGGCACGCTGCGCGTCGACACCGTCAGCCCGCCCGCCGAGCTGCCCGAGGCGGAGTACGAAGCGAACTTCGCCCGGCTGGCGGGAACCTGGCGCGCTTCCGCCGAGCTGGCGGCGGCGATGGGCATCCGTATCGCATGGGAGTTCGAACCGGGCTTCTGGCTGAACAAGCCGAGCGAAGTGAGAAGGCTCGTCGATGCGGTCGGCCACCCCGCCTTCGGGGTGCTGTTCGACACGAGCCACGCGTACATGTGCGGAGTCGTCGGCGCCCGTCAGACGGGAGAGCCGGAGACGCTCGCTGGCGGCATCGTCGCGTTCGCGAAGCTGCTGGAAGGCCGGATCGTCCATTTTCATCTGATCGACTCCGACGGATCGCTGCATGACGAGGAGACGAGCACGCATGCCGCCTTCGGCGCCGGGAAGATCGATTTCGCGGCTTTTCTGCGGGCGGTGAAGCCGAACTTGACCGTCCTGCCCTGGTGGTGCGTCGACTTCTGCTTCAACGCGGAGGCGGAGGCATGGGGCCGCGAAGCGATTCCCTTTATACGAGAAGCGATAAAGGAGGCGGAGTAGGCTTATGACGGTTCGATACGGCTTTCAGACCTATACGTGGCAGATGTCCTACGAGAAGTACCGCAACCGGCCGAACCACATCTTGGACACGGTCAGACGGGCGGGAGGAGTCGGCGTCGAGCCGGAGGTCTGCATGCTCGGAACGTATACGAACGAGCCGGAGGCGTTTCAGGAGGCGCTGGCATCCCGGGAACTGCAGCTCGCCGCGCTCTGTCTGGCGCTCGATTGGAAGCACGACCGCGAGACGGACGAGGAGCGAGCCGAGGCGGACCGCGTCATCCGGTATATGGGGGCATTTCCAGGCACGTTGCTGACCCTCGTCCAGCTGCCGGGCCGCGACCTGAAGGACCTGGCGCAGCGGCAGGCTCGCGCGCTGGCGAACGTCAACGCCGTCGCCCGCCGCGCCGCCGAGCGGGGCATCGTCTGCGCCTTCCACCCGAATTCTCCCGCCGGCTCCATCTTCCGCACCGAAGCCGACTACCGCATCCTGCTCGAAGGGTTGGATGCCCGCTGCTGCGGCTACGCGCCGGACACCGGGCACATCGCCAACGGCGGCATGGATGCCGGCGCGATCTTCCGCGACTACCGTTCGCTCATCCGCCACGTTCACTTCAAGGACCGGGATGCGGCGACCGGACGTTGGACCGCGCTGGGCGAAGGGTCCATCGATCATGCGGCAATCGTCCGCTACCTGCGGGAGACGGCCTACGACGGCTGGATCATGGTGGAGGAGGAGTCGGCGGAGGCCGAGGCGGCCCCTGACGAAGTGACCGTCCGGAACGGACGCTTCATCCGCGAGACGCTGGCGCCTTTGGGAGGCTAGCGCATGGCGTTCGAGCAAGGCGGCAAGGTTCGCGGCCGTCGGGTCCTGCATGAGCCGGCGATTTGCGCCTAGCTGCAAAATGAACAATAGGCAATAGAGAGCAGCAAAGCCGGAAACAAGGTCTGGGGGAGTACCGATGCATCGGCAGCTTAGCATTCGGGAGAGCGTGGAATTCTCGCTGTTTCATGTCGAGAAAGCTCGCTACGAATCGTTGCATCTCGATATAGTCAAGCCTTATTGGACGGTGTCGTTCGTACTGGATGGCACCGTCGAGACTCGATCGCCCGGCTTCGATGACGTGGCCTTAAGCGGCGACGTCATGATCCATCCGCCGAACCTGCCGTTCACGGAGACCGCGGCCGGACCGGGCGTCCATCTGTGGATGCTCGTGGACGTTAAGCTGCTCCCGGGGCTTCATTTTTTTCAGCGGCACCCCGTTAGCCGCGTCGTGCGGCTAACGGACCGGGACGCCTATGCGGCGGCGTTCGAATCGCTGCTCGACGCGTGGGACGGGCCGCATACGCCGCTGCGGGAATATCGGGCCATGTCGATCGCGATCGGACTGCTCGGCGATATTCTGGAGAGCTGGATGGCATCCGGCAGCCCGAGCCGACCGGCGTTCGGGCGGAGAGCCGAGGACCGGTTTCTCCCGGTCGTACGTTATATGGAGGAGAACCTGAACCGGAAGCTGACGCGGGAAGATCTGGCGCGGCGGCTGCATCTGCATCCGAGCTACTTCAACCGGCAGTTCAAGACCGTCTACGGCATGTCGCCGGCGCAGATGCTGAGAGGGCTTCGCCTTCGCAAGGCCATGCGGATGCTGGAAGATCCGGCGTCGACGTTGGAGGGCATCGCGTCCGCATGCGGCTATGGGGACGCGGCTTATCTCAGCAAGGCGTTCAAGGAGAGCATGGGCATGACGCCGGGCGACTATCGCCGGGGCCTATTCCGAACCAAAGAGAGCTTCGCGTCCCGGCATCCGGGACCATCGTCGGATGAGAACGATTCGTGAGAGGGATTGCGGCATGCGGGCGGACGCGCGAAGGTTCCGAAACGACAAGAAGAAGTCCCCTTTTCGGATGGAGGAGCGATGCTCCTCCTTTTTATAATGAAGACGGAATGATTCCGATCAAGGAGCGTGAACCATGACACAGCGCATTTATATCATAGGCGCGGGCGCGATCGCCGGCCACCATGCGGAAGCGATCGCCCGCCTATCGACAACCGGAGAAGAGCGCCCCGAACTATCCATCACGGATGCGCACCCGGCCGCGTTGGCGGCGTTCGCGGAGCGATTTCCTTGGGTCAAGACGTACCCGGACACGGCATCCATGCTGAACGAGCCGGCGCAGGCGGACGACGTCGTCATCGTCGCGACGCCCCCGGTCGCCCACGCGGAGCTGTCGTGCCTCGCGTTCCGCTCCGGCCGGCACGTGCTGTGCGAGAAGCCGCTGGCGATGAACAAGGCGGAAGCGGATAGGATGCTGGGCGCGGCGCGGGAAGCGGGCAAGCTGCTCGGCTGCTGCAGCTCCCGGTTCGCCGGCTTGCGAACGACCGCCGCCGTCAAGACGCTGCTCGCGGAGGGGAAGCTCGGCCGGCCGTATCGAGTCAACTGGATTCAGCGGCGGCAAAGGGCGCGGACCGGCATCGAATACCAGCCGTCCAGCCGGTGGTTTCTTCAACCGGCGATCAGCGGCGGCGGCACTTTGATGGATTGGGGGCCTTATGACATCGCGGGCCTGACCGAAGCATTGGATCCGGTACGGGTCGACGTGCTGGACGCGTGGATGGCGGACCCCTTGACCGGACACCCGTTGCAGGCCGAAGTCCCGTCCGAAGTGGAGCAGCATGTCGGCGCGACGCTCCGGTTTCATCTGACGGACGGCGGCGCGGTCCCGGTTCATTACGAGCGCGCCGCCTGCTGCCACGGCGGGGAGCGCAGCCTGACCGAGATCGAAGGCACGGCCGGCGCGGTCGGTTGGGATTGGCTTTGCTGGGACGGGCAGGGAGATATCGTCCGTCATGACGATACGCTCGGGGAGCCTGTCACGGATGTCATCCGCGTGACGGACGACTCGCCGGGCCTGATGGACAAGCCGATCGTCTACTTCCTGGATGCGGTCGCCGGCCGAACGTCTCCGGCGATCGTGGGCGATCGGGCCGCGTTCAACTTTGGCATTCTATGCGCCATCTACGACTGCATTCGAACCGGCGAGCCCCAGACGGTCGCGAGGGAGGGAGCGTATTGAGACAACTATATGCGATGGACACGTTTTTCTACCACGGGCTCGGTTCCTATCCGTTCGAGGCGCGCTGCGCCATGCTGCGCGAGCTCGGCTACGACGCGACCTACCTGACCTTGTGGGACGAGCAGGCTTGGCGCGATCTGGACCGGCTGTCTTCCGCAAGAGAGACGTACGGGCTGGAGGTTGCGGCCGTCTATGCCGTGCTGGATCTGACCCAGTCCCCCGATGCCCCGGAGGCAGCGAGAATTACGGCGATGTTGGAGCGACTGCAAGGGTGCGGCCGAGTGGAATTGGCGCTGACGATGGGGGATTCCGGGCTGGCGCCATCGGATCCGGAAGGCGACCGGCTGGCGATCGAATGGCTCTCCCGTCTGCTGTCTATCGCAGAGCGCAACCGGATTCGAATCTCACTTTATCCGCATGTGTTTTTCTGGCTCGAGCGGTGGGAGGACGCGCTCCGACTCACGAATCGGCTGGATCATCCGCTGCTGGGCATCGCATTCGGCTCGTTCCACTGGTTCGCGGTTGACGGGCGGAACTTGAAGGAAGCGTTGACCGCTTGCGCGCCTCGCCTTCACGCCGTCAATCTATGCGGGAGCCGCAAGCTGCCGCCGGGCTCGGGTCTGCCCGCGTCCATCGAGACCATCGACCGGGGGGAGCTGGACGTGTTTTATTTGCTCGGCGCGTTGAAGGCGACCGGCTACGACGGCATGGTCGGATTCCAAGGCTACGGCATGGGCGGAGACGCATACGGGAATTTGGAGCGGAATCGGCAGACCTATACGCGAATGACGGGCCTGCTGGATCGATTCCCGGACTGGGCGGCATCCGGGTGGAACGATTCGCGATAGAGGACGGAATCTATCGGAATGAACAGAGACGATGGGAGGCGACAAGATGGCCGCGAGAAATGCGATCAACGACGGCGCTGCCCGCGCCCCGAGGCTGGAGCTGCAGCAATCGTGGTGGGCCATGATCGGATTGGGGGAGAACGGCAAGGAATGGGACATGGAGCGGAAGTTCGAGAAGATCGCGGAAGCGGGCTTCTCCGCCATCAGCGCTTCCATTCCCGCCCCGGAGGAGGAGGAAAACTGGCTGCGGCTGCTGGAGCGGTACAAGCTCGGCTTCAGCGCCATGGCATTCCCGTCCAGCGTGAACGCGTATCGGGAAACCTTGGCGGCCGCAGCCCGAATGGGATGCGTACAGTATGTGAATCTGCAGGTCATGGACAGCTTCGTCTGCGGAGACGCGGCGACCGGGCTGCTGTCCGGCTTGCTGAGGGCGGCGGACGAAGCCGCCATCCCGACGTTCGTCGAGAAGCATCGGGGAACGGTCACGCAGGACCTGATCCGGACCGTTCGTTACACCCGGGCGCTGCGGGAACTCAGACTGACGATCGATCTGTCGCATTACGTCGTCGCCGGCGAACTGAACGGGCCGCCGGACAAGGCGGAGAGCCGCTTCGACGAGCTGTTGGCGCGAACTTCCGTCATTCACGGCAGAGTGTCGAACGGCGAGCAGGTCCAGGTGGACATCGGCGCGGAAGGCGACCATCCGATGCTGGAGCGCTTCGCGCGCTGGTGGCGCAAGGGAATGGCCTGCTGGCTCGAGCAGGCCCAGCCGGGCGATGTCCTCCCGTTCGTAACCGAACTCGGCCCGCCGGGTTACTACGCGATCACGCAGAGGGACGCCGGCGGCCGCGAGCGCGAGATCTCGGACCGCTGGCAGCAAGCTCTGTTGCTCAAGCGAATCGCCGAGGAGCAATGGCGGCAAGCGCTCTCCGACCGTCCATGAAGTACAAAACGAGACGCCCCAGACCCGAGTGCCGATCGGGTTTGGGGCGTTTTTTGGAGAGCTACAAAGGTTCACGCCTGCTTCCGGAAAGTCGGCCAAGCCGGTTTTCCTCGCATGGCATGCTGTCCTCCATTCCATACGTTATAGCGGATAAATCGACGTTCAACGAGGATCGTCGCCCGGACGGGCGATGCGAGATTCCGATGAACGTCGATGCCGAAGCCGTTCGTCAAAGCCGGGGCGTTTCACGCGTTTCGTTTTTGAGCAGCGATCTTAAAGAGAGCTCCGGATTGGAGAGTGCTAGAGGGTCGGGGACGGCACGCCGTTCGATCAGCATCTCCGCGAGCCGAATCTCCTTGGCTACGGCCGGATGGCCGATGCCGCTCGCCGCGACGAGCCGGCCGTCGCCCGCGAGATGGAAGAATAGACTTCCCTTCTCCCCGAGGCTGCGGCGTACCGTTGTCGTCCCGGCATCCGGCAAGCCCGCGACCTGCAGCGTCAGATCGTACTGATCCGACCAGAACCATGGGACGGAGCCGTAGGCTTCTCCGGCGCCAAGCATGCTGCCCGCGACGTGCGCGCCTTGATCCTGCGCGTTGCGCCAAGCTTCAAGCCGCAGCCTCTTCCCGTCATAGAGCGGATGAGGGAACGAGCAGCAATCTCCCGCCGCGAAGATGTCGGGGTCCGACGTCGCCAGTCTCTCGTCCGTGCAGATGCCGTTGTCTAAGGCGAGACCGGCATCGGCGGCCAGCTCCGTCGCCGGCATGGCGCCGATGCCGGCGACGACCGCGTCGCAGGTCAGGACCTCGCCGTCCGTCAGGCGGACGCGGAACCCGCCGCCCTCCCGCGTCATACCGCCAATGCCGGCGCCCAGCTTGAACGATACGCCCGCGGCCCGATGGCGGGCATCGACGACGGCGGCGAGCGCTTCCGGCACGCCCCGCATTAGAATGCGCGGGCCCGCTTCGATGACGGCGACTTCGCAGCCGAGCTCCCTGGCGCTGGCGGCGACCTCGAGACCGATGAAGCCGCCTCCGACGATCGCGATCCGCCGTCCGGGCCGCAGCCGCCCGCGAAGCGTCAGCGCATCGGCGAACGAGCGCAGATACAGCACGCCCGCGCCGTCCGACGCCAGCCGCTCGGATGGCAAGCGGCGGGGGCGCGCACCCGTCGCGAGCAGCAGCCGTTCATATCGCAGCAAGGTTCCGTCCTCCAGCCGCACGGCATGCTCGTCCCGTTCAATGGCGATCGCTCTGCGCTCCTTCATGAACCGAATATTCAGGGCCTCCAGCCGCTCGCGGCCCTGGATGAAGGCGGGCTCTGGATCGCCAGCCTCCAGGAGGGCGCGTTTGGACAGGGGAGGGCGCTCGTAGGGCGCCAACGCTTCTTCGCCGACCAGGGTGATGTTCCCCGTCCATCCCCGGTCGCGCAGCTCCCCCGCCGCGCGGGCGCCCGTCTCCCCCGCTCCGATGATCAACATGCCGCATTCCGTCAACGCAACCGCCTCCTCAATCGATTTTGATCCAGATCGTTCCCGCGTCGTTCTTGACCGGATAGGTTCGAAGCGCGACGCATACCGGAGCGCGCTTGGCTTCGCCGGTCGCATAGTCGAATCTGCCGTTATGCTTCGGACATTCGATCTGACGGCCGATGACGAGCCCGTCGGCCAGATGGAACCTCTCGTGCGTGCAGTAGCCGTCGGTCGCGTAGTATTGATCGTCCGCCGAACGGTACAAAGCGAACGTCCGGTCCCCGTGATCGAACCGGATCACGTCCTCTTCCTCGATCTCCTCGGCCTCGCATGCCGCGATCCATTGTTCGTTCGCCATGGTCTGGCACCTCATTTCGCAAGTGATTCGTTCGTTTGCCGCGCTTGAGCGGCGCCCGTCTCCTCGGCCGGCCCATACCGGTAAGGGCGAGCCGTCTCGGGCAGCGGACGCACGATGGTGTACGTCGGGTCCTTGCGCTGCCGCGCGAGCGCTTGGAATACCTCCCGAAGCGCGGCGGCCAGGCTCGGCGATGGCGCGGGACAGTCGTGCCTGATCTCCTCGTGCAGCTTCGGAAGCGCATGGTACGGCACCATCGGGAACATGTGGTGCTCGGTGTGATAATTCATGTTCCAATACAGAAACCGCAAGATCGGATTCATATAAGTCGTACGGGTGTTCAGGCGGTGATCCAGCACGTCCTCGTACAATCCCAAGTGCTGCGACATGCCGGTCAACAGCACGAGAAAGCTGCCGTAGAACGAAGGCAGGACGATGAACAGGGCCGGCAGAACCGTTCCCCCATAGAGACAGGCGATAACGACGGCGGCGAATATCAGGACGTACACTCGCGATTCCCAGCAGGTCTTCGGAATCTCCGACGCCGGGATGTATTCGCGCTCCTCCGCGTCGAGCTTGCCGAAGCAGTGAAGAAGCATGCGCTTCAAGTCGCGGGGGCCGCCGTACAGCTTGAACGACTCCATCAGGATGACGCGCCATACGGGCGGACGCGGCGCGACGATCTCCGGATCGCGGCCGACGATGATCGTATCCGTGTGGTGCCTGGCATGGCTCCATCGCCATGGCGTAGCCGGCCTCAGAATCATGAACGACGCGATCTGATAGACCGCTTCGTTCATCCACGGCGTCTTGAACGCCGTTCCGTGGCCGCATTCGTGCCAACGGGAATCGGCAGGCGAGGCATACAATACGCCGTAAACCGCGAAGGCCGGAATCGCCCACCAGGTTCCCCAGGACAAGTACGCAGCGTATCCGGCCGCCGCCAGCGCGCCGAACCAGAGGAGCGTGTCGCGTATGGCCGGGCCGTCCTTTCTTTTCATCAGTTGTTTCAATTTCGGCCGGGGGACCGGACAGACGTACCATTCGGCAGCGGCCAGCCCCTTCTGCCGCGCCAGGGCATTCTCCGGTCCGGTCAAGCGATAGTCTCTCTTGCGGGTAGCGGTCGGCACCATTTTCTCCTCCTCGGGCGGGATCGTTCAAGAGGAGCGTACACAATCCGAATACACCGCACAATGCGCGAGATTGACGCGTTTTTGTCTGTGATTGATATGGGAATTTACAAGAAAAACGTTTTGTTGAGGGGGAAATGCTCTGAATCGTTGCCCTGACTAGGTTTGCATGCGGATTAAGCCAGATTGGCGGAATGGTGGATCGTGTCCGTTGGAGATTAATGTATACCGCGGGAAAAAGGTAAATTGTCGAATTCCCTTCGATTGCGTATAGTGGCTTCACTCCGAGGAAACGGAAACGGAAACGGAATCTAGCGGAGGCCGACCGCTTGCGGCCATGGCGGAACGTTCGCGAGAAAAGGGGAGGGCGCCGTGTACAAAGTGCTATTGGTGGACGATGAAGTCTATGTCCGAACGGGGCTGCGAAGGTTGATCCCCTGGAAGGAGATCGGCTATGAAATCTGCGGCGAAGCGGGTAACGGAGCGGCTGCCATGGAGATGATCTTGACGCATCGGCCCGACCTCGTCATTACGGATATCCGCATGCCGGTGCTGGATGGACTGGAACTGATTCGCCGTTCGGCGGAAGCTGGCCGGCCATCCGTCGCGTTCCTGATCATGAGCGGCCACGAGGACTTCAAATATGCCCAAATGGCCGTGCGTTACGGCGTGAGCGACTATCTGCTCAAGCCGGTCGACGAAGACGAGCTTCAAGCCGCGCTGCGGAAGCTGACGAACCACTGGCGCGCGCGCGAGTCGAAAGGGATCCGATCCATGGCGGCGGGCAGCGCGGCGTCCGTGGTGGCGGAACGGATGGAGGAGAACGACCGGGAAGCGATCCGCCAAGCGGTCGAACGTCTGGCCGACGAACTCGATGCCCGGCATGCCTCGGAAGAAACGATCCGACGGACGGTCGGACTTCTCGTGTCTGCCGTCGCCGCTACGATCGAAGGCATGGACGGCAGCGTGAAGTCGCTGCGTACGCTGGACCGGCTGGAGGGCGGACTGCATCTCCCGCGCGCAACGGAAAGCTGGAAGCCGGGGCTGCTGGACTTCGCGCTCGAAGGCGCGGCGCTGATCGACCGGCTGCGGAGAGAGCGGCTGCACGGCGGCATTCACCGGATCAAGGCCCATATCGAACGGCATTACCGGGAAGAAGTCAGCTTGAAGCGCATTGCCGCGCATTTTTATATGAACCCCGTCTACGTCGGGCAGCTATTCCGAAAGACGTACGGCGTCTACTTCAACGAATTCGTGCTCGGTCTGCGCGTCCGCGAGGCGAAGAGACTGCTTCGCTTGACGGAGCTGCGCGTGTACGAGGTTGCCGAACGGGTCGGCTTCGGCCGAACGGACTATTTCATCACGCAGTTCGAGAAGCTGGAAGGGATGACGCCTGCGGAATACCGCGGCCGGCTGCTCCGCCGGCAAGGCACGGCCGGAGGCGCCCATGACAAGACCGAGCTTGAATAACGTCAGGCTGCGGAACAAGCTGCTGCTGCTTTATTTCCTGTCCGTTTTCTTCCCGATCGTGGTCACGAACGCGCTGTTCTACAGCGTGACGGCCCACAACGTCCGAAGCCAGAAGGAACGGGACATGCATCTGGCGCTGGACCGTGTTCAGGCGGCGTTCCGTTCCCGGATCGAGGACGCCGTCGGCATTTCTTCCGTGTTCTATATGGACGGTTCGATGAACGACGCGCTGGATACGGACTATGCGGCGACGGTTGATTATTTGGAAGTGTACGAGGACTACTTGCGTCCGAATCTCCGTAAATATGCGCCGGTATACCGTTCGATCCAGGAATTGACCCTCTACACCGACAATCCGACCGTGCTCGGAGCGGGGGGCGTCGATCGGATCACCGATCCGGTCCGGCGCGAGGAATGGTACGAGAGAGCGATGGCCGCTCCGTCCGGGGTCCCCGCGCTCGTCCATTCCCGAACGCCGGCGGGCAGCGCCTTCAGCATCGTCCGCAGGCTGAACGTCTTCGACGGCCCCGCAAGCTATGTCAAGATTCTCAAAATCGACCTATCCCCGGATATGGTTCGTCAGACGCTCGACAACCGGGGAATGCCAAGCGAGCTGTACCTGGTAAGCCCGTCCGGCGTCGTCGAATACGCGACCGATTCAACCGCCGTCGGCCGTCACGGTTACGATTCCGCGATCCTCCCCAAAGGCGCGCTTGCGGTAGAGAAACGTTACGACAACGTCGGCTGCTTAAGCGGATGGACCGTCGCGGGTCTCGTCCCGGAAGCCGAGATGCTGTCCGAGGTGCGCAAGTCACGGGTTTTTGTCGTCTATCTGGCCTGCGCGAACCTGCTGCTGCCGACGTTCGTCATCGCTTGGATCTCCAAGTCGCTGCACGACAGGCTCCTGCGCATCGTCAAGCAGATCAAAAAAGTCAAAAACCGGAACTTCGAGCCGATCCCGCTAGCCGAATGCGCGGACGAAATCGGGCAGCTCGCAACCGAATTCAATCGGATGACCCGGCAGATCAAGACGCTGATCGACGACGTCTACTTGGCGGATATCCAGAAGAAGGACCTGGAGCTGCAGCGCAGGCGGGCGCAGCTTCACGCGCTCCAGAGCCAGATCAACCCCCACTTTCTGTTCAACACCTTGGAGACGCTGCGGATGCGCAGCCTAATCAAGGGAGAGGAAGAAACGGCCAGAATCATCGGCCGGCTCTCCAAGATTTTCCGGCGATCGCTGTCTTGGGGCAGCGACTGGATCCCGGTCCGACAGGAGCTGGAGTTGATCGAATCGTTTCTGGACATTCAGAAGTACCGGTTCGGGGACAAACTCGCCTATCGGATACAGGTCGGCGAGGGGGCGGAGAGCTATCGTATCCCGAAAATGATATTGCTGCCCTTCGTGGAGAACGCAAGCATACACGGCATCGAGTCGATCGAAGCCCAGGGCCTGATCGAGCTTGAGCTTGCGGCCTCAGGCGGCGAGCTTACGTTCCTGTTGCGGGACAACGGGAAGGGGATGGACGCGCGCAAGCTGGGAGAACTGCTGTCGGACAAGCGGCCGGAAGAAGGAGCCGAAGAGCGCGTCGGCATTCGCAACGTGGCCGCGAGACTGCATCTCTATTACGGCAAGGAAGCCAGTCTTCAGATCGAGAGCGAGCCGGGCATAGGCACGACCGTCCTGCTTCGGCTTCCGCATCCGCATCCGATAAACTTTCCCCAATAAAAGCTAAAGTTTGTGGGCTGATTTCCGCAGGGAGGATTGTTTATGATGTTTTTTGTAAGTGCTTTCATCCAACGCGAAAAGGGGATCTGTCCGGCAATGAAAATCAGAACCAGGAGTTACATGCCGTTTGCCATGGCCCTTGTCCTTGCCTCGCTGCTGGCCGGCTGCGCAAAAGACGGCGGCGACTCTGCGCCGGCATCCGATTCGGCGCAAGCGGAAGCGAGCAAGCCCGTCACGTTCACGTATTTCAACGCGGCGGTAGCAGGCAAGGACGGCAACACGAACGAGACGGTGCTGGGCAAGCTGCTGGAAGAGCAGACCGGCGTCAACTTCAAGATCGAGCATCTGGTCGGCGATCTGAACACGAAGCTGGGCGTCATGGTCGCGAGCGGCGAGTATCCCGACGTCGTCGTGCCGGACAGCGGGATCGACAAGATGCTGGACGCCAAAGCGTTCATCCCGTTGAACGACCTGATCGACCGCTATGCGCCCAACCTCAAGAAGCTGTACGCGCCTTATTGGGATCAGATGCCCTCGGAGGACGGCAACATTTACATCATTCCTTTTGCGGCAAGTCATGGCTTCGTTCCCGACATGTACCAGCCGGGCGCATTCTACATTCAGCGAGGCGTGCTCAAGGAGTTCGGATATCCGAAGGTGAAGACGCTGGACGAATACTTCGACTTGATCAAGCGTTACAAAGAGAAGCACCCGCAGATCAACGGCGGCGATACGATCGGCTTCGAGACGCTCACGGACGACTGGCGCTTCTTCACGTTGACGAATCCGGCGCCGAACCTGAACGGTCTCCCCAATGAGGGCGAGGTGTACGTCGACAAGGACACGCATCTGGCGTATGCGACCGGAGACAAGCCATTCATGAAGCGCTGGATCCGGAAGCTGAACGAAGTCAACAGCCAGGGATTGCTGGATAAAGAATCGCTGGTCGCCAAGTACGACCAATACATCGCCAAGCTGTCTACCGGACGCGTGCTCGGATTTTTCGATTACGGTTGGCAGATCATCCCCGCCATGCAGAATCTGGCGCAAGCCGGCAACGACGACCGACAGTTCATCGGCTTCCCGCTTGTCTTCGACCAAGGGACGAAGGACCAATACCTGGATCCGCCGACCTTTGCGACGAACCGCGGCATCGGCATCACGACCAGCGCGAAGGATCCGGTCCGGATCATCCAGTATTTCGACAACATGGTTAAGGAAGAAAACCAGAAGCTGCTGTTCTGGGGCGAGAAGGGCAAGACGTACGAAGTCGGAGAGAACGGCCGCTTCTTCCGTACGGAAGCGCAAATCAAGCAGGCGGCTTCTCCCGAATTCCTGCAATCTTACGGATTCGCATATTACAGCTACTACTGGCCGATGGGAGCGGGACTGTATGAGGACGGCAACGCCTACTTCCCGGACCGCCAGCCCGAGGTCGTGGAGCAAAGCTATACCGAAGGGGATAAGACGATACTCGAAGCTTACGGACTGAAAGTATTTACCGATGTCTACAGCCCCCCGGAGACGCGCAAATGGTACCCGGTCTGGTCCGCGAACAAGCAGCAAGGATCGCCGGAGCAAGTTTTCGAACAGAAGAAAACGGATCTTCAAAGGAAGGCCTTTCCAAGGCTGATCCTCGCCTCGCCCGACCAATTCGACGCCATGTGGGACGAATACGTTGCCGCCTTCAACAAGCTTAACGTTAAATCCTATGAGAATTGGGCGAACGGCGTCGTGCAGGATCGGTTGGACGGCAAGAAAAGATAATGAAATGAATGAACGAACCGGACAGCGGAGGGCGAAGGGAGCTTCGGCCTTCCCCGGTTCGGCGGGGAGGCAGAGCGTTGGCGAGAAAAACGCGATGGGGCAAACTTCTGGAACAGAGAACGCTGCTGCTGATGTCCGTGCCGTTCGTCTTGTGGCTGATCGTGTTCCGCTACGTCCCGTTATGGGGCTGGCTGATCGCGTTTCAACACTATCGGCCGGGGAAGCGTTTGTTGCAACAAGAATGGGTCGGTTTTGATCATTTTAAGTTTTTGTTCCAGGATGAATCGTTCTATCTGGTGATGCGCAATACGCTGGCGATGAGTCTCATCAATCTGACGCTCGGCTTCGCGACCGCCATCATGCTGGCGATCATGCTGAACGAGCTGCGCAGCGCCTTCTTCAAGAGAACGGTGCAAACGATCAGCTATTTGCCGCATTTCATCTCGTGGGTCGTCGCTTCCAGCATGATCGTTAACGCGCTCTCCACCGATACGTCCGGCATCGTCAACGGGCTGCTTCTAAAGGTCGGCCTCATCCGCGAGCCGATCTTGTGGCTGGCCGAAGGCAAATACTTCTGGGGCATATTGGGGATCTCCGAAGTGTGGAAAAACCTCGGGTGGAACACGATCATCTACTTGGCCGCGATCACGACGATCGATCCGGCCCAGTACGAAGCCGCGGAGATCGACGGAGCGAACCGCTGGCAGCGCATGCTGTACGTCACGTTGCCCGGACTCAAGCCGGTCATCGTCATTCTGCTGATTCTGAACCTCGGCAATCTGCTGGAGTCGGGATTCGAGCCCCAATACCTGCTCGGCAACGGCCTTACCGCCGACTATTCCGAAAATCTGGATCTATTCGTCCTAAAGTACGGCATCGCCATGGGCAACTTCTCGTTCGCGACGGCCGCCGGCATGTTCAAGACGGTCATCAGCGTCGTATTGCTGTTCGGCGCTAACCATATCGCCAGAAAGCTCGGCCAGCCCAGACTGTTCTAGGGGGAACCTCTATGAAAACTTCGGCCCGATATCGTACGACGGGCGACCGGCTGTTCGATATGTTCAACGTCGTCTGCATGCTCATGCTGATGGCCGTCACGTTGTACCCGTTCCTGAACATGCTTGCGATCTCCTTGAACGACGCGATGGACGCCTCCAGGGGCGGCATCTTTCTCAAGCCGAGAATTTTCACTTGGTACAATTATGAATACACGCTGCGCGAAGCTGCCATCTATCATTCGATGCTCATCTCCGTGCTGCGAACGCTCGTCGGTACCGTAGTGACGGTGTTCTGCTCGGCCATGGTCGCCTACACCGTGAGCAGGCCGGAGTTCGTCCTGCGCAAGCTGGTGAACGTGTCGTTCATCTTGACGATGTATTTCAGCGGAGGGCTGATCCCCACGTACTTGCTGCACAAAGAGCTGCATCTGATCGGCAGCTTCTGGGTCTATATCGTCCCGGGCATCGTGGGCGCATTTAACGTGGTCATCATCCGCTCGTTCATCGAAGGCGTTCCGGAAGGGATTGTCGAATCGGCAAAGATCGACGGCGCGGGCGATTTCGGCACGTTCATGCGCATCGTGCTGCCGCTCTGCTTGCCGGTTCTGGCGACCGTCTCGCTATTCGTGGCCGTCTGGCAGTGGAATTCCTGGTTTGACGTATTTCTCTACAACTCTTCCCATATAAAGCTGAGCACGCTCCAGTACGAGTTGATGAAAATCTTGCAAAGCTCAGGCGCGGCCATGACGCAGAAGACGGCGGGAGACGCGTTCGCCAATGCGCGCGGGCAAGCGCTCAACCAAGTGACGCCGGCGTCCATCCGGGCGACGATGACGATCATCGCCAGCGTGCCGATTATTGTCGTGTATCCGTTTCTGCAGAAGTATTTCGTGAAAGGGATGACGCTCGGAGGCGTCAAGGGATAAAGAGAAACGGAGGAAAGAACGGCTTCCGGGACGGTTCGCGCCCGGGGGCCGTTCTGCGCGCGATTCGAACTTGGTTCGGCTGTAATTCGGATGCGGCATTGGGGACGTATGCATTAAGATTTGCGCATCCCGCTCCACGATAAGCGGCGGATGTCGGAGGCGGTTCGTCCCGTCTCCTGCTTGACCATGCGGGCGAAATGGTGCGACGTCTTGAAGCCGCAGCGCTGGGCGATCTCGGTCACGTTAAGACCGGTGCTGATCAGGAGCTCCACTGCCCTATCGATCCGATATCTCCACAGATAGGCGATCGGGGTCGTCTGCTCGTGCTGCCGGAACAGGCGGACGAGATGTTCGGAGGACAGTCCCGCGACGGCCGCCAAGTCCGATAAAGACAAATCTTCCATATATCGCTCCCGGATGCGGGTCAGCACTTCGTAGACGGCGGGATGCTTCTCTCGCTGGAGGAGCGCTGTGCGGGATTCGGTCGGATACAGATGGAGCGCGGCGAGACCGAGGCAGGCGACGACGGGATCCTCGAACGAAGAGAACCGCTGCACGTTCAGCATCAGGTCGAGCAGCCGGTTCATCTCCTCCGAGAGCGGCAGACATTCCGGCAGCTCGTCCAACGCGAGACGCGCGGCGGCGTCCATCTCGCGCAGATGAACGGCGATCCAGCGATGCCAAGTTTGCTCGGTCTTCGAGAAGGCGAACGTCTCCTCTCGCCCGGGCTTCAGCATCACCACGTGGCCCGGCGACACGTTCAGCCATCTGCCGTCTATAGAGACGTCCATCCGGCCGGTATACAGCATAACCAGCTGGATGTCCTGCTGGATACGGGGACCGAGGCGGCCGCCGGGCGGATAGACGATGGAGCCGGCGACGGCATGCTCGATGTCGCCGATCGAGAGAAGGGGCGGTTGGGAATCCATAAGGTGCCTCCATAGATCGTATTCGCGTGTGTTCGATCAATTATATCAATTTCATGTACATATTCGCAAACGGTAGCCATTGTTCGAATAGCGGCAGCGAGTTATTCTTGGGACAGCAAGAAGATATGCAAAAAAGGGAGAGATGTTGAGGTGAACGTTGCTTTTACGCCGCCAATTGCTCCGCTAACGGAGGAGCAGGTTGATTTTTTTCGGGAGCAGGGGTACTTCCTCTTCAAGAAGGGCATGAGCGAAGATTTGATCGATGCCTTTAACAGACACATCTTTGATATTCGTGACCAGACGGAGGTGCCGGATTGGGCGGCCTGCGAGCCCGCCAAGAAATACGCGCTCCGGTTGTTTAACCCGCATAAGCACGACAGCTTCTCGCGGCAGCTCATGAGGCATGCCGTCGTGCGGGGGGCGCTAAACCAGTTGATGGGGCGGGAAGCAGCTTGCGTGCAGAGCATGTACTTCTACAAGGAACCGGGCTCTCCAGGTCAAGCCTCTCATCAGGACTATTACTATATCAAGAACGATCCGATGACGATGATCGCCGCCTGGACGGCGATGGAGGAGCGCATCGACGAGGAGAACGGCTGTCTCTGGGTCATGCCCGGCACGCATCATTGGGGCCTCCTCCCCCACGGCGCCGTCAAAAACCTGGAGGAGCACGAAAGCTGGACGGAGGAAACCGAGGGCGTGGATACGAGCCGCCAAATTCCGGTCGTCATGGAGAAGGGCGACATCTTATTCTTCAGCGAACTGCTGATCCATTCCTCGAACAAAAACCGGAGCCAAGACCGCTGGAGACGATCGTACGTGTGCCATTACATTCGGGAGGATTCGAACGTCATGCATCGGGAAGATCTCAGGCAAAAGTATATGCTCTACTGAAGTCTTCTTGTATGCGGCGGAGACTGAACAGCTCTGCGCGAAGCCCAAGCATCCTCGGATGCTTGGGCTTGCGCTGTATGCCGCAATAGGCGTCCATGTTAAAGTCCGTTCGCGCTCTCGCTCTTGCCCTGAAAAAGCTCAGCGAAGTTTCCACAAAATGAAATCGGAACTTGTAATGTTTGATGAAAATAAAGTTGTAGACTGAAAAGTAAAGTCTTAGACTAAGAAAATAAAGTTGTAGACTACAGGGGGCAAGATATGTGGGAAGAGTTAAACAAACGTATTCTCACCCCATAAGCTCATTCATGGTAAGGAGTTGGTTTACAATGGATTGCTGTACGCCATCCAATAATGTAGGAGTTTCAAAATCGGAGTGCCCTTCCTGCGGTAACAAGGGCAAGAACGTGCAGCTCATAACGCTTAAGTCCCTGCTTAAAGCTTTAGCTTTAGAAACCATAAAACCCGATAACTCGTACGAATTTTGTTCGAACTCTGCTTGCACTACCGTTTACTTTAATGGAAACCATTCACAAACATTTGCCGAGGACGACCTTAAGGTGCCTGTGTACCAAAAGAACCCGAGCATGGATGTACCTGTGTGTTATTGTTTCGATTGGACGAGAGAACGCCTCATGAAAGCGGCAGGAACCGCCCAACAACCGGCTGACCAAATTAAAGCACATGTTCAGGCGGGCCGTTGTGGGTGCGAGGTAAACAACCCGCAAGGGGCTTGCTGCTTAGGGAACGTGAATGCTTTTGCGCGCGATCTCAACAAAGGTTAATCCTCCTATTCGAAGCAGCATGCGGATGGTGTCGCTTTCGCAGGTATAGCCCTCATTCAGGAGATGATCAAAATGTTATCGCGGTTTATCCTTTTAATACCTATTTAACAGCTTGTTGATATCGGATTGACGCACGGCTGGTATCCTGGAGGCAAGGACCTATCTCTAGGAGGGATACTGATGCAGCAATCCGGCGAAGCGTACGCCGTGTCGCACCCCGTCCTCGCCAGCGATTCGCTCGGCTGGGATCGAATACGGATGTCGCAATGGTACAGCCCTCAACAAGCGTTCGTCACTTCCGGCTCCGAGGCCTCCAAACATCTCGTTTGCATCCACTGCACCTCCTACTACGAGAATTACTACACGATCCACGTCATCCCTTCCCACGAAGCGGTTCTATGCCCCTGGGAGAGAGCCTCCCTTTATTTCCTGAAGATCGAGATCGAGCCCGCTTTGGCGGACGAGCTGGCCTGCGCGTCCGGCGGGGGGCCTGTCCGGCTGACCAGGCAGTACCATGTGCGCGATCCGAAGCTCCTTCAGTTAGGACTATGGATGTTCGAGGAGTTGCGGGGCGGCGGCGCCAAAGGAACCGTCTATGCCGAGTCGCTGGTCCGCATGCTCGTCCTCCATCTGCTCCACCATTACGCGGCTCCCGGCGAGGGCGATGCCGGCGGCGCCACGGGCGCGGGGAGCCGCGAGATCGATCAATCGATTCAATACATGCGCGCGAATCTGGAGCGGGATATCTCCCTCGTCGAGCTGGCCGGAGCCGCCAACTTGAGCTTGTCCCACTTCATCCGGCTCTTCAAGCAGCAGACGGGATATCCGCCTCATCATTTTCTGATCCGGCTCCGGATCGAGCGCTCGAAGCTGCTCATCCGGTCGGGCCAAGCGGGATTGAAGGAGATCGCCGTCCAGATCGGCTTCGCCGATCAAGGGCACTTCACCCGATCGTTCAAGCGAATCACCGGACTCACGCCCATGCAGTACGCTTCGGGGATATCCGGCGACCGCCGCTCCGGGACCCGCTAACGTCATCTCCTACACCTACCCAAGGCCCGGCGACAGAAGCTTGAGCGGTTCCGCAAGCGAACGCCGCGGGCTTTTTTTCATGGGCGAGAAAGACCTTTCTCGTCTTGACGGCTGCCTGATCCTTTTGTCCGATTGGCATTTTTGTTCAACGATAGGCGCATTTTGTTCAATAGGCGGGTGGGGGGCGGACGATAGGATGAGAGTAGAGCCGGGCCATCGGCCGGGCCATTCATTCCATCATCCGATAGGAGGAGAAAAGCTTGAAATGGGGTAAAGTATCGGGTTTGCTGCTCGCCGGGATGCTAACGTTCGGTTCGATGTCGTACGCGGAGTCCGGAACGCCATCTTCCGCAGCCGCATCGTCCGCCGCGCTGGCCGCGTGGCAGGAGGTCTCGGTTCAAACCTTCTCGCTCTTGGACGCATTCGAGCGGGGACAAGGCGTAACGACGGACGGGACGGCATGGATCTTCAACTCGACGCTCGGTCTACTTCGTACGGCGCTGGACGGCCAGACCGTACTCGTCCGGAACGCGGCTGCCATTCCGCTCGCGATCGCGCTCAAAGGCGGGGATCATATCGGCGACGTGTCCTACTACGACGGCAAAATCTACGCGCCGATCGAAGACGGCAAAAACTATCAGCATCCCTACATCGCGATCTATGACGCCAAGACGCTGAAGTATACGGGCAAATCCTACGAGCTTCCGCTCAGCCTGCACCCGGGCGGCGTGCCGTGGGTCGCCGTCGACGCGGCCCGCGGCCAAGTGTACACGGCTGCCTGGAGCAACGCGACCGTCCTGAACGTCTTCAGCTTGAGCGACATGCATCTGATCAAGACGGTGCCGCTCACCCAAAGCGTCGACCGGATCCAGGGAGCGGAGATGTATAACGGCCTGCTCTACGC
The DNA here is from genome assembly GCF_014212125.1 of Cohnella nanjingensis. Classification (GTDB taxonomy): domain Bacteria; phylum Bacillota; class Bacilli; order Paenibacillales; family Paenibacillaceae; genus Cohnella; species Cohnella nanjingensis. Next base: position 96,222 of record NZ_JACJVP010000011.1, read on the forward strand.
CTCTTCGGACAACGATACGCAGACGGTCTATTCGATCGATCCGGATACGGGCGCGGTCGCCACGGCGTTCGACCGCAACCTTCCGAGCGGAACGGAGGCGCAGGGCATCGCGGTGCTCCCGACCGCGGACGGCGCGATCCTGCACATTCTCGACGTCGGCACGTCGCGGGTCACGATCAACTTCAGAGGGTACGCGCAATAACGAAATAGAGCTTACGGGGAGAGACTTCGTTCATGTGGAATTACGGCAAAACGACCCTGCTTCTGCTGGCCGGCGCGCTGACGCTGGCCGGCTGCGGACAATCCGGCGGCGGCAACGCGGATGGCGCTCCGCCCTCGGCATCCGCGAGCGATGCGGACCAGCCTGCCGCTTCGCCCTCATCATCGCCCTCGGCAGAACCGACCCAAGCGCCGGTGGAGATTACCTTCTACTATCCCGTCAATGTCGGCGGACCGTTGACCAAAGTGATCGACGGCATGGCCGCGGACTTCACGTCGAAGCATCCGGATATCAAGGTCAAGCCTGTCTACACGGGCAACTACGGAGACAACACCGTCAAGATCCAAGCGGGCATTCAGGCGAAGCAGCCGCCGGACGTCGCCGTCATGATGTCGACGGAGCTGTACAGCATGCTGGATACGGACGCCATCGTTCCGCTCGACGACTTCATCGCGAAGGACGCGGACTTCGATATGGCCGATTTCTATCCGGCCTTCCTGGAGGACACGCAGACCGAAGGCAAGACGTACAGCGTGCCGTTCCAACGGAGCACGATTCTGCTCTACTACAACAAAGAGATGTTCAAGGCCGCGGGGCTCGATCCGGAGAAGCCGCCGCAGACATGGGACGAGCTGGTCGCCTACGCGAAGAAGCTGAACCGGGACGGCCACAACGGGCTTGAAATTCCGGGCAACGACGATTCCTATTGGATGTTCCAGATGTTCGCGCGCCAGGCGGCGAGCGATCCGAAGACGAACATCATGTCCGCCGACGGCAAGAAGGCGATGTTCGATACGCCGGAGAACGTCGCGGCGCTGCAGTTCTGGATCGATCTGTCGCGCAAGTACAAGGCGATGCCGGAAGGGATCATCGACTGGGCCGCGGTGCCGACCGACTTTATCGCGGGCAAGACGGCGATGATGGTTCACACGAGCGGCAATCTCACGAACGTCAAGAACAATGCCAAGTTCGACTTCGGCGTCGCTTTCCCGCCGGCCAACAAGCAATTCGGATCGCCGACGGGCGGCGGCAACCTGTACATCTTCAAGGACGCGTCCCCCGAGAAGCAAGCGGCCGCATGGACGTTCGTCCAGTATATGACCGCGCCGGAACAGGCCGCGCTGTTCAGCTCCTCCTCCGGCTACGTCGGCGTCCGGAAGTCGGCGTACGATACGGACGCGATGAAGACGTACACGGCCGGCTTCCCGCAGGCGCTCGTGGCCCGCGATCAACTGGACTACGCGTTCCGGGAGCTCTCGACGCACAATCACGGCAAAGTGTCTTCGGCGCTCACGAACCAGATCCAGGCGGCGCTGTCGGGCCAGACCGACGCGGCAACCGCGCTGAAGCAAGCCCAGCAAGAAGCGGAGCAAGCGCTCGCTCCGTTCAACAAGTAACGGCATTCGGCGGTCGCGGCGGCAGGATGAACGTCCTTCGTTCGTCCTGCCCGTTCGCGTCCGTCCAAGGCCCGCGAGGAGGCAGAAACGGATGAGCGCCGGTTGGATCGAAAGAGCGAGAAGAAACGCGTTCGGATGGGGACTTGTGCTCCCCTCGCTGCTCTTTCTCGGACTATTCACGTATTATCCGATGCTCAGAACGGCGAGACTTAGCCTCTTTGAGCAGGATTTGGCGACGCCCAAGCCGCTGTTCGTCGGGCTTGGCAACTTTGCCGCGCTGTTGAAGGACCCTGTGTTTCTGAAAGTGCTCGGCAACAACGCGTGGTATGCGGTCGGCACCGTCCCCGCATCCATCGCGCTTGCGTTCGCTATGGCGCTGTTCGCGGACAAGGCCGTCCGAGGCCGGACGTTCGCGCGCGTCGCTTTTTTCTACCCGAACATGATCCCGATGATCGCCGTCGCGAACATCTGGCTGTTCCTATATACGCCTCATTTCGGCTTGCTGGCAAGGCTCGCTTCCTGGCTGTCCGGCCAAAACGTCAGTCTGCTGGGCGACCCGCATACCGTGCTGGGCGCCATGATCGCGATGGCGATCTGGAAGGAAGCCGGCTACTTCATGATCTTCTATCTGGCGGCGATGCAGCAGATTCCGAAGGATCTGTTCGAAGCCGCGTCCGCCGACGGCGCCCGCAAATGGACGGCGCTGCGGCGCATCACGATCCCGCTGACGATGCCCACGACGTTGTTCGTGGCGGTCATCGCCATGACGAACGCGTTCAAGCTGGTCGACCATCTGTGGATCATGACGAAGGGCGGTCCCAATCATGCGAGCAGCTTGCTCTTGTATCACATCTACGAGACTTCGTTCCAATTCTACGATCAAGGAATGGCCGCGGCGATGACCGTCGCGATGATCGCGCTGCTGCTGCTCCTCTCCGCGCTGCAGGTGTTCGGATGGGACCGCAGCATTCATTACGACTAAGCCGAGGAGAATGAAGGATGAACAACCCGGTACTGACTTGGGGATCGTCGAAGCGCGCTCGCAGAAGGTCGGCCGTTCGGCGGCTGCGCCGGGCGCTCCTGACGCGGGGCGGCTGGCCGTCCGCGGCATGGCACGCCCTGATGCTCGCATTCGGGGCGATCTGGCTCGTCCCGTTCGCTTGGGTCGTCCGCACCGCCTTCCAGCCCTCGTCCGAAGCGGCGGGAAGCGGCGGGTTCGGCGCTTGGACGTCCTGGACGCTGGCGAACTTCGCGCATGTGTGGGAAGGCGCGCCGTTCGGCCGCTATTACGCGAACACGGCGCTGATCACGTTCGGCATTCTGATCGTGCAGCTGTTGACCGTCACGCTCGCCGCCTACGCGTTCGCCCGGGTTCGATTCGCCGGCAGAGGGATGCTGTTCGCGCTGTTCCTGGCGCAGATCATGGTCCCCCCGGACGCGCTCGTCTTCTCCAATTATCAAGTGCTGAATCAGATGGGCCTGCTCGATACGAAGATCGGCATCATGCTGCCCTATTTCGCTTCGTCGTTCGGCGTCTTCCTGCTCCGCCAAGCGTTCCGGCAGCTGCCTTACGAGTTGGAGGAAGCGGCTCGCATGGAGGGCTGCTCGCGCCTCGGCATCGTGGCGAGAATCTACGCGCCGCTCTGCCGCCCGGTATATCTGTCGTTCGCGATCGTCTCCGTCAGCTTCCACTGGAACGACTTCCTGTGGCCGCTGATCGTCGCCAATTCCGATACGAACCGGCCGCTCACCGTGGGACTGGCGCTCTTCGCCAAGTCGACGGAATCGGGGGCGCAGTGGTCCTACGTTTGCGCGGCCACGCTGCTCGTCGCCGCGCCGCTGCTCGTCGGTTTTCTCGCGTTTCAGCGGAAGTTTATCGATAGCTTTATGCATGCCGGCCTTAAAGGCTAAGAGGGGAGGAGAACATACAGATGAAGCTTGCGCTCATCGGCGATTTGCATTATCCATACCGTCTATTCGACCGGGCGGAGGCGGAGGAGGCCCGGGATTCGTTCTACGAAGCCGCGCTAGCCGCCTTCCTATCGATCGAAGCCGACTACCATATCTCCTTGGGCGATCTGACGCACGAAGGAGAGGCGGAGGCGTTCGAGGCCGTGTTCTCCTTCGCGCGAAGGCGTCACCCGGGGCGCAGGCTGCGTCACGTGCTGGGCAACCACGATACGTTCTCTCTGCCGAAGTCCGACATTCGGAGTCGGACGGGGATGCCTCGCTATGAGGCGATCGAGGCGGAGGAGGCCCGCCTGCTGTTCCTCGATACCGCCCGCGACGCCGATCGCGGCAACTGGGGCGGCACGCTGGACGGCGAACAGCTGGATTGGCTTAGCCTGCGGTTGTCGGGGGACGACCGGAAGCCGCTCCTGATCTTCGCGCATCATCCGGTGCCGGGAACGACGGCGCGCTCCGGGGAGGAGATGTTGGGATTGGATGCGGAGCCCGGCCGCGCGCTGCTGTCCTTGCTGGAGCGCCGGCCCGGCCCCGCCGTCTATATGAACGGCCACAATCACGTTCAATCCCTCGTCCGGCGCGGCCGGCTGCATTTCTTTCAGGCGGCCAGCGTGCTCGACGTGCCGGTCGCTTGGCTGCTGACCGTGGATGCCGACGGCCTGCTGGCCGAATCCGTTCCGCTGCTGCCGGAGCATCCGGCGGAGCGGGTGCGGGCATGGACGGCGGTCATCAGCCGCAGCATGGACGATTACTTGCGGCATCCGCACGCGGAGGGCGGCGGCTTCCCGGCCGAATGGCGCGTGGCTTGGGCCGAGACGGATGCGGCCGCAGTCGCGGAAGGAGGCGCGCGATGACGAACCGGGCGCCCGTAAGGCTGGCGATCGTCGGAGGCAATCGGGGCGCGAGCTTTCTGAACGCCCTCTATTCGTTGTCGAATCGCATCGAGCTGACCGCGACCTGCGATCTGAACGAATGGGTGCTGAAGCAGTGGAAAGAGAAGTTCCCGCGCATTCGCACGTACCGGGATTACGACGAGATGCTGAAGGATCCTTCCATCGACGCCGTGTTCATTCTGAGTCCGATGCACCTGCATGCCCGGCAGTCGATCGCCGCGCTGAAGGCGGGCAAGCACGTGCTCAGCGAGGTGATCGCCGTGCAGTCCCGGGAAGAAGCCCGGGCCTTGATCGAGACGGTGGAGTCGACCGGGCTCAAATACATGATGTCGGAGAACTATTGCTTCTCGCGATCGAATCTGGCCGTCAAGCATATGGCGGAGCTGGGCATGTTCGGGGAGATCACCTATCTGGAGGGCGGCTACATTCACGAGCTTCGTCACCTGATCCACGATCCCGACGGCTCGCTGACCTGGCGGGGCAAGCTGCATCATGAGTTGAACGGGGTCAACTATCCGACGCATTCGCTCGGCCCCGTCGCGCAATGGATCGGCGCCGGCAAGCCGGGCGGGGACCGGCTTCGATCGGTGTCGGGCTTCGTGTCGAAGTCACGTTCGCTGCTGCTTCACTTCACGGAGTCGTTCGGCAGCGAACACCCGGCGGCCAGAGAAGGCTACTGGCGGCAAGGCGATTCGGCCGTGGCCGCGATCCGCACCGACCGCGGCGCGCTGATTACGCTCCGCGTCGATTGGACGTCCGTGCGTCCGCATAACAAGACCCACTTCGTCCTGCAAGGCACGAAGGGCGCTTATATCTCCGGCCGCCATGCGGGGGAGGAGGATCTCGTCTGGTTCCGCGGCTTGTCGCCCAAGAACGAGGCGGACGGTTCGGACATGTGGGAGCCGCTCTCCCGCTATCAGCCGGAGTTCGACCATCCGAAGTGGCAGACATGGGGCAAGTTCGCATCTCAGACGAAGCACGGCGGAGGGGACTTCCTAGTGCTGGAGGAATTCATCTCGGCGATCCAAGAGGATCGCGCGCCGCTCGTCGACGTCTACGATGCCGTCGCATGGAGCTCCGTCTTCTTCTTGTCGATGGAGTCCGTCGCAGCGGACAGCGCGCCCGTCGCGATCCCGGATTATCGAGGGGGGGTGCGGACGCCGTGACGGAGGCGAAGCGCTCGAAGCTGTGGATGCGGCGGGACGACTTGGAGGGATTGGCGGAACCCGTCTGTCCGGAAGGCTGGTTTATTCGCACGTACGAGGCGGGGGACGCGCCGGCCTGGGAGCGGATCATCGCCGCCTCCTTCGGCGAGCCGATCTCCTTCGCGGGCAAAGTAGCGGAACGGCCCTCCTACCGGCCGGACCGCGTCTTCTTCGTCTGCCGGGGGAGCGAGCCCGTCGCCACGGCTTCCGCGCTCGAACCGGACGAGCCGGAGACGGGAGAGACGGATGCGGGCTATCTGCACATGGTCGGGGCGCTGCCGGCGTGCGCCGGTCTCGGTATCGGCTATGCGGTCACGCTGGCCGCGCTGCGGAAGATGAAGGAGGACGGGAAGCGCCGCGCGCTGCTGAAGACCGACGATGACCGGCTGCCCGCGATTCGGACGTACTTGAAACTTGGCTTCATGCCCGATTATCGCGAGGCCGACCATCCGATGCGGTGGGATGCCATTATGCTTCGGGTCATCCGGGAAGGGGAAAGGCTGCCGCGCCTGGGCTGACCAAGGTCAAGATTCCAGGAAGAGCACGCGCGTCTGTTCATTATAAGTGAACAGCTCCGCATACCGGCCCCAATCGATCAGAATATCCAATTGGCGGGACGCTTCTTCCGCCCCGAAATGCTTTTCGAAAATCTCCTCAAAAAACGCCCGTTCCATCTTGTTGTTCGACTTGGAGTGCAAGATCCAGATAATCCTCTCCATCATCGGCACGTGCTGCTGGACCTGGGCTCTGAAGATCTCTTTGCGGTCCAGGACGCTGGCGTCGGCGAACCGGCGTCCGATATCGGTTAACGCGATGTCGCCGTGCTGAATGGCGGCAAATCCGAGCGTCTGGGCCGTCTCGACGATAGGCAGGAAGTCTTCCAGGTCGAGACTCAGTTGATCGGCCAATTTGTAGAGATCCACTTGATGGCCCAGATCGTCGATCAGCTCGATAAAGCCGGTGAGCGCGCCTGCGGGCACCGCCGGCACTTTTTCGATTTTCTTCTTTTGCTCTTCCGCCGCTTCGGGCGTCTTCGCTTCGCGCTTCGTCAGGATGGCGTAGAGGCGGTCCACGAGCGACGTGAAGAGCGGATCCTGCTTGTCGCGCCAATGCGGCAGGCGGATCGGAATGTCGGAGATGACGCGGGCCGGGTCTCTGGACAGCACGATCGCCCGATCCGACAGGTAGACGGCTTCTTCGATGCTGTGCGTGACGAGAATGATGCTCTTGGTCGGAATTTTGCGCTCCGTCCACAGCTCCAGCAGATCGCGCTTCAAGTTCTCCGCCGTCAGGACGTCGAGCGCCGAGAACGGCTCATCCATCAGCAGCACATCCGGTTCCATGACCAGGGCCCGGCCGATCCCGACGCGCTGGCGCATGCCGCCCGACAGTTCTTTGGGATAGGCGCCCTCGAAGCCGTCCAGCCCGATCATATCGATCACGGACAGCGCTTTGCGCAGCTTCTCCTCCTCCCGCATCGGCCGGTTCTCCAGCCCCAGCTTCACGTTCTCCAGCACCGTCAGCCACGGGAACAAAGCGAACGATTGGAACACCATGCCCACCCCCGGGTTCGTGCCGGCAATCCGTTTGCCGTCATAGAGGACGGATCCTTGGGAGGGGGCCACGAGACCGGCCATGATGCGCAGCAGCGTCGACTTTCCGGAACCCGAAGGACCGAGTACGGAGACCAGTTCTCCCTCCCTGATCTGCAGGTTGATATCCTCCAGGATGCTTCCGTTCGCTTGATCCGGTTGATTGTACCGCTTGCCGATTTGCTCCAATGCCATCAGCGTTTTTTTCATGTTCAACACCTCTAATCCAGATGATATTTCTTCTCGGCCAGCTTATAGAGCCTCCGCCATATCAGGCGATTCACGATCACGACCATCAAGCACATCACGATAATGCCCCAGATGATCTCCGGCCAGCGTCCTAGGGTGGTCGCCCGGGCGATATAGGCGCCCAAGCCGGACGCCTGCAGCTCGTCATTCTTCCAGGAGACGAGCTCGGAGACGATGCTGGCGTTCCACGCCCCGCCGCTCGCGGTGATGCAGCCCGTCACGAGAAAGGGGAAGACGGCGGGCAGAATAAGCTTGCGCCATGTCTGTCTTCGCGTCAGCTTGAGCATCGTGGAAGCTTCCTTGAGATCGGATGGGATGGCCATCGCGCCCGCGATGACGTTAAAGAGCACGTACCATTGCGTTCCCAGCATCATCAGCGGGATGGCGCCGATCTCCAGCGAGAGTCCGAGCTTCAAGTACAGAATCGTGATCACGGGAAACGCCATGTTGGCGGGAAAGGAAGCGAAAACTTGGACGACGGGCTGCGCGATGCGGGCCAGGCGCGGATTCGTGCCGATGTACACCCCGGCCGGGAGCGTCCAGACGACCGCGAGAAGCGTAGAGACGAACACGCGGATAGCCGTCCACAAGCCCAGGATGACGACACGAACGAGCTCGCTCGCGCTTAGCTTGGCGATCTCCAGGATGCCTTCGTACACATAGCGCAGCGCAAAAGCCAGGGCCAAAGCCGCGAGTCCCCATTTCAACGCATACCCGAGACGCGGCGAGATCCGCGAACGCCGCGCGCGGGGAGCGCTGGCCGCGATTCCGGCAAGACCGTCGCGCAGCAGCGTCCGGACGGATCGGTTGACGTCCCGAACGAACCGCGCCTTCCGCAGGATGTCGAATACCCAGGAATCGGGAACTTCGCTAGCCTCCGTCTGCTCGACCTTGAACTTCTGGCTCCAGGCTACGATCGGCCGCCAAAAGAATTGATCCACGAGGACGATGAGCGCGATCATCGTCAAGATGGCGTACGCGATCGCCCGAGTGTCCCCTGCATCTGCCGCCATTGCCATGTAGGACCCGATCCCGGGCAGATGGATGTCCTGATTCAGGACGCTGATGGATTCGCTGGCGGCGAGGAAAAACCAGCCGCCTCCGAAGGACATCATGCTGTTCCATACCAATCCGATCATGGAGAAGGGCACTTCTAGCTTGACGAAGCGGTGCCAAGCGCCCAATCGGTTCATCTGGGCGGCTTCGTTCAGATCGCGGGGAATGGTCGTGAGGGAATGGTAGAAGCCGAAAGTCATATTCCAGACCTGGCCGGTAAAGATGGCGAAGATCGAGGCGCATTCCACGCCCAGCAGACTGCCCGGAAACAAAGCCATGAAAGCCATCACCGTCGCCGACAAAAAGCCGAGCACTGGTACGGATTGCAAAATATCGAGCGCCGGAATCATGATCTTCTCGGCCGTCCGGTTGTAAGCCGCGATTCGGCCGTAAACGAATGTAAAGATCAAGGACGCGGCAAAAGCGATAAACATGCGCAGCAACGAACGGCCCGCATAGTACGGGAGCCACTTGGGATCCAGACTTAAGGACGATTGCCGATCCGGCGAGAACGGCACGTTCATGCCCGAGCCCAGCTTTGCCGCCGCGTAGAGAACCGCTAAGAGCAGGAGAATAACCAGAATGTCGGCAAAGCCGAACCTGTTTTTTCGCTTTGCATGACTGAACAGATTCCATTGCATGTCAACAACTCCCATTGAAGAAAATAAAAAGAACTCTCCGCCGTCGGACAGGGAGAGTTCCGCATTTCCTTCATGAGAAGCCGCGAACGGAAGGCCGCGTTCAGCCGCCGGGATGACCGGAGACGACCGAACGTAAACAAGCCTCCGCCCATGCTGAAGGAACGGCATGCTTCCTGCCTGACAGACCCATCGGATACAACGGCCGATTGCATATTCGACTATGACTGTCCATAGGGCGTCCCCCCTTTCTCTCAGCATATGAAAAACCCCCGGGGAGGGTCCCAGGGGGCGTACGGGCAGCGCTAAACAAACGCTATCAGTCCCCCTAGTCCAGTTTTGGCACTATACGACGTAAAGGGAAATCCCTTAGCCACCTTAAGAAGAGCCTTAATCCGACAATTCCTGTTCTACCCATTGGCATCTTTCGATATTTCCGGGCAGTGGCCTATGTTCGTATAGGAGCCTCGCCTAACGAGGATATGATTCAGTTCCTTCTGCATGTTAGCTTGATGTCTTCGGATCTGTCAATCCTTTTTTTTTGAGAATCGGCCGGGAGACGAAATGCCGCTCAGAGAAAATTGTTGGCCGCGATCAGCATCAGAATGATGCCGCTGACGAGCGTGCCGAATTGCCCGAGCGTGAACGATCCGATGCGCACGTTCGCCACCTTGGCGCCGAGCCAGACGCCCAGCCACACCGTGAGGAAGCTGCCGACCGCGGCCATCAGCGAGATCATGAACGGGGACAAGCCGAGCAGTCCGGCGCTTAGTCCGTTCGTCAGCGCATTGGCCGACAGAGCTACGCCGAGGATGAGCGATTCGGCGATCCCGATATGATTCGAGCGGTCCCGGTCGGCGCGTTCGGGATGGCGCAGGATGCCGCTCAGCCCTTTGGCATCCGGCTCCGGCTCCGGCGCCGAGACCGCCTGCCGTCTCCTGGGCATCGCCAGCAGGATGATGCGAATTCCGATCACGAACAGGATGAACGTGCCCAACAGCACGGGCAGGATGCCGGGAAGCACGGCGGAGATCCACTTGCCGAACCAGATGCCCGCGTAGCTGAAAGCGAAGCACACGGCGGCGATCAGCAGGTTCGATACGAACCCGATCCGGATCTTCCGGATGCCGTAAGAGATGCCGACGCCCAGATTGTCGAGACTGGACGACACGGTAAAGCCAAGGATTAACAGCCAAGTCATTTGAAGCCACCTCATGTTGTCAAATTTGATACTAAGCTATGTGACGTTGAGAAAAAAGTGCCAGTACATGCGAAAATCTCAACGGCGTTTCGCCATGCGGCGGTCCGCGGAAGGTCAAATATCTCAACGGTCCACATATACTTATAACATAACGCAAGGGGAAGGGGATGCGGGATGGAAGCGATCGGTCAATCGGAGGACAGCCGTATCGGGGATCTGATCAAGCTGCTGCTCAAGAAGCATTCGCTCTCCATGCGCAAGCTCGGCAATCTGTGCGGGATGGACGCGGCTACCATCTCGCGGATCGTGAACGGCAAGCAGCAGCCGAAGCTGAGCCATCTGCGGCTCTTCGCCGAGCATCTGCACGTTCCGTTGGAACAATTGATCCGGGCGTCCGGCTCCGCCGACGAGGACGATAGAAACGATCGCGGCGCAAAGGTTATGGATTCGCTGGACGCCATCAGAGGCACGCTCGGGGATTCCCGATTGTTCGATCCGGAGGCGACGACCGCGCTGATCGAGCAAGAGCTGCTCAAGTACGAGCAGTATGCGCGGACGGAGGAAGGCCATCGCATGATCTGCTTGGAATTCGACGCCAAAGTCAGCCAGGTGAACGGGGTCGGGCCGTTCATCGAGCACTTGAAGGAGATGCACGCGCGTTACCGCGACGAAGATACGCCCGACTCGGTCCGAGCCGTCCTCGGCAGCGGGCTGCTCTATTTTATTTTGTCCGCGGACATCATTCCCGACTATCTCTTTCCGATCGGTTATCTGGACGATGCGATCGCCGTCCATCTGGTGCTGGACCGGCTGAATCGGAAGGGATCGGCCTGAGGCGCGTCGCTCCGCGGGAAGCGGTCGGGTTTGACTTTCGCGACGGCCATTGTTTACACTCTCCTTGCAACGGGATGCGCTTCAGGGGCATTCCGAGACGACGCAGACGATCGGAGAGAGAAGATGGAGCAGCCGAACCGCAACCGGATACTGATCGTGGAAGACGACAAGCATATTCGCCGTTTTATCGCGATTAATTTGGGCAGAGCCGGCTATGCGACGACGGAGGCGGCCACCGGGGAGGAAGCGCTGCGCAGCTTCCGGGAGAGCGCTCCCGACGTCGCGCTGCTCGACATCATGCTGCCCGATACGGATGGACTCGAACTGTGCGCCAAGTTTCGGAACATCGAGCCGGACGTCGTCATCGTGTTCCTGACCGCGCTCGGCCAAGATACGGACAAGATCAAGGGACTGGAGCTCGGCGCCGACGACTATATCGTGAAGCCGTTCAACCCGTTGGAGCTCGTGGCCCGAATCCGCAACATCCTGCGCAGGACAAGCCAGACCGCCGCGCCGCCCAAAAAGGTGCTCGCGAACGGCGCCATCCGGCTCGATCTCGCGTCCACCAAGCTATTCAAGCACGACCGCTGCATCGAGTTGACGCCCAAGGAATTTCAGATGCTGCGGACGTTCATGACATATCCGGACCGGGCGCTGTCCCGCGACGAGCTGCTGAACCTGATCTGGGGAGAAGACTACGTAGGCGACACCAAGACGGTCGACGTACATGTCCGCAAGCTGAGAGAGAAGATCGAAGACGACGCATCGCGGCCGAAGCGGATCGAAACCGTATGGGGCGTAGGCTACCTGTGGCGGGGAGAGGAATAAGCAGTGGGCATTCGGCAGAGAGTGGCAGGAAGCTATCTGGCCGTCATCCTGACGACGGTCATCATCCTCGAATTGTTCCTGATCGTATCCGTGAAATATTACTACCTCCACAACGTGGAACGCATCCTCACCAACCAAGCGGAGATCTCCGCTTCTTTTTTCCGCCAGTACTTCGAGGGCCGGGATCTCGAGGAACAGTCCGGCCGGCTGCTAAGCGGCTTCTCGGAGAATTCCGCCGCACAGGTGCAGATCGTCGACGCATCCGGCCGTCTTCTCCAAGACTCCAACGGCTTATCGGGCCGCGAGAACGTCATGGCGATGCCGGACGTGAAGAAGGCCATCGGCGGATTCGTCGGCACTTGGCAGGGCCGCGAGCCCGTCACGAACGAGCCGGTCTTGTCGGTATCGTACCCGCTGCAGGGGAGCGGACGGACGGTAGGCGCCGTTCGCTTCGTCACGTCGTTGACGGAGACGTACCGCACGATCAAGCAAGTGTCCGCCGTCTTGATCGCCGTCGGCTGCATCGTGGTCGCCATCGTCGCGATATTGGGCGTGTTCCTGTCGCGGTCGATCACCCGGTCCATCCAGGAATTGAAGCGGGCGGCGGAGAAAATGGGGGAAGGCGACTTCTCGATTCGCGTCGCCAAACGGGCGGACGACGAGCTCGGCACGCTCGCGGATACGCTGAATCTGATGGCGGCCAAAATCGGACAGACGGAGCAGCTCAAAAACGACTTTATCTCCTCGGTCTCCCACGAGCTTCGCACCCCGTTGACGGCGATCAAAGGTTGGACCGTCACCTTGCGAACCGCGGACAAGGAAAGCGAAGAGGGGCTGCTTCGAGACGGACTCGAGATCATCGAGTCGGAGAGCGACCGTTTGGCGCGGCTCGTCGACGAGCTGCTGGACTTCTCCAAGCGGGAGAGCGGCCGCATCGTGCTGCAGCCCGCGCCGGTCCATCTTCCCGAGCTGCTGGACCGGATCGCCAAGCAACTGACTCCCAGGGCGGAACGGCAGCGCGTATCGCTGCGCGTGCATGCGAGCGATGCGCTTCCGGTCATCCAAGCGGACGAGAATCGACTGAAGCAAGTATTGATCAATCTCGTCGACAATTCGCTGAAGTTCACGCCGCCGGACGGGTCCATCCGGATCGAAGCCTTCCCGGATCAAGGAGAAGTCGTCATCGCGGTGGCGGATACGGGATCGGGCATCGCGGAGCGGGACTTGGCTAGCGTCTTTCAGAAGTTCTACAAAGGCGAGGGCAAAACCGGCGGAAGCGGCTTGGGTCTCGCGATCTCGGAGCAGATGATCAAGCTGCACAATGGACGGATGCATATCGACAGCGAGCTCGGAAAGGGAACCAAAGTGTGGATCCGCCTTCCGGGTTGAAGGTCGAATTTTAACGATTTCATAACCCTTTCTCCGGCGAGCGCCGCTAGAATGGAGGATAGGGACGAACGAGGAGCGGGATCCGGATGATCAAACGCTTGATGGGGACAGGCATCCTTGTCCTGGCTTTATTCGCGGTCGGCGGCTGCGGCGTTCCTGTGACGCCGGTCGAATTGCTGGGTCCGCCGGCGCAGGAGAACGACGCCGCGGACCTTACGTTCCTGGCGCTATTGCCCGAAGGCGCCCGGCTGCTCCATCCGGTCCGCTACGGAGACGTGGACGGAGACGGGATGAACGAAGCCGTCATCGTCTACGAAGAGAACGTGCACAGCAAAAAAGCGATGAAAGCCGCGCTGGTCAAAAAACAGCAAGAGGCGTGGAAAATCGTTTGGGCGACGAACGGGTTCGGATACGGGCTGGATTATGCCGGCATTCACGATACGAACGGGGACGGTCAGCCCGAGATTCTGCTCGGGTGGTCGTTCGGCGCCGGCGGCAACGGTCTCGACATCTACGAATGGACGAACCAGCAATGGATGCTGAAGGACACCCGGCCGTACGACGGCCCTCTCGGATCCCCGCTCGCGCTCTAATCGGCAGGCGATATCGTTCCAGACGCGGTTGCGGCCGTTCGACCCGTACGGAGACCATTCTGTGAAGCTCTCTCTTTGCGCGGAGAGCTTTTTATTTTGGTCATTCGTATTTTGCAAAGCCGTTTTTACTTGGGCGCAGGAGGTGCTCACGATTTTGAGAGACGCAAACCGCGGGCGACCCGACTTTCTGCTTTTGCTGCTCACTTGCATGCTCGTCGGTTTCGGTCTGACCATGATCTTCAGCGCCAGCACGCCTATCGCGATGCAGAAATACGGCAGCTTCTGGTTCTTCGTGCACAGACAGGCGCTGTTCGCGGTGGCCGGACTGGCGTTGATGTTCTCGTTCATGCGCATCCCGGTATCGTTCTGGAAGAAAGCCGCGCCGTTCCTCATCTTGGTCTCCTTGTTGCTGCTGGGCCTGGTGCTGGTCTTCGGAACGAAGATCAACGGCGCCCGCAGATGGTTTATCGTGGCGGGATTTAACTTTCAGCCTTCGGAATTCGCCAAGTTCGCCATCATCGTGTATTTGTCCGCGATGATCGGCAAGAAGGGCGAGCGGATCCGCTCTTTCCTTCGCGGCTTGCTCCCGATGCTGATCATGGTCGGCGCGAATCTGGCGATGATCATGCTGCAGCCGGACTTCGGAACCGTCTTGATCCTGTTCCTGATCTCCGGCGCGATCGTCTTGATCAGCGGAGCGAGATTGGGACATCTGATCGCGCTCGGCCTCGGATTCATCCCGCTGCTTGTCTACCTGTCGGTCAGCAAGAGTTACCGCCTGAAGCGGATGAACGCGTTCGTGGATCCTTTTCACGATGCGTCGGATTCCGGTTATCAACTCGTCCAATCGCTGACGGCGCTGGGACACGGCGGCTTCACGGGCGCCGGGCTGGGCCGAAGCATTCAGAAGTATTTTTATTTGCCCGAAGCGCATACGGATTTTATTTTCGCCGTCGTCGGCGAGGAACTCGGTTTTATCGGCGTTTCGGGTTTCTTTTTGGTCTATTTTTTGTTTCTCTGGCGGGCCTTCCTCGCCGCGTATCGAAGCAGCGAACCGTTCGCGGCGATGCTGGGGATGGGGATCGCGACGATGATCGCCATTCAGTTTCTGATGAACGTCGGGGCGGTCACCGGTTCGCTTCCCGTGACCGGCGTTCCCCTGCCCTTCATCAGTTACGGCGGCACATCGCTGCTGTTGTGCATGGCGTGCACGGGCATTCTCCTCGGCATTGCGCGAGACAACAACCGCAGGCTGCAGGGTCGCCATCCGGAATCCTAACGAATTATGGCAGAGGTATCGCATGAATCTGTTTCTCCCTTTGAAAAAATTGGACGGGTGGACCTTGATCATCTTGGCCGGTCTGTCCGCCGTCGGGACGTTCGCCGTCTATCAAGCGACCTCGAACACCAGGCTGGACGGGCTGCATGTCAGCAACCTGATTCTGCTGGGCGCGTTCTGCGTGCCGATGCTGTTGGTGGCGATGATCGACTACCGGCTGCTGACCGGCAAGATCACCTACCTCTTGTACGCGATCGGAATCGGCATGCTCGTCATCGTGCAGACGTCCGGAGAGAACATCAACGGCGCGGTGCGGTGGCTGCGGTTCGGGCAGCTTCAGATCCAGCCTTCCGAGATGGTCAAGCTGTTCACGATCCTCCTCATCTGCCATCTGCTGCAGCGGCGGCAAGGGGAGAAGCTCCGCCTGTGGCGGGACGTCGTTCCCATATGCGCGGTCGTCGCCGTCCCCGTCCTGCTCATCATGAAGCAGCCGGACCTGGGAACGTCGCTTGTCTTTGTCGGGATCTTGCTAGGAATGCTGTGGATGGGCAATATCCGAACCCTGTATTTGCTGCTTTTTATCGGTATCCTTACCGCTCTGATCTCCTCGATCGTATATCTGTATCATTCGAATTACGAGCTGCTGGCGAAGTTCGTCAAGCCGCATCAAATGGCCAGAATTCAGACGTTTCTCGATCCCGCCAGCGATCCCGACAAGTCCTGGCACGTCCGCAACGCGATCAGCGCGGTCGGTTCCGGCCAGCTGTACGGGGACGACGGCTTTTATTTGAAGCAGGGCTATATTCCTTACGCGTATTCGGATTCCGTCTACGTGGTGATCGGGGAAAAATACGGCTTTGTCGGCTCCGCCATTTTGCTGCTGCTGTATTACGGGCTGATCTATCGGATGGTGATCATCATCTGGGAGGGGCGGGATTTGAGGGGCGCTTACCTGATCGTAGGCTTGATCAGCATGATGGTTTTCCAGATCTTCGTGAATATCGGGATGCATATCGGCCTGCTTCCGCTTACGGGCATCTCCCTGCCGTTCATCAGCTACGGCGGGAGTTCGCAGCTGACCAATATGATCGCCGTCGGGTTGGCGCTCAGCGTGAAGATGCACAAAGGCGAGCCTGTCGAATAGCGCGTTCGCCGAAGAGGGCGGAAACGGATTGGAGGACGACATGACCAAGAAACGCAGATCGAAGACGTTGCGAACCTATTTATGTGATCGTCGGTTTGGCGGCCGGTACGCTGTTCCTCGCCGCGGCGGCCTATGCCGGCCACATTTACTGGAAGGCGAACTCGACGCTTCATCGGATTGCGGCGCCGGCGCCGACCGGCACCGAAGGCGCCGCGAATCGCGGCGCGCCGGACGAAGACCCGACCGACATCAAGCCGTTCCTGCTGCTGCTGGCCGGCTTGGACAGCCGGGCGGGAAGCGGAGGGACGCTGAATACGGACGTCCTCATGCTGGTGAGCGTGAACCCGCAGAACCATTCGGCCAGCATGGTGTCGCTGCCGCGCGATCTGCTGCTGAAGCCGCCGCACTTGCCGGACCGCAAAGCCAATTTTTATTACGCTTATTATTCCGCCAAGGACAAAGCTTCCGCTATTCCCAATACGAAGCGGTTCTTCAGCGACTTGTTTCAGCTGCCGATCGATTATATGGCCGTCGTCGACTTCGACGCGCTGCGCCAGGTCGTCGAAGCGGTCGGGGGTCTGGAGATCGACGTCGACATGGACATGAAGTACGTGGACAACGCCGACGGGACCCGGATCGATCTGCGGAAGGGGTTGCAGAAGTTGAACGGACAGCAGGTGCTGGACTTCGTCCGCTATCGCAAGTCCAACCAGGGAACCCAGGAGTCGTCGGATTTCGCGCGCAACGATCGGCAGCAGCAAGTGATCAAGCAGATCGTCGAGAAGCTGGGGGCGTTCCAAGGGATGTCCCAGTGGAGCCGGATTCTGGACATCATCGGCGACAACGTGAAGACCGACGTGCCCGAGACGGTGCAACGCCAATGGCTTTTCCACTTCAATACCGTCAAGCCGGCGCAGATCCATTCCTTGAATCTGAACGCCGTATGGAAGAGCCCTTACGTCTACATCGAGAAAGAAGACTTGATGCAGGCGCTGGCTGCGCTCCAGGAAGAGGCCGGGGTGAGTTCGGTTCATCGCCGGGATATCGGCAATGTCGTCGGCGTGGCGAATTAATATAGATCATTCAGAGCGCATCGGAAGAGGAGAGGCTGACCATGGATGAGATCAAATCGCTCATTTTCGCCATCATTCAGGGAATCACCGAATTGTTTCCCATCAGCAGCGTGGCGCACGGCGTACTTACGCCCTATGTTTTTCGCTGGAATCTGAGCCCGGCCTTTTTGCAAGAGCACTTCCTGCCGTATGTGGTGATGCTGCACGTAGGCACCGCGCTGGCGCTGCTCGTTTTTTTCAGGCGGGAATGGATCGCGATCGTACGTTCGCTCTTCAACGTGAGAGACAAGGAATCGAGAAGACTGCTCGCGCTGATCGTCGTGGCCACCATTCCGGCCGCGCTGATCGGCGTCACGATGGAAAAGCATCTCCGCCATCTGTTCAGCAGCGTGACCAGCGCTTCCATCTTTTTGATCGTCAACGGGTTCTTCCTCTATTTCGGGGAGAAGGTGCGTTCCCGCGGCCATAAAGACATCCTCGAATTGAGCTTCGGACAAGCGTTCATCGTCGGGTTGTTCCAGTCGCTCGCCTTGATTCCCGGCTTCTCGCGGTCCGGGTCCAGCATGATCGCGGGCTTCTGGGCCGGTCTGAAGCATGAATCCGCCGCCCGCTTCTCCATGCTGCTGGCCACGCCGATCATCGTCGGCGCCGGCGTGCTGGAGATTCCCAAGCTGGCCCGGTCGGGGATGGACGGACTCTTCCGCATCTCGCTCCTGGGCGGGGCGGCGGCAGCCGTGATCGCCTATCTCACCGTCTGGCTGATGATGAAGTGGTTCAAGAAGCACGACATCGAAGCGATGAGGCCGTTCGCCTATTACTGCTGGGCGATCGGGGCGATCATCCTGCTCACGGTGTGGCTCTAGGTCGAGCTGCAGAAGCAGGTCGACGCCTGGCGGGCAAGCCAAAAATCGTAAACGGGTTCCATTGAAAAGCGAGTTGAGAGAGTCAACTTTGCGGCGAGAAGCATGCGGCTAGAATCGATGAACGCGAACGCCAGAGCGATCTGGCGTTTTTTGCGTTCCCGACGCTCTCCGTCTCCCGGGCGACCGCGCCAAAAAAGGCATTGTGATGTGGTTTATACCTGTGATAATGTTATAAACAAACATCAGATGTTATTAACGAAAGGGGTCTCCAAATGATCTTGCGGAGTGAAGTGAGAAGAGCGCAGGAGCGGACGATGGAGCTGTTCGCCCGCGCCGGCATCGTATTGACCGCGGAGGAGCGCGAGCGCATCGAAGTCGCGGGCTTCGGCCTCGGGCAATTGGAAGCGCAAGGACTGGAACTGATCACTTATAGCAATACGGACCGTTACTGCGCGAAGGAACTCGTCCTTTTCCCCGGACAGACCTGTCCCGAGCATCTGCATCCCCCGGTAGGAGAAGAACCCGGCAAGATGGAGACGTTCCGCTGCCGCTGGGGGACCGTCTACCTCTACGTCGAAGGTGACGCGGCCCCGGACATCCGGGCGGTCATCCCCGCAGGGAGCGAGTCGCACTATACGGTCTTCCATGAGATCGTCCTCCAGCCGGGCGAGCAATATACGATCCCCCCGGGAACGAAGCATTGGTTCCAGGGAGGGCCGGAAGGCGCGGTCGTCTCGGAATTCTCCAGCACGAGCCGGGACGAGTTCGACATCTTCACCGATCCGGGCATCGTCCGCGCGCCGACGGTCGTGGAGGACGAGGCATCCGGAGAGGAGCAGCCACACTAACGGGAGGTTTGACGCTGCATGCGGCAACCCATCATGCAAAGGTTGCGGTCGATCGCGGAGCTTCGGCGATTGAACCGGCTTCGGCCGAGACAGACATATATCCGGATTTTTCTGGGCTTGAGCTTGCTGCTGGTGCTCGTCGCCGTCCCGTTCGTCTTCCTCTTGACGGACCAATTCTCGAAGTATGCGATGAAGCAGATCGACAAGGTGAACCGGACGGAGATCGCGCACTCGCGCGACAACGCGGAATTCATCTTCGACAAGATGATGGCCTACGGCTTCACGATGTACGCCGACAAGAGCATCCAGGCTTGGATGATGGCCGGCGAGGAATCGCAGGAGTCGCAGGTCGAGGCGCTGGCGGCGGCGGCCAAGTACCGGACGACCGAGCCGTTCCTGGACAATGCGTATCTGATCAATATGCGCACCGAGCACGTCATCGATCTGAAGTACGGCATCTCGACGTTCGCCTCCTTTCAGGATCGCGAGATTCTGGCGTCGGCGCGGACGCCGCAGAGCGCGTATCAGCGCTTCTTCGTGCATCGGCTGAACGGCGTGCCGATGCTGACTCTGATGATCCCGACGGTACCTTCCGGGCAGCCGTCTTACGGTTATCTGGTTCTGCTGCTGAACGACGCCTTGGTGAAGCAGTACTTGCTGAAGGGGAACGATCAATCGGGACTCATGTCCTTCATTCTCGACCGCGATGGCGCGGTCATGCTGGGCGACGAGGACGCCCCGGACCTGGATGCCGAACTGGCCGCCCGGTCGAACGAAGGCATGGGCAGCTTCACCTTGCACTACAAGGGCGATTCATGGTCGGTTCAGCACGCGTCGATCGAGCCGCAGGGCTGGGTGTTCTATCAGATGGCCAAGCTGGAGGGCATCCAAGCCGACTTCCATTCATTCCGGACGAAGCTGACGATCGTCCTCGCGGGCATGGTGGCGCTGCTCCTGGCCGTCCTGTTCTGGAATTCCAGACGGACGTACAGGCCGATCTCCCAGCTGGCGGAACAGCTGGACCGGAAGTTCGGGCTAAGCGGGCGCCTGAAGCCCGGCGAAGCCGCCAGGGACGAATACAGCGTCATCCGCGACGGCATCGAACTGATGGAGGACCGTATGGGTCAGCTCGACGCGTCCATGCGGGAGCACCGCAACGTGATCCAAGCCGAGTACTTGCGGCAGTGGGTTCTGCAGGGCAAGCTGATCGCGCCGGTCGAGCAGTATCTCCGCCAGCATTCGAAACTGTTCGAGTACGAGGATCTCTACGTCAGCGTCTTCCGGATGAACGGATACGGCGCGTTCAAGGAGCAGTACGGCTTCGCCTCCCGCAAGCTCATCAAGTACGCGATGGGCAACATCGCGGAGGAGATCCTGCAGCGCGGCGGACACGCGGAGTCGGCGGATCTGGGCGGAGACCATCTCGTCGTGCTCTTCGCGGGGAATGCGCTCCCCGTCGATCGGCTCACGGCCCTGTTGGAGGAAGTCAAGACGCAGATCCGCCAGTGGACGCAGATCCGCATCACGGTGGCCGTCAGCGAGCCGAAGCACGTCCGCGACGATATCCGCTCCGTCTACCAGCATATCCACGAGCTGACGATGCTGCAGTTCGTCTCCGGCGAGGACAAGGTGTTCCTGGAGCGGGACTTCGAAGCGTACATGCGGAGCGTACAGCCGCTCCCCGACGACAACCTGCTGGACGAGCTGATCAAGCAGGTGCGGATGGCCAAGCCCGAGGAAGTGTCGGCCAGCCTGGACCGTCTCTTCGCGCATATGCAGGCGATGCACTACGCGCAGAGCAAGTTCCAGCTGTCGCTCATGCTGTATACGCTGTTCAAGACGTTCAACAAGCTTCCGTCCCTCGATTCCGCGCAAGGCATCGAGCACATCCTGGCGTCGTTCGATACGCTGAGCGGGGTCAGAGGCTGGCTGGAGCGGGAGCTGTCCGGCATCATGGACGAGCTGAGCAACCGCAAGGGCGCGAGCCGCAGGGACGAGATCGTGACGGAGATCGTCGAGTACGTGAAGGACCATCTGCACGATCCGATGCTCACGATCGAGGAGATCTCGGAGCAGGTGTCCCTGTCGACGCGCCACGTGCGGCAGCTGTTCAAGGAAGCGCTGGACGTGACGCTTTCGGACTACATCCTGCAGGAACGCATCGCGAAGGTGAAGGAACTGCTCGTCTCGACCGACTGGACGGTGACGGACATCGGCGAGCGGGCGGGCTTCCAGACGAAGAGCCACTTTTTCACGATCTTCAAGAAGGCGACGGGAATGACGCCGAGCCAATACCGGGATCGGGGATGACGGGTACGGACGAGTAGAGAGACGTTCAGAACATGCGGCTGGCTCTCGAACCGCTCCGGCTTCCTGCCATACGGGATTGTGGACTATTGACAACCGACAGCGCGCGCTTTATGATTAACGCTGTTGCCATTTCATAAACGTCATCATCATTCGTATAACTCCGCGATAGGGGCGGGGGTCTCTACGGGAAGCCGATACTTCCTTGCTACGAATATCGTTTCGCCAAACGGCGAAACGCATATTCCGGGCAAGGAAGTTTTTTGTTTTCCCCCGGTGCGCGCATAAGAAGGAGGACTTCATCCAGATGAAATACAGAATGGCGGTATTGCTCGGCGCGATCTGCTACGGCATTCTGTCGACGATCGTAACCAAGGCGTACGGCAAAGGCTTCACGCTCGGCGAGGTGGTCGGCAGCCAGCTCGCCACGGGCTGCCTGTTGGCGTGGGCGCTCGTGCTGGCCATGGCGGTCGTGAGGCGGAAGAGGAGCAAGAGAGGGGAGACGCGTCCCGCGGCGGACCAGACGGCTCCGCGCACGTCGTGGAAGCAGGCCGTCCTGCTAATGGCGGCGGGTATGCCGACCGGGCTGACGGGGCTTCTGTACTACGAATCGCTTCGCTACATTCCCAATTCGCTCGCAATCCTTTTGCTGTTCCAGTTTACCTGGATGGGCGTCCTGATTGACGCGGTATCCAGGAAGCGGCGCCCGAACGCCGCGCTGCTGCTGACGCTGGCGGTCCTGTTCGGCGGGACGCTGCTCGCGGCGGGCATCCTCGATCGCGGGCTGGACGCGTTCCGGGGCCTCGGCGTCCTGTTCGGCTTTTTGTCCGCCGTGAGCTATACGGCGTTTATCCTGATCAGCGGCAAAGCGGTGCCCGCGATACACCCGGCGAGACGCAGCGCCTGGATGATCACGGGCGCGATGCTGTTCGTGTTCATCCTGTTCCCTCCCGCTTTCCTGATCGACGGGACGCTGCTCGGCGGACTGCTGCCGTTCGGCTTCATGCTCGGCTTGTTCGGCGCGTTCCTGCCGCCGCTGCTGTACGCCATCGGCGTCCCGCACATCGGGGAAGGGCTGACGGGCATCCTCGGCGCCGCCGAGCTGCCCGTGGCGGTGCTGCTGTCGTCGGTCGTGCTGCACGAGCGGGTGAGCGAGCTGCAGTGGGCCGGGGTGGTGCTCGTGCTGCTGGGCGTGGCGCTGCCCGAGCTGTTCAGGCGAATGTCCCGCGGCGCTCCCCGTTCGACCGGCGTCTCCTCCTAGACGTCGCCGATGATACGCGATGGACCAGGGAGAACTAATACCCCCTGAAGGAATCCTTTTTCATGTTCTGCTTGGCTATATTTTTCCCTTAAAGGAAAGCAGAAACGGACGCTACAAGCGAGTTCGGTCCCGCAACAAAGTATGTTCCGTTGTCCTTAAACCGGGCGATAAACGATTCGATCTCCTTCTCCAGATTTTCTCTTGAATCCACATAAGTTACGTCGACGACGGAACGGTCGGCCAAAGCATCTATTTCATCTTTAAATAGATAAGATTTTTTGCTATCCGTGTAGAGGAGATGAATTTGTCTGTTCTCTCCATTCCCTGCAGCAGCAAGTTGCTTAAGCATCGATCGAAAAGGTGTAATGCCGATTCCGCCGGCGATCAGGAGGGTAGGGTTGTTGTCCTTCAGGGAAAAAGATCCGATGGCTCCGCTCATTTTTACTTTCATGCCGGGTTTCAATTCCAACAGCGCTTTTTTAAACTCGCTTGGCTGATCGCCGATTCGAGTGGTAATCCTGATCACATTTTCTGAGGGAGCCGACGATAGGCTGAATGGCTTTGTCGCATTTTTTATTGGTTTATGAGTGATGCTGACCAAGCCGTATTGCCCTGGTTCCCAATGCAAATCTTGATTTTTCTCGAATAGAAACGAATAGACGCTCTCGGATTCCTTGAAACTCTCTATAAAAGTCATTTCTCTTTTTTTGAACACGGCAGCTAAATCTTTAAAGAAGCCCAATTCATCAACATCCTTTCCCATAATGAAATCCTTCTGTCCCCAGGTGGTCCGGGGTGCGGTCCATCCCTTCGTTAGCGTCCCACGCTCGAACATAGGACACCAAAAGGTGTCGGTTCGATTTGATTTTAGGACACGATATGGAGTCATGTCAACCCATTTTGCCCAAACGAATAAAAAAACCCCCTAATCAAGGGGATTTCATGACCGTTCAATGGGGCTATTTCCGCCAAAACGTCGAACAGTCGGATTTATCCTGAATATTGAACTGAATCATTCGTTCCAGCAAGGAGTAATCCAGCGAACGTCCCCACTTAAACCGTACCAGTCCCTTGGTATGATCGAGCTTTTCCCGAATGATTTCATCCCAAAATGGCTCCATCCCCGCCTGTTCGGGAGCAATAGCCAAATGCTGCTTGGACGCGCTGAAGCCGATGATATATGTATCGTGATCGGTAAACATCGGCTGGTTCCAGGCTATTTTGGGCTGCAGGTGCGGAAATTTATTTGTTACCCACGCCAAAACTTCTTTCATTTGTTCCCGGTGCTCAGGCTCATCGATCCGGGATAAATAATCATCGAAAAAGGCCATCGCTTCCTCCTCCTGAAATGATGTTCTGGTATATTCATGGATTATATCACGGATAGCGGAGGGATTTCGCGGTTCATCGGAACGGCATCGGCTCGGCGAGTTCTTTAAAATGACAGGGTGTCATCATTAATTTGTGAAGTGTAATGAATGCGCTTACTTTCTATAATTTACCTGGAAGAAAGTTACAGAGAGCGTTCGCAGATCCGGGACCATGCAGCTCCCGCAAAGCGCAACAATCCAAGCAGTTTGGAAGCAATCACCAAAAAAAATGTAGGAGGTTGAGGATGATGAAGCGGAACAAGAAAATGCTGACGGTCGTTGCAGCGGCGCTCATGAGCTTTGGCGCGCTTGCGGGTACCTCCAGCGCGGCGACGGATTTATTGGCAAAATAGGACCGACGGCGGCGGGACGGTCAATGCCGTCAACGGATCCGGCGGCAATTACAGCGTGACATGGTCGAACAGCGGGAATTTCGTCGTCGGCAAGGGTTGGACGACCGGGTCGCCCACCAGGACCATCAATTACAATGCAGGCGTCTGGGCGCCTTCAGGCAACGGGTATTTGACGCTTTACGGGTGGACGAGAAACTCGCTCATCGAATATTACGTCGTGGACAGCTGGGGCACCTATCGGCCTACCGACACGTACAAGGGCACCGTGACCAGCGACGGGGGCACTTATGACATTTATACGTCTACGCGAACAACGCGCCGTCCATCGACGGCACCCAAACGTTCACCCAGTTCTGGAGCGTCCGCCAGTCGAAGAGAGCGACCGGGAGCAACGTCGCGATCACGTTCAGCAACCACGTTAACGCCTGGAAGAGCAAGGGAATGAACCTTGGAAGCAGTTGGGCTTACCAGGTGCTCGCAACGGAAGGATATCAAAGCAGCGGGAGCTCGGTGACGATCCAAGAAGGCGCGAACGGGTACCGGCTGCCGACGGAAGCGGAGTGGGAATACGCCGCGAGCGGCGGCCAGTTGAGCAAGGGCTACGCCTACAGCGGAAGCGATCACGCGGATACGGTCGCCTGGTATTGGAGGAACGCGGGAGACCGATACTTGTCCGGGGAATGGAACTGG
Source organism: Cohnella nanjingensis (assembly GCF_014212125.1). Classification (GTDB taxonomy): domain Bacteria; phylum Bacillota; class Bacilli; order Paenibacillales; family Paenibacillaceae; genus Cohnella; species Cohnella nanjingensis. The sequence continues at coordinate 121,470 of NZ_JACJVP010000011.1, forward strand.
CCGGTCATCGAAAACAACCATAACAAAACCAGACCGATCGGCTTTCAAGAAGCCCGACGAGCTCGGACTTTACGATATGTCGGGAAATGTAAGGGAATGGTGCTGGGACTGGTACGAAGGCGCGGACGTCCAGAGCGGTTCCTTCCGGGTCGTGAAGGGCGGGGGATGGATCGGCGACGTCAGCAACGCCGAGATCTCCTTTCGGGGCAAGTTCGAGGCGAGCGGCTTCGGCCCCGATCAAGGGATTCGCGTGAGTCGCGGCGAGTAAACGGGAACCAGACGAGTTGCTATCATAGGGTCGCGAACATATTCGCAGGGAAAGCTGCCTCGCGCTTGGCGCGAAGGCAGCCTTTCACGTTCTCGTTGCAGCTTGTAATAACCAGTTTAAGCTCGATGATGGGAAGTGGTTGACTTCACCTTAACAGTTTTAATCCTATTCCAGGCAACAATCATCATCCATATACTGAATCCCACGATAAAAACTCGGTTCGCCCACCCCGTCCAATCGCCTGGCCCTCGGGTTCCTTCAAATTTCGTTCCGCCCCCCGCTATAAAAGCGATCAGGCTAAGCCAAATTACAGCCGTTGCTGCCCAAAGCAGGCGCCGAGCCTGAAGGCTGAATTGCCTGCGGCGGCTAAACGACAAACTGATCAAAGAAGATGTGATCGGGGCAACGGGAATAACCATCACGGATCCCCAGGCATGCCATGCGCCATGCGTCGACCAGTGCTCTCTGCTGATCGTTATCGGATCCGTTTGAAACAAACCGGCAATAAATAATCCCACCGCGGCTACCAACATGAAAAATAGCCCGACATACCCGCCGATCGATCTTATGCTCGGCTCAATAGCTGCTATCAAGCTCAGGCAGCCAAGCCCCAAGCAAAAAAAAGCAAGTTGCATCACCCAGCCATAGTCGCCAAGCTCATATTCGCTAATCATTCTCCAGGAAGGGGCAAATTCCGGCTCCAATGCATGAAGGGCAAAAAGGATCACCACAAAAGCGAGGGTGACGATAAATGACACCCTTGCGGCGCGGCGGGAAAAACTAGAAACGCCCTTCGAATTATTCGTACTATGATGCTTTACCATAGTCATCCTTCTTCCGATGATTGTTTCTCCCAGATTTCTTGCCGTGCTCGATCATAGGACGGATCTTGAAGGGATTCGATGAGTTTCGCGATGAAGCTGATTTCGGCTTTCATTAACGCGAGACTGTACTCCTCCTCGGCCAGAAAAACCCATTGCACGCCGTCATCTGTTGACTTGCGAATCAGGTCTTGGCTCTCCTCGGTTTGTTTGGTCAATGCCTCAAGCCGCTTTCCTAGAAGTTCAGTCAGTTCGACTGGCGTGAGTATGATCATGAGCGATAAGGCGACACCGAAGTGCGGGTACTCCTTACGCGGCTCGACTACAATCTCTCGCATCCAGTCGAATAGTTCCGTCCTTCCGCTTTCGGTTATCCCATAGATCGTACGTTCCGGACGCTGCGTATCCCGAATCGTTTCCTGTTCGGAAACGAAACCCGACTTGCGCAGTTGCTCCATCACCATATAAAGGGAACCTTGGTTGTACTTAATGTTGCGGTCTTTACCGTGCTCTGTAAGCATCCGCCCCAGCTCATAGGGATGCATCGGTCGAACCAGTAGATAAGTCAGCACGGCTAGCGCGAGCGGGTTAGACACCTTGCGCCTTTTTGCCATAAATCCCCCTCCAGTTTCATTTGCTCCGATTATAAATAAAATAATTACTTGATGTCAAGTAATAGATATCAAGTAAGTTCCTTGGAGCCCGTCCATAGTCCTTGTGAAAAGACAGACCATACATAAAACAAAAAAGCCGCGCACAGCGCGGAAAAAGAACATATTTTCATCCGAGCCATGAGCTCGAAATGAAACTTCCCGACGCTTCATTGACTTGGATTATCAACCTCAAGGAGGATCGGTTTCGATTGTTCGAGGGCCGCCGGACGGATCGCCGGATCCTCCTGCCCGGCAGCATCATCGCGGGTCCGAAGTCCTCCTGCTACTACCTGGACACGGTATGCCAAGAATGCTGCATGGGCATTCGATTCAAACCGGGAGGAGCGCTTCCGTTTCTCGGTCCTTTGGTAGGAGAATTAAAGGATATCGACCTGCCTCTCGAGGAAGGGCTGGGCCGACATTCGCGCGTGAACGAGCTGCGGGAAAGGCTGCAGGAGACTTCCGGGGCGGAACAGCGGTTCAACGGATCGAGCAGTACTTGCTGCGCTGCCTGACGAAGAAAAGGATGGTTCCGAGAGGACATCCGGCCATCGCTTATGCGCTGCGAATGTTCGAGCATTCTCCCGCGAACGCGCCTTTCATTGCCGAAATCGCAGACATGGCGAATCTGAGCACGGAACGATTGATCCGCGTCTTCAAGGAAGAGGTAGGACTGACGCCCAAAAAATACGGAAGCATCGCGCGATTCCAGCTATCCCTTCGCATGATCAGAGAAAGTCGGGAAATTCCGAATATCGACATGGCGCTATCCGGCGGCTATTACGATCAATCCCATTTGTACCGGGAGTTCCGCAAGTATGCCAATAGGACCCCGGCCGAACTGTTTCGCAGGGAGGATCGGATCGAGAACCATGTTCCCCTGTCGTGACAATCCCTCCTTTCGACGAACGCCATGCAAGAGGCTCCAGCCACCGGCCGGAGCCTCTTTACCTTTTTTCGGGACGGCCGAAAACCGCGCCATTATAGGCTTCGCGGGCGTCATTTCCGTTTTGCGAACCGTCTTCCGGATCGAGAACCGCCCTCTTTTTACCGCCGATTTACCGCCATTCTGAGGCTTCGGACCCGAGTTCCGATATGAGAACTATACAGACCGAACCCGGCGAACCTAATGTAGGACGTAGACAGACAACACTTCATCGTTCGGCAGGAGAGGAGCAGAAATTCAAGTGACGATGGTCAGAGAGATCGTAAAAAACAAATATTTGTACTTGCTGGCATTGCCCGGTCTATTGTTCCTGATCGTGTTCGCCTACGTGCCCATGGCAGGCCACCTGATCGCCTTCAAGAAGTACCGGCTCGCCGACGGCATCTGGGGCAGCCAGTGGGTCGGGTTCGCGAACTTCAAATTTTTCTTTATGAGCAGCGACTGGTACAAGGTCACCTTCAACACCATTTTCCTGAACGGCCTGTTCATCGTCTGCGGCCTCGGGATCGCGTTGGCGCTGGCCATCTTCCTGAACGAGATCACGCAACTGGTCTTTAAGAAGATCGCCCAGTCCTTCATCTTCATGCCTTACTTCATCTCGTGGCTCGTCGTCAGCATGATGGTGTTCGCCTTCCTGAACACGACGGACGGCATCCTGAACCGGACGCTGGCGGCCAACGGCCTGGATACGCAGAACTGGTACCTGATGCCCGGCGTCTGGCCCGCGATCCTGACGATCATCTACGTCTGGAAGTTCGCCGGCTACTACTCCATCATCTTCCTCGCCGCCATCACGGGCATCTCCGGCGAATATTACGAGAGCGCGCGGATCGACGGAGCGACCCGGTTCCAGCAGATCATCCATATTACGATTCCCTTGATCCGCAACGTGCTCATCGTCTTGGCGCTGCTTGGGGTGGGACGGATCTTCTACGGCGACTTCGGCATGATCTACGGCATCGTCGGCGATACCGCGCCGCTCTATCCGACGACCGACGTCATCGATACGTACTCGTACCGGGCGCTTCGCCAGCTGGGCGACTTCAGCAAGTCTTCCGCCGTCATCCTCTATCAGTCCGTGATGGGGCTGGTGACGATCGTGATCTTCAACGCCATCGCCAAGAAAATCGACAAAGATTCCAGCTTGTTCTAAACGATAACAGGTAGGTGCATACATGGAACGTTCACTGCAACAGGCTCGATCCGTCCGGACGAAGGCGGTCAAGGTCAAAACGGACCGCTCGCTCTCCGAAAAAACGTTCGTCCTCTTCATCTACGCCTTTACCGGCTTGTTCGCCTTAATCTGCGTCCTTCCGTTCTGGCTCGTGCTCATCAATTCGTTCGCGGCCGAGTCCAGCATCAAGCAGCACGGCTATCAGCTCATCCCGAAGGCTTTCTCTCTGAATGCCTACCAGTATCTCGCGCACGGCAAACAGATCGCCAGCAGCTATCTCGTCTCCACGACCGTCACCGTCGCCGGCACCGTGCTGGCCGTGCTCATCACGGCGATGTACGCGTACGTACTGGCCCATCCCAAGGTGAAGTACCGGAACGTCATGTCGTTCCTCACCTACTTCACGATGATCTTCGGCGCGGGGCTGGTCGGCTTCTATATCTTGATCGCGAACTGGCTGCATCTGAAGGACTCGCTCGGCGCGCTTATTCTGCCGTACCTGCTGAACCCGTTCTTCGCTTTCATCATGGTCTCGTTCTTCCGTACGCTGCCTTACGAGATCAACGAAGCCGCGACGGTAGACGGCGCTAACGACCTGTCGATCTTCTTCCGCATCATCATCCCGATCTCGAAGCCGGTCATCGCGACGGTAGGCTTGTTCTACGCGCTGCAGTACTGGAACGACTTTTTCCTGGCGCTGCTGTTCATCGACGACTACAAGCTTCATCCGCTGCAGATGATGATCCGCCAGCTCATCTCCAACATCAACATCGGCGCCTACGTCGGCGGGAGCCAGACGACCTATTCCCAGCCGCTGCCGACGTACGGCGTGCAGCTGGCGACGGTATGCGTGACGATCGGGCCGGTCTTCCTGCTGTATCCGATGATTCAGAAATATTTCGTCAAGGGGATTACCATCGGCGCGCTAAAAGGTTAGGCTTGAACCGGAGACATCCGGCTAAGCATAGATACAACTACATGAGGAGGTCCAACCATGAAAGGGACAAAAAAAGGGGCGGCCCTGCTGGGCGCGGCGTTGCTGCTGACGTCTGTCATCGGGTGCAGTTCCAAATCGAACGAGACGGGCGGCTCCGCGAGCAACACGCCGAGCGGCTCCGCCGGGGCGGCGTCGCCGTCGAAGGCGGCCGCGGGTACGAAGCTGGATCCGGTCACGCTGAAGATCATTCTGCCGGGCGACCGGCCGGCCGACATGGACAAAGTGATCAAGGAAGCCGAGAAGCGGATGGCCGACACGATCAACGTCAAGCTGGATCTCGTCTTCGTGCCTTGGTCCGATTTGGCGCAGAAAACGCAAGTCATGCTCGCTTCCGGCGAGAACGTCGATCTCATCTTCGACGCCCCTTGGCTGCATATGGAGCAGATGGTGAGCGCGGGCTACTATGAGCCGCTCGAAGACTTGCTAAGCCAATACGGGCAGGACGCGGTGAAGGTCCGCTCGCAGCAGATGTTCGACGCCAACAAGTTCCAGGGCCACATCTACGGTTTGCCGATGGGCAACACCCACCTGGCGGGACGGACCTATCTGGTCCGCAAGGATCTCCGGGAGAAATACGGCCTGCCGCCGATCCAATCCTACGACGACTTGATCAAGTTCGCCTACAAGGTCAAAGAGAACGAGAAAGGCGTCATCCCGCTGCTCGCTTACGGTCAAGCCGGCCAGAAAGACGTCTCTTGGGGCGCCTTCCGGGCGTTCATGGAATACGATCCGCAGATTCTGCGCTCCGACGCGCTCGGCCAGAGTCTCGTGCTGTACTACAAGAACAACGACGGCAAAGTCTATAACCTGTTCGACGAGATGGAGCCGCGCGTCTGGTCCTGGATCCAAGACGCCCGCAAGCTGTACAAGGACGGCCTGATCCACCCGGACATTCTCGCGCTGAAGGACATCGACTCCGTCATCAACTCCGGCAAAGTCGCCGTCGCCGTCTACAACGAATTCGGCGTGCCGTCCAGCATGAACGCCGCCGTCGCCCAGAACGCGCCGGGCGCCGAGCTCGAGCCCGTCACCTTCATTCAGATGGAGAAGGGCAAGAACATCACGAACTTCAAGCAGGCGAACTTCCAGTCCATCCCGAAGGTCAGCAAAAACAAGGAACGCGCCATGATGTTCCTGAACTGGGCGGCCCAGAAGGACAACTACGACCTGCTGGCTTACGGCATCGAAGGCACGAACTACGAGAAAGTCGGCGACGACCAATACAAGCAGATCGGCTCGAACTATTCCTACTTCCCGTACGCTTGGATCTGGAATCCGACGACCGACCGGCTGAACGCCGGATTCGATCCGGAGACGATCAAGCACTACCAGTTCAATAAGGACGCGAACAATCTGACGTCGAGCATTCTGACCGGCTTCTCGTTCGATCCGGGTCCCGTCATGAACGAGATCTCCTTGTACAACGCGACCGAAGACAAATACTACAACGCGCTCTTCGACGGCGTGGTCGATCCGGACGAGACGTGGGCGAAGTTCAAGAAAGAAGGCGAAGCCAACGCCAAGAAAATCCAGATCGAGCTGCAGAAGCAAATCGACGCCTTCCTGGCGAGCAAATAAGCCGGCCTAGGAGGCGATCGCGGATACGCATCAACGGCGGGCATTCGGAGTCTAGCGGCACCGGATGCTCGCTTTTCTAACGGATCAGAAAGGATAAGTTTTACCTATCCGATGTTGATCCGTCTACGATAAAAACGTTTTGCCGTCCAAGAAGACGGCAAAGCCGTTTTTACTTGTGAAAAGGGGATTGAAAATGAGCGCAGAAGAACGCAAATCCCGCCTGCGATACGGCGGAGACTACAACCCGGAGCAATGGCCGGAGGAGACGGTCGAACGGGATATCGCCCTGATGACGGCCGCGGACGTCAATACGGTGACCTTGAACGTGTTCGGCTGGGGGGCGATTCAGCCGGCCCCGGACCGGTACGACTTCGACCGGCTCGACCGGCTGTTCGACGCGCTCGAGCGGAGCGGCATCGACGTCATTCTCGCCACGCCGACGGCGGCTCCGCCCGCCTGGATGTTCGAGCAGGACCCGACGCTGCGGAAGGTGGACGAGCACGGACTGCGGGTGCCGCATTGGAGCCGACAGGGCTACTGTCCCAACCATCCGCTGTACGACCGGGAGATCCGCAGGATCGCCGGCGTCCTGGCCGAGCGGTACGGCAAGCGGCGGAATCTCGTCCTCTGGCATATCAACAACGAGTATATCGTTCATTGCTACTGCGATCGCTGCGCGGCAGCCTTCCGATCTTGGCTGCAGGACAAGTACGGCTCGCTGGAGCGGCTGAACGAAGCCTGGCAGCTGAGCCAGTGGAGCTTGCAGCGCACGGACTGGGCGCAGATCTCGCCCCCGATCGGCGGCATGGCCCATACGAGCGTCAGCCTGGATTATCAGCGCTTCCTCTCGGACAGCAATCTGCGCACTTTCCTGGCCGAGAAGGCGGAGATCGTTCGGATCACGCCGGACATTCCCGTCACCACCAACTTCTACGCGTTGGACTTCCGGGGGCAGATCCATCATCAATGGGCGCCTCATCTCGACGTGATCTCGTGGGATTCGTATCCGCCGCACCGGGATCACGCCGTCTGGGCGGCTTTCCAGCACGATTACTTCCGAAGCTTGAAACAACAGCCGTTCCTCCTGATGGAGCAGGCGACGAGCAGCGTCAACTGGAAGCCGTACAACCCGGCCAAGCGTCCGGGGATGATGCGCCTGCAGAGCTATCAGGCGCTGGCGAGAGGGGCGGAGGCGATCCTGTTCTTCCAGATCCGGCAGAGCCGAGGCGGGGTGGAGAAGTTCCACAGCGCGCTGGTCAGCCACGGGACGGAGACGGACAATCGCATCTTCCGCGAAGTCCGGCAGCTGGGCGCCGAGCTGGCCTCGCTGGACGAACTCGGGCGCGGCCGCACGGAAGCCCAGGTCGCCGTGCTGTTCGATGCGACGCTCGCCTGGCTGGTCGACTGGAACAAAGGCAGCCGCGACGTGTCCTACCGCGATGCCGTGACGGCGTTCTACCGTCCGCTGTATGAAGGGAACGTAGCCGTCGACGTCGTTCATCCGCTGGCGGATTTGAGCCGCTACGAGGTCGTCGTCGCTCCGATGCTGTACATGTTCGAGGACGGCGTGCCGGAGCGCCTGCGGGAATACGTCCAGCGGGGCGGCAAGCTGGTCATGGGTTATCTGAGCGGAATGGTGAACGGCTGCGACGTGGTCGAACACGGCGGCTTCCTGCGTCCGATCGACGACGTGTTCGGCATCTGCGTCGAGGAATGGGACGCGTTCGAGCCGGAGATGTCCAACCGGATCCGCTGGCTGCCGGCGGACAAGAGGGGAGTCGCGGCAGAATCGTCCGACGAAGCTGGAACGGTCGAAGCCGCGGTCTCGCCCGTCGTGTCCTATCTTGCTGAGAAGTGGGCGGAGGTCGTTCATCTTCGGGGCGCCGAAGCGCTGGCCGTCTTCGAGGAGGACTACCATGCCGGCGCGCCGGCGGTCACCCGTCACCGCTACGGCCGGGGCGAAGCGTACTACGTGGCGACGCATCCGGAGGACGCGTTCCTGCGCGAGCTGCTGCTCGGGATCTGCCGCGCGAACGGCCCGGCATCCGCCGGTACGGGTGCGCCTGCGGGCGTGGAAGTGTCCGTTCGCGAGCGGGGCAACGCCCGCTACTGGTTCGTGCTGAACCATCGTCCGGACCCGGTTGCATGGGAGATGCCGGCGGCCGCGGGCGGCTACGATCTCCTGGGGCAACGACATCTGTCGGACGGCCGCATCGCGCTGGAGGGCTACGGGGCCATCGTCTTCCGGCAAGGGGGAGCGGGGCCGGCATGAGCGAGCGGGATATGAGCGAGAAGGGCATGAACGAGAAGGGCATGCACGAGAGGGGCATAAGCGAGAAGGGCATGCACGAGAGGGGCATAAGCGAGAAGGACATGATCGAGAAGGGCATGCACGAGAGGGGCATAAGCGAGAAGGGCATTTGTATCGCCGTGGAAGAGGCGGTCGAAGGCATTCCCGCGGTCCGGCTGGAGAACGCCTGGCTCCGCGCCGTCATTCTCGTCGGCAAGGGGACGGATATTTGGGAGCTGACCTACAAGCCGCTGAACGCGGACGTTCTGCTGAAGACGGCCGCAGGGCTGGCGCCGCTGCGCGGACGGGATCTGCGGCAGTCGCCTCTGCTCCACTACGCGGAGCCTTATCCGGGCGGATGGCAGGAGCTCCTCCCGAACCGCGCCCGTTACGGCGCAGAGGACATCGGCCGGGATCGCGAAGGCGAGTCCGCGGGCCTACCCTGGCGCTTCGAGATTCGGCGGGAGGAGAGAGCGGTCGTGCTGCGCTGCCGGGTCACGCTGTCCCGGACGCCCTTGGCGATCGAGAAGACGTTCCGCCTAACGGCGGAAGCGCCGGATCTCCATCTCGAGGAACGCGTCGTCAACGTCGGCCGGGAGCCCGTCAGCTTCATCTGGGCGCACCATCCGGCCTTCGGCGGTCCGCTCGTGGACGCGTCCGCCCGCGTTGTGCTCCCGGCCGGGAGCACGGCCTTCAACCTGCTGCGGTACGAGCAGGACCGGACGCTGCCGTTAAGCCGCTATGAGGAAGATCCGCGCGCCGTTACGCTGCCTAGCGGCCGAAGCAAGGATCTGCACCGCGTCGAAGCCCGGTCGTCCGGCGGCGAGGGCTGCTACGTGCCGCTCAAGGGATTCGAGATCGGCGAAGCGGGGATCGACAACCCGGAGCTGGGCCTGTCGCTGCGGCTGCGGTGGGATGCGGAGACATTCGGCTGCCTGCGCTATTGGTCCCGGAGCGACGACGAACTCCATACGGTCGCGCTGGAGCCTTCGAGCTCCTGGTTCTCGGATCTGGACGACTGCCTGCGGCACGGCAATTCCATCACGCTCCAGCCGGAGGAGCGTCGCGAGACGTGGCTGCGCATCCGGCTCGACCGGTTCGGCAGCTCGCCGCCGCCCGAAGCCTAGAGAAATGAGGTTCAAGCCGATTCATTTCGTTACGACCTTTCCTAACGTGCCGCCTTCTTCCGGGAAGAAGGCGAAGCCGTTTGGAGTTGGAGAGGGGGTGAGGACCAAACGTCCGCGACGGAAAGGGAAGCGAAAGGGATAAGCATTTTCGCAAGCGCTTTCTTGAGGTTCTAATCCATGATGGAGGTTGATCTGAATGATGAAGAAGAAGTTCGCGGGCGGGCTGCTCGCCCTGACGCTTGCGCTCGGCGGCCTGTCCGGCTTGGCCGGTCCGCATGCCCGGGCGGAGGAAGCTTCCTCGCAGGCCATGGTGAATCTGCTGGCGGCGGATATGGACGTGCGGTTCGACGGAGGTACGAGCCCGTTCATCCTGGCCAACAGCGCGTCCGGCGGCTCACAGCAGATCGTGCAGGCGGACGGCGGCAACGCGCTCGAGCTGCGGGACGCCTCGCAAGGGTCGAACTTGTCCAGCTATTTCTACCAACGATGGTCCAGCGGCACGTTGAAGAACCGAATTAATCAGATCTACAATCAGCCGGTCGGGAGCCAGCCCGTCGAATTCGTGCTCGAATACAAGCTGAAGCGCAGCGCGGCGAGCGACAAACCCGTCGCCAAAGATATCTACGCCCAGATTCAGTTCGGCAACTTCGACAACGTCCTCGTGCCGCGCTTCCCGGTAGCCGCGACTAGCATTATGGGCACGGCGGCCTATCAGAACACTTCGGGCGGCCTAATGACGGTGAACGACGGCGACATTGCCGGCTACCGATTCACCGTGACGCCCAACGGCGGCCAGCGCACGATCTCCACGGTGGAACTGGGCTTCTCGGTGCGCGTCGATACCGGCGGCACGGACGAAGCCTATATCATCGACGATCTCGCGATCTACGAGGTCGGCTCGGTACAGGACAACGAGCCGCCGACGGCGCCGGCCGGGCTGACGCTCGCGAGCAAGACGGATACGAGCGCCACGCTGAGCTGGACCGCCGCGACGGACAATGTCGGCGTCAGCGTGTACGACATCTACCGCGACGGCGCGTTGGCGCAGTCGGTCGGCAGCCCGGCGACGTCGGCCGAAGTGCTCGGCCTGTCGCCGAACACGACCTATCTCTTCACCGTGAAGGCGAAGGACGGCGCGGGGAACGTCTCGGTCCCCAGCAACGAATTGTCGGTGACGACGAATCCGTCGGCGGGCGGCCTGCCGGCGCCGTTCGGAGACCGGGACATCGGCAGCGTAGGGATCGCGGGCAGCGCCGTCTACGATGCGACTACCGGCAAGTTCACGGTTCGGGCGTCCGGGGGCGACATCTGGGGTACTGAGGACGCGTTCCGCTTCGTCTACCGGCCATGGACGGGCTACGGCCAGATCGTGGCGCGCGTCGCCAGCGTCCAGAACGCGGCCGAGTGGACGAAGGCGGGCGTCATGATCCGCGGGAGCTTGGACAAACAGTCGCCCTACGCGATGATGGCGATGACGCCTACGCATGGCGTGGTATTCCAGGACCGGCTGCAGGCGGGCGGCGCGTCGACGCTGACGAACGGGACGAGCGCACAGGCGCCTTACTGGGTGAAGCTGGTGCGGGATGCCGGCGGGATCAGCGCCTACGATTCGAGCGACGGCGAGAACTGGACGCTGATCAAGAAGGACGCTGTGAATCTACCGGACACCGTCTACGTCGGACTTGCGGTGACGAGCCATACGAACACGCGGCTTGCCACGGCCGAATTCGACCAGGTCGCGATCGGCGAAGCGCCGCCGCCCGAAGCGGCGTACGCGCCATTCCCCGGCACGATCGAGACCCGCAAAGCTTGGCTATGGAACAAGACCAAGACGATGCAGGAAGAGAGCGGACCGATCAACACGGCGCAGTATGTCGCCCAGATCGCGGACGGACAGAACGTCGCGAACAATCTGACGAAGCTGGACAACCTGTTCAAGACCTACGACTGGGAGCAGTACAAGACGATGGCCAAGATGTACGCCTATCTGATGGTCGGCGACAAGTTCGACGCGACGATGATGGATCACGTGAGGCAGTACTTCGCCTCGTACGCCTATGCCGCGCTCCCGCAGACGGAGAATCTGCGGATGAGCAACTACGCGACGGGGTACCTGGTCGGGCAATACTTCCCGGACTTGGCCGATCTGAACGGCAATGCCGGCGCGGCGCTGAAGAGCTTGAACAAAGCGAATATCGAAGCGATGATCGAAGCCGGCGTGCGCAAGGGCTGGGCCGAATACGAAAGCCCGGAATACACGTTCATGACCTACTTCTGCCTCAACGCCCTCTACCAATATTCGGACGAAGCGGACCTGCGGCAGAAGGCGAAGATGGCGATGGACGTCATATGGTTCGAGTGGGCGAACGACTGGATCGACGGCTACAGCATCTCCTCCATCAGCCGGGCGAAGGGCGATTCGGTCTCGGCGAACGATCCGGCCTGGCGAGGCGCGGACCATACCTCCTTGGCCTGGTCGTACTTCGGCGCGCACCGCGCGCAGCAGGCCGTGGGCGAGTCGGACAGCACGGCGCCTTCGATGTACCGGCCTTTCCTGGAATACCTGGGACTCGTCGTCTATCGTGGCATGACCTACGAGCCGCCCGCGATGGCGATCCAGATCGGGCAGAACGCAGCCAAGGACTACGCGTCCCGCAAGACGAACCTGCAGAATTCGAGCGGACGCGGCATGAAGATCTACCGGCAAGCGTACGTAAAGCCGGCGTGGGGGCTGGCGACCGAGGTGCAGTACAGCCGCGTGGACAACTGGATCGAGGATCTGCCGATCGTCCTTCGCTGGCACTCCGACGCGCCGAATCCGCTGTTCCGGCTGTCGGCGGATCAAGGCAACAGTCCGATCGGAAACTACAGCCAGCCCGCCAACCAGCGGATCATGCAGGACGGCCCGGCGGCCGTGGGCGTCTACAAGCTGTTGAACAGCCCGACGTCCAATTATTTGAACGCGATGTTCCCGGACACGGGCTCGATCGTCGCCCGGCAGGAACAGTCGGGATGGGTGTTCGCCGATACCGGGACGATGTACTTCGCGTTCAAGATGATCAAGCCTTACGCCTGGTACCATCAGACGTCAACCGACCCGGCGAACAAAGTGAAGACGACGGCGCAGCTGCATCCGACGGCGCAATTGCTGTACAGCTACGACATCCTCCGCAGCCAGGCCGACAAGAACGGCTGGGTGCTGGAGACAGCCGACGCTTCGGAATACGCCGACTTCGCCGGCTTCAAGAGCGCCGTGCTCGCGAATACGACGGTCGACGCGAGCCATATCGACGAAACCAACCCGCGCCTGATCTACCGCAGCCTGCGCGGGGACACGATGGACATCACTTTCGACGAGGCCGCGGCGGCGTATGCGGGCACGCACAAAATCAACGGTACGCCGATCGACTACAACGCGTTCAAGCTGTTCGACACGCCTTGGCTGCGGCAGGACCCGAACGGCAGCACCTTCACGGCGACGCTGGGCGCGGAGCGGCTGACCTACAACTTCGCGAATTGGACGATCTCCCAGGGACCGGCGGAGGCCGAGCCGCTGTTCGCGGACGGCTTCGACGGGGGGCTCGCGAAGTGGGATCTGTTCGGCAGCACGGACTGGCAGGTCCAAGGCAGCGGAGCTTCGGCCGCGCTGACCGGCACCACGACGCAGACGTTCCCGCAGCGCGCGGTCGTCAAGCCGTCCCAACTGCCCTATGAGACGCAGAATTACAAGCTGGCGTTCAACGCCAAGGGAGACCGCTTCCGCGCGATGTTCCGGTACGCTTCGAGCACCAGCTATTACTTCCTGGAGTTCAAGAACGGGCACGTCGCGGAGCTGTGGAAATATCCGAATTCATCCGCGAGCGTCCAGGTCGGGACGCCGGTCGATATCGGCGCCGTCTTGCCCGGATTCTCTCTGGCGGATTGGCATGCCTATGAAGTAGAGGTCAACGGCAATACCTTCAAGCTGATCTTGGACGGCACGCCCGTCGCTGTCTTCACGGACGCTTCCCTCTCTGCAGGGGGCATCGGCTTCGCGTTGAAGAGCGCGGGGACGGCGGTGACGATGAGCGTCGACCAGGTGACGGTCAGGCCGCTGAACTGACGTCCGCTCTACTTTCGGAAGGGATCGGCGACGCGCCGGTCCCTTCCTGAACGATCGCGTCGTTCCGAACCATCGAGCCATAGAACGAATGAGCGAGGCGAGGCGTTAACCCGTTTTGACGGTTATCTCGGGCCAAACCCCTGCTCAAGACGAGGCGTTAACCCGTTTCGACGGTTATCTCAGGCCAAAACCCTGCTCGAGACGAGGCGTTAACCCGTTTAATTGAGCTATTCCGAACGAATGAGCCTAATCGAACGAATGAGCTTTATCGAACAATCGAGCCTTAACGAACGAATGAGTCTTATCGAGCAACCGTGCCTTTCGATCGAAAGTGCCATTCCGAACGAACGCACCGTTCCGAGCGCTTTATCTCCTTTAGACGCCAAGGCCGGCATGCGACTTTTACCGGGTAATATCGTCCTTCCCTCCGGTTTTCGGACGCTCGGGCTTCCGTTAATCTAATACCTGTAAGCACTTACAAGAAAGCTAGAGAGAAGAATCGGAGGAGGACAGATGGAACTCGTTACTGTCAGCAGGGCCGAACAACGAGAACAGCCGCTCAGCCGGCAGCTAAGGAGGGTATGGAAATACAAGTGGCTGTACGCGATGCTGCTTCCCGCGCTGGCCTGGGTGATCCTGTTCGATTATCTCCCGCTCTACGGGATCAGCATCGCGTTCATGGACTATAACGTCATTCAAGGGTTCTCCGGCAGCCATTGGGCGGGACTGACGTACTTCCGCACGCTATTCGAGTCGGAGATGTTCGTGAACGCCTTCAAGAACACGCTGATCATCAGCCTGTACAAGCTCATCAGCGGTTTTCTCTGCCCGATCCTGTTAGCGCTTGCATTGAACGAGATTCGGGTCGTCTGGTTCAAGAAGACGCTGCAGACCGCCGTCTATCTGCCGAGATTCGTATCCTGGGTCGTGTACGGCGGGATCATCGCGCTGCTGCTCTCCCCGGAGACCGGCATCGTGAACAAGGTCATCGAATGGTTCGGCGGCAAGCCGGCGTACCTGCTCGTCGAGCCTGCCTACTTCCGGACGATCCTGGTCGTGACCGACGCGATGAAGGAGATGGGCTGGGCCGCCATCATCTATATGGCCGCCATCGCCGGACTGAATCCGGAAGTGTACGAAGCGGCGATCGTGGACGGGGCATCGCGGCTGCGTAGAATCCGCCACGTGACGCTGCCGGGCATCACCAGCACCATCATCGTCATCTTCATTCTGAGAGTCGGCTATCTCATGAGCGCGGGCCTCGATCAAGTCATCAACCTGTACAACCCGATGGTATTCGAAGTGGGGGATATCCTCGACACCTATATCTATCGGATCGGGATCGAGCAATTCAGTCTTAGCCTGGCGGCGGCCGCCGACGTCATCAAAGGGATCATCGGCTTCGCCATGGTGCTGCTCGCCAACCATCTCGCCAAACGGATCAATGATTCGGGCATTTTCTGACAAGGGGGAACCGGATCCATGAAGCTAACGAGAGGCGAGAAGGCGTTCGGCGCCGCCAACTACATTCTGCTGACCCTCCTGACCGTCGTGATCGTCATCCCGTTCTGGTATGTGATCAGCGTATCGGTCACGCCGTACTCCGTCTTCAGCGCCAAGAACGGCATGGTGCTGTTCCCGACCTCCTTCAGCTTCGATTATTATGCCTACCTGCTGAAGAAGGGCTCGCTGATCTACGGCGCTTACGGCGTTACGCTCCGCAACACGGCGGGAGGCGTCCTGCTGGCGCTGCTCCTCACCGCGATGGCGGCCTACGCCCTCGCGGAGAAGAGATTGCCCGGCCGGCGGTTCCTGCTGCTGATCTTCGTGTTCACCATGCTGTTCAAGGGCGGCATGATTCCGACTTATATCACGATCAAGCAGCTGGGGCTGCTGAATACCGATTACGTCCTCATTCTGGTCATGGCCTTCAGCGCGTTCAACATGATCATCATGAAGACGTTCTTCGAAGGCATCCCCGAGAGTCTGCGGGAGTCAGCCGCCATCGACGGCGCGTCCGAGCTGCGGATTCTCCGCTCGATCGTCATCCCCATCTCGATGCCGGCGATCGCTTCGGTCGGCCTGCTCTACATGGTGACGTACTGGAACGACTTCTTCAACGCCTTGCTGTACGTGACGGATTGGCACAAAGCGCCGGTCCAGCTCGTCCTGCGCACCATCGTCGCGAGCTCCAGCTTGCCGCCGGAGCTGCTAGAAGCGGCGGGGCGGACGCCTCCGCCCACGATCGGCATCCAGATGGCTGCCATCGTCATCGTGGCTTTGCCCATGCTGATCCTCTACCCGTTCATCCAAAAGTATTTCGAACAGGGCATGATGATCGGCTCGGTTAAAGGATAGGAACACAATCTTAGGGGGATTGCGAGACATGACAAAAGGATTCAAAAGCTGGGGGTACGGCGCATTATCGGTGCTGCTCGTCGGCACGCTTACGCTGGCGGGATGCGGCAACGGCAACAAAGAGGAAGCGGGAGGTTCGTCCTCTCCGTCGCCGGAAGGCTCGTCTTCGGCATCGGCATCTGCATCGGCTTCTCCGTCGGCGTCGGATGCGCAGCCGTATACGCTCAAATGGCTGAAGGCGCAGGATATCTCCCTGCCGTACGACCCGACGAAGGACGTCGTCAAGCAGGCGATCGAGAAGAAGCTCGGCATCCAGATCGTCCCCGAGATGGTGGACGTCCAGCAGTACAAGACCAAGCTGAACCTGAAAATGTCCAGCAACGACATTCCGGACGTGGCGAGAATCGACTTCGCCGACGACTTCCAGAAGTACGCGCAGCAAGGCGCCTTCGTCGACTTGACCGATCTCGTCAACGAGAAGGACACGCCGAACATCATGAAGGAAGTGCCGCCTGAAGTGTTCGAGCAGGCGAAGGTGAACGGCAAGATCTACGGCATTCCCTACCAAGGGGGCCCGGGCGCCGGATACCGCTGGAATCTCGTGCTGCGCAAGGACTATATGTCGTCGGTCGGCGCAGAAGCGCCGAAGACGCTCGACGAATACTACGAGCTGCTGAAGAAGATCAAGGCGGCGAAGCCGGACGTCATTCCGCTCGGCGGCTATACGGCGCAGATCGGCCAGACGAAGTACGCGAACAACTCCTTCGACAACGTCTTCGGCGCGTTCGGCGTCACGCCCGGCTTCTTCACGGAGCAGGACGGCAAGTTCAGCAACTTCGACATCGATCCGCGCATGAGAGAGGCGCTGCTGTTCCTGCAGAAGATGTACGGGGAAGGCCTGATCGACAAGGAGTTCGCGACGATCAAGGAAGAGCAGCTTCGCGCGAAGCTCTATAGCGGCAAGCTGTTCTCGTGGATGGGCTGGTGGTCGACCGCCAACGACTACGACACGCAGGTAGAGACGAACGAGCTGATCAAGAGCGGCAAGCTGGCGGCGGACGGCAAGCTGCCGAACCAAGCCGAAGAGCCCTTCAAGTATTTGACGCTGCTCGGTTCGCTGGTCGGCAAGGACGGCACCGCGGTCGCGCCGATGGGCGCTCCGTTCTCCCAGATGAACGCGATCAGCACGAAGACGAAGGATCCGAAGAAAGTATTGTCGATCATCGAGGATTCGCTCTCGCCCGAGAATCAGATGCTGACCGTCTGGGGCATCGAAGGCGAAGACTACAATATCGTGGACGGCAAGCTGAAGACCGTCACCGACCTGGTCGATCCTCAGACGCAGCAGGACAAGAACGGCAACTTCCGCGGCACGCAGAGCTATCTGTTCGCGCCGGGCCTGAAGGGCTGGCCGCGCTATCTCGAATCGCTCCCGCTGCGGTTCTCGCAGTCGCTCGACGTCGCGATCAACAACAAGTATCAGATCACGGACGCTTCCAATTACCTGGATTCGCCGACGAAGATCGCCAAGCTCGTCGAGCTGAACACGATGCGGGATTCGGTCTTCACGCAGATCATCATGGGCGCCGACATCAAGAAGTTCGACGACTTCGTGACCAAGTGGAAGTCCCAGGGCGGCGATCAGATCTTGAAAGAGCTGGAAGAGTCGTTCCAAAAGAAAGCCGGCAAGTAAATAAGCTTGGCAGGACGGCCACCCGCAGATTCCGGCAGCCCCGGATCGGCGGGGGCTGCTTTGCCATTTGCGGAGGCGATTCCGAAATGGGCAAGCGGTTCAAAATGCTAGTTCTGCTCCTCGCAACGGCACTGATGCTGCAAGGCTATCCGCTCGCGGCGGCAGCGCAGCAAGCTCCGGAAGTCCAGGAAGCTCCGATCGTGAAGCAAACTTCGGCCGGCCAGCAAACGACTGGGGGTCTGCAAGCGCAGGAAGATCCGCAACCGCAGGAAGATCCGCAAGCGCAGGAAGATCCGCAAGCGCCGGAAGGTCTGCAAACGCCGGAAGGTCTGCAAACACAGGAAAGTCCGCAAGCGCAGGCATCGCCGTCGGACCTTCTCTTCGCGGACGGCTTCGAAGGCGGTCTCGTCAACTGGGACACGTTCGGCAGCGCGGCCTGGCAGGTCCAGGGGAGCGGGACGGAGGCGGCGCTGTCGGGCGCGACGGCCGAGACGTCCCCGCAGCGCGCGGTCGTGAAGGCGTCGAAGTTCGCCTATAGCAACGCGGACTACAGCTTCTCCTTCCTTGCGCAAGGCGACCGCTTCCGGGCGCTATTCCGCTACAGCTCCGGCACCAGCTATTATTTTCTCGAGTTCAAAAATACGAGCCGGGTCGAATTGTGGAAATATCCGAACGCCGCGGCCAGCGTGCAGGTCGGGTCGACCGTCGACATCGCCTCGGCGCTGCCCGGCTTCCGGTTGACGGATGCCCATCAATACCGGATCGAGGCGCAAGGGAGCAATTTCGCGCTCGACGTCGACGGGGTCCGGGTCGCCGCCTTCGCCGATGCGTCGCTCGTGGCGGGCGGCGTCGGCTTCGCCCTGAAGAGCGTCGGGCCGGCGGTGTCGGCTACCTTCGATCAAGTAGAGGTGCGGAAAATCTCCGGGCCGGCGGGCGCTTTGGCCATTCAGCATACGCCGGCGGCGGAGGTGCCGTACTATACGGACCTGCCCGTCCTTTTCACGGTTGCGGATGAAGGCGCTTCCTCGGTCGTGGCCAGCGTCTATTACGGTTATGGCGATCAGATACCGACGCAGGCGCTGCAGGCCGCCTCCGTCGGGAGCGCCACCTATTCGGCCGTGATCCCGGGCACGAACCGCGCCGGATCGATCCGCTACTTCATCGCCGTGCGGGATGACGCGGGACGGACGGCGCGGTACCCGGCGACGGGCGAGATCGTCGTGCCGATCGGCGCGCTCCTGCCGTATTCGAACGACTTCGAAGCGGACGCGCCGAACGGTGCGCCGGCCGGCTGGACGACGGGGGGGAGCGCCCGGATCGCGAAGCTTCCGGACGGCAATCAGGTGCTGCGCCTGAACGGGTCTGGCAGCGCCAAGCTGAACCTGCCCATGTACCAGAACGCGGACAACTTCATCGTGAAGTTCAAGGCAAAGTACGAGCGCACGAGCGACGCGGTTCAGAACACTTGGCGGCTGCGGTACCGCGCGACGGACGACGCGAACAACAACGCCATGGAGTGGGCGACCCACAATTCGAAGTATTTCCTCATGCGCAAGACGACGCTGGGCGGCAATTACTACATCGCCAATTACGTGCAGTCGCTGCTAGGAGATTGGCATACTTACGAGCTGCGCGTGAGCGGCATCAAGCACCAACTGTTCATCGACGGCATCGAGACGGCAAGCGGCGAGGACTCCGATCCGCTGGCGCTGACCAAGGGCTATTTCCAATGGAACGTGGTCGGCGGCATCGACCTGATGGTCGACGACTTCGAGATTGCGCCGATCGCGCTGCCCTACGTGGTCGATCTGCAGCCGTCCGGCAACTACACGGGCATCTATACGCCGGAGGACGCGCCCGGTCTGCGCTTGGCGCTGGACGCCGGCGCGGCGGCGCACGATTTCCGGATCGACTACGCCGTCCGCCGGGCGGACGGGGACAAGTCGCTCGTCGTCTCCGGCAGCAAGACGTACGCGCTTGGGGCGGATGAGCGAATCGCCGATACGCTATCCTTCGCCCCCGGACTGAGCGCGATCGGGACGTACGAAGTGTCGGCGGACTTCACGGTCGACGACGTCGCGGAGCCCGGTCTGTCGAAGGTTATGCGCATCGCGATCGCGAACCGCGCCGCGCCGGTCCGGGCGCCCGATCTCGACAACGAGAGCGTCTTCGGCCTGAACACGCACTACGCGCTGAACTGGAAGGACGACATCATCGACGGCGCCCGCAAGCTGGGCGCGCGGCATCACCGGTCCGGCATCGTCTGGGAGGCGGTGGACCGGAACGCGAAGGATGCCTCCGGCGCCAAGATCTACGATTATCGGGACTCGGATGCCCTGCTGAACAAGCTCTACGGCTACGGGTTCAACCAGATCACCGTGCTCGGCATCGACAAGAACGCGTACTACCAGAGCGGTATCGCGAATACGACCGCCGCCCTGCAGGCAATGGGAGACTTCGTCTACCGGACGGTCGACCGGTACAAGGGGAAGATCCGGCAGTGGGAGATGCCCAACGAGCCGGAGATCTTCTCCAAGCCGTACATCCCGGAGGAGTTCGTGCAGCTCCAGAAGGTCGCCTATCTGAATATGAAAAAGGCGGACCCGAATGCGATGCTGCTGGCCGGCGATCATACCTCCAGCGTGCTCAGCGTGCTGCCGAAGGAGCTGGCGCTCGGCTCATACGATTATGCCGATGCCTATTCGTTCCATCCCTACGTCTACAATTCGATGCCGGACGACCATCTCGCGAATCTGATCGGCGGCGTCAAGGATCTGGTCGACGCCTACGGGGGCTGGAAGGACTACTATTTGACGGAGGGCGGCTGGCCGACGGCGAAGGCCGGTTATCCTTCCGTCTCGGAGGAGACGCAGCGGGACTATATCGTCCGCGCGTTCCTGAACTACATGACGATGGATCAGGTCAAAGCCTACGAATATTACAACTATAAAAACGACGGCACGGACGATCGTTACTACGACATCTTCTGGGGCATCACGGACAACGACGGACGGCCCAAGCTGGCCTACGCGGCCGTGAACCAGCTCATGACGGAGCTGGATCGCGCGAGGTACTCCGGCACCTGGGATGCGGGAGATCCGGACGTATCGGTGCAGGTATTCCTGAACGACGGCGAGCCTGTCGTCGTCGCCTGGCGGAAGGTCGACGCCAAGGACGATCCGGCCGTCAAGCCGGCGACCGGGGTCATCTCGCTGCCGTTCGACGCGGCGGGCGTGACGGCCAAGGATATCAACGGCGTCCCGCTGCCGCTCGCTTCGGCGAACGGCGTAACGCCGCTGACCGTCGGGAGCGCCCCCGTCTACTTGACCGGCGTGCCGGCCGACTTCGTCCGACAAGCCGCGGCCCAGTTGCTTGTGGCCAAGGGCGGCGAGGTCTCCGCCAAGCTGGAGAAGCTGCGCGCGGGGGGCAACGGGACCGTCGTCGACGGCGATCTGGCGGAGCTTGAGCGGATCGTCTCCGCGCTGAAGACGGCTGCCGGCGATCCGGCGGGAGCGGCCGGACTCGAGCAGGGGATAAAGAACGGCTACGGGCTCATGATTGCGCTGGCCGGACAGATCGCGAACGGCTCGATCGCCCGCGCGCCCGGCAACGTGGCGATGGAGGCCGTCTACAATCTGGCCGAGCGCGCCTCCGTCTCGCTGGCCGCCGCCCGGCGCGGCGCTGCACCGAACGTTCTGGATTACGGAGCGGCGACGCAGGCGGCGGAAGCGGCTTTCGCGGCCAAGCAGGGCGACGCCGGCATCCTGCCCGTCTCCGCCGCGGCGGTGCTCCGGATGAACCGGTACGGCCGGTTGGCGGAAGCCGCCCATGCGCGCGGCGCCTATGCGGAGAGCTACGCCTACAACTTGCTGGCGCGAGAATTCGCAGGAGCCGCGCAGGCGATCGTCGGTTCCGAGCCGATCCGCTTCATCGGCGTCCGGGCCGGCGTCACGCCGATCCAGGCCAACGGCGAGGCCGGGCACACCCAAGCCTATACGCTCTCGCTGGTCAACGATACCGACGCGTCCCGGCAAGTCGAGGCCGTGCTGAAGCTGCCGGAAGGCTGGTCGGCGACGCAGACGGCACCGGAAGCCGAGGCGGTGACCGTTCCCGCGCACGGCTCGCTTGACCTGCCTTACTCGGTGCTCGTACCGGACGACGCGGGTAAAGGGAAATACGAGATCGCGTTCGAGATCCGCTACGGCGGCGCCGTCATCGATACCGTCAAAGCCCAATTGACGGTGGAGGACGGCATCGGCGCCCGGCTGCTGCCCGTTCAACAGGCGATCGGAGAGCTGAACGTCGTCACCGTGGAGCTTACGGGCACGTCCACCGCCGACAAGTCGGGCACCGTGACGATGCGCGGTCCGGACGGCGCCCTGCTGGCGCCGGTGACGACGAACGCCTTCAGCGCGCTGAAGAAGGGCGACAAGCTGCGTCTGGACTTCCAGTGGACGGATCATGCCGCCACGCCGTTCAACGAATATCCCGTCGATCTCCGTATCGAAGAGGCGGCCGGCGGCAAGACGATCTTCCGCGACGCGGCGATGCCGCTCGACTTCAATCTGGTGCAGCGCGCGCGCGGCGTGACGGTCGACGCGGACTTGTCCGATTGGCAGGACGCGTATCCGTTCCATCTGCGCAGCAAGTTCCAGCAGGCGAGCGGGTACCACGATCCGGACAATCTGGAAGCGACGGCTTACGCCAAATGGTCGGAGAACGGCTTGTATATGGCGGTTTCGGTTCAGGACGACATTCACAAGCAGTCCGAGAACGCGGCGAATCTGTGGAAGAACGACTCGATCCAGATCAGCCTAGATCCGCTGCTGAACCGGGAGTCGCCCTACGGGCCGGATGACGTCGAGTGGGGCTTCGCCCTCACGGATACGGGGGCGAAGCTCGTGCAGATCTTCCAAGCGACGGCGCCCAATCCGAACGGCGAAGTCAGCGGGCAGGTCCCGTTCGCCGCCGTCCGCGACGAGGCGGCGCACCGGACGATCTACGAGCTGTTGATTCCCTCCGCGTACGTCAAGGATCTTCGGCCCGCGGCAGGCGGCCGAATCGGCTTGAACGTGGCCGTCAACGACGCGGATCTCCAGAACGGCCGGGACGACTTCATCCAATGGACGCCCGGCACGGCCGACGCCAAGAATACGTCGCAGTACGACGCGTTCCGGTTCATCGATCCGCCCGTCGCGGTGACGGGCATCGCCGTCGCGCCGGAGAAGCTCCTCCTTCGCCCCGGCGAGGAAGCGGCCGTCACGGCGACCGTTGCGCCCGCGGATGCCGCCGATCGCAGCGTGACTTGGTCGAGCAGCGACGAGCGGGTCGTCCAACAGTCCGGCGACGGGCGCTTCCGGGCGGGAGCCGAAGGCAAGGCCGAGCTGACCGCGACGGCGGCGGGCGGGAGGTTCCGCGCGGCGGCCGCCGTGACGGTGGACGGCACCGCGCCGACGATTCGCTATACCGGTCCGGCGACCCTATCCAGGCTGGGACGGGGGAAGTTGACCTTCGAAGTCCAAGATGCGCTGAGCGGAGTCGCGAGCGCGGTCTTCACCTTGAACGGCCGTCCGATCCCGGGCGGCTACGCCGTCGCTCCGTTGTCCCTGGCAGCAGGGGATCATCCGCTGTCCGCCGAAGCTACGGATAAGGCCGGCAATCGGTCGACGTTCGAAGCGACGCTGCGTGTCACCTTCGACGTCGAAGAGCTGGACGACATGCTGAATTACGGTTACGCGCAGGGCTGGATCAAGGAGAAGGACGTATGGCAAAGCCTCTTGGCCATGGCCAAGAAGATCCAGAAGGATGCGGCGGAAGGCAAGAAAACGAACTACCAGCCGCTGCTGCAGGAGATTCAAGCGCAGAGCGGCAAAAAGATCGCTGCCGCCTTCGCGGCAAGCTTGCGTCAAGATATCGAATATTTGCAGCGGCCATAGACTTGTAGGGAAAACGGATCTCCCGCGAACGGCGGGTTCGGAATCCGGCGACAGTCGAGGAGGGGAGGGAGACCATGGCCGCCAACCGAGAGAAACGCCATCGCCAGTCGAGTCTGATGCACCGGCTCAGTCTCCCAATCTATGCGCTGATCGTGACGTTCATCGCGCTGTTCGCCGTGTCGGCGAGTTACATCCTCATTCGGGTGCAGAACGACCACACCCGGCAGTTGGCCGAACAGTCGACGTCGTTCGTCCGCCGGAACCTGGAGTACCAGTTCGATACGATGAACAACATGGCGGCCTTCCTGCTGACGAATCAGTCGATCGAGAACCTGCTGGAGAGCGACCATCCGGCGCCGTTCGAAGCGGTCGAAGACTTTTTCGCGCTGCAGGCCAATCTGGAGAACCTGTCTCTGCTGTCGCTCCTGAACGATTCGGGCTCCGGCAGCGTCGTCCAGCAATCCTACGCGGTATCCGTCGCGCTGGGACCGGGAAGCGGGCTCTATGCGCTCGCCACCGATCATTACGATCCGGTCACGGGCATCTACAAGGACGACGACCTGAAGGATCAGCCGTGGTACAAGGCATTGAGCGGCGGGGAGCGGCAGAACGCCTGGTGGGGGCAAAAGGCGGGACGCGCGAGCGCCGCGATGATCTACTCGGCGACGCGCAAGACGAGCATCAAGGACGGCCGGGCCATCGGCACGGTCATCATCGGGGCGGATACCGGCAGCATTCGGAGCGCCTTCGACAACGCCGCGCTGAAGCAGGGATATCATCTGCTGATGGACGAAGCCGGCCGGGTCATCTTCAGCGAACGCTACCGATTCCTGGAGCCGGTCGGCGAGCTACCTTACGTCCGCGCGGCGGCGGGCGCCGGAGGCTCGTTCGTGGCGCGGATCGACGGAGAGAGCCATCGCGTGATGCAGGAGACGATGGACAACGGCTGGAAGCTGCTGACGGTCGTGCCGGAGAGCCACTTCAACCGGTATACGTGGGCCATCTCGGCCATCGGCGCCGTCACGGCCGCGGCCGCGCTGTTGATCGCCGGTTACTGGCTCCGCCGAATCGTCGTCCGGGTCACCGTGCCGATCACGCGTCTGGTCGGCGCCGTTCAGCGTCCGGAAGTGCTGGCCTTCGAGGAGCCGCTGCCGGCGCCGCATTCCGGCATCTACGAGGTGGACGCGCTGAACCAGAAGTTCGCCTCCATGCTCGTCACCTTGCACGGGCTGATCGAGAAGTCGTTCGCCGAAGAGATCGAGCGCCGCCAGCTCCAGCTGGAGCTGTTGAACGCGCAGATCAACCCGCATTTCCTGTACAACACGCTGGACTTGATCAATTGCCGGGCGATCCTCTCGGGAGATGAGGAGACGGGCGCGATCGTGCGGTCGTTGGCCAACGTGTTCCGGTACGGCCTGAACCGGGGGCAGACCTGGATCTCGCTGGCGGGCGAGATCAAGCAGGTCGAAGCGTATCTGCATATTCAGCGGATGATGATGGAGGACCTGCGCGTGGACATCCAGGTTCCTGAAGATCTCCTGGCCGTTCAGATCCCGCACTTCTGCTTGCAGCCGCTGGCGGAGAACGCCATCGTCCACGGCTTCGCCGGCCGGACGGACGACTGCCGGATCGCGATCTCGGCCCGCGTCGACGGCGAGTCGCTCGTGCTGCGCGTGGCCGACAACGGCCGGGGCTGCGACGCGGAGGCGATGAACCGCGCGCTCCGGCATCCGCCCGCAGGCGGACCGGGAGCATCCGCAGGCGAACCGGAACCGGCCGGGGGCGCGGCGGAGGGCGGGGGTTCGGGCTACGGCACGATGAACGTGCACCGGCGGATTCAACTGCACTGCGGGGAAGCGTACGGCCTGCGCTATGTGCAGACGGACGCGGGCGCCTGCGTCGAAGCCGTCCTGCCGTACCAAACGAATCGTTCCCAAAGGGAGAAAGGAGCGGAAGCCTGATGTTCAAGCTGCTGATCGCGGAGGACGTGAAGACCGTGAGGGAGACGCTGGCGCGCTCCATCCCGTGGGAGCGGCTCGGGATCGCGCTGATCGGCGCCGCCGAGAACGGGGAAGAAGCGCTGGCTTGGCTCGATCGCGAAGCGCCGGATCTGCTGCTCACCGATATCGGCATGCCGAAGATGAACGGCCTCCAGCTGATCGAGGCGTTCAAGGCCCGCAAGCCGGACATCCGGTGCATCATCCTGTCCGGCCTGAACGAATTCGAGCATGCCCGGCAGGCGATCAAGCTGCAGGTTCAGGAATATATCCTGAAGCCGATCGATCCGGGCGAGATCGTCCGCGTATTCGAGCAAGTCGTCCGCGAGCTGCGCGAAGAGCGGGCCGCTAGACAAGGCAGCGCCGACGCGGCGCAGCGGCTGCGGGAGGAGCTGCCGCGCTTGACGGAGACGCTGTCCGCGGGCGCGGGTCCCGGCGATTTCAAGAAGAAGAAGCTCGTCGAGCAAGCGCTCCGATATTTGAAGGAAGCCTATGCGCGCAAGGAGCTGGCGCTGTCCGAGGTGGCCGCCTCGGTCGGGCTCAGCGACAAATATTTGAATTCGCTCGTGAAGGAGGTGACGGGGATGACGATCAACCAATTGATCGTCCGGCTGCGCCTGGAGGAAGCGGCGCGGCTGCTGAAGGACCCCGCCATCCGCATATACGAGATTTGCGATCGGATCGGCTACACCGACCAGGACTATTTCCGCGAGACGTTCAAAAAACAGTTCGGCCTGACGCCGACCGAATACCGCAATGAATATCTCTAGCACCGTCCGAAGAGAAAAGGAGAGAGCCAGAAGATGAAAGAGAACGAGAAGCGGCTGGAGGAAGCGGCAAGCCGCGTGTACCGGTACATGATGCACAGCAAGCCCGAGGAATGGGGCGACCATAAATGGGCCGACTGGGCGATGAATATCGACCGTTGGGACTGGAATCCGGGCGTCGGCCTCATCGCGGCGGAAGCTTACGGGGAGCCGTCTGCCCGCGGGGAAGTGCTGCGAGACGTGGAGACTTGGACGAGACGGAATCTCGGGCAGTCCGAGACGGTGAAGGTGATCAACGCGATCGCGCCGTTCGCCGTCTTCCCCCGGCTGTATCGGGAGACGGGCGAGCGGTACTACGCGGAGAGGGCCGAAGCGATCGCGCGGTGGCTGATGGACGAAGCGCCGCGTACGCGCAGCGGCGCCTACGAGCATACCGTCACGGAGCAGGCTTCGTTCAGCGAGCAGATCTGGGCGGATACCGTCTTCATGGCCGTCCTGTTCCTGGCCCGCACCGCGCGGTTGCTGGCGAACGGGCGCATGGCCGACGAGGCGCTGCGACAGGCGCTGCTCCATCTCCAAGCGCTGCAGGACGAGGAGAGCGGCTTGCTCTATCACGGTCGGAACTGCGAAGCCGGGGACTGGATGTCGGCCGCCAAGTGGAACCGGGCGAACGCCTGGAACGCCGTCGGGATTCCGATGATCCTGGAGGAGGTCGAGGGACTGGCCGGGGACGCAGAGACGCTTCGGGAGATCAAGCGGCGGTATCTCCGGTTGGCGGAGGCGCTGGCGGCGAGGCAGAGCGACGGGGGCCTGTGGCCGACCGTGCTCGATCGGCCCGGCTACTATGCGGAGACGTCGGGCTCCGCCGGCATCGCCTGCGGCCTGTTCAAGGCGGCCGCCATGGGGCTCGTCCCTGCCGCGCTTGCCGATCATGCCGAGCGGGCTTTGTCCGCCGTGCTGGACTGCATCGGCGCGGACGGCGCGGTCGCCGGCGTCTCCGGCGGCACGCCGGTGCTGGACTCCGTCGAAGCCTACGGCGAAGTGCCGGTCTTCCCGACGCTGTACGGTCAAGGCCTCGTCCTGCTGCTGCTGACCGAAGCGCTGCGGCAGCGGGTTTAGGCCGGCTCATTTGGCGTCCCCGGCGGGACATTCCGGTCTTTTCTCTCTTCGATCCGCATAAGATGGCACAACCAACTTGTCCGATCGAAGGGAGGCGCGTGGATGAATATGCTGCTGACGGGATGTCTCGCCGCTTCGCTGAGCACGGCGATCGGCGCCTTCCCGGCGATGCTGTTCACGCGGGTGACGCACCGCGGCCGGGATGTGCTGCTGGCGTTCACGGCCGGCATCATGGTCTCGGCGTCCACGTACGGCCTCATCCCCTCCGCCCTCAAGCTGTCCAATCTGTACGTGCTGACGGCGGGGATCCTGCTGGGCACCGCCATATTGACGCTGATGGAGCGCTTCGTGCCGCACGAGGAGCCCCGACATGCCGCGGATCCGTCTGAGCGCGGAATCGGAAGCACCTACCTGTTCCTGGCCGCGATGACGCTGCACAATTTGCCCGAAGGGCTTTCGGTCGGCGTAAGCTACGGGAGCGACGACCAAAGCCTCGGCGCGATCGTCGCCTTGAGCATCGGATTGCAGAACGTCCCGGAAGGCTTTCTGATCTCGCTATTCCTCCTCACGCATGGCATGCGCAGAAGGGAAGCGCTCGGTTGGACGGTCATGACGGGCCTGGTGGAGCTCGTCTTCTGCGCGCTCGGCTACGGGTTCGCCGGCAGCTTTGCGGGAATCGTGCCTTACGGCCTCGCATTCGCGGCCGGGGCGATGCTGTTCGTCGTGTACAAGGAGCTGATCCCCGAGAGTCACGGCGACGGCAACGAGCGGGCGTCCACCTTCTCCTTCATTCTCGGATTGCTGGCGATGATCGGAATGACGCATTATTTGCAATGAGCTGCGTCAAGGGGAGGCTCGCTGACCCAAGACTTATTCTTCAACCATACAAATTCCGGAAGCCTGGTGATTCAAGGCTTCTTTTTGTTTTATTCCGTTATTGAATGCCGGAAAAATGAACAGAGGTGTATATCTACAACTTGTCCGACAGGCGGGGCCGATGCAGGGACATTCGGTTCGAAGGGATTGACTGCCTGGAAGAGGCGCCGTTCGCAGCGTATTTTGAGGGTTGACACGTTGAAGCGGTTTCATTAATATTGTTATATCAACTTACAAGCAGTTGCAGGTGAATGTATGAAATATATATAACAAATTCGGCATTAATATGGAGAAACCGCGACATTAACGAACGAAAACTATAACAAATTAGGTGGGAATAGCGCATGGCCGATTCGGTGAAAGAACCTTTGTACCGAAAAATCATGAATTACTTGATCGACATCATCGAGAGCGGAGAGCTCACGGAAGACGAGCAGGTGCCAACGGAAGCCGAGCTGGCCGAGCGGTTCGAAGTCAGCCGAATTACTTCCAGGAGGGCGCTTGAGGAGCTCAGGCACCAAGGACTGATTTACAGGAAACGCGGCGGAGGAAGCTTTGTCTCCCCCAAGCGCGCGGCATCCAAAGCCGCGCACGCGGCGGAAGCGACCGATAGGCCGGAAATGATCGCGCTTGTCCTCCCTTGCGAAGCAACGGTCGGGAAATTATCGGATTATATCCAAGGGGCCAACAATTACCTGGAGAATAAAAACTACTTCCTGACCGTCCGCGACACGGGCATGAATTTGGAGGACGAGAAGAATGTCATCGAGGATTTGGTGGCCAAGGGGGTCAAAGGGATCATCTTCTACCCCTTCTCCGACAGAGACAACCTGCAGTTGTTATACGATTTGCATATGGCCCGTTACCCGATCGTGACCATCGATAAATATTTCGAGAGCGTGCCGATCAGTTACGTCGTATCGGACAATCTGGACGGAGGATATCAGGCTGCCGGGCATTTGCTGCGGCTTGGGCATGAACGGATCGCGTTCATCTGCTCCGAAGGAATCGAAAGCGCCACGTCCATTCGCAACCGCTACTTCGGTTACTGCCGCGCTTTGAAGGAGGCCGGGCTACCGATCGACCCGGCGATCGTCGTGATGGGCGTACGGCGTTTGCGAGAGGAATGGCTAAGAGAACGGAGAATCGACGGCGGGCTGCCCAAACCGGTTATGGAACCCCATTATAAGCAGTTCATGAAAGAATTGCTGCGGAGACTGATCGACCAACGGGTGACGGCGATCCAGACCGATGACGATTACATTGCGGTCGAAGCGATATCGGCGGCGCTGGAATTGGGGATCAAAGTGCCGGAAGAGCTGTCGGTCATCGGCTTCGACAACATTGAGCTGTCGACGCATATCGAAATTCCTCTGACGACCATCGAGCAAAATTCGTACGAAATCGGCCGCATTGCCGCGGAAATTGTCGTAAAAGGGATCGAGGCCGAGGCGCACGATTGCCACAAGATCATCCAGCCGGTCAAGCTGATTGAAAGAGCTTCCTGCGGGAAAGCCGTCGTAGAGGCCATGAAGGGAGGTGGTGGACCGGAAAGCCGATAACGGTTGCTCAGTCTCGATAAGGCTATTTACAGGGGGTGGCACGCAAAAAAAACGGGCGAAAAGATAGAAGTCACTCGCCGGCAAGCTGATGATCTTCTTCTTCCACCCGTTCTTGAAGCTCGTCCCAAAAAGGACGAAGATTCAAATCTTATTTTGACATGTTTTCCCGAAGGGTTGCAAGCTTTTCCTAGGCTGGAATTATGAAAGCGCAATCAACCATTTTCTATAACGTTGAATAACGAGAAGGGAAGATATGAAACGATGAGGAAAATGCGATTCTTTATGCCCACGCTGGCGCTCGCCATGATCTTTTCTTTTACCGCATGCAGCGGCGGCAATAAAGACGGCGACGCCAATCCGTCGCCTTCGGCGTCGCCGACGGCGACCCAACCTGCTCCATCGGCCAGCCCCGACGACAAAATCGTCATTAATGAAGGCAAGCCGGTCAGGCTGCTCGTCGATCTGAACAACTTGACGCCTTCCATCAGCGACAAGCCGACAGCCGAAAATCCGCAAGTGTTCACTTCCACGAATCTGATCGCGCAAGCGTTCATGGAGAAATATCCGAACGTCAAGATCGAGTGGGTCCGAAATATCCCACCCGTCAATTCGGCCGAACAGCTGGTTCAATATATGACTTCGGCGATCGCCAGCGATTCCGCGCCGGACATTATGTTCGCCTTCGGTTCGACGATGGCCGACAAGAACTGGTTTATGAATATGGACGACGCGCTCAAGACTCCCAACAGCTATGTCGAAGGAAACGAGAAATGGTCGGACCTGTTCCCGTCCTACGTGTTCGATCCGCTCAAGGATTTCAACGGACATGCCGTCGCGATTCCGTTGACGGTATTTCCGGGGCCCCCGACTGCTTACTACTACAACAAGGATATATTCGCGAAGGTCGGCGTCGATATTCCGAAGGACTGGGAAGAACTGATGGACGTTTCGAAGAAAATCAAGGCCGCCGGTTACGATGCGATCGGACCTTGGTCCGGGAATAAAACTAGCATCGTAGACAACTGGGATGTTCAGTTCAGCGTAGGTCCGGCATTTTCCATGAAGATCAAGGATCGGGTGGACTATAACAAGGATGGCAAAATCGATTTGCCCGAACAGATCAGAGCAGCTTACGAAGGCGTCTATTTCGCAAGCAACGAGAACGTTCAACAGTTCTGGGGCCAGATCAAGAAAAAGTACACCGAGGTGCTGAACGAAGGGTATGCCAAAATCGATTATCAGGACGAATGGGTGAAAGGAAAGCTGGCCATGATCGAGGATGGCCTGTGGAGATTGCCGCAGGAGCTCAGCGATACCCAGCGCAAGTTCGAATTCGGCATGTTCCCGCCGCCGGCCGTTACGGATAAGACTTCGCCGTTCGCTGCCAAAATCGAATATACGGAAAAGGGCCCTTACCAACCTGCCGCCCAGCATACGTTCAACATAATCGAGCCGTCTATCAAGGCGCACGGAGGAGAAGGCGTCCGTCAGGCGGCCGTCGAGTTTCTGAAATTCCTGACGGCTCCGGAGAACGTATCGATGATGGTGCTGGAGAAGAAAGGTTCCGCTCTTGGCGCCGTCAAAGGCACGCAGGTTCCTCCCGAATTGAACGACTGGTTTAAAAACAGCTTCCCGATCATCGACGGGACGAGCTGGCTCAGCGCGCCTACGACGAACGGAAGGGCGGACTTGAACCGGCAGCTGGATATGTGGTTCAAAGGAATGATCGACGACAAAACGTTCTACGGCAATTTCGACGCTGCCCTAAAGAAAGACATCAGCAGCTACATCAAGGATAACAAGGTCAATACCGAGGGCTGGCAGAAGGGGTATTGATCGGTATCTCTTTCGCGGACCAGGCCATGATGTCAAGGGACGAACGCGCCCTTGACATCGTTGTCCGGTTTGATGCGGTCCCTATATAATTCTATCAATAACCGGAACGGTTGTGATCCTCGTTGAATGTTCGCCATTGTTTGAAGCGGTCTCCTTCTATCGTTTTATTTACGCTGCTTATGATCGTCGTCGCCATCCTGTCGGCTTCGTGCGATTCGGCGACCGGCGGGAGGAATACCGACCAACCAGAGAAAAAAGGAGCAAGCGCAGCGGCCATGTATAAAGCGAATCCCGATAAAAGCCTTGCCGGGTTGATCGGCGTAGGTGCCGATAACTGGCGTTTTGTCGAGCTCTCCACCGGAAACGCTTTCGTGCCTTTCGGGGCGAATTATTACGACCCCCATACCGGCTGGGCGCCGAAGCTGTGGGAGCAGTTCGACGAGCGGACGGTCGACAAGCATTTCGAGCAGATGGCGTCGATCCATGTCAACGTCGCCCGGGTGTTTTTTACGTTGCAGTCGTTTATGCCGACTCGCGATACCGTGTCGGAGGAAGCGCTCGCGAAGTTCGACAAGCTCATTTCGCTTGCCGATAAGCATCATATCAAGCTGCTGATGTCCGGTCCCGATTTCTGGGAAGGGCAGCCGTCCTGGTACAGCGGCCATCTTTTCGCTTCGGAATACGTCATGGAGGCCTATGAGCATTTTTGGCGCACCATCGGAGAGAAGTATGCGGGCGAGACGGCGATCTTCGCCTGGGATTTGTACAATGAGCCCCAGATCGGCTGGGGAGGGGATATGGACAGCGACCGGAAATGGCGGCAATGGGTGAAGAAGAAATACGTCACGCTGGAAAAGCTCAAGGAAGCTTGGGGGGAAGCCGCGGCGTCCGTGCAGGATTTCGAATTCGTGGAAGTGCCGGACCGATCGTACAAGAAGGACGACGGCAAGCTCTATGACTATCAGCTGTTCCGCGAGCAACTGGCGGCCGATTGGACCGCGCGGATGGTCAAGGCGATCCGCTCCGGCGACCGCAACCACCTCGTGACGATCGGGTTGGTGAACCCGATTCCGTTCGAGGACGTGGCGGATCCCGCTATCTCCTTCGTCGGATTTAATCCGCACAAGCTGCGGGACTACCTCGACTTTACGAGCATCCATTACTATCCGTTAAAAAGGGACCCGTGGGCGGCGCCCGGCAATATGGAGCTCGAACTGAACCGGATGATGATGTGGCTTCGATATGGTTACGCGGAGCAGCCGATCATGATCGGCGAATACGGCTGGTACGGCGGAGGTTCGGTCGATACGAACGAAGCGGTGAGAAGCGAGGAGGAACAGGCGGCATGGGGCAAGGCGCTGGTCGAAGCCTCCATCGGGAACAGCGCCGCGTGGGCGACTTGGCCGGTATACGACACGCCGTCTTCAACGGATATCAGTAAATTCGGAGGTTTGTTCGATAAGGACGGCCGCTTGAAGGAATGGGGAAGGACGTTCGGTCAATTGGCGCAGAGCGAGCTTCTGAAACCGCGCATCGCCGGGGAGCAAACCGTCAAGCTGGATATGAGAAGCCTGTACACCGATTACGATGCCCAGAAAGCGATGTTCGATCAAGTGATGGATCTGCTGAAACGGAAAGTCCGGGTCGATTTCGAACCCGTCTACAATTGAAGCGGCGGAGTGGAACAAATGAAGAAAAAAATGATGGTCAGTCTGATCGTTCTGCTGATCGTGGCACTGGCGGCCGGTTACGACTATTGGAGATCGCTGCAGTACAAAGTCCAGGTTACCTCGATCGACCCGCAGCCTGCCGTCGCCGACGGGCAGAGCACGGTGACCGTCAAGGTTAAGGTAACGAAGAACAACGCTCCCGTGGAAGGGCATGACATCTTCGGGCTTGCGCCCGACGGAGGCGGCTTCGAAGCCTACCGGGTGAAGACGGACGAAGCGGGCGAAGCGGTATTCGCTTACCATCCGTATGTCGCCAACGCGATCCGCAAAGCCAAGGACGTTCAGCTCCAATTCTCGGACCAATCGAATTCCGTATTGATCCAGATTGAAGCGCGCACTTCGGTTCACGTGAAGCTGACCGATCCGGATCCCGCAGGGAAGAAGAGCGATTATACGATGGACGATATATTCGGAGACGAGTAAAAAAGGAGCTTGTTGCGGTTGAGAACGAGAGTACAAGCCTTAAAAGACGGTTCATCGGGCAGCCTGCTGCAGCAGGCGTGGAGAGCAAGGCAAGCGTACCTGTTTCTTTTGCCGCTGCTCATTTCGATCGTCGTATTCAATTATTATCCGCCGGTTAGCGGCATGTATCATGCTTTCTTCGATTGGAACCTCAGCGGCAAGGAGGAATTTATCGGACTGGCGAACTTCCGGGAAATTTTCCGGGACCAGGTGTTTCTCGATTCGATCCCTACGCTTGTCATCCTCACGATTCCAAGACTGCTCATCGGCGTGATCGTACCGCTCATCATGGCGGAAATGATCTTTGCCGTCAAAAGCAGCAGGCTGAAGTACGGGTATCGGGTGCTGATTCTGCTCCCGATGGTCATTCCGGGCGTCGTGGGAACTTTGATCTGGAAATTCGTATTCGATCCGAGCCAGGGGCTGATCACGAACCTGGCGCGCATGGTCGGAGCGATCGGGGACAATCGGGTGATCGATTGGCTCGGCAATCCGGATACGGTTATCCCGAGCGTGATCTTCATGGGCTTTCCGTGGATCGGCGGCACGGCGGTGCTGATCTATATGGCGGGGCTGCTTACCATCTCGGGCGAGGTCATCGAATCGTCCGTGATCGACGGATGCGGGGTGTTCCGCAGAATCTGGAAAATCGATTTGCCGCTGCTCATGGGACAGATCCGTTTCTTCGTCATTACCGGGCTGATCGGATTGATCCAGGATTTCGGGCTTCAACTCATCATTACGAACGGAGGTCCGGGTTATTCGACTTACGTGCCGGCCTATCATCTGTACATGATGGCATTCCAGTCGGGGCGGATGGGTTATGCGAGCGCGATCGGCGTCGTCATGTTCGTTTTCATTTTCGCGCTTTCGCTGGCGGCCCATAAATTTTTGAAAAACAATAAAACGTAAAGGAGGGGCCGACGGCGCAATGATGAGAACAATGGCAATCGGCGGCGCGGCGTGGAAGAGAATAACGCTCAGAAGAACGCTGCTGCACCTGGTTATCGTATGGCTGCTCTTTATGCTGCTGTACCCGCTTGGCATGACGATTTGGGGCTCCTTCAAATCGGAGCTTGGGTTTCAATACAGCCGATGGTACCCGACGTTGCCTCTTGCATGGGGCAATTATAAGACGGTTTTTCCGATGGTGTGGCGATATATCGTCAACACGGTTTTCGTCGCCTTCGTCGGCACGACGGGCAATTTGATCATTTCTTCCCTGTCGGCATTCACCTTCGCCAGAATGAAGTTCCCGCTGAAGGAATTCATTTATACGGCCGTTATCGCGTTGATGATGATCCCGGGCGTTCTGTCGCTTGTCCCTACTTTTATGCTGTACAAGGGGCTTGGCGTATTCGACACGTACGCGGTATTGATATTGCCGATCATCGTCTCGGGACCGATCTTCGGCACGTTTCTGCTGCGGGGTTTTTTCGAGGGCATACCGGAAGAGATCTTCGAAGCGGCCCGCATGGACGGAGCCACCGAATTCAAGATTTACAGGCTGATGTGTTTGCCCATGTCAATTCCCATCCTGGGCACGCTCGCGATCATGACCATCATGAACACCTGGAACGACATCCTGTGGCCGATGGTGACGATCAAGGACGAGAGCTTGCTGACCGTGTCGGCAGGACTGCTGGTTCGGTTTACGACGCTCGTCGGTTCCAACTACCAGAACCAATTCGCCGGCTATATGATGGCTTCCGTCCCTCTCATTCTCCTATTCGTCTATGCCAACAAATACTATATCGAAGGCATGGCGGGATCGTCCGTGAAGCTATGAACGGACGCCTGCGCAAACTCGGCATATTTGCCGTGCTCCTCATTCTGATCGCCGGATGCACGGAAAATCATGAGCCGCAAAACCGCAAGGGGCAAGACGAGACCCGCTCCGCGGATGCGGCAATTCAGTCGGAAGGTGAGCAAGTGGATATCCAGGATACGAACGATGCGATGTCGAAGCGTTCCATCGTGAACGCAGGCGACGAAGCCCGCATTGTCAAGGCGATGCGCAAAGCGCGCCGCAAGGAAAAAGTCACGATCGGTTTCATCGGCGGTTCGATTACGGAAGGCGCGGCTGCAAGCGCCGAGGCCAACCGTTACGCGAGTCTGACGTTTCAATGGTGGAAGGACAAATTTCCGGACACGCCGATCGAAATGGTGAACGCCGGGATCGGAGCGACGGATTCGTATATCGGCGTCCACCGCGTAGATCGCGATCTGCTGCAAGCGAAACCGGACTTCGTCGTAATCGACTATGCCGTCAACGATTCCGATAGCCCTCAGTTAATGAACCAATACGAAGGGCTAGTCCGAAAAATCCTGCAGTCCGACAACAAGCCGGGCGTCCTGCTGCTGTTCATGGTGCATCAAGACGGGACGAACCTGCAATGGGTGCACGGCGCGATCGGTTCCTATTACGACTTGCCGATGATCAGCTTTAAGGATGCCGTATGGCCGCAGATTAAGGCCGGGCGCATCGGATGGGAGCAATTGTTCGCGGATGAAGTACATCCGAACGATGCTGGACATCGTCTCGCTGCCAAATTCATTACGGATCGCCTGGAGAAGATCTACGCGGATCTAGATAAGCGGGGAACAGCCGACGATGCCATCGTTGCGCTTCCGGAGCCCAAAACGTCGGAGGGTTATGCGCATGCCGCGCTATTGACCGGAGACGACATTGCCCCCGTGTCCAACAGCGGTTGGACGAAAGGCAAGACGATGAGATTCTCGCCCGGCTGGGTGGCGGATCAAGCCGGTCAATCAATCGTTTTTGATATCGATGCGGTCCATATCGGCATCGTTTACGAAAAGTCAAACAACAATCAAATGGGCCGTGCAGAAGTGCAAGTGGACGATCTGCCTCCAAGCGTGCTGGAAGGACATTATCCGGCTTCATGGGGCGGCTATCCGGCTGGCGAACTTGTCGCGAGCGGGTTGAAAAAAGGAACCCACAAGGTGAAAATCACTTTTCTGGCGGAGCACGATCCGAACAGCACCGGGAAGCAATTCAAGATTTGCGCCCTTCTGGCTGCCTATTGAGAGGCGCCTCGTCATCAGAAGACCGCTTGGCGCAAGTTGACCAATCCATCATCGAGGGAGATTTCCAAGCATGTTGCAACGCAAGTTGATTCGACATTGGCTCGTTCGTTACGAGGAGATGCATTGGGGGCCTGAGAAGGCGCCGGACGTTTTGCGTAGAACCGATGACTGGCTCCCGGCCGACCTCCCTTGCGACATTCATATGCCGCTGCTGAAAGCAGGGCTCATCAAAGAACCGCTGGAAGGCATGAATTCGTTCGACTGCGAATGGATGGAGCGCAAATCGTGGTGGTTCAAGAACGAATTTACCTTGGATGGGGCGTTGATGAAACATGAAGCGGTAGAGCTGTCGCTCGCGTCGCTGGATGCCGAAGCGGATATATTTCTGAATGGAAGGCATTTGGGACATCATCGCAGCGCCTTCCATCCCTTTACGAAAAACGTTAAGGAGCTGTTGACGGAAGGAAGCAACGTTTTGCTGGTGCGGGTCACTTCGGGGCTAGAGCATTTCAGCGAGAACGACGTCGCTTTCCTGAGAAACAACATCATCGATTGCGATAGGTACGGAAGAGGGGACGAGCGCAGAACGTTCGCCAGAAAACCGCAATACGCTTTCGGCTGGGATTGGGGGCCGAGAGTGCCTACGTGCGGCATCATGGGCGATGCGACGCTGACCGGTTTCCATCGATTGGCGGTCCGGGGGGTGCGGGCGTGGACGAAAAAAGCCGGCACCCGGGCGGAAGTGGCTTTCGAAGTGGAACTGGAAGGCTTACGCGCGTGGTCGACAACGGAAGCCGCGGTGACCCTTCAAGTGATGGATGGGGAGCGCGTCGTGCTGGCATTTGAGAGGGAAGTGAGCGTTCGTTCCGGCATCAACTTCCTCGATTTTGAAGGCATCGTCGACGAAGCGAAGCTTTGGTGGCCGAACGGGATGGGGACTCCGCACCTGTACAAGATTCGGGTTGCCGTCGAGACGGATCAAGATCGTATCGAGTACCCGCGCTTTCGTTTCGGCATCCGCACCATTCGGATCGACGAGGATAAAATCAACGAACGCGAACGATGGTTTGCCATTGAGATCAACGGGGTTCGCACCTTCTGCAAGGGGGCGAATTGGATTCCCGCCGATTCGATCTATGCCCGGGTTTCCGAAGAAAAATATACGGCGTTGGTCCGCGAGGCAAAAGAAGCCAATTTCAATATGCTGCGGATATGGGGCGGCGGACTGTACGAGCCGGACGTTTTCTATGAAAAATGCGATGAAATGGGCATTATGCTTTGGCACGATTTCATGTTCGGATGCGGATTGTTCCCCGATCATCTGGCGTGGTTCCGCCGCGAAGCGGAAATGGAAATGGAGCATCAAACGCGCCGACTGCGCAACCATCCTTCGCTAGCGTTGTGGTGCGGGGACAACGAAGACCACTGGGCCATGGCGATCTGGTCGGAGGACGGCAAGAAGCCGCCTTTTTTCGCCGGAGGCTACTGCTAC
The DNA here is from genome assembly GCF_014212125.1 of Cohnella nanjingensis. Classification (GTDB taxonomy): domain Bacteria; phylum Bacillota; class Bacilli; order Paenibacillales; family Paenibacillaceae; genus Cohnella; species Cohnella nanjingensis. The sequence goes on from NZ_JACJVP010000011.1 coordinate 160,305, forward strand.
AACGAGCTGGCTCCGCGCATCGTCCGGCGCAATTGCCCGGACATTCCGTATTGGAACGGCTCCCCCTACGGCGGAGAGCATCCGAACGGCACCGACGCGGGGGACCGGCATCATTGGCGGGAAGGCATGATGAACCCGGACATGGAAATTCGGATCACCCCGGAGGAGTACGACCGCACGGATGCCAAGTTTATTTCGGAATACGGTTATGTCGGGCCATGCCGGAAGTCGTCGATAGAAGCTTACCACGGAGAAGTCCCACCGGATCGGGCCGGGGAAATTTGGCAGTATCATACGAATTTCTACGAGAAACAAACCGTAAACGCGGGCATCGCCAAACATTACGCGGATGCCGAGCATTTGACGATCGACGAATACTTGCTGTATGCCGGCCTCTGCCAGGGACTCATGTACGGCTATTCGCTCGAGGCGCTGCGGTTTAAAGAGCACTGTTCCGGCGGCCTGTTCTGGATGTTCAACGATTGCTGGGGCGAGGTAGGCTGGTCGATCGTCGATTATTACCTGAAACGCAAAATATCCTATTATTTCGTGAAGCGGGCGTTTGCTCCCGTAAAGCTGATTTTGCGCCAGAACGGGGACCGAGTGAAAGTCGTCGGGATCAATGAAACGCCCGAAACGATCCGGTTCGGCGCGGAAGCCGGATACGTGCCTTTCGACGGCAAACCGGGCCATACCGAATCCGTACAATTCGAAATGCCTCCTTTTTCGCGGAGCACGCTGTTCGCTTTCTCCAAAGACGGGCACGAGGAACGCCTTGGCGTTTATGCGGTGAGGCCGATCGGGTCGTCGGTTGCAGTCCAGCCGGCCATCCTCAGGTCGGACGCGTACCGCAATTTACGGACGGGAGAAGCGAAACTGACGGTCTCCGCCATAGAGCTGCAAGGAGATGAGGCGCATTTTACGGTGAGTACCGACACGTTCGCGCATGCGGTGCATTTTGATCTGGACGATCATGTACGGCTTTCGGACGAATATTTCGATCTGCTTCCCGGCGAGAAGAGGAAAGTGACCGTATATGGCGTCGATTCCGCTTTCGGCGACCGGAAAATCGTTGCGCGGTGTCTGTCAAATTCGAGCAGCCGCTAATTCATGGGAAAGGTGCGATTTGATCGAGATGAGGAAACTTCACTTGCTTTGCAATGCGCATCTGGATCCGGTATGGCAATGGGAATGGGAGGAAGGCGCGGCAGCCGCGATTTCCACCTTCCGGGCGGCCGCCGACTTCTGCGAGGAGTACGAAGGCTTCGTGTTTAACCATAACGAAGCGATCCTGTACCGCTGGATAGAGGAATATGAGCCGGCTTTATTCCGGCGCATTCAAGCGCTGGTCAGACAAGGGCGTTGGCACATGATGGGCGGCTGGTACCTGCAGCCGGATTGCAACATGCCTTCGGGAGAATCGATCGTCAGGCAAATTTTGCTTGGACGCCGCTATTTTCAGGAGAAGTTCGAAGCGGCGCCCACGACGGCGATCAATTTCGATTCGTTCGGGCATTCGCGCGGTCTCGTGCAGATCATGGCGAAGTCCGGGTACGATTCGTATATTTTCATGCGGCCTGAAGGTCGGACGGCAGCGCCGGCGCAAGATTTCGTATGGGTCGGGTTCGACGGCTCCGAGGTGCTGGTCCATCAGATCCATGAAGGCTACAATACGCTCTTGGGGGAAGCGCACAAGAAAGTCGAACGCTGGATCGAAAGCCATGCGGACAAGGATCCGGGACTGCTGCTGTGGGGCGTGGGAAACCACGGCGGCGGTCCGTCGAGGCTCGACCTCGACCGCATCGGCGAGCTGATCGAATCCGCGCAGGACGTGGAGATCCGCCATTCGACTCCGGAGCGGTATTTTGCCGAGCTAGCCGGCCGGGCTGACTCCCTCCCTGTGCATGCCGGCGATTTAAACCCGCGTTTCGTCGGTTGTTACACGTCCATGATCCGCGTCAAGCAGAAACACAGGCAGCTCGAGAACGAGCTGTTCATGACGGAGAAAATGGCGTCGGCCGCCGCCCTGCAAGGGCTGATGGACTATCCTCAGGCGGAGCTTCGCGAGGCGTTCCATGATTTGCTGACGGGACAATTCCACGACATTCTGCCCGGTACCTCGATCGAACCCGCCGAGGAAGCGGCGCTCCGGCTGCTGGATCACGGTTTGGAAACCGCATCGAGGCTGAAAGCGCGGGCCTTCTTCGCATTGGCCTCCGGACAAGAGAAAGCGGCAGAAGGGGAGTATCCGATTCTCGTTTACAATCCGCATCCGTATCCCGTCCGCGGCGTGTTTGCCTGCGAATTCATGCTGGCGGACCAGAACTGGAAGGAAGAGTTCTCCCAACCGGTCGTTTACCGGGAAGGAGAACGGCTGCCCTCGCAACCGGAGAAAGAGTACAGCAACCTGAACTTGGATTGGCGCAAAAGAGTGGTATTCGAGGCCGAGCTGGCGCCGTCGTCGATGAATCGGTTCGACTGCCGCATTCAGACGCTGGCGCATAAACCGCAGCCTCGGATGACGACGGAAGAGAACGTGTTTCGTTTCCGAAATCCGGACCTGGACGTGGCCATTAATCTGGAGACGGGGCTAATGGATGCCTACGTCGTAAACGGAATTTCTTATCTGAAGCCGGAAGCGTTTTTGCCGCTCGTGGTGGAAGACAACGAGGATTCGTGGCGAATGGATGCGAACCGCTTCGAACCTGTCGTCGGGCGATTCACGCTGATGTCGCCGGATGCCGGCACGGCTTTCTCCGGCGTGAAGTCGCAAACGCTGCTTTCGGTAAGAGTCGTCGAAGCCGGAGAAGTTCGCACCGTGGTGGAGGCGCTGCTCGAATACAGGCAGTCGGCTGTGTGCGTGACGTATAAGCTGCCGAAACGCGGCACGGAAGTCGAGGTGCAAATCCGCCTGTACTGGAATGAGAAGGACCGCATGGTCAAGCTTTCGGTTCCCGCCGCTTTCAACGCCGCGGAGACCCGCTATTTGGGCCAAACGGCATACGGCGTGCAGCCGCTTCCGACCGACGGCACGGAAGCCGTGTCACAGAAATGGACAGCGCTCATCTCCGAAGCCGATGACCGTGCCGTGACGCTGATTAACGACGGCATATACGGATCCGACAGCAAAGACGGCGTCATGAGGCCCACCTTGATCCGCAGTCCAGGTTACTGCGCGCATCCGATTCTCGATCGGCCGATCCTGCCGCAGGACCGGTTCTCTCCAAGGACCGACCAAGGGGAGCGACGCTACACCTTCTGGCTGAACGCGGGTACGGCCAAAGAACGGATCGGCCGCGTCGATCGCGAAGCGCTGGTCCGCCATGAACGGCCTTACGCGCTATCGTTCTTCCCCCATGGAGACGGAACGATGCCCGAGACGGCCATGGTATTGGAGGACCAGACGGTGCAGCTCGCGGCTTTCAAAAAAGCCGAAAAATCGGAAGCGTTCGTGATCCGGCTCTTCGAGCCGACAGGCCGATCCCGTCAGACTACGTTGAGGCTGCCGACGCTTGGCCTGGTTGTCCCGATTGCGCTCGGGGCTTATGAAATCAAGTCGCTGCTGATCGATACCAAAACGAAGAGCGTCCAGGAATGCGATTTAATGGAGCAAACGCCGCGCAGCAACGTGCGCTAGCCTGAATCCTAGGGGCCGTGAAGCTCATCTTCGCCGCAGGACAATCCGATCCGGGTTGTCCTGCGGCGAACGCACGGGGACGTCCGCCGCCATGGCATCGATTCATGGGATAAGAATGCATGACATGACCGGAACAATAGTCCCGTGCTGGAGGTGCGGAGATGGGGAAGCTGTTCGCATCGGGAAAGTACCGCAGTCAAATCTTCCTGTCGATCTCGGTCGCCATCATGCTGACGATCGTCGCCTTCTCGGCGGTCGTCTATTCGAATGCGAGAGCGATCTTGCAGAAGAAGGAATACGAGTCGGACAGCCAGTTTCTGTATCAGGTCAAGTACAATATTACGCAAATGGACAGCGGGATCAAAAATTTAAGCGCCTATTTGTTTCAAAATAACGACATCCGGTCCATCATGTACCGCAAGGAAGATTTCAACGATATGGCGGAGTTGACCGTGCAAATAAATCGGCTGGCCGGCTCCGTCTTATCTTCCAACCCTTACGTCGATTCGATATGCATCTATAACAGATACCGGGATTTAACCTTATACATAGGCAGGCCTCTTTTTTTCGAGGATCCATCGTTAAAGCGAATGATCGAATCGGCTCCCTCCATTCCCAGGCTGACGGTGATTCCGAGAAAAATCGAAAACATAGACAAACGATTTGAGAATGTTTTCACCTATTTCATGTACGATACGGACCGAACGAACGCCATGGACGGCGCCTTGATCGTCAACGTCAAGTCCGAGTGGTTTCTGGATCAGATTCAAACGATTAATATGGTCGACAAGAAAAAAGGAGACCGCGTCTTCATTCTTGACGAAGAGCAGCGGTTTATCAACGACGAGAACAGCCCGGAAAGCTTGCGAAACGCGATAAGAGACGGCTTCTTGCGAAACAAAGATCAGCCGGAAGGCTTCTATGAGAGCGAAGTAGGCGGCAAAAATGATCTCGTCACCTATGTGCGCGTCGAAGGTCTGGGCGTTACGCTGTTGAAGCTGCAGCCCGGGGCCGAGGTATACAAATATTTGAATTCGTTAAAAACGACCATGATCGGCGTGACGCTCGCCTTCTTATTGCTGACGCTGTTCATCGCCCTAACGCTGTCCGGCACCATTTACCGACCCGTATCCAATTTGATCAAACGCGTTGCCCCCGTCAACAGCCGCAAAGCCGACGTCTCGGCCTTCCGGGATGAATTCGTCTATCTGGGCGAGGTCTACAAGCAATCCGCGGAGCAGTTGGATTTGTTGGATAAAGAGAAGAACCGGTACCGCCATTTCATGAAGGTTTATTTGTTAAAGAAGCTGTTTCAGGAAAGCCACGCCATGGACGAATCCGCGATTGCGGAACTGGGCAAGGAAAAACATCTAAAGTGGGTGCTGGAGCAGGATCTGATCGTTTGCGTCCTCAAAATCGACGACGCCCGCGAATTCGGGCAAACGTATAGCGTAAAGCAGCAGGAACTCATCAAATTTGCCGTCCTCAATATTTCGACCGAGATGCTCTCCGCGTCCTATATGGCGGCCGGCTGCGAGATGAGCGAGGATCATGTGGCGCTGGCGATCGGCCTTAGGCCGGACAAGCTTCGCGATGGGGAAGCCATGTCACGCCTGCTCTCGCGAATCCAGGCCTATATCCTCCAGTATTATAAAATTTCCGTCACCGCTTCCGTCAGCAGAGAGACGAACGACTTCAAGGAAATATCGAAAATATACGGAGAGGCTTTAAACGATTCCATCTATCGCTTCGTGCTGGGAAGAATGTCGGTCATATCGCCGAATCGGATCAGAACGAATACCGAGAACGAAGCGTCCGGATATCCGGCCGATCTCGAAGAGCGGTTGTTAAAACAGCTGAAATCCGGTCGTCCGGAAGCGTTCGGGGAGACGCTCCGCCGAATTTTCGCGGAAGTGTCCAAGCTCGAGTACGACAATATCATGATTTCCCTCATCCGGCTCGCCGACGCGCTGAAAAAAGCCGTCGATGCGCTCATGAAATCGAAGCTTCGACCGGTCCATTTCCATTTTCCCGCCATTTCCCGCAAGCTGCTCGAATTGGAGACGATCGACGAATTCCATTCGCTCCTTGTCGATGCCGTCAGCCCGGTGATGGAGACGGATGGCGATGAAGAGCTGGAGCGGAGAAACGCGGCGATCATCGACGCCGTCCGAGGCATCGTGATGAACGAATACGCCGACCCGGCGCTCTGCCAAGACGGCATCGCTTCCGCCTTGAACATCTCTTCGAGGAGGCTGAGCCGGATCTTCAAGGACGGCGCCCAAACCTCGATTCCGGAGTACATCCATGCGGTGCGCCTCGACAAAGCTTTGGATTGGTTGGAAAGCTCGAACTTGAGCGTGTACGAAATCGTCGCCAAAGTCGGCATCGAAAACGAATCCTACTTTTACAGCCTGTTTAAGAAACGGTTCGGGACGACGCCGAAGGAGTATACGTTGCAGAAGAAATTGAAAAGCGTGTAGGTAAAAGGGCTTTATTCCTTGCAGAGCAGGATGCTTTCTCATCGGGCGTTCTGCTCTTTTTTTTTGCCTAAAACGGAGGAATCGACCGAAATCGCAGTCGGCATTCGCGCTCCGGAGCGTCATTTTAAAGCGCCGTTATGAAGCATCCGCCCGACATTGCAGTTTACCGCGAGCAGACTGAAATCCATAATGGCGATAGACGGCCGACTACCCCATCACACGCAGAAAGGACGACACAGCTTGTATGCCTCAAGACGCAAGAATTCCATATTAAAAGACTTTATCCGCAACTTCGAACTTACGTTTCTTGCACTGCCCGCAATCGTATTTATCTTTGTCTTCGCTTACATCCCGCTTTACGGATTGATTCTGCCTTTCAAAAATTACAACTTCGAGCAAGGCTTTTTCGGAAGCCCGTGGGCGGGCTTGCAAAATTTCAAGTATTTGTTCACTTCGGACACCTTGGTCAGAGTGACAACGAATACGGTGGTCATGAACGCGTTGTTCATTTTGTTCGGCACCCTCTTCTCCCTGCTGTTTGCGCTCCTGATTTTCGAGGTCGGGAAACGGCATGTCAAAGTGTATCAGACGGCCATGTTTTTTCCTTATTTCATTTCGTGGGTCGTGGCGGCTTACGTCGTTCTCGCTTTCCTGGACATGGAGAACGGATTCATCAACCGCATGCTTATCCATTTCGGGAAAGACCCGATCATGTGGTACAGCAACCCCCATTACTGGCCTTTTATCCTCGTCATCGTTTCGGTATGGAAAAGCGCCGGTTACGGAGCCGTCATCTATTATACGGGGTTGTTGGGCACCGATACCGAGTATTACGAGGCGGCCATGATCGACGGGGCGACCCGACTGCAGCGGGCCTGGCATATTTCGCTTCCGCTGCTTAAGCCGCTGATCACCATCATGACGATTCTCGCGGTCGGGAAAATCTTTTACGGCGATTTCGGACTGTTCTATAACGTCACTTTGGACTCGACGCAGCTGTATCCGGCCACGGACGTCATCGATACCTTCGTATATCGAACGCTCAAATCCATGGGCGACATCGGGATGTCCTCGGCAGCAGGCTTGTACCAAGCTGTCGTAGGGTTCGCGCTCGTGCTCCTCTCCAATTGGGTCGTGAAAAAAGCAAATCCAGAAAATTCGTTATTTTAAGGCGGTGCCGGCATGAAGCGTAACAATATCGTCATTCACCTGATTTTAGCCGGTTTTGCGCTAATCTGTCTGCTGCCGTTCGTGCTGATCGTGTCCACATCGCTCATGCACGAGAAAGATATCGCGCTCTTCGGCTACTCCTTTATCCCGAAACGGTTCACGTTGATGGCTTATGAAGTGATTTTGAAAAACCCGCAGCAGCTTATCAACTCGTACGCCGTAACCATTGCCGTCACGTTGATCGGCACGGCGGTCGGATTGTGGCTTACGGCTACGATCGCCTATGTGATGACCAGAAAGGATTACAAATACAGAAACAAGATTTCCTTTTACGTCTTTTTCACCATGTTGTTTAATGGCGGACTCGTGCCCAGCTATATTCTCATTTCCCGTTGGCTCGGCATGAAAAATACGATTTTCGCTTTGTTCGTTCCGTATCTGGTCAATGCATGGTTCGTGCTGCTCATGAAAGGATTTTTGCAAAGCATCCCCCATTCCCTAGTTGAATCGGCCAAGATCGACGGCGCCGGCGAATTCAAAATCTTCGTCAAAATCATTCTTCCGATTGCCAAGCCGGCCATCGCGACGGTGGGCCTGTTCATGGTGCTGCAGTATTGGAACGATTGGTGGCTCAGCATGCTGTTCATCGACAAGGAAAATTTGTACACGCTGCAATATCTGCTCATTCGGGTCATGCGGAACCTGGAATTCCTGAATACGGAGTTTGCCCGGAAGTACCTGAATTTGGCCCAAGTAGAGATCCCGACGCTGTCGGCGCGCATGGCCATGAGCGTTCTCGCCGCCGGCCCCATGCTGTTCGTGTTCCCGTTCTTTCAAAAGTATTTCGTGAAAGGTCTGACGGTAGGTTCCGTCAAGGGTTAACCCAGGTATTGCGTCACAGACAGCGTTACAAGTTAACATAAACAACCAATAGGAGGAACGTCATGAGGAAAACATCGAGCTCGATCTTCGTCGCGGTTTTCACGATCGCGATGGCATTGTCGGGGTGCGGCAAATCGGAAGGGGGCAATGCGGCTTCGGACTCCGCGTCGCCGGCGCAGTCCAGTGCGGCCGCAGAAGCTTCGCAGGCGCCGAACAAACAACCGATCGATTTCGTCGAGCTCACCTGGTACATGCCGCCGCCGACCTCGCCGGAGAAAAACATGGACAACGTGATGTCGGAGGTCAACAAATATGTAAAGGAAAAAATCAATGCCAGTTTAACGATCAAATTCATCGACTGGGGCTCCTACGAGGAAAAGATGAAGGTGATGTCGGCGGCGGGAGATCCGTACGACCTTGTTTTTACGACGAACTGGATCAACAAATTGCCGCTGAATGTCGCGAAAGGCGCTTTCGTTCCGCTCGATGATCTGCTGCGGCAATACGGGCCGCACATAATGGAGAAGATCGAAAGCAAGTATTGGCCGGCCGTCACGTTCCAAGGCAAGCGGTTCGCCATTCCGAATCCGACGACCTATGCTTCCACATCCTCCTTTTCCTTCAAGAAAGAGCTGGTAGACAAATACAACTTCGATTACAAGAACGCCCATACGCTGAAGGATATCGAGCCGTTTTTGGAAGCGGTGAAAAAAGGCGAGCCGGGGATCACCCCGCTGTTGGCCATGAATCTGGCAACGCCGGGCATGTCGGATCTGAATACGCAAAGAGATTCGATTACGAATTTCATCCAGTACGATCTGAAAACCGGCGAATTCCTGACCATCTTCGACGATCCGGTCGGAAAAGAGCTGGCCAAAACGCTTAGCGATTTCTACAAAAAAGGTTACATCGCCAAAGACGCCGCTACCAAGAAAGACTGGACATTGGAAGGGAAGTCCGGGAAATATGCGGTCATGCCGAGCCCGGGCGCCTATTCCGAAGACGGCTCCAAAGCAACGTCGGTATACGGATTTCCGTGCTACGAATCGCTGTATGCCAAAAACATCGTGAGCACGGCCAGCGTCCAAAGCGTCGGAACCGCCATCAGCAAAAGCTCGAAAAATCCCGAGAGAGCCATGATGCTGCTGGATCTCATCTACTCGGACAAGAAGTTTTTCAACTTGTTGGCTTATGGAATCGAAGGGCAGGATTACAAGGTCGTATCGGAGCAGGGAACGGACAACCCGACCGTGGAAACGAACGCGGAAGTGACGTGGGCGGTCTGGCATCCGTGGATCGGTTCGCTGTTCGATCAATGGCCTTCGAACTGGAACAGCCAAACGGCACTCGACAAAATGAGACGGGACAATGACGAATCGACGATCTCCCCGCTGCTCGGCTTCAATTTCGATCCGGAACCGGTGAAGCGGGAAATCAGCCAAGTTCAAGCCATCGTAGACGAAATTACGCCGGTATTATGGACCGGAACGGCAGCGGATACCGACAAGTACCTGCAAGGCGCGAAGGATCGGGCGGCCAAGGCGGGTCTGGACAAGGTCGTGGCCGAAGTGAAAAAACAATACGAAGCATGGAAGATCGCGCAAGGCTGATCGAACAGACAGGGAAGCTGACAAACCAGATTGCGCTAAGTTTGCAGCTTCCCTGATTTGCCATTCATCGAATAAGGAGTGTGTTTCGAATGAATCGTTATCGGATACGCGTTCTGGCCTGGTTCAAAGCATGCATGGCGGTTTGCTTGATGCTTGCCGTTCTTCCGGCCGTGCCGGGCAAAGCGCTTGCCGCTTCGACTGCGATTGCCTGGACGTTCGATGCGGACGGAAATACCGAAGGCTGGTCAGCCCAGAGCGGAATAACCGGATTCGGAGCAAGCGGAGGCGTCTTGAACGGCACCGTAACCCAGAAGAATGCCTTCATGACGTCGGGCGACAATCTCGGCATCGACATTACGAACAACAAAGTGATCCGCATCCGGATGAAAAACAATACCGGCACCAACATGGCGCGCATCTACTTCACTACGAATGCGGAAGGCACTTTCGAAGGTTCCAAGCTGCGGGATTTCAGCCTGATCCGAAACGATTCCGGTTATACCGATTACTACATCGATATGTCGCCGAATGCCAAATGGACGGGAACGCTGAAGCAATTGCGGATCGATCCGATCGTCGACTCCCCGTCGGGAGCTTTCAGTATCGACGAGATACGGATCGGAACCGGCGATGCCCCGATTACCTATTATGTGAGCAGCTCAGGCGGATCTGACGGCAACAGCGGCACTTCACCCTCCGCTCCATGGCGGACTTTGGCGAAAGTGTCGTCCCGTGTTTTCAAACCGGGTGATCAAGTGCTCCTGAAACGGGGAGACGCGTGGAACGAGGCGCTTTACATGCATGGCGCGGGAACCGCCGTTTCGCCGATCAAGGTCGGGGCATACGCAACCGGCGCCAGGCCGATGATCAAGCGTAACGACGTGAAGGAAGACAGAGCGCTATGGTGGGAGCATGAGATGTATGCGCAAGTCCAAAGCCTGACCGTCCGCAATGCAGGAATGGGCATTATTTTATGGAATGAAGGCACGAACGCGATCGACGATTGTATCGCCATCAATATCAAAGGCCTCTACGGCACTTATCAATCCGATGTCGGCTACGCGCTTTGGTCGGTCGGCATGGCGAGTCCCGGATCCATAACGAATAGCGAAGGCTGGGGAGCCCAGATGGTAGGTGCCAATATCGACAGGGCCTATATTCACGATGTGTCCGACCCGGGAACTTCCTATGCGGGTCTTAGCAACCAAGGCTACTGGCCGGGCGCGGTCTTCAGCAGAATCCTGCTCGACAATGCCGCGGGGAGCGCGACGTACGGCACTTCATCGATTATTTTATCGCATGCGCGCGGCCTTACGCTGGACCATGTGATCGTCAAGAACACGCCGCATGCCGGCAACCCGGACGAAGGCGGCATCGACTTCGAAGACGACAATCAGAACGTTACGATCACGGATTCGGTCTTCGTCAACAATGCCGGACCCGCCATCGAAATTTTGAGAGGCGGAGCGACGTTAACCGCTTCTTCCGGCATTGAAATCAAAAACGCCAAGTTTATCCGGAACAACTGGGCGCATACGAATACGGACCCTTCGGAAATTCAAATCTACGATTGGACCAGCCCCAATAAACCGACGAACGTTACGATCCATGACAACGAGTATACGCTCGCGAGCGGCGTCAAGTTTTTCGGGGGAGAGGGCGACAAGACGGGAACGACGCTTTGGAACAATACGGCGACGGCCAATATCGCTTACAATCACGAGCCCGATGCTTATGCGGGAGAGGACAAGTCCGTTTCCGGATCTGCCGTAAGCTTCTCCGATGCGCATGCGAGCGATGACGGAGGCGTGCTGACGGTATTGTGGGAACAGCTGTCCGGACCCGGCGTCGCGACCTTTGACGATGCGCATGCCGTGAATACGACGGCTCACCTTCCGGCAAGCGGCGCTTACGAGTTTCGCCTTGTCGCGGATGATGGAACTTATTTCAAAACTTCATACGTGACGGTGACATCGGGAAGCGCGCTGGCCGGGCGTTACAAAATCGTTAACCAGCTATACCCGGACCTGGTTTTACAGAATGCGGGAGGCACTTATAACGGTATAGCGGGTACGGAGAACGTCGCCGATACGCCAATTGGCTGGAATCTGCCCGAGCAGATCTGGAGCATCGTGGACGCCGGAGGAGGATATTATCGAATCGTTAACGAATTGCATCCGTATGTTGCATTGCAGGATGTCGGGGGCGTCTTTAATAACGTTACCGGATCGCATAACGTCGCCCTTGCACCGACAAGTTGGAATCTCCCCGAGCAACTATGGCGCATTACGAATGACGGGTCCGGTCATTACACGATCGTCAACAAGCTGAATCCAAGCGTCGAGCTGCAGGATGCCGGGGGCACCTTCAATAACATTCCCGGTACGCATATCGTCGCTCTAACGCCAACAAGCTGGAATCTTCCCGAGCAGAAGTGGAGCTTGGTCCGGCCTGGAAGCTAGGCTTGGTAAGGGCTGAACGAAGGAATCGCGCCCCGCGACGCGGCATGCGACTGAGGCTCGTATGAACCGTGAACGCATGCTCCGGCGGGGCGGCGAACGGTCGAATTTACTTCCCGAAATAAATAGAAAATCATGTTGACACCACAAGTCTCTTCGTGGTAAATTAATAACCGCTGACGCCGATAAAACGGCGTGAACGTAACGAAACATGCGGTCGTGGCGGAATTGGCAGACGCGCTGGATTCAGGTTCCAGTGGTAGCAATACCGTGGAGGTTCGAGTCCTCTCGACCGCACCACTTCATCCATGACAGGTCCCTGATCTGCTTTTTCCGGCAGAGAAGGGACCTTTTTTGTTATTCAATATCCTTAAGCTGAGTTATACCCTGGTTTTATCCATTGCCCCAGTTGCGATATGAAGAGAGCTACGTGACACTTGAAGTTTTTCGTCTCACGTACAGAAAAGCACATAAATTGGCCAAAACCGCTACCACAGCCAGTCCCCAGAATAGGTTTGCAAAAGCATGGCTAAGTGGAAGGAACTGTTGCCATTCTAATCCGCTAGACAACGCGGCAAGGCCGAATGCGCCACTGATAAACTGCATCAGTTGAAACAACCCCGTGCCTGAACCCATTTGGGAGGAGGGCAATATGCGCGAAATTTCGTTTGAAACGCTACTGCTGATGATAGCAAAGCCTAAGTTCATTAGCATGTACACAAAAACATTCGCTATCCAATATTGGGTACCCAGTCCTGCGAACAATACGGCCGCCAATAGAATGAGCACAGGAGTCATACGCAACATACTGCTATTTCCCCGCTTATCGATCACTGCCCCGATCGTTCTTGATAACAGTACGGACAAAATAGCCCCGGGAAAAATAACAAAACCGGCATGACTTGCGCTCAAACCAAATTGTTTCAATAGCATTTGCGGTAACAAAAAGAGCGTGGCAAAGTTGCATAAATAGGATAAAACCCCGATTAAGGCAAGCACAAGATAGGTTCTGTTAGCCAATAACGACGGAAGTACAAACGGGTGCTTCGCTCGGCGGATACGCAGAGAAAAGAAGAGCAGTCCCGAGATTCCGATCAACAAGGCAATGGGATGATAGCTGGTCAAAAATAGCAACAACCCCGCCGTACCCGCGCTCAAAGTCAATGCCCCCAGTAAATCGAAAGGGCGTTTGGAGAGCGACTCTTTTGGAATATGCCGCACAAGAAGCGGGGCAATGCACAACAGCAAGGATGTAATTGCAAAAAGATATTTCCAACCAAGATATTGCACCACCAAGCCGCCAATAACAGGACCAAGCCCAAACCCCAGTGATACGGAGGACATGATAAACGTCATCGATTTTCCCCGACGCGCCAACGGTACGTAACGGGTAAGAAGCACGATCGATAGGGAGAGCGCTGCACCGGCACCGGCAGCTTGCACAATGCGGGCCGCAAGCAGCACCCAGAAATGGCTGCTGAGCATCGCCCCAAGCGACGCGCCTCCCGTCAAAACCAGACTAATGGCGAACAAACGTTTCAACGGGACAATATCAGACAACCGGCTATATGTGATCGAGGAGATGGCGAACATGATAGAATAGCCAGTGACCGTCAACGAAACGATGGATGACGGCAAGTTGAAATAATGGCTTAAATCGTTTAATGCCAAGTTAAACATGGCCGTATTCATAGTGACCAACACAACGGTAATGCAAAGCAACGTAATAAGGACGCCTTCATGGGGAAGAAGGAGCACTTCGTTTTTCTCGACCTTCGCGTTGTGGGGTGCGTCCTTCATGGAATTTTCCTTCTTTTCATCTTTTTGATCTTGGAAAGTTATTTACTTAGCGATCTTAGCGAAGTGCTCCAGCGTGCGAACCAATTGAGCCGTGTAAGACATTTCATTATCGTACCAAGCTACGGTTTTCACCAGTTGCTGGTTCCCTACCGTCAGAACTTTTGTTTGAGTGGCATCAAAAAGTGAACCGAATGTCATCCCCTTAACATCGGAAGATACAATCTCGTCTTCCGTGTATCCGTAAGTTTCCGGATCGGACGCTTCTTTCATAGCGGCGTTAATATCCTCGACCGTTACCGTAGTGTTCAATACGGCAACGAGCTCGGTTACGGAACCTGTTGCTACAGGTACGCGTTGAGAAGCGCCATCAAGTTTACCCTTCAGTTCGGGAAGAACGAGGCCTATGGCTTTTGCGGCACCGGTGGAATAGGGAACAATGTTCTCTGCAGCGGCGCGTGCTGCTCGAAAGTCTCCATTTGGATTCGGAGCATCAAGTGTATTCTGGTTGCCCGTATAGGCGTGAATGGTCGTCATGAGTCCAGATTGAATGCCGAACTTATCGTGCAGAGCTTTAGCCATAGGAGCCAAACAGTTCGTTGTGCAGGAAGCGCCGGAAATGACGGTTTCCGTGCCGTCCAGCGTGTCATGATTGACGTTGTACACGATTGTTTTCATGTCGCCTGTAGCAGGGGCGGAAATGACAACTTTCTTCGCCCCGCCTTTTAGGTGAAGCTCAGCTTTTTCTTTCGTAGTGAAGAAACCTGTACATTCGAGCACAATGTCTACGCCAAGCTCACCCCACGGAATTTCATCAGGGTTGCGGTTAGCCAGAACCTTAACTTCTTTACCGTTAACATGAAAGGCTCCGTCATGAACTTCGATATCACCCTGAAAAGGACCTTGCGTAGTATCATATTTGAGCAAATGAGCCAACATTTTAGCGTTAGTAAGATCATTAATCGCTACAACCTCGACGCCTTCCACATTTTGAATACGGCGATAAGCGAGCCGTCCGATTCGTCCAAATCCGTTAATGCCTACTTTTACAGTCATTGAAAAATCTCCCCCTAAAAGATTTATTTATTCCAAGTACAGGCGAATGTCTGTCATCACTATTTCCATCTGGACCATTGGATTAACATCTTGTACAAAAAGAGACCGATCGGCATCTTTTATTGTAGCAGGATTCTAATCATTAGCAAGTCCGTAATCGTATTATTTGTTTCCAAATCGGCAGCCAAGTTACAGCGGTTCAAAGCGATTAAGTAATTGACAAGGCATTAGTTGTATAATTTGATATAATGTCTGATTAGAATATGGTTAATTCGGAGGAGCTTATGAAAAAAGGAGAACGGACACGAGAACACATCATTATGAGATCGGCCGCAATCTTTAATCAAAGAGGATATGCTGGTACATCCCTAAACGATATTATTGCCGAAACCGGGATTAAGAAAGGGGGTATTTATCGACATTTTGCTAGTAAAGACGAGATTGCGCTTGAAGCCTACAATTACGCTGCCAGTATGGTCACCAATAAATTTTCTGAGGCGGTCGATCAAGAGCAGTCCGCTTCTGGTCGGTTGATTGCTTTTTTTCGTGTTTATGAGGATGTTGTCAACAATCCGCCATTTATTGGCGGATGTCCCATGCAGAATACGGCTGTTGAAAGTGATGACGCTCATTTGGAGCTTCGAGATCGAGCAAGACAAGGGATGCATACCGCCTTGGATATGATGAAGAGCATAATTCGTGACGGAATTAAAGCTGGGGAGTTTAAGGAAGATCTGGATTCAGATGCTCTTGCTTCATTTGCATTTTCCTTGTTGGAAGGAAGCATTTTATTGAGCAAGTTGGATGGGGATAATAAGCATATTCAAATGAATATAGCGAACTTCTCATCATACTTGAAGCAATGTTGCCTACAGACCAGTTAACCAGATGATCTGGCATATCGGCCGCTTTTTGATGACTTTCCGGGAAGCCTTGCGGAGCTTGGGAAAGACCAAAAAACCCGCGAAAAGCCTTGATTCTACAAGGCTTTTCGTGGGTTTTTTGGTTATTGAGAAGTAGTACCCATCCTTGAACCATCCCGGCTACGATGCCTAATACGGTTGCTGACAGTACCATTTGCTTCAAGACCATTTCGTTGCGTATTTGCAGCATCTCATCCATGGTGATGTGAAGGGAGAAGCGTCATGTATGCTTTCGATCGTCAGGATAAATGGCTGATGCGGCTTTCCGTTTCGTGCTTTAAGAAAAACCGGGAACGTACTCGTTCGAGACTGTCGTTAAGATATGATTTCGAAAGGAAAAAGCGTGGAAATGGTCGAAAAGATTGGAATAGACTAAAATGGATGATATAGGTAATCGGTGTCGGAAAATGATATTTTGGAGGTGCGACTGGATGAAGGATCTTCTATTGGATTTACTGTCTCTTTTATTTCCGATTTTGTTTTATCAATTCGTTGCACTGACAAAAACGATCCCATCCAAGGGTTGGCAGGATCAATTAGGATTGGGGTTCGTATGCGGAACAGCGATCATTTCTTCCATGCTATTGCCTGACCTCATTACAAATGATTTTAACGGCGATTTAAGAAACATCCCGCTCATCATCTCCTTGTTGTATGGAGGATATGCTGCTGGGCTTGTTTCTTTTCTCTGCTTCCTGACGGTGCGGTGCTTGATTGAAGTTGACGGGCTGGCGATGGCGATATTGGCTTCACTGATGGTTTTGACGATCACCTCATTTTTCCGTCCTCGCTTTGCAAAGCGGTTACCCCGATGGCGGTTTTTCATCGCGATAAGTTTAACGTTAGTTTCGTTTATGATTTCCTGGTATTTTTCGCCTCTCGATCACCCGTTCTTGGAATCTATCTTATGGAGAATTGCTCTCATTCATTTGGTTGCCATGGGCATGATTACTTTTATAATGGAGGTAACGCTCAAAACGAAGAGGTTGCAAGAGCAGATCTTGTCTACAGAAAAAATGAATTTAGCCAGTCGGTTGGCCTCCTCCGTAGCTCATGAAATCCGTTCTCCGTTAACGGTGGTTAAAGGCTTTTTACAACTGGCCAAGGGCAACTTGGAAGGGAAAAATAAAGATTACATTGAAAATTCCTTGACTGAACTGACCCGAGCAGAATATGTCATCAACGATTTTCTCAATTATGCAAAGCCGCAATTAGAAAAAATGGAAACCATCTCCGTCACTGAAACGTTAGATCAAATAAGCCAAACCGTTTCCTCTTTAGCCTCATTGCACAATGTAAACGTAGTTATCGATGCTAACGAAAAACTTTGGATTCGGGCAGATCAGCTAAAAATAAAACAGGCGCTTGTCAATATTCTCAAAAACGCCATAGAGGCATCAACGAAGGGGGGAACTGTGTTATTAAAAGCATATCGCGAATCCGACAATATCCATATCCAAATTTGCGATGAAGGAGAGGGGATGACAACGGGAGAGTTGACGAGATTAGGAACCCCGTTCTACTCAACGAAAAATAATGGTACAGGTCTTGGATTAATGGTGGCCTTCAGGATTATTCAAGCAACCGGCGGACATTTGGAGTATAAAAGCGAAAAAGGAAAGGGGACAAATGCTGTCGTAATGTTGCCGACGGTCAACGGATGAAAACCAAATTGAATTCTATAAAGGTATTTCTTCACATGAGAAAGGGTCTGTGCGGGATTTGACGCTTACGAACTGGGAGAGGCCCATGCGCATTAGCATGGGCCTACTTGTTTTGGACAACCAGAATAAGCGTCAGACAAGATCTGATCTTTAGCAGCACGGTTGCAACGATCTAGACAACACAAAGATGTTTATTGCAAATGAGAAGAATAAGGGATATCGAAAAAGCTCAAGCCGTTCTACCCCTAACTATCTGTCTGCGGCTGTCGATCCGTGCAATTGCATATAAAATTGTAGTGGTGCTTGCTAAGGCTGGCACGTAATGCAGCATGTTGGAATGGATAGCTACTCTCTTCTGGAGGCAACGCGCGTAAATTGGAGCTAGTGCTGTGTCCATAATGATGCTGGATCGTGCCAAACAGATTCCGTTGAAGCAGCTTTTTCTGGCGAGCGATTGATAACGTCCATACCCGGCTCCGTGCGCCCCGCGTTGTATCCGGAGCTGTTGTTTTAACGTTCGAGCCGTCGCAACACGACAAGACCACCTTTGGCGGCTGGGAGCTCGTGAAGGCCATTCAGTAGCTTGATTCGGCGGGACAACGCGACCCGTCCGCGGCAATCGTAGACCGTCATCTCGTAGTCGTTATGGTCCGGCAGATCATGGCAACGGATGACAAGCTGTTCGCCGTACGTTCCGTTGGCGACGATAAAGCGGTCGCATGCGCCGCGCATTGGGACGACGATGTTCGCGTACACCGCCGCGATTTGCGTGCCGTCGCGCTGCGCGACGACGATAGGATAGTTCAGTTCGGGCTGCTGCGGCGCCAGCTCGCCCCGCAGCAGAACGTCGCGGTGCTCCCGGAAGAAGCCGAGCCAGAACTGGAGCATCTCCGCGTATTCCGCTCCAATCTTGTCGAGCCGTACGGAAATTTGTGGCACTGAAAACAGAACATTGACAAGCTGCATGGCGGCACTCTCGTTCCAGGAATCCCGCCTGCTCCCTTGGAAGTCCGTCCTCGACAACGTCAGAATCGGGGCCAAGAATGACCGCAAGCTTGCAGAGGAAGCGCTTCGCCAGGTCGGTTTGGCCGAGCGGGGCAAGGAGTGGCCCTCGGTGCTGTCCGGCGGACAGAAGCAGCGCGTCGCGCTTGCCCGCGCGCTGGCGAGCCGCCCCCGGCTGCTGCTGCTCGACGAGCCGCTGGGGGCGCTCGATGCGCTGACCCGCATCGAGATGCAGCAGTTGATCGAGGAGCTGTGGATTCAAGAAGGATTCACGGTCATTCTCGTCACGCATGACGTCAGCGAAGCGGTCTCCCTCGCCGACCGTGTTCTTCTCATCGAGCAGGAGCGCGTGGCCATGGATACGAGAATTGCCCTGGATCGGCCCCGGGAGAGGAACAGCGGCTTCGCCCACTACGAGCAAATCATCCTGAACCGCGTGCTGGGCCGCAGCGATTCGGCCTCGTATCCGACGAAGGACCGCAGGCTGAGCTACTCCATCTAACCCCACTTCACGCGGAAAGGAAAGATTGCAGCTATGTCTACTATTGTTGCCTCCTCCGAGAATGTCCGGAGCGCGGATTCGGAGCAATTGATCAAGGAGCTGAGCGCGGAGCTGGCCGCGCTGTACGAAGTGTCCGACGGAGGAGCCGGCTTCCATCCGGAGGATGTCGAGCAGCCGCGTTCCGCCTTTGTCGTCGCCCGTCTGAACGGCTATCCGGTCGGATGCGGGGCGCTTCGCCCTCTTGACGACAACGCCGCCGAGATCAAACGCATGTACACCCGCTCCGATTATCGCCGGCAAGGCGTCGGACAGGCGATCATCGCGGAGTTGGAGCGTCTGGCGCTCGAATTCGGTTACGCGAGTCTTAAGCTCCAGACAGGCCCTCTCCAACCGGAGGCCGTCAAGCTGTACGAACGCGTCGGTTATTACCCGATTCCGCGCTTCGAGGGAGATTGGGAGCTCGTCCATGCTTATCGGAAGGATCTGGTCCCTGCCGAAATCAACCGACCCTAGAAGGAGGTTCTTCCATGTGCGCACTTCCGATCCGGGAATCGCTTAGAAGCATTCACGTTTACATTCCGGCCAAATCGACCGAGGAGACGAAGCGAGGAGCGGCGGATTCCGCTCCCGTCGTCCGGCTCGCGGCGAACGAGAATACGATCGGCTTCTCGCCGCTTGCGGAGCAGGCGATCCGCGAGGCGGCCGCCACGCTATTCCTGTATCCGGACAGCTACTCCACCCGGCTGCGCTCCAAGCTCGCCGCAAGCCGAGGCTACAGTCCGGATCGTCTACTCTTCGGCAACGGCTCGTTCGAGCTGCTGTCTCTGGCCGCGCTAGCCTACCTGAGCGCAGGCGACGAGGCCGTCATTCCTGTCCCGTCGTTCGGCTGGTACAAGGTGGCCACTCTAGCGGCCGGAGGGGTGCCGGTCGAGGTGCCGCTTCGTAACCACAAGATCGGACTTGACGATCTGAAGCGCGCGATCACGGATCGCACCCGCCTCATCTGGCTGTGCAATCCGAACAACCCGACGGGAACGTATTACGGGACGGAGGAGCTGGAACAATTCCTCGCAGACCTTGCGCCATATGTCGCCGTCGTTGTGGACGAAGCCTATTACGAGTATGCGGAGCAGCCCGACTATCCCGATACCGTCAAGCTGCTCGACCGCTATCCGAATCTAATCGCGCTTCGAACCTTCTCCAAAGTGTACGGTCTCGCCGGCTTGCGAATCGGCTACGCGATCGCCGCGCCCGAAACGATCCGGACGATTAACCGGATCCGTATTCCTCCGAACGTGAACGTGCTGGCGGAAGCGGCGGCGGCCGCGAGTCTCGACGACGCGGAATTCGTAACGGCCGTCCTGGACAACAATCGGGCCGGCAAGCATTATTACTACGAGTCCTTCCGCGAGATGGGCCTCGCCTATCTTCCGACGGAGACCAACTTCATTATGGTGGATCTCGCACAGGACAGCACCCCGGTCTTTCAAGAGCTGCTGAGACGCGGGGTGCTCGTTCGCGCCGGCAGCGACTTCGGCATGCCGACCTGGCTTCGAATCACGATCGGGAAGCCGGAAGAGAATCGGCTCGTTATCGAGAAGCTTAACGAAGTTCTCGCGGCGAGAGTGTGAGCGGTCCGCAGAGCGGTATTGGCAGACGCGCTGGATTCAGGTTCCAGTGGGCTAACCCCCCGTGGAGGTTCGAGTCCTCTCGACCGCGCCACATCATCAACGACAGGTTTCTGATTTGCCCATTCAGGCAGATTAGAAGCCTTTTGTTGTTCAACAGGTTTAGGCTATTGCTCATCACTTGGGCCGATGAAATCTTGGAACTAGAGTCCAGGCGTGCATAAATGTTGGCAGTGGTGGAGAAGGAGGCGTCCTTGGTCGTCAAGCCTGCTGTTCCAGAGCCAGCAGAGCAACCGACAACCCGGCCGCATCCCCGATCTTTTCTCCCAAGCCTGCGGGTACGATGCGGCAAACGTTCAGCGATCGCGGCAGCGCCTCCTTGCGAAGCTCCCGAAGCACAAGCGGGGCAAGGAGGGATTCCTGCCGGGTGTAGATGCTGCCGATGACGATAACCTCGGGATTGAGCACGTCGATGAGAACCGCGAGTCCGCGCCCGAGCTGCCGGGCGACCGTGCCTATTATGGCAAGCGCCAGCTCGTCCCCGGCTTGCGCCGCTTCCCCTACCCGCTTGGCCGTGATTTCCTTCGGATCCCCGTCCTGCAGCATCGTCTTGTACCCCAGCTTCAGCCATTCGTCCAACCGGCAGCGAGCCAGCAGAGCGATGCCGCCGCCGCTGCAAAAGCCTTCGAAAGACCCTTCTTTGCCATAACCGAGAGGTCCGCTCTCTTCCATGCGGATATGACCGACTTCACCGGCCATATCGTTCGTACCGGCGTACAGTCGGCCGTTCAGGATAAGGCCTGCCCCCATCCCCGTGCCGAAGGTGAGAAACACCATATTTCTCGTCCCTCGTCCCGCTCCCCACTTCCACTCGGCCAATGCGCAGGCGTTGGCGTCGTTCTGCAAGGCGGCGGGAACGCCGTAGCGCTCGCGCCACGGCGCGACGACATCGATCCGATCCCATCCCGGCAAATTGGGCGGCGAGAGCACAAGCCCTCGCGCGCTGTCAAGCGGGCCGCCGCAGCTTACGCCGATGGATTGAAGAGCGCCTCGGCCTTCGCTTTCATGCTCGCGGAGCAAATCGTCCAGCGCCAAAGAGAGAGTCGCCAGCGTTTCTTCCGGGGTTGACGGCGTCGGGAACGTCTTTTTCCCGATTATTTCGATCGAATCCGCCGTCGGTCTCCCGAGGGAGGCCGCACATTTCGTTCCGCCGATGTCGATACCGCCGAACAGCTCGCTTACGCCCATGGGAAAAACTCCTTCTCCAGAAGGATGCAAAGCGCGTGGTAAATGGGCAAATGCCGTTCCTGTATATCGGGGGTGGAATCGTATGGAACGCGAACGACCGTGTCGCAAAGTTCCTTCAGCTTTCCTCCGCTTCGCCCGGTAAAACCGACGGTCGCCAGCCCCATTGCCTTCGCGACCTGAACCGCACGGACGACGTTTGCCGAATTTCCCGACGTGCTGAACACGACCAGCGCATCCTCTGGCCTTCCGTAGCCGTACACCTGCTGAGCGAACACCATATCGGCCGCCACGTCGTTGTTATATGCCGTTGAGAGCGCCGTATGGCTCACCAAGGAAATGGCGGGCAGCGCTCCTTGCAGATGATCGGCCAAATACGTACCCTCTTCGGTGCCGAAGATCATCCATTTCTCCCGTTCAGATGCCGGAAGCGGCCGTTGCGACATGAACCCCTTCATCAGCTCTCCGACGACATGCTCGCAATCGGCCGCGCTGCCGCCGTTGCCGGCGAGCAGCACTTTGCCGCCGCTCCCGTAGGTGCGCTTCAACGTCTCGAATGCCTGACGGATCTGACCCTCGCATTCCTTCAGTTCCGGATATCGGAGAATCAAACGCTCCAGTGTTGTTTCCATCCTTATCCCCCTGATCGTTATTGCGGTCCGTTTCCTTTGACGTGGAGAACCTCGCCCTGAACCGGGTAGCGGCCAGGCAGCCATAGCTCTCCTTGATTGTTTTGCGCGATTAGCCTTTGGTACGTTTTTTCCGCCATCTCTCTCATCGGCTGCTGATAGACGATCATCGGATACTTGGCCATTTCCGGAAGGAAGTCGATGACGGTCAGAGCGATATCCTGCCACCCGAACGATTCCAAACACCGGGCAGCCGCCAGTCCGACGGGACCGTTGCAGCACAATAGATTCGCGGGCAGCACGCCTTCTTCCCGAAGCCGCAGCAGCAGCGCGGTCGTCTCCCGCTCGACATCTCCGCCCCAAGGAATTCGGAACCTCCGGCCTTTTCCGCCGCTAGCTTCCTGAAAAGCCTGGTCTCTTTGCAGCTCGCTCGGCAGATTCAAGCCCTCATAACCGATATAGATGATTTCGCCCTCGAAGCCGGACCTAAGCTGCCCGTAAAGCTCCGTAACCGCGTGACGGTTGTCCAGTCCGACCGAATCGGCAACGTTCGTCTCGAACAATTGATCGAAGAGCACCAGGTTCATGCCGATCGAACGCAGCCGATTCAACAGTTCGAAATCGATATGCTCCGTCTGCGGCCATAATACGACGTTCCTGATGTTTTTCTTAATGAAGCGGTAATAAAGCTCATGCGAGGCGAAAGCCTGTCCTTGAAAATCTTGCTTAAACAAGACAAGCGAACCGTTCTCTTCCGCCACTCTTTCGAAATGCTCCATGAACGAAGCGAAGAAAGGATTGTGCACGGCCGCCACCAAGGCAATGATTTCAAGCGAACTTGTGAAGGCCCCCTTGCGAAACGAGACGACCGTTCCTTGCCCTTGTACGCTCGTTACCAGCCCTTCCTTCTTCATCTCCTCAAGCGCTTTGCGCACGGTGACTCGGCTCAGCTCGTATGTTTGACACAGCGCCTGCTCCGTCGGGAGGACATCGCCGCTCTTGTAGGTCCCGTTCAAAATCTGTTTCACGATCTCGTCTTTAAGCGTTAAGTACAAGGACATCCCGCTTCGCCCCCGCCTTTCTCGATTTAAGCGTACAGCTAACATTGGAGCACAAAACGGGATGGCTTGCAACGAGGGGTATTACTACTTCACCTCGTCCGTGCTGGCGATATGCTGGTCGGACGGTAGGCGGGCGAACTTTTCCGTCGGGATCGCTCCTTGCGGATTGTAGTTGAACTCGTCCGACCCGCGAACCAGATACGCTTTGAACTGCGGAGCTTTGGACAGGTCGCATCTTACATTCGTGCCGGAATAACGAATGGTCACCCCGTTTCGCCAGCGGGTGGAATGGTTCGCCGGGGAACCGTGAACGATCGCATCGTCATGAAGCGATATTTGTCCCGCTTTGAGCACGAGCGATTTCGCATCCGTTTCGTAAAACGTTCCCTCCTCAAGCTCCAGCGTCAGAACCGAGTCTCCGGACACGCTTCTGTGCTTGATCAGTCCGTCTTTGTGGCTTTTCGGAATGACCTGCATCGCTCCGTTCTCTTCGTCCACGTCCGTGAAAGCGAGCCATACCGTCACGGAGTTGTGCGGATGCAGCGGCCAGTAATAAGCGTCCTGGTGCCATGCGACCGTATCTTTGGAACCCGGGGCTTTAGCGAAAAATTGAGAGCCCCACATGTAAAAGTTCGGCCCCAAAATGCCTTCGACGTAATCGAGAATTTTCGGGTTCGTACAGACGTCGTACAACCATTTGCTGGACATATGCCATTCCCGGATGGCCGACATTTTCTCGCCGGGCTCAAGCAACTGGGCTAATTGCTTCAGATTAGCGTTGAGCTGTTCCACTTCCGGCTCGCTGAACACCGGCGCAAGTCCGATCACGTACCCGTTTTCGTGGTACGAGCTTTTTTGTTCTTCCGTCAAAATGTTTCTCATCCTGGCAACCCCTTTTGAATAAATTTGTATTATTAAATAATACAAATTTAAAATATGCTATTTCAAGGATTACGTCAACCCAAAAGGGGCTGTCTCAAACCGGCATTGCCTAGCGACGCCACCATGAATGAAAATGTACGAGACCTGTGAATCTGCGTACTCCATAATGGAGTTGCAGGTCACAGGCGTTTGTATTTTTGGTAGGACATACTCTGGATCTCAAACCAGCGACCTCGGCTGGCGCTTTTTTGTATACATAAAATTAAATTTGAAATCTTTTTATAAAGTTATGAAAACAAATAACCATATATTGTTGACATATTTAAGGAGGGGTTATAAAATCGAATAAAGATAGGCTTCCAAACTGGCGAATAACGTTCCGTATCTCTGCGAAAAAGTGGGTGTATTCATGCAATTGCTTGCCAATAAAGTCGCATTCGTAACTGGTGGAGGGAACGGAATCGGCAAAGCGATATCGGTCGCTCTCGCCCGAGAAGGAGCGGTTGTCGGCATCGCCGATCTGGACGTCGCCTCCGCCGCATCCGTCAGGGATGAAATTAGGGAAGAGGGCGGAAGGTGCCTCGTCTTTCAGGCGAACGTCACGAACCGGGAAGAAATCGAGCGGTGTATCGGGGAGATGATAACCGAGTACGGCACCATCGATATTCTGATCAACAACGTAGGTGGCACGATCCGCAAGCCGATGATCGAGTTCTCGGAGGAGGAATGGGACAGCATCATAGACATTAATCTGAAGAGCACGTTTCTGTGCTCGAGAATCGCGGGCAAAGTGATGCTGAAGCAGAAGTCGGGTGTCGTCATCAATATTTCATCCATCCACAGCCTGGGCGGCATTCCGAGGCGAAGCCCGTATGCGACGGCCAAATCGGCCATCAACAGCTTCACCCGGACGATCGCTTGCGAATGGGCGGCCGACGGCGTGAGGATGAATGCCGTCGTACCCGGATATATCCTGACGGACGGGCTGGATTACGCCTTCAAGGAGGGAAGCTTGAACCGGCAGGACATGGAGAGAAGAACGCCGCAGGGCAAGCTCGGCACCCCGCAGGACATAGCGGACGCCGTCGTATTCCTGGCATCCGACAAGGCCAGGTACATTACCGGAACGACGCTGTACGTTGACGGAGGGTATTCCGCTTACCATGCGCCGGAAATCGCGACTTCGTTGACGCACAACATTTAATCGAATTATCGGAGGCAGCTATGGCTACCAATATTGTCATACCTTCGCTCGGGTTAACGATGGAAGAGGGAATCATCGTAGAGTGGCTCGCAAAGGACGGAGAACGGGTTGAAAAAGAAGAAGCCGTCCTGCTCATCGAGACGGACAAAGCGACGGCG
Organism: Cohnella nanjingensis; assembly: GCF_014212125.1. Classification (GTDB taxonomy): domain Bacteria; phylum Bacillota; class Bacilli; order Paenibacillales; family Paenibacillaceae; genus Cohnella; species Cohnella nanjingensis. Next base: position 186,297 of record NZ_JACJVP010000011.1, read on the forward strand.
GAAGTCGTCGCACCGGCGACCGGCATTCTCGGCGGCATCGTGGCGCAAGTCGGCGAGGCGTTTCCAGTCGGGGTGAAAGTGGCGACCATCTATGCGACTCATGAGGAGTACGAGGCTGACCACAATACGGAGACGAGCCGCGGCTCTACGGAAGGAGAGACGCCGGCTGCTGAGGTTCCAGCGATTGAACAGCCGGCCGATCCGATTCGGCTTGAGCCGCGGATGCCCGCCCCTCCTTCGGAGCGTGAGGTACGGATCAAAGCGTCGCCCGCCGCGAAGAAGCTGGCCGGGGAGCTGGGCATTCCGCTCGCGGATGTCGCCGGCACCGGGCCGGGAGGGCGGATACTCGAGTCGAACGTCGCCCTTCATGCGAAGGGGGCGACGGACGAAACGCCGCCGCATCCGAAGTCTGCGTTCCCTGTGGCCGCGCCGACGGCAGCGCCTCGGGCCGAGCCGCAAGCCGTTTCCGCGATGCGCAAGACGATCGCCCGCAGAATGGTGCAATCGAAGCTCGAGACCGCACCGGTTACGATCTTCATGGAGGCAAGAATGGACGAAGCGATAAACCTGCGCGAGCGGCTGAACGACGGTTTGCGGGAGCAGGGCGGCAGCCTGAAGCTGACGTACGACGCGATTTTTGCGAAAACGGTTGCGCTTGCGATGAAGAACCATCCGCACATGCAGGCGCAATGGGTCGATGACAAGCTGATCTACCCCGGAGGCGTGCACGTCGGAGTCGCGGTGTCGCTGCCTGACGGTCTCGTCGTGCCCGTCGTCCGAGATGCGGACAGCCGTTCGCTCATGGCGATCGCCGCCGACATATCGCGGCTTGCGCTGGAGGCGCGGGCGGGCAAGCTGAAGCCGGACGACATGAGGGGCGGTACGGTGACGATTTCCAATCTCGGCATGTATCCGGTCACAGGCTTCACGCCGGTCATAAATTTGCCGGAAGCCTGCATACTCGGCATCGGCAGCGTTCAAGAGAAGGCTATTGCAGTCGACGGCGCCTTGACGATCGGCCGAGTTGCCGTGCTGAGTCTGACGTTCGATCATCGGGTAACCGACGGGGCGCCGGCGGCCGCTTTCTTGACGGAGTTCAAATCCATCGTGGAGCGGCCCTATCGGCTGTTCCTAGAACACTAATCGAGGGGGAGCGTTATGTCCAAGGCCAACTATTATTTGCAAACGCCTAGAAAACACGAGGTCACAAGCTTCGACCGAGAGCTCGTGCTGGGTTTCTTGAAGGAGATGGTGCGAATCCGGGAATTCGAGTCGAGGGCCGAGGAGCAGACGCTGGCGGGCAACGTCGTGGGCGGCATTCATCTGGCGATAGGTCACGAAGCGGTCGCCGTCGGTGTCATGCAGGCGCTTCGCCGCGAAGATTACGTTACGGGACCGCACCGGGGACATCATCTCGTGCTGGCCAAAGGCTCCGACATGAAGAACGTCATGGCCGAGTTGTTAGGCAAGGCGACCGGCATTTCGGGCGGGCGCGGCGGCTCCATGCATATGGCGGATGCCGAGACGGGACTGCTCGGCGTCAACGGCATCGTAGGCGCTTCGATCGTCATCGCGACGGGCGCCGCGTTCTCGGCGAAATATTTGGGCCAGGACCGCGTCGCGGTCGCTTTCTTCGGGGACGGGGGCTCGAACAAGGGGCAGTTTCACGAAAGCTTGAACATGGCTTCGATTCTCGACTTGCCCGCCATCTACGTATGCGAGAACAACGAATTCGCAGTCGAGACGGCCGTATCGTATTCTACGGGCGTCGATAACATCGCCGAACGCGGCTCGAGCTACCGGATGCCGGGTATCATCGTCGACGGACTGGATGTGCTCGACGTCTACGTCGCAGCGAAGGAGGCCCGCCAGCGCGCGGTGCAGGACAGCCGTCCGACGCTTATCGAAGCGAAGACGTATCGATTCAAGGGACACTCCATCGGCGACAAGGAGGACTATCGGACCAAAGAGGAAGTACAGGAGCGGATGAAGAGCGATCCGATCTTCAAGCTGAAGCATCGGCTCGAGGAAGCCGGGTGGCTGAGCGAGCAACAATGGAACGAGCTCAAGTCCGAAGTCGACCGGGAAGTGGAGACCGCCGTCCAGTTCGCGTTGAACAGCCCGCTTCCGAGCGCTGCGACCGCTTTACACCACGTTTATGCGAAGGAGATGTTCTGACATGCGCGAAATCACGTTTGCCAGCGCGTTCGCGGAAGCGGTGCACGAGGAGATGGATCGGGATCCGACGATCTTCGTGTTGGGCACGGACATCCGCATCCGAGGGGGACACTTCGGTCAGCTCAAGGATATCGGCCAGACGTTCGGGCCGAAGCGGGTCGTCGACTCGCCGATTTCCGAAGCCGCGATGGTCGGATTGTCTCTCGGCGCGGCCATGACCGGTCTGCGTCCGATCTGCGACTTGAACTTTGAGGACTTCTATTTGGGCGCGATGGACGAGGTCGTGAATCAGATCGCCAAAGTCCGCTACAAATTCAACGGGCAATTCAAATGTCCGCTTGTCATCCGCGCGTCCAGCGGCGCCGCGAGGGCGACCGGGCCGCAGCATTCCCAGATGCTCGAAGCGTGGTTCGCGCACGTGCCCGGGCTGATCGTCGTCGCCCCGTCGACGGCGGAGGATGCCAAAGGCATGCTGAAGACTGCGCTTCGAGGCGAGGACCCGGTGATTTTCTCCTTCCATAAAATGCTTGGCAATATGAAGGGCCCGGTCCCGGACGGGGACTACACGACGCCGTTCGGCCAGGCGAACATCGTGAAGCCGGGGACGGACGTGACGATCGCGGCGTATTCGATCATGGTGCCCAAGTCGCTTCAGGCGGCTCGGGAGCTAGAGAAGGAAGGCATCTCCGCCGAAGTGGTCGACCTCCGCACGATTGTGCCTCTTGACGTAAACACGGTCGCCGAATCGGTCAAGAAGACGAAGCGGCTCGTCATCGCCCACGAGGCATACAAGTTCGGCGGTATGGGCGCGGAGATCGCCGCCCAGATCGGCGAAGCGGTATTCGATTACCTCGATGCGCCGATCGTGCGCGTCGGCAGCAAGCATGCGGCCATTCCGGTATCTCCGGTGCTCCAGGAGCAGATTACGCCGGGCAAGGCCGAAGTCGTCGCCGCCGTGCAATCCGTCATGGAAGGAGTCGTGAGGGTATGACCTATCGTATCGCTTACGTAAACGTAGGCTTTCTCGATACGCTGATCGAAGATCGGATCGCCGCCGAAGCCGGGATGAGGATCGACTACTTCAACGGCATGGATACGAAGGAGCTTCCGCAGCAGGTGAAGGACGCCGACGCCGTTATCGTAACGCTGGAGAAGTTTACCGACGACTTGATGAGCCGGATTCCGAATCTGAAGGTGATCGGCCGGATGGGCGTCGGCACCGACAGCCTCGATATCGAGGCGGCAACCCGCAGGGGCATCCCGATCATCAACATCCCCGACTACTGCATCGAGGAGGTCGCCCTGCAGGCGGTCAGCCTGATGCTCGCCGCGCATCGCAAAGTCGTTCCCGCCAACAAGCTCGTCTCGGAACGCCGTTGGGGCATGGACGGCATACGCCCGATTCATGCGCTGTCCGGGCTGACGCTCGGCCTGCTCGGCATGGGCCGCATCGGCGTCAAAGTGATCGAGTATATGCGCGCCATGGTAGGTGCAATCGCCGTATACGATCCTTATTTGACGCCGGACAAGGCGCCCCCCGGCGTGAAGCTCGTTTCCCTTGAGGAGCTGCTGTCCGAGTCGGATATGATTAGCGTGCATTGCCCGCTCTCCCCTGAAACCCGCTATCTCATCAACCGGGAAAACATCGCGAAGATGGAGAAGAAACCGATCGTCGTCAATGTCTCGCGCGGTCCGATCATCCATGAGGAAGATTTGCTCGAAGGACTGAACAGCGGGCAAGTTCGTTACGCGGCGCTCGACGTGCTCGAGCAGGAGCCGCCGGAGCCCAGCCATCCTCTGCTCGACCACCCGAATGCGCTGATCACGAGCCATATCGCCTGGTATTCCGAGGAAGCACAGGTGAGGATGCGCGAGCTGAGCATCCGGCGGGTCATCGATTACTTGGAGGGCCGCAGCGTGCCTACGATCGTCAATCCGCAAGCGGTCGGGGCCAGGTAAGCCATGACGACGGAGGAGACGTTATACGACGTCGTTCTGCTGGGAGGCGGAACCGGGGGGTACGTGTCCGCCATCCGCGCCGCCCAGCTTGGGCTCAAGGTCGCCGTTGTGGAGCGGCACAAGGTGGGCGGGACCTGCCTGCACAAAGGCTGCATGCCGAGCAAGGCGTTGCTGCGAACGGCAGAAGTATACGCGCTGGCGAAGAGAGCGGATGAGTTCGGCGTCGAGACCGTCGGGCTGTCCGTCAGTTGGTCCAAGGCGCTTGCCCGAAAGGACGATATTGTTCAGACGCTGCATGCAGGCGTTCAGGGGTTGCTGAGGAAAAACAAGGTGACGGTCGTCGAAGGAAGCGGAAGGCTGGCGGAACCTAGCGGCGGCAGCATCGAACACGGCTGTTATTGGACGGTCGAGACCGAGGGACGCGCCGTCCGGGCGAGGAATGTGGTGCTGTCCACGGGAAGCCGTCCGGCAACGATGGGTTTGCCGCTGGACGAACGAACGATCATGACGTCCGATCAGGCGCTCGAGCGAGCAGCGCTGCCGAAGTCCGTCCTGATCGTCGGCGGCGGCAGCATCGGTCTCGAGTGGGCGTCCCTCTACGCGGATTGCGGCGCGGAGGTGACGATCGTCGAAGCGCTGCCTAGGCTGATGGCGCTTGAAGAAGAGGACGTCAGCGAGGAAATCCGCAAGTTGTTCGTCCGCAAAGGCATACGGGTGCTGACATCGACGAAGGTGGATGTCGCCGGCGTCATGGGGTCCCGCAGCAACGTCATCGTTCCGGTAACCAAGGAGAACGGCAGCCGGACGACGCTGATGGCAGAAGCGTTGCTGCTGTCCGTCGGGCGGCTGCCGAACGTCGAGGACATCGGCATCGACGGTCTGCCGATCGAGCGAAGCGGCCCTTATCTGAAGGTGAACGGTTATCAGGAGACGGGAGTGCCCGGGTTGTACGCCATCGGCGACATCTGCGGCGGCGGGCTCGCGCACGTCGCGGCCGAGCAAGGCATCATCGCCGCGGAGCGGATCGCCGGACTCGAGCCGAAACCGTACGATTCGAACGTCATTCCGAAGTGCACGTACACGCGGCCGGAGATCGCCAGCGTCGGCTTGACCGAGCAGGCGGCGCGTGAAGCAGGCTTCGACGTGCAAGCGGGCAAGTTCCCGTTCCGCGCGATCGGTAAATCCTTGATCTACGGGGAATACGAAGGGTTCGCCAAGCTTGTCGTCGATCGGAGCGACGGCAAGGTGCTCGGCGCTCATCTGATCGGGCCGCACGCGACGGATTTGATCGCCGAACCCGGCTTGCTCGTGGCGGGCGGCATGAACTTGTCGGAGCTGGTCCATGCGACGCACGCGCACCCGACGCTGGCGGAGGCGTTCAAGGAAGCGGGCCTCGCGGTCATGGGCAGAGCGATTCATTATTAACGCAAAGGAAGGCGGCCCGGCAAATGAAAATCGTATCCTATCAGGAGTTGAAGGAGCGCTGTATCCGCAAGTTCGAAACGGCCGGCGTACCGGCCGAGGAGGCGGGCATCGCGGCCGACGTGCTCGTTCATGCCAACCTGCGCGGCGTAGATTCCCATGGCACCATGCGCATGGAGCATTACATCAACAAGATCAACGCGGGAGGCATCAACGCCAAGCCGTCGTTGCGTACGACGGAAACGGGACCCGTCACGGCGATCGTCGACGGGAACGACGGGCTCGGCCACGTCGTATTTCGGCGGCGCCAAAGGGTTCGGGATGGCCTTCGTCGTGGACGTGTTCTCTTCTTTGCTGATGGGCGCGGCGTTCGGTCCCCATGTGAGCGTGATGTACGGCGGGGATGATGCGGAGCATCGCAAGCTCGGCCAGTTTTTCTGCGCGATCAACCCGGCTAATTTTACTGATCGGGAACGGTTCTGCGAACAGATGGATCAATTGATCGACGAACTGCACGCCGTGGAACCGGCGGAAGGGTTCGAACGCGTTCTCGTTCCGGGAGAGCCGGAGACGCGGCATCAGCAGCTCCGGCTCGAATCCGGCATCCCGCTCACGGCGGAAGTTCACCGATACTTGTTCGGATAAGACGCTGAGCCGATAACGAAGCGAAAGGAAGAATCTCGCGATGCAACTGATCAATTTTAAATGGCGGAACGAATTCGCGCTGGGGATTAGAACGGAGGAAGGCATCGCCGTCGTTTCCGAGCTGGCCGCCGCCGCGGGAGCAAGCGGGGTGCCGGTCACGATGTCCGAAGCGCTGCGGAAAGGCGGAGAGGCGATCGACGCCGTTCGGCGGCTATGGGAGGCGACTCCCAAGCATCGCGTGGCGTACGTGCCGGAGGATGGCATTCTGTATGGGCCGTGCAATCCGCAGCCGGGCAAGATCGTCTGCGTCGGCCTGAACTACCGGAGGCACGCCGAGGAGACGAATTCGCCGATTCCGGAATATCCGGTGCTGTTCAGCAAATTCGAGAATACAATCGCCGCCCATGATGAAGACGTACCGCTGCCGCAATCTCACATGGTCGACTACGAGGCGGAGCTGGCGATGGTCATCGGCCGCACGGCTAAAGATGTCGGCGAGGACGAAGCGCTCGAATACGTCGCCGGTTACTGCGTCGCGGACGATCTGTCGGCCCGGGATTTGCAGGGCCGGACGTCCCAGTGGCTCGTCGGCAAAAGCTGCGACAGGTTCTGTCCCGTCGGCCCGTACCTCGTCACCGCCGACGAAGTCGGGGATCCGAACCGGCTCGGTATCTCTCTTCGCGTGAACGGCGAAATCCGCCAGCAATCGAACACGCAGGACATGATCTTCGACTGCAAGAAGATCGTAAGTTACGTGTCGCGCTATATGACGCTAAAGCCGGGAGACATGATCCTAACCGGCACGCCGGAAGGCGTGATCGTCGGTTATCCGCCGGAGAAGCGCGTCTGGCTCAAGAGCGGCGACACCGTTACCGTCGAGATCGAGAAGCTTGGCCGGCTGACCAATACATTAGTCTAAGGGGGCGTCCGGGATGAACGCCTTGGCGAAGCACGCGCCCCTTGGCCGACAAGCAGGAGGCGTTTCGGGACGCCGGGGAGGAGGGAGAGGCTGACCGGCCAGGCACAACAATCCTCATAACGAACCGCAACGTCCAAAAAAAGACTTTCGCAACCCGGCCAGGCGAACGCCGGGATGCGAAAGTCTTTTCTATTCCTTATTTTATTGAAGGAAAAATCGCGTGCTGGAGCCGCCGTCGACGGTCAGAATCTGGCCGGTGACGAAGTCGGCGTCTGCGCTGGCGAAGAAGGAGACGACCGGCGCGACGTCCTCCGGGTAGCCGATCCGGCCGAGAGGAATTTGGCGGCCAACCGCGTCCTTGTCGTGGTTCGGGTCTTCGGTGAACTTCTCGACTTCCGTCGCGCCCGGGGCGACCGCGTTGACGGTAATGTTGTACTTGGCCAGATCGAGAGCAAGCTGCCTTGTCATCGCGTTCATGCCGCCCTTAGTAGAAGCGTACGCTGCATATCGCGGCATCGTCAGGCTGCCGTGAACGGAGCTGATGTTAATGATCTTGCCTCGGCCGAGCTTCAACATCTCCCTGGCGCACGCTTGGGAGCAGAAGAAAGCGCCTTTCAGGTTGGTGTCGAGCACGCGATCCCAGAACGATTCCGTCACGTCGAAGAAGTCGATCATCGGATCGATCGCCGCGTTGTTGACCAGAATGTCCACGCGGCCGAAGAGCTCGACCGTCTTGGCGACCATGTCTTCGATCTGCCCGACGCTCGACACGTCCGCTTTGACCGCGACGGCTTGGCGTCCGAGCTTCGCGATCTCCCGGACGATGTCGCTGGCGCCCTGCTCGCTGTTCGCATAATTGACGACGACGTTTGCGCCGCATTCGGCCAGGCGGTATGCGATCCGCTTGCCGATGCCGCGGCCGCTTCCCGTGACGATCGCGACTTTGCCGTTAAGGTCGTGCATGAAACTATCCCCTTTGCATGAATGGATGGGAGCAAGCGCAGTCGAACGGATGCCGATATTCGCGCCGCCTTACTCCAGAACGTAAATTTCCCCTTGCGTCAGCAGCAGTACGTCCGTCTCCGGCGCCCGAGTTTCGGCTAAACGCAGAAATTCGAGCACGTCGCCGCCAGAATTGCCGGGAAGCATCCAGAAATGGCACGGAATGGCCTTCTTCGGCGCGACGAGCGCGACGGTATCGGCGGCTTCCGCTTCGTTCATGTTGCCGAACTTGCCGTTGATCGGAAGGATAAGCAGGTTGATGTCGAATCGGCGGTTCAGTTTCGCCCATTCCTCAGCGTTGAAGCATGTGTCGCCCATATGGCAGATCGTTCGGCCGCTCGCGCGAATGATGAAGCCGACGGCGTCCGGGGCCAGCTCTCCGTGATCGGCGAAGATGGCTTCGAACCGCCAGCCGCCGGCGGACGCTTCGTCTCCGATGCGCAACGGATGGCAACGATCTCCGCCGATGCCCAGCTCGCCGAGCTGATTGACGACCGAAGACGGGGCGAAGAACGGGAACGCCGTGTCGCGCATCGCTCGAATGCCGATCGGATCGAAATGATCTTCGTGCGGATGTGTGATCAGGTAGGCGGACAAGCCGATCTCGTCGACCTCCTCGGGTTCGACTAGGCAGGGCATAAGCCTCTTGAACGAATAGCCGATCGTTTGCTCGCAATAGTCGGAGAAGTAAGGGTCGATAATCGCGAAGGTTCCGTCGTCGGCTTTCAGAATAAACCCGGCTTGACCGAGCGAACAGATGGCCATCTGCCCCCTCGCAAGCTCTTTCGTTCGCAATTGCTCCACGATCGATGTTCTCATGGCACCCTCCTTTAATAGCGCTTGCAACCGATTGATAATTTTTATTGTAAGATGTGTCGGTAATACTGTCAACAAAATTAATTATGTGTAAACAAATTAGAAAGGGCTCGAATTTTTGTTGATCAAGAAAAATAAATGTAAACATATAATTAATATTTGTTGACAATAATCACGCTGTTGTTAAAATGAAGATAGATTCCGAGAAAGAGGGTTTGGCGGATGACCGATAAACATCGCAAATTGGAAGGGGTTATCGTTCCGCTCGCCGTGCCGCTTCAAGCGGACGGAGACATCGACTGCGACGGCGTGGCTAAGCTGGCGCGCTGGCTCGTCGACAATGGGGCGGACGGCTTGTTCGTGGCCGGCACGACGGGAAGGTTCTCGCATTTCTCGCCGCGGCAGAACGCGGAAGCGTGCTCGGCTGTCAAGGAAGCGGTCGGCGATCGGGCGACGATCTACGGAGGCGCTTGCGACAGCGGCCTGTTCCGGATGTTGGACAACGCAGAGTCGCTGAAGCTGGCCGGAGCGGATATCGCGGTGGTCACCGGGCCGTACTACTTGTCCTACACGACGGCAGAGAGCGAAGACGTACTGCGGCATGTAGCCGAACGTTCCCCGCTTCCCGTCGTCTATTACAACATTCCCGAGTTCGTGCGCTACGGCTTGCGTCCGGAATTTCTGGAGGAGATGGCCGAACATCCGAACGTGGCCGGCTATAAGGACTCGACGGGCGATCTCGCGCACCACCTGGACGTGCTGCGGCGGACGAAGGGAAAGGCGTTCGATGTGCTGATCGGCAAGGAGATGCTGCTCGCCGACGCGTTCAAGGAAGGGGCGACGGGACTTGTTCTGTCGTTCACGAACTTGAATCCGCAGCTGTACGCCGAATTCGTCGCGGCGGCGAAAGCGGGCAATTGGCCGCGCGTCGACGAGCTGCAAGCGGACATCGCCCGAATCGTAGAAGCTTACTTGGCCTACGGACGTCAACAGCCTCATGCGGTGTTCTCCAACCTCATGAACTATTTCGAGGGTGAATTCGAAAGAGTCGGGTTCCGGTTCAAACTAGTCTAACTGCCATATTGCAGATGTCCTAATTGGGAGGGATTCCATCATGCCGTTAATCGATATGCCATTAAGCGAATTGCAGACGTACGGAGGCATCAGCCCGCGTCCCGTCGACTTCGACGACTACTGGGAGCGCGCACTTGCCGAGATGAGGTCGGTCGAACCGGCCGTCGAATTGATCGAAAGCGATTTCAAGCATCCGGCCGTCGATTGCTTCGACCTGTATTACACCGGAGTCCGCAACGCGAGAATCCATGCCAAGTATCTCCGGCCGAAAGCCGCGCCTGCGCCGCATCCGGCGGTCGTCCTGCTGCACGGATATGCCCAAAATTCCGGCGATTGGAGCGAGAAGCTGGCATTCGCCTCGATGGGCTATTCGGTCGTCGCGATGGATTGCCGCGGGCAAGGCGGCCTCTCCGAGGATCCTGGCGGGGTTAAAGGGACGACGCATCACGGCCACATTATTCGCGGACTGGACGATGAGCCGGGCCATTTGCTGTTCCGCCACATCTTCCTCGACGCAGCGCAGCTGGCCGGCATCGTCATGGGCATGCCCGAAGTCGACCCCGACCGCGTCGGCGTCACCGGTTGGTCGCAGGGCGGAGGGCTGACGCTCGCCTGCGCGGCGCTCGAGCCGAGACTGAAGAAAGCCGCTCCCGTCTATCCGTTTCTGTGCGATTATCGCCGGGTATGGGAGATGGACCTTGCGAAGGACGCCTACAGGGAGCTTAGCAACTACTTTCGCAACCACGATCCGCGCCATGAGAGGGAGGACGAGATTTTCGCCAAGCTCGGCTATATCGACGTACAGTTCCTCGCGCCCCGGATTAGCGCGGAAGTGCTGCTTGGCGTCGGCCTGATGGACACGGTATGTCCGCCTTCGACGCAGTTCGCGGCGTATAACAAAATTACCGCGCCCAAACGTACGGTCGTCTACCCGGATTTCGCGCACGAAAGATTGCCGGACATGCACGATCTGATCGTGGGGTTCATGGCAGACCTGTAATCGCGGCCAAAACGGAAAGGAGGCTAGGCTTGCAAATCTACCGTTCCTGCTATAAAGACATCGACGCCGTTACGATCGAGAACGATGCGCTTAGCGCGCAATTTCTGCCTGACTACGGAGGCAAGATGGCTTCCTTCGCGAGCAAGGCGACACGCCGCGAATTTCTCGTGCAAGCCGGCAACGAGCGCTATCGCGCGCTCGAATACGACGGCGATTACGTCGCATCGGAATGCAGCGGTTTCGACGACATGTTCCCGACGATCGACCGGTGCCCTTATCCGGATGTTCCGTGGCGAGGCGTCGTCATTCCCGATCACGGCGAAGTATGCGGGCTGAAGTGGGAGCAGCGGATCGAAAATGGCGGAGAGGCGTTGCTCATGTTCGTGCATGGCGTGCGGTTTCCGTACCGGCTGGAGAAGAGAATCGCCTTCGTCGGCGAGCGGACGCTCGGCATCGACTACCGTGCCGTAAATTTGAGCGGCTTCGACATGCACTTCTTGTGGGCGGCCCATCCGATGATCGCAGCCGAGCCGGGCGGTACGATCGAAACGCCGTTCACGGGGGAGCGGGACGTCGCGATGATGTTCTCGACCGATGCGAAGCATGGGCAAACCGCGGATTGGCCGGCGGTGCTCGACGACACCGAAGGCGCGGCGTACAAGTTTTATTTTCGCGATCGGGTGCCCGTCGGACGTTGCGCGTATCGGTATCCTTCGGGAGAGGCGCTTGTTCTGGAATATTCCGCGGGTACGGTTCCTTATCTCGGCATCTGGGTGAACAACGGCAGCTTCAAGGGCTACCGCAACGTCGCCTTCGAGATGTGCACGGGGGCGATGGATCGGCCGGACGCCGCGATCGCGGCGGGGCAAAGCAGCGTCTTGCCCGCGAACGGAGAATACCGTTGGCATCTGCGGCTGAGCGAGGAAATCGACGGCGGGCTGACGCTTGGATTCGGCGCGACTCGCCCGCACTTATAATCGAGACAGAGAAAGGATGGAAAGCGGATGCGAATGCTGGAGGACAGAGTGGCGCTCGTCACCGGCGGCGGGAACGGCATCGGCCGAGCGATTGCGTTCGCGCTCGCCGAGGAAGGCGCAATCGTCGTTATCGCGGACATCGACATGACCGCCGCGGAGAACGTCGCCGATCGCATACGGCAGAATGGGAGCGACGGAATGGCGATCGAAGCGAACGTCGTCCGCAAAGTCGACATCGACCGGATGCTCGAGGCTGTGGCAGCTGCTTACGGCAGGCTGGACATTCTCGTCAATAACGTCGGGGGAACGATTCGGAAGCCGATGATCGAATTTACCGAGGACGAGTGGGACGAAGTGATCGACATCAACCTGAAGAGCACGTTTCTCTGCTCCCAAGCCGCCGGCAAAATGATGCTGAAGCGCAAGTCCGGCGCCATCGTCAACATTTCCTCCATTCACGGATTGGGCGGCATCCCGAGAAGGAGCCCGTATGCGACGGCGAAGGCGGCTATCAACAGCTTCACGCGCACGATCGGCTGCGAATGGGCGGCGGACGGCGTTCGGATGAACGCGATCGTACCCGGTTATATTTTGACCGAAGGTCTCGACTACGCCTTTAATCACGGCATTCTGAACCGGGAAGACATGGTGAGAAGAACGCCGCAAGGGAGGCTCGGCACACCCGAGGACGTCGCGGACGCGGTCGTGTTCCTTGTTTCCGACAAAGCCAAGTACATTACCGGAACGTCCGTTTACGTCGATGGAGGGTATTCGGCTTATCACGCTCCGGAAATCCATACGTCCATCTCGCACGACGCTTAATCGCCCTAACCAACGAAGAAGCGGAATCCCTTAAAGGAGGCATTCCGCTTCTAGACGCGGCGCTTAGCTCTTTAGCCGATCTTTCAGCTTCTTGATGACGAGCTCTTTGGCGTCGTTGATATGATCGGTAATCGTCTGAATGACCGCCGGATTGCGTTGAATGATCAGATCGGACAGCGCCTTGTGCGTCTTGAAATATTCGAAAAAATCGGTGTAGAACGTATTGTTCGAAATCGTCAACACCGCATACAGCGTATTGGCCATCAAGTTCCACGCCTGAAGAATCGCCTGGTTCTCGCTCATGATCATGATGCTGCGATGGAACTGGATGTCTACGGTCGAGAACGTTGCGGTCAAGTCTTCAATTTTGTTGGCGTTATTTATTTCGCGGATTTGGTCGACGACGGACAGAATCGGGAAGTAGTCGACCATCTCGTTGGCGATGATGAGCTCAAGCGCTCTCTTCTCGAGCATGAGCCGCAAGTCGAAGATGTCTTCGGCTGCTTTGACGGAGAAGCCCGTCACGATCGTGCGCCCATTCGGCAGCGACTTGACGAGTCCTTCCTGCTCAAGATTTTGCAAGGCGGTGCGGATTGGCCCGCGGCTGACGCCGAGGTCCTGCGCGAGCTGGTTCTCGACGAGGTAGGAGTCGGGTTCAAACACTCCGAGCAGAATGTCCATGCGCAATTTATGAATGACATCCTTCGTATGCTGGGTCCGGGCGAAAGGGTCGGTAGGGAGCTTCTTTAACATCGATAGTTCTCGTCTCCTTATTGAACGATTTCTTAAATTATAAGACAACGGCCGTTATCTTGACAACAAAAATGCGATAATGAAACTTCATAAGAAATTGTGTTAACAATAATACGTCTCCTCATACAATTCTTCTCGAAATCGTGAACCATATTTGGACTATTCATATGACGAAACGGGTGGGATCCGATGATAACCTACGAAAGCTCTTGGACAGCCTCTGCGGGCTACAGTACAACGACACAAGGCGCGAACGAGTGGTATTACCAGCAGCGGCCGATCGGCGGCGGTGCCTATACGAACCTGACGTTTGCCGGCGGGGCGTGGCGGAGCGGATCGGGCAACTGGATTAAGCCAAGCAGCATGCATCCGGATAACAGCTACGACGCGGTCCGCAAATGGGTCGCTCCGCAATCCGGCGTCGTCAGCATCAAAGGCAATGTGCGCAAGATCGACACTGGAGGCGGCAACGGTATCGTCGCCAGCGTGCTTCGCAATTCGAACGTGCTATGGGAGAAAACGGTCGCCTACAACGATGCCGCGGGTTATTGGACCGACGCCGAGCTTGGCAACGTGCCGGTGACGGCAGGCGACGCGCTTTATTTTATCGTGGGGAATAACGGAGATTGGGCTTACGACGAAACAGGGTGGGATCCGACGGTGACTTATGTGAGCACGGCGCCGGAATGGGCCCTTAGCACGGACGACACGTCATTGACGTTGACGGTTCGCGATAGCCGACCGGCCATCATCGGGCTGTCGAATCCGGAGCAGGGATGGAACTGGACGCCTTCGGCTTCCCTTGTTCCGCTGCTCGATAAAGTGACTGTCAGCGAAACGGCTTACCATCCGAACTGGACGTATACGGGAGCGACGGTCGATACGACTTCCGGCATGAAGGTGACGCTCGCGTTCCAGAGCACGACGCCGAACTTGACGCTGACGCAAGTCTGGCGGGCGCGGCCCGGCGTCGGCCCGGTCGAGATGAGCACGGCGGTGACGAACAATACGGGCGGCAGCGTTACCTACAACCATCAGGACATCGTCTCCGCGGAGCTGAACGCCGTGTCGGACAGTCCGGCGACGATATGGCGGTTCAACCGTTCCAGCTATAACAACGGACGGGACCCTAACTTCGACACCGGCGTGTTCAAGGACTTGCTCGGTACGAACGCGAACATGCGGACGACGATCGGCAACGATTATAACCCTAGCAATTACCAGCTACCGTTCGAAATGCTCGACGTGAACGGCGCGCACGGCCTATACATGGGATACGTCTGGGACTTCGGCCGAATCTCCAACACGACCGGCTCCGATGCGAAGGCGAGCCGTAACCGCTTCTATCTCGGCGATTCCGGGTCGTTCTCCGTGGCGAACGGCGGGACGCTCAACATTCCCGGCATGTTCTACGGCACGTACAAGGGCGATACGGACGACGGCAGCAATAAGATGAAAAAATGGTTCTGGAATTACAAAGTGCCGTCCAGTCTGCGCAGCAACGAGAACGAGCCGCTCGTCGAATTCAGCGTGGACGCCTATGACGAGGCGAGCATTACCAGCTTCCTGAGTTCTTTCCCGCTGTCCACTTGGGGGGTCGAGCTGCTGAAGGAGGACGCGTGGTGGACGTCCGACGTCAACACGGATCCGTTCTTCGGCTGGGCGTGGTCGCCGGCGCCTAATCAATGGCCGAACGGGATGACGCTGGGGACGATCGCCCACAACAACGGCCTCCAGCTTTCGCTGTATATGGGTAACCGCTACGACCATGCGGACTTGTCGACCCAAGCCGGGCGGGACGCCCAGAAGCATGCGCTGCTGACGCGCTACGACGACTGGCACTACGACTATTGGCGGTCGGATATGGAAACCGAGCCTACGAACGATTACTTGAGCCACGAGGGGTTCCTCGAGGTGCTCGACTATATGATTGCGAACCGGCCCAGCTTCCGTTGGGAGAACTGCAGTGCCGGCGGCTCAAAAAAATCGTTCGACCTGCTTCAGCGGCAAACGGTCATGACGCTCGAGGATTCCGGCGCCGGCTCCAACGATTCCGTTCTGAACTACCGCAAAGCCGTCTATGCGAACTCCTATATGATCAATTCCGTGCAGATGAAGGACGACAACGGCTACTTCTCGACGAATACGAACGCTTGGGCGAAGTACATGTTCCGCAGCGGCTTCCTCGGCGCCTGGATGTACGGCAGTGACGGTCCGTCCAACGTCCCGCACCAATCCCAGTACCAATCGCACGTTGCGCTGTACAAGACGAAGCAGCGTCCAATTCTTCGCGGCGCGGACGTATATCACGTGCTGCCGATGCCGGACGGTACAAACTGGGACGGCCTTGAATTCTTTAACACAAGCTTGAACAAAGGCTCCGTCGTTCTGTTCAAGCCGAATTCCAACGTGACGGGTTCGCCGACGATTTATCTGAAAGGGCTCGATCCGTCCGCCACCTATACGCTTACATTCGAGGACCGTCCGTCTCTGAATAAGACGATGACGGGTGCCCAGCTGATGGCAGGCGGCGCAGGCATCTCGATTAGCGGCGCGTCGAACGACTATGATTCGGAAATCGTGTGGATTAACTAGATTGCGAGGCAAAAAATCTAGATATAACCATACACAGTCAAGGAATTGAGACGGACAATGACCAAGAACGGAAGTCAGGTACTGGACGCCGCTTGGTCAATTGCTCGTGACGTCGAAAATCGGGGCAGAGATGAAGCGTGGTTCGCGGAAGCGAAGCGGGATATCGCCGAACAGGCGGAGGTTCCGGCCATTCTGCAGGAGGCCGATTGGGAACGGTACGGCATGGACGGCGTCGGGAAGAAGCCGGAACATACCTGTTCATCGCATATATGGAGCAAGGCGACGCTCCTGCCGGCGGCCGGCTTTCTTTCCATCTGTCCGAACCCGCGGATGCTTTGCTTGGAAGCGGCGTACGCATAGCGACGCTTGGACTTGATGCAGCCGCTGAACAATGGCTGACGGACCGAAATGCGGAATGGTACGCCTATGACCGCAGCGGTCCGAACGATTGCCGCGTGATCCTACGCCGGAAGAGGCGATGGCGGCCTGTTTGAAATAGGTAACCTTAATCAAAGAATGCTTATACTATAACTCGAGCATATGTAGTTTGGACTGGCAATGTGGGACATTACAAATGCATTGTACATATTTACTTGGTCAGGCTATGGATAGATCTGCTTACCTCAATACAGAAAAAAGTTACTGCTTAAGCATTCTTCAATTGGGATGCCTAAGCAGTAACCGAGATAATCGAATCAATACGTATCTGCACCAATATCTACGATGGATGCCGTATTCCCATGATAGTCTTTCTGCTGAACGGACATACTTCCCGAGAGCGTTACGATCGACCATGGATTCGTATGGGCTTGTCCAAGGGCAGCTGAACCTGCAGTTAGGTCAAAATTCGTGAATACACTGACCTGCTGGGACGGAAGGTAGCCGCTTGGTGCGGTAAGAGAGGTCAATCCGGCACTGCCGACCACGCCGTACGTTGTTGCGTCTATTTTCTCCTGGCCGTAGCCTTGCCATGAAGACAATGAGGTCACATTGGTGTAGCTTCCATGGGTGTCATCCGTTGAGATAATCAACGTGCCACCGCTGCTATCATAGAGATTGGCGATAAACTGATTGCTGCTGTCGATGTGTGTGCCGAAGTAGTCCCACTCCATTCCGGTTGATCCGTTTGGCCGTATCATAGCAACACCGGATGTGGTCTTGAAAATGTTGTTCCATACTTTTAAGTTTTTATTATTGCCCACTTCTAAGCTGATAACGGAAGGTGTGCCTTGGGAGCCTGATTTATCTACATAAATGGTGTTGTTAAACAGCTGAATATTGTTTGTGTTCCCCCAAATACGCACAGCGCCCTGCACGGAAGTGCTAAGGTTTCCTCTTACATCGTTGTAACTGATATTATGATGAATGGCGATATCGCTCGTAGTTGTGCCTATGGCTGCGCTTGATCCCAATTGAATGGAAGGCCCGTAATTGTTATAGGTCAGATTGAAGGCAATTTCTCCATTCTTCGAATCCACATCCGCGTCGATTGCGCTGCCGTCATAATTGGTTGAAGATTTGGTGCCGTAGATTTCATTATATTGGATCTTGAAATCTCTCGTATGGCTTATGCCTATCCCTGTTGAGCCGCCTAGCGGGTTATATCCGCCATAGCCGCAGTTGTCGGCAAGAAGATTCTTCTCTATTGTGAGGCCCGTTGTATTGGTAATCTCGATCGGTTGCGACTCGGCGGCAATTCCATCGTGATAACCATAAATGTGTTTGAATTGGTTGCTGCCTATATACACATTGCTGTGCTGATTAAGCGGACCGTTCGGACCAAACGAATCATATCCGTGTACAATGACGCCGAGCAGATAAACGCTGTCAAAGAGCGAGTTCGTTACTTTCACATCATCGAATCCGTCCACGGTCGGACCCTGGTGGCTGTCGAACCAAACGCCGGATTGCGAATTTTTGAATTCACAATTATCCACGTAGATGGAGCGCCATTTGCTACCGCTTGTTCGTGTGGAATAGATCCTTAAGCCCACGCTCAAATTGACAGGCGCAAAGCTTGTGGTACCGTAATTCGTACCCGGCGTTGCGATAAGATTCAAATTTTGAACTGTGACGTACTCGGAGTTTACCAGTTGAATGATGTCCGTGATGGACTGGGCCGTGTCCGTCAGGGTAGCCTTTCCTGTACCGTAGGTGCCGATGATATCGCGGGAACCGGATGTCCCCACCATGCTGAGGTTCAATCCACCGGTAAACGTATCGCCTCCGTGGAACAAGATCTGGACGCCAGCTCCAAAGGTATTGATATTATTAAGCGGAGCAACGGTCTTCCAGGGATGCGCGGAATCTGTGCCTGAATTTCTGTCGTCACCAGCGGCGGAGATGTAGTAAGTGGTGTTTGTCGGCGCCGTACCAATATAAGTAATCGTGGGATCCCAGCCTGTCGCGTCCGCTCCATAATCAGTATTTCGATTTACGATGAAGTGAATATAATCTCCCGCCGCTACAGATACGCTGTCAAGAGCGCCGTCCATGAAAGCTCCGAGCCAGTCCCCGGCGCTGATCGTCCTGGTCCATAATGGCGTGCTGTTCTTATCAACGGTTACAACGACGCCATCGCCGCCGCTGGTGTCGATCTTGAACACCCGCCCCGTTATCTTTACGGTCCCAGTAACAGGAGCCACCCATGTTCTAACGGCATTATTGCTGTTATCCGGATGCGCGCTGTTGGTGCTGATCCAGTTCCCACCACCGCCTCTCCAGGCCCCGCTTACATACGACATATTAGAATAAGTATAGGGGCTGGCAATAAGTTGTTGTTGATAATACCACTGATTTAATCCCTGGATATTGCTATAATCCATGGATGTCATCCAGGAGCCGGGTGTCGGGGTATCGTACTTGAAGGCGTCAATGGAAGAATAATATCCGATGGATGACGCGTTCTTGGTATTGGTTACAACGATTTTGATAGTATGGCTGGCGTTTGAAAGCGTATTGTTGCCGTAGAGCACCTGCTGTTTGTCCCATGTACTCGAATACATGTCTACCGAAGCAACCTTAACCCCGTCGATGTATACGTCCGAGATGCCGCAGTCATTATGTCTCGGACCAATCCATTGGATGGAGGTCCCGGTAAACGTAAACTGGGCGTAGTTCCCGTTGGTATTGGAGTAGTGCTGGTCATTGTTGAAATACCCGGATGCTCCCGTATTATCGTAAGTCCACAAGCCCGAGTAGGCGATGGCTCCATTGGTGTCATTTCCGGTTGTCGTAGTGGTAAGAGTAACATAGGAAAACGAGTCAATGGATGAATAGTATCCCGAGGATGACGAGTTCTTGGTATTGGTCACCACGATTTTGATGGTGTGGCTGGCGTTGGTCAGCGTGTTAATACTGTAAAGCACTTGCTGTTTGAGCAATGTGCTCGAATACATGTCTACCGATGCAACCTTGATTCCATCGATGTAAACATCCGAGATGCCGCAGTCAAAATTTTTCGGGCCGATCCATTGGATAGAGGTGCCTGTAAACGTAAATTGGGCATAGTTTCCGTTTGTATTGGAATAGTGCTGGTCATTGTTGTAATACCCGGATGCTACTGTATTATCATAAGTCCACGAGCCCGAATAGGTGATGGCTCCATTAGTGTCATTCACTTGGCTAGGAGCCGCATAAACTTCACCGGCATGAGCGAACAGAAATAACATTGCGAAAAAAATGGATAACAACACGGTGAATTGAATGGCTTTCTTCTTCATTATTAGCATCTCCTTTTTCATTTGAATGTTCACCTTAAACCTATCCTGGAACAATAAGCGAAGATTGAATCCGGTATTCTTCTTTCCCTCACACATTAAAGCGCTTTCATTATGGATAATAAAGTTTTCTATCCTCCCTTCCCAATTTTTGCGTCTCAAAAGCAGTGTATACTTTATGGGGTAATTTGTAAACAATAATATTATTATGTTTACTTCATGGCCATGCACTTCGAGTTAATCTTTGGTAGTTTTCCAATCAGACTTGTATTCGGCTCTGCATAATGTGTACGATACTGGGTACGTTAGGTGAATAACTGGAAGGAAGTAAAGGACTTTTTCCTAAAATAGACGATTGTTCTATGAACTCCGATTAAAGGCCGGGACCGTCGTTCCGAGGCCACTGAAAAAGTTCACAAAGCAAAGAAGGTACAGTTCCTCTTTTTTTCAGGAGGCTGTACCTTTTTCTTGTATAATAAGAGCATTATGGTGAAAGGGTTGAAGTCCCATGTTCCAGCCCCAGGGATCTCATTTGCGTTTAGCCCCTACACGGCTCTGCGTTTGAAAAACTTGAACTTGCCGGACCTGCTCATTAAAAAGATTGCAAACGGTGCCCTCTCAAAGAAGGTTGCTGCAAAGAAGGAAAACCTATTCCGTGAGCATCAAGTCTGGAGAGCATGCCGAACAAATGGCGTTCCAAGAAAGCGAGTCCTTCAAGGAGAAAGCAAAGGAGCGCTACAAAATAGAAGCCAAGAATAGCGAACTCAAGCACAGGTACGGGTACGACGTAGCCGAATCCTCGGGCTTATTAGGCATGCAGCTTCAAGGAGCGATGGCGTTATTCGCGGTAAATCTTAAGCGAATATTGAAGATAGCTGATTAAAGTAACTGATAGAAAATACAAAAAATACGACATCTTCACCGGAAAAACCGGTTTAGGTGTCGTATTTTTAATGCCGCAGCTTCTGACATTTGAAAAAACGCAAGTAATTCAGTGGCCTCTGTCGTTCCTGACCTCTTTTTTATTTTACGGGGCGAATCGTCTGGGAGAATTGAAGGAAAAAAACGAGTTGACAAGAATCGTACATAATTGTAATCTTGACGACATAATAGTTAACAATATAAACAAAACAGTAAACGAAATTGAGTGAAATCACCGCTTTTTGTGGATATTGAAAGCGCTAACCGTTTTGGAGAGTTTAAGATCGCGACCACAGTCAACCAGTCGTCCGTCACGCCGGGCTTAATCTTCATTAGGCAGTTCCGGCCAACTAAAGGGTGACACGGAGAAACATGGAGGAGGCGGCAGCGCCTATCGGAATAATCAAAAGTAATGGAATAATAGGCAGAATCGGTTTGGCGGTTCGAGATCGGTCTTTTTTAGTTAGGGGGCTATATATTGTGCACGATATTTTTTGATTTGCTAATTGGTAGAACGTACAGGAGATGATTTCATTTTGAACGAACAAAACACGATTTTTATTTGTTCTGATTCGGTGGGGGAAACTGCAGAGACTGTCGTTCGAGCGACGGTTCGCCAATTTGATGCCGATCACACGAACATAAAGCGTTGGTCACATATCAAATCAGAAGAAGAGATCCGAACAATTATGGAAGAGGCCGCACGAATTGGCAGCTTTGTTGTATATACACTGGTGCTTCCCGAATTGAGAGAGATGATCCGTCAAGAAGCAGTTCGACTAAATGTATTTGCCGTCGATATTCTTGGGCCTATTATGGAAGCTTTTGTGAGCACCTTTAACTCTTCACCTAAACATCAACCCGGTCTTCTTCACACGATGGACAGGAAATACTTCAAAAGGATGGAAGCGATTGAGTATACTGTAAAATGCGACGATGGGCAAGATGCTGCTTCTTGGGAGAAAGCCGATCTGATTCTGCTCGGCGTATCCAGATCATCCAAGACACCGCTGAGCATCTTTTTGG
The DNA here is from genome assembly GCF_014212125.1 of Cohnella nanjingensis. GTDB lineage: Bacteria > Bacillota > Bacilli > Paenibacillales > Paenibacillaceae > Cohnella > Cohnella nanjingensis. The sequence continues at coordinate 208,125 of NZ_JACJVP010000011.1, forward strand.
CCCACAAAGGATACAAAGTAGCAAATTATCCGCTTGTTCCCGAAGTTAAACCGCCGCAATCTTTATTTCAAATGATGGACAGCAAACTGATCGGATTGACGATCACGCCAGAGAGCTTGGTTAAAATCCGAACTGAGCGCTTGAAGGCGATGGGCCTACCTTTTGACGTTATTTATTCTTCATTAATGCGTGTGGAGGAAGAACTTGAATATGCACACACAATATTCCGACAACTTGATTGTCTAGTCATCGACGTGACGGAACGTGCCATCGAAGAGACGGCCGGTATGATTTTGGCGGCACTGGATCTCAATAGGCAATAAGCATCCGGAAGTGGAGAAGGTCGAGTTTACATTCAATCCGTGGATGTACTTTTTGCGCCGCACTAACTCGGCCATTTCAGTTTAATTCTCAGGCAGCCCGATCGGGTTGCCTGCTTTTATTTTACATAGAAGCAGAGAGAGTAAAGATTACAAAATGCTTGTTGATAATCGTAATTGCATCTTTATTCTTGACAATGCCTTGAAAAGTATCTTAATATCGAATCATGGGCGAATAAACATGCATATACGTGCACTAAGGGGGATGATCATGCAGCTCGCCATATTCGCTAAAACCTTCTCACGTCCATCTGTTGATGAAGTACTGGATGCGGTGAAGAGTTATGGCATTCATATTGTACAATTCAATCTGGCATGCGCTGGAATGCCCTCCATGCCTGATCGGTTGCAGCCCGACCTTGCGCTTTCCATTGGCCGAAAATTGAAAGATAGAAATATCTCAATGGCCGCGATTTCCGGAACCTTCAACATGGCTCATCCGGAAGAAGGCCATCGAACGGAGGGATTAAAACGTCTTAGGGTGTTGGCATCGGCGTGTCGGGTTGTCGGAACTTCCATCATTACGCTTTGCACGGGGACGCGGAACACCGAGAACATGTGGCTTTATCATCAGGATAACCGTTCGAATCACGCTTGGAGAGATATGGCAGGCACCATGGCCGAGGCGCTGAAAATCGCCGAGGAATTCGATATCACGCTTGCTCTGGAACCGGAACGCTCCAATATCGTGAGCGATGCCCCGAAGGCGAACACCCTGCTGCGAGAGATGCAATCCAAGCATCTCAGAATCGTGATGGACGCCGCCAATTTATTTGACCCGGAAAATAGCAAACCGATGAATCGCGTGCTGGAAGAGGCATTTCTGCTTTTGGGGGAACAGATCGTCATTGCGCATGCCAAGGACGTCGGCGGAGTTTCGGACACCGAGTTCGTCGCGGCCGGTAAGGGCCTTCTCGACTACGATCATTATCTGGATCTTCTTAAGGCCTGCCATTTTCATGGGCCGATGATCTTACACGGATTGCAGGAAAATCAGGTGGAGGAAAGCGTCAGGTTTCTGAAACGGAAGATGGAATTTCGTGGCAATGGCGGTGAGGAAATTGCCTTATTTGAACCATGACGGTATTGCTTTTCACTATTTCGATCAAGGAGAAGGGCTCCCGTTCGTTTTTCTCCACGGATTGGGAGGCAGTCTGAAACAAACGGCAGAACTTTTACCGCGTTCATCCGGAATCCGATTCCTCTCCATCGATTTCAGAGGTCACGGGGATACACCACTTGGCGTCAAGCGTAAAATCCGTTTTCGTGTTTTTGCCCGCGACGTAATCGCGCTTATGGACCATCTGAACATCGGGAAAGCCGTAATTGGCGGAATCTCAATGGGCTCCGCTGTAGCCCTGAATATTGCGAGAAGGTTTCCCGAACGCGTGAGCGGTCTGATTATTTCCCGGCCCGCATGGCTTGACGGATCCATGCCGACTGAAAATCGCCAAATGTACTTATATGTCGCCAAGCTGCTTGCTGAATGCGGTGCGAAATGGGGAAAGGAGGTCTTCGAGCAATCGGGAGTTTACCAACAGTTAGCGGCAGCTTATCCGGCTGCCGCCCGATCGATCCTTGGCTGCTTTGAACATGAATTCGCCAAAAATACCTTCGTCAAGTATCTCTATTTGCCGGCGGATATCCCAAATCCTTCGCCGGAAACTTGGTCTTCGCAGACTCGCGTCCCTACTTTGATCCTGGCTAACCGCCAAGATCCGGTTCACGCTTATGCGTATGGTGAATATTATTCAAATTACCTTCCGCATGCCGAATTGAAGGAGATCACTTCCAAAAGCGTTAGCGAGGAACGGTACAAATCGGATACCCAGAAACATGTGGAAGTTTTCCTCTACCGTCAATTGCAGGATTTCTCTTCTCGGTTGAACCAAATGAATCCGAATAAGGAATCGAAGGAGGATTAGCATCATGAAAGCAGCCATATTCCACGGTCCCGGGAAAATGACCATAGAAACAAGAGATATTCCGCTCTGTCCAGAGGGTGGCGCACTGGTAAAATTATTCGGGAGCACGATATGCGGATCGGATGCCAAAATCTATCGCAACGGGCATCCCAAGATCGTTCCTCCCCAAATAATCGGCCACGAAAGCTGCGGGCAAATCGTAGAGATCAAGGCCGGAGACAGCCCGCTCAAGGTTGGCGACCGGGTAACTATCCAAACTTCTATTCCTTGCGGAAGCTGCGGAATGTGCAAAAGGGGCATATATAATCTATGCGAAAATATCACGGCGATCAGTTGGGAGCATCCCGGCACTTTCGCCCAGTATATCGCCATCCCCGCCAAAGCGGTGGAGCTGGGTAACGTCGTTAAAGTACCGGATCATCTCACCCATGAAGAAGTCTGTCTAGCCGAGCCATTGGCTTGCGTTATTAACAGCCAGAATTTCCTCAACATCGAACCCGGCCAAACCGTTCTCGTGATCGGAGCGGGACCCACGGGTATTCTCCAGGCTGAGCTTGCCCGGCTAAAAGGCGCGCAGGTGATCGTCGCCCAACGGTCGGAACGGCGCCTTCAACTCGCCCGTCAATTCGGCTACCGCGGATATATCGATACGCAAAACGGGGATCTGGTCGAGGAGACGATGAAATTAACCCATAACCGAGGCGTCGATGTATGCATCGTAACCGCTCCGGTGCAATCCGTCCAAGAACAGGCATTGCACACATTGGCATACAGAGGGAAAATAAGCTTGTTCGGCAGTCTCGGCGTCGGAAAATCGGACCTGAAGCTTGACAACCGTTTGATTCACTATAAAGAACTGAGCGTATTCGGATGCGCTTCATCCACCGCACACCAGATCGAACAAGCATTGAACGTATTGGCAACCGGAGGCATTCGAACCTCCGGGATTATTACGCATACGCTTCCCTTAGATAATCTCGTTGATGGAATTAATATGTCGATTAATGGCGAAGGACTGAAAATTTATATTCGAAACTGGTAGGTGAGTCGGCAAAATGAATGCGCTTGTCATTGGTGGCGGAAAGATCGGGCGGGGTTTTATCGGTCAGGTTTTATACGAAGCGGGATATCAATTGACTTTCGTTGACGTTTCGGAACCATTGATCCGTCAAATCAACGACTTCAAACAGTACACTGTTGTTGTTCTTGGCGCCAGTCAAAAGGAGATTTTAATCGAGAGGATCCGGGGACACTTGCCGCATGATCCGGCAAGCATTCAGGCTTTCTCGCAAGCGGATATCGTCACTACGGCGGTAGGTCCGGCAGTCTTGCCGAAGACGGCGGACTTCATAGCTCAGGGGATCAAACGAAGATATGCCGAACGGATAACGAAACCGGTCTCCATCATCGCTTGCGAGAACATGGCGTTTGGAAGCTCGGTATTATTCCAGGAGGTAAAGAAAAAGCTATCCGAAAATGAACTCGAGTTTTGCGACCGATATATCGGATTTCCCGATGCAGAAGTGTCCAGGATGGTATTGCCGATTTCCGAAGACGCAGATAATCCGCTAGGGGTTAAAGTCGAACAATACATGGAGTGGATTGTGGATCGGGAGAAGGTCAAAGGGGATTTGAGCAAAATCCGGGAGATCAAACTCACCAACCGGCCGGAAGCCTACATCAAGCGGAAAATGTACACATTGTCCGGACACGCCATGTTGGCTTACTTAGGCTTCGAGAAGGGATACCGCTATGTATTCGAAGCGGCATACGATGAAGAAATTTTTCAAACCGTATTCATGGCGCTTACCGAATGCGGCGAAGCGTGGTGCGCGGAATACGGCATGTCGCGGGAGGAATATGCTCTCTATGTCGCAACGATGCTGCGAAGATTTTCGGATCCGCGGCTAGAAGACCCGATTTCGAGGGTGGCCCAAGAGCCGCTTCGAAAATTGGGCGCGAACGAGAGGTTCATTGGACCGGCTTGTAACTGTCTCGAACATAATATAGAACCTGTATTTATTATAAAAGGGATATTGTCAGCCCTTTTCTACCGTAATCCGGCAGATCAACAGTCCATCATGCTGCAACGCATGCTTGAAGAGGACGGTATAGAGGAGGTGCTGCAAAAGACATGCGGGCTGGATCGATCGGCTCGGCTTTATCAGCTCGTGCTGAAGGCCTTTCGTGCAGATAACCGAATTAAGCCTGCAGCACGGTGATGCCGAGTTGGTTGTAAGGTGCGAGAATTTCTTCGGAAATGTCCTTTTCCGTAACCAAATAGGTAAGCGAATGGGTAGGGGCAACGATAAAGGATGAAGAGGTTCCCAATTTGTCGGAAGTCGCCAGGGCGACCACTTCGGAGGAAATGGAGATCATTTGTCTTTTGACGTAGGTTTCTTCGATATAGGGGACACTGATCCCAATTTCGGGATGAAGCGAATAGATTCCGAGAAAACAAACGTCCGCGCGAATGCGGTTCAGCGTCTCTACGGCCGCGGTGCCAATATTAACCAATGAATCCTTGTACAGTTGTCCACCAATTAGAATCACCTCTACCTTTGGATGCCCGGCAAGGGCGATCGCTACGGGTGGGCTGTTCGTAACCACCGTCGCCATAAGGCTTTTGGGAAGTCGCTCGGCCAGCTTTAGCGTCGTGGTGCCGCCGTCCATCAGGATGACTTGTCCGTTCCGAACGAGAGCCGCCGCTTGATTCGCCAAACGTTCCTTGGTTTCTACCGCAAGATTTTGTCTATCCACGTAATGGACGGCAGGCGGCGATTTAGGCAGCGCGCCTCCATGAACGCGATGGATCATGCCCACAGCATCCATTTCACGTAAATCTCTGCGGATGGTATCCTCGGATACGTGTAAGGTTTGGCTAAGTTCGGTAGCTACTAATTTACCCTGTTGGTTCAGTAAATTCAAGATTAACTGCTGCCGTTCTTCCTTCAGCATTCCGTCATGTCCCCTTGTTTGTTCTTTTTATTGACCGATTATGCCTGTTATATTACTCCCAATTATAAGCCTGGGAATGATAGCGGTCAATTTTCAACGTCATGATGACTGATTTTGATTCCCATCCTTCCTTGAAAGCAGGTAGTACTATGAGCATATGGGCAACCTTACCCCAAAATCGCGTGATATCGGAGCTGTCCTTGTGGTCTGCAGATTTGTCTCGATTGGCTGACGAAATCGCGCGGACGGATGCATACGCGGACTTCTACCATCTTGACGTATCAGATGGGCATTTCTCGCCGCAGCTTCTGTTTTTTCCGGATCTGGTGGCGCAAATCCGGCCCCACACCCGCAAGCTATTTCACGTCCATCTCATGGCCGGCAATTCGATCCTCTTGGAGCAAATCGAACAATTCGTCCGTGCCGGAGCGGACATCTTGACGCTATGGCTCGAAAATGGCAAGATCGTGCCTGATGCACTGCATGCCCTTCATAAAGCGAACGTTGCGGCGGGACTGTCGATCGGGCTGGATACAGAACCGGAAGAGTTGGTCGCTTACTTTCCCGACATCCAGCTCATTACCCTGATGGGGACGCGGATCGGCGTGAAGGGACAAGATCTGGATGAAAACGCGTACACCCGTATCCGGAAATTGCGTACTTTGATCCGCGACCATGGTTATCAGAATCGAATCAAGATCGCGGCAGATGGCGGTATTCGCTCTCACACGGTGCCGGATCTGCGTCTGGCAGGCGCGGATACGGTCGTGATGGGTTCATTGGCGTTCGGGAGTCCCGATTTGGGTCGAACGTTCGCTTGGTTACATTCATTGCCCGGACCCGATCAATAAAATACGCCGAATACAGGAAGGGCTGCATTCAAAGAGATCTTTGAAAACAGCCCTTTCATTATTTACGGCAAATACGTTCGCAATGCCTTAAAACTGCCGGACAGTGAATATTCGCCCAAGTTGGCAGGGAGAAGGAAGCAATCCCCAAGCTTGACGGATTTGGAGCCGCTGCCCCATCGCAATGTTCCTTCCCCTTCCAAAATCATGATCACCGTAAAGCTTTCGGGAGCGGTCGTCAGATGCCACTCCTTTTCAACAATGCCTTTCTCAACGACGAAATAGGGGGATTTGGTTAACGGCAGCCATTCGTTGATCATATTGTTTTCCACGCTCGCCTGCATGGCACCCGAATCGCCGTAAGTGATCACGTTCAAGGAATCCTCGATATGAAGCTCCCTTCGGTTTCCATCCAGGCCGAGTCGGTCAAAATCGTACAAACGGTAGGTCGTATCCGAGTTCTGTTGAATTTCCGCTGCAACGGTTCCGGCGAATATCGCATGTACGGTACCGGCGGGGAAATAGAAGGAGTCGCCTGGAAATACGGGTACTCTTCTTAAGCAATCCATGATGCGGTTTTCTTCAATTGCTTTCTTTAATGCCGCGCTGTCCACGGCGGGGTGCAAGCCGAATACGATTGACGCGCCCGGTTGGGCCTCCAGGATATACCACATTTCTGTTTTTCCCAGTTCGCCTTCGGGCAATCCTTTGTAATCGTCGCTAGGATGCACTTGCACGGATACGTCATCCCGGCAGTCCAGCAATTTGATCAAAAGCGGGAATCGCCCGTTTTTTTGCGACAATCCCTTATTTCCGAACCAGTCTTTACCGAAACTTTCCCGCAGCCGATCGAGTCCCCAACCGGCGAGGGGGCCGTCAGCGACAATTGTCGTTCCGTTCGGGTGGTCGGCAATCAACCAGACTTCTCCGATGTTTCCTTCCGGCAGTTCCATTCCGAATCGTTCCAGCTTGCGTCCTCCCCAAATTCTTTCTTTGGCGACAGTTTTGAAACGTAGGGGATAAGGTTTCATAGGGGTCACAACCTTCCTGAACGCAATTGGTATTGCGTGTTTTAGAAGATTGTATAATAAACGTGCATGAAATTCAATTAATTATGCATGTTTTATCGTTGACAGTGCTTTATTTTGCGTTATAATTATCATTATTGCACGTTTCTTTAAAAGGATGATTGATATGGGGAATGGCGGGGAGGGTAAACGATGAGTGGCTCGTCCACGAAACTGAAGATTGGCGTGCTTGGATGCGGCTTGATCTCGCAGGCAGCGCATTTGGAAGCTGTGGTTCGGGCATCCAATGCGGATTTGTACGCCATATGCGATGTGGCTGAAGACCTGCTCGAAAGAATGAACGCCGTCCATCGGCCTCAAGTTGCCTACAGCGACTATGATCAGATGCTTGCGGATCCGCAAGTGGAAGCGGTCATTATCGGCATCGCGGACAAATTCCATGTCCCGATGGCCCTGAAAGCCGTGCGTGCGGGAAAGCATGTCCTGGTTGAAAAACCACTCGGAGTAACGATCGAAGAATGTGAAGAACTCGCGGAAGAAGTTCGTCGGCATGACAGGATCTTGCAGGTTGGAAACATGAAGCGGTTCGATCCGGGGATCGCTTATGCGAAAAAGTTCATTAACGGAGAATTGGGCGAGATGTTGGCTCTTAAGGCATGGTATTGCGATTCCACGAGTCGGTATACGGTCTGCGAAAATGTGATGCCGGTCGCGGTCATGAGCGATCATGCCAGAAAACCGGAAGGAAATCCGAAGCAGGACAAGCAGCGTTATTATATGATGACTCACGGAAGCCATCTTGTGGATACCGCCAGGTTCTTGGGCGGCGAGATTGTCAGCGTTCAGGCGTGGCACACGCAGAAATTCGGAGCGTACTGCTGGTTAAGCACCATCGAATACGAGAGCGGGGCCATAGGCCAATTGGACTTGACGGTTGCGGTCCGGATGGATTGGCATGAAGGGTTCCAGGTTTACGGCGAATACGGCAGCGTGCTTGCCAAGACTTATAATCCTTGGCTTCTGAAATCCAGCGACGTAGAAGTGTTCTCAATCAAGGACGGGTTGTACCGTCGCCCTTTGGGTGAAGACGCACATTTCTTCAGGCTTCAGGTCGAAAGCTTTGCGGCAACGATTCTCGAAGGCGTGCCGATGCGCGGCGCGACCCTATTCGACGGCATCCGTAACATGCGGACCATGGTCGCCATCGCGCGATCCGTGGAAACGGGACAAAAAGTAAAGCTGTCGGAAGTTTCGGGCGGCGTGTGAGTTATTTTTGGGAAATGAAAGACTACTATAATGAAATCTGAAAATACCGGCTTTGGGGGGACATAAGGGCGTGGATGACGTATTGGCTGTCGGAACAGCACTCGTGGATATTCTGGTTGGCCAAGTAAACCAAATTCCCGATCCCGGAGATTTGAAGCTGGTCACGCAATTCGGCGTAGCAACCGGCGGGGTGGCTTCTACGTTTGCCCGCGATTGTGCCAGATTGGGATTGGCCACAGGATTGGTGGCAAGCGTCGGGAATGATCCGTTAGGCGAGTTGTTGATCAGGGAACTGAAGTCGGATGGCGTTCGCCTTAGGCAGATTCGACATGACGAACGGCTCGCTACTGGGGGCAGCGTCGTATTGATCAATTCCAATGGGGAAAGGAGCTTTCTTCACCTGCCGGGAGCCTCCATTCAGATCGCCTCGCCGGAACTTGTCGATGTAACGAAATGCAGGCACCTCCATTTGGGGGGGACGCCCTTGTTGCCGGAATACGACGGTCCGCGAGGGGAGGCGCTCTTTAGAAGAGCGCGTCTGCATGGGGTAACGACAAGCTTCGACACCATTATGAATGAGTCCGGGTGGGAGCAAACGCGCAGACTTTTGCCGTTCACGGATATTGCCATGCCAAGCTACGAAGAAGCGTTCTTATTGACGGGGTACAGGGACCCTGCGGACCAGGCCCATTTTTTGCTCCAGGCCGGTGCGAGAATCGCGGTGGTGAAGTTGGGAAGCGAGGGGGCATGGATTGCGGACGCGGACCGCGCCTTCATGGCCATTCCGTCCGAAGAGATAAAAGCGATCGATACTACGGGGGCAGGCGAAGCGTTTTGTGCAGGGTTTGTTTACGGGTTGCTGTTTGATTGGAATTTAGAGAAAACGGCAGCTTTCGCGACCGCATGCGGTTCGCTGGCAACGCAGGCGGTGGGAGGGCCGACGGCCATCGAGTCCTTGGAGAAAGTGCTGAAATGGCTTGATCGGTATCCGGTTACCCTTCGCCAGATTTAACTAACTAATCTCATTCCAATGAAGGAGGAAAACGAAAATGGGTGTTAATGTGCAAGAGATGCAGCAAAAGGTGGATCAATTTCTGTCGGAGAGAGGGATCGTACTGACCCCCCATGAAATGGGTAAAATCGAAATCGCCGAGTTGGGGTTAGATGAATATGAAACCACTGGCCTCGCTCTCCTTACCTATGTCAACAACGACCGTTACTGCGCCAAAGAGTTGGTTTTGCTGCCGAAGCAAACGTGTCCCGAGCACAAGCACCCGCCGTTAAGCCCATCCAATCCGGGCAAAATGGAAACCTTCCGCTGCAGATGGGGAGAAGTGTTTTTGTACGTGGAGGGCGATCCTGCGCATCAGCCCAAAGCTGTCGTTCCAGAAAGCAGCAAGCCCTATTACACGGTTTTTCATGAGATCGTGCTTCGTCCCGGCGATCAATACGATATTCCGCCCAACACTTTTCATTGGTTCCAGGCGGGAGACCAGGGGGCCATTATTACCGAGTTTTCCAGCGCGTGCAACGACGAAACAGACGTGTTTATCGATCCCCGAATTATCCGAATTCCGAAGTGACCGCGGATGGCATCTTCACCATTGACCGTCAGAGGCAGGATCGTACCTTGGCCTCTGATTTTTTGTTTGATGCGTTTTTTGATCGCTACTGTAATGCCGCATGTGACAAGCTTCTAGGTGCGATCGCGGAATGGGCGCCGATCGGAACGCGTCTAAGATGGCCTTACGCCTCGATTCCGCAATACGAAGCGACCGGCTACGGCCAATCGCGAAGGAAATACTCCCCGGATTATTCCCATGTGGATCGATACATCGTAGCTCCGGGACTTGGGGACGACGCAGGCCTGTTTGGCGCCATGGCATTAGGCTTGAAAGCGTTGAAAGCTTGAGTGTAACCGGAATCCGGACGCGGCGATGGATATTTCGAGAGCCTACAGCACGCGCCTGCGAGATAGCAAAATTATAATGTAAACAAAATTATATAAATGTTGACGGTTATGAAAACGGCTCTCATAATGAAGTTACTAACGGCGCTATGGATTTTCTAGATTAACCCAGTCAAAGTAAAGGAGTTGATATGGACAAATGACCAAGAACGGAAGTCAGGTGCTGGACGCCGCCTGGTTGATTGCTCGCGACGTCGAAAATCGGGGCAGGGATGAAGCGTGGTTCGCGGAAGCGAAGCGGGATATCGCCGAACAGGCGGAGGTTCCGGCCATTCTGCAAATGACGTTTTCTGATTATCATGGGGTTGTCTGGTATTGGAATGATTTCGTTCCCGAGGTGGATCATGGCCCGGGATTGCGTTACCGGCTTGCGTTTGAATTCATCGACTACTATTCCGAAATATGGCTGAACGGATGCCGGCTCGGAAGCCACGAAGGCGGAGAACTGCCTTTCGATTTCGACGTGACCGATATGTTGAAGCCGGACGGGCAGAACCTGCTGGCAGTCCGCTTGCTCAATCCGACCGCCGATCCGATCGACGGAATCGCGCTGAAGGAGACTCCGCATCGCAACAAAGTGCCAAGAGGCATTTTCCCTGGAAACGGTTTTAATTACGGTGGCATTATCGCGCCGGTTGTTTTGTTTGCCGAGCCGGCGGTGCGCATCAAGAATATTTTTGTAAGACCCGACGTTAAAACGGGAGAAATCAAGATAGAGGCGACGGTTCACAATGCCGCCGCCGCGGGCGCAGCCGGCAAACTGACCGTGCGTGTCGGGCCGAAACAAACGGGAATGATCCAGGCTGAAGAAGAGCGGCAAGCGGTGTTTGCGGCAGGCGACAGCGAACATGCGATTAACGTGACGATCCAAAACCCTCAGTTATGGAGCCTGGAGACCCCCAGCCTTTATCGCGTCGATGTCATTCTGGAAACGCTGGGCGAATCGGCATTGCGGCACGAACGAATCGTCCAGTGCGGATTCCGCGACTTCCGCGTCGAACGCGGCTATTTCCAGCTGAACGGTAAGCGAATCTTTGTGCGTTCCACCCATACCGGGAATCATTATGCGGCCGGTGCGGTCGTTCCCGTAGATCCCAATTGGCTGCGGCAGGACCTGATCTATGCGAAAGCGCTAGGATTCAATATGGTGCGGTTCATCTCCGGCGTCGCATTTCAGGAACAGCTGGATTTCTGCGACGAGATCGGTCTGCTTGTCTATGAGGAATGCATGGCTGCCTGGTGTTTGGGAGAATCACCGCGGATGGAAGCGTTATTCGACGATTCGACGCTCGGCATGATCAGACGGGACAGGAATCATCCGAGCGTCGTCATCTGGGGGCTGCTGAATGAAACCGGCGACGGCCGTCTATATCGGCATGCTGCTTCGCTGCTTCCCAAGGTAAGGGCCGTTGACGATACTCGGCTTGTGCTGCTCAGCAGCGGCCGCTGGGATCGCCAGCTCGATACCGGATCGCTCAGCAATCCCGGCACAACCGAATGGCAGTACGAGTGGGGGTTCGAAGCGCCCGACATGGAGCCGATGGAGGAATTGCCCTCGCATCCCTGGAGCAGAGGATATCCGGTCGGCTTGTTCGAGCGAATGGGAGACATTCACATTTACCCGGTCGAGCCGCGCACGGAAAATATCGATCGGCTGATCCGAACGATCGGCGCCGATTCCAAGCCTGTCTTCCTGTCCGAATTCGGCATTGGCAGCATCCTTAATGTCATCCGGATCGTCCGCCATTTCGAGCGGATGGGCGCGAATCCGGATTGGGAAGATCTGGCGCTGTTCCGCTCGATCGCCGAGCGGCTGGAGGCCGATTGGGAACGGTACGGCATGGACGGCGTCTATCCGTTTCCAGAAGATATGCTGATCGACAGTGAACGGCTGCATTCCGTACAACGATCGCATGCTTTCGATCTCGTTCGGTCGAACGCCCGATATTGCGGCTACAATTTGACGGGAATGTTGGATCACGGGTACACCGCGGAAGGATTGTGGACGTTGTTCCGCGAATGGAAGCCCGGCATCGCCGAAACGCTGCAAAACGGTTGGGCCCCGCTTCGTTGGTGCCTCTTCGTTAGGCCGAAGCATGCTTACGCGGGGCGGGCGTTCACCGTTGAAGCGGTGCTGGCCAACGAAGACGCGCTGCCGCCGGGGGAATACCCGGTTTGCCTGCGCATTACCGGACCGAGAGGGAAAGTATGGGAACACCGCTTGTCCGTGCGCATTCCGGAGCCGGATGAGCACGGCGACGGACCGCTTGCGGTTCCCGTCTTTGAAGGTCAAGTCACGCTGCGGGAAGAAACCGGAACTTACCTGTTCACCGCATATATGGAGCAAGGCGGCGCTCCTGCCGGCGGCCGGCTTTCTTTCCATCTGACCGAACCCGCGGATGCTTCGCATGGAAGCAGTGTACGCATAGCGACGCTTGGACTTGATGCAGCCGCTGAACAATGGCTGACGGACCGAAATGCGGAATGGTACGCCTATGACCGCAGCGGTCCGAACGATTGCCGCGTGATCCTGGCGGGCGACTTGTCCGAGTCCGGAATGACGGACTCAGATTGGCAGACGCTGTACGGTTATGCTGATCAAGGCGCGACGATCGTGTTCCTGTCGCCGGCCGCCTTCCGCCTTGGCGAGGACAGCATGGGCCGGTTTCCATTCGCCAACAAAGGTCGCAGTTATGTATTCAACGACTGGCTGTATCACAAGGAATGCGTGGCGAAGCGCCACCCCTGGTTCGCAGGGCTGCAGCAACAGGGCGTCATAGATTGGGACTATTACGGACAGGTCATCCCGCGAATTGTCTTTGAAGGGCAGGATACGCCGGATGAAGTGATGGCGGCCTACTTTGCTACCGGTTACCCGGTCGATGGCGGATATGCAGGCGGCATTCTGCTTGGCGCCTACCGTTATGGGGCCGGACGGATCGTCGTCAATACGTTCCGGATTCTCGAGAACTTGGATCGCCATCCGGCGGCCGACCGTCTGTTGATGAACATGATCGGCGACAAACATCGAGAAACGAGCCGCAATCGTCAAGGTGGGTGTTAACTTTTGTTTACCGCAAAAGGGAAAATGGGAGCCATCCTTGTTTTGCTGTTGATCATCGTCGCGGCATCCGTGTGGCTTGCCCGTCACTACGGCAAGGGGGAAGACCGGATGGAAAATCTGTTCGCAGACAGAGAGCTGGATAACCGCCAATCGGAGGCGGGACCGCTTGAACTGGGGCAAGTGTATCAAGCGGACGTTCCCGGTACGATTGCCGCCATACGGGTGTATGCGCTGCCTGATGAGACCGGAAACCGTACGGCGCGGATATGGCGCAACCACGATAGCGCTTTGATCGGCGGCCCCTACATCATACCGAACAAAGGTAAAGCCGGATGGATCACATACCGCCTGCCGCAACCAGTCGAGATTGCCGAACGAACCGATTATACGGTAGCCGTATCCGCGGGAGAAGTGGGCAAGACGTATCCAACGGCGCAAAACCCGGAAGCAGGTTCCAACGGCAAACATTTGAGCTTTCCGGCTCATTCGGGAAGAGTCACCTCGCTCGCCGGGGCAAGGCCCGTCAATACGCCTGACGACGGCTCGGTCTTCATGGTGGACATCGAGTTCGTGCCCGGTTCGATGCAGAAATCGCTCGACGTACAGAACTTGCAGTCGCTCGACGGAAGCTGGCGGATCGTTCAGGATACCGAAAATATCGGCGAGTCCGGCCAATGGTTCATGAAGGACAAATACCCGACGGCCAAGGCGGTGTCCATTCAAGTGCCGGGCAATATCTCCGAAGCGTTCCCGGGGTATAACGGCACGACGTGGTACAGCCGTACTTTCCGAACTTCCATGACGTTGCAGCAAGACATGAAATATTACTTGCGCTTCGGCGCCATCCAGTACAAATGCGAAATCTGGCTGAACGGAACAAGCCTCGGCACGCACGAAGGCACGGATACGGCCTTCGAGCTGGAAGCGACCCGCGCTCTCGTTCGGGGAGACAACTTTCTTGCCATCCGGGTGGAGAATCCGCCAGGCTCAGGAATGCTGCCGAACGTCTTCAGCGACGGCGGCATCGTCGACCATGCCGCACTAGTCGCCCAGCCGCTCGTCAGGATTACGGAAGTGTTCGCCGTTCCCGACATCGGCACCGGCGAAATCGCGCTGCAGATCGGAATGGAGAACAACACGGGCGCGCCTGCCGATGTCGCTTTGACTGCCTTATATGGCGAATTCAAAGGAAGCGATCTCGGCCAGGAGAAGTCTGCAACCAGTATTCCGGCAGGCAAATCCGTGCAGAACATGAAGCTTGTCGTTCCGTCGCCCCATCTGTGGAGCCCGGACGATCCGTTCCTGTACAGAATCGCGGTGACCGCGGAGGCCGACGGCAAGCGGGACGCATACGACATTACCCATTTCGGCTTCCGGGATTTCAGAATCGTAGACGGTTATTTTTATTTGAACAACAAACGGATTTACGTCAAGAGCGTGCACGGCACCGCCAGATGGGATCCGATCGTTACACAGGGCACGCCGCGCGACATGTCGATCATGAACAAGCAGTACAAGATGTTGAAGGATGCCGGCTTCAACATGCTCCGTACGCTGCAGAGCGCTTCGCTGCCCGAGCAGCTGGATCTGGCCGACGAATTGGGGCTCATGATTTACGAGGAGCATGAAGGATCCTGGAATTTGCCCGACCCTGCCAAGTTCAGCCAGGAAATCACCGGGAATCTGCTCCGGGACAGAAATCATCCGAGCATCGTCATCTGGGGCCTCTTGAACGAAAACAAAGCCAATTATGTATTCGACGCGGCCAAAGATTTCCTGACCGACTTGCGCAAACTCGATCCGACAAGACTGGTGCTGCTCGGCAGCGGCCGTTGGGACAAAGATTTGAAGACGGGATCGGCATCAAATCCCGGCTCCTTAGAATGGAACGTCTATCTGGGCGGCGAGGATAAGGACAAATCGGAATTGACCGGCTATTTGCCAGAGGAAATCGGCGCATTCATCGACGGCGCGGGGGACATTCACGTATACAACAACTTTCCGACAAGCTGGAATTTTCTTACGGCCTTTGCCAAACTGGGCGAGCGGACGAAAAACATGTTTCTCTCCGAGGCCGGCGCAGGCAGTATATACAATGCTGTACTGGAGGAGCAAAAAGCGATTCAGGCGAACGCGCTTACGAATCTGGGGATCTATACGTTTGCCAGAGAGAGGTCCGCGGCGTTGAACGAGACCTGGAAAAAATATGGGTTGGACGATACGTATCCGAATATCGAAGACGCGATGATCGACAGCGAAATGTCGGAGGCGTCCGAACGGGCTCTGCTCTTAAGCGCCATTCGCAGCAACCCAAAAATCAACGGCCACAGTCTGACCAGCTTGTTCAACGGCGCTTCCGGCGAAGGAATCATGGACAATTTCCGGGGGTGGAAGGCCGGCCATGAGAACATGCTTAAGGAAGCTTGGGCCAAGTTGAAATGGAACCTGTTCGTTAATCCGACGAGCGTCTACGCGGACGCAAAGTTCCATGTCAAGGTCTCGCTGGCGAACGAGGATGTGCTCACGGAGGGGAAGTACCCGACGAAATTGTCCATCAAGGATTCGTCGGGCAAGGACGTATGGAAGGAACGGGTCGTCGTTGGTATAAAGGGAGGTCCGAATCCGCCGTTCGCTTATGGCGTCTACGATGCCGATCTCATGGTGCCGGGGCTGACGGAAGGAAAGTATACCCTAACGGCGGTTTTGGAAGGCATACCGAACGCCAGCGCAAGCACATACGACTTCAACGTATTCAGCAGAAGCCGTCATCCTGGCAGACTCGGACTGATCACCGTGCTTGGAACGAGTAAGGAAGTGAACGATTTGCTTCTTGGCGGCGGAGCCGTTCTGCATGAATACGACGCCAACGAAGAAATCGGGCAGGAAGCCGTTATTGTAGGCGATCTAGTGACAGGAGACGCAGCACTATGGCGTTCCATCTATAAGAAAGCGGCGAAAGGGGCGCACGTCGTCTTCTTGTCCGACAAAGTCTTCAAAAGCAAGAACAATGCGTATAAATGGCTGGCCGTTCCCGAGAAAGGCTCTCCGGCGTACAATCCGAGCTGGCTGTATCATCAAGAGAGCATCGCCAAAGCGGATCCGATCATGAGCGGACTGCCCGCCAAATTGCTGACGCCGGGCGTGTACCGTAATTTGTTATCCAGCCTTCACTTCATTAAAGGAGGAACGGTTCCCGAGCAGACGACGGCGGTCGCCATATACAATACGTACGGCGCGCCATATTCCGACGGTATATTGACAGGCACCTATAATCATCATGCCGGCAAATTCACCGTTACGACCTTCAACTTGACGGGGAATATAGGCGATCCGGCGGCAGACCGCATGCTGCTGAACATGGCCGCTTTCGCGAAATCGAACGCGTCGGACACGGTGGTCGCGCTGCCGGCGGATTACGAAGCCGAGCTTGATAGGCTTGGTATTAAGAATGATTAGCTTGCTCCAACTAAAGAACAGGCATGTTGTCCGCTTTGGCGACAACATGCCTATTTGGCTTTTCGGTTATGTCAGCTTGCGCATTTTCAATCGATCGATGACCAGCGTTTTCGCTTTGGTGATATGCTCCACGATTGTTTCCAGCACTTCCGGGTTGCGTTGAATGATCAAATCCGAGAACGATTTGTGTTCCCTGAAATAATCATGAAAACTGGGATAATGGGTGCTGTTTGAAATGTTTAGGGCGGTGTGCATGGTATTCGCGATCAGATTCCAGGCTTGGAGCAAGGGCACGTTCTCGCTCATGATCATGATGCTGCGGTGAAACTGAATGTCGGCGGCCGAGATCTCTTGCACCAAATCGTCGATGGACTCCTTGCCGTCGCGGAATCTCGCGTCGGTCTCCCGAATTTGCTCGATAACGGAGAAAAGCGGGAAGAAATCGACCATATCATTGGCGATAACGAGTTCCAGCGCTTTATGCTCAAGCATCAAACGAAAGTCGAACGTGTCCGCTGCCGCTTTCAGCGAGAAACCAACGACGACCGTTCGCCCGTTAGGCAAAGACCGGACAAGACCTTCTTGCTGCAAGTTTTGCAGGGCGGCCCGGATCGGTCCGCGGCTGACGCCGAGATCCGCGGCGATCTGGCTTTCGACGATGTAGGATTCCGGGGCGAGCTCGCCCATGATAATATCCATTCTTATTTTACTAAGCACGTCTTTCGTCTGCGGAGTTCTGGCGAATTGATCGGGCGTTGTGTTTTTCAGCACTACAGAATCCTCGCTTTTCCGGAAGGTGTGTTTCTTTTCATTAATTAAGTATATCGAAGTTAAGCGAATATCGCCAACACATTTTAATATTTGTAGTTTTATTTATTCATATGTTAACTGAAACGCCAATCTATCTGAATAGATCTGGATGCTTTGTTGATCAGATAAATTAATTGTAAACAAATATAAATTAATTGTTGACAATAATGGGATCCGCGATAGAATAAAATTGAATGAGAATGCCGCGCTATCCAGCATCCGGACCCCCGCATTCGGGGAGAGATGCTGATCGTGAAGGGCATGGCCGATCTGTAATCGGGCCGTCTTTGCTCAAGTATTCCGTTTAGTATGGAGATCAGGCAGGGGATGTCTAATGGAAGAAATGATCGTGAGTGCACCCGAGCTGGCGGAAAGATGTACGAGGCATTTTATAATCAGAGGAATGCCGGAGGAAGACGCGAAAATCGCCAGCGATATTCTGATTCACGCCAACCTGCGCGGGGTCGATTCGCACGGGGTCGCTAGAATGACCTACTACGACATGATCATCGCCGAAGGTACGATCAACATGACCCCCGACATCAAGATACGATCGACGGGGCTGGTTTCCGCGACGGTCGACGGGGATGACGGTCTCGGTCTCGTCGTGGCTTATCGGGCTACGGAAGCCGCGATTGAAATCGCTAAAAGATCAGGGGTCGCCGTTGTCGCCGTGAACGGCAGCAGCCATTGCGGCGCTTTGTCGTATTACGTGAAGATGGCTGCACGCAATGGCCTGATCGGCATCGCTTCGACGCAAGCCGACAGCGGTGTCATGGCTTTCGGTGGGAAGAAGCCGTTCTTCGGCACGAATCCGCTTGCTTACGGATTTCCGGCGAAGAAGCATCCGCCCGTTATTCTGGACATGGCGACAAGCGCGGTCGCGATGGGGAAGATCGTTCACGACTACGCGAATCGGGGCGAGCCGATCCCGCACGGATGGGCGGTGGACGACGAGGGAAACAGCGTCACGGATCCGCTTCAGGCGAAATGGGGCGTGCATTTCGGCGGGGCCAAGGGCTTCGGGCTGGCGCTCGTGGCGGATGTGTTCTCCGGGCTGCTGACGAGCGGTAGCTTCGCCTCGCATGTTAAACGATATATCGGCAACGACTCCGGGAAAAGCAATATCGGCCAATTCCTTTGTCTGATCGATCCGGCTTATTTCACGGACACGGATCGGTTTCTCGAGCAAATGGACATGATGATCGACGAAATTCACGCCATTCCCCCGGCGGAAGGTTTCCAACGGGTCATGGTGCCGGGCGAGCCGGAACGTTTGAAGGAAGAGCGTCGCCGGAAAGAGGGGATTCCATTGCCGCTGAATATTTTTCGGCTCTTTTTCGACGAATAAAACGCGATTTAAAATAGTTGACAATACCAATGAATTAAAATCCAAATGTACTTATTGAAAACAAATAAATAAAATTGTATACTTAATTTAGAGACGAATCATAGTTGGGGGTTACCGACAATTGGATTCACTCCTTGCCAGATCTTGTTATCGCGAACGACTGAGAACGCTTACAGAAAGGGGTTTTACAATGAATAAGGGAGGTGAGGCAAACCTCTAGGGAATTGCCCGCACAGGGACAGCCTATTTGTTTGCAAAGCCGAGAAAACCAGTCCCTGCAGATCAACTTGCGCTAGTTGAGATTCGTTTTTTTGATTTTTCAGAATTGACGAACAAAATGGGAGGGTAAAAAATGAAAAAGAAAAGTTTAGCCGCATTATCTTTTTCGCTTGTTCTTGTGATTATGGCCGCATCCGCATGCAGCAAGAGCAACAATGATTCAAGCGCAAGCACGCCTGCCGCAACTTCGCAAGAAACGACCGCGACGGAAACCGGTGCGCCTCCGGCGAAAAACATCTCTTTTAACTACGCAACGTTTATCGGAGATTTCGCGACGGACCAAGTTGGTGCGGCCGCTATCGATTATACGCAACTAAACCCGAATATCAAAGTCAATCACCAGACCATGGACCACGATACATATCAACAAAAAGTATCGACGATGGTAGAATCCAATACGCTGCCCGATCTGTTCTGGTGGAACGGATCGCAGCTTTCCACCACCATGCTGAATAAACCCGAAGCGATTGTCGACTTGACCTCTTACTTCGATAACGACTTCAAAAGCAGATTCCTGCCGAACGCATTCGACTTCCTCAATAAAGCCAACGGCAAAATCGCCGGGTTCCCTTCCGAGGCGCAGGTGCAAGGATTCTGGTACAACAAAGCCTTATTCGACAAATATAACCTGGAATTCCCCAAAACGTTCGAGGACCTGTTGAATGTCGTGAAAGTATTCAAAGAAAACGGCATTATACCGATCGCTCAAGGCACGAAAGATCCGTGGCCCATCTGGGCTTGGTACATGTGGGAAGAAAAATACGGCTATATCGAAGAGCAAGAATCGCTATTCCATACTCGCACCCTTCACTTGAAAGATTCGGGAATCGCCAAAGTGTTCCATCGCCTTAGCGAGCTGCACGATGCGGGCGCATTTCCGGAAAACGCAAGCACCATGAACTTTGACCAAATGACGGCTCTGTTTGCCGCCGGAAAAGCGGCCATCATTCAATTGTCTTCCGACCAATTGGGCAAATTCCAGAACCAGCCCATCGAGAATGACATGAAATTCAGCTGGGGCCCCGACTTTACGGATTCGAAATACGATCAGCACGTAGCCGTCAAAACCGTCAATAACGGTTATGCCATCGGTTCGAATGCCGCCAAAGATCCGGAAAAATTACAAGCGATCGTCGATTTCAACAAATGGCGTTATTCCGATGACGGAGTTAAAGCGACATTAAAAGCCGGTTTTATTCTTCCCGTCAAGACGGATAGTATCGACTTGTCCCAATACAGCCCGCTTGTCCAAGAACAAGCGAAAGCGCTTAACGATGACTACAAGGCTTTGAACATGGACATTCAATATACGATTCCTTACTACCTTGCCGACGGGACGCCGTTGGGCAACTTCTGGGGACCTAAAGATGCGGCTCTGAATGCCATAGTCGATGGTTCGTTAAAGAGCAGCGACATTGATAAAGAGATCGAGAGACTGGATAAAATTCTTGACGATGCCGCCAAGGGTTGGACGGAACCGGCTCAATAAAGCAACTGTATCAAGCAGCTCGAACAGATTAGGTCAAATCCGGTATGAGCCTTGCTCAGCGCTTTGTAAAGCTTCTGTGGGATTGCTGGTTATGTAAAAGCGTTGAGCAAGACCTTCTTTTTGAACCCGATTATTCATTTCCGTAGGGTTTTCGATAAAAACGACATCTCCGTTCATGAGGACGATGAAGTCGTTTTTACTTGCTATCATTTTCGAAAACGAACGGAGAGTCGACCATACATTTTGTTCGCGAGGATTTCTCCGCCATCATATCACTGTATTTTTCGGCTTTCATAACGGGTAACTGTTTGAAATGGAGGATTTACGGGCATGCATATATTCGCAAAATGGTGGATAAAACAGTTGCTGGTTGTACCGACCTTGATCTTATTCCTGATTTACACGTTGTATCCGATCATAGATTCCTTAATGTTGGCGTTCTCTCACAAACCGCCGTTTAAAAAACCTTATTTTGTCGGGTTAGACAATTTTTACGGTCTATTTAATGATCCGGTTTTCATCATTGCGCTTCGGAACACGACGATCGTCGTTATAGGTTCTGTTCTGTTGATTCCTTTAGGACTTTTACTCGGACTATTGCTAAATGTCAGCTTCAGAGGAGCAACGGCGGTCAAGGTCATCTCTTTTGCTCCTAACATCGTGTCCCCGTTTTTGACCGGCTTGGTTTTCTTTTTTATCGTCGATCCCGGAGTTGGAGTGCTAAACGGCTTCCTCGATAAGATTGGTTTACATGCGCTTGCGTTTAAATGGATCGGGGGGGAGAGGTTAACGCCATATACGGTTACCGTTCTCGATTCCTGGAAGGGCTTGGGGGGGCTCGGCGTCTTTTTTTACGCGGCATTAAAAATGATGCCTAAAGACATGTTCGAGGCAGCGACTATCGATGGCGCGACGTCGATGCAGAAATTTTGGAAAATAACCATTCCGATGCTTAAGGAAACTTTCAAATTCATCACGGTATTAACGATTATCGGGGGACTAGGTTCCTATCAAACCTTCTATATCTTGACAAGCGGAGGGCCTCACCATAAATCGGAAACGCTTGGAAGCTATATGTTTTATATCATGCAAAGCAAGGGCGGAGACATAGGCAAAACGTCGGCCATGGCGCTCGTTATGTTCATCTTGTCTATGAGCGCTGCCATCTTGTATTTACACCTGACCAGGAAACGATTGGATGAATAGCTGACACAGGAGGAAACCATGCCAAAAGTCAATAAGCTCATTTATATTCCTGCCGGTTTGATCATCATTTTGATGTCTTTTCCGTTTGTTTGGGGCTTTCTGCTTTCTTTCAAAGACGGCATAGAAATATTCACCGATCCGATCAGTTTGCCCCGTTCCTTTAATTTTCGCCTTTATATCGATACCTACAAGGAATCGCATCTTGTCCTGTTATTCAAGAACAGCCTGATCGTAACCGTCCTATCCGTACCGCTCGGAATGCTCTTCGTGTTTCTTAGCGCATTCTCCATCGCTCGATTGGATCAGAAGATCAAGTGGATGTCCAGCTTCTATTATTATTTATTCCTGTCCGGCATGTGCGTGAACATAATCATCATATTACGATCCTTATACTTTATCACGATGTATACGGGGAAGAACGTTGCTCCTCTCGGCCTTGACAGCCTGTATAGTCTGGTTCCGATCTATGCGGCAGGCGGAATTCCGTTTGGCACACTTCTATATGTGAGTGCCATGAGGTCCATTCCGATCGAAATGGAGGAGGCGGCCATTATCGATGGCTGCAGTTTATTCGGGGTGATGTTCAGGATTAACTTCGTGTTATGCATGCCGGTAATCAGCGCCTTGTTCATCTTCAGCGTGCTAGGGGTATGGAATGAGTTTCCCGTCGCTTCCATGCTGTTAAACAATTATCATAACTATACGCTGCCCTTGGCCTTAGCCTTTTTCAAAAGCGAATTCTCGAGAGACTACGGTTCGATGTTGAGAGCGATCATTATGATTCTTATCCCTCAACTCCTTTTCTTCATCATCTTTCAGAAGAGAATCATCGACGGCGTCGTCACGGAGGGAATAAAAGGTTGATACGACTCGCAGAGGGGGATGCCTAAGCGCGCCATAAGGGATGCAAAAAACGAAAACGGTCGTTCAGGAATAATCCCCTGAACGACCGTTTTTCAAGTTGAGGTGTTGCTTTAATACGTATCCGCGCCGATATCTCCGCGATTAGCGCCGTGTTGCCGTGAAAATCGAATCTCAATTCAGGATGGATTCGCCGGAAGGCAGGTGGTCTTTACGAAAACCACCTGCTTTCCGGGGCAGACGGGGGTTGAGGCAGAAAGTATACAGCGACCTAAAAATTTATGTATTCATCTCTCCATAATCAGGGGTTCGAACATTTTTGCTGTCCGTCAATTAATCCAGATGATTTCCGAAGCGTATGCCCCGGTCAACTTGGTAACGTTGATGCCTTCATCCATCAACTCAGCGCCGGTCATTGACGTATTCTGTTCGATACGGTCCTGAAAGGTCAACGTATACGTGGCGTCCCGGTCCAATCCTTTCAGCTTGATCACTTTGCTGTCCGGCTCGTCTTCTCCCGGTTTGAACAGCAATACCGATCCTTTATTCAGTCCCTCATTGAAAAACTGCATGCCATCCCAACTCTTTCCGTCGGGTATCGGCAAAATATGGTACACATCCGCACCGCGCAGGATGGGGCGCTGTTTCGTCCGATAGAGGTCGACGTGCTTTTTGTACAACTCCAGAACATGCGCAGCCTCGTTGCTGGAATAGTCGCCGCCGTACATCCAGGCGCCTAGGAAGCCGGTCCGCATTTGGTACAACAACCAGGCATCTCCCGATATATTTTCGCCGTTGTCGTCTTTCAACTGCACAGGGTTGATCATGTAGGAGTTGGCGTAATACGCTTTCCTGTAGTTGATGACTGAATCTGGGCCGCCGCCGGAATCTTCCGTTGTCATAATCGTTTGCCGCTGAAGCAGATCGAACGATTTCTTCGAGCCGCCGGAGCTGCAATTCTCCCAACGGAAGCCCTTGCGCTGCGCGATCATATCGTCCAGCACTTCGAGAAATCCTTCATGACTCAAATAGTTGAGCGGTTCTTCGTACTCCATGTCGGAACGCCAATAATCGAATTGCCAGTCGTCGAACCTCTCCAGCAGCGCTTTCTTCTGTTTGTCTCTGCCGGCTTGAGTCGCCAGATCGGCGTGTTCGAACCGGTTGCCCAAATAGATCGAAAGTTTAACGCCATTCTCGTGCGCCATCTTGCCAAGCGTCATGCCGTTCGGCCATTTTTCCGGATCCGGCGTCCATGCCCAGCCAAAGAATGGATCGTAGTTTGGCTGAGGCTGACCGTTAGCATAAGGGGAACCTGGAGGCACGCCGTCGGTTGTGTAGTACGCATCCTCCTTAATCAACTCCACTCCCCAACTGGCGAGCGAATTTCTGGAAAGGAAGTCGGAAAGTTCCCCTTCCGTATACAAATCGATTCCGAACTCGGTCAGCGGTTCATTGGCATTGGCTTTGAGCGTCGGGGTAATTTTGTAATTCCAGAACCATTTCTTCATCTTGTTGCTACCCGCGTCGATATCGCCTTTGTACGCGCCGAAGAACATGCCGGGTACGTTCAATTTCTTGCCTGCCGCTTCCGTGATGGAGCCTTTCTGGCCTAAAAAGAACAAATTGTGGATTTGCAGCGGATCCCCGTAGGTGCGATTGCTGTATAATCCGAAATCCCATACATAGCCAAAATACAGGCCGTGCTCGCCGCTCACGTCGAGCATTTCGAAAGGCAGCACATATTCATTCGGGAAAAAATCGTTGCTGACTATCGACTGAACGTTGCTGTACTCTGACAACGTCTCCTTGAACACGCCCGTGTTAAAGCCCACCCGGTCGGTGTTGCTTTGCATGCTGGAGCGACTAAACCGGGTCACGGTCGCCGCCTTGTCGGACCTTACCGAGAAATCGGCAGAAACGACATCGGAATGTTGATAGGTGATGTCGCGGCCCGTCTTGTTTAGAATTGTTGCGCTTTGCTCCACCGGCCCCGCGCCCGGACGCGCCTGCCAGACCGACTCGAGCTCGAGCTTCGGTTTTGTGCTTTCAAACCGCAATGTCACTTTTGTCCCGTCGCTCTTGTCAACCTTCGCGCCCTTGAAGCTCCAGTCGGGGTTGTAGTCCTTCGTTCCGACGTATACCTTGTCGAGGAGCGGCATGACGACCGGCTCGGCGATCCAGTTCCATCCCTGTTCCGCATTCTTAATCGCAAGCACAATGGGCCTGTTGTCGCGCACGGCCAGCGTAAGGCTCGTATCATCGGTGTTGAGTGACCATTCCTGATTCATCTTGGCCGGCGTTCCGGAGCTGCCGTCGGAAATGTAAGTAACGACGGGATCCCAACGCGTCGCATTCTTGGAGTCGTCCCCGCTGCCCCAGTCTCCGGGAGGGGGCGGGAGGCTGTTTGCGATAAAATAGATCGCGTCCCCGGCATTGACCGGCACCCTGCTCAGATCGGCATCGGTCGCATAGCCCGTCTGGTCGCCCGGCTGTAAAATCCTGTGCCACATTGATTCATGATTCTTCTGCACGCTGACGACGACACCGTCGCCGCCTTCATCGGCTTTGAAAACGCGGCCCGTGATACGCACGGTGCCCGTCTGCGGGGCCACCCATTTGCGGACGGAGTCGTAACGTTTAGCAGGATTAAAAGTGTCTTTATCGATCCAGTTTCCTTCAGATCCGGACCAAGTCTTGCCGTCGTACGTCAGGTCGGTGAAATCGCCGCCATCCGGTGGACGTTGCTGGAAAAACCATTGGCCTTTTCCCTGAGTATCTCCGAAACTTGCGGACGCTTGGTACGATTCGCCAATGCCGTCCGCCTCGCGTTTGTCCTTGCTTAACACAAGCGCCAATGCTGCGGAAAGGATAATGAAGAGAATAATGGCAGCTATCCATGGCCTCTTTCTCAACATGCTGTTCTCCCCTTTAAACGATAATCAACCGATCGACCGGGAGTCGCCGTTAATTGATCCAAATAATCTCCGAGTCGTAGTCGCCCGCATTGCCCGAGACGCTGATGCCCGTTCCGCCCGCCATCAATTGGCTTCCCAGTACATTGGAGTAGGAGGCGTTTAGCGTTGTCCGGTCTTGGAACGTCAACGTATACCTGGCATTCGGATCCAGCCCCTTCAGATAAATCGTCGGAGAATTGCCGACTCCGGAGTTCGGCTTAAACAGCAGGACGGAGCCTTTATTCATGGAAGCGTTAAAGAACTGCATCCCGTCCCAGTGCGTCCCGTCCGGCATCGGAAGGACATGGTAAACATCCGCTCCCCTCAGAATCGGCCTTTGTTTGGTTTTATACAGATCAAGATGTGCTTTGTAGCTATTCAGTTTATCTACGGTCACTGGATCGGTGTTTGAGTAGTCGCCCGCCCACATCCAGGCCCCCAGGAAGCCGCCTCTCATTTCGTATTCCCATAATTTCATTCCGGGTAAATCCTCGCCGTTATCGTCTTTCAATTGAACCGGATTAATCATGTACGAATTGGCGTAGAATGCTTTTCGGTAATTCAGGATCGAGCCCGGATTTCCTCCGGAATCCTCCGTGGTCATCACCGTCTGTCTTTGCAGCAGATCAAACGATTTCTTCGAACCGCCCGCACTGCAGTTCTCCCATCGGAATCCCGGCCTGTTGGCGATCATATAGTCCAGCACTTCCAAAAATCCTTCATGGCTCAAGTAATCGCCGGTCGGTTCGAATTCCATGTCGGACCGCCAATAATCGAACTGCCAGTTGTCGAAACGGGACTGCAGCGCTGCCTTCTGAGAATCCCTGCCCGCCTGGGTCGCCAGGTTGGCATGATTATATCTGTTTGCCAAGTAGAGGGATAGCTTCACGCCGTTGTTATGGGCAATCGTGCCGAGCGTCATCCCGTTAGGCCATTTGACGGGGGCCGGCGTCCATGCCCAGCCAAAGAAGGGATCGTAATTGGGCTGAGGCTGACCGTTAGCGTAAGGGGAACCCGGAGGCACGCCGTCGGTCGTGTAGTATGCGTCCTCCTTAATCATCTCCACTCCCCAACTGGCGAGCGGATTTCTGGAAAGGAAGTCGGAAAATTCCCCTTCCGTGTACAAATCGATTCCGAACTCGGTCAGCGGTTCATTGGCATTGGCTTTGAGCGTCGGGGTAATTTTGTAATTCCAGAACCATTTCTTCATCTTGTTGCTGCCATCGTCGGTGTCGCCTTTATAGGTACCGAAAAACATACCGGGCACGTTGAACGCTTTGCCATTGACAATTGTAACGCTTCCGGCGTCGCCAAGATAAAACTTGTTGCGGATTCTGTAGGCGTTACCGGAAGTCCAGTTGGTGAACCGGCCGAAATCCCATGTATAACCGAAATACAATCCGTGAACGGCATTGACATCGAGCATTGTAAACGGCAGCACATAAGGTCCCGTGTCGAAATTGTTGCTTATTTCCGATGGAACGGTCGTGGATGCTCCCATCAGCTGCTTGAATACTCCCGTATTAAAACCGGGATCGCCGGCCATGCTCTGCCTCGCAAACCGCCAAAGCGTCGCATTGTTATCCGCAGACACTGTCAAATCGGCCGCGACTACATCGGAATATTGGTAGGTCACATTTCCGCCTGTATTATTCGTAATCGCCATAGTTTGTTCTACGGGACCGGCTCCCGGACGCGCCCACCAGACCTGGGTGAGCGTAAGGTTAGGCGTCGTGCAGACAAATGTCAAAGTCACTTTGGTGCCGCTGGACGTATCCACCAATGCGCCTTGATAAGACCAATTAGGCGTATAGGCGGTAGAGCCGATATAGATTCTGTCCAAGAGCGGCAGTACGGACGTAACAGGCGTCCAATCCCAATTCTGCGACGGATTTTTCAATTGGGTAATGGCCGGTCTGTTACCGCTGATCGTTAACGTAAGGTTCGTGTCGTCCGTGTTTAAATGCCATGAGGGCATAGTACCCGCCACATAGGCTATGGTCGGATTCCAGCCGGTTTCGTCGTGTGTATAGTCTCCGTTATTATTCACGATGAAATAGATGGCATCGCCTGCAGACACGTATACGCTGCAAAGATCCGCGTTCGTGCTGTAGCCCGTACTGTCGTTATAAGCAATCGTTCTCGACCACAAGACCGCGACGTTCTTTTGCACGGTAGCGACGACGCCGTTGCCGCCGCCGGTATCGTTCTTATGCACATTGCCGGAGATGCATATCGTTCCCGACCGCGGAGCCACCCATTTCAGCGCGACGTCGTTGGTGTTATCGGGATGAATGGCGCCGCCGCCGAGCCAGTTGCCATTGCCGCCAACCCAGACGCCGCTGCCGCCGCTGTATGTCAGATTAGTAAACGCTCCGCCGCCGATCGGGCGCTGCTGATAATACCATTGGTTTTGCCCTTGGATATTGCTGAAGCCGGCCGAAGCTGTCCAGGAGTCGACATAGGCTATGGTCGGATCCCAGTCCGTTTCATCGTACGTGTATTCGCCATTATTGTTAACGATGAAGTAGATGGCGTCGCCCGCCGCTACGGCTACGCTGCTAAGGTCGGCATTCGTGTTATAGCCCGTGCTATCGTTAAAGGCAATCGTCTTCGACCATAAGACAGTACCGTTCTTCTGCACGGCAGCGACGACGCCGTTGCCGCCGCCCGTATCGTTCTTGCGGACCGTTCCTGTAATACTGATCGTCCCGGCCGCCGGCGCCGTCCACTTGAGGACAACGTCATAACTGTTATCCGGATGCATCGAGCCGGCCCCGAGCCAGTTGCCGTTTCCTCCTCTCCAAGCTCCGCCGGTGTAGGTCAAATCGGTAAAGGGTCCGCCGCCGACGGGACGCTGCTGGTAATACCACTGATTCTGTCCCTGCGTACTGCTGAATCCCGCCGATGCCGAATAAGGACCGGAGGCAAAGGCTCGGGACGCGAAAAGGAAAAGAAACGCCAGAAAACAGGCCAGCGCGATGCCACCATAAGATAACAGCGGCGTCCGGAGATTGATTCTCGCCGCTTCCGTTTTGATGGTCACATGAATGACCCCTTTCGTTTGGCGCTTTCGGCGCCGCTTGATAGGTTTGCGAACGGATCTGTGTTCCGTCCGCCGAACGGCATCAGACGAAAAATTCGGGAATCATTTCCTTCGCGATCGGCCGCAATCGCTCGGCTTCCGTCTCGGGAATGGAACGATAAGGCCACCGCAGCCGCGTGCCGACCGGCGCCCAGCCTCCGATCGCCGCCAGGAGCTTATCGCAAGCGGCGTTGCAATACTTGTGCTCGGTGATGAACGGGGCGACGTACGAAGTTAAAAATCGTTGGATGCGCGCTTCGAGCTCCAGCGCATCTTCCAGGCGATTCTTCATGGAGTCGTACCACTTCTGCGCGGCTCCGGGATGGATGCAGGCGACGTTGGAGTAAGCCCCGTGAGCGCCTCTCGAATATCCGGTCGCAAGGGTATGGCCCGGCACGAAGACCGAAACCCCGCGGGCATGGATGCTCATCTCGCGGTACCATTCTTCGTCTCCGCCCGGCACTTTGATGCCGACGAAGTTCGGAACGGCCGCTTTGACCTTGGCGAACATTTCGGGTTTCAGCGTTCTTTTCGCATGAGGCGGGTTGTAGAGCACGATTCCGATCGGAGCTGCCGCTTCCGCCATGACTTGCAGGCAGGAGATCACCTCGTCGTCTCGAAGCGGATACCAGTCGGACAGGATAACCTGAATGGCGCTCGGATTCCACTGAACCGCTTTCCGGATGCGGGACAAGGAGAGCTGGGGGCTCATATGGCTTGCCCCGATCTGGAACGGGACGCCCCGCTTCTCGCAAGCATTCGCCAGCATGTCTTGAATGTGCTCGAACTCTTCTTCGTTCTGGGCGTAAAACTCGCCGGCCGTTCCGTTCGAGTAGATGCCGTCAACCCCGATTTCGGTCAAGAAGTCGATCTCTTCCTGCAACCTGCCGAAATCGATCGAATCGTCTTCGTTGACGGGCAGAAGCAATGTCGCCCAGTTGCCTCTGATTTCTTCCGACTGTTGCGGGTTCATGTCGATCCAGCCCTCCTTTTCGGCTTTGATTACGGCAGTTCTTCCCTTCCGGTCTTCCTCCCCTCATGAAAAAATTCGTTATCCAAAACCATTATGATACCAATATTAAATAGATGTCAACAAAGATATATTTATGAGAACATACTACAATTCCGGTTGTCAAACGACAATCTCTTCATCGGCGACGAGGAGTACTTGTGCACAAAAGCGTTGCTTCACGGGTAAACAGCAAACAGTAACGAATATCGGACGTTTGAGAGAACTCGGAGAGAACACTCAAATCAGCCCTGCTCCACTACCATCGACAAATTTTAGCGGAGCGTGCGCGATTCAGGTTCCAGTGGGCTAGCCCCCCGTGGAGGTTCGAGTCCTCTCGACCGCGCCATATTTACAATCGAATGCTCTGCAGCGGTCTCGTGTCTCTGCAGAGCACTTTTATTTTTCCCGCCACAATTTGTGTAATGAGGCTGCGCGCATAACGACCGCCGCCCGGCCTAGAGGCAGGGCGGCGGATGCTCGTACGGATGTGCGGTCGGAAACGGCGGACAAGTGGAAAAGCGGATAAGCGGATAAGCGGTACGGCCGCCGGGCGCCGCATCTGGCTACATCTTAATTGAACCGCTGGAGATGCCTTCGACGAAGTTGCGCATCAGCAGCGAGAACAGCAGCAGCAACGGGACGGCCGCGATCAGGTAGGCGGCCATCATGCCGCCGTAGTCGCTGAGGCCGTAGTTGCCGGCGGCGGCTTCAAACGCGACGAGCGCCATCGTGATCGTCTGATGGCCTCGGTTCAGCAGCAGCGAAGGCAGCAGGTAGTCGTTCCACAGACTGGTGATATTGATGATGGCGACCGTGGTACAGATCGGGATGGAGAGCGGCAGTACGATGGTCGAGAAGATGCGGATATTACCCGCGCCGTCGATGCGGGCCGCCTCGAAGATCTCGTCCGGCAGCTGCTCGAAAAACGTCTTGAGGACGAAAATGCTGAACGCCTGTCCGCCGGCGATATAGGGAAGGATAAGCGCCAGGTAGCTGTCGCTTAAACCCAGCTTTTTGATCTGCAAATAAAGCGGAATCAGCGTTAGAAAGCCCGGAATCAGCAGAAGGCCGAATACCAGCAGAAACAGCGTGTTTTTAAGCGGGAAGCGAAGCTTGGAAAACGAGTAAGCGCTCATCGCGGAAAAGGCGACGATGGCGACGACGCTGGCCACGGTGATGATGGACGTATTGTACAACGACATGCTGATTTTCTCCCAGGCGACGCTGTAATTGCTCCATTGCAGCGCCTGGGGAAAGGACAGCGTACTGGATGCGAATTCGAGCGGCGTCTTGACGGAGTTTTCGAGGATAAAGTAAATGGGCAGCAGGTTGAACACAAGCAGCAGCAGCAGCAGCAACAATTGCCCCGCTCCTGGCAGGCGGAGAGCGCGCATCGGTTGGACCTCCTGTCCTCAGGATTCGGATTTGACCAGCTTCATGTTGACCAGGGTCAACAGCAGGATGATGACAAACATAATCAGTGCGATCGACATGCCGTACCCGAACTCGCCGTTGACGGTCGAGACGTTGTACATGTGCAGAATCGGCACATAGGTGGAGTAGCCGGGACCGCCGTTTGTCATGATGAGCGGCGGGATAATGTTCTGCAGGCTGCCGATCAAGGTCAGGATGATGATCAGCCGCAGCTGCGGGAAGGAAGAAGGGATGTCGATCCGCCATACGCGCTTCCAGCCCGTCGCGCCCTCCAGCTTGGCGGCCTCCAGCACCTCGGTGGAGATGCTCTGCAGACCGGAGTAGAAGATGAGCAGATTAAAGGCGCTTATCCACGGGAATCCCATCAGAATGATCGAATAGAGCGCGATATTCGGATTGCCGAGCCAGAGCTGCTGCAGCGAACCGAGTCCGATCGCCTCCAGGAGCTGATTGATGGCGCCGTCTCCTTGATACAAAAACCGCCACAGCAGAATGGTGACGATGCCGGGAATGACGATCGGCACGACGAAAAGTGTCCGGTACACGTACTGCGCGTGCTCGCGCTTCAACTGGAAGATCAGCTCTGCGACGAGAAACGGCGGTACGACGGCCAGCACGATCGACAGGACGACCCAGATCAAGGCGTTGATCGTGGATTGCCGCAGCACCTCGTCGCCGATCAGGCGGACGAAGTTGTCCAGTCCGATATAGCGCGGCGCATTGAAGCCGTCCCAATCGGTGAAGGCGCCGATCAGCGCCTGATAGACCGGATAGTACATAAACCAGAGCAGGAAGATAAACGTCGGCAGTATAAAGGCGTATCCGGTCAGCGCGGTTTTCAGCTTTGCTTTTCCGGTCATGCGGCATTCGTCCTTTCATGGCTTCCGGGGATGAAAAAAGGGGAGCGCTGTGAAGCGGCGGCCCCCTTTTCCTTGCATCCTCTCAGCGCCTTAGTATTTTCCCAGATCCACGCTGTTCTTGGATTGGTATTCCTTGATCGCCGAGTTCAGCTCTTTTTGCACATCGGAGGTGGCTTTGGCGAGATCGATATTGCCGCTCAGGTAGAGGCCGAAAATGCGCTGCATATTTTTGGACATGTTCGGCGAGGAGCCGCCGACGCCGAGCGCCTTCAATTCATTGGACGCCTGGTTGGCGAGCTCGGTCATGCTCTCCGCAGGCTTCGTATCCGGCCAGGTCGGTACGAAGGTGCCGTGCTCGTTGACGATGCGTTCGACGTTCGCCGGCGTGCCGACGAATTGTAGCCAGTCGATGACGGCGGCTTGCTTGCCGGCTTCCTTCATCGTGGAGTTGGCTTGCTTGGTCGCGACGGCGAACTGAAAGGCTGCGTTGGGACCGCCGACCGCGCCGGAGACGTCGGTGCCGGTCGTGTACGGCGTATCCGCCTGCGTCAGCACCGGGAAGTTGAACGAGCCCAGCTCGAAGCTTACGTTGGCGTCCTTGGCGTTTTCCGGTAGCCAGCTGCCGTCGTAGAAAATCGCGGTTTTGCCGGCCAGGAAGTCGTTGCGGGCGTTGCTGCCGACGACGCCGGGATCGGACGACAGGTAATCCGGCTTCCAGTTGTCGGTCAATGTCTTGAACATCGGCCACCAGCCCATGAAGCGCTCATCGGACGTGTTCAGCATGCCCTTGACGATGGCGACGCTCTGATCCAGCGAGGAGACGCCCGGGCTCTGGTCGAAGCCGGCGATCTGCTCGAACTCCTTGGCGTAGAAGTCGGACAGGAAGTGCCTCTGGAACCAGTCGTAGTCCGGTGCTTGCGACATCGCCGTGATGCCTGCGTCCTTCAGCTTCTTGGTCGTCTCGACCAGTTCCGACCAACTGCTCGGCGGCTGGGAGATGCCCGCTTGCGCGAACAGATCCTTGTTGTAGAAAAACGCGGTCGCGACGTAGTCGCCGTTGATGTTGTAGCTCTTGCCTTCGGGCGACTTCGTCTCGCTCACGACGGTGGCGTTCATCGCATCGCCCCAGGTGGCTTTGCCGGGAATATACGGGTTCGGCTGGCTGAAGTAGGGGGTCAAGTCCTCCGCGATGCCCTTGGGGAACGTATTGTTCAATTCCGCCCATTGACCCCAGAATACGTCGAACAGCTCGCCGGCGGCGGCCTTTACCCGCACGGTTTGCGTATAGTCCTTGAATTCTTCGTCGACGAATTCGATTTTGATGCCGGGGTGCGCCGCTTCGTACTCGTTGGCGACGTCCTGCAACCCCGTCTGCTGCTTCAGGCCGGCGATATTTTTGGAGTTGGGCGTGTAGGATTGGGCGTACATCGTGATCGTGCCCTTCCAGCCGCCGGCTTCGCCGGTCGCGCTGCCGGCCGTGCCGCTCGCTGCCGGCGCCGTCGAAGCGGATTGTCCTTCCTCGGCGTTGTTGCCGCCGCATGCGCTGAGCACGAGACCCAGTGCGACCAAGGCTGCGGAGCTTTTGGCGAGTTTGTTCGTCATCATGGCCATCCCCCTCGAGACTTATTTTTGAAAGCGCAATCATTCCTGTCTTAATCTTAGTTCAGGCCTGTCGCGCTCGATAGTGGGAGAGATTTTACTTTCGGATGAATTTTTTTACCTCGCCGCCCTCAGTAGCCCTGCCGCCGCTTGTACTCGGTGGGTGAGTAAGAGGTGTACTCCTTGAAGACACGGTAGAAATGCTTGAGGTCGGCATAGCCGATCAGCTCGCTGATCTCCTGGAGGCTGCGCTCGCTCTGTTCGATCAGCGTCTTGGCCCGCTCCATGCGGCATTCCTTGAGGAAGACGACAAAGTTACGACCCGTCTCGTATTTGAAGCGGCGGCTGAAGTAGCTGGCGTTCATGCCGAAGCGGTCGGCGACCGACTGCAGGCTGACGCCGTCGGCCAGCGATTCCGAGACGTACTGTTGAACCCGCTGCAGTAGCGGGGCGTCCTGCTCGCTCTGCTCCTGGGCGATCGTATGGGCGAGCTGGCGGAGCAGCGTTCCGATCATGCCCATCAGCGAATCGCGCGTCACCGCCGTCTCCACCGCCTGCAGCCAATCCTCCAGCGACTTGCCGCTGATCGCGGCCAAGTCCAGATCCATCAGCCTTAGCTGTGCGCCGAGCCGCAGCAAATAATGGGTCGTCATCCGCCGAAGCTCGACCGGCATCATCCGGTCGGCGCCCGTCAGCCGTTCGAGAATCGCCAGGGCTTCCTCGCCGTTGCCGAGCAGCAGCTGCTCCAGGGACAGCTCGATCTGCTCCGTCGGTCCCGATGACAGATTCATTTGTTTGTCGGCGCGCAGCTCCGGCAGCGACAGCAGCTGTCCGCCGCCGCAGACGAGCCGGTAGGTGACGGCGAGCGAGGCGTCCCGATAGGCGCCGGATGCGGCGGCGAAAGGATAAAGCCCGCTCATGCCGATCGTCGCGGCGCGCCCGAAGCTTTGCCCGATCGCCTCCTTCAGCGCTGCGGCCCGGCCGCGGGCTTCGGAGACAAAAGCGGCATCGCCGGCCGTCCGGCTCATCAGGACGACGACCTGGCCGATATGATCCTGCAGTACATAGCAGCGCTCGTCGTCGGCACACCACTCCTGTACGAACTTGGTCAGCGCATAGCGGAACAGCTCCTCGTCGGACGGGCGGAAGCGCTGCGGCTCGATCCAGTCGGGACTGACGGCCAGGACGATCAGATCGTGGCCGTCGCGGTCGAGCAGCGGCGGATAGCCGGCCTCGACGAGCAGCTGGGCCAGCTCCTGATCGTCCTGGCCGAAGAGGAAATGCTGGTAGTACAGCTTTTCGGCCAGCGGCGCGGCTTTTTTGAGCGACTGCTGCAGGGCGTCCAGTCTGGCCCGCTCGCTGCGCTCGTGGTCGATCGCCTGCGCGATCTTGTCCAGCGTCTGCAGCAGCTCCCCGCGATCGAGCGGTTTGGTGATGAACGCCGCAACGCCATGGTCGATCGCCTGCTTGGCGAGCTGAAACTCCTGATAGGCGGTCAGCAAAATCCGGTGGATCTGAGGCGTCTCCGCTGCAATCCGTTCGCAGCATTCGATGCCGGTCAGTCCGGGCATCCTGTAGTCGAGGATGACCAGGTCGGGCTGCAGCCGTACGATCTCCCGCATCGCGGCTTCGCCGTCCTCGGCTTCGCCAACGAGCTCCCACTGCGGCGCGAAGCGCTGCAAAATTTTGCGGATGCCTTGACGAATCGAGGTTTCGTCATCCGCGATGATAACGCGATACATAGCGTTCGACCTCACTTTCGCTCGCAATAAGGGGCAGCAGCAGAATGACCTCCGTCCCGTGACCGGGCCGGCTGTCGATGCGCATCGCATAAGGAAGGCCGAAATACAGCTGGATGCGGGCCACTACGTTGACCAGTCCGATGCTGCCGCCGTCGTGCTGCGGCCTCAGCGTCTCCACGCCCGTCTGGCGCCGCAACTCCAGCAGGCGGTCAATCGGGATGCCCAGGCCGTCGTCCGCGACGAGCACTTTGACGGCGTCGGGCTCCGAAGTGATGCTGACGGTCAGCTTGCCTTTGCCCTGCTTCATTTCCAGCCCGTGGTAGAACGCGTTTTCGATCAGCGGCTGCACGAGCAGCCTCGGAATATAATTCGACAGGAGCGCTTCCTCGACCCGAACCGTAATGTCGAAGCGCCCGCCGTAGCGATTCTCCTGAATCAACAAGTAATTCATCAAATAGTCTTTCTCTTCTTGCAGCGTAATGAAGTCGCTGCCGGATTGAAGCGACGATCGGACAAGCTTGCCGAGCGCCGTGATCATGTCGACGGTGCCGTCGGCTTCATCGAGCTCCGCCCTCATCTTGATCGTTTCCAGCGTGTTGAATAAAAAATGCGGATTGATCTGCGATCGCAGCGCCTGCAGCTCGCTTTCCTTGCGGACGATCTCCGCCTGGTACAGATGGCGGATCGTCTCGTCCAGCCGCCGGCTCATGCGGATGAAGCTGCGGATCAGCTGTCCGAGCTCGTTGCGCGGGGGATTGTCGTATTCGATCTGAAAATCTTCGCGCTCGACCCGCTTGATGAGCGAGATCAGGCGATAGATGGGCTTGGTCATGCTGTAAGAAATGCCGGTGGATACCACCAAAGCGATCGCGATGCAGACGATGCCGATCAGCAGCATGGAGTTGCGGACCGAGGCGATGCCGGACACGATGCGGGATACGGGAACGTAGCCCACGACGGTCCAGCCCATCTTGCCTACGGGATGCTGCACGACGATCGTTTTCCGTTTGTCCAGGTCGATCATCTGCGGAACGGCGCTGTCGGCTTGAAGTCCGGCGACGGACGCCAGCAGCTCGGGCTTCACCGGATCGTCGGCGTAGACGACCTGCCTGTCCGCGTCGAGAACAAAAAAAGAGCCGTTTTTTTCGCTGTTGACGCGGCTCATTATGCGTTCGATATCCTCCAGCGTAAAATCGACCTGGAAGTAACCGGCGGTTTTCAGCAGGGTGGAGGAATAATAGATTTTGCGGATCAGGGAAAAAACCTGAAGCGGCTCTCCGTTTTGAACGAGCTGATTGGCTTCGGGCAGATGTAGGCTCAGGGTGGCGACAATCGCGTCGGAGTCGTCGAAGGCGTCGTACCAAGGCATTTGCTCGATGGAAAGGCCGGGCAGCAGATAGCTGAGACTGTAGATGCGTCTCGCGCCTTCTCCCGGCTTGCTGAAGTAAGTGATATTTTCGATGCTGCCCCGCTGCGATTGCCAGAAGCTGAAGTTTTTCTCCAGCGTCAGTTTGATATCTTCGTCCGACTGCTCCCCGGTTGCCGCGCCGGCAGTCAGCATGTCCTGCAGCTCGCGATTGTAATAGGGCATGAGCGTGAACTGCTCCAGCTCGCGGATGTACATCTCGATATTCGACGACGTGCTCACGGCGACTTGCTGCACGAAGTCGCTTACCTTTTTTTCCATGGCCTGGCTGTAAAGGCGGTAGGCGCCCAGGCCGAGCACGGACATGGGGAGCACGATGAAGATGACATAGGTGAGCACCAGCTTCTGCTTGAACGCTAATATTCGCTTCAATGCGCTCCCCGTCCTTCCATGCGATAGGCGCTTCGGCGCCGCGACGGCCCCGCAATATTAGCATGTTAACGGGCAATCGTCCAAATCTCGATAGGCGCAAGCAAGCCGTAAGACAGCAAGTCGTAGTACTCCGCCGGCGGCGGACCTTCGAGCGGCGAGCGCTTCCAGAAAAATGACCAGGAAAAAGCTCTTCATAATTGGTCTTTTGATAACCAGTATTATTAGGAGAGTCCATCCAAGACGGTTTATAATGAACAAGACTATTTCTAAGTGTAATTAAAGCATACACTTGCTTAAAACTAATTTCATCTTTGCCGAATTGTTTCTTGTTTGCAATTTCAAGAGCTGCGTTATAATTAGCGATGAATGGAGAAGATTTGGCCATTTTCTTCCATATATTTGTCAGATTCTCGCCCAACTCACTAGGTATGACTTCCATACTTTCATGGAAGGACGTCAAAAAGAACTGCTGCACGAATATGCGATAAGGATAAGTCTGACCAGCTCTGAACTGATACCTCCTCTTCGATATGAGTTCTATAATCATCTTCAAAAATATGTTGATCCTCTTACATAATCATCCAATATTAATAGTACCCGAAATTAAAACACAACTGTGCCGAAGATCGTGAAAACGAATCCGACGCATTTCATGTTTGCAAGTAAAGTTCACGTTTTTTCTGCTGCTCCCGCTGAATTCGTTGCAGGAGCCTCTGAAAGACCGGAACGAGTGGTAAAGTAGTGACCCGCCGAAAAGACGGATAGGGTCAAAGGATTTTCAAAGCGTCAGATCTGCTTAACTTTCTTGCTGGTGAAGGAATAAGCGGCCCCCTGCCAATTCGGGTAGAAGCTTGTTCCTTCTTGCTGCGATGAATGTAACAACTTCATTTCCACCACGCTTGAAAAGTAAAGTATCTAGCGCAGGTATGCTGTAGACTTGACGCAATAAAATATAATAGTTATTGTAGACTCATGAAATCTGTGTTTAAGGTGATGATGAGTGAAGTTCTCTAAGGCTACCGATTATGCCCTCCATACGATGCTTTTTCTTACTGCAGCGACTCCCCAAAAGCCAATGGGTGTACAGCAGTTGGCGGAGCGGCAACACTTCTTTTTTAAGTCAATTAAGGATAACTAATACCTTTACAATCTATATTACCAATAGGAGAGCGAGAAGATGGATGTATTCGAAAACCAGTATGATTTGATCCAACGCACAAGAGAATCATTATTTCGTTATTGCGAATCTTTGTCCCCCACAGATTATGTTAAAGAAATTGAAACCTTAGGCGGAGTTTCTATTCGCAGTCTGCATGCTCATGTAGCCGATTGTTATCGGGTATGGTTGGGGAGTCGTGCACTTGGTAAATTTCTTCCCAAAGTAAAACCAGAATCCGTTGGCAATGTACAGGAAATGCGTGAAGTTTTTAAGAAAACGGATGCCCTGGTTCATGAATTTCTGAATGAATTTAAAAACAAATGGGATCCTGCCATTCAAGCATCCTGGCAGAGCGGCAGCGCAGAGTTAACCGAATTATGGCTATTTACGCACAGCATCACCCACGAATTTCATCATAGAGGACAAATTGTAAAAATGGGCAGTCAACTCGGGTATATCCCGCCGAAAATGAACCTCGTTAAACCTTAGTGATTTCAAGGCGGGCATGATTGAATCGATAACGGGGGTGAATGGCGGCTATCGACTCAAACGAAATGGGGATCGGCAGAAGAGAATTTTTCGGCCGCGGTGGCGACCGTTGCCCCGGGATTTGAGTTGCTCATGATTGCACGGGTCATTCAAGCTGCGGGCGTAGCGCTCATACTACCGCTGATGTTCCATACAGTGCCGGTCATTAGTCCACCCGAAGGAGAAAGCTATCACAGCGATTTAAATCGGTATCAATTGGCGAACAAGAAGCAGACGGGATCCGTCTGCTTTCTTGTTCGCTTTTTTGTGCCCAAAACGAAGGAGCGATAGAGAATGATCAAGATGGTTCGTAATCTAATGACGACCGCGGCTAATCATCATTGTTGAACCGCCTACGGAAGATACGTTCATGGTGACCATCTTTGGACGCGGATACATTCTTTCGATCCCCCGGCAGTACAATCGTCCTGCCGTACAGGGAGAGAGGCAGAAACAAAGAAACGGATAAAGTTATCATGATAAGCAGGCTCGATCAATAGCTCGATCGAGCTTTTATTGCATTATTCATCGAGTTGTCAGAAAGAATTGTTCCATTCTTGAACGATTAAGGGAGAAGATGTGACCGCGATTGAACTGCTGAAGGACAGAGATATAATCAACTCAAATTACAAATCGCTTTGGAAGGGAGGTAGTAAGGAATGGGAATTGATACGGTACTGTGGAGCAAGCTGGTGACAGGAATGACACTAGGGTTCCATGCGATATTCGCGACGATTGGTGTCGGTATCCCTCTCATGATCGCGATTGCCGAGTTCATTGGCATCCGCAAGCAAGATTCTCACTACGCACTGATGGCTAAGAGGTGGGCGCGGGGGTTTGTTATATCCGTCGCGGTCGGTGTCGTAACAGGCACGGCGATCTCACTGCAATTGGCATTGGTGTGGCCGAATTTTATGAAGTTGGCGGGGAACGTTATTGCGCTTCCGTTATTCATGGAGGTGTTTGCATTCTTTTTTGAAGCTATCTTTCTAGGCATTTATCTGTATACGTGGGATCGGTTCAAGAACCCATACATTCATTGGCTGCTCACGATCCCCATTGTCGCAGGGGCAGGCATGTCCGCTGTTTTTATCACGACTGTGAATGGTTTTATGAATCAGCCCGGGGGATTTACCATGCAAGGCGGACAATTTACAGCCGTTAACCCGGTGCAAGCGATGCTGAATACGGCGACGTTCTCCAAAGTGTTCCATGTATTAAGCTCGGCCTACTTAACAGGAGCGGCTCTGCTGGCAGGAATTGCGGCCTTTACGATGCTTAGAAAAGGGGTTACTGGATATCACAAAAAGGCGCTAAAGCTTATGATGGCCGTTGTCATGTTGTTCGGACTGCTAAACACGGTAGCAGGAGATGTGTCCGCCAAGTTCTTGGCCGAGCATCAACCGGAAAAGCTGGCTGCTGCGGAATGGCATTTTGAGACCGAGAGCGGCGCGGATTTGATTCTATTAGGATGGCTTAATGCCGAGCATCAAATTATAGGCGCACTTCACCTGCCGAAGATTCTCAGCTTCCTGGCTTTTGGAAATTTTAACGCGAAAGTAACAGGTCTGAATGAATTTCCTTCGGATGAACAACCTCCGCTCCTTGTGCATTATTTTTTTGACTTGATGGCTGGCATCGGGTTTGCGTTATTGGGCATATCCGTTCTGTATTTCCTATTTGCATTATGGAAAAAACGCAATGAGCACAACAAATGGCTACTCCGCATTATTGCTTTAGGCGCGCCGCTCGCATTTTTGGGAGTCGAGCTGGGCTGGTTTTACGCCGAGTTGGGGCGGCAGCCGTGGATTTTACGAGGATATATGCGTGTAGAAGAAGCGGCGACGACATCGCCAAGCGTGAGAATTCTTTTTTTCCTCTTCCTTCTTCTCTACATCGTTTTAGGCATGGTTAGCGTTCTTGTACTTCGGCGCTTATTCAACAATAATCCGGCAGAAACCGAGATGGAGAAGCGGGCGCAGCATGCGGGCGACAAGAGGACAGGGAAGGGAGCGCATGCCTGATGAGTTACCATTTGATTGGGATTTCGGTACTTTGGCTGTTTTTGTACGGGTATCTTATTATAGCCTCCATTGACTTTGGAGCCGGTTTCTTTGCCTTTTATGCCCGCCTGACCAAGCAGGACCCCCTCATCAATCGTCTGATTTCTCGTTATTTGTCACCCGTATGGGAGATCACAAATGTATTTTTCGTCTTTTTCTACATCGGCATGATCGGATTTTTTCCGGATACAGCCTATTACTATGGCTCGGCGCTGCTTGTTCCGGGGAGTGTTGCGATCGTGCTGCTTGCGATTCGCGGGTCGTTCTATGCATTTGAAAACTATGGTTCCAAAAATAATATCGTCTATCTGTTTTTGTACGGCGCATCGGGTTTGCTGATCCCGGCTTCGTTGTCCGTGACGCTGGCCCTGTCTGAAGGCGGCTTTATCTTGAAGCAGGATCAGACGGTTTCACTGGATTACTGGGCTTTATTTACCAATCCATTGTCGTGGAGCATCGTTGGATTGGCGATTGTGTCTGTCTTGTTTATTAGCGCCTGTTTTCTGGCGTTTTACGCTACACGGGCAGAAGATCACGCTGCGCTAAAGCTTATGCGGACCTATGCGCTGTTCTGGAGCACACCGACGATTATTATCGCCCTGACGGCCTTTATCTATTTGGGGCAACACAATGAGCGGCATTATCAAAACATGATGGATTTATGGTGGCTACTTGCGCTTTCTATTGCCTTTTTCATGATTGCGATGTGGCTGTTATACCGCGGCCGCCGCTATGGGTTAGCATTTGTTTGCATCATGCTGCAATTTTTCTGTGCCTTTTTCGCTTACGGGATTGGGCAGTATCCCTATATTCTTGATCCCTACATTACGATTCAGAGCAGCGTCACCTCATCCTCAATGGGCTTCGCTCTGGTTGTTGTATTTATCGGGGGCATGTGTCTATTGATTCCTTCCCTTATTTTGGTTTTCAAGCTGTTCCTGTTCGATGCGGATTACGTAAAAGGGAAAAAATAGGCCGATTACTCGCAGGCTATTATCATAAAGGAGTTGAGTTGGGTGAAGGGGAAAAGAAGCTTGATCGCTATACAGATGACCGCCCAACGCAAACGTCTCATTTACCTGGCATTCATCTCGCTCGCACTAGGCGCCGCTATTGTAAGTCAGGCTGCATTGCTGGCTGAAGCCGTCCAGCGGATCTTTGTGGAGAGAGCATCTTTTTCATCGGTTGCCCTACTGCTCGGCATCCTACTGGTCGTGATGGCGATACGTACACTGTTGTCATATGGGAACGGGACAGTTGGTTTGCAAATGGCGGAAACCGCCAAAAAAAATATGCGAGCAGCCGTGCTTCAGAATTTTACGCATGCTTCCATGCCTTCCTCTCTTCGAGGGCAAACGGGGGGAAAGGTCAGTATGGCGCTGGATGCTGTGGATGAGGCGGATCGTTATTTCAGTCAATACATGCCGCGTATGGTGGAAGCGGTCATGATCCCCATTCTGATTTTAGTCGTTACGTTTACCCAACATGCCAATTCAGGGATCATCATGCTGGTTACGGCTCCGTTTATCCCGATTTTTATGATTTTGGTGGGGCTGAAAACGAAAAATAAATCAGAAGAAAAGTATGCGCAGTTGGCCGAATTTGCCGGTACATTTCTGGATTCCCTTCAAGGGCTCGTTACGTTAAAAATATTCGGACGGGCCCGCCGTCAGCAGCAAGAAATCGAACGCAGTAGCTTAAGATACCGTGATGCCACAATGGATATTTTGAAGATTGCGTTTACGAACACCCTCATGCTGGAATCGATTGTGATGCTGAGCATCGGGATTGTTGCTCTCGAACTGGCCATTCAGCTGCTTGTCTTCAAATCGATGTCGTTTCACACGGCCTTTTTTGTTTTGTTGCTCGTGCCCGAGTTTTACAGCTTACTAAAGAGTTCGGGCACAGCTTTTCATAATGGGCGAACCAGTATGGGGGCGATTCGCAAGGTTGAAACCATGCTCGCGGACACGAACGATAGAAACGATCCGAAAGATCAGCCGGTAGGGCTCCGGACATTCCCGAAGAAGCTGTTTCCAATGCCGCCCTCCATTGAACTGGACAATGTCCGGTTTCAGTATGCACCTGACTCATTTGAGCTGAATGCAGGCTCGATCACAATTGGTCCAGGAGAACATATTGCCCTTGTTGGTCATAGCGGATCCGGCAAAACAACCTTGCTCCATCTGATTGCTGGATTACTAAAACCGGCGTCGGGGACCATTTTGGCGAATGGAATCCCGCTTACTCATCAGAATGAGACGATATGGTTCGAACATATTAGCTACATTACGCAGCATCCTTACATTTTTGCAGGTACCTTCGCCGATAATATCGCGATCGGTGCCGGACGGAAGGTCTCCAGGGCTGAAATTGAGGTGGCGGCTGCGGACGCGGGCCTTTCGAAGGTTGTATCCCAACTGGAGCAGGGATTTGATACCCCCGTCGGTGAAGGCGGCAGAGGACTTTCCGGTGGGGAAAAGCAACGACTTGCCTTAGCGCGGGCTTTTTTGAAGCGACCCTCCATTATTTTGTTCGATGAGCCGACCGTCGGACTCGATCTTCACACCGAGGGCATCCTGCAACGTTCGATTGTAACCTTGGCAAAATCGGCGACCATGATTACGGTGGCTCACCGATTGTATACCATTCGACATGCGGACAACATTTTGTTTATGGACCATGGCGTCCTAGCGGGCTCGGGACATCACGACGAGCTTATGAAACGCCTGCCTGCGTATGCAGAGATGGTCGATGTCCAACGCAAAGGGGTGCCGGGATGAACGAGTTGGCTATTTTGTCTCAAGCTATGATTCGGGAGCGCAAGGATATTATTCTTTCCATTTTAGGCGGATTTGTCGCCGGCATCGCTGGTGTGGTCCTCTTTTCTACGAGCGGATATCTGATTTCGCAAACGGTGTTTGAACCTCCGCTTTATACGCTGATCGTACTTACTTCGTTGGTCAAGCTGCTTGGTTTGCTTCGAGCGGTGAGTCGTTATGGCGAGCGCTTATATTCCCACCGAGCGACATTCTCTATGCTTAGCCGTTTGCGATCATCCTTCTTTGCCAAGCTCATTCCTTTAACGCCAGGCATTTTAAATAAAAACCGAAGCGGGGATCTGCTTGCTCGAATCGTTGGGGATGTAGAGAGTTTGCAGCACTATTTTTTACGCGTCGCGTATCCGCCGATCATTGTAGTCATGGTGTTCTTGACGACAATGCTGGCTACCGCCTCCTTTTCTTTCTGGATGGCTTGCTTGATGCTACTCGGTATGCTGGGAACCGTATTGGTCGTGCCGGGAATCGTATTGCTAGGATATCGGAAAATCAATGGGCATGTTCGCAAGCAGCGGGCGCTGTTGTCTACGGAAGTAACAGAGGTGTTGTATGGTTTCCGGGATCTTAAAGTTTATGGGCAGCT
Organism: Cohnella nanjingensis; assembly: GCF_014212125.1. Taxonomy (GTDB): domain Bacteria; phylum Bacillota; class Bacilli; order Paenibacillales; family Paenibacillaceae; genus Cohnella; species Cohnella nanjingensis. Next base: position 252,672 of record NZ_JACJVP010000011.1, read on the forward strand.
TGCGCAGCGGGAACAGCAACTTCGCCAAGCTTCTGCTGCATTGGCAGCCGAGCAGCAGCGAGAGGCCGGACAGCTGCTACGTGGACAATCGATGCATGCCTTTGTCACGTTTCTGATTTCCTGGGGGGTGTTGGCGCTTGGTGCTTATCTGATATCGGACGGAACGCTAGCCGGCGTATATCTGGCTATGCTTGTCATGGCCTCATTAACCGTATTTGAAGAAGCAGCGTCGATGGCCACGTTGCCCGCGTATAAGCAAGATAGCGAACATGCAGCCAAGCGACTGACGGAAGAAGTATTAATTCCCACCATGCAGCCGGCGCAGCCAAGTCGCACGTTGAATACCGACCATGCCGTTTCTATTGAGCTATCCGGCGTTTCCTTTCAATATGAAGGGGAGTGGAGGCCAGCGTTGAAGAGCTTATCGTTGCAAATTCCACCAGGATCCAAAACGGCGATTGTCGGACCTAGCGGTTCAGGAAAGTCCACGCTGATCGAGTTGTTGCTCAAGCTGCGTACGCCGACGGCCGGGGATTTGCGACTGAGCGGCATATCGGTACAAGAGCTGGAGGAGTCGAGCATTTGGAAAACGGCTAATGTCGTGCTGCAGCAAAGCCATTTTTTTCGGGGAACGATCCGGGAAAACTTGCTCATGGATAGTGAGGACCATTCTGACGGCGACCTGTTGGATATCCTCGCTAAAGTGCAATTGCCGACCGCTTCATTAACCGACCCCGTGTACGAAAAGGGAGAAAATTTATCGGATGGCGAAAAACAGCGCTTGGCCCTGGCGCGGGCCATGCTTCGCAATGGAAAGCTATGGCTGCTGGATGAGCCGACGTCTTCGCTGGACTATGTGACAGAGCAACGTGTTTTGACACACCTATACGAACAAGCATCCGAAGATACGCTTCTACTGATCTGCCACCGGCTTAACGGGTTGGAAGGAATGGACAGAATCGTCGTCATGGAGCAAGGAAGGGTAATCGAAACGGGATCGTATTCAGAGTTAATGGAGCAAAACGGCTATTTTTATCAGATGAAACAAATTGAGTTACAATTAATCGGCGAAGCCCATTGACACGGAATGGTCATATTTTTCGAGGAAAATAACCACTTCGGGCCATTCGACTAGACACATAAAACGCGATAATAGCAACAGGCATAGGGTTTAAGTTCCATAAAGGAGTTGTGGAGCGGTGAGCCAAATAAACAGAGTTTTGCTTGCAGAATCATCGCAAGAGCATAGAGAGCGGATCAAATACCTGCTGGAGCTGGACCCGCTATTCGAGGTCGTAGCGGAAACTGACTGCGGAAGGGATGCGATATCACTCGCCGCTTCATTAAAGCCGGAGCTTGCGCTTGTTGCGATAGAGTTGCACGATATGAAGGGTACGCAGACCATTCAAGAAATGAAAAAGATGAATCCCCAAATGTTAATCGTATTGCAAGCGGAAAACGCTGACGTTGAGCATTTTTTTGAAGCTCTGAAAAGCGGGGCGCAAGGCTACTTGCTCAAGTCGTTGCATCCTGCTTCCTTTCACGAGTATCTGAGATCGCTCTTGATCGAGGATGCGACTCTGCCGAGAGAGCTTGGATATCAAATTTTAAAGCAGTTTGTTACTGAGAATATTCCACATGGAGAACAACCCATTCTTAGCGTAATGGAAACGGCAGTATTAAGAAATCTGTGCAGAGGATTCAACATCGAAGAAATCGCCGATCGGTTAGTAATACCGGAAAATAAAGTGAAACTTATACTGAATGATATTCTTTTTAAGTTGAAATTAAAGAATCGTACTCAGCTTGTCACTTATGCAGCCGATAATGGAATTTTTATGTCTAAGGTAAGCTCGAAAAAAAAGAAATAACTTTCAAATTCGTCCGTACTGATTGATCGAAAATACCTCTTTGCAATTAATTTACTAGCCTGCAGAAGGAGCGCTTGGATCAAATCGAGCGGTGCGCCCGCCCGGCGTCGAACCCGGTCATAGGATGCGTCGCCTACACGCGGCTTTACTGCGGTACGATCCGCAACCGCGATAGGCGAGGTCGCAGGATTTCTTGCCGCAAAAAAGTCGATTGCCGATCTGATGTCGAGCATAACCGAGTTCGAGCGGATCAAGGCTAAGTGGGGCAAGGTAATCGCCAAGTTTTAAGTGGCGGAAGGCGGTGGCATGATCATCGAAATGCCGCTATTAGACATGCTTTTAACAATAATAGCAGTATTGAGCAGCTTGCTAAGGAATATTTTCTCTCAATTGAAACCATTAAGAGAATTGTTTATTCACATTATAAGTAGAAAACGGCACTGATGAAATTTCTTCATCAGTGTTTTTTATGTCAAAAATGATTCTAAGTTATTTCAAAACGGGGAATACTAGATCCATCATCATTCGAACAACTAATGAATGGCGGATATCAAGAAAGCGAGGAAACAGTAACGATGGGCGAACAAAAAAGCAGAAGCAGACATCTGATTGATCTGGAGATCATTAGTGCAATTGATTTAATACCAACAAGCGATCTTTCCGAAGCTACGCTAATGGAATCACGTAATAATCAATCAAAAATGTTGCCACAAATCGATGTAACGCAGATGTTCCCCGTCACATTCGAAGAAAGGGCGGTGCCAAGTTATTTTGGCGGTCCTGATATTCGTATAGAAATTATTAAACCCCGCCAGCCAAAGAATAATAAGATGCCGTTATATTATTCGATTCATGGTGGCGGAATGGTTTTGGGTAGTCCAGTCGGCGATCGTTCAAGTCATGCGTCACTGGCTGCACAACATGGTTTTTGTTGCGTATCCGTGTATTACCGCCTAGCGCCAGAACATGTTCAGCCAAGTCAATTGCAGGATTGTTATTCGGGCCTAAAATGGTGTATTGAACATGCCGAGGAATTAGCGATAGATACTCAGAAAGTCGCTCTTGCGGGCAGCAGCGCCGGTGGTGGTTTAGCAGCGGGTCTAGCCCTATACATTCGTGATCAGAAGGAATTTGATATCCATCATCTAAGGCTGCGTAGCCCAATGCTCGATGACCGTACGAGTATTTCGCCAGACCATCCCTATGCCGGTGAGTTTGTTTGGACAAAACGAAGTAATTATTTCGGCTGGAAATCTGTATTAGGGCATGAACCTGGTCAGGGAGAGGTAAGTGAGTATTACGTGCCTGCGCGTGCAAAATCACTGGCCGGTTTACCACCCACTTATATAAGTATAGGCAGCATTGATTTGTTCATCGATGAAGCCTTGTTATTTGCAAAACAACTGGTCTTTGATGGTGTCTTGGTTGAATTACATGTATACCCTGGATATCACCATTTGGCTCCCATGTTTCCGAATGCGCATTTTTCTCAAGAAGGCGCTAAATCAAGCGAATACGCCTTACTGAAAGCTCTAGAGTTACAGTAATTGGGATTTCGAGCCAATACGAGTCATGTAAAACATAAGAAATTAATACAGCAATTCCCGAGATAGCTAATCCGGGGAATTGCTGTTTTTGCTTCATCGTTGTCCGTTCTTCATTTGGAAACGATACGCTTACTGTTGGCCATGCTGGCCCGCGAACCGCCGGCTGCCGCTGACTCAGCGGCAAGCGCATCCGGTTGTCTTCGCGGCTATCAACGTATAGCTAGGAAAGGGTTGGAAAACGCAAAACGAACGCCGCGCCGCCGCCCGGATCGTTATGGGCCGAAATGCGGCCGCGGCACCGCTCGACGATGGCGCGGGAAATGGCGAGGCCGAGCCCCGTCTCTCCGTTCTTTCCTTTCGCAAACCGCTGGAAAAGCTGGGGCAATAACGGTTCGGGAATCCCTTCGCCGTCGTCTGCGATTCCGATGTCGATCCCTTCTGCGTCGGCAGAAGTTTGGATGGTAATCGTTTCCTTGGCATATCGAGCCGCGTTGCCGAGGATGTTGATGAGCGCTTGCAGTACTTTCTCGCGGTCGGCATAGATCGACCACTCTTGGCCGTTGTCGAATCCGTTCATCTCGACCCGCAAGCCGTTCTTGACGAGCAGCGGATCGATGCGCTCCAACGTCTCCGCGATCAATTCCTGCACCGGGACGCGGTCCATATGGAAGATGCCTTCTTCGCTTTCCAGCTTGGCGAGAAGAATCATTTCCGTCACGATTTTTTTCAACCGTTCGCATTCCTTGACGATGGTATCCAAACCTTTAACGGCATGATCCCCCGTAAAGATGCCGTCCTTGATGCCCTCGGCGTAACCTTGAATGGACATGAGCGGCGTCTTCAACTCGTGTGAGGCATTTTGGAAAAACTGCTTCTGCGTGTGCTGGTATTTATCCAATTCGCCGGCGAGATCGTAGACGGCCTTCGCGACATCTCCGATCTCGCCTCCCGTTTCAATCAACCGGACTTCGGAGAAACGGCGTTTCTCCACCTTGTTCAATTCCTTCTTCAAATCCCCGAGGGGTTTGACGAGTCTCCTCGTGATGAGCATGCTCAGCAGAAAAGCGACGATCCCGCCGACGGACAGGATGATCATCAACCGTTTAAACAAGGCGAGCTGCATCGCTTTGATCTTGCTTAGCGGGGTTGCCATGACGGCCGTGACCGCCTGCCCGTCCAGTTCGATGCTTGGGCTTGTCGTTAACGTTTCGACGATATATCGATCGTCTTTTCCTTGCCAGATTCCTCCCGAGCTGGGGATGCCTTTCATTGATAAGTCCACCAGTTCCGTCGTTGCTTCGCCGGACAGGGTACTGTAGACGACTTTCTCCCCGGGCGCGATCAGTACCGCGTTCGTGATCCCGGCAGCAGGGATCGTCTTGGCGACGGGCTGCACATTCGATTCTTGCACCGGTTTCTGCGACTCCGTATCTAGCAACGGCATGACCGGTGATAGATTCATCAGCAAGCTGGCTTGGTCACGCATCTCTTTCCGTTGGTTGTCCACCAAATTATCGAGCAGCAGCGGATAAATCAGAACCGCCGTAATCGCCAAAATACATAGCAGCAGCAAGGCAAAAGAAAGATGAAGCCGATAAATCATTTTCATCTTAGGGTCCCGTCCTTTCCATTCGCAGCCGATAGCCGTGTCCCCAGACGGTATCGACCGGAAGCTCCTTTATTTTTCTCCGCAGCCGTTTCACCAGATCGTCGATCGCCCGGTCGCTGCCGTAATAATTGTCTCCCCAAATCAACGTAAGCAGCTCGTCCCGCGTGAACGCCCGATTCGGCTGTTCGGACAACGTCTGCAGCAGTTTAAATTCCTTCAGCGTCATTTCGACTTCCTCCCCGCGCCAGAATACGCGCCGTTCCTCCAAGACGAGCCGCAGGTCGCCAGCTTCGATCGCCGTATGTCCGGGCTGCGAAGGGACGGGATTCTCCATAGCTTGGCGAATCGAGCCGACCCGATGGAACAAGCGGTTCACGCGCGCGACCAATTCCCTCGGGCTGAACGGCTTCGTCAAGTAATCGTCGCCGCCGAGCTCGATCCCGAGGATGCGGTCGACTTCTTCATCCCGCGCCGAGATCATGACGATCGGCACTTCCGCCTCTTTGCGGAATAACCGGCACAGCTCGAAGCCGTTCATCCCCGGAAGCATGATGTCGAGAATCCACATGTCGGGCGGATCGTTCTTCCACAGCTCCAACGCGGATTCCCCCGTCGACAACGCCATCGTTCGGTATCCTTCTTTATTCAAATAAGCCTCCACGATTTCCCGGATCTGGGCATCGTCGTCGACTACGGCGATTTGATAGGACTTCATGCTCCAACCTCCTAACCTTAACGAGATCGATTTTAGCACAAAAGATTCGGCTGCGGCCCGATTCCACACTTTTTACACAGCTCTTCCAAATTTACTACCCGAATTTGTTTGTACACTATTCGACGTAAGCAAAGCCGTTCCGCGCAGATCGATTGCCGGCTCTCGATTGGAGGTTTCTTCATGAAATTGCACCGCCTGGCCCGCAGGGAGCTTCTGGCTGCCCTTGGTTTTCTGGCTCCGAGCCTGGCCGGATTTTCCGTCTTCTATCTCATTCCGTTCGGCCAGAGCGTCCTGAACTCGTTCCAGGATCGTCTTGGCGGAAGCTTCACGTTGTCCAACTACAAGGAACTGCTCCTTAGTTCCTCGTTTCAGAAAGCGGCGTCCAACACGTTCTGGTTCACCGCGATCAGCGTGCCGATCCTCGTCGCCGTATCGCTCATGCTGGCGTTGCTCTTGAATCAGCGGGTATTCATCCGGAACTGGCTTCGCACCGCTTATGTCCTGCCGCTTGTGGTGCCGGTCGCTTCCATCGTGCTTGTCTGGCAGATCCTCTTCGATTGGAACGGCGCATTAAACGCCGTTTTGCAGCATTTCGGCCATAGCCGCCACGACTGGATGAAATCCGAATGGGCCGGCTTTGTGATCGTGCTGGTCTATGTATGGAAAAACATCGGATACAACGTCATCCTGTTCCTGGCCGGCTTGCAGAACATTCCGGATCCATATTATGAAATCGCCGATCTGGAAGGGGCCGGCTCCGTTCGCAAGCTGTTCGGAATTACGCTCACGTATTTGACGCCGACGACGTTTCTGGTCGTGCTCATGTCCGTGCTGAATTCGTTCAAGGTGTTCCGCGAGACGTATCTCGTTGCCGGCGCTTACCCGCACGACCGCATCTATATGATGCAGCATTACATGAACAATATGTTTTTGTCTCTCGATATCCAGAAAGTTTCGTCCGCGGCGGTGTTCATGGCGCTTTGCATTACGGCGCTCGTGCTCGTCCTGTTCCGTACGGAGCGGATTTTCCGCTCTTATATGGAGTAAGCGCAAGAAAGAGGGGAATGACGTGAAAAAGGAATGGGTCACACCGCTGTTGCGCTCGTTGCTGCTGATGGCCGTCGCCGTTCTGCTGCTGATGCCCGTCGTCTTGACCGTCGTCAGTTCCTTCATGACGGAGCGGGAAATAGCGGCGAATTACGGCATGCTAGGCAAAACCGACACAAGCGTATTCGTCAATCTCAAATGGATTCCCGACTGGGTGTCGTTCCAGCAATACAACAAAGTATTGATCGCGACGCCGAAATTTCTGTACCTGTTCTGGAATTCCGTATATCTGGTGGCTCCCATCATCATCGGACAAGCGTCGGTAGCCACGCTCGCCGCGTTCGCGTTCGGAAAGCTGGTCTTTCCGGGCAGGGAAGGATTGTTCTTCCTTTACTTGATGACGATGCTGATGCCGTTCCAGGTGACGCTCGTGCCCAACTATTTGATGGCCGATCGGCTGGGTCTCCTGAATCACCCCGGCTCCATCATCTTGCCCGGCGTGTTCGGCGCCTTCGGCGTGTTTTTGCTGCGGCAATTCATGCTCCACATCCATTCGGCTTATATCGAAGCGGCCAAAATGGACGGGGCGGGATACTTGCGCATCTTCCTATCGGTTGCGCTGCCGATGGTGAAGCCGGGCATCGCCGCACTCCTAGTGCTCTTGTTCGTCGACTATTGGAACATGGTCGAGCAGCCGCTTATTTTTCTGCAGGACGCCGCGATGCAGCCGCTTTCGGTCTTCCTCTCCCGCCTCCAGAAAGAGGAGTTCGGCGTCTCGTTTGCCGTCTCGGTTGTCTATATGATGCCTATGGTGCTCCTGTTCTTAAGCGCCGAACGGTATTTTATCGAAGGAATCCAGCTTTCCGGCGTGAAAGGCTGAGCGAAAGGAGATTGGCTACATGGCACTGCGAAGACAACGAATGGCCGGCCTGGCATTGGTGGCGTTCCTCCTCGTATTGGCGGGGTTGACGTTGTTCAGCCAAACGCTTCAAACCGCCTTGCTGCCCAAAGTGGCGACGGCGAAGCCCGAAAATAAAAAGTTGGCCCATCGCATCGAAGGCAGCGGCCTGATCGCGCCGCGCAAGCAAGTCGAGTTAAACAGCGACAGCGGCTGGAAAGTGGCGAAAGTGCACGTCCGTAATGAGGACCAAGTCAAGAAGGGCCAGGTGCTCGTGACGTTCGACGGAACGGAGGCGCAGCAGCAGCTTCTCGATGCGGAAGACGAGCTGAAGAAACGGAATTTGAATCGGGAGCTGCTGCAAGAACAGTTCATGGCCGCCCAGCGAACAGAAGACGAGGAGATGATTCGCAAAGCGAAACGCGACTTGGAATTGGATCGGCTGGACCGGGACATCGCGATGCGGAGAATCGAAACGCTGCGCAAAAATCTGGCGCAAAAACGCACGTTGACAGCGCCTGTGAACGGCAAAGTGGCGAATCTGCAAGCCCAGGAAGGCATGAGCGTTCCCCAAGGACAGCCGGTGCTGACGCTGGTGAAAACCGGCGAGGGGTTCCAATTCACCTTCACGTTGGATAAAGAGTCCGCTGATTTGATGAGAAAAAACGAGAAGGTGACGGTTAACGTGAATGGAGATAAGCCCCGGCAGATCGAAGGAACAGTCGTCGAAATGAAGGACGCCTCCCAGGGAGGCGGAGGCGGAGGGTCTGAAAACAAACCGGGCATGGATAACGGCAATCCGGACGGAGGCGCCAAGGCTCAAAAAACGATCGTCGTCTACGTGTCGGGGGACGGTCTGCAAGGAGGTGAGTCAGCCAGCGTTAACTTGGAGAAGCCGTTCAAAGAGCAGGGGCTCGTCATCAGCAAAAAGTGGCTTAAAAAAGACGGGTCCGGAAGCTACGTATTCGTCGTTCGCGAGAAGCGAAGCTCGCTCGGCAACACGTACACGGTCCAGAAGGCTTACGTGAAGACAGGGAACGGGAACGACGAGGAGATCGTCGTGCTCGGAGGCGTTTACCTGGACGAAGAAATTGTGACGGAGTCGAGCGAACCGCTGCAGGCAGGCAATCGGGTTCGATTAAATTGAGAGGATGATTGATATGAAAAAAATAGGGTTCATCATGATGCTGTCCATTGTTCTGATATTATCCGCTTGTACCGGCAACAACGGAGGCGAGACCAAAGGCAATCCCCAAGGCGAATCCGCCGGTGAACACTCAGGCGAGACGAAAGGGGAGACGAAGGGCGAAACGAAGAGCGGCAAAAAAACCGTCGTCTTATCTGTCATGATGAATAATCGTTTCTTTGAAACCGCAGCGCGTAAATTTGAGAACAAGCATCCGGATATTCACATCGAAATCAAGGAATACAAGGCGTCTGAGGATGGGGGAGGCGGTATGTCCATGCAAGCCATCTCGCTTGCAGACGTGGAAAAGTACGTTCAATCGGTGACAACGCAGGTTCTTTCCGGCAAAGGACCCGATCTTATCCTCATGAGTGAATTGCCGCAGGACAAATTCGTAGCCAAAAAACTGCTGGTTGATCTGAACGATCTATTTTCCAAGATCAGTTCGATCGATCGAAAGGCGTTGTACGCTAACATATTGGAGGCATCCAAGGACGGAGATGGCCTGTATGCCGTGCCGCTTTCCTTTTCGCTAGACCTGTTTTTAGGAAATACCGAGATGTTGAAGAAGGCAAATCTTTCAGTCGACCATTATCAATCATGGAGCTGGAACGAATTCAAGGATGTTGCCCAAAAGTTGAAACAAAGCAATCCCGAAACTTACGCTGACTTGGACCCAACGTCGCTGCTCCTGGATTTTATGGAGGACAAATACGTAGAGCTGGTCGGCCAAGGCAAGCCGAACTTCGACTCGGATCTGTTCCGCAATATGCTGAAGGAAATTAAGTCGATGTATGACGAAGGCTTGCTCAGCGAAGGAATGACGTTCGCTGACAACAAAGCGGCATTTCGAATGTCGGGTATATACGGCCTCGAGCAAGCGCTGACGATGCCTGAGGGGATGGACTATTACCAGAAGCCGAGCGCGGCGGGAGATCAGAAAGGTGCACCGTTCAAGGCCAGTTACAGCTTGGGGATCAACAGCAAATCCGAAGTTCAACAGGAAGCATGGGAATTTATCTCGTTCTTGCTTTCGGACGAAATGCAAGAGGATCCGAATCTCATAGGAGTGCCGATCAATAAAGCCGTAGCCGAAAAAAGATTGCAGGAAATTTTGCAAAAAATCGAGAATGGAACGCTGGAAACGATGATGCCGAAAGACATGCTGCCGAGTGTCGAAACGGTGAAACAACGGATTGAAGCGATCGAGCGGATGATCCCGAAGTCGGATTTCCGCAGATTCAGCGATATGAAGGTGCTAACGATCGCGATGGAGGAGTTCAATAGCTTCATGAGCGGGCAGAAATCCGCGGAAGACGTCAGCAAGCTGATCCAGAACCGCGTGAAGACGTATTTGAATGAGTAACGAAAAAGAGCACCGGCCAAAAAAGCACCGGCCAAAACAGACAAGAAGAAAAAGAGCAAATAAGTTGCCGCAGGTTATTAAGAGCATCCAGGGAACCGTTCCTGGCTGCTCTTTCTTTTATGCGCTTTTCATCCTAAGATCACTTGATCTCCTTTCATAGCCGCACTCTCCCCATCACATCGGAATTAAAATTAGTACCAAATTCATTTAATCCATTCCATTTTATTGATTGGGGTTGCGAGTATCATTAATGACATGACATAAAAAAAGGGATGATGATCAAATTGAAAGCGGTTTTAGACAACGAAGACCTTGTCCAAATGAGCCGAAAAAACCGAAAAAATAGCTTCCTGCATGCCTTAAAAAGAGATTATCTGCTGTATGGACTCTTGCTATTGCCAATCGCGTATTTGATCATCTTTAAATATGCTCCCATATACGGCATTTTAATGGCATTTCAGGATTACAACATCTTTCAGGGAATCGGCGGGAGCGAGTGGGTTGGGCTTGACGTCTTCAAATTCATTTTTCACCAAAATAGCTTTTACCGCGCGCTTACCAACACACTTGTTCTAAACCTTCTGGATTTGGTAGCGGGTTTCCCGGCACCGATCATACTGGCCATTTTGTTGTTTGAAATCCGGTATGTGAAATTTAAAAAAGCAACCCAAACGGTTCTGTACTTGCCGCACTTCTTGTCGTGGATCATTATCGGAGGCATGGTATATCTGATCTTTTCCTCGCACGGCATGGCGAATAACCTGTTAAATGCCCTTGGTTTGGGCAGCATCGAGTTTCTTTCTCAAAAAACGAACTGGCTGATCATGTATGTCATTGTCGGGATCTGGCAAAATGCGGGATGGGGTACAATCCTATATTTAGCTGCAATGACGGGGATCAATAGGGAGCTATTCGAGGCTTCAGATATTGATGGATGCAGCAGACTTCGTAAGATCTGGCATATTACTTTGCCTGGAATTAAGCATACCATTATTATTTTGCTTATTCTCCAAATCGGAAGAATGGTGTCGATCGGGTTTGATCGGCCGTTCGTGATGGGAAATTCACTGGTAAGCGAATACTCCGATGTAATCAGTACGTTTGTGTACCGGGTAGGCATTGGCTCCGGGGATTTTTCGCAGGCAACGGCAGTCGGGCTATTTCAGTCTGTGGTAGGGTTGATATTTTTAGTGACAGCAAATTACATCGCTAAGAAAGTCGGCGAGCAGGGAATTTGGTAAGGAGGGCGAGACTGTTGAGCAGCAAGCGAAAAATGAATGTGGCAGATATCGTGATGATCTTCTTTCTTACCGGCGTAGCTATTACTTGTCTGGTTCCATTTCTATATATGATTGCTCTTTCTCTAAGCTCGAATAATGCGATTATTTCTCAGAAGGTTACCCTTTGGCCGGTAGAATTCACATTGGAAACCTATAAAACGATCTTAAGCGATACCGAAATGATTTATACATTGGGCTACACGATCGTGCTTACCGTTTTATATACATTCGCTTGCATGTTTTTAACGATATGCGCGGCGTATCCGCTTACAAAGAAAAGATTAAAAGGAAGAAACACGATCTTAACCCTGATGATCTTTACCATGTATTTTGGCGGAGGTTTAATACCTACCTACATTCTGGTAAAGAACCTGGCATTGACAAATACGATGATGGGCTTGATTTTGCCTGGTGCGATGAGCGTTTTCAATATGATTATTCTCAAAACCTTCTTTACAGAGCTTCCGGAAAACCTGGAAGAATCGGCAGCTATCGATGGCTGCAATGACCTGGGGATCCTTGTACGAATTGTTCTTCCGTTATCTTTGCCTGCGATCGCAACTTTAAGCCTCTTTTACGCGGTTGACAGATGGAACGGTTTCCAGGATGCGCTTTTTTATATCACCGATAAGCACTTGTTTCCGATGCAATTAAAGCTCTACCAAATCATTTCGGCCAATCAACAGTTAGATACCCAGCAAGGCGAGGGCAGCGTCGGCGCTTATATTGTTCCTGAGTCGCTGAAAGCTGCAAGCGTCATGTTTGCAACCGTTCCGATCCTGCTTGTTTACCCTAAACTTCAAAAATATTTTGTTGATGGCGTCATGACGGGGGCCATTAAGGGGTGATACCCCGGGTGATCCCTACAGGAAGGGGGTGAATACGCTGCCGATCAGGCAGGAATAGAAAAAGAAGCGACTTCGCTTCGGAGAGGCGCTCATACGAATGGCAGCGGGGTTTCAAAATGACTACGTGATGAAGGAAGGGTTAACATGAAAATGAAAAAAGTGTTGGTTCCATTGTCGGCTTTGACGTTATTGACAAGCGTATTGGCAGCATGCTCGAACTCAAACCACGATGCAAAAGAAAGCGGGCCCGCTTCAACGTCTACGCCAACGTCAACATCATCGACAGAGAATAAGCCTTCGGGTTCGCCGGCTACCCTGACGGTAGAAATATTTGACAGAGGCATACAGGGGCAGCCGGACTTGAACAACAATACTTGGACCAGATACATCAATGAACATTTCGGAAAGCCGAACAATGCGGTCGTGAAATTCGTTCCGGTCCCCAGATCGCAGGAAGTAGACAAGCTCAATGTATTGATGGCATCAGGCGAGGCACCGGATATCTCGTTTACTTATGACAACACGACCGTTTACAGGTACGCAAAAATGAACGGCATTATGCAATTGAATGATTTGATTGCGGAGCACGGTAAGGAATTAACGAATTATTTGGGGGAGAAAGTTCTTTCTTATGGCGTTTATAACGGGAAACAGATGGCGATACCCGCCAAAAGGACTTCCCTGGCCTGGGGTGGCATGTTTATCAGAAAGGATTGGCTCGACAAATTGGGGTTGCCGCTCCCGACAACCCGAGATGAATTATATAATACTTTAGTTGCATTCAGAGATAAAAATCCCGGAGGCGTCGATGGGGTGATCCCCTGGGGATTGGCAGCAACCGGTATGAACTACGGCACCGGAAATTTAGTTGACTCTTTCTGGGAGGCGCAGTCGGAGGAAGAATTCGTTACAGTTCCGGGTTGGCTGAGACCCGGAAACAAGGAAGCGATGAAGTTCCTCAACAAGCTCTATAACGAAAAATTAATTAGCCCTGATTTTGCCTTGGATAAAACGGCCAAGCAAGTGGATGCAGACGTTACGAACGGCAAAGTCGGATTCTTCAGCGCCAACTGGGATTATCCGTTAAGGCAAAATATCAGCGAACCCTTAAAAGCGAATGTGCCTGATGCAAACTTTGTTCCGATCGACACTTTTAAGAATGATGAAGGGAAATATAAGAAAATCGCGTACAACGAAAATGGAATCAATATCATCATCCCCAAGAGCAGTAAAAATGCGGAACTGGCCATTAAATATCTAAACTGGATGTCCAGCCCCGACGTCTTATTCTTCCTGCAATACGGGGAGGAAGGGGTTAACCACAAGATGGATGATAATGGGATTCCGGAGGTGATCAACCAAGCCGGGGACAATATGCAAACTAGCTATCTGAATCTTGATTATACCTTGGTTGTAAATGGCGTAGAGCTTGGCGATCCTGAGAAGAATATTAAAGCTTTGGCTGCAACGGCTCCGGGGTTGGAAGAGGTTGCGGAACAATCGTACAAAATCAATACGACGGACACTTACACAGGTTTCTACTTTGATACGCCAAACGAGGCCAACATTAAGTTTGGTAAAACGCTTGGCGATTTGAACAAGCAAATGACGGATAAGCTGATTTCCTGCAAGCCTTCTGAATTCGACAATCTGTATGATAAGATGGTTGCGGAGTATATGGCGGCAGGCGGGCAGGCCGTTACGGATGAAAGCGTGAAAATTTACAAAGCGATGCAAGCGAATAAAAAGTAAAAAATGATATAGGCATATAGGCCGTTGATCCGATCAGCGGCTTATATGAATTTATAAGCGATCAAGGGGGTTCTTATGTATAGCGTTATTATTGTAGACGATGAACCTTGGGCCATAAAAGGAATACGGAATGTATTTGACTGGAAGAAGTACGGGTTCGAAATAACGGGTCAATTTACGAGCGCCCATCAGGCATTCGAGTTTATATGCGAGGAGAGTCCCGATCTGGTTTTTACGGATATCAGAATGCCTGAAATTTCCGGTCTCGACTTGATCGGGATGACCAAAAAAAGGGGTTTAGATGTTGAGTTTGTAATTGTAAGCGGTTTCTCTGAATTTGCCTATGCGCAGGAGGCCTTAAGATATGGCGCGCTGGATTATTTCCTAAAGCCCATCGATATTGAAATGGCGGATCCCTTAATCGAAAAGCTGGCATCGCATTTTTCTAAAAAGAGAAGTATTAGAAATAACTTCATCTTAGAGGCTTTAACTTCCACGGATAAAAATGAACGAAAGCAATTAACGCAACTTTTCGACGGTTCATCCAACGATTACTTTCGCGTGCTGATTATTTATTCGAATAGCGAGAAAACAGGTGAACGAAAGCTTTTCGATATGAAACATACAGTGGAAGTTGAACTTGGATCAAGAAAGACGCTGTATATTCTCAAAAGCGAAAATCGAACGGATTTGGAAGATCGATTGGATGTGGCGGCGTTCACCGGTTCAGACATAAAAACGGTAGGAATCAGCAGCATTTCGAATCATTACGAAAATATTCCGAAGCTTATCAAAGAATCGGATCTCGCAGCATCGAAAGTATTTCTACAGGAAGAAAAAGGGATATTTAGGTATGAGTTAAAGATCAATCGGGTTAAGCCGTTAATCGATGAAATCTCTTCTATGATCCAAGAGAAGAAGTTTGAAGAATTGGATGACGTCATGATGGGACTTCTGTATTTCTTCAAGCATCACAATCTAGGGATGGGAGAAGTGGTTTATTTATGGAATCAAGTGGTCAGCGTGTTGCTTGGCACCTTTTACGAAGAACTGAAGGACATGGAGCTTGATTTCCTGAATTACGCCGAGCTGAAAGAGCGATTCGAGAACTTCGATTCATTAGGCAGTTTCTTGCATGATATTTTTACCTATATAAAGGAGCTGAACAACCAGCTTAGCAATGAAGGCGACATCAATTCTTATTTTATCCAGATGGTCAAATACATCGATCAGAATTACCAGAGCAAGCTATATCTTAAAGATCTATCCGCAAAATTCTTTATCAACCAAGTCTATTGCTGCCAACTGTTTAAAAAAAATCTGGGCAAAACCTTTTCGGAATATATAACGGATTTGAGGATCAAAAAAGCTTGCGGGTTATTGAAAAATACAGAACTGTCCATTGAAGAGATTGCCGCAAAAGTAGGATATGTGGATTACTATTATTTCAATAAAGTATTTAAGAAACAATGCGGGATAACGCCTTCGAGATTCAGAAAAAGTTGATCATCGGAGTGGAGAACGTGCAGATTAGCAGAGTGAAACTTAAACATCAGATCTTACTTATCTTTTTATTTGCGATTATTATTTTTACAACCATGGAGTTCTTTTTTTATTTCAGTTTTTATAACCTGACGCAAAAAAGGGCCGCCAATTATGGAAATACGATCATTGAACAAACGCGCCAAAAGATCGATTCCGTGTTCAACGATATAAAAGTCAGTACAAGCATTGCGGTCAATAATAAAAAAATACAAGAATTCACCATTGAAGATGACGATTATAAGAGGGATTTTGAATTAGGCACCTATGTCATTGATCTAATGGAATATATGAGGTCCTTTAATTCCTATGTGAACGGAATAGTGATTAACGATAAACAAGGAAGACGGGTTAGCAGTTTAGCTAACGCAAATGGAGACGTTTTCTTTCTAAATCAATATGATGAATTTATCTATGCCTATAAATATGATAGCGCCCCTTTTAAAAGAGGAACGTTTACGCATCTATTAAAAGAAAATAAAACGGGAAAAGAATATTTCTTTTATATTACACCCATTATCGAATCGATTGGCGGGGTCCATTTTTCCCAAAAAACAGGCTACTTTTCGGTAATGGTGAATATGGAAAAAATGCAAGAACTTGTCGAGAATACGGAATTGACGCCTCATTCCACTTTATATATATTGAACAGCCGAAGTGAGGTCGTTGCATCCAATAATGCAAATTTCCGCAACGTTTTATTCAAGGATATCCTTTCCGGTGATCGAACTAGTTTAACCAACGGGTTGAAAACAAAAATAAACGGGAAAGACGTACTCGTTCAGCAAATCGGCTTGGAGCAGGCGGAAGGGTGGAGCATCGTCAGCATCATTCCGGTGCAAGAATTGACGACGGACATGAACGCGATTAAAAATACAAGTATTATAGCAGGAATTGGTATCATTCTAAGCTTGATTATTTTGGGGTACTTTTTCTTGAATAATCTGACACGACCTGTCATGGGTCTTGTGGCAGATATGAGAAAAATCGGCGAAAGAGCCATGGGCTTTAGAGTAAAGGTACGCTCGACAAATGAAGTCGGCGTTTTGGCCTATGCGATCAATAGCATGGTCGATAAAATGGAAGAGATGACACGAAACATGTTCAATACGCAGGCGAGATTATATGAGTCCGAGCTGAGCAAAAAGCAGGCTGAATTTTCCGCCTTGCAAAGTCAAATCAATCCGCATTTCCTTTATAATACATTAAATTGCATAAGCAGCATCGGACTGGAATACGGAAGCAAGGAAATCGCGCAGATCGCTTCCTGTATGTCCAAGATCTTTCGATATAGCATTAAAAAGGACGATCTGGTTTTGATAAGCGAAGAAATTCAATGTATTAAGGCCTATATGAATATTATTTCCATTCGCTATGAAGACAAGTTTTCCATGGAAGTAAATATTGATGAAAAGCTGTTGGAAATGAAAACGCCTAAAATGATATTGCAGCCCATTGTTGAAAATTCAGTCTACCATGGGCTTGAAAGCATGGACGCAGGAGGGAATCTTAGGGTAAGCGGGAATATCGATGCGAATGGAGACGTATGTTTCCAGGTGTCGGATACCGGAAAAGGCATAGACAAGGATGAGCTGGAAGCCATTAAAGCGAAACTGAGCATGGAATATTCGGAGAGAGCGGAAATCAGTCTTGCCGGAAAAAGTATCGGTCTGTCCAATATCCATAATCGGATCAAGCTGCTGTTTGGAGAAGGTTATGGGGTAAAGATCGAAAGTCGGATGGGTGATGGCACGACAGTGTTCGTTAAGATCCCCTACCTTTAACAGAACCTAAACAGCGAGAGCTAAATTCATCTGATGTTCAACGAGTCGTTTAGGCTCCGTTTCAAGGAGGCTGTTAGGATAGGGAATGTGGATTCCGCGCAAATCATTTCTCTATTTGGAGGAGGAACGCACTTGATTGTTACAACAACGGCAATCGTTGAAGGTTCCCCGGTCAGGCAGTATATCGGCGTCGCAACCGGCGAAGTCATCGTGGGGGCTCATGTCGGGAGAGACCTACTTGCTTCATTCACCGATCTTGTAGGCGGGCGTTCGAAAGCCTACGAAACCAAACTACGGGAGGCAAGAGAATTAGCCTTTAAAGAAATGACGCAG
This sequence comes from Cohnella nanjingensis, assembly GCF_014212125.1. Classification (GTDB taxonomy): domain Bacteria; phylum Bacillota; class Bacilli; order Paenibacillales; family Paenibacillaceae; genus Cohnella; species Cohnella nanjingensis. The sequence continues at coordinate 270,450 of NZ_JACJVP010000011.1, forward strand.
CAAGCTTCGCAGATGGGAGCCAATGCCGTTGTCGGTGTCGATATCGATTACGAAGTTGTCCGCCAAGGCCTGCTGATGGTCGCGGTCAGCGGAACGGCAGTCATTATCTAAGCAGCCTTGGTAAAATAGGACATGCATACAAACAAAAGCTGCGAGGTGATGAACCTCGCAGCTTTTGTTTCGTAGTCATAAGGCTAGCGCTCAGAAGGGCAGCATGATCTCGATTTTCGTGCCTTGCCACACTTTGGATAGTACCTTGATTTCGCCGCCGTGCGCCTCCACGATCGATTTGGCGATGCTCATTCCGAGCCCGGAGCCATCCGTCGGTTCTTCCGTATTCGTTCCCCGGTAGTAGCGATTGAACAAGTGATGCAGCGTTTCCTCGTCCATCCCTTTGCCATTATCAATGACGCGTATGCAGGCCTTGTCGTTCATCATGCCGACAAAAACGGTGATGACCACGCCCGGCGGGTTATGCTTCACGGCGTTGGACAGCAAGTTATCCATCAGCCTCTGCAGCCAGGTCTCATCCGCCTGGATCAGGAGGGGACGCTCATCTCCAACGTAGTGAAACTGATACTCGGACATCGTGGCGTCATTGACGTACTTCAGTACGGAGCGGCGCACCATCTCATCCAAATCCGTCTCCCGAAGCTGCATGATCGATTTTCCCTGTTTGAGCTGATGAATCAATGAAAAGTCGGAGATCAGCTCCAGCATATAATCCCCTTTCTCCCGAATCGTCGCGCCCATGGCTCGCATCTCCTCGCGGCTCCATTGTTCGGGCAAGCTCTCCAGCATATAACCATAACCTTGAATCGTGGCCAGAGGCGTGCGCAGATCGTGGGAGATTCCTGACATCCACTCCGTTTGCGCATTCTCCAGCCTTACCCGTTCCTTCTCCGTCCGAGCCAGTTGATGCGTCATCTGATAGAAGGCTTCGATCACTTCCTTATAGAGCCTGTAGCGGATTCGCATCGTGCCGTTGCGACGGAATACCTTGCGCATGTCCTTGGCGGTCAGTACCTGGTCGTACTGTCCCCGGCGCATCCGTTCAAACCAGCCTGCGAACAGAATCAGCGGTTGACCGTAACGGTAGCCATGCCAGATCGAGAGGGGCACCGCCAAGAGCAGGGTGAGAACTGCAAACCAGACGAGTCCGCGGGTTGCCGTATCCAGCGCAGGATGCTTGAGAGGACCTCCCGTCGCATTGGGCGAATAGAGGACCCAGGTCATTCCGCTTGGCTTGTCCCGATGGGCGACGATCGTCGTGTCATAGTTGCTTGGAGATTGCTGAATGGCCAGGATATCCAACGGACGATACGCCTTTTGCGCATAGGCTTCTTCGCCCATGTCTTGTACGGTATAACCCGCGGGGTCGATCACCTGCAAATAACTGCCGATTTCGCGCAGCCGCTGGTCCAGAAGGGGAACCGCTGCGCTCCGCACCAGCCCTTGCTTCCCGTAGGCGTCGAACAGGGCCACAAGCTGGTCAAGGTCGGGGCTTTGGTAGCCTAGCATGTACAATAGCGGTTCGTTAAAAGCAAAATTCAGCTGCGTGTTCACGATATAAGTCCCAAGTGTCCGCGTCTCATGAATTTCGAGCAGTTGGGCGATCGAGTAGGAGGCCGGCAGCACATAATGCGGCGTTGGATTGACGCCGTAGATCACCTCTCCTTCGGCATTGACAACCTGCAGCCACATTCCTTTCTCCTCGATGAGCTTGCTCCACTTGGGGGAAATCCGAACCGCCCCATCCTTGGAAGAAGCTTCTTGTGCGATCAGTTGCAGGGCGCCGACCGGAAAGTTCCGGCGTATCTCATTATTATTCATGTTCTGGAAGTACATGATGCAGGCAACCAGAGTAACGGCCACAAGCAGCAGGGCATAGAAGATCAATTGATACGTGAAGTGGAAGGCCATGCGCTGTTGGATCTTCATCGCTCCTGCGACTCCTTCGCCAGCTTGTAGCCGAGTCCGCGTACGGTAACCAGCAGCTTCGGATTGCCGGGATCGATCTCGATCCGCTCCCGTATGCGCCGGATATGCACCATCACGGTCGAGTCGTCGCCCTGTCCGTTAATCCCCCAAACCTTGTCGTAGAGTTGCGTTTTGGAAAATACGATTCCGGGAAACTTACAGAAGTGCAGCAGCAGTTGGAAGACTTGCGCGGGGCAAGGAACCGGTTGTCCCTCCACGATCAGCTCGCCCTCCGCCTCGTTAACGGTGAAACGGCTGAACCGGTAAATCCCCGGCTCGGGCCGCTTGGCCGGGCTGGCTGCGGGAGCTTCCGGCTCCAGACGGCGTATGCGCGCCTGAATTCTTGCGGCCACCTCCAGGGGATTGAAGGGCTTCGTGATATAATCGTCCCCTCCCATAGCGAAGCCTCGCAGCACATCGAGATCGGAAGCCTTGGCAGTCAAAAACAAGATATGTGGATTCCCGAATTCGCGGAGCTTGGAGCAGATCTCCAGGCCGCTGCCGTCGGGGAGCATAATGTCGAGCAGGACGATATCGGGGACCACCCTCGCCGCTAATTCGAGCGCTTCCGCGCAGGTGGACGCCGCGTACAGCTGATGGAATCCTTCCCTGCGAAGCACCATTTGCAACATCGTGACAATCGAAGGCTCGTCGTCGACGATCGCGATTTTAATATCGGATAGATTTGTCATGTTTTCACCCTTTTCCATAGTAGCATACGCACTTTAACAGAACCTAAACGGCGGGAGCTGAATTAAGCTGATGTTCATCGATTCGTTTAGGCTCTGTTTCAATGAGGTTGCTAGGATAGGAAATGAGGATCCTATTCGAAAGGGGAAAGATATCAGATGAAATGGTTTATTCAAGGAGCGTTCCGCAACAAAGCGGCCATCTCGATTCTCGTGGTGATGGTGCTTGGTCTCGGAATTTTCAGCTATTTCAAGCTTCCTATGGAATTTATGCCGGAGTCGGGCAGCCCGCAGATTACGGTCAGCGTGATCGGCCCGGGATACGACGCCGCCACGATGGAGAGCCAGGTGACGAACCCGCTGGAGCAAGCATTGGCGGCCGTAAAGGGAAAATCCAATGCGTTCTCGACTTCGGGAGACGGCTTCTCCCAGATCAACATAGACTTCGGTTCGAAAACGAACATGAAGCAAGCCAAATCGGACGTCGAGCGGGCGGTGAACGCGGTGCAACTGCCGGAGCGCATGTCGCCTCCGTACGTCGTTCAATTCGACACTTCGATGATTCCGATCTCGTTCGTCTCGCTCACGTTCGCCGACGGGACGACCGAAGCGCGGAAGGAGAAGCTGGAACAGCAGGCGGTCGACGCCTTCCATTCGATCGGCGGAGCCGGCGAGGTTCAGCTGTCCGGCAAGTCGCTGCCCGGCGTCGGCGTGTTCCCGGACGCGAAGAAGCTGGCGGCCAAAGGAATTCCGCTTCAAGCCCTTTACGGCGTGCTGCAGGGCCGCGGCGTCTCATCTTCCGTCGGCCAAACGGCGCTGGACGGAACGGTCGTCAACTTGAACGTCTCGTCCGACCTGAACGACATCGAGACGCTGAAGAAGCTGCCGGTCGCGGGCGGCGTCGCCCTGGGCGACGTGGCCGACGTCAGACTGCTCGAGGACAAGGAAAGCATCAGCCGTCTCGACGGCAAGGACTCGCTGATGATCGTCGTCTCCAAAGCGGCCGCCTCCAACGCGGTTAGCGTGGGCAAAGGCGTAGAGAAGACGATCAAACAGATGAACGAGGAAAACCAAGACGTCGAGCTGAAGCTGATGATGAGCACGTCCGAACAGGTCGTCCATTCCGTCAACAGCATGATGCGGGAAGTGCTGATGGGCGCTTTGTTCGCCACGATCGTCATCCTCCTGTTCATTCGCAGCTTCCGGGCGACGCTCGTCACGATCGTGTCGATCCCGCTGTCGCTGGCATTGACGCTGTACCTGCTCGATCTGTCGAACATCACCCTCAACATTTTGACGTTGGGCGGCGTCGCCGTCGCGGTCGGACGGCTCGTGGACGACAGCATCGTCGTCATCGAGAATATTTTCCGCCGGCTGCAGAAGGAATCGTTCTCCGCTTCGGTCGTCATCGATGCCACCAAGGAAGTGTCGAGGGCGATCACCGCTTCGACGCTGACGACGGTCGCCGTGTTCCTGCCGATGGGGCTCTTGCGCGGCTCGCTGCAGTCGTTCCTGTTGCCGTTCGCCTTGACCGTCGCCTACTCGCTGCTGTCGTCGCTGATCGTCGCGCTGGCCGTCATTCCGTTCATGAGCGCCAGGGTGCTTCGCAACGTGTCGATCAAGGAGCACAAGCCGTCCAAGCGGTTTACCGCGTTCCTGCATTGGAATTTGCGGCACAAATGGGTTCCGATCCTGCTCGCGTTTGCGCTTCTGATCGGTTCGGTGGGCGTCTACTTCAATTTGCCGAAAGGCGCCATCGACTCTTCCGATGCCACGAATCTGAACGTGACGCTCGAATACAAGCCGGATACCCCTACGGACCAAGTGTTCGAAAACGGCAAAAAGCTCGAGGCGTTCCTGATGAAGCAGGAAGGCCAGGAATGGGTCAGCATGAGCATGGGCAACAGCGCCGACGCCGCCAAATACGGAAGCGTCCAATCGCCGACGCTCGCGACGTACTTGCTGCAGATGAAAAAAGGCGGGAACGCCGACAAGATCGTCGAGGCCGTTAAAGCGGAGCGCCCGAACTATCCGGGAGCGGAGCTGAACGCCAGCGCCGGCTCGTTGGGAGGCGGAGGAGGCACGAACGTGTTCGTCGACGTATCCGGAGACGATCCGGCCCTGCTGGCGAAGACGGCTGACGAAGTCGTCGCCAAAATCAAGCCGATCCAGGACGTGCTCAAGGTCGAAACGAACCAGGAAGAGAAGAAGACGGTGTATACGCTGCAAGTGAACCCGTCCGAAGCCAAAGCCGGAGACATCGTCTCCCAGCTGCAGAGCATGCTCAATCCGGTGCCGATCGGCACGGTGCGGTCCGAAGGCCGCACGCTGAACGTCTCCGTCCAGCCGGTGCTCGCTCCGAAGTCCGAGCGCGACCTGGACGGCTTGACCGTCCTGACCGAAGCCGGTCCGAAGCCGGTATCCAGCGTCGCGAAGTGGGTCAAGGAAGAGAAGCCGACGAAGTCCTACCATAAGGACGGGAAGAGCTACATTCGCGTAACGGCGAAGGTCGACCCGAGCCAGCTGTCCGTCGTCGGCGGCAAGATTTCGCAAGCGATGAATGACGTTAAGCCGCCGAGCGGCGTCAACATTGACGTGGGCGGCGCTTCCGCCGACCAGTCCGCCGACTTTTCCAGCCTGTTCGTCATGATGCTCGTCTCCATCGGCATCGTGTACTTGATCATGGTCTTCACGTTCAAGACGCTGCGGGCGCCGATCGCCATTCTTGCCTCGATTTTGTTCGTGCCGATCGGAGCGGTGCTCGGACTGATCGTGTCCGGCGTGACGCCGGATTTCACCGCCATCTTCGGCGTCGTCATGCTCATCGGCATCGTCGTCACGAACGCGATCGTGCTGATCGACCGCGTGATACAGAACGAGGAGAAGATGACGATCCGCGAAGCGCTTCTGGAAGCGGCAGGCACCCGGATGCGCCCGATTCTGATGACCGGGATCGCGACCGTGTGCGCCATGCTGCCGCTCGTGTTCGGCACGTCGGAAAGCGGCAGCATCGTCTCGCAAAGCCTCGCCATCGTCGTCATCGGCGGCCTCGTCGTCGCCACGCTGCTCACGCTCGTTATCGTACCATGCATCTACGAGCTGCTGTTCTTCCGCAAGTCCCGCCGCCAGCGCGCAGCCGCCGCCCGGCAAGCGGCTGCGGCTTGAACAGGAATGCCCCAAGAACCGAACCTATATTCGATCTTACTCCGTTATCCTTTCACTAGCAGGAGGTTATATGCAGATGAAAAAAATGAGCGTTTTATTGCTTCCCCTTTTCTTGCTTACGTCGGTTTTCTCTTCCGTTCATGCAGCAGATAAAGCCTTGTCCGTATGGCTGAACGGCGAGCAACTCCAGTTCGGCAAGTCCGCGCCGATCGTAGAAAAAGGGGTGACGCTCGTCCCGATGCGTTCGCTTCTGGAGAAGCTGGGCGTCAAAGTGAGCTGGAATCAAGCGACTCGTACCGTCAGCGGCGCCAAGGAAGGTCTCTCTTTGTCCCTTCAAATGGGTAGCACGAAGGCCACTGCGAACGGCAAAACCGTCAAGCTGGATGCTGCGCCAAAGCAAATCCGGAATGTAACGTATGTGCCGCTCCGCTTTGTCTCTGAAACGACAGGCTATCAAGTCGACTGGAATCCGTCGCTGCGCCAGGTTCATCTAACCTCCAAGCAGCAATCCGAAGGAAGCCGCGGCTTTCTGTGGAAGGTAGAGAATAAAGGGAATACGGTGTATCTGCTTGCTTCCATCCATCATGTACCCGAAGGAATGTACCCGCTGCGTCCGGAAATTGAGAATGCGTTCCAAGCGGCACAATACCTGGGCGTAGAAGTCGACATGTCGACGGTCACTCCCGAACAATTGCAAAAACAGGTATTGGAGCTGGGCGTTTATCAAGATGGAACAAAGCTGAAGGATCATATCTCCGCAGAAACGTACAAAAAAGCGACAGCATTCCTGAAAGCAAAGGGGATGCCGGAAAACAGCTTCGATCCCTTCAAGCCGTGGTTCGCCACGCAACAGATCATGAACCTTCAAGTGGCGCAAGAAGGCTATCATCCGGAAGCAGGTATTGACAATTACCTGATCGAAAAGGCCAATAAAGCGAAGAAGCCGATCATTTCGCTGGAAACCATGGAATCCCAGATGCAGATGAACAACAACTTCTCCGACGCTCTGCAGGAAAGGCTGATGCTTCAAAATCTGGATCCCAAATCGGTGACCCCTCCTTCCCCGGATGTAGGGATCGATTATCTGAATCAAATATGGATCGAAGGCGATGATCAAGATTTGCTTGAATTCACCAAGCCTACCGGCTGGGATGCCGAATATTACAAAGGTCTGGTGTCCGACCGCAATGTCGGAATGGCCGAGAAGATCAAAGGCTATTTGAACGGCGATAAAAAAGATACGTATATGGTCGTAGTTGGCATGCTGCATATGCTAAGCGACCAGGGTGTGGTTTCATTGCTGGAGAAGGAAGGCTTTACGGTGGAAAGACAGTAGACGCTAAGATCATCGTCATTCATCACACGGCAGGGCTAACCGTTAGGTTGGCCCTGTTTTTTATTAGCCACTGAGCGATCGGTACGGAATTTGCGATTTCGGACCAAGCATGTCATTGCAAATTAGCATCGAATCGTTTATCATGGACATTGTGGGTCTATATTAATAATAATCTTGGGAGGGGAGGGGGAAGCATGCAGTTCTCCAAAAGTACAGATTACGCCATGCACGCCTTAATTCATCTGGCTCACTCGGAGCGTCGCCACAACGTCGGAATCAAGGAATTATCTGCGACACTTGGCGTTTCCGAAAGCTATTTATCCAAAATCATGTCCAAGCTGAGGCAGGATGGAATCGTACGTGCCGTGCCGGGAGTGAACGGCGGCTACGAGCTGGCGCGGCCGGCCGAACAGATTACTTTTCTTGATGTGATTCAAGTGATTGAAGGAAGACAGCAGCTGTTCGAATGCTCGAATTCGAACTCACGGCAGCACGGGATGTTAGCGGAAGAGGGGGCTGCGCGACCAGGAAAAAGCGAATGTTTGGTTGAGAAGGTGATGGACGGGGCGGAGCGGCATCTGCACCAATACTTGCGGGATCACACGATCCAGTCGGTACTGGATGAGGCTTTCAAGCGTTGCGGTCATGAGGCAAACAAGAAGTGATACGCTTCTTGTACTTTAATTATGGATATTATAGATCTATGGAGGATGATATAAAAATGACAAAACAACTTCTCGATGTGGTGATTATTGGCGGCGGACCGGCCGGGTTGAACGCCGCCCTCGTGCTGGGGAGGGCGAGGAAAAATGTAGCGGTCATCGATGAAGGCCGTCCTCGCAACGCGGTGACTCGCGAGACCCACGGATTTCTCACCCGCGACGGGATCAGTCCGAGCGAGTTTCGGCGAATGGCGAAGGAAGAGATCGGCGCCTATCCCTCCGTATCATTCGTGGCGGATACGGCGGTGTCGATCGTGGGAACCGACGGCCGGTTTCAAATGGAGACTGAGCAAGGACAAACTTTTGCAAGCAAAAAAGTATTGTTTGCCGTCGGCATGAAGGATCGGCCGCTCGACATTCCGGGACTGGCGGAGGTATACGGGAAAAGCGCCTTTGTCTGTCCGTATTGCGACGGCTGGGAGTTAAGGGATCAGCCGCTTGTCATCATTAATAAGGGGGCTGAGCTTATGCATTTCGCTCCGCTCATATCCGGATGGACGAACCGTTTTACCGTCTGCACGAACGGACCCGATGAGCTCACGGATGCCGAGCGCGAGGAGCTCCGGCAGCATCAAGTGCCTCTGTTCGACTCGCCGATCCGGCACATTGACTCTAGCGACGGGATCGTGCGGCAAGTCGTTCTTGAAGACGGGACGACCGTTCCATGCAGGGGGATTTTTTTCAAACCGGAGCTGGTTACGGGATCGGAATTGCTGCGAATGATCGGATGCGAGATCACGGAATGGGGGGCGGTCGTCGTCGATAACTTGGGGAAAACGAACGTTCCGGGCGTCTATAGCGCCGGGGATGCGGCATCGCGAATGCATCAGGCTATTGCAGCCGCCTCTATGGGCGCGTTGGCCGCCGCGGCCATCAACAATGAGCTAAATACAGAGGCTTGGGGGAGAAACGGATGATCGATTTGAACAATATCAAGCGCGGTCCGATCATGTTTGCTCTGATTATCGGCATGTTCGTCGCCGCTTTGAACGAAACGCTAATGGGCAATGCCCTTCCCGAATTGATGAAATCGTTCGGCGTGTCTGCGGCGACGGCCCAGTGGCTTTCCACCGCCTACATGCTCGTCGTTGGCGTGCTCGTTCCGGTGACGGCCATTCTGCAGCAATGGTTCACGACCCGGCAAATTTTTCTGTCGGCGATGAGTCTGTTTTTCGTCGGTACGGTCACTTCAGCGGTGTCGCCGGAATTCAGCGTGCTGCTGGTCGGGCGGATTATTCAGGCGATAGGAACCGGCATGCTGCTGCCGCTTGTCATGAACGTAATCATGACCATTTATCCGCCGGAAAAGCGCGGAGGCGCAATGGGGATGTTAGGGCTCGTCGTCATGTTCGCGCCGGCGATTGGTCCGACGATATCGGGTTTAATCGTTGACGGGCTTTCATGGCGCTGGCTGTTTTACCTTGTAACACCGTTTGCGCTGATCTCTATTATGATAGGCGCCGTTGTCTTGAAAAACGTGTCGGAAGTCACCAAACCGCGAGTGGACCTCTTATCTATCGTGTTGTCGACGATCGGTTTCGGCGGAATCGTCTATGGGTTCAGCAGTGCCGGCGAACACGGTTGGTCGGAACCGGCAGTCGTCTGGACGATTGCCGCGGGCGGGGTTTCCTTGTTGCTGTTCGTTTGGAGGCAGCTATTGTTGAAGCAGCCTGTCATGGATTTACGGGCGTTTCGGTATCCGACATTTGCGCTTGTCGCGGTGTTGCTGTTTGTGCTTATGATGACATTTTTCTCATCGGCGATCATGCTTCCGATGTTTATGCAGGGCGTGCTTATGATAACGGCTTTCAAGTCGGGTTTGGTCCTCCTTCCCGGCGGGATTGTGAACGGGTTCATGGCCCCGGTCTCAGGCAAGCTGTTTGACAAGTTTGGGCCTCGCGTTCTGGTCATCCCGGGACTGGCCGTTGCCGTCGTCTCGTTGTGGCAATTCACCCGATTCGACGAAGCGACGAGCACCGGCTTCCTCGTCGCCGTTCACATCGCGCTGATGATCGGCATCGCGCTAGTCATGATGCCTGCACAGACAGCCGGGCTCAACCAGCTGCCAAGCCATCTGCATCCGCACGGGACGGCGATCTTGAATACGCTGCAGCAGGTGTCCGGCGCAATCGGTACTGCCCTGTATATTAGTATTATGTCAGGCGGACAGAAGCGGTACTTGAGCGGAGCGAGCGATCCGCAGGCTCCGGCGGAAATCGTCAAAGGACTCGCATCCGGTATCAACAACGCGTTCTGGTTCGGCGTCATCGTCGCGCTCGTTGCGCTCGTACTCGGTCTCTTTCTCCGTAAGGGGAAATCGCCGGAACATGAACAGGTGGAACAGGCGACAGGATGAATCAGGCCGTTCGTTTAGGGGAATCCAAAAACCATAAGGAAAGCGTGGGGAATGCTCATGAACGATTTTTTTAATGCAGCCCTATGGGAAAAAGCGTGGAAAGACGAGTCCGATTTGAAAATCGACAGGATGAAAAAGAATGGAATCGATCCTACCCGATCTTTTGATCATAAGGCCAAGACGTTCAACGAACAATCGTTCAGCGAAGAGGGAAGAAAACGAACCAAACGAATCATGAACTGGCTGGAAGGCCAAGGGATTGAATTCGAAAACGCCTCCGTTTTGGATATTGGCGCCGCCTCGGGCGTGTTCTCGGTGCCGTTTGCGGAGCGAGGGTCCCGAGTAACGGCCGTAGAAACCTCTCCCCCGCTGATCGAATTGCTGGAAGAAAACATCTCGAACTTTGCCGAAGACCAGGTGAAGATTGTACCCGTGCCGTTTGAAGAAATTGACGTAGAGGCCAAGGGCTGGAACCGGGCCTTCGATCTCGTCTTTGTCTCGATGAGCCCGGTCATTCACAATTGGGAGAGCGTGGAGAAGGTGCTCCAGTGCGCTCGGAAGTATTGTTATATCAGCATGCCGGTAGTTCCTACGGAGCACAGCCTAGTGAGCGAGATTTGGCCGCTCGTCACCGGTCAACCCTATCGTTCGAAACTTACGGAAATGGGATATTTGCTGCATCTGCTGTATCTGAAAGGTTATGCATACGAATCGCTGATCACGCGGGAAGCGAAAACGACGGAAGTCTCCAGAGAAGCGGCGTTGCAGGAAGCGATGACTTGGCTTGGCCATCACCGACTGCCTGTTGACGAGCGGAATCGGAATATCATCGCCGACTATTTGGAGCAAGCCTATCCGTCCGGCAAAGTCGTCATCCAAGAGGGCGGACGTTTTGGCAAAGTCCTGATTCGATTGCAGGACTTACAGGCGTTAACGAGATGATGATCCGGCCGACTCGGTTCGATTGGGCGTAAACTTATCGATTGTGGACAAGGGATGGCGTGCCATCCCAAGCCCACGATTGCCTCGATTCAATGTCCTATTTTGCTGTTTCCAATCACTCTAATTCCGGGGGGATACGATGTTGATGCTTATGCTGCATCACTTCGTTAAAGAGGTTTTCCTCTTGTTTTTGTTGCTTTGGCGGCTGAACCGAATGCAAGGAAGCGAATAACTTTTCAAGATCTCCAAGCGTTACGGGTTGTGCGTGTTTCGCCCATTCATAGCCCAATTGGCCGCTTATTTCGATGGTGGCGGTCTTGAGATCGCGGAAGGAAGATATGCCGTTTTCTCTTAATTTCGCTTCTAATTGATCGACGGACAAACGCAGCTTCTTTAGGTTCGCTTCGACAATTTTCCCGTTTTGAATCACGACTGTCGCTTTCCCCATAAACCATCGTTCAACCCAATCGAACTTGATCGACAGATACTGAACCGCGAGCAGAAGGGCTACGAAAACGCTTAACGTAATCGCCGTCTCCCATAGCCCGTCTTCCGCCACGGCGTGGCCGATCACGGAGGCCATGGCCAGGAGGGTAATAATTTCGAGCCCCGTCATTTCCCCGATGGTTTTTTTGCCGGTAATCCGCAGCAGACAGAATCCGAAGAACAGGATGATTACCGCTTCCCATATAAATTTGAAGTCCATGATGTCTCCTTTAAGTTACAGTATCTACTTTACCTTGACGACAAGAGTCGGGTCGACATCCTGAATGGAGCTTCGACCGGAAATGGCCAACTGCAACTCTGTCTCGGCGATCAAGTTTTGCAGGACTTCCTTTACGCCGGTTTCGCCTGCAACGGCCAAAGCATAGGCATAAGGGCGTCCGACAAGAACGGCCGACGCTCCGAGGGCGATGGCTTTGAGAATATCGGCGCCCCTGCGAATACCGCTGTCCAGCAATAAGGGAACTTTGCCGTGCACCGCTTCGCTGATCGACGGCAAGGCGTCTAAAGTCGCGATGGCTCCATCGAGTTGGCGGCCCCCATGATTCGAAACGACGATTCCGTCTACGCCATGCGATAAAGCCATAATGGCATCGTCGGGATGCGTAATTCCTTTTATTAGGAGAGGAAGCTTGGTTTGCTGGCGTATAAAGTCGAGTTCCTTCCAAGTGAAACAAGTGTTGTTTCCTTCTTGTAAGGCCTTTAAAACAGCCGCTTTGATGTTTTGATCCGGCGGCTCCTTGAGGATGGAGCGAAATACAGGATCCGTAAAGTAATTTCCCATTCCTTGCCCCGTAAGGAAGGGTAAATAAGCGTTGTGCAAATCGGTTTCGCGCCAACCGAGCAAGGTCGAATCCACGGTTACAACAATAGCCGAGAATCCCGCAGCTTCCGCGCGGCGAATCAAACTAACGGTCAAATCATGATTTTTCGGGGGATAAAGTTGAAACCACCGAATGCCGCCCCCCATTGCATCAGCCACTTGTTCCAATGGAATGCTGGATACATTGCTAAGAATATAAGGCACGCCGAGCTTCGCAGCCGCTTTGGCGGGAGCCCGTTCGCCTTCGGGATGGAGTATCGTATTTACGCCGATGGGCGCCAATAAGAGCGGAACCGGAATTGTGATGCCGAATAGGCTCGACGACAGGTCACAATTGGAAATATTGCAGCAGACTCTTGGCCGAAGACGGTAAGATTGAAATGCTTCCACGTTGCCCCGATTCGTGTCTCCGGCTCCTGCCGCTCCATGAACGTAACCGAAAGGCGCCGCGGCAAGAAGTTCTTTGGCTCGTTGTTCCCATTCCTGAAACGATACCGGCAACAGTTTGGCCGCATCGTCTCCGGACTTATACATATCCATCTGAATCTGTTCACTATGAAACGTCATAATACCTCCAGATACATAAGAAGATGTCTAACACTAAACAGTTCTCCCCCTCCTGCATTCCTTTTAAACGTTTTTCGAAAAAACGGAATGATGACGAAAGATGTCATGCTCGACGGGGTGTCGATCGGCACGGCAGAGAGGGGGTTGGTCTCAATCCGTGAAATACTTGGCGAGAACGGGCGCAAGCGCCGCCGGTTTAACGATGTGCGTCCGGGCGTCCAGATGCTCGAACCTGGTGAGCGACGACGACATTATCCGCTGTTCCAGCATAAATACAGCGCCAACTTTCTGTTCACGCTCTGGAAGCGAATCCGAAAGTATGGCGTTTTTTGAACAGGGATTACGCAATATGTGGACGACCTGCTGCAAAGCCGCACGGCCCGCACCATGCTCGCAGAAATGTCTCAAATCAAATTCAATACCTTTTTCGTATTGACATAATACAAATTCTAAAGATATATTTTGTTATAAGATAATATGTTATTCTTAGTAGTGATTTCATCCTTATGGAGGCGTGTGATGATGAGGAAGAAAGTTTTGAGTTTGTTGGTAGCGCTAACAATGGCGGGATCTGTACCTGTTTATGCGGAGGTGGACAATGTGAATGGCGATTCGGTCATTCGTACGACGTTCCAGACGGGAGCGAGTGGGGACGATGAGAGTACTCACGTGTTGGCAGATTCGGTCATGGTCTATGTTAACGACCCTGCATCGATCGAATCAAAGATTTCTGCGTGGACCAATCAGGGATACCAAGTTGATGTGATGATGGCTTTAAATCGGGATATGAATTATTACAAGCGAGGACTATATGACGGCGTAGAACACGTTGATGAAATTCAGAAGGATAAGAACGGGAATTTATTTACCCATTCGACCAGCGTTGATGTACCTTATATGGTGCCTACTGAAAATTGGAATAATTACATCTATTCAATGGCTAAGGCCAGTATCGATGCCGGAGCTAGACGCATTGTTTTCGAGGAACCGGACGTGTTTATCAAATCCGGATATTCCGACGCGTTCAAACGAGAGTGGTTGGCTTACTATGGGGAAGATTGGGTAGATCCTGCTTCATCGAAAGAAGCGGAATTCAAATCGCAAAAGCTTAAAGTGTATTTGTGCTATCGTGCACTTAAAGACATATCCGAACGTATTAAAGCGTACGATTCGAACGTCGAGGTATTGGTTGCCTCGCATACTGCGATCAGCTACTTAATGTATGGAATTACGACTTCTAACTATGATTACTACAACATTCCGACGATCGATGGTTATATTGCACAAGTGTGGAGCGATACCGCGTTAGTGCCGGTGCCAACGAGCGGGAACAGCGAACGGCGTGTTTTTGAATCCGCATACATTGATTACTCTAGTTTTGCTCACTTGAAGCTGGGTGATGATGGCAAGCAGTTGTATGCGCTAGCCGACCCGAAAGCCGATACACCCGGGTATAGTTGGACGGAGTACGAACAGTTTTATAAAACAACCATTGCCGCGCAGCTGATGCAGCCGCAATTCAAGCAGTTCGAGGTCGTTCCGTGGTCAGAGCGCGGATTTGCGCAAGCGCCAGGTTCTTATAAGACGATTCAAACCAATGTGTATCGGGCGCTGCAGGATATGTATGAGAAATCGGCAACGATCGAGGCAGGCACGCAAGGGATCGGCATTTTGTACTCGGATACGATTTCACAAATGTCAACCGCGGGTGCAGTCACATCATTCTACGGTCCGATGGTTCCCTTAGTGGCTAAAGGCATTCCGCTACAGGTTATTCCAGCAGAAACATTAACCAAACCGAATGCGTTGACAAATACGAAGGTGTTGCTCGTTAGCTATGATGAGTGGAAAGCCATAGAAGGCAATGTCGGTGTCGGAAATGGCACGGGCTCCAAGGTTAATGACGCCTTGCGCGACTGGGTGAAGGGCGGCGGCGTGCTGGTATATACCGGGGGCTCCGGCAGTACGGACCAATTGGAAGAGTGGTGGACGGAAACGAACCTGTCTTCGCCGAAGCAAGACCTATGGAATAAGCTTGGATTAAACGTATCGAGTGAGCGAACTTCCACGGGAACGAACGATATCGTGTTGCAATCTTCGAGCGGGGCCGGCGTGTTTGGCGGACGTTCTTCGATCAACATACCCAAGCGGTTTACTGTGACTTCCGCTGAGCTTGGTGCCGGGGCGACTTCGCTGTATGAAGCGAATGGTCAATCCATTGCATACGAGCAAGCGGTTGAGCAAGGCAAGGTAATCGTAATGGGCGTATCTGCCGATTATTTTGCTTCCAGTCCGGATGCTTCTCAGTTGATCCGTGATATTGCGAAATATGCGGTGGAGCAAGCGGGGGAAACGTACACCGAAGCGAATCTGTTGAAGTCCGTTCGTGGACCGTATACGACGATTCAAGTTATGGACCAACCGGAACAATTGCAATTACAAGGCTCATATATCGATCTGTTCGATGACCGGCTACCGGTTGTTACAGGGATGGCAGAGATGCAGCCTCGCACCAATGCGATGCTGTATGATATTAATCACAGAGATGCGAATAAGCCTGAAGTGCTGTTCGCAAGCGGCGAGCTGACAGATGTTATGGAAGGCGCAGATGAAACCAGCTATAAGCTGGCGGGTACGCCGATTTCCCGTGCAAGTGCCAGACTGGGCGCGCCTGAGGGGCTCTATCCGGAAACCGTGACAGCAACGGATGCTGCGAACGAACCAGTAACCGTATCAGCGGAATGGGAGAATAGTTCGAGGACGTTGTTGATCCGGCATGATCACCGGAAACAAGGCGTGACGGTCCATGTGCAGTGGTCGAGTACGCCAGTTCCGGATACGGCGCCAGTCGACTTTGTAGAGAAGCGTGTGGAGACGAATCAAAATGAGGGGGACGCCGACTTTAAAGTCCGATATACAGGCGGACGACACCCAGATTTTAGATTTACTGACCAAAGTGCGGAGCTTGTTTACAAATTTGATATCAATCAATACCCTAAAGCAAGTCTAGCGCTGGAGATAGCCAACAACTACCTCATTAGTGTCTCCGGCGATGATGCAGTCTGGACAGAGCTTTTCCGAGCAGACCTGGATGCAAACGGAGATCCGGTAGTTGGAGGAGCTAATAAAGGTATACGAAGCATCGGTAATTTGGCTCAATATGCGAATGCCGATGGTGAAGTTTATGTGAAAATGACAAATGCGGATCCTACAAGAGGCAATGGCCCCGTGATGTACAGCTTTACCCTTAGTTATGAAGAGCGCATTGCGCCATTTACTGTGCGTACGAATGACATCTTGAATATTCAGCCGGGGGAGACTAAAACCTTAGAGCTGGCTGTGACGAATCGCGATACGGTAGCGCACCAAGTCGCGATGTCTATTCTTCCTAACGTAAAGGATGCGTTGTCTTTCATTCCGGAATCCGCTGCAGAAGGGGACTACTTGGTCGAGAATGTAGGATCGGCTATGTCCGGGGGCGGTCGTTATGCGGATGGGGCCAATTATTTCGTGTATAAGCTTCCCGTGCCGCAGGATATGGGCAACCCTGTATTGAAATTGACCCTGTCCAATCGCTTTGAAGTTTCATTGTCTTCCGACGGAACGAATTGGACCGTTGTGGATTATGAAGCAGACAGTTCTGTAGCGGGTGGAACCAACAATCGGGAGCGCAGCTATCCGATTAGCAACTATCAAAATCAATCTGGATCGGTCTATGTCAAAATTGGCGATCGTTACAGGCAGGGCTGGGGCGGCATGCTCCACAGGTTAACGCTATCTGGCGATAGCGAACCGGAGCTGGCTATTGCTTTCCCTGACAATCATATTGAGATTTTGCCGCATCAGACGCGAACGATTCATGTCCAGGTCACGCCGAATACGGACATTACGTCATCATCACCGCAACAGCCTATTCGGTTATCGACAGGAACTATCGGAATCGAATATTTGCTGCCGATTAAGATCAACTTCGTTAAACCGGTCTATCAAGCTAAATGGGCTTCTTCGCCGATCACGATAGACGGTGTCGCTAATGAAAGCGAATGGAATGACGCGACGGACATCGTCATTAGTCAGAGCGATCCGAATCTGCTGCGCTATGGAACGCTGTGGGGGAATACAGGGGATATTCATGCAAAATATCGGCTAAAATGGGACGACAAAAATTTGTATGTGCTTGAGCAGCGGGAAGATAGCGAGTTCCTGTTTACAGAAGCGGGTGCAAATATGTTCAGCTCTACGGCGTCAATGCTCTTCCTTGATATCGACCATAATAAGAAAGGAGCGGCCTACCGGTCAGGCGATTATGCAGTGATGTTTACGGCGGGTGGACCGGATTCGCAGCCGCATGTATTTTTGAGGCAGGGGGATGACGGAGGGGTTCAAGAATATACTTTAACCGATGCGGTCATTCGATCTAATATAGATACGGCGGCGAACAAGTATGTACTCGAGATGGCTATCCCATGGAGTGACTTGCAGATCACGCCTTTTAGCCCGAGTAATGATCGGATCATGGGGATGAGTATGCTCTCGACTCGTAAGTTAAGCGGCAATGTATGGGGGCAGCTCATGTGGGCGGGCAATGGCGATGACCAAGCCAATTGGGCCGATATGAAGTTGGTTGGCAAGCCTGCTCCGAAGCCTCCGAATGTAACGTCTGGCTCGCCAACAACACCTGTCGACACTGGGAAACAACAGGTAGTTACAGAAGAACAACTAAAAAATGCAAAAGCAGGTATTATAACTATTGAAGTTCTGAAAAATAAGGAGTCGGTCATACTTCCATCCAATGTAGCTGACCTTATTGGATCTAATCGTTTACAAATTGCGCAGAACAATATGACAATCGAATTCTCCAAGGAACAGCTGCAACAGATCCAAGGAGTCGTAACCGGAGCGCAAGCAGTTGGCGCGCAAATCACGTTCTCTGCAGCTATTGCACCAAAAGAGGCTGTTACGAATTTTATGAAAAGATCGATTAATGGGTCGGTTCATTTAACGGCTGCCAGCGACGTGATGGATTTCAAACTGAATGTAGTTACCAGAGACGGTTCAGTCGTACCGGTAACAACCTTTACGGAGCCGTTGACGCTTACATTCAAGGTAAATCCGGATGCTAATCCTAACTTGTTAGGTGTGTACGATATTGCAGTAGACGGAACCATTAAGTATGTGGGCGGGAAAATAAGCGATGGAGTTATGGCAGTTAAAGTGAATTATTTATCCCAATATGCAGTGCTTGAATATGACAAAACGTTTTTGGATGTGAGTTCGAGCTTCTGGACTAGTGAAGTTATTAAGCATATGGTTGCAAAGCATATTATAGAAGGCGTTTCCGATACTCGTTTTGCACCGCAAGGAATGATCACGAGAGCAGAATTCGCGGCAATGATTGCACGAGCATTGGAATTAAAGGCTGTAAATAACTCGAAATTCAAAGATGTTGGCTCAACGAAGTGGTTTGCGGAGAGTGTCGCCGCAGTAGAGGAGGCTGGAATTGTACTTGGACGCAGCACGGATTTATTTGCGCCAAACGATTCAATCACACGCGAAGAAATGGCGGTTATATCGATTCGCGCTTATGAATACCGGAAGGGTAATAAGGGTGCAACCACAAAGATGGATTCATTTAGTGACCAAGCTCTAATTAGCGATTGGGCGCAAGATGCAGTGAATAGAGCGCAAGAACTGGGCTTTATTGACGGACGCGGAAAGAATCGATTCGCTCCAAAAGAAATGTTGACCAGAGCAGAAGGCGCACAAGTCCTATCAAAACTGTTAACGGATTAAATAGGTAACAAAGTACAAACCACCCTGATGTACTCTCGCAGCAGGGTGGTTTGTTATATTGCTACTTACGAGTTCAACAATCTATGTCGTTCTTCCTTCATTCAATTTAACGGGAATTACAATTTGCCGGTTAAGCGAAGGATCTTCTATTGCCGCTAGAAGCAAGCCAATAGCTTCCTCGCCCATTTTCTCTTCTTGTTGCTCGATATAGCTGAACAAGCACCCTTGAAAGTCACGGATCGGGGGAGCGTCGAATGAAAGAATGGCAAGCTCCTCGGGTACCTTTTTACCGATTTTCATCGCTTCATCTGCTACATAAAGAGCGAATGCGTTGGAAAAAGCAAAAACAGCTGTAATCTCGGGTTGGGACTCGAGCCACTTTCGAATCATTTCACGACTCATCTTTGTGTCCAAATAGGTGATTTCGTCAATCCGGGTCAGCCAGTGCGCCGGTTCGATCTTTAGCCCGGCTTTGGTGGCCATGTCCAAATAACCGGAGAAGCGGTCTTCGGAGCTGGATGTTTTCGATTTGGTACCCGATATAATCCCGATTTGTTTATGCCCTTTATGAATCAAAAATTCGGTTCCCATACTTCCGCCGAGAAAATTGTCAGAATAGACGGCATTCGTTTTGATGCCCGGCAGATAACGGTCTATGAGGACAAAAGGAAAACCCTCCGTCTTTAAATTTAATACGGCTTCACTATATGCTTCTCCGTCTACCGGAAAAATGAGCAGTCCATCCACGCCTGCGGTGCGCAAAAATTGAATTCCTTCTTGTTCCTCGAGTTGAGTCGTGGCAGATCGGACGATAAGGATCAAGTTTTGATCTTTGCATGCTTCTTGCACGCCCATCAGGAGCTTCATCGAAAATTCGTCGTTGGCAAGCGGACTGAGAAAGCCCACTTTTTTGAATGCGGCGTTTGTATCTATATGGAGATGCTCGGAAGAATTGGGGTCGGATACAAAAGTGCCTTTACCGGCGATCCGATAGATCAGGCCGTCTTCGACAAGCATCTTCAGTGCGCTTTTGATTGTAATGCGGCTGACGCCATGTTGTTGGACGAGTTCCGACTCGGTTGGAATTTGATCTCCGGGCTTCAATACTCCCAGATCGATTTTTTCTTTAAGCATATCTCTTATTTGGAGGTATAACGGCTGATTATCAGAGGTCAGGGACATAGGAATTCCTCTCATCAAAAAGGTATTATAAAGTATTATAACATTATAATATTAGCGAAGCAACGAGGTTCACTTAATTTCACTCCATCCAACAACTCGATAATAAAGTCATAATATAAATATAACAAAGAAAATATTGACATAAGACAATATGTGATCTATGATGTTACTGAAAGAAAGCGTATACATATTTTTAGTTTGGGGGAAAAGAAATTTGCGGAATATTTGGAGATGGCGATACTTTTATTTGCTGCTAACACCGACTTTGCTGTATTTTATCGTGTTCAGCTATATTCCCTTTTACGGTGTTGTCATAGCCTTCAAGAACTTTCAACCGTTTTTGGGAATATGGGATAGCCCTTGGGTGGGTTGGAAAAATTTCGAGACGATGTTTTCATCCGTAAAATTCCCCGAATTGATCCGCAATACGGTATTGATCAGTATTTACCGGATCATATTCGGTTTTCCCGTTCCGATCCTCTTCGCGCTATTGCTGAATGAAGTACGAGTCATGTGGTTCAAACGAAGCATTCAAACGATCGCCTATTTTCCGCACTTTCTGTCATGGGTCATCTTTGGAGGCATTATCTATAATGTCGTCGGCCCGTCCGGCATTATTAATCTGGTGTTGGAAAAATTCGGAATAGATACGATCAATCTGTCGGCCAATCCGGATCTCTTTCGCCCGCTAGTCGTCGCAACCGGAATCTTGAAGGAATTCGGATGGGCGGCGATCATTTACTTGGCTGCGCTGACCGGCATCGATCCTCATCTGTATGAAGCGGCAAAGATAGATGGAGCGAGTAAGCTTAGGCAGATTTGGCATATTACACTGACGGGGATTAGGCCGATGATTGCGATGCTTCTGATCCTGCAATTGGGAAGCGTTCTGGATGCCGGATTCGAGCAAATTCTGATCCTTTCCAACCCGGTTGTCTACAGTGTTGGGGATATTATCGATACCTACGTGTACCGTGTCGGACTGCTTGAAGCGAATTATGGATTAGCCACGGCAGTAGGTCTCTTTAAAGGGGTTATTGCTGCGATATTAATTGTGTCGGCCAATCATATCATTCGACGGACAGGAGAGAAATCGCTTTGGTAAATCCACCGGCTCAAGCTGAAACGAATGAATTAACGCTGATAAACCGCCCCAAGAGTTTGGACCGCAATCCGGCGTGGGTGCAGACTTTAATCTATCTAGTATTGATTGCGATGGCACTTGTAACCTTGCTGCCGATCCTGAATGTGTTTGCCATGTCGTTCAGTGAGGCGGACGCCATTTTCAAGCATCCGCTGATGTTGGTTCCTTACAACTTTACAATTGCGGCTTACGAGTATATTTTTTCAACCTCTATCTTGCTGAAGTCGTTTTTCGTAACCGTCTTCGCCACGGTCGTAGGAACGCTATTCAATTTAGCCTTAACGATAACCGGCGCTTACTCGCTTTCAAAAACCGCACTGCCGGGAAACAAAATTCTGCTATGGGTTTGCATATTCCCCATGTTGTTTGGAGCTGGATTGATCCCGACCTATATGTTGCTGAAAGAACTGCACCTGCTCAACAACATCTGGGTCCTGGTTGTCTCGGGCATGGTCGTTCCTTTTAACTTGATTCTGATGCGCAATTTCTTCTGGAGCATTCCGGAGGAGCTGGAGGAAGCAATGCGGATTGACGGGGCGTCCGATATGGGAATTTTGTGGCGGATGATCATTCCTCTCTCGAAGCCGGCAATCGCGACGATTGGACTTTTCTACGCGGTGGGCCACTGGAACGATTTTTTTACCGGTTTATTTTTTCTGAACGATAATACGAAATGGCCGCTTCAGGTGCTGCTTCGTTCCATCGTCATCGATATGAATGCCCTCAATACTCGGGGTGTAACGGCCGTGATCGGTCAAGATGCGACCAAGATTATGCTAACGCCGGAAAATATCAAGGCGGCGACAATCATTTTTTCGGTCGTACCTATTTTGCTTGTCTATCCGTTTCTTCAAAAGTATTTTGTAAAAGGCATCATGCTAGGTTCTGTGAAAGGTTGAGAGCGATGAGAGATCCGCAAGGATTTTTCATATAAAACAAAAGCGAAGGGGTGTCGTCCAAAATGCGTAAGAAAAGGGTTCAAAAGAGCGGGGTTATTCTGCTCGTCTTGGCGATGATTGCGACAATGCTAGCGGCTTGCTCTAGTAACAAAGAAAACGGGAAAGCAAGTGAATCAAGTACGGTTCAAGGCGGAGAGACTGCGACGGCAAAACAGCAGACGGATAGTAAAGAGAAAACGGTCAAGTTCAGTTATGTCCGCCCAGTGTGGGGAGCTGCTACCTATACGAAAGGGGGAGCTTACGAGAAAGAGATGTTCAAGCAAGCCAATGCGGAAATCGATGTACAGATCATACCTGTAACCGAATATGACCAGAAAATTATGACCATCATCGCATCCGGCGATATTCCCGATGTGTTCTGGGCGGCCGGACCGACGGACAAGAAGTTCAAAGACATGCAAGACCAAGGCGCTTTTTTGAAAATTAATGAATACTTGGATAAATACCCGGCAATCAAAGAAGCCGTACCTCAATCGGTCTGGGATACGCTTACGGACGACAAGGGCAATATTTATTTTATTCCCAATGTATCCAATCCTCTCATTCCTATATTCATGTATTATCGTCAGGACATCTTCGAAAACCTCGGGATTCCCGAACCGAAGACCGTTAAAGAGCTAGAGGATGCGTTGGTCAAAATCAAGCAAAGCGATTCCAAGATGATTCCGTTGACCGGCCAGGATACGATTTGGGGACTCGGCGCACTTTCGACCTCGTTTGGATTCACTCAATTCGGCTGGGGACCGGCGACTGGAGAGGACAAAGATAATCCGAACACAATCGTGCCTTTTTATTTAGCTAAAGGGATGAAGGAATACTATTTTTATCTGAAAAAGCTAAGATCCAATGGATTATTGGACAAGGAATTTCTAATGGCTAAAAACTGGGATCATGCCAAGCAAAAGTTTACTTCCGGTCAAGCGGCAGTATTGGGCATCAACTGGGGCTACGGTCCGGAAATTTACTCGACTCTGAAGAAAACGCATCCGGAAGCCAAAATCGGCATTCTTCCTCCTCTGGAAGGTCCCGACGGTGCGATGGGCGGCATGCGCCCGTTCGGCGCTTGGGATAGAGGGATGTATATTAACGCTAAAATGGACGATCCGGATGGATTCTTCCGTTTCCTCAACTGGACGCTTACGGAAGGTAGCGATTTTAGGAGATATGGTATCGAAGGAAAGACCTACGAAGTGGTAGACGGTAAGAAGATGCCTCTGGCAGATGATCGAACGGAAGCGGATTATAAAATCGGTCAAATCGAACCGCTGAAATTCTTGCAGCCAATGTCCGAAGCTCTTGATTGGGACACAATCGAAGCGACATATGAAGGTTCCGGGGTTGGCGAAGCTTTCGCGGATGCAAAAGCCAAATTCAAGGAGTACAATGCCGTTCAATATCCGGATTACCGCAATTACACAATCTTTTCCCCACTCGAAGTGGAGCAAGGAGCGCAACTGTACACCGATTACCTGCAATCGGTGATCGACGGCGCGATTATCAACGACAAAGTGACGGAGAAGGAATGGGATGCGGCCATCGACAAATATCTGAAGGCTGGCGGACAGAAAATCGTCGATGAAGTAAACGAGCTTCAAAAAAATAAATCGAAACCAAAGTATTGATTAACCCGATCGGGCAGAAGAGGAACTGAAGAGCCGCTTCTGCCCCTTATTTCGACAGAGGATAGGAGAATCCGGAGAAATGACCCTACAGCAACAGAACAAACAACTAAACAAAATATTCGTAGTCTCTCATACGCACTGGGACAGGGAGTGGTATCAGGACTTTCAGAGTTTTCGGACGCGGCTCGTCTATATGATGGATGAATTGCTGGATCGTCTTCGCGAGGATTCTTCTTACCGTCATTTCATGCTGGACGGTCAGACGATCGTGATCGAGGATTACCTGAAAATACGCCCGGAACGGGAAAATGAGCTGTTGAAGTATTTGCAGGAAGGCAGGTTGGCTGCGGGCCCATGGTATGTGATGCCTGACGAATTTCTGGTGAGCGGAGAGTCGCTTGTCCGTAATTTGCTGACCGGCTTCCGGCAATCGAGAAAGATGGGGTTCGAACCGATGAAATCGGGATATGTGACCGATATTTTCGGACACAACAGTCAGATGCCGCAAATATTTCAAGGGTTCGGGATCGATAATGCGGTATTGTTCCGCGGCTTTTACGGCAACGGGGATCCTGCGGAAATATGGTGGGAAGGAGCCGACGGAAGCAGGGTGCTTGGTCTGAAGCTGGACGAAGACAGATCGTACAGCGACTTTTACTTCTTCTTGCGTTGGCCGTTTGCGGATCGGGCGTTTCAATACGAGGAGGAAGAGTTGATCCGACGCGCCGAAGCTATGCTCGACTACAAAAATAAACGCGCTACAACAAACATCGCGCTCAGCCTCGACGGATGCGACCATATCGAGATCGAACCGAATCTGGGCGGGATGCTTGAGCGGTTAAACGACAGGACCTCGGGCGTGGAGTGGGAGCATAGTACGATTGAAGCTTATCTTTCAGCGCTGCGAACCCGTATCGGCGAGCTTGAAGTGTTCAAAGGCGAACAGCGCGTACCTGGCTATAACGGCGTCAATAACATGGTACTGGCTAACGTTCTTTCGTCTCGCGTTCATCTCAAGCAGCAGAACCAAAACTGCGAGAACTTGCTGACCGGATGGGCGGAGCCGTGGAACTCGTTTGCGTCACGAGAAGGCCGCCCTTACCCGAAAGCATTTCTCGATCAAGCCTGGAAGCATTTGCTTGAGAATCATCCGCACGACTCGATATGCGGATGCTCGATCACTCTGGTTCACGAAGATATGCTGTATCGCTTTGCCCAGAGCCGTTCCCTCGGGGAAGGAATGCTGACCGAAGCGTTCGCTTATGTGTCGGGGCATATCGCGGATAAGGCATTGGAAGGGCGTCATGCCGTTGTGTTGTTCAATTCGTCTCAGCGCCCTGTTCATGGAGTGGTTCAAGTTGAATTGGAGCTGCCGCCGAATTCGGCCGTGCCGGCCGTATCTCCGCAGATCGGCGGCTCGAACTTCAGATTGCTGGATTCGGAAGGCCGCGAGGTGCCTTTTCAGGTCATAAGCGTGAAGAAAAAGAGCGTAAGAAGATGGCGTCCCTACCGCGATATTCCTCATGGGGAGCAGGTAGACAGGTTCACTGTCGCGTTTAAATGCGACATTCCCGCTTTCGGTTATACGACGTATACAGTCGATATGAATGCATCCGAGCCGCCGGGCAACGGAGAATATGGATTTCGCCGGAATACGGAGCCCGTACGTTATATCGGCAGTCAGCAGGTATCTCCGAATGTGTGGGAAAATGGCAAGATCCGCTTGGAGTTTGCGGCGAACGGTACGCTTCTGCTTCGCGATTTGGAGACCGGCTATGAAACGGAAGGCTTGTTGACTTTCGAGGATCAGGCCGATATTGGGGACGGCTGGCAGTATATTGCTCCGGTTGGGAACGAAACGGTAAGCACTGCGGTCGGCCGCGCGTCTGTGTCCGTCATGCATGACGGGCCCCTGGAAACCTGTCTGCGCATTGCGTTGCAGATGGAAGTGCCGGAAGAGATTGCCCCGGAAAGAACGAATCGCTCGGACAAGCGGATAAGTCTGCCGGTCACGACCTTTATCACGCTTCGCAAGGATGACCCGATCATCCGCTGCCGCACGATTGTGGATAACGGCGTACGCGACCACCGTTTGAAGCTGCTGTTCCCGACGCGGGTCGCCAGCAATCGTTATTATACGGGAACCCCGTTCGATGTCGTGGAGCGAAGCGTCCAACAACCGGATTATAGCCGTCACATGGAGAAAGACAGCGGCATCGTACCTTCGAACGGGTTGCTGGCCATCCGGAGCGAACAGCATGGATTCGCCATATACAGCAAGGGGCTTTATGAAGCGCAACTACGCGATGACCGGACGCGGACGGCAGCGATTACGTTATACCGGAGCACAAGGGATGAGGTGCTAAGCGACGGAGGCGACGGCGGACAATTACTGGGACGACTGGAATTCGAGTATGCGTTCCGGCCTTTCGATCCCGCCGGCATATCATGGGGCGACTTGGTTACAGATCAGCAACAATTCGCGCTTGGCATTCGGACCGTGAATCGGAAACCGGGACCGGTAGCCTTCGAGACGCTGCACAGGCGAGAAAGCAATTTACCCTCCCGGCACTCTTATCTGAACCTAACGGGTTCCGATCTGATTGTCAGTGCCTGCAAACAGGCCGAAGACGATGCCAACGCTTGGATCATCCGATTGTGGAACTGCTCGAATATCGAGACGAGCGGGAGCATTCAACCGGTTGATCCGGTAATCAAGGCGGAGTGGACGAATTTGGATGAGCAGACCATCGGTACGGCTCAAGTAGAGCAAGGGAACATCTTGAGCGTTACGGCTAAGCCCAAAGAAATCGTAACCTTGAAGCTATGGTTTTCATAAGGGGAGTTAACCGATGCGCATCGATTTGACGGAAAATTGGGAGTTGACGGGATCGTATCCCGGCTTCTGGGCATTCGGACGGAGCATGGAAGTGGGCGTGCAACTAAAGGGGATAGTCCCGTGGATTCCGGCTGAAGTACCTGGAAGCGTACATTGGGATCTGCACCGTTCGGGCTATTTGCCCGACCCCTACTATGGCGCGAACGCGCTAGCTTGCGAATGGGTGAACCAACGAGACTGGCTGTATAGAACCTCCTTTGCCGCCGAAGAGTCGTGGAGAGGCAAAAAAGTTACGCTATTGCTTGAGGGCGTCGATTATTCGGCGAAAGTGCTGCTAAACGGCAAGGAGATAGGGCGCCACACGGGGATGTTTATTCCGGGTGAATTCGATCTGTCGGAATCGCTGCGATATGGCGAGAATAATGCGCTTCTCGTGGTGCTGGAACGATCGCCGGACGGGGTGGCGCAGCTTGGTTACACCGACCAGGTGAATCATCTCAAAAGCAGGTTCGGCTATAAATGGGATTTCTGTCCGAAGCTTGTGCATATCGGATTATGGAAGGGAGTAAGCCTGAAAATATCGGAATGGAGCCGGTTCGACAACGTCAGGATCGAAGCGGTTCCCGGAGCGGACGGGAGCGGAGAAGCGGTGGTGAGCGCCGCGGTCGAGAGCGGACAGTCGGGTCGATACCGACTAACGGCCGAACTGTACGAACCAGGCGGTCAGCTCGCCGGAGCGGCAAGTAATGAAGGCGATGCGGTTCCCGGATTGCAAACGATCAGGCAGCGGATTTCCGTTCCGAACGTGCGGCTGTGGTGGCCTAACGGTTACGGAGAGCAGCCGCTATATCGATTGAAGCTGCGGCTTGAGGTAGCCGATTCGGAACGCGGTTACTGCCGCTCCGACGATCATGAAGCTCGTATTGGCTTCCGTACGCTGTCGTTCCGCGCCAATCCCGGCGCCCCCTCCGATGCGCTGGCCTTCACGGTGGAAGTGAACGGAGAACCGATTTATATCAAGGGTTGGAACTGGGTGCCTGCCGATCAACTGTACGGCAGGCACCGCGAGGACCAGCTTAAACATCTGATTGCTCTTTCCAAACGGGCCAATGTCAACATGCTCCGCGTGTGGGGAGGCGGACTGATCGAGAAGGCTTTGTTTTATAGGCTATGCGACGAAGCGGGCATTCTCGTCTGGCAAGAGATGATGCAATCCAGCTCGGGCTTCAATAACGAACCGTCCGTAAGCCCTGCCTTTCTCCATACCGTCTCGCATACGATGCGGCAGGTGATCCGGGAGAAACGCAATCACCCGTCTTTGGCCATATGGTGCGGCGGCAACGAGTTGACTGAGGGAGGACATCTGGATAGCCAAATGGTGCCGCTTACCGGCAGACAGACTAACCTGCGCCTGCTTCGGGATCTGGTATCCGATCTCGACGAATCGAGGCTGTTCCTGCCCACTTCGCCCTCAGGCCCGTCTTTTTTCCTCGAAGGGGAGAACGTCGGCAAAGGAATGATGTACGATGTGCACGGACCTTGGAAATATGCGGGAGCGACCGAGCATTACCGGCTGTATAACAATAGCGATGCGTTGCTGCACAGTGAATATGGCGGAGACGGCTTTGCTTCTATAGAAAGTATAGAACGGTTCCTTCCGGCGCATAGAATGGAAGCCGGGCATTCCGAATCGGTTGAATGGCTTTTGCATGGCTATGAGTATTGGAATATGGACGACCAATTGCAAAGCTTGTTCGGCTCTTCATTCGGCACGTTCGAACGGATGGTTATGGCGTCGCAGTGGCTGCAAGCGGAAGGCATCCGCTACGCCGTCGAAGCGAACCGCAGGAGAGCGCCTCGCTGCAGCGGAAGTCTGCTATGGCAGCTCAACGAACCGTATCCGAACGTATCCTGTACGAGCGCTATCGATTATTTCGGCAACCCGAAGCTGGCCTATAGCTGGGTGGCGAAAGCGAATCGTAATTTGCACGTCTCGTTGCAGTATGACGGAATTTCCTTTGGGTCTGGCGATGCTTTTCGGGCAACGATCTACCTAACGAATGATGGCATTAATGCAAACGATCTGACAGTGGAATGGGCGGCAAGGAATGAAACGGGTTGCAAAATTTCGGAAGGCTTGTATACGCTGCGCGATACAAGGAAACCAACAATTTGTGCCGGCACAGTTGAATTTCAGGTTCCCCGACTTACGGCTTTTTTCGTCACGCTCAAAGTAGTCGATTCTGTGGAGCGGCAAGTGTTAGCGGACAACGAATACGTTTTCGCCGTCAAGGAACGGGACGAGGAACCGCCGCTGCAAGCCTTTCTTTCTCTGCCCATGACTTCGATTGAATGGGAGACGAAGGAAGAAGCCGGCGGAACAAATGTCTCGGTTAGAAATACGGGAGACACAGTTGCGCTATGGGTAAGGATAAGCGGCACAGCGCCTGAAGACAGCGGTAGTCGCCCGGTTGTCCGGCCGCTGGAAGACGGATTTCTGATTTTTCCCGGCGAGACCGTTGAGCGGCACTTCGAGGACATTTTGCCTCAGGACCGGCTCTGGCTCGTAAAAGCCATGAACACTTCTTACGAATGAGAGCAGCGGTAAAATGTCAAGACTCCAAATGAAAGAAATTTTCGTGTACCGCGAAATAAGCTCGACAACTATGTTTATACCAATAACGACGCAAGTAACAGGCATGCTTTATCAAGTCGCCTCATTTGATATCTCTTTTGATCAGGGAGATGATCGTATGCTTGCCAAGATCAGAGTGAAGAACGTTTGGCTTATTGCTATTGGAGTCGCTTTCATCATGCAGTCGTTTATTGCTTTCGTACCTCGCACCTCGCCGTTGTCGTCAACGGCGCATGCGGCCATCGGCACTAGCACGCCCGGCACGATGGCCGATTATTGGAACGGCAACGCCGATTGGGTGTTTCTGCGCAAAGATACGCAGGCAAGCACCGGGTTCAAAAGCTATTTCGACGGCGCTCAGGTCAAGATGATGAGTGACGGCACCTGGTACTTGTTCAATCGCAAGTATGTGCCAGACTCGACTTGTTTGGGAGGAACCGCGCTGGAAATGCAGGTGCGCAAGTCGACCAATAAAGGCGTCACCTGGTCTTTGACTGTCCTAGTCCTTCCTCACGTTGCCGGTACTCCGTACGCTTGCGACGCTACCGACGGCGACGTGATTTACAATGCAACCGAGAATCAGTGGCACTTCCTGTTTCAGTGTTCCGACGATTCGAGCTGGAAAGGCTGTATGCTCTCCCGTTCCGGCGCTGATCCGATGGGTCTTTTCACCATAGCGCCGGCCAAAGGCAATCCTGTTCTTACCGGGGGGCAGTTGTGGAATCAGATTTGCAATACGGCGACGAAAAAATGTTCCGTGATTGCCGGCGGACCGGGCAAAGTGCACGACGAAGGTACGTTTAATATTTTCAAGTATGACGGCACGTACTACTGGGTCGGTTTCCACGGCTACGACGGCGTCCACGGCTATCGCGGCATTGCCAAGACGGCCGATTTCCAGAACTGGATCGCCGGGGATTCGGCGCAAGGCGTTCCGGCGGACGCGGTGATGACGCTCAACGATTCGGCAACATGGCGCGAGAGCTGGGCGACCGGCGGCTCCGTCGGCGGCGGAGCCGGAAGCATGATTCAGGAGGGGAGCTACTATTACCACCTGGTGGAAGCGGCCGATGTCAACCTGGCGTGTACGTCCAATCAAAACTGGGATTACGGGCTGTTTCGCAGCAGCTCGCTTACGAACACGACCTGGGATCAGTTTCCGCGCGGTAATCCGGTCATCTACTCCAGTAGGGCTTCGGAAGACGCGAACGGAATTCTTCCATGCAATGTGCAGTATGCGGGGATGTACAAGGATCCGACCGACGGCTTCATCTATCTGGCCTATGGCCGCCGTTCGAACGATGCGAACGATGACGGGCTTTATTGGTATCGTCTGGAGAAATCCGCCAATTTGCTGAAAAACAGCGATTTTGGGATGTCGACCATGGATTACTGGTACCGCTTGGGACCGGGCACGAATCGGTCAGTCTACCGCTTGCCGAACAACTCGCCGGATGGAACGCCGTATCTGGCCAGCAACTGCGGCGGAACTTGCGTTGGAACGAACAGCATCTATCAAGATGTGTCCATTGCTGGCGGTACGAGCGGCATATTGCGCTTCGGCGGGAAGTTTATGTCCGAAGGCGCCAACGGTTCGTTGTCTTTAGTCATCCGCCAATTTGACAGCACCGGGACGATCATCCAAACGGATAATCTCCCGATCGGCACGACGACCAGTTGGGCGTCGTTCGGGCAAACCGTAGCACTGCAAGCGGCGGCGCGAACGATTCGATACGAGTATTACATGTGGACCAACAATCTGACGTACCGTGCCGACGATACGTATTTGCAAACATCGACTATCGATACGATTGCGCCGAGCGCGGTAACGGATTTGAAAGTATCTTCGGTCGCTTCGAGTTCTGCGGTCTTGTCCTGGACGGCGCCCGGGAATGACGGCGGTGCAGGTACGGCGGGTGGGCGGCAATATAAAATATTCGAACTCAGGTAAGCTTTACGCTTGCCTGGGTTCGTCAAAAAAATGTTGAGCGAGGGAGATCTTATGATGCAAAGGGATTGGAAACAAATTCAATGGTATGATGCCGACTTAACGGAGAGGCTGCAATTGGCAACAGCCTACATATGCCGGATGTTGGACAAAGATAAGGATGAAGAACCTTTCTTCGGCATCATCAGGACCAAAGAAGGAACGGCCTTCGCCAACCATGCCGTTCAGATCGGTGTTCCGCATGTGACGGGAAGAGCGTTGGACGCGCTTTTTTATACGGAAGAAATTACGGGAGAGCGGATTCCCGAGCATGGGGAGCATGTCTACACGAGGTATTTGATAGATTGCTGCAGCAATGAGGATTGCCTGCCTTCTTACTATGATCCCGATCGGGAGAACAAAAGATTCGTGGAATTCCATAACCTTCGGGAAGGTTTGGAGGGCCTCACCTGGTTAATCAAATTGAGGAATCATGAAGCTGCCGCTAATATTGCTGACGGATTCGTGGATATCGTATACCGGCTCACCGATTTTTCAACCGGCGCCCTTTCCTATCATTTGGCGAAAAATATGGATAGGGAAAAAGAGTTCGCCACGATCCAGTATGCTTATCCGTTAGTTCAGGGAAGGCTGGTCGGCGCGATGTTGAAGTATTATCGGGAGACCGGCAATCTGAAAGCCCTGAAGCTTTGCGCGGCGCACAGCAGAAGCACCATGCGGCATTGCTTTTCTCCGGAAGGCCTTATCCAAGATCAAGCCGCCAATCATATCCATTCCATAACTTCGAGCCTAAGCGGCATATTGGAATATGCCATTCTCGCGAAGGATCCCATCCTGACGGAACAGATTCGAAACGTGTATGAAATCGGTCTTCGGGAATTTTACAGCTCATATGGATGGTGCAAGGAACAAGCTTGGCTGGAAACCGATCAAGGCGAAGTCAATCAAGTGGGCGACTTGATCCAGATCCAGCTGCTGTTGGCTGCTCATTCGGATCGGAAATACTATTCGCATGCCGAGACTTTCATGCGCTCCTCCTTATTGCCCAGTCAGGTGTTGAAAAATGACTTTGTTGAGGAAGTCCCCAATCCGGCAGGAGACCATGAATGCGATATGAAGGAAAGGATGATCGGAGGATTCGGATTTCCGACGCCCAGCAGCCATTTGCAGAAAGAAGACTCTGCCATTAATACGATAGACATCACCCAGGGGGCCGTTCAGGCGATCTGCGAATTCACCAAGCATATCATTACCGAATCGGAATGGGGGATTATGGTTAATTTATTGTTCTCCTGGGAGAACGACCTGGCCGAAGTGAGAAGCGATCTGCCCAAAGAAGGCCGAATCGTCATCACGCCCAAGGCGGCGAAGAATATTCTGGTTCGCATACCAGAGCGAACAAAGCCATCCTCTTTGCAGATTTGTGTCGATAACGAACCTGTAGCGTTTCTGATGATGGACCGTTATGCCGTCATTCGCAATTTGCAAGCGGGGCTGTCTTATGAGGTTAAGTTCATTCCCGAGACGTGCGAGGAAGACGAGTTTATCTATCATAAATCGTACCAAGTGCGGTGGCATGGCGAGCAAGTCATCGGCATCAGCCCGGTTGAAGGAATCTATCCGATGTATGAAGGGATCGACGGGCATGCAAAACTATGAGAAAAAAAATGAGCAAATTCGAAATGGCTTTGAGGCATTGAAACAAAATCATCCGGACAAGTTGAAAAGGCGTCTGAATCTTTCCTGGAGCAATTGGGGGTTTGGGATCGAGCCTCTGCAAGATTCGGCAAAGCGATTGCATCAGGCGGGGATCCGGTATATCGAATTGCATGGAAATCATTACGGACGAGACCTCGGGTATAAGCCACACGAAACCTTAGAGGTGCTGAATGCATTTGACATCCAAGTCGCCGGCGTGTGCGGCATGTTTTCCAAGGATAACGACTTATCGAGTAACCGCGCCATTCACCGGCAAGCCGCAATCGATTACTTGAAACGGGAAATCGAGTTTACAGCTGAAATAGGAGGGACGTATGTCCTGGTTGTTCCCGGAGCGGTAGGCAGACCGATTCCTTACGACGACATGGAGTTCGACCGCAGCGTCGAAACTTTAAGCATTGTGGCCGATCGGTTCGTCAAAGCAAATGTGAAAGCGGCAATCGAACCCATCCGCTCGGCCGAGGTCAGCTTCGTCCACACGATTGCCGACGCCCGAGCCTACATCCAAGCAATATCTCATGCAGGGGTTCAGCATATTAACGCGGATGTCTACCACATGCAATCCGAAGAATCGCATATTGGAGAAGCTTTGCTGGCGGCGGGGGAACAACTGCTCAATCTGCATATCGCGGACAGCAGCCGCGGAGCGCTCGGCAGCGGTTCCATGGATTTGGATATCGTTATCATGGCGCTCTATTTGCTCGGCTACAACCGTGAAGGCAGGTATGTTACGGCCGAACCGCTGGGACCCGGCGGGGATCCCTACCCTGCCATGTACGGCAAATCCGACAAGGAAACGCTTGATCGGCTTGTGTTCCAGACCGCCTCTTACTTCCGGGAAAGAGAAGATATTCTTTTGAATTCGTAAATTCTATTTTGAGAGGAGTTCTCCCAACATGACCACGTCGGGCAAAAAAACAGTTCATTTCATCTCCCATACCCATTGGGACCGAGAATGGTATTTGACGTTCGAACAATTTCGCTATCGGCTGGTCAACCTAATCGACAACGTGCTCGATCTGGTCGAGCAGGACGCGTCGTTTCGTTACTTCCACCTCGACGGCCAAACGATCGTGCTCGACGATTATTTGCAAATCAGGCCGGAACGCAAGGAGCGCCTGTTCCACTGGATACGCGAAGGCCGCATTCTTGTCGGCCCCTGGTACGAACAGAACGATCTGTTCTTGACCAGCGCCGAATCGACGACGCGCAACCTGATCGAAGGCATTGGGACAGCCCGCGAGCTGGGCGGCGAAATGAAGGTCGGCTATTTGCCGGACCATTTCGGATTGGCCGGCCAGATGCCGCAAATCTTCCGCGAAGTCGGGCTCGACGTCAGCGTGTTCGGCCGCGGCTATGACGCCGCCAAGCACGGCAGCTCGTTCATTCGCTGGACGGCGCCAGACGGCTCGGAGGTGACCGGCATTCTGATGGCTCACTGGTACAACAATGCGCAGCGGCTGCCGAACGACGAAGACGAGCTGAAAATCGTGTTCCCGAATATTCAAGGGCGCGAGGAACGGATCCACAACGTGCCGCACTACCTGATGATGAACGGCGTCGACCATTTGGAAGCGCAGGAAGATCTGACCGCGGTACTCGACAAGCTTCGCCGTCTGTACGGAGACGAGTACGAGTTCGTACACGGCCGTCTGGATAGCTACGCCCGTGCCGCGATCGAGAATTTGAAGAATAACGCCGACCAGCCGTTCCCGGTCGTTGAAGGGGAGCTGCGCGAGCAATTCGATTATTCGATACTAAGCGGAACGCTGTCGGCGCGCGTCTATCTGAAGCAGGCGAATCAGGAAGGGCACGAGCTGCTGGAGAAGCTGCTGGAGCCGGTCAGCGTGTTCGCAGCGTCTCTCGATCTGGACAAGTATGATACGGATTACATGCGCTACATGTGGAAGCTGTACATGCAGAACCATCCGCACGACAGCATTTGCGGCTGCAGCCAAGACGCGGTTCACGATCAAATGATGGAGCGGTACGCCAACCTGAAGCAAATCGGCGGTGAGCTGCTGCAGCGCAAATTGGATATCATCGCGAAGCAGGTGAGCGAATCCGACTTCCGAAGGGGCGATCAGAAGCTGCTGGTGCTTAACCCGTCGCAGACGGCGAACCGGGAAGTCATCGCCACTTCGGTGTACTTCTTGCTGGAGGACGGCGTCGAATCATTCCGTATCGAGGACGAGGACGGAGAGTCCGTGCCTTACCGGATCATTCGCCGAGCGCCGAGCAAATATTACGTGCTGAGCCCGATCAACCTTCCGGGCGTCATCGACGTAAACCGGTTCGATATCGAGTGGGCGCCGCAGGCAGGGCCGCTTGGCTATACGACATACCGTATCATAGCGGGCGAGGCTTTTGAGCCGGCAGCCGATGCGGACGACGCTGCGGCAGGCCCGGTCATGCTGGAGAACACGCATTTGCGCATCGAACTGAGGTCGAACGGTTCCTTCGACATCACGGATAAAGCGACCGGCGTCGTTCGTGCCGGACTCGGCGCGTTCGAGGAATGCGGCGATCGCGGCGATTTGTACGTGTTCACGCAACAAGGCGAGCCGCAGCGATTCGACGGCCCGATCGAAGTCGTCGACGTGGCGAAGAACGAGTTGTATGAAGCGGTCACGTATCGGTTTGTCTGGGATGTGCCGGCGGGATTGAAAGACGACCTCAGCGGCCGCACCGACGAAATGGCGACATGCGGCTTTAAGGCGACGCTGCGGCTTGACCGCAACTCGACGCAAGTGAAGCTGACCGTCGACATCGACAACAAGGCCAAATACCACCGCATCCGTCTGCTGTTCCCAACGGTAAACCCGGCGTCGCATGTCTGGGCCGGCGCGCAATACGACGTTGTCAGGCGTCCGTGGGACATCGGCAGGGACTATCAGCGCAGCGCATTCGCGTATCCTTACTGGAAATGGGTCGCGTCGTTAGAGGGCGATTCTTCCGGCTTGTCCGTATATGCCAAAGGAACGGTCGAATACGAAGCGCTGGGCAACGGGGAGACGCTTGCCCTGACGCTGTTGCGCGGGACGGAAACGATTAACGTACGCGAAATTGTCCGAATGGAGAACGACATTCAGCCAAAAGGCCAATGCCTCGGCTCGTACCGGTTCGAGCTGGCGATCCGCCCGTTCGCCGGCGTGAATGCGACAACGCTGTACCAGGAAGCGGAGCGCTTCACCTCCGGCTTGCTGACGAAGCAATGGCCGGTTGACGATGACCGCTGGGATCGCGGGCGCGCCTGGGTGCAGGATACCGGCATCACGACGACGTTCCGCAGGCCGGATCCGAACGCCGGCAAGCCCGCGCTGCCGCGCACCGGCGTACTGCTGAAAGTGGCCGGCGACGCGATGCTGTCGGCGCTCAAGTGGGCGCAGGATGGCAGCGGTCCGATCATCCGTCTCTACAACGTAGAGACGGAGGCGTCAGACGTGCGCGTGACGTATGCCGCCGGCGGAGCGCTCGGTTCGGTGCTGCAGACGAACCTGCTGGAGGAACCGAAGCAACCGGTAGCCGCGGAAGGCAGTGCGTTC
The DNA here is from genome assembly GCF_014212125.1 of Cohnella nanjingensis. GTDB lineage: Bacteria > Bacillota > Bacilli > Paenibacillales > Paenibacillaceae > Cohnella > Cohnella nanjingensis. The sequence continues at coordinate 306,920 of NZ_JACJVP010000011.1, forward strand.
GCGACGCGGCTCGGCGCGAAGAAAATCGCGACGTTCAAGCTGAACTAATATTACCTCCAGTGGGCTAACTCCCCGTGGAGATTCGAGTCTCTCGACCGCACCAACTTAACAACGAACAAGCTCGTAAATTTGCTCTTATGGCAATTTACGAGCTTTTTTCATCGGAACAGTGATGCCCGTTTATTCGGACGAAGGATGAAAATGGCCGTTATCATCTTGGTCATGATGATCGTGATGGTCGTGATGGTCGTGATGTTCATGAAGATGGTGCTCATGATCACGATGATGATCGTGATGCTCGCGCTTATGTTCATGATGATCGTGGTCGTGGCCATGATGAGTATGATGCGAATTCGCCAGATGGGAAGGATACAGGTCCGCCTGTGCAATCACCCGGTTCCCGATGACTGCGCGAAGCACGTTCGGACGCTCGTCCAAGTCTCGAGTTCCCGCGCCGTAGCCGACGGACAGGACGGTCATGGCGGGCAGCGTGACGTGGAAATCGTCGGCGAGCGCGCAAACGATTCCGGCTCCTGTCGGCGTGGTCAACTCTTTTGGTATCGGCAACGGTGCCAGCGGCTTGCCCTTCATCAGCTCCAGCGTCGCGGGCGCGGGTACTGGATAAACGCCGTGCGCGCAGACGACGGTGCCATAGCCGAGCGGAACGGGAGAGCAGCAGATTGCATCGATTTCCAGCGATTCGAGCGCGAGCGCGACGCCGACCGTATCGACGATTGAATCGACCGCGCCCACTTCATGGAAATGGACTTTCTCCAAGGGAATGCCATGAATCTTCCCTTCCGCCTTGCCGATCGCTTCGAAAATGGCCAGACTTCTGGCCGTTGCCCGCTCGGGAAGTCCGGCGGCGCGAATCATCTTGACGATGTCGCTGTAATGCGCATGATGCGCGGGTTGAACGTTTGGATCCAGAACGACGTCCGCCTTGAGGGCGGAAATGCCCCGTTTGTCCACGCGGTTCCACCGCAGGGAATAGGCGGGCAGGGCAATCTTGGACAGTTCCGTCTCGATGTAGCGGGGGTCCGCGCCGGCGTCGACGAGCGCCCCCAACGTCATGTCGCCGCTGATGCCGGCTATGCAGTCCAAGTAAAGGATTTTCACGATGCTAGTTCTCCCTTCGGATTTGCTTGTGAATCGAGGCGGCCGCATATGCCGCGCCGAAGCCGTTGTCGATATTGACGACGGTTACCCCGGGGGCGCAGCCGTTGAGCATCGCGCCCAGCGCGATCAAGCCGTTCAGGCCGGTACCGTAGCCGACGCTAGTGGGCACGGCGATGAGCGGCTTCGCCACCAAACCTCCGAGCACGCTCGGCAGCGCCCCTTCCATGCCGGCGATGGCGATGACGACGTCCGCGCCGCGGATCAGTTCGAGCCGAGCGAACAGACGGTGAATCCCGGCCACGCCGACGTCGGTAATCCGCTCGACCCGGCTGCCCATCATTTCCAGCGTAACCGCCGCTTCTTGGGCGACGCGCAGATCGGAGGTGCCCGCGCAGACGACCGCGATGTACCCGCCGCGTTCCGGCTGCGGAATCGCCCTAAAGCCGGTCAGCATCTGGGCGTCCTCATGATACTGGAGCCCGGAGACGCAGTCGGTTACCCGCACCGCTTTCGCGGCGTCCACGCGAGTCATGAGCAACCTGGAGGTGTGCGCGCTCATGCGCTCGGCAATCCCGATCAACTGCGCGGAGGTTTTGTTCTCGCCGAAGACGACTTCCGGAAAGCCGAGACGCTTCTCTCGGTCAATGTCCAGAAGGGCATAATCGTTTACGGGGTCCACACCGTTCCGTTGGTCGTTCATCACGCACCTCCTTTCGGGAGCATCTCGTTCATGCTTCCGGTTCGGTACCCTTGCAGGTCGAGCGTGACGTATTTGAACCCGAAGCTTTGCAAGGCCGAGGCAATGGAATGATGATGCTCGATCGCCTTGGCCATGTCCCGGGGCATCAATTCCAAGCGGGCAATTTCGCCGTGATGTCGGACCCGGACCTGGTAAAACCCGAGATCGAGCAAATATTGCTCTGACTTGTCCAGCCTATCGATCTTCTCGCGGTCGATCGGTGTGCCATACGGGATTCGGGACGAGAGACAGGCGAAGGATGGCTTGTTCCAGGTCGGCAATTTCAGCTCTTTGGACAACGCGCGAATGTCGTCTTTGGTCATCCCTGCTTCCAGGAGCAGGCTGCGGACGCCTTCTTCGGTCTTGGCCATGAGGCCCGGACGATAGTCGCCGAGGTCGTCCAAGTTGGTGCCGTCCAGCATATACGGCAGGCCATGCTCCGCCGCCAGCCGTTTCAGATGCGCGTACAGGCCTTTCTTGCAGTGGTAGCAGCGGTCGGGCGCATTGGCGACGAACGCGCGATTGTCCAGCTCGGAAATTTCCGTCAACAGATGAGTGACTTTCATATCGGATGCCAGTTTCACCGCGGCGTCGAATTCGCGGCTCGGGAACGTTTCGGAAGCCGCCGTAACGGCGGTGACGCGGTCGCCCAGCTCCTGCTGCGCCCGCTTAAGCAGAAACGTACTGTCTACGCCGCCGGAGAAGGCAACCAGCGCGCTGCCGAGCGAACGAAGCAACGATCCGAGCAGGGCGTCTTTGACTTCCAAGGATAAGGCTGCGACGTCTTTCATTATGGCGATCCTCCCGTTCATAAAGTGTATTATGTCAATCATTAAGAAAATACCTTGCGAACTGGACTCAACAGGTTTCCGCGTTCGATATTGATTATAAAAGACAGAGGGAATCAAGTAAATAATTTATTTAATAAGAAAATACTTTTCATTTGACCGGGGACTTGATAAACTAGGTGCCAGAAGATCCTGTATTCACCTTAAAACTTAATCATTAAGCGAAAGGCGGTATTCGCATGGCATCCGTGAGAGCAGTATTGTTCGATTTCGACGGGACGATCTCCACCCTCCGCGCGGGTTGGGAAGAAATCATGAGACCTTTCATGAAAGAATCCATTGCAGGCGGCAAAGAATGGACCGAAGCGCAGGAAAAGGAGCTGGAGCGCGAAATCGACGATTATATCGATCAGTCGACCGGCATCCAGACGATTTATCAGATGCAATGGCTGGCGGATCAGGTGAAGGAGAAGGGCTGGAACGAGCGCGTTCTGGACCCGTGGGCATACAAGGCCATCTATAACGAAAGACTGCTGGCGCGGGTGAATGAACGCGTCAAGCAATTGGGCGAAGGCAATTTGCAGACGGAAGACTATCTGATCAAAGGAGCGGCCGCTTTCATCCGGGAACTGCATGGCCGAGGAATCGAGATGTATGTGGCGAGCGGAACGGATCACCCCGATGTCGTGAGGGAAGCCGAAGTGCTTGGCATCGCTTCGTACTTGACCGGGATTGCCGGCGCTCCGGTCGGCAAGGCGGAATGCTCCAAGGAGAAGGTGCTGCAGGATTTGATCCGGGACAAAGGGTTCAGCGGACCGGAACTGGCGGTGATCGGGGACGGCAAGGTTGAGATCCGGCTTGGCAAAGAGGCGGGCGGCATTGCGCTCGGGCTGGCGAGCGATGAGGAACGAAGAGAAGGGCTGAATCCGGTGAAGCAACGGCGGCTCGAGGCGGCCGGGGCGGACTGGATCGCGGGAGATTTCAGCCGTCCCGAAGACTGGCTGTCTCGATTGGGGCTATAGCCGAATGCCATCCTACTATAAACGTTATCGCAATCATGGCTGCCGGCTTACGGAAGATTTGCAATATAAGGGATACCGCACCCTGATGCTGGAGAACGACCTTATACAGGTAATTTTACTCCTGGATCGGGGAGGGGAACCGGTCCGCTGGCTGCACAAGCCGACGGATACCGACTTGATTTGGCATACGCGCACGGGGCTGCTTCCGGCACACGGTCTGTATCCCGACTATCAGATGACTTACTTGGGCGGCTGGCAAGAGATGATGCCGGAGGTGAGCCGGACGCATGAGTACCGGGGCGCGACGGTGCACCGGGGGGAAACGTCCATCACGCCTTGGGATTACGAGCTGATACGCGAAGATGAGGAAGAGCTTCGCGTGCAGTTGACCAACCGCCTTCGTTCGTTGCCGCTGAAAGTGGAAAAAACGTTCATTTTGAGGCATGGGGACACGGCGGTGCGCATGGAAGAGAGGGTGTACAACGAGTCGCCGGTGCCGATCGAATTCAATTGGGGACATCATCTGGCTTATGGGGCGCCTTTCCTGAAAGAACATTCGCGCATCGGGTTCCATCCCGGTTCCGTTGTGGTGAATATGGAAACCGGGGAAAGAAGCGTTTGGCCGGCGATGCCCGGGGCGAATTCACAGGTCGATCTCTCCGTCATGGCGTCGCCCGGGACGCCAAGGCCGCTCCTAGCCGTCGAATCCCGGTCGGGGGAATACCGACTTGACGCCGGCGATCGTGTCGGACTTTCGTTAACCGTTCGTTGGGACGCGGACATATGGCCGTACGTTTGGTACTGGCAGAACTTCGCCGCCGACTCGGACGCTCCTTTCTTCGGAAACGAGTACAACATCGGACTGGAGCCGTTTAATGTACCGCCCAAGTGGACGTTAGCCGAAGCGGCGGAGCGGGGGGCTGCCCTGAAGCTCGATCCGAACGGCAGCTTGTCCGCCTGGCTTGAGATTGAATTGAGCAAGGAGGGAGAAAAAGATGAGACATGAGCGGTTGTCGTTCGATGCGGTCAAGACGAATTCCGTGTTCGACCGGCGCAATCTCGTCACGATCCGCAATATGGCTCAGCCTTATTCGGACGTGCCCGAAGCGTGGCCGCAAGCGCGGAAAGAGCAGGAAGCTTTCGCGCGGTTGATCGAAGCCGTCGTCGCCGCCAGAACGTCGGGAAAACCGGTCATTTGGTCCATGGGCGCCCACGTCATCAAGAACGGCATGTCCCGCTACGTCATCGAAATGGTGCGGCAAGGCATCGTCACCCATGTATCGGGAAACGGGGCGACCAGCATTCACGACTTCGAGCTGGCGTTCCTCGGAGAGACGTCCGAAGACGTCGCCACCGCGATCGAGGACGGCTCTTTCGGGATGTGGGAAGAGACCGGCCGTTACATGAACGAAGCTATACAGCTCGGCTCTTCGGAAAACCTCGGATACGGAGAGAGCCTTTACCGCTACTTGAACCGTCACCCCGAACGTTTTCCTCATTACGACGATTGCGTCTTTGTCCAATGCCAACGTTCGGGCGTGCCTTATACGTGCCACATCTCGATCGGCACGGATATCATCCATCAGCATCCGATCGCCGACTTCGAGGCGCTGGGTCGAACGAGCGGGAAAGATTTCGAGACGATGTGCCAATCCGTGGCGGAGATGGCGGACGGCGGCGTTTTCCTCAACTTCGGTTCCGCGATATCGGGTCCGGAAATCTTCCTGAAGGCGGTCAGCATTTGCCGGAATGAAGATCTTCCGATGTCGTCGGTCGTCGCGGCGAATTTCGATATCGTGCCCGTGTACGCGGATGACGTGCCGCCGGCAATCGCCTCCGAATTCTACTATCGCCCGCGCCGCAATTTCATCGACCGTCTCGGGCAAATCGGCGGGCAGGGGTATTTGTTCCACGGCCTTCATCAAGCGACGATTCCGAATCTGTTCCACGGTGTGCTCCGGCGCAAGCGGGAGCTCGGCGTTTCGTTCCCCCGCTATGAGCGCGTGGAACGTCTGTCGCGCGAACGCCGGAAGCTGTATCCGATCGCGGAGCGGCTTGCGTCTCTCCGCATCGAAGTGTTGGAGAGGCCGTCGCCGTGCAAGGAGTCCGACTGGTCCGGCCAACGGGACGAGACCTTCCGCATCTTAACCCAGCGCATATGGGAAGCCCGCGATCAAGGAGGCGAGGTGATCGTCTCGCTTGGAGGCAACGTGATCGGCAACGGCGTATCGCCCGACCTTATCGAGCTGATCGAGCAAGGGGTGATCACCCATCTGGCGCTGAACGGCGCCGGAGCCTTTCAGGACGTGGAGCTCGCCGCATTCGGCCAGACGGAGGAGCTGGATGCCGGAGCGCTGAGCAGCGGCAAGCTCGGCATGTGGGAAGAACCGGGCGCGCTCGTTCATCGCGCGCTCCGGGAAGGGTACGGCAAAGGGCTCGGTTACGGAGAGAGCTTGATCGATCATATGAACCGTCATCCCGAGCTGTATCCGTATGCCCGATTCAGCTTGCTTCATGCTTGCAGCCGTGCGGGCATCCCCTGCACCGTCCACGTCACGCTAGGCACGGACAGCATTCAACAACATCCGGACGTCGATTTCTCCGTGCAAGGAGGCGCGAGCGGCCGAGATTTCCGGATTTTCGCCGGCACGGTGACCCGTTTGGACGGGGGCGTCTATATGAACTTCGGCTCGACGGTTACGGGACCGGAGGTGCTGCTCAAAGCACTGTCGATCGCGCGCAATCTGGGCTACAACGTCAGCCGGATCACGACGGCGAACTTCGATATCGTCAAGCTAGGGGATTATCATTGCAAGGTCGGTTACGAGGACTGGGACTATTACTACCGTCCGCGCAAGAACATCATTCACCGCCCGACAAGCCTGGGCGGGGACGGATTTCATTTTGAAGGCTTGCATCAGGAGACCATTCCGGCCATACGGCAAGCTTTGGCGAATCGCGGAGACAGAGGGAGAGCAGAGTAATGGAACTCATGGAGAAAAGCCGGATGCAGCCGATGGTTCGGCGCGCCGACGGCATCACCGAAGCGCGTATGGGCCAACTGCTGGACGGTTTCGGCTCGCTGCGCGCGGGGGTGATCGGAGACGTGTGCCTAGACGCCTACTGGGTAGCGGACCTTACGCGCAGCACGCTGTCGCGCGAAACGCCGCACTATACGCTGCCTATTGTAGACGAGCGGTATTCGCCCGGCGCGGCAGGCAACGTTGCCGCCAATCTGGCAGATTTGGGCTGCGGCAAAGTGATGGTTTGCTCGGTCGTAGGCGACGATTGGCGGGGCGAACTGTTAAAGGGCTTACTGGCGGCCCGCGGCATCGAGACGTCTTATTTGATCACCGACCGCGATTGGATGACGCCCGCCTATTGCAAACCGATCCGCACCGGCTTGCAGAACGTTCAGCAGGAGGATGCGAGGCTCGACTTCCAAAACTTCGGGCCGCTGCCCAAAGCGCTTGCCGAGAAGCTTGGCGAAATGCTGGATGCCATGGCTATGCAGTGCGATATCATCGCCGTGACCGACCAACTGCCGTTCGGCGTCATCGGGGACGGGATTCGCGTCAAGCTGGCGGAATGGGCGGCGAAAGGGAAGATCGTCATGGTAGACAGCCGCGAGCGTATCGGATTGTACCGGGGCGTGATCGTGAAGCCGAACGAGGTGGAGGCCAGCGGTTGGCTTCGCGAAGAGGCGACGGCAAGGACGCCGGAGGAATGGGCGGATTTGGCCCGCCGCTTGTCGGGAGAAGTACAGGGCGTCTGCTGCATGACGCTTGGCTCCGAGGGCGCGATTTGGGTGGAAGGGGACAACTGCGTATTCGTGCCGACCCGGCCGGTGCCGCCTCCCATCGATATCGTCGGGGCAGGAGACGCATTCGCCGCAGCTTCGTTATGCGCGCTTGGCGCCGGAGGGACGGGGCCGGAGGCGGCTGCGCTCGCCCATTGCGCATCTTCGGTCGTGATCCGGAAGATCGGCACGACCGGAACCGCTTCGCCGGACGAGATTCGCTCGGTACATGCCGGATAGACCACACGCCAATGTCATTCGAAAGGGGCAACGAGAATGCTTTCCAATCCGATCATTGATCGCTGGTTGTCAAGCTTGACGGCCAAATACCCGGATTTGTCGGCATGCCGGGAGGATATCGAGGCGGGTTACCGATGCTTATCGCGGGCGTACGAAGCAGGGGGCAAGCTGCTCGTATGCGGAAACGGCGGAAGCGCCGCCGACAGCGAGCATATCGTAGGCGAACTGATGAAAGGGTTCATGTCCAAACGGCCGTTGTCCTCGGACCGGCGCGGCTTGCTGGAATCCGCATTTCGGGAGGACGGCGCGTATCTTGCCAACCATCTGCAGGGGGCGTTGCCGGCGATCTCGCTCGTCAGCCATTCCGCCCTCATGACGGCGTATGCCAACGACGTCGCGGCGGACATGGTGTTCGCCCAGCAGGTGTACGGCCTCGCGAAACCGGAGGACGTCTTGATTGCGATCAGCACGTCCGGAAACTCCGGCAATGTCGTTCGGGCGGTTCAGGTTGCGCATGCGCTGGGGGTGGCGACGATCGCACTCGCCGGAAGCGGGGGAGGAAAGCTTGCCGATTTGTGCGACGTGACGATCCGGGTGCCTTGGACGTCGACGCCCGACATCCAAGAACGCCATCTTCCGATCTACCACACCTTGTGCATGATGGTCGAACAGGACTTTTTCGGGGACCGGCACGAGGGCGCAATCGAGGAGGATCGAAATGTTCGAGGAGCATAAGCGGGAGCATCGGGAAGACGGAATGGTCATGCTGCAGACGAACATGGACGACATGAACCCGGAGTTCTGTCCGTACGTGAGCGAACGGCTGCTGTCGGCGGGTGCCCACGACGTCTTCTGGATTCCGATCCTGATGAAGAAGGGACGGCCGGGTTTCTTGCTGAATGTCTTGACGAATGCCGACCGTCTGAATCTCATGGAGGCCATCGTCTTCGAAGAGACGACGACGCTGGGCATGAGGTATATATGGACGGAATGCAAACGGCTTGAGCGCCATTCGGTCGATGTCGAAACCCTTTGGGGGACGATCGGCGTCAAGGTGGGCGTCATGGGCGGGAAAACCGTGCAATTCGCCCCCGAATATGCCCATTGCGAGGCAGCGGCCAAAGCTCATGGCATTCCCTTGAAGACGGTATACGAGGCTGCAAGGAACGCGTATCGGATCTTCGTTCAGGATAAGGAGGGCGATGCGAAGTGAAAGCCGATTTTTCCGCGGGGTTTCGGGACTTATGGAAATACATCATTCCGCTACTGCTTCTTCATGGTGCCGGCGCCGCCATGCTCGGGGTTACGGCCGGCCCATATCCCGCATTATGGGGGATGGGCTTGATTGCGTATACGCTGGGACTACGGCACGCCTTTGATGCGGATCATATCGCCGCGATCGACAATACGGTCCGAAAGCTGACGCAGCAAAACCGGAATCCGCTGGGCGTGGGCTTCTTCTTTGCGTGCGGACACGCTTCCGTCGTCCTGCTCATGGTAATCGCCACAACGGTCTCCATGCGCTGGGCGCAGCGGAAGCTTCCGTTGCTGCAGGAAATCGGAGGCGTGGCGGGCGCGACCGTTTCCGGCATGTTCCTCATCGTCGTAGGGGTCGTCAATCTGTTCATTCTCATGAACTTGCTCGGGGTTCGCCGCAAATACCGGGCAGGTGCGCTTGCCGCATCCGAACTCGAGAAATCGCTGCACGGTCACGGATTCCTAGCCAGGCTGACGAAGCCGCTCATCAAGCTGATCGGCCGCAGCTGGCATGTCTATCCGCTTGGCTTCCTGTTCGGTCTCGGCTTCGATACCGCCAGCGAAATCGCGCTGCTCGCGATGTCCGGCACGGCCGCGAACCAAGCATTGCCGATCGCGGGCATTCTCGCGCTGCCGCTCCTGTTTGCCGCGGGCATGACCTTGATGGACACGGCGAACGGCGTCATGATGGTCAAAGCCTACCGCTGGGCGCTCCAGGAACCGCTGCGGAAGCTCCATTACAATCTCGCCGTCACGTTCATCGCGGTCGCCGCCGCTCTCTCGATCGGAGCGATCGAGTTGACGGAGACGTACTTGGCCAAGTGGGACGGCAGCGGGAATATCCAGCAATGGATCGAGAATATCGAGCTAGGATGGTGGGGTTACGGTCTTGTTCTCCTCTTTGCCGTTGCATGGATCGTAGGTTACGCTGGGTGGAGAAGGGGAGGACGATTATTCCCCGGTCGGTTTTTCCGTCTTTAGCGCGAAAGCGAAGGGACGGATATCCATGACGAGCTCCCCCTGGACATGAATGTCGTTCCAGGGGGTTCATTTGATTTGCGCATCGTCCTACGTCTTCGTGCCGGCCAGCGTCTGCAGCGGCTCGTTCAGAAGGGCGCCGAACACGAGCGCTACCGCACCGACCGCGTTCTGGGACGCGCCGAAAGTGGCGGATTCGATATGCAGCCGATCCCTGACGAAAGCGTACATCCTTGCCTTTACGCGGCTGCGGATTTCGGAAAGGTGCATCGTCAAATACGGATAAAGCTTGCCTCCTAGTACGATGACATCCGGATCGTACGTGTTGAACAACGTCGTGAGGGCGCATTCGAGATAATAGAGCGTCTCCTGCATGCATTGCACCGCAGCCGGATCTCCCTCGCGCACGGCCTGAAAGAAACCGTCGATGGTGTTGCCTCCCGACCATCTGCGCAGGATGCCGGGGATCGAGCCGACCGTCTCCCAGCAGCCTTCGTTGCCGCACGCGCATATTTCGCCTCCGGGCAAAAGCGTGATATGGCCGACCTGCCCGTACAAGCCGTTGGATCCGACGACGAGCTCGCCTTTGGCGACCACTCCGCCGCCGATGCCCATGCCCATCGTGACGAATAACAGGTCCTGCGCTTTGCGCCCGAGTCCGTACCATCGTTCCGCCAGCGCCGACGTGCGAGCGTCATCCTCGATGAAGACGTTCAGCCCGAATCGGCGTTCCAGCGCGGATTGGATCGGGTATCCCTCCCACCCGGGGAAATTCGGAGGGCTGAGCAGCTTGCCCGTTTTTTTGTCCATCGGGCCCGGAATGCTGACGCCCAGCCCGATGACGGGGCTCTTTTTGTCGGTGGCATCGGTCTTGAGCGATTCCAGGTGAGGCGCAACCAAGTCCAGCACCTGCTCCGGATTGCGGATGCCGACAGTGTTGCCTTCCACCGACTTGATCATGCGCCCCGCAAGATCGGCCAGCACCACTTCGAACGAGGTCCGTCCGATATCGAGACCGATAATCATATAGCGGTCCGTGCGCAGCTTCAGCATGACCCTTTTGCGGCCGACGGAACCGGAGGACGTTTCCGATTCGCGGATGAGCCCCGTCTGGAGCAACTCCTGGGTGAGGTTGGTGATCGTTCCCGAAGTCAGTCCGGTTAACTCGACCAATTCGACGCGCGAGATCGATTCATGCTCCCATATCTTCTGCAAAATGTCGGCCATGTTGTGCTGCTTGACTTTCTGCAAATAAACCGGTTTCAGGGTGGTCATTGATCAGTTCTCCATTTGCTTTATTTATTAAAATTATTATACTGAACTTGAATTCACTGCGCAAAAGGATGGGAGATAGCTTTCAGAGTGTCGTTCGCAAAATAAACTTACTCATTAAGCTATTATCCAAAGCCGCCATGCGGGTAAATCGACAAAAATGGAGGTTGGACCAACGTGGAAGAGATTCAGGAGCAATCGCGGCAAGTCATGCCCCATGGCCGCACGACGCCACAACGCTTCGGCGCCGCCGGTGACGGGGCGACCGACGATACGGAGGCGATCCAGGCCGCCTTGAACGCGCTCGGATCGTCCGGCGGCGGCACGCTCGATATCGGGAGCGCGCGTTACGCGGTAGGCAACCTGAACGTACCGGCAACTGTCACGATTCGCGGCGAGTTGGCGAACCCCGAGCAAGTGCACGGGGCCACCGTGAGCTATTACACGCTGCCGTCCAGCTTCATTCAGCGGATCGGAACGACGATTACGTTAAACAGCGGGTCCGTGTTCGAACGGGCGGTCGCAATCCGGGAAGGACTCTCCCTGCCGGCGGCGACCGACGAGCAGGCGGCGATCGCCATCGGCCAGTTCTCCGGCACGGCGTTCATTGCCGCCGATACGGGGGCGGCGATCCAGGACGCGCTGATTCTCGGCCACGAGCTGGCGTACTCCTCCGATTGTCCGCAAGGCGGCGGACGGACCCGGATGAACAACGTGAAAATCGATGCCCACAACGGCGTGGCCATCCGCAACGAATACGACATTGCCCGGCTGCACGACGTCCACTGCTGGCCGTTTCTCACCGTGCATGCCGCCGGCGTCACGCCCGCCAGTCTCCGCAGGCCGGGCACGGCATTTTCGCTGGCTCGCGTCGACGATTGGTCGCAGCTTTCCCGATGCTTCGCATACGGGTATACGATCGGTTTCTCGTGCGACGGCACCTCCAATATCCGGCTGTTGGAATGCGATGTAGACGGACCCGATACGGTGCCGGGCTCCCGCGGGTTTTCCATTACGGGCGAGGCAAACAAGACCAAGCTGATCGGATGTACGGTCAACTCGCTCGAAACGGCGCTCTACATCGATTTAAACGCGATGTCGAAGTGGCCGGAAGTGAGCACGGTGGATTGCTCGTTCGCGCCCGGCGTGACCGGCGTCGACTTGGTTGGCGGTTTTCTGATGTCTGTGAACGATAAGTTTTACAGCGGTACTTACGGTTACGTGATCGGGGCGGGCGCTCATTTCGCGAAGATCATGAGTCCATACTGGAACAACGTCCCTCAGGCCGTCACCGTCCATCCCGAAGCCGAGAAAAACGTCGAGCTGCTGCTGCCGAAGAGCGGGCATAACGTGAGCAATGCGTACGCCAACCAAATCAACGGAAACCTGTCAGTGCGGAGCTACGATCAGCCGTCGGTTGTCGGTACGGGACCTTGTTTCGACTTGAAGGGCAATTATGCATCGTCGACGGGGATGTATGCGAGGTTGCGCGCCAGTCTCGCAAGCATGAACCCGGGCCGTGAAGCCGCCGACCTCGTGATCGCCGCGTCGAACGGGGGCGAACTGGTCGAGCGATGGAAATTTCATCACGAAGGACATTTTTATCCCGTTATCGATCAATCTGCCACTTTGGGAGGCGCGAATCACCGTTGGGCGTCCGTGTACACGGTGAACGGCGCCATTCAGGCATCGGACGCCGCCCAGGTTGCCGATGTGCAAGAGATTGATGAGGTGTTGTTGTACGCTTTCGCTTCGATCCGGCCCAAGCAGTTCAGGATGAAGGATGCGAAAGACGCGAAAGGGAGTGCCGCGCGCTGGCACGTCGGATACTTGGCGCAGGACCTCGAAGCGGCGATCCGCAGCCATGGCGCCGATCCGGCGAAATACGGGCTTTGGTGCAAGGATGAGGTGGTTGACGAAACCGGCGTGGGGACCGGTGTCTACCGGCAAAGCTTGCGCTATGAGCAAATCGCCGTGCTGCGTGATGCATTGGAGCGGCATTACCGCGCTTCAGGCGGCTGAGCGGGTTAATCGAGTACAAGGAAGGTTGCCTCAGGCACCCCGGTCCATTTTCTTCATGGATCGCGGGTGCCTTTCTGTTTGGGACGACCATTGAAAATAGGAACTTTACAAACAAGTAGACATTGGTTATATTAATAAAGACAACATTAATACTTGTTTATTGAGTTTATACAACCTTCTGAATTCGAGTTGGCGTTCATCAAAGTCGTTTTTTTTAGGTCTTATATCTTAATGATTAAGATATAGGTGCATGGCGATAAGCAAATGAAAGGAGGGATCGGCAGGGGAGGGACCATTTTTTGAGGATGAGTTGTAAGCGTATTCAAGCGGGGAAGGTCGGTTCTCTTTTTTGGGGTCGAGCAAGGGCGCAATGGACGAGGAGGGGTATTGTGATCAAGCATCGGCGCATGGCTCAGTTCTTATGTTTATCCCTTGTCATCACCCTGTTTGCCGGTATCGGCGTTCTGCCCGGCAAGGCTGCGGCGGCAACGGGGGCTTCGGGCGATTATCTGGAATTCGCGGTGGTCAATGACGCTTCGGCAACCGCAAACCGATACGCTTATATAAAGTTCTCGGATGCCGCCTATACGTTTCAGGCGGGCGATTATATCGAATACGACGTCAAATTGCTGAACAACGTGACCGGTTCGGGCGGCATCGAAATTTACACGACACTCGGGACTTCATTCCGGGCGGAAAGCGGCTGGACGGATCAGAACGCGGTCGGCGGCCACCCGAACAGCGACTTGTCTTCCTACGCTTATAATCATTGGTTTCACCGGAAGCTGCCCGTGCCGTCTTCCATGATCGGCAAAACCGCCGCCCATTGGGATCTGGCTGCCGAGAACGATGCGGCTTCCCTGTCGTACAAAGCGCAATACGACAATATTACGGTCACGAATGGCAACGGCACCGCGAGAAAAGTCATTTTTCAGAACCGATCGGATTATATCGCAAGCGGCGACGTTCTGAAAGCTGGAGTCACCGGCAGTTCCGCAACGGTGCGAAACGACCGGATCGGGGCTTCGGGCTCGGTGCTCGAGCTGACGGTTACGAATGACGGTTCCTCGGGCAATAAATACGCGTACAGCAAAGTTTCCAACAAAGCCTACACCTTTCAGCCGGGAGACTACATCGAATACGACGTGAAGCTGGTCAGCAACGTCGGCGATGCGGGCGGCATCGAAATTTATACGACGGCGGGCACGCCATTCCGCGACGCAGCCGGTTGGAGAGACCAGAACGGCATCGTCGGCCATCCGGAGCGGGATCTTTCTTCCTACGCTTTCAGACAATGGTTTCATCGCAAATTGGCCGTGCCCGCTGCTATGATCGGGCAGACGTCGGCGCATTGGGACATTGTCGGAGAGAACAATACAGCTTCCATCAGCTACAAAGCGCAATACGACAACATCGTGGTTACGGACGGCAACGGAAACGCGAGAGCCGTCATTTTCCGCGATGCTGCGGATTACAACGCTTCCGGCAACGTGCTTGTCGCGGGCGTCGCATCCGCTTCCGTCGCGCTTGCCGATCTCGGCAGCGTACTGCCCGCAAGCCCTTCGGGCGATGTGCTCGATTTTTCGGTGACGAACGGAACGGGCACCGCGAACAAATATGCGTACAAGAAGTTTTCCGCGGCATCGTATACGTTCGCATCCGGCGATTATATCGAATATGACGTGAAGCTTTACAACGCGATAGACGGTTCGGGCGGCATCGAGATTTACAATTCCGACAACACGTACTTCCGCGATACGACGGGATGGCAGGATCAGAACGGGCAGCGAGGCCATCCGACGGAAAATCTTTCGGACACCGCATTCGCCAAATGGACGCATCGCAAGTTGGCGGTTCCCGCGGCCATGGTCGGCAAGACGGCGGCGCAATGGTTCGTAACCGGGGAGCACGATGCCGACTTGGTCGTTTACAGGGCGCAATACGACAACATCGTGGTGACGAACGGTTACGGGATGGAGAAGTTCAAGGTCTACAAAGATGCGGCGGACCAGAACGCAACCGGCGACATGAACAGCGCCGGCATCGCGTCCAGCTCGATCACGGCCGGTATCTACGTCGCGGGCGCGGTGACGCCTTCGGTCGTCGCGCCGGTCCATGCGGCGGAAGATATCGTCATCGCCGGCGTTTCCGTGACGAGCGCGCCGTACAATGCCGACAATACCGGCGCGGTCGACGCGTCCGCCGCGATTCAAAGCGCAATCGACGACGTGTACCAGGCAGGCGGAGGCGTCGTATGGATGCCTGCCGGCAAATACAAGGTGAGCTATACCCTCAACGTCCGGAACCATGTCACGCTGCGCGGGGACTGGAGGGATCCCGACGTCGGTTCGGGAAGCTACGGCACCGTTATCCTGGCCTATGCGGGCAAGAACGGAACGCAGTCCGATCCGGGGCTGATCCGCATCTGGGGAAGCGCCGGCGCGAACGGTCTTACCGTGTATTACCCGGAGCAGTCGGCAACATCGCCCGTGCCTTATCCTTATACGTTCGATATCGTCGGCAGGTCGGTCGGAGAAGATGGATATTTGACCGCCGCCGTGCAGAATGCCACGCTGCTCAACAGCTACCGGGGCATTACCGCCAAAGTGCACGAGATGCATACGATCCGCAACGTCAAAGGAACCGCGCTCATGAAAGCGCTCGCCCTGTACGATTCCGCCGATGTGAGCGAGGTCGAGAACGTCGCGTTCAACACGTCTTACTGGGCAAACCTTGACGTTTCCCTCTCCTCGAGCAAACCGACAAGCGCGCAAATCGCCGCATGGACGCGGGCGAACGCGACGGGCATGGAACTGTCCGGGCTGGAATGGGACAGCTTCAACCGCATCCGCCTGACCGACTTCAAAATCGGCGTCGACGTGATCCCTTCCTGGCGGTCGTTTAACGGACATTTGTTCGACGTCTCCGTCGAGGGCAGCAATATCGGGCTTCGCATCGACAACATTCCGGAGCAGCTAGGCATGGTGATCGCCAATTCTTCCTTCAAAGCGAATCAGGGAACGAATCCCGTCGCGGTTCGCATCAACAGCGACAATGCGACCGCGATCCAGTTCAACAACACCGTGATCGGCGGCGGAGCGGCGAATGCGGTTCAACTCGCCGGGAATGCGATGGTCAATTTCCAGAATTGCACGTTCGACGATTGGTCCGGCACGTACGCGCTCGTCGCAAGCAAGGGAACGCTGGCGGTCGAAGGTTCAACCTTCACGCCCGCGCTGTCGTCGGCCAAGAAGGGCGTGCAATTGCAGGCTAGCGTATCGTCGGCCGTATTGCTCGGCAATACGTTCACCGGAACGGCCGGCTATCTGCTCGATAATAGCAGCAGCGGCGACGTCAATAGGCAGGACACCGGCTACGCGCTGGAAAAATCCGATGTCGGATCGTATCCGTACAAGACGGCGAGGCCGAAGCCGGCCAGCAGCGCGTTCTACAATGTCAAGGATTACGGCGCGGCCGGGATTCCCTCCAACGTCAATCCGACGGCCGACGATACGAACGCCATCCAAGCTGCTCTCGACGCGGCGGGTTCGTCCGGCGGAGGCACGGTTTATTTGCCCGCAGGCATCTACAAAGTTTCCGGTCATCTCACC
This sequence comes from Cohnella nanjingensis, assembly GCF_014212125.1. Lineage (GTDB taxonomy): Bacteria > Bacillota > Bacilli > Paenibacillales > Paenibacillaceae > Cohnella > Cohnella nanjingensis. Next base: position 323,767 of record NZ_JACJVP010000011.1, read on the forward strand.
GTACCGGCCGGTGTGGAACTGAGAGGGAGCGACGACGTTCCGCATCGGGCGGCGGTATACGGCCCGTCGACGGGGACCATCCTTTATGCTTACGAGGGCAGAGGGACGGCGAATCCCGACACGGCAACTCCTTTCATTCTGCTAAACGGCGCGAATGCCGGAGTCAGGGGCCTGTCCGTTCATTATCCGGAGCAGGCGACGGACAGCGCGTCCAACATCGCCGCCTATCCATGGACGATTCGCGGCGATGGCAGCAGCGTATACGTGATGGATGTCAGCTTCGTCAACGCTTACAAAGGCATCGATTTCGCCACCAACGCCACGAACGGCCACTACATCAACCATGTCGGCGGTACTGTGCTGAAGGATGGCATCCGCGTCGGCAACAGCACGGAGGGCTGGGTCGAGCACTGTTTGTTCAACATCACGTATTGGGGAAGAGCGTACGGATTACCCGGGGCTTTGGAGGAAGGCTCGATGATGTTCCCGGTCGCGGGCGCCTACGTCAGCACGAATCTAAGCGCGTATACGGTAAGCGGAGGGGCGCAGAACGAGCATTTGCTGAATACGTTCGTGTTCAACTCCCGCAACGCCTTCACCTTCGAATCGACGGCGAATGCGGTCGTGCTCAACAGCGCCTCCGACTACCGCGGCAATGCGATCCGGGTGACGGGCACGGGCGCCGGCGGCGTCAAGATCGTCAATTTCCTGAGCAGCAGCTTCATTGACGGCAGCGGAGGGTCGGACGGCCTGTACAATGGCGGCGGAACGGTGAAGGTATTCAACTGGAATACGAAGGACGATTTCAACTACGTGCTCAACATGGCCGGAGGCACGACGGTCGTGCAGGGGACTTCGTTCGCCCATAATACGGCGAACGTCACCGGAGGCAGTCTAACCGTAAACGGCGCGTATTTCCGGGACGGCGGAACGCAGGCAACGGTCGGCTCGGGTGGAACGGGGAATTTCTGGGGCAACATCGGCGGCGGCGGGTTTACGGCCGCTTACGCCCCCGGCGCAAGCGGAACGTCGGCTCACAACATCAGAAGATGAGTCTAGCGGCTGAATAACGGACGGAGGCAGGCCCTTTCCCTGCGAGGTTACGGTATCGCTTGGGGGAGGGCGGCCTTCCGGTCAATTAATTTAATCAATAAGTAATTTCTAAGAAATTCGACGGCTTACGAGGTGGTACCGTGGGGAACATCGTGTTCAAGCACATATTCAAGCAATACAAAGGAGAGGACCAGCCGGCCGTCCGCGATTTTCATCTGCAAGTCGAGGACGGAGAGTTCCTTGTGCTGGTCGGCCCGTCCGGCTGCGGCAAATCGACGACGCTTCGCATGCTGGCAGGTCTGGAGGATATTACGAGGGGCGAGTTGTACATCGACGGCAAATTCGTCAACTACACCTCCCCGAAAAACAGGGATATCGCCATGGTCTTTCAAAACTACGCCTTGTATCCGAATCTGTCGGCTTATGAAAATATGGCGCTCGGTCTCAAGCTGCGGAAGACGCCCCGGCACGACATCGAACAGCGCGTCAATCGGGCCGCCCGCATTCTGGAAATCTCCCATCTGCTCGAGAAGAAGCCGAATCAGCTGTCCGGCGGCCAGAAACAGCGCGTGGCGCTCGGCCGGGCGATCGTCCGGGAGCCGAAAGTCTTTCTCATGGACGAACCGCTCTCCAATCTGGACGCCAAGCTGCGCGCCCAGATGCGGGCGGAAATCATCAAGCTGCACGGCACGATCCGAACGACGACCGTCTACGTCACGCACGACCAAGTGGAAGCGATGACGATGGGGACGCGCATCGTCGTTATGAAAGGCGGCGTCATCCAGCAGGTCGCTCCTCCGAGAGAGCTGTACGGCGCGCCGGCCAATTTGTTCGTGGCCGGATTCATCGGCTCGCCGCAAATGAACTTCCTAGAAGGCACCATTCAGCAGCGGGACGGCACGGATTACTTCGCGAATCGGCGATTCCGGCTGCCGGTCGCGCCCGGGCATGCGGCCGATCTGCGGGCCGGCGGTCGGAACCTGAGGCAAATCGTGATGGGCATAAGGCCCGAGCATGCGGCGATTCTGCCGCCCGGGACCGCGGATGACGATGAGCGGACGGTTACCGGTGTCGTCGAGATGATCGAGATGCTCGGAGCCGACGCCTATGCGTACGTGAAGTCGGGCGAGCAGTCGCTGATCGTACGGACGGAAGCCCACACGCCGCTGCAAGTCGGCGACCCTGTCAGGATCCGGATCGACATGGGCAAGGCCCATTTCTTCGATCAAGAATCCGGGTTGTCGCTCCGAACTTCGGGGGACGTGAGCGAATGAGCGGAAGATACCGGAAACGGCTGCTGTTCGCGGCGCTGCTCATCGTCCTGATCCTATTGTCGTTCAAGCTATTCGGCCAGAATGACCGGCAGGTGTTCGCTACCGATGTGGAGGCTGGCGAGCTGCTCGATTTCAAGCCATCGACCGGTTCGATCCCGTATGCCATGCTGCCGGGCACGCAGGAGGAGAAGAATGGTGCTTTGCCGACGATTGAGATCGACGCGGTCCGGTATACATCCGCCTCGCGCGATGCCCAAGTTGCGGTCAAGACGGATGCGGACGGACAAGAGGCGCTGTATTGGAACAACGACGAGGGCTGGGTGGAGTGGCGGGTGAACGTGCCCAAGGCGGGCGTATATCAGCTGGAATTCGACTATTCACCGCTGCCGGGAAGCTATGCCAATATCGTCCGCGGCTTGCAAATCGACGGGGAAACGCCGTTCGCCGAGGCGGAGAGCCTCGTGCTCGAGCGGTATTGGAAGGATGCGAAATTTCCGTACGACCGGAACGAAATCGGCCAGGAGATCCGTCCGGTTCAGCAAGAAATCGAGGGTTGGAAAACGACGGCCGCCGCCAATTATGCCGTGTCGTCCTTGCCATTCCGGTTCACGCTGGCTCCAGGTGTCCATACGATCAAGCTCGTCGCCGAAAAGGAGCCCGTTGCGATCCGCAAGCTGCGGTGGATGCCGCAGCCGGACATTCCCGATTATGTCGAATACAAGCGCAAGCATCCGGACACCGCAGGCGCGGGGAAATCGTGGTATCAGGTCATCGAGGCTGAACGGTACGAACAGAAATCGAATGCGGCCATCCAGACGATGCCTGTGTCGGAGCCGAATATTTCTCCGGACCCAAAAGGCAGGATCGTATACAACACGCTCGGCGGGGACCGTTGGCGCAACCCGGGCGACTGGGTGGAATGGACGGCCGAGGTGCCGGCAGACGGGTGGTACGTCCTCGACCTGAAATATTACCAAGGCTACCGCGGCGACTTCAAAGCCTTCCGCACGTTCATGATCGACGGCGAAGTGCCTTTCCGCGAGATGCTGCACTACGCTTTTCCTCCGAATGGCGGCTTCGAGATCGATTCCGTCAAGGATGGCAGCGGAACGCCGTATCGCTTTTATTTGACCAAGGGCAAGCACACGCTGCGAATGATCGCCGACGCTTCCCCGCTGCACCCCGCGCTGCTGGCGCTCCAAGACGTGCTGGCCGAGCTCGGCGCCCTGGATCAATCGGTCCGGATGATGATGGGCAACTACGGAAGCGGCTCGGGCGCCACCGCGCAAAATCTCGACACGCTGCGAACATGGAATTTGACCAAGTACGATCCCGGATTAAGCGGGAAGATCGAGGAGATGATCGAACGGCTGCGGCAGATTGCGGCTTATCTGGACGGCATCAATCAAAGCAAAACCGACATTACCGACGCGATCGACGTGGCGATCGATATGCTGCGGCAGATGGCCGATAACGTGAACGGAATCCCGAATCGGCTCACCGATTTCTCCACCATGCAGAACAATATCGGCACTTGGCTGTCGCAGCTCGACAACCAGCCGCTGCTGCTCGACTACATCGTCGCGCGAACGCCGGAAACGGCAACCGGACTGAAAGCGCCGACGTCGCTGAGCCGCATTCCGTACTCGCTGGTCAATTTCGCCCGCACGTTCTACATGGACTACGATACGAGAAAGCTCAACCGAAAGGGCGCGCTTACGGTGTGGGTACAGCGCGGAAGGGATTACGCGGAAGAGCTTCGCCAGCTGATCGAGTCCGATTTTACGCCGCGAACCGGGATCCGGGTCAACGTGAATCTGATGCCGAACCCGAATCAGCTCATTCTGGGCAACGCCGCCGGCGACCGGCCGGACGTCGTGCTCGGCGCCGGGACGGAAATGCCCGTCGATTATGCGATGCGGGGAGCCATTGCCGATCTGTCGACGTTCCCGGGATTCCCGGATGTCGCCCGCCGGTTCCATCCCGGCGCGATGCGATCGTTCGCTTACGACGGGGGGACCTACGCGCTGCCCGAGGTGCAGAACTTCCTTGTGCTCTATTACCGCACCGATATTTTCGAGCGGCTCAAGCTAAAGGTGCCGGACACCTGGGACGACGTCTACAAAATGCTGCCCACGCTGCAGGAAAACGGGATGACGATGTTCGTGCCGCCGAAAGACTTCGTCCCGTTCTTCTACCAAAACGGCGTCGAATTCTACGCTCCGGACGGAAAATCCGACAATCTCGGCAGCGACGGCGCGCTGGCGGCGTTCCGGCAGTGGACGGAGCTGTACACCAAATACTACTTGCCGCTGGATGCGCCGGCTTTTTTCAATCATTTCCGGAACGGCGACATTCCGATCGGCATCGCCGATTTCAATACGTATCTTCAACTGCAGGTAGCGGCACCGGAAATCACCGGGCATTGGAAGATCGCGCCGGTACCGGGCATCCGGCAGACGGATGGCCAAGTCGCGCGTTGGACGGCGCAGGGCGTATCCGGCGCCATGATCATGAAGAAGAGCGACAAGCAGCAAGATGCATGGGAGTTTCTGAAATGGTGGACGTCGGACGACGTGCAAACCCGGTACGGCAACGACATGGAATCGTTCTACGGCCTGGAGTACAGGTGGAATACGGCCAATCTGAAGGCCATGTCCTCGCTTTCGTGGCCCGCGGGCGATTTCCGGACGATCAAGGAACAAACGCGATGGGTGAAAAACATGCCCTACGTGCCGGGATACTATTTGCTCGGAAGGGAAATGGATTTCGCATGGAACGCCGTGGTCGTGGAAGGCAAGCCGCCCAAAGAATCGCTGGAGAAGGCAAGCGTCGCCTTGCAGCGCGAAATGCAGCGCAGGCAAGCGGATTTCGACATCTCCGGACGCGACGACCTTCGCGTGCCGCAAGTCGATCAACCATTGGATTGGGGGAACGTTGAACGATGACCGGACCGATGCCAACCCCCGCCCATGCCGTTCGTAACGTCAGGCCCTCGGTCGTCGCGGGACGACTCCGGCGTTTCGCCCGGGAATTCTGGAGCGCGCGGGTGACTTACCTGTTCCTCGCGCCGTTCATGACGGTGTTCCTGCTGTTTATCGTCATCCCGGTTTTCATGGCGGCATTCTTAAGCTTCACGTCATTCGACGGCTTCGCGTTCCCGAAGTTCGTCGGGTTTCAGAATTATATCGCGCTGCTCACGCAAGATATCGTCTTCTTGCGCTACGCGCTGCCCCACACGTTCAAATTCGCGCTTATCGTCGGTCCGGGCGGGTACGCGCTCGCGTTTCTGTTTGCCTGGCTCATCCATCAGCTGCCGAAGAAGTGGCGGGACTATTATACGCTCGCTTTCTATGCGCCTTCCATGGCCGGAGGCGTGGCGCTGTCCGTCGTGTGGATCGCCGCATTCAGCGGCGACCGGGTCGGCTACCTGAACCATTTCCTGCTCCAGATGGGCTGGATCGATCTGCCGCGGGTATGGCTGCAGGATCCGCGTTACTTGATGGACATCATGATTCTCGTTTCCCTCTGGATCAGCTTCAGCGTCGGTTTCCTCGCCATGCTGGCCGGGTTCCAGAACGTCAACGCGGAGCTGTACGAGGCGGGCCGCATCGACGGGATCCGGAACCGGCTGCAGGAAATTTTCTACATTACCATTCCGTCGATGAAGCCCCAAATGCTGTTCAGCGCCGTGATGTCCATCGTGACGACGCTGAAGGCGGGCGGTATTTCCGTCCAACTGACCGGCATGCCGATTACGCCGCAATATGCCGGCCATCTGATCGTCAACCATGTGGACGATTACGCCTTCATCCGCTTCCAGCTCGGGTATGCGTCGGCCGTATCGGTCGTGTTGCTCGTTATTTCCTACCTGGTGATGCGGTTCGCCTACCGGCTGTTCGCCCCGAAGGAGGGAGATTGATGGCCCTCTTCAAGCGGATCCGCAAAATCAAGGCGTTCGACGTCTTCCTTGTTGCCGGATTAACCGCGCTTGCGTTGTTCATGCTGCTGCCGATCGTGTTCATCATCAATCACGCGTTTAAGCCGCAGAATGAGCTGTTTTTGTTTCCTCCTACGTTTTTCGTCAAGCACCCGACCTTGCGCAGCTTCGAGCTGCTGTTTCTGCACGCGGGCAGCGATGTCGTGCCTTTCACGCGTTACCTGTTCAACAGCGTGTTCGTGGCCGGAATTACGTTGGCGCTGGTCATCCTCTTCAGCGCAATGGCCGCTTATGTGCTGGCGAAGAAGAGCTTTCCGTTCAAGTCGCTCGCGATGTCGCTCATTATGATCTCGCTCATGTTCGCCCCGGAAACGGTGCAAATTCCGCGGTATCTGATCATAAGCGGACTGCACGCGAACAATACGTATTTCGGGCATGTGCTGCCGTATCTCGCTTCGCCGGTCGCCGTCTTTCTGCTGATCGGATTCATCGCGCAAATCCCGAATGAGCTCATCGAAGCGATCAAGCTGGACGGAGCGTCGGAAGGGCGCATATTCACCCGCCTCATCCTTCCGCTGTCCGCGCCGGCTTTGGCGACGATCTCGATCTTTACGTTCCAGGGCGTATGGACGGACGTGGAGACTTCATCGCTGTTCATGCAGGACGAAACGATGCGGACGCTTGCCTTCTACGTCAACAGTCTGGTGAGCGGGCTGCAGAACAGCGTCGCCGGACAGAACATGGCGGCCGCCGCCGGCTTGCTCGTTTTTCTGCCGAACCTGATCATGTTTCTGCTGTTCCAGAGAATGGTCATGGCAACGATGGTTCATTCGGGCGTGAAATAGCCCATGGAAGCAAAGGAAGAGATGACCATGTGGAAAAGAATGGCGGTTCTCGTGCTGGCCACCGCGTTCCTCTTCGTATCGGCGCCGTTGCCGGCGTCGGCCGAGCTGCCCTACCGCACGTACTTTAACGATGCCAATTCCGGCGATTGGAGCCGGATTCAAGCCGTCTATGTGCCGGATCGCACGATTTCGCTCTCTTTGGAGGAGCCGGTCGATTTATTCATCGGAGACGACGACGACGCTTACGTCGTCGACCGTGCGGCCAACCGGATCGTCGTCATCCGCCGCGACGGCACCCTTCGCCGGACGATCGGCGATGCCGAAGGCCCCGGCGCGCTCAAGGCTCCGGAGGGTGTATTCGCCGCTTTCGATGGGACGGTATACGTCGCGGACACGGGCAACGAACGAATTGCCGTCTACAGTCGGGAAGGCCGATGGATACGCGAATACAAAAAGCCCGATTCGTCTTACTTACCCGCGGATACCTATTTCGTTCCCTCGAAAATCGTCGTCGACAAGCGCGGCGTGATGTATATCGGCATCAGCGGCTCCGAACTGGGCTTGCTCCGGGTAGACCCGGACGGCCGCTTCACGGGCGCATTCGGTTCGAACAAGGCGGAGCAGTCTTACTCCAACTGGCTGAAGCATCTGATTTTGAACAAGGAACAGCTGGAGAAGGAGGTCGCCAACCGGCCCCGCGCGATCACGAACGCGACCATCGGCTCGGACGGATTTATTTACACCGCGTCGGCCGGAAGGGGCAGCGGCAACATCCGGAAGCTGAATCCCGGCGGTTTCGATACGTTTCGGAACAAAGCCTTGCAGAATACGGAAGGGATCGTCGACGTGGCCGTCGACCGGGAAGGTTTCCTATATGGCATCGATTCGCATAACGCGGCCTTGACGCTCTACGATCCGCTGGGAAATGCTCTGTTCGCCTTTGGAGATATCGATTCCGAGTCCGTGCGCAAAGGCGTGTTCGGTTTCCCGACTTCACTGGCGGTGAACTCCGCATTCGAGATCTGGGTGGCGGACAGCAAGCTGAAGAACATCCAGACGTTCAAGCGTACCCCGTTCGGCGAAAACGTGCTCACCGCCATCATGCTGTTTGCGAAAGGCGATTACGAGAAAAGCAAGCCGTATTGGGAAAGCGTGAGCGCGCAGAACGAAATGTTCAACATGACGTTCCAGGGGCTTGGCAAAGTCGACCTGGAAGAGAAGGAGTACGCGGAAGCGATCGAAAATTTCAAGACCGCGTATGACGTCGACGGATACTCGCAGGCGTTCTGGGAAGTCCGCTACGCGTGGCTTCAACGCCATTTGGCCGCGCTGTTTGCCGTGGTCGCCGCCGCTTGCCTCGGGATCAAATACGGTTACAAGGCCGCGCGGCGCCGCGTTCGGGCACGTGCCTGGCCACCGCGGCTCGTCCGGTACTTCCTGGAGCTGAAGGATATCGGATACGTGCTGATCCATCCATACCACGCGTTTTACAAGCTGAAGGAGCGGACCGTCTCATGGCCTGTGATCGTCGCGATTCTGCTAGCGGCCGTCGGCTACAAGGTGCTGGCGATCTATTTTACCGGGTTCGTGTTCAATCCCGTCGATACGTCGCAAATCAATTTGCCGAACAAGCTGATCTTCTTTGCGGTGCCATGGCTGACTTGGATTATCGCCAATTATTTGGTGTGCAGCGTCAGAGGCGGCGAAGGGCGGTTTCGGGAAGTCGTACAGTCAAGCACGTACGCGCTTGCGCCTTACCTGGTTTTCTCCCTGCCCCTCTTGCTGCTCTCCAACATCGTCGTGCTGGAAGAGAGGGTTCTCGTCGACGCCCTGCATCAGGCCATGCTCATCTGGCTGCTTTGCCTGTTTTTTGTCAGCATGCAGGTCATTCACAACTTCGAGTTCGTCGAGACGATCCGCAATTCGCTCATTACGGCGTTCGCGATCGGCATCATTTGGTTTTTCGCCTTTATCGTATCCGGGTTGACTTTTAATCTATATGACTTCTTCATTCAATTGTACCGGGAGGCGATCTACTTTGGCTGAACGATCCCTTCCCATTCGCCCGAGAACGATCGGGATTCTGTTCGCCGCTCTTCTCGTTGTCCTGGGGTTCGTCTCTATCCTGTCCGGCGGCGAAGCTCTGCCGACACCGAAGGAGCTGAACCTGCCGCCGTTACGGACGGCGGCGATGCCCGACTACGAGGGGCAACCTTGGCAGCCGGGCGCTGCCGAGGCAGACGCCGAAGGATTCGTGCCGGCGCTCGAGAACGGCAAATTCGCGCTCCGCATTCACCCGCAGACGACACAAATCATCGTCGCCGACAAGGCCGGCGGCTACGATTGGCGCAGCAATCCGCCGGAGGCATCGCTGAAAGACGAGACGGTGAAAGGGCTGCTGCTGTCCAACTTGAAGTCACCGATCGTGTTGGAATATGTCGGAACGCAAGGAGACGACAGGTCGAGGCGGGATCAGCTGAACGCCTCGAGCAAAGAGCTGCGGACGACGCTTACCCGCTACGATCGGGGCATCCAGGTCACGTACGCGTTTGAGAAAAAACGGATTCGCGTCGTCGTCCAATACGAGCTCACGGAGCTCGGCCTTCTCGTTCGCGTGCCGGATCAAGGGATCCGGGAAGACGGGGAATACGCTTTGTACTCGTTCGACGTGCTGCCGTATTTCGGCGCGGCGAAGGCCGGCGAAGACGGCTACCTGTTCGTCCCGGACGGCCCCGGCGGGCTGATCAACTTCAACGCGAGTCGATCCAGCTTATCGCAAGGCTACGTGCAACAAATCTACGGCCCCGAGATCTCCAGGAAGGAGCGCGGTCAGCAGCCCATCGCTTTTCCGGCGTTCGGCGTGAAGCGGGGGGACCACGCCTATGTCGCCGTCGTGGAGAACGGCAAAGAGGAAACGGACATCAAGGCGATGCCGGCCGGTTTGAAATCGAGCTACTACAACGTCGGGGCCAGCTTCAAATACCGGGAGGAATATTTGCGCAGAACCGGCCGGCTGCAGAATCCGGTGAAAGCGGTGGAGACCGACCGGATGAAGCTCGACCGCTCGGTCGAATACCGGTTGCTTTCGGGGAGCAAGGCGGACTACGTCGGCATGGCCGAAAGCTACCGGAGCCGGCTTCAGGAGGACGGACGGCTGGGAAGCAAGCTGGCGCCGGTTGACCACGTTCCGCTCAATCTGGGCATCATCGGCGGCAACTCGGAGGAAGCTTACAGCCGCGACCGTTACGTGGCCGCGACCACGTTCGCGCAGGCGGCGGACATGGTGAAGGAGCTTAAAAACGGCGGCGTGGACCGCATCCGGATCATCTATTCGGGCTGGCAGGACGGCGGCGACTTCAATGCGACGAAACGGTTTCCGATCGAAAGCAAGCTGGGCGGGAAGAAAGCCGCGCAAGCGTTCGTGGACGAGATGCACCGCCTCGGCTTCCCGGTGCTGTTCGAGGACAACTTCGTCTATGTCGATGTCAGATCTGCCGTATCCGCCAAATCCAACGGAGCGCGCGGCATCGACGGCACCGTGTTCTTCACCTCATGGAACGATTTTCTCCTGAAACCCTCGCTTACGGTCGGTTACGGCTTGGAGACGGCCGGCAAGCTCAAAGAGATCGGAGTCGACGGCATTCACTTCAATTGGCTAGGCGAGACGACGTTCCGCGACTACGAACGGGCGCCGACCGAACGCGCCGAGACGGAGCGTCTCTACCGCGGGCTGCTGGATTATGCGCGAAAGGAGCTCGGGCAGGCGGGTGTCTACCAGGGTAACGACTTTACGATCGGAGCGGTCGACTACATCGCGGACTTTCCGCTCTACTCGAACTACAACCTGATTGTCGATGAATCGGTGCCTTTCTATCCGATTGCGCTTCACGGCTATGTGCCTTACTACGGAGCGCCCGGCAACGTTCGCAACGATTACGAGAGGGAATTTCTCAAGGCGATCGAGTACGGCGCGCTCCCGTCATTCGTGCTGACGCACGACCCGGCCCGGAAGCTGAAGAACACGCCGTCCTCCTACATTTACAGCAGCCGGTTCGATGAGTGGAAAGAACGCATCCGGACGGAATACCGGGATTTCGACCGGCTCTCGAAGCTGTACGATCAAGCGATCGTCGATCATCGGAAAATCGCGGATGACGTGTTCGTCACGGTCTACGAGAATGGTGCGACGGTGACCGTCGATTATGGCCGCAACACTTTTGCGGTGCAGGATGGAGGATCCAGATGAAAGAGACGAAGCAGCGGCATAAAGGCTTCCTCCGCTCCCGGCTGAAGCAGTACGGCGTCGGCTACCTGTTCATTCTCCCATGGGCGATCGGCTTCGGCGCCCTGATCGCTTTTCCGCTCGGCTGGTCGTTCTTCATGAGCTTCCACAAAGTCGTCGCGACGACGGGAGGTTTCTCGTACGATTTCGTCGGACTGCAGAACTTCAAGGATGCATTCGTGAAGGACAACGTGTTCCCGATCCAGTTGATCGAATACGTGCAGGAAATGCTTTTGATGATCCCGATTATCGTCATTTTCTCGCTTCTTGTTTCTCTGCTGCTCAATCAGCGTTTTCCCGGCCGGTTTCTGTTCCGCGCGGTGTTCTTCCTGCCGGTCATCTTCGCGACGGGACAAGTGCTGACCGAGCTGTTCGCCCAGAACGCGGGAGAAATTCCGTTCATGGACCAATACAATCTCGAGCCGATCGTGCAGAAGTACGTCGGGGAGGGGCTGGCGCAGCCCGTCCTGAGCGTGTTGGGCAAAACCGTCATCATTCTGTGGTATTCAGGCGTGCAAATTTTGATTTATATCGCGGGCTACCAGACGATTCCGAAATCCGTGTACGAGGCGGTACGCATCGACGGAGCGACGCCGTGGGACAGTTTCTGGAAAATCACGCTGCCCGCGACGCTGCCCTTCATCAGCCTGAACACGCTGTACACCATTGTTGATTTGTTCACGTTTCCGATGAACCCGGTGCTTGAGCATGTCCGGAAAAACATGTTCAAGCCCGATACCGGTTACGGATATTCGAGCGCGCTGGCCTGGATTTACTTCGCGTTTATTTTCGTGCTGCTGGCGATCGTATTGCGTTTGTTCAGCAGCAGCGCCAAAAGAAGGGGGGGAAGGGCTTGAAACTCGCGGAGACTTACCGTGCGGCATCGGCCGGCGTATCCCGGTTCCTGTGGAGCAGCTCCGTGCAGCGGGTCAAGATGCTCGCGCTTGGTCAGCAGGCGAACGAAGGGTGGGGCGCGCGGCTGATCATCTACTTTCTGCTCTCGATCATCGCCTATTTGTATCTCCAGCCGCTCTTCTACATCATCAGTACGATGTTCAAAAACTTAAACGACTTGCTCGATCCGACGGTCAAATGGATTCCGCGCGAGCTCGATTTCAGCAATCTGAGAACGGCTTGGCGGGGGCTGCACTATCCCCAGGCGTTCGTCCACACGCTGACGATCGCGTTCGTCTGCTCGGCGATCCAGGTTGCGGTATGCGCGATGACCGGCTATGCGCTGGCCAGATTAACGTTTCCGGGACGGGGACTGGTGACCTTCCTTGTGATCCTGACGTTCCTGGTGCCGCCGCAAATCACCATCATTCCGCTTTATGTCATTTACAGCAAGCTGGGGCTTCTCGATACGCCGTTCGTTTTTATCGTCCCGGCGTTGTTCGGCCAGGGTGTGCGCAGCGCGCTTTTCATCATCATTTTCCGGCAGTTTTTCCGGACGCTGCCGGCGACGCTGGAGGAGGCGGCCAAACTGGACGGAGCTTCGGCATTCCGGCTCTTCTCCCGCATCATGCTCCCGCTGGCCCGTTCCGCTTGTTTGGTCGTGTTCCTGTTCTCTTTCATCTGGTATTGGAACCTGTATTACGAGCCGTCGATGTTTCTGCGGGACCATTATTTGCCGCTGTCCATCAGCCTCGACAGGCTTCAGGAGGTGCTGACCGGCGTGCCGGCCGGAGGCGGCGGAGAGGCGTTGCGCAAAATCGATCCCATCTCGGAATCGCCTAAGATGGCGGCCGCTTTTCTCATCATTTTCCCGCCTCTCGTCCTCTACATGTTCATGCAGCGCTGGTTCGTCGAAGGCATCGAACGCACGGGGCTGGTCGAGTAACCGGGAAAATTTCGAGAGGAGGTGAAGCCGGACGAAGGTCCGAAGCAGGGTCCATTCGAATGTCCGAATGAAGGGCGATCGGCAGCATCAGGTGTAATCGTACGGAAGGAAAACCAGTTATCAACCAAAATCGGGAGGGTAAAACGGATGAAAAGAAGAGGACACTGGAAAACGGCCTTACTGCTCGGTATCGTGCTGCTCTTTTCCGTCGTCATGTCGGCATGCAGCGGCAAAAACAACGAGAGCGGCGGCACGCCCGCGCCGGGGTCGGAGAGCGCGGGAACGCCGGGGGCTTCGGCTTCGGCGCCGCCATCCGAAGAGAAGCACGACCCCGTGACGCTCAGGCTGATTACGTGGAATAACACGTACCAGGAGCTTTATGACAAGTTCCATGCCAAATACCCGTGGATCACGGTGGAAGCGGATCTGATCGGCGGAGCGGACGACAACGGGATCGTAGAAAAAACCGCCGCCCTGGAAGCGGCGGGGACGCCCGCCGATTTGACCTGGTTGATGGATTTCACCCCGTACCTCAAAGGGGGGCTTCTGGAAGATTTGAAGCCGTACATGGATCAAGATGAGAACATGAAAAACGTGAAGCTGCCCGAAGGCTTTTTCGAATCGATGGAAATCGGGGGCAAACGGTTCGCCATTCCATTCGTCGACGTTCCGATGTGGATTCTCGTGAACAAGGATCTTCTGGACAAATATGGACTGGAGATGCCTTCGAACGATTGGACCTACGACGACTTCCGCAGCATGGCGAAAGCCGCGACCGATCCGGCGGCCGGAGAATACGGCCTGACGAACGACCCGATCTTCGCCGGCCATTTCGCGACCGCGATGGCGGTTGCCAACGGAAGCGCGCCGAATTTGGCTTACATGAACGCGGATTTGACCCAGAGCGTCCTGAATTCGCCCGCCGTGCTGGCCGACGTGAAATGGATGCAGGAGCTGATGACGAAGGACGGCTCGCTTCCGGGTAACAAAAAAGCGGCTGAACTGGGCGATTCCGTGAGCAAATTTATCACCGGGAAGACGTTGTTCGGTATCGGCTACGACGCGGTGCTCGAATCGCTCAGCAAAGAGGCCAAATTTGAATGGGACGTGCTGCCGTTCCCGAAGGGCAAAGTGAAGCAGTCGACTTATCACATCTACGGACCGATCGCGATGCTGGCGGGATCGAAGCACAAGGACGCGGCGTACAAATGGATCAGCTTCCAGTTCGAGATGGAAGCGCAGAAGTGGAAAATCGACCACGGCGCGAACGCATCCGTCATCAGCGACGAACTCAACGCCTATATCGATCAATCGCCGCTCTGGAAAGGCAAGAACAAGAGCGCGGTGATACTGACCAAGGACATGGGCAGCATCGCGCCCGGACCGACGATTCCGGCATTCTCCGAATACATGTGGTGGCAGCCTTGGGTGTCGGAGGTCATCTTGGACGGCAAGGATCCGAACAGCGTCATCCCGCTGGTCGAGGCGTGGAACAAGAAGACGCTGCAGCTGCGCAGCGAAGCCGCGAAATAGGTGAATGGAAAAAGGAGAGGCCGGGGAGGCCTCTCCTATTAATTGCAGTTCAGTTCGTGCCCGGTTTGACCGTGCACGGAGCGGTCGACTTGCGGACGATTAATTTGTTCGGAAGCACGACTCTGCTCCGCTCCTTCTTCGGATTGTCGATCACGGACACGAGCAGCCTGACCGCTTCCTTGCCGATCTCGAGTTCGTCCTGGCTGACGCACGTCGGCGGGATGGCGGACAGGGCGGCAAGCTCGTAATTGTCGAAGAACACGACGGACAAATCTTCGGGCACCCGAATGCCCATATCGACCGCGGCCTCGATCAGGGTAAGGCCGACCGCCGAGTTGACGGCGAAAACCGCGCTCATGTCCGGGTTCTCTTTCAGATACAGCTGCATTTCCTTCTTCGCCGTTTCGTCCGCGATTCCTTCGTCCAACACGGTGTTCATCGGCTCCGGAGCGAAATGGGTAAGGCGCAGCCTGTGCTCGACGGGAATATGATGCTCGGCCAACGCCTTTTCGTAGCCGACCAGCCTGTCCTCCAGGCTGGTCGTTCCGGGGTAGACGGTGGACAAGAAGCCGATCTTTGTATGGTTCAAGGAGATCAGATGCTCGGTAGCCATTCGGGCGCCTTCCACGTTGTCAGCGTATACGCAGTTCGTCTCGATTCCCCGCAAATAACGGTCAATGACGACAAGGGGGAAATCGATCAGCGTCAGTCGCAGGATGTCTTCGCTGTACGTTTCGCCATCCACCGGGAAAATGATAATGCCCTTCACCCCGAGTTGGATGACTTCCTGCAGCACTTCTTTTTCGATTTCCTGGGAGTCCTTCGTCTTGCAAAAAATGAGCCGGTACCCGTGCTTGGCCAGTTCGGCTTCGACGCCGTCGAGCATCCGGGCGGTGAATGAATTGACCAGGCGAGGCATCAAATAGGCGACCAAGCCTTTGTTCTTGCCGCCGAGCGCCGCGTCCGGAGCATAAATGAGCGGTTCGCCGAAGGGATCGGGCGAGATGAATGAGCCTTTGCCCTGTACCCGGAAGATGAGGCCCTCTTCGTTTAGCTTGGAGAGCGCGTTCTTCACCGTTATCCGGCTTACGTTAAAGCGTCCCGCCAGTTCGTTCTCGGAAGGAATGCGGTCGCCGGGAAGCCAGGCTTTTCGCTCGATTTGATCTCGGATATATTGGCGAATCTGGGTGTACAGCGGGATTCGGGGGGAAGATTTTGCCATGTCGGAATTCACTCCTGCAACGAAATCAATGTTTATATCAAATGTACAACATTCCGGTTCAAGTGTATATAGCTAGTGAGCTTAATTTGCTTGATTTTATGAAAGTTATAATATTTAATATAACCAAGAGACAACAAGATATAAACTTGAATATTTATTAAAGGGAATGATGGGAGAGGGTAGCGGTTGGACAACAAGACAGTTCACATTATTTCGCATTCACATTGGGATCGCGAGTGGTATATGCCATTCGAGAAGTTTCGCATTCGACTGGTTCAGCTGATCGACCGGGTGATGGAACTGCTGGAAACCGGGGGCAACGGGTTCGAATATTTCCATATGGACGGACACGTGCTCCCCATTGACGATTATTTGGAGATTCGTCCCGAGCAGGAATCCCGGATTCGCAAGCTGGTCGAAGCCGGCAAATTGTTCGTCGGCCCGTGGTATGTGCTGCAAGACGCCTTTCTGACGAGCGGAGAGGCGCAAATTCGCAATCTGCAAATCGGGATGCGGCGGGCGGAGCAGTTGGGAGGCGTGGCAAAGATCGGTTATTACCCCGACACGTTCGGCAATATCTCGCAGACCGCGCAGCTGCTGCGCGGGTTTGGGATCGACGCGGCGGTGTTCGGGCGGGGGATTAATGCGATCGCGGAAAACAACACGGTCGTCGCCGATGCGATCGACCGCTATCCGTCCGAATTATGGTGGGAAGCCCCAGACGGCTCCAAAGTGTTATCCGTCTTTCTGGCAAACTGGTACCATAACGGAATGGAACTGCCGACGGATCCCGAAGAGGCGCGGGAACGGGCGGAAGTGATGCTTGCCAATGTCGAGCGGGTGGCGACGACGCGGCATTTGCTACTGATGAACGGCTGCGACCACCAGCCGGTGCAAGCGAATGTCGGCCAGGCGATCGACGAGCTTAATCGGGTCCGGTCAGGCTATTCGTTCGTGCACAGTCATTTTCCGCATTATTTCGAAGCGCTTCGGAGCACCCCTGCGGAATGGCCGACGGTAACGGGCGAGCTGATCGGCGAATATACGACGGGGTGGGGGACGCTTGTCAATACGGCGTCCGCGAGGATGCACCTCAAGCAATGGAACGTCCGGCTTCAGACGGAAATGGAACGGTGGGTCGAACCGTTCACGGCCATCGCCGGCTTGCTCGGCGGGACCTATCCGGAAGCTTTCGTCCGTCATGCCTGGAAGCTGCTCCTGCAAAATCATCCGCACGACTCCATCTGCGGGTGCAGCGTGGACGAAGTGCATGAAGAAATGTTGACTCGTTACCGCAAGGCTTGGCAAATCGCCGAGTCGCTCAGCGGCAAGGCGCTTGCGTCGCTCGCGACCGCCGTAGACACCGCGTCGATGCTTGCTTCAGCCGGAGCCGAGCGTGCGAAAGGCGCCGCGTTTCCGATCGTCGTGTTCAATCCGCTCGGCTGGGAACGAAGCGAATGGGTGACGGCGGAAGTGGATGTGGAGGAAGAAATACAAACTGACCAATGGGTGCTGCTCGACAGCACCGGGGATCCCGTTCCGTATGACTCCGAGGATCGCGGATGGGTGCATGGTTTCACGCTGCCCGATGACAAGTTCCGGATTCCGTGGAAAAAACGACGGTACATCTTGCGTTTTCCCACCGGGAACGTCCCCGCTGTAGGCCATCGATCTTTGATTTGGTTGGAGAAGCCTACGACGCCGGTTCCCGCATGGCCGCAACAAAAGCGGCCAACCTGTACGGTTTCCGGCAGCTCGGCGTTGTTGGAAAATGCCTTTCTACGTATCGAAGTGGGAGGAGACGGCCGCGTTCGCCTCACGGACAAAGAGACGGGCCGGGTGTTCGAGGATTTGCTCATCTTGGAAGACACGGGAGACATCGGCAACGAATATATGTACGTCGCAGCACAGGAAGCGGAGACTGTCACGACGGCCGGCCGCCCGGCGCAGCTGGAAAACATATCGACCGGCTTCACCGCATCCGTCCGCCTGGTCCATACCCTCGAACTCCCGGCAGAGCGCGAAGGGATGAAGCGCTCGGGACAAACGAAGCTGCAGAAGATCGAGATCGAACTGCATCTGGAGGCGGAAGCTCGCAGGCTCGACGTTGAGGTACGTCTCGACAATCAAATCAAGGACCATAGGCTGCGGGTGCTGTTCCCGAGCGATCTCCGTGCGGACAGTGTCTACGCGGACGCGCCGTTCGACGTGGTCGAGAGAATCATCGAACCGTGGAGCGGATGGACGAACCCGGCGCGGAGCGAACGAATGCAATCGTTCTTCGAATTAACCGACGGATCGGTTGGGCTTGCGATTGCTGCGGAAGGTTTGCCGGAATACGAGGTGCTGCGGGACGGCCGGAACACGATGGCGCTGACGCTGCTGCGCTGTGTCGGCGAGCTGGGCGACTGGAACTACTTCCCGACGCCAGGCGCGCAATGCATCGGGCCTTTCACCGCTCGATTCGCCATTGTGCCTCACCGTGGAGACTATCGTTTCGCGCTGCGTGAAGCTCAAGCGTTCAACGTTCCTATGCGCGCGGTGTCGACATCCATTCACGGCGGAAGCTTGTCGCCCGAGCTGTCGTGGGCGACCGTCGAAGGCGATCCCTCCGTTCAACTGACCGCGCTGAAAAAGGCCGATTTCGGCGACGGGCTCACGCTTCGGCTCGTGAACTTGAGCACGGAGGAGCAGCACGTCCGAATGACCGGCGAGCTGTTTGAGCGAAGCCGCGTCACGTCCGAGGCGAATCTAAGCGAGCAAATCATCGGACCTGCGAATAGGGAAAATAACGCTGTTTGTCTCACGCTGCCCGTTAAAAAAATCGCCACGGTGATGACGAAAGGTTTAATTCAATGATTAAGAAAATAGTTCTTTACAGATCAAATGCCATACGTTAAATTATATCTATATACAACTGAATTTAGTTGTATATAGATATAATAAATAAAAGGGGGGCGGCCGTAATCGCGCAATCGGGAAGCGTCATCATGATCGTTCAAAGCCGATTCTGGAAAGCGCTATCAAAACAGAAGGCCACAGCATGTCAATCATCATTTAACGAGGTGTAACCATGAAAAAGAACGTATGGGCAAAGCGGAACATGATCGTTTTCGTTACGGCTGTTCTCATGCTCGCGCTAACCGCGTGCGGAGGGGGCAATGAACCGGGGAATACAGGAACGGGTGCGTCACCGGGAGGGAGCGCTGCGCCGAAAAGCGATGTCACCTTGACGCTATGGCACTGGAAGGTGGGGTTCGATCCCGGATTGAAAGCGGTTGCCGACGCCTATAAGAAAAAGACTGGCATCACGGTCGAGACGCAAGTGACGACGCCGGACGACGCCTATACGCAGAAAGTGACCGCCGCGGCTACGGCCAATAATTTGCCTGACATTTACTTGTACTGGTCCGGTCCGACGAACGGGGCTTTCGACGGAAGAGCGATGGAATGGTCGGCCGAGCTGGACAAGGACCCGGCATGGAAGAACAGCTTCTACCCTTCCGCATTGTCCGGCACCGTGATCAAGCAGAGCCAACTAGATTCCTACGCGAAAGACAAGAAAGCGAGCGATTGGCTCAAGAGCCGTCAAATCGGCCAATATTACGGCATTCCGATCGATGTCGGCTCCTTCTATACGATCTACGGAAATGCCAAGCTGCTCCAAGAAGCGGGCGTACCGCTCGAAGCGCCGCCGACGGTGGAGCAATGGCTGAAAGACATGGATACGGTGAAAGCGAAGACGGGCGTTCCCGGCTTCGTATTCAGCGCCAAGACGTTCTCGGTGTACGAGAACTGGATGGCGAACTTCCAGGATTACATGAAGAACGGGCCTGAGGAATTTACGAAGTTCATGAACCGGGAATCGAAAATGTCGGATCCGGCTCATCTGCAGGTCGCCAAATTCATCGAAGACATCTCCCGGTCGGGCAATCTGCTGAAGGGCGCGGTATCGCTCGACATCGACCCGTCGGACCAGGCGTTCGCGCAAGGCAAAGCGGCCTATACGCTCGGCGGCACCTTTACGTTGTCTAGTCTGACCGCCCTCGGCATGAAACCGGAAGACATCGTCAGCTTTCGGGTACCGGCCTACGAAGGCTCGAAGGAGCCTGACGCGAAATTGCCTTCTTTCCCGCTCGTGCAGGCAATCGTGACGGATAATGGACCGCACAAGCAGGAAGCCATCGATTTCGTCAAATATTTGACTTCTGAGGAAGGCATGACGCTGTATGCGGCCGGCGCGTTAGACGTTCCGTCCGTCCAATTGAAGAACCGCGATTCGCTCAGCCCCATCTTGCAGAGCATGATCGGCTCCATCGGCTCGGAGGCGAACTGGTATGCGGACAATGCGGATACTTACAACAAAGTGTTCGGGGCCGAATGGAACAAGTTCCATGAGATGAAGCAGAAGATCATTCTGGGCTCTGCGACGGCCGAGGAAGCGGCCCGCGAATTCGACAAGGCGGCCGAAGCAGAGAAAGCGAAGGAACAATAAGGATGAAAAGCGGCAGCTTCTACAGCAAGGCGGCTCGGAGAGAAGCCGCGTCGGCGTACTTGCTAATGGCTCCGGCCATCCTATTGTTTCTCGTCATCGGTCTATTCACGGTGCTGTTCTCGATCGGGCTGTCTTTTTTCCATATGGGCCACGGTTCGCTGATCGCGAACGCGAAGTTCGCCGGGCTCGACAACTTTAAAGATTTTTTGCTCGGAGACGACCAGCTTTTGTCGGAAAGCTTCTGGCGGGCACTGCGCAACAACTTGGTCATTTGCGTTTCGGTCGTTGCGCTCGTCATACCGGTGTCGCTGCTCATTTCCGTCCTGCTGCAGAACATCGCGCGAGGCGTCCGTCTGTTCCGGACGCTTCTCCTTCTGCCGATGGTTTCATCCTCGGTTGCCATCTATTACGTTTGGACCGGCATTTACGAGCCTTCCGGTTTGCTGAACCGGCTGCTGCAAGCGATCGGATGGAAGAGCGCGGTGGCCGCCAACGGCTGGCTCGGAGAACTGCACACGTCGCTGCCTGCCATTATCGCGGTAATCGTGTGGGGGATGATTCCCGGCACGATGATTCTTTACTTCGCCGGTCTGCAGACGATCGACTCGCATTTGTACGAGTCCGCGGACATCGACGGCGCCAGCTTCGGGCAGAAGCTGCTGCACATCACATGGCCGATGTTAAAGCCGATTACGGTCATCGCCGTCATTATGAGTCTGAACGGGGCGATTCAAATCTTCGATCCGATCTGGATCATGACGAAGGGCGGACCAGCCGGCTCCACCGAGGTGGTTAGCGTTGTGATCTATCAAGAGGCATTCGTCAACATGAAAGGCGATTTGGGCAGGGCGAACGCGATGGGATGGACGATGTTCGCGCTGACGTTCGTCATCTCCTTGATCAGCATGAGAACGCTCAAAGAGAAAACCTAGGGGGGGAGAGGCGAGATGAAACGCGGTTATTCGGCGAAAATGATCAGCTATGCGATTCTGCTTCTCTGGTCGGCTATCTGCGTCTATCCCCTGCTGTGGATGATCGGCGCTTCCTTCAAAGAGCCTTTCGAGGTGTTCGCGGGTTATGCGCTATTTCCGACGGGAGCGTGGAATTGGCACACGTATGTCGATGTTTGGGATCGCATGCATTTCTTTCGCTATTTCGTGAACAGCGTCAATGTGACGTTCTGGACGCTTGTCGGCATCAACCTTTTCTATACGATGGCAGGGTTCGCCTTCGCCAAGTTGAGATTTCCCGGCAGCGCCTTCTGGTTCTATATCTTTCTTGCCATGATGTTCGTTCCGGGCATCACGATCATGATTCCGCTGTATTTGACGGAGAACGAATTGCATTTGCTCAATACCCACTTGGGACTGATCCTGCCGTTGGTGAACGGAAGCGCGCCTCTGGCCGTGTTTTTGTTCCGCAATTACTTCCGGTCCATTCCCCACGAGATTTACGAGTCCGTCAGACTGGACGGAGCCGGCATTTTCCGGACGCTGTTCCGGATTTACATTCCGCTTGCGCTGCCGGCTATGGCGACCATTACCATTACGAACTTCCTCGGATCGTGGAACTCGCTTGTCCTGCCGATGGTCATGCTGAACGACGCCAAATTGTTCACTTTGCCTCTGGCGGTGCTGCTGCTGGACTCCGGCGTGTTCCGGCAATGGAACGTATTGATGGCGGGGGCGCTTATCTCCATCGTGCCGGTCGTGCTGGCGTTTCTATTCTTTCAAAAGTATTACATCCAAGGCTTGTCCGCAGGAGCGATTAAATCATAGAAGGGCAAAAGGAAAGGGGAGATCGCCATGCATGCCTTTGTGCCCAAATTGCAGCGCCTGAATCGGCACAAAGCTTCCGGCTATTGGCCGGAGAGAATCCTGACGCAGCTCGAATACGCGTACCGGTTGTCCAAAGTGAACGGCGGACGATTTGATTCGCTACTGGAAGAGGCTGTCGATTACTTGACCGACCGGGCTTCCGAAGAAGGCGTCATCACGCGAAGCGCCGCCGTTCAGGCGGAGGGCATGATTGCCGGACTCTCGGCGGAGGCCAAGAAGCTCAGGCTGCTGTGTACGGCGCATGCCCACATCGATATGAACTGGCAGTGGGGCTGGGACGAGACCGTGCAAATTACGCTCGATACGTTCCGGACGGTGCTGGATCTCATGGAGGAATATCCGTCCTTCACGTTCTCCCAGTCGCAGGCGGCGATTTACCGCATCGTCGAGGAATATGCTCCCGAGATGCTGCCGGAAATCAAACAAAGAGTCAAGGAAGGGCGCTGGGAGGTGACGGCGTCGCATTGGGTGGAAGCAGACAAGAACATGCCCAACGGCGAAAGCTTGTCGCGCCACCTGCTCTACACGCGCCGTTATTTGTCCAAGCTGCTGGATATCCCGCCGGAGTCGCTGAATATCGATTTCGAGCCGGATACGTTTGGACATAGCGCGAACGTTCCGGAAATATTGGCCGACGGCGGAGTCCGCTATTATTATCATTGCCGCGGCTATGAAGGCCATCATATCTACCGCTGGGTCGCGCCGTCCGGCAAGTCCGTGATCGCGTATCGCGAGCCGATCTGGTACAACGCCTACATTGAATATGGAGCGGGGCTATATGTGCCCGAGTTCTGCGCGAACCACAACATGACGACGATGCTGAAGGTGTATGGAATCGGCGATCACGGCGGCGGTCCGACGCGGCGCGATATCGAACGCCTGCTCGATATGGCGACGTGGCCGGTTTATCCGACAGTCGAATTCGGCACGTACGCGCAATTTTTCGCCTTGGTCGAGCAGGTCGCAGATCAGCTTCCGGTTGTGCAAAACGAGCTGAACTTCGTGTTCAGCGGCTGCTATACTTCGCAGAGCCGTATCAAGCTGGCCAACCGCACGGCCGAAGCAGCTCTATACGAAGCCGAAGCGCTGGGCGCGATCGCCCATCTCCGCACCGGTGCGGCTTACCGGGCAGACCGGTTCGAGGAAGCTTGGAGGAACGTGCTGTTCGCTCAATTTCACGATATTTTGCCGGGGTCCGGCGTCACCGAGACGCGGGAGCATGCGCTGGGCATGTTCCAGAACACGATGGCGACGACCAATTCGGCTCGGCACCGGGCGCTGCGGGCCCTATCCGACGAGATCGACACGTCGAAGTTCATCAGCGACGAGCCGATCGCCGATTCGATTTCGGAAGGGGCCGGCGTGGGCTACGGGAGCAAAGATTTCAAAGTCTCGCAGGTCGGACGCGGACGGGGCGGCACGCGCATTTTCCACATCTATAACACCACGCCTGTCGACCGGGAAGAGGTTGCCGAATTCGTGCTATGGGATTGGAACGGCAACATTTCGCACGTCGTCTTCGAAGACGACGAGGGCCGCGCGACGGAGCACCAGATCATCGACCATGGGTTCAACCATTATTGGTCCCATTATTTCTTGCGTGCGCTCGTCAAGGTGAGCGTTCCCGCGTTGGGCTACAGCACCTACGTGATGAGAACGGAAGCGCGGGAAGATCCGCTGCCCTTCCAGGTCGAGCCCCGACTAGAGAAGGTAGACGAGTTCGTTCTGGAAAACGAACGGATCCGGGTGGTGTTCCATCCGGTCGACGCTTCGATTGTCTCATTCGTCGACAAGGAGAGCGGAGAGGAGCTGATCGACCCGGGACGGCCCTCCGGCATTTTCCGGTTCGTGCAGGAAGACTTCAACAAAGGGATGTCCGCCTGGATTGTCGGCCGTTATATGGAAATTCAAAGCGCTCACGGGCAAGTCAGGCTGTCGAAGCGTTACGACGGCGCCGGCGTGCGTCAAGCGATTCGCTACGAAATGTCGTTCGGCGACTCGAAGCTTGCGGTCGAAGTGTCGCTCGACGCGGGCAGCAGCCTGCTGGGCTTCGAAGTCGAATGCGACTGGCAGGAGATCGGCAAGGCAGGGCTAGGCATCCCGCAGATGCATTTCCATCTGCCGTTCGCCTACGATTGCGACGAATATGTGTATGATATTCCGTTCGGCACCGTTGTCCGGGGGGCGAGGGAGCAGGACGTTCCCGCGAACGGTTGGGCGTTCGGCCGCCGCAAGGAAGGAAGGGGCCGGTCGTTCATGCTGCTGGCCGGCGCCAAGCATGGCTTCCGCGGTGCGGACAACTCGCTTTCCGTCACGCTGCTGCGCAGCTCGTACGATCCGGATCCGCACCCGGAGCTGGGCGTGCACCGCTTCCGGTTCGCCATCGCGCTGGCCTTGGGCACGTCGAACCGCGACCTCATCGAATTCGGCCGTTTGTACCATCATCCGCTGCACGTGCTGTCGGACATCGCCCGCGAGGGACGGCTGCCCGCGACGTACGGCATGGTCGGACAGGTAACGGGCAACGTTGCCGTCTCCGCGATCAAGCTGGCGGAAGACGGGAGCGGGGACTGGATCGTGCGGCTTTACGAGACGGAAGGGGCGGAGACGGAAGCGGGGGTGCGGCTTCCAAGCGCTCCGCGGCAAGCGAGGCTCGTCGATATGCACGAGTTATCGCTTCCGGATGTACCTGCCGTCCGCATCGACGACGATCGGATCGCCGTTCCGGTGGCCGCCAACACGATTGCAAACATCAGGGTCACGTTCTGACTTGGCTGGGAGCAGCAACCTATAGGAGTAGGAGGGAATCAAGTGCTTCATGATAACATGCTGTTGACGGCACGCAAATTGGAGGCACGCATCCGGGAACTGGAGCGTTACCGCTATACCGACCACCGTCAAACCGGTCCCTTCCGGTTTTGGGTCGATCAAGAGGCGGTAGTCGGGGCGATGCCTCCCGAGGACGCCCAGTGGACCGAGATCGGGCTGGGCGGCCGATGGCGCGGCTGGGACCTGACCGCCTGGCTGAAGGCGGAGGTGACCGTTCCGGCCGAATGGGCGGGAAGGCGGATGCTCGGCCTGTTCGACTTCGGCAGAACGGGGTACGGCCACACGTCGGGCTTCGAATCGCTCTTGTTTCTGAACGGGAAACCGTACCAGGGGGTCGGCGGCAACCATAACGAGGTGTTGCTGCCGCCGGAAACCGCCGGGCAA
>NZ_JACJVP010000012.1 GCF_014212125.1 Cohnella nanjingensis
ATGTACGGCCGCGGCGGCGCTTATGAGTCCGGGAGCGGCCGGCAGGGCCGTTCGTCGGGCGATGGCGCCCGGGACCGGCGACCTCACGGCGGCGGCTCCCGAAGCGGCGGCGGTTACCAGGGCGGCGGCCAGGACCGTCGCTCGCCTGGCGGCGGATACGGCGGCGGCCACAAGCCGCAGCACGATCAGCGTCCGGCCCGCAAGGACGGCGGAGAGCGCGCCCACGTGCACGGCGCGAACGTCGGCGGCCACCAAGGCGGCAGCGCCGGGCAGGGCGGCTCCGATTCGTCCCGCAGCGGCGGCAAGTGGCCGGGCAAGAACCGGCGGCGCGGCCATCACGGCAACAAGCCGAACCGTCCGCGTTCCGAAGGCGCGCCTTCCCGTCCGGAAGGCGGACCGCCGCGCTCGGACAAAGGACAAACGACAGGCGGCGACCGGTCCTAGATCCGGTATGCCGCAGCGCAAGAGGCTGCTTCGCGCAGGTCCCGAAGGACCCGGCGAAGCAGCCTCTTTTTTGAACGTATCGGACAGTATAAGTCTCACGAATCCTTGGCGGATACGTCTCCGATAAGAACGTATCGCCGCTTCCGGGGAGACGGCGAAGCCGTTTTTACTTGGGTTCATAATAGCGGCACGTCTCCCGCTCGGGCCAGGCGCCCGCCTTACTTCGGCCGCTTGTGCTCGAGTTCGTCCGGATTGGAGCCGATGAACGCTTCGCGCACGCGGTTCCAGAACGGGAACGGGCGATAGCGGGCGAAGTGAACCTTGTCCTCGGCAACCGTGCAGATGATGGAGCGGACGCCCTGCAGCTGCATCGTCAGATGATCGATCCAGATGGACAGCGGCTCGTCCGGTTCGGGCACGATGTCGCAGTGATGATGCTTCGGGAGGATGACGGACGAGCCGAGCGTCCGGTAGACGCGGTTGTTGATCGACGCGATCTCGGCGATCTGGAGCGCTTCGAGCGACGGATGGATGATGGCCCCGCCGATGCTCTTGTTGTAGCCGGTGCTCCCGGAAGGCGTCGAGACGACGATGCCGTCGCCCCGGAACATCTCGAACGGCTCGTCGTTGACGTTGAGCTGGGCGACGAGCGTGCCTTCCATGCTCTTGAGCGTGAACTCGTTCAGGGCGAGAAACGAGCGCGTCTCGTCGTCGGTGACGATCTGAATGCGCAGCAGCGGGTAGCTGACCTTCTGCGGCTCGGTAGTCGCCATCAGGTCGACGAGCTGGGCGAGCTCATTCTTCTTCCAATCCGCGTAGAAGCCCAGATGGCCCGTGTGGACCCCGACGAACGCGACGTCCTGCACGCGGTCGATGAACCGGTGGAACGCCTGCAGCAGCGTCCCGTCGCCCCCGATCGACACGACGACGTCCGGGCTCGAGGCGTCTTCCTTCAGCCCCTTGTACTGCGCTAGCGCGTGGAACTGCTCGGCCAATTCGCGGGACAGGCTGTCGCCCCGGTCGAGCAAGGCGTACTTCAATGCGGTTTGCTCCTTCCGTAACGGATCCGTGTTTGATTACGATGATAAACAATAACGGCCGCGAACACAATCCTCCCGCCGCATCAGAGCGGGCCGTGGAACAGCAGCGGCCAGAGCAGGTAGACGAGCGCGGCCGCGAGCACGGCATGGAGCGCGCGTGCCCGGACGAAGGGGCCGTAGCGCCAGTCGGTCCCGCTCATCAAGCCGGCCACCTGCGCATGAACGGACAATCCCGCCCAGGACATGACGAAGGCGGCTGCGGCGACGCGGTCGATGAGCGGAGGCAGCGCGAGCCCCGACAGGCCGTTCCCGGCCGCGCGGGAGCCCAGCGTCACCTCGAAGGTGCCCTGGACGAAGGCGTCGGACAGGCTTGCCGGCAGACCGAAGGCTTGCAGCGCCAGCATGAAGCCTTGACGCAGCGCCGCGAGCAGCCCACTGTGGATGAGCAGCTGCAGCGCGGCCGAGAAGAACACGACCAGCCCGCCGACGATGATCATGAGCGCGATCGAAGACTGCAGCGCTTGCTGCAGCATGACGCCGAACGGTCTGCCGTCGGCGAGCCGCGCGCGGTGCATCGCGGCCAGCGCTTCCCGAATCCGGCGCAGCGGGCCGCCGCCGGTCGCAGGCAGAGGCGGGACGAGAGCCCCGCCGCCTCGCATACCGCTCCTGCGCATCGCAAGACCCACGAGCATCGCCCCGCCGTAATGCGCGGCCGCCAGCACCGGGGCGATGTCCGCCCGGCCGAAGAATCCGATGCTCACCGCCCCGATCAGGAAGATCGGATCGGAGGACGTGGTCATCGCCACGAGCCGCTCCCCTTCCTCGCGGTTCAAGAGCCGCTGCTCCATGAGCCTGGACGTGAGCTTCGCGCCGACGGGGTAGCCCGAGGCGAATCCCATCGCCACGACGAATCCGCCCACGCCCGGCACGCGGAACAACGGACGCATGAGCGGGTCGAGCAGCGTGCCGACCAGGTGAACGATGCCGAAGCCGAGCAGCACCTCGGACAGCACGAAGAACGGGAAGAGCGCCGGGAAGAGCACCTCCCACCAGACCGAAAGCCCTTGCAGCGAAGCCTCGAGCGCGACGCGCGGCATCGCCAAGGCGAGCCCTCCGATGAGCAGCGCGCCCGACCCGGCCCCGAGCAGGGCGATATGACGCAGCCGACGGAAAGGGCGCCGGAACCCCGGCATCGTTCTGACCGACATGTGACCATCCTCCTATTCCTTCCCCATCAAGCCTCTTGTCCACTATATGAGCCGGGCCGTCTTTTCTTGCCCAACAACCCAAGCGCACGAGCGCAAAATAAACTTGTAATCGCTTTCAAAAAAGTAATGTCGTTGTTACATTGCTGTGATACAATAGGACCAAGAGCAATTGATTCTCTAGGCTGGGGTGATGAGCATGGCTGGTATTGTGGCAGGTCTTCTCATGTGCGCTTTCGTCTACGTCATTCGCGAGTCATTGGTTGTTCCGGAAGAGGAACTATAGGACAAGCCCGGTTTCCCATTTCACCATTTTAATCGCCCACGCGTTGGGCGATTTTTGCTGTCTCTTGGGCTTGAAGTCGGACGGATTGTGTTATAATGAAGGCGGATCAAGGAAATTAGACCCAATTCCCGTCCTGGATTCCGCAGAGGGAGATCATACGCATGAACTACAATACGTTGTACGAAGCGATCGGGGGCGCGCCCGCCGTTCGCGAGATCGTCGAGAAATTCTATCCCAAGGTACAAGCTCATCCGCTGCTCGGTCCTTTGTTCCCGGCGAACATCGATCCGGTGATGGACAAGCAGTACCTGTTCCTGACGCAGTTCTTCGGAGGCCCTTCGCTCTATTCCGACGCATTCGGCCATCCGATGATGCGGGGACGGCATCTGCCCTTCCCGATCACGAAGGAGCGTGCGGAAGCCTGGCTCGATTGTATGCGGCGCGCCCTGAGCGAGACCGAGCTGCCCGAAGGGCTGCAGCAGGTCGTGCTGGAGCGGCTGTCCGGGCCCGCGCACCATTTCATCAACACGGAAGACTAATCGGAGCCGAGCCCGCGTGCGGGCCGTGCCGTTGGAGGAATTCGCTTGGATCCGCTCTATCAATCGAAAGTCGTCTGCGCATGCTGCGAATCGAGCTATCAGACTTCGCGGGTGAGGCCCAGCTTGAAGCGGGCGATCCGGTCCGACTCGGACTTCTGTTCGTACTTCAAGACGGTGAATCCCGACTACTACGTCGTGCGCGTCTGTCCGTTCTGCGGCTTCGCCGCGACGGAGAACTTCGCCGAGCGTCTGAACGATCGCCAGCGGGCGGAATATCTGGAGCGGATGGGCAAGCAATGGCAGCCTCGCGACTACGGCGGGGAGCGGACGCAGGAAGACGCGATGGCCTGCTACAAGCTTGCGCTGCTCACCTCGCAGACGGTGGGGGAGAAGGATCGGGTCATCGCCGGGCTGCTGCATCATATCGCCTGGCTGTATCGCTACGAGGGCAACCGGCCGCAGGAATTGCGGTTCCTGCAGTTCGCCCTCGAATCGTACGTCCGGATGTACGAGTCCGAGCGCGACATGGTGAACAACGCCCGCTTGCTGTATCTGATCGGAGAGCTGAATCGGCGGGTCGGTCAATACCATGAGTCGGTGCGCTGGTTTTCGCGGGTCATTCATGATAAAAATATAGTAGATGCTTCCATGATCCGGGCTTCCCGGGAGCAATGGACGGTTCTCCGCGAGGAGATGGCCGCGGGCGGCATCGATCTCCCCGAGGAGATGCGGCAGAACGGCGCTTGAGATTAGTCCGGCCGTAGCGCGCGGTCCGCGAGCAGGTAATCGTCGTCCGCGTCGATCAGCTGCAATCGCGTCCGGCAGCAGGGGAACACGACGGCACGCTTCATGAAGCCGCCCCGCAGATCCTTGATCTCCGCCGGCTTCAGCGGCAAGCGCACATGGCTCATCTTGCAGAAGGGGCACGCCGACGCGTAGACTTCGTTCATCTGGATGTCGTAGGGTAGACTATTGCGAAATGGGATCAAAGCCCATGCACCTCCGTTCGCGGAACTCATCTAACGATACAACAGTTGCCCGGGACGCGCAACGACGCGCGCGGTTCGCGGCGGACGGAGGAAGAGGCGTACGAAAGGATGAGGATGGGCACATGAGTCAAGGTTATTCGTTGGTATGGGATTTGGATACTTTCTTCGCCGGCGGTTCCGCGTCGCCGGCTTTCGCGTCTTACTCGGAGGAGACTGAGGCGCTCGTGAACGAGCTCCTCGCTTCGCTGAAGACGCTCGGCGAGGAGGCGCCCGGCGAGGAGGCGTTGAACGGCTGGACGGCCAAGCTGCAGGACGCCTTGTCGCGGCTGGTGGAGGGCAACTCCTTCATCGGCTGCCTGAGCGCGCAGAAGATGGACGACCGCCGCGCGGTAGCCTGGACGGAAAAGCTTCAGACGCTGTCCGCCCGGTACCGCCAAGTTCTCGACCTGTACGACGCCGCGCTAGCGCGGCTGAGCGACGAAGCTTGGACGGCATGGAGCGCGACGCCGGCGATCGCGCCGATCGCCTTCGTGCTCCAAGAGCGCCGCGACGCGGTCAAGGATAAGCTTCCGCCCGCCCTCGAGGCGCTCGCGGGAGAGCTGGCCGTGGACGGCTATCACGGCTGGAGCGAGCATTATCAGACGATCGTCGGACGCATCGCGATCCCTTGGGAGGAAGAAGGGGGCAGCGAGACGCTGTCCGCCGGCCAAGCGTTCAACAAGCTGGAGCACCCGGACCAAGCGGTGCGCGATGCGATGGCGCAGAAGTGGGAGTCCGCCTGGGCCGATCAGGCCGATCTCGCGGCGGACACGCTGAATCGGCTTGGCGGCTTCCGGCTGAAGCTGTACGGCGCCCGCGGCTGGAACGACGTGCTGAAGGAGCCGCTGCAGATCAACCGGATGAGCCGCGATACGCTGGATGCCATGTGGGAGGCCGTCGCGGGCGGCATCGAGCCGCTCAAGCGCTATCTGAGGCTGAAGGCCAAGCTGCTGGGCAAAGACAGTCCCGCGTGGCACGACGTAGACGCGCCTGTCGGCGCGCAGGGCAAGAAGATTCCGTTCGACGAGGCCGCGGCGCTCATCACCGACGCTTTCGCGCAGTTCTCGCCGGCCATGGCGGAGCTGTCGAAGAAGGCGTTCGAAGGCCGCTGGATCGAAGCCGAAGACCGCTCCGGCAAACGTCCGGGCGGATTCTGCACGAGCTTCCCTCGCAGCCACCAGACGCGCATCTTCATGACCTACTCAGGCACGCCGGGCAACGTCTCGACGCTGGCTCACGAATTGGGACACGCCTATCACGACTCGCTCGTGACCGACCTGCCGATGTTCGGCCAGGAGTACGCGATGAACGTGGCGGAGACCGCTTCGACGTTCGCCGAGGCGCTGGTCAGCGACGCGCTGCTCAGCCGCGCGGACAATGACGAAGTCCGGCTGGCGCTGCTGGACGAGCGCCTGCAGAAGGCGGTCGCGTTCTTCATGAACATTCGGGCGCGCTTCCTGTTCGAGACGCGCTTCTACGCCGCCCGCCAACAAGGCATGGTGGACGCCTCGCAGCTGAGCGAGCTTATGGTGGCCGCCCAGCAGGAAGCGTTCGGCGGCGCGCTCTCGACTTGGCACCCGCATTTCTGGGCGTCCAAGCTGCATTTCTACATTACGGACGTCCCCTTTTACAACTTCCCGTACACGTTCGGGTACCTCTTCAGCACCGGCCTTGTATCGGTCGCCGAGAAGGAAGGCAAGGGCTTCGACGCGAAGTATGACCGCCTGCTCCGCGATACGGGCCTGATGACGGTGGAAGAGCTGGGTTCCCGTCATTTGGGGATCGCGCTCGACAAGCCGGATTTCTGGCGCGCGGCAGTCGCCCGCGCAACCGCGGACGTCGATGCCATGGCAGCTTTGATCCGTTAAGATAGGGCTTGAACGAGCCGCTCCTGTCGCATGAGGCGAGGGAGCGGTTTTTTTATTGGAGACCTGGCTGGCCCATGGGCTTCCTATTTTAACAATGCTTTTACAAAACTAGACAAAGATATTGAAAGATTCAAAAAATTCTCATATAATGATGCTGAAGTCGCATTAGGGAATACCTAGAAATTTAGCGTACTATGTCCAAAGGAGGAGAATTGTGTCGATGGAGATGGATGTACCGTTGGCCAGACAGGTGGATCTGGCTATGCAGCAAATGGAAGAGGAATTAAAAGGCTTGTCCGCAGGCACCATTGTGCTGCAGGTACGCAACGATACGGTCGGGAAGTTCGGCATCCGCCACTTGCCGGTCGATATCGCAGAGAAGAAGGCGCCCCCCGAGAGCGCCGCGGCCGGCTTGTCCGCCGACCAGGTGAAGACGCTGCGCAAAATGGCGGTCGACGCCCTGGCCCGCAAGCGGAGCTGGACGCACGGGGAAGTTACATACGATTTTGTGCTTCGGCAGGGCAAGCTTTACCTAAGCGTCACCTTCGAGTCCAATTACAACATGGCCAATCTCCTGTTCCGGTTAAATGCAAAGCGGCGGGACTGGCGCGACATATCGAACGAATAGAGAACCGGCGCAACGCGGAGAAGGGGCTGTCCCTCAAGTAGAGATCTACTTGGGAGACAGCCCCTGACGTCATTCCGGCTTAACGGGATTGTCCGGCGAGTTGTTGCTCGGCGATTTGAACCAGTTGACGGGTGATGTTCCCCCCGATCTGACCGGCTTCGCGGGTCAACAAATGGCCATGATATCCGTCTTGCGAAAATTGGATGCCGAGCTGTTGGGCAGCTTCGTACTTCAGTTGGTCCAGCGCTTGGTTGGCTTGCGGAACGAGAAGCTGATTGCTGTTGTTGTTGCTGCTGTTGGATCCTGCCATTGAAC
Organism: Cohnella nanjingensis; assembly: GCF_014212125.1. Lineage (GTDB taxonomy): Bacteria > Bacillota > Bacilli > Paenibacillales > Paenibacillaceae > Cohnella > Cohnella nanjingensis. The sequence goes on from NZ_JACJVP010000012.1 coordinate 7,354, forward strand.
TCACCTCCTTTGAAGCTTAGTATGGACGCGAAAGGCAGGGCTATGCATTCGCAGGAAATGATCCCATTGGAAAGATATGGTCGACCCCTCCGCGCTTAGAGCATCCCCCATCGCTCGACGGCCAGAGACCCGGCAAGGACAAGGACGGCGAGCAGCACGGCGAACTTCCATACGAAGCCGCGCCGGAAGACGGACAGCATCATCAAGGTGCTCTTCAGGTCGAGCATCGGTCCGAAGACGAGGAAGGCAAGCAGGGCGCCGGGATGGAAGATCGGAGACAGCGAAGCGGCGACGAAGGCGTCCGAGGTGGAGCAAAGGGAGAGCAGATAGGCGAAGCCCATCATGAAGACGTGGGACCAGGCGGTGTGCCCGGCCGCGGCGATCATCGTCTCCGGCTGGACGATGGACTGGACGATGCCGGTCAGCGCCGCGCCCAGCAGCAAGTACTTGCCCATGTCCCACATGTCTTCCGCCGTATGGGAGACCACCGAAGCAAACCGTCCCTTCGAGCCCGACGACGCATGGGAATGCCCGTGATGTCCATGCGCGTGCCCATGCCCGTCATGGTCGTGGTGGCGGTGCGCATGCCCATGCCCGTCGTGATCGTGGTCATGCTCGTGCCCATTCGCATGTCCGTGCGCGTCGTGATCGTGAGGATGCGCGTGCCCGTGCGCCCCGTGGCCGTGATGGCTATGCGCATGGGCGGCGCCCGCAGACGCACCGATCGAGTCGCGAAGCGGGCTGCGCTTCAGGCACAAGGCAAGGAGAAGCCCCGCCGTCAGCGCGACCGCGAGCGCGAGCAGGACTCTGGCGTAGGCGATGGCGGGATCCGCGCGAAACGCCACGATCGTCGAGCCGAACACGATCGGATTGACGATCGGTCCCGCCACGATGTAGGCGATTCCGATATAGGCGGGCAATCCTTTGCGGATGAGTCTCCGCGCGACGGGGATCATCCCGCACTCGCACAGCGGCAGCGCGAGCCCCAGCAAGCTGCCGAAGAGCACGCCTCCCAGACGGTTCTTGGGGGCGAGCGTCTGCACGTACCGGTCCGACACGAACGTCTCCAGCAGCGCGGAGGCAAACGCGCCGAGGAGCAGGAACGGCAGCGCGTCGAATACGATCTCGAAAAACACGGAAACGAACGACAGCGGCCAGCTCGCGTTCAATTTCCACATCATGTACAGGCAGCCGGCGCCGGCCATCCCGGTGCCCAGCCGCATCCACGTTACAGACATCGCCTTCCTCACGTCCTTCCGGCATTCTGTATAAAGCGTATGCTTGACCCGCTCCCGGACAGAACGCGTCCCTCGGGAAAGCGGCGGACAAAGAGGAAGATGAAGCCATCGCAAACGCGCGGAGATCGCCGAAAGGGCGCGGAGCGACGAGGCGGGAGGAGGGATCGGAGCCCGCGCGTCAAGGCCGGGCGCGGTTGACATCATGAACCCGAGGAGTATAATGGGGACATATCGAACGAGGCGATGAGGAGAACAAGTACGCGAGGCGAGAAGCTGTCAGAGAGCCGGTGGTTGCTGCGAACCGGCGCTTCACCTTGGCCGAATGGATCTCGGAGCCGAACGCGCAACGAAGCGGACGGATGTACCTGCCGCTCTCCCATGCAATCCGGCCATTCCCCGTTATCGGAACGTCAAGGCTCCGAATCCGGTGCAGCGCCCTTTAGGCGCGCGGCGATTCGCGAGCGAATTAGGGTGGCACCACGACCTCTTCGTCCCTTACGGCGGAGAGGTCTTTTTGTCGTCCACAAGGCAACGCCGAATACAATCTCATGAAAAGGTGGAATTCTCAACCATGAGCGCATCCCGCAAACGCGTCCTGTCCGGCATCCAACCGAGCGGCAAGCTGACCCTCGGCAACTACATCGGCGCGATGAAGAACTACGTCGCCCTCCAGGAAGAAGCCGAGTGCTTCTACATGATCGTCGACCTCCATGCCATTACCGTCGCCCAAGAGCCCGCCGCGCTGCGCGAGCAGACCGAGTCGGTGGCCGCTTTGTTCGTCGCGGCCGGCGTCGATCCGAAGCAAGCCTCCATCTTCGTGCAATCCCATGTACCCGCTCATGCGGAGCTCGGATGGATGATGACGACGCTCTCTTACATGGGAGAGCTGGAGCGGATGACGCAGTTCAAGGACAAGTCGGAAGGCAAGGACGCGGTAGGCGCGGGATTGTTCGTGTATCCCTCGCTCATGGCCGCCGACATTTTGCTCTACAAAGCGGACCTCGTCCCGGTCGGCGACGATCAGAAGCAGCATCTGGAGTTGACGCGCGACCTGGCCGGCCGGTTTAATCACCGCTTCGGGGACACGCTCGTCGTGCCGGAGCCGTTCATCCCCAAAGTCGGGGCGCGGATCATGTCGCTGGACGATGCGTCCAAGAAAATGAGCAAGAGCAGCCCGAACGCCGGCAGCTTTATCGCCTTGCTCGATTCGCCGGACGATATCCGCAAAAAAATATCCCGGGCCAAGACGGACCTGGGCCGGGAAGTCGTATACGATCCCCGGGAGAAACCGGAGATCAGCAATCTGCTGAGCATCTATTCGAATTGTTCCGGCGAGTCGATCGCCGAGATTCAGGCACGCTATGAAGGCCAAGGCTACGGCGCCTTCAAAAAGGATCTCGCCGAGCGGGTCGTCGAGACGCTGGAGCCGCTGCAGCGCAAGTACGCCGAGATTCGGGCGTCCGGCGCCATTCACGACATTCTGCGCGACGGCGCGGAACGGGCGAACGCGGTAGCCGAGCAGACGCTTCGGGAAGCCAAGGAAGCGATGGGATTCCTGCTGCCGCGCCGCTAACGCCGCCAACGGGCCCGCCATCGGCGGGCCTTTTCTCCTCTAAATGGCGATTAACCCCGCTGCCGCGTCAAGCGGGCCTTCAGGGTGAAGCCATACCCGATAAAGGCGATAGCGACGATGCCGAAGCCGGCGGCCAGCCAGCCGTTGTAGTCGATGGAGATCGCGCAAGCGAGCAGGAGCAGCATCGAGACGGCGGCGAAAAGCCATCCAAGAGATTTGTTCAAATTCGTTCTCTCCTTTAAGCATATTTTCTTTCGCCTATAGCATACTAACTACGCAAGCTTGCAAACCACACTTCAAGCAGGGCGAAAGGAGCAATTCAGCATGGCTAGCAACAACCAACTCGTAGTACCGCAAGCAAAAGCAGCACTGCAAAGCATGAAGACGGAGGCCGCTCAATCCCTGGGCGTGCAAATCCCGGCTGACGGCTACTACGGCAACGTCACTTCCCGCGATGCTGGCTCCCTTGGCGGTTATATCACCAAGAAGCTGGTTCAAATGGCGGAGCAACAACTTTCCGGTGGCAGCCGCTAACCCGACCGGTTACGCGCACCGAAAGCCCGAGGACACCCTCGGGCTTTTATTATTGTGCGCTTAAAAAGCCGTCCCCGTCAAGGGAACGGCCGCTGGGCGATTCCGCCAATAGCGGATCGCGGGGAGGATCAATACGTATTCATGCGCAGCCGCTTCTCCAGCCGTTCGTCGCTCAGCCAGCCCACGTAAGATTGAAGCGTCTTGTAGGAGCTGTCCATCATCACGACGGCCACGAACGGATATTGCCTGCGGTGCCGGTAGCGGATATCGATCCAGCGCACTTCGTAACCCCACGGCTGCGGCTTGACGTGCCCGCACGGGAAGGGCGTCACGTTCAGGAACGCTTTAACGTCGTTGTTCGCCTTCGACGCTTCGACCGCCGGATGCTGGTCGCAGGACGTGACCTCGACCCAATGCAGCTTCCCGGAGTCCCATTCGCCGACACCGAACTTGCAATCCTTCGATTCCCGGACGACGTTCCAGCGGTAGAGCGAGAGCGTCGGCAGCAGCGTGTATTTGTCGCCGGGTCTGCCGGATTCGTCCGCCCGGGGCACCTGCTTCGACAGCCGCCGATGGACGAGCGTCCTCCACCCGTAGTAGATGGCGAGGAGCGCGTACAGCACGGGGAACACGACCCGCGGCTGCGCCCAGCCGGTAATCCAGACGAGGATCGCGGCGACGTGCGCCCCGAAGATGAACGGATCGAAGATGTGGATGATGTTCCAAGCGATCCATTTGCGGGTGACCGGCCGGTAGGCTTGCGTGCCGTACGAGTTGAACAAGTCGGTGAGGACGTGCACGCCGACCGCGACGAATACCCAGAACCCGATGTGCCACCAGGGCACGCTGCGGAAGATCAGCGATACGATCAGCGTGATGAGCGCCGTCCAGCCGAGGATCGCCGGAAAAGAATGGGACAACCCCCGGTGATTTTTGATATAATCGGCATTGCTCTTGAAACGAAGCAGCCCGTCCAGGTCGGGCGCCTGCGAACCGACGATCGTGCCGATCAGCGCCGCGACCGGGCCGTAGGCGTGCGATGCGATGACCGGATCGGTCAGCGCCAGGCCGCCGAGACCGAGGCCGAACACCAGATGAGTACCTGAATCCATGCGAACTTCCCCTTTCTTCTGTAAATGCGGCAATCATCGGGTACAGTATGGGCAGGGGAAGCGTGAAATATGAAGGGAGCGCGCAGATATGATCTTGTTCTGCGAATACGTCGTGGAGGAAAAGCACCGGACGGCCTTCCTCGACTGGGTGCGCCGGGATCCGAGCCGATGGGAGGGCGTCGAGATCGCCGAGAACGCCGATCAGCCGGGCGTATTCGTCGAGCTGCGGCGTCCGTTGGACGAGGCGGAGTCGGCCCGCATACAAAAAGAACGCCGCGAAGGGCGTTCCGGCTGGGAAGAGATGGAGCGCTGGGTGAAGGGCGGCGCCCAGGGATTGCGAATCTGGACGTTCCGCCCGGTTGCCCTCGGCGCGGATGCCGGGCGTTAACGGAAGCGGGTAGCCGGGTTGGTGCCCGCACCGAACGGGAGCGTGTAGTTGATCGGCTCGTCGAAGGTGATGTAGTCCAGGTTGAGCGTGAGCAGCAGGTACCGCTTGCCCGTCGTCGGGTCGCTGATGATGATATGGTCGCGGCCGGCGGCTTCCAACACGCCTTTGAAGATCTTGGCGTTCCATTCGCTGTTGTTCTCGTAAGTCATGTAGATCGTGGCGACTTTGCCGAGGTTCATCCGCAGAATATTCTCTACATATGACTCTTCGCGCGGCACGACGGGGACGAACGTCGCGCCCGTGTTGTTGATCGGCACGCCGCTCGGTACCGGAGGCGGCGCCATAGAGCCGCTGTTCGGCACGATCACGGTGCCGGCTCCCGGCCCGGCAGGAACGGTGCTGAACGGAATGGGGCTCATGGCCATCTGCTGGTTCATCGGCATGGCACTCGCGGGAATCGGGGTGTTGGCCGGCCAGTTCATGGCGGATGGATACATCGGTATTCCTCCTCGTTAGGCTAGCGCCTAGTATTGATACACGCGTGGGCAATCCGTTTGCGTCGGCACGAAGAAGCAGTGCGCTTTGAACCTGCCGGAATTCGCCTGATCCCACCACCGGTCGGGACAGTCGCCCGTCGGCCGGTAGAACCACAGCGCGTTGGTGGCCGGCCAGGTCCGTTCGCCGCTAATGACCCTCCGCGCCAGCGCGATCTCCGATTCGCGCGCCTTCTGGTAGAAGTACGGCTTCTGGATCGATTCATAGCCGCCCGGCGACTGGTAGACCATGTCATCCATGGAACGGATATTTTTAAAATCGAGGCAGTTGGACAAGATGCGGTTGACGCCCACATTGCCGACCATCAGCATGCCTTGCGCGCCCTCGCCTTCCGCTTCCGCGCGGAGCAGGCGGGCGAGCAGCTTAACGTCTTCGCTGTTCGTTTTGATCACGGCCATGGCAGACAGCCATCCTTCCTGTCGAATCGTTGATCGTACGCCTGGCAGCCCGGCTGCGCTTAGCCCGTGCTGGGCGTTTGTCGCAATACAGTGTATTGCATGCGCCCGGGATGTGTGACTGCGCGAGCAAAAACGGCTCCGCCGTCTTCCCGGAAGCGGGCGGTGCGTTTTTATCGGAGGAAATGAAGAATGGGACGCGTTTAAAGCTTGCAAAAATGCGGGATGGCGGACGAAAGCGAATGTCCTTTAACGCTTTGTTCACACGTCGGTGGCGATTTGATGAACACCCCGTGGCGAACATTGTCAAGCTCTGAAGATTTAGGGTATCATTTAACCATACAGAATACAGACAAACGTTTCGGCCGGCAACGGCTTTTTATGTTTGAAGGAGGAACACCGTGTTCAAAGATCTTGTGGCCCTGACCAAGCCGCGCATCATTCGCTTGAACCTCATCGCGGCTTTTGGCGGTTTCTGGGTCGCCTCCCATTGGAGAATCGACTGGTGGCTCCTGGCGTGGATGCTCCTCGGCACGACGCTCACGATGGCGGCGGCCTGCGTCTTCAACAACTATTGGGATCGCGACTTCGACACCAAGATGGCGCGCACCCAGGACCGCGCCCTGCCCCAAGGCAGGCTGAAGCCTTCGTTCGTGCTCGGCTATTCCATCGTGCTTGGCATTCTAGGCCTGGGTATTTTGTACCTGCTGGTCAATCCGCTAAGCTTTTGGCTCGGCCTGCTCGGGATGTTCGTCTACGGCGTCGTCTACACGATCTGGCTCAAGCGCAGCTCCACCTGGAGCACCTCGGTCGGCGGCATCTCGGGCGCCATGCCGCCTGTCATCGGCTATTGCGCGGTGACGAACGAAGTCGACGCCGGCGCCTGGATCCTATTCGCGCTGCTGTTCCTGTGGCAGCCGCCGCACTTCTGGTCGCTGACGATCCGCCGGGTCGAGGAATACCGCGCGGCGGGCTTCCCGGTGCTGCCGGTCGTGAAGGGCATCCTGCGCACGAAGCGGCAGATGATTCCCTATATCGCGCTGCTGCTGGTCGCTTCGATCCTGCTGTACACGTATGATTACGTGGGCGTCTTTTATCTCGTCCTGTCGGTCGCGATCGTAGGCGCATGGCTGATCCATGCGATCTCCGGTCTGCGCGCCAAGGATACCGACAAGTGGGCGAAGATGGACTTCCTGTTCTCCGTCAACTACTTGATGGTGATGTTTCTCGTAATGATCCTGGATACGAACGGAGTGTAAACGATAATGGAGCAAGAGAATCAGACAAGCGCGCCCGACGCCGGCGCGAAGCCTGCGTCCAAGCCTTTCGCGCGCCGATACGGGTTCCCGATCGCGGTGCTCGTCCTATGCGTCATCTTGGGCGGCTATCTGCTCTGGAGCCAGAAGTCGGGCAGCAAACTGCCGGATCTCGGAGCGGCGCCAGACTTTACGTATCAAGACATCGACGGCAAGACCGTCAAAATGAGCGATCTGAACGGCAAGGTGAGACTGGTCTACTTCTTCTATACGAATTGCCCGGATGTCTGTCCGCCGACGACCTTCATGCTGTCCCAGGTGCAAGAGAAGCTGAAGGCGGACGGCCAATTCGGCAGCGACGTGGAGATCGTCTCCGTGACGATCGATCCGCAGCGCGATACGCCTGAGGTGCTGCGCAAGTTCGGCGATAAGTTCAAGGCGGACTATGCCGGCTGGAGATTCCTGCGCGGCGACGAAGCCGCCACGGCGGACCTCGCCAAGAAGTACGGCCTGCTGGCGGTCAAAGGAGAGGACGGCTTCTTCTCCCACGCGAACCTGATCGTCCTCGTCGACAAGAAGGGCCGCATGCGCGATCAGATCATCCCCGAGTCGTCCGGCATTCCGGATACGGCGGATGCCGACGACGTGTACGCTTCCGTCAAGAGCTTGCTCTAGGCGGGCTTTATTAGACTACGAACGACAGCAACCCCGCAGGGTCCAGGACCCTGCGGGGTTGTTTTTTTGATGACATGTGGCATTAAAGGATCAGGGCTTGAGCCAGACGGCGCCGGACGGATCCGGATAGAGGATGAACGCCTCCAGGCCGGCTTTCTCGAGCTGCTGGATCAAGTATTCTTCGGGCGTACCCTCGACGCCCGCATATCCCCGGCGGGTATAGAGATGCTCCGCATCGGGAAAGACGTCCCGCAGCACGCCGCGGATGCGCCTTCCGGAGGCGTCCGGGTCCGTGAACAGATAGACCTGTCTATCGCCGACCGCCTTGCGCAGCGCTTCGATGCGATTCGTGTTCAGCGTGCCGAACGTGCAGTAGACCGGAACTTCCGGGGACAGGACGCGGGCCAGACGGCTCTTGTCGTTCTTGCCTTCGACGATGATGGCGATCTCCATGGCGAGACTCCCTTCGGCGGCAGCGGCGCGAGGCGGCGTTCGTCCCGCGCTTGAGTGGACTTATTGTACCACAAAAAAGGGATGGTCATCGCGGGCGCGCGGCGGCAGGGCCGGATAACGGAGAAGGGCCGCGGAAGCCCGCGGCCCGCCCCGATCGGGGCATGAACGGCTGAAACGCGTTACCAGATGCGAAGAATGAGGACGAGCAAGATGAACAGAACGAGGACGATCATGGCGGATTCGATGGCGGCGCGACGGTCGTCGTAGGCTTGAGACATGGACTTCACCCCGTTTCGTCGGCCCGGATGGATAGTTCGCCGACAGCCGGGCAGCCGGCGGCATAGGCCCTTATCCAGGGTATGCGCCGCATTGGCTTTGACGTGGGCGGATGCCCGGAGCGAGGCCCGAACGCACGAGAATATTCGCGTTAGTGCATGCCGCCCGCGGGCGGCGTCGTCGGACGGTTGTGCCAGCCTTGCGCATACAACGGGCGGGGCGTCAGCGCGATCAACGCGATCATCAGTACCGCGAACGAGAGGAAAAAGGGAGACAGATGATCGCGCACGGCCCCGGCCGCGACGGGGCCGAGGAAGGCGCCGATGGACGAGGCGATCGCCATGAACGAGAACGTTCTGCCGTACCGGGTCGGGCCGCTGAGCTGCAGCAGGAACGACGTCATGGCCGGGAAGATGACGCCTTTGGCCATGCCGAGCACGAACAGGAGCGCCATCAGCGGCACCGGCCAGTCCGAAGCTAGCCCATAGTAAGCGAGCGCCAGCAGGAGCAGGCCGACGACGCTGCGGGTGTAGGGCAGGTACCGCTGGAGGAACAGCAGGCCCAACGTGGCGAGCGCCCCGAGGCTGACGACGGAGAACAGCAGGCCCGTCGTCAGCACCTCCGATGCGGTGCCCGCGCGCAGCGGCAGCTCGAACGAGAGGATGCCCTGGGCGCACGACATCGCGACCGGCAGCGTGAAGACGACCCAGGGGAATCGGGCCTCCGGGAGCGGCGGGTCTGCCGCTTCCGCCATCTCCGCGGGAGGGAGGGGCTGGGCGGCGGCCGGCGGTGCCTCGGCGCGGCGATCGGCCGGTTCGCGTACGAACCATATGGCGAAGATACCCGTGGCGAGCAGTCCCCATCCGAGGAGGTTGAACGATTCGGCGAATCCGACCCGGGAAGCGAGCCAAGCGCCGGCCGCGGGCGAGACGACCGAAGCGATCGTATGCACGAGGCCGTTGCCCGCCATCAGCTTGCCCTGGTGGATGTGGTCCCGGGCGAGCTTGGCGAGCAGAGACAAGCAGGCCGGCGACAGGAAGGCCAGGACGAACCCGCTGACGGACCGGACGTACAGCAGATGCCACGGATCGGTCACCCGCGCCTGGAACAGCAGCAGCAATCCTGCGCCGATGAGACTGAGGGAGATGAAGAACCGGCTGCCGAACCGATCCACGCCGTAACCGGCTAGAATATTGCCGGGCAGGTGGGTGAGCGAGTACATGCCCATGATGAGTCCGATAAACGAAGGCGCCGCGCCGAGCGAGACGGCGAACGGGGTCAGCATCGGGTATTGCGCGTGCAGATCGAAGAAGGCTACGAACAGGAACAGGTACAGCCACACAGCCGTTCTCACCGGCCACACACCTCCGGGGTTGACGCGATCCGACCGGGAACGCGCTTGTATAGGTCTATCCTACTTGTACGTCGAACAAGCCGGGGATATGCCCCGCGCCTTCCCGGAACGCGGATCGGATCTCCGTCTTCGTCTCGTTCGCCTCCGTGAGGAGCAGGGGAAACAAAGGGCTTGCAGTGTATGGCGGTGCATGGTACACTCATTCCATAGTGTATGGTGTGTAACCATACACGCAGTACAAAGCAAAGGAAGGCGGGAGCATGCATGCCTCCTATCCGAACGTGGACGACAGACGATTTTCGGTTGGACCCGTCCCGTCCGCTCTACGAGCAATTCGTGGAACAGATGCGCGCGATGATCGCGAAGGGAGAGCTCGAGCCCGGCACGCGGCTGCCGTCCGTCCGGGAAGCGGCCGCCAGCCTGCGCGTCAATCCGACGACGATCATGAAGACGTACCAGGAGCTGGAGCGCCTCTCGCTTATCGTGACGCACCGCGGCCAGGGCACGTTCGTGACGCAGGCGGAAACGGCCATCCACGCGTCGCGCAGACTGCTTGCAAGGACGGCCGTCGCGCAGCTGCAAGAGACGGCCGCCTCGATCGGATTGACGCTGGAACAACTGCTTGCCTTAGCTCATGAGGAGGAGTGAACGTTGATGGGGAACATCGGGAACGTGGAGAACAGGGCCGCGAGCGCCGGCAAGGCGCCGGCGATCAGCTGCCGGGAAGTCGGCATGACGCTGAAGAAAAAGAAGGTGCTCGCGAACGTGACATTCGAGGTCGAAGCGGGGAGCCTGACCGGCTTGCTCGGTCCGAACGGAGCGGGGAAGTCGACTCTGATGCGGATCTTGACCGGACTCGTCCCGCCGGAGACGGGCCGGGCCGACCTGTTCGGCGCCCCGGCGGGACCGGAGCGGCTCGGAGTGCTCTCCTTCTTGCCGGACCGGGGGCAGCTGCCGCCGTACTTGACCGCCGGAGAGTGGCTGCAGTTCGCCGCAAGCCTGTATCCCGACTGGAGCAAGACGGCGGAGCGGGACCTCGCGGAAGAACTCGGCGTCGACCGGGCGCAGCGGATCGGCGCGATGTCCCGCGGGGAGGAAGCGCGGCTGCAGCTGCTGACCTGTCTCTCCCGCCAAGCGCCGCTCATCGTCCTCGACGAGCCGTTCACCGGGGTGGATCTCGTCTCCCGCGAGCGGATCGCGTCGGCGGTCGTCGGCGAGATGGCGGACGGAGAGCGGACTTTCCTCATCGCCACGCACGATATCCGGGAGATGGAGCAGCTGTTCGACCGCATCGTCCTCGTCGGCAAGGGAACGATCCAGGGCAGCTATCTGGTCGACGACCTGCGTCGGAGCGGACGCTCGGTCGAATCCTGCTATAGGGAAGTGTTCGCATGAAACGGCATCAGGACGCTCTGTTCGCGCTCGAATGGCGCAGCTATCAGCCTTATCTTCCGCTCGACGCCAAGAGCAGGCTGATCTGGGGGGCGACGCTCCTCGTCCTGCTGGCCGCCAGCCTGGCGTTCATCGGGGATTCCGTCAGCATCGAGTCCGTCTTCGCATTCGGCGCTTTTCTCGTCGCGCTGCTATCCGGCTACATCTCTATGTTCCAGTCGCTCATCCTGTGGGAGAACGGCTTCCGCGAATGGTGGCTGACGATTCCGGCGCCGCGCCGCGATCTGCTCAGGGCGATGGCGCTGGCCGCCATGCGCATGCAAGCCTACGCAGCCTTCGGCATCTGGCTCGTCTGCGGGTTGCACGGGCTGGTCATCGCAGCTATGGGCACCAATCCGGGCGAGGCGATTACGGGTACGCGTTTGCTAGGGGATTGGTTCGCGTACGGCTTCTTGTACGCCATGCTGGTGCCGCTGTTCACGGCGGTAGGCTATCTGATTCTCGGCATGTACTACGGATGGAGACGCTGGCTGGTGCTGCCGTTCTTCCTGGTTCTGATGCTGCCGATCTTGAGCTTCGCCATCGTCGCGAATCCGACGGAGGGCGTGCAGCGCTGGCTGCAACCCGACGCGGTATTCGTCTGCGCGCTGATCGGTTCCGCGCTCGCCGCGCTGCTCTACCGAGGCATGCTGGCCTTCGTGACGCGTTACGGCATGACGGATCTGGCCAGACATCGGCCCGGCGGCCATGCGAAGGCATCCGAAGGCAAACGTTCGGAAACGGCGCGCAGCCGGTTCCGGGTCGCGAACGGCGGCTTCGCGGCGATCTATGGTCTGGAACGCGCGAGATTCCGCCATTTCGCCTCGCTTACGCTGGTTCGCATCCTCTATGCCTGCGCCTGCGTCCTGATCGGGATCGGCGGTTATTACGTAGTGCGAGAGCGTTCAGGCGCCCTCTCCCTGATCCAAGTGATGCTCATCCTGATGGCGGTCGTCCCTGCGTTGGTCCTGTCCACGCTGACGCAATTCGAAGCGAACAAGCGGCGGATAGACTGGTGGCTCAGCCTGCCCTACGGACGCAAGAGCCTCTTGTTCGCGCGCATGGCCGCGACTTGGGTCTCGATCCTGACTTGGATGGGCGGCCTGTTCGCGGCGGCTGCCGCCGGCGGCGCGCTGCACGGCGGAGGGGCGTTCGCCCGGGAGTTCGAGGCCGGCCGGGACGGCATGCTGCTCTCGTTTATGGTCTTGACCTATCTGGGCGGCGGCCTCGTCATCAACTGCATCCTGATCGGACAATCGTATGCTTTCCGCAATCGACTCGTGAGCTGGCTCTACGTGCCTCTGGTATCCGGAATCTACTTCGTTCCGCTGCTGGTAGACAAGTGGATCCTGACAGACGATAAGCTGCAGCGCGGGGTCGGTCCGACGAGCTGGATCTGGCTGGGAATCGCCGCGGCGGCGTGCGTACCGCTGGCCGTCTTCTGCTTCAATCTCGGCGCCAGATGGGTGCATCTCTATCCTTTCAATACGCAGAAGGCCGGGCGCCGCAGCTGCGCTTTGCGGGATACCGCCTGAGCGGCGGCATCGCTTTTCTCCTCACGGATTCGCTTGCGCTACGCGGGCGGATCCGTTTTTCTTTACCCATCCGCGAAGGGCGAAGTGACTGTTTTTGAGGGGCACGTTTTACTCCGGACAAAAAGGTAAAGTATAATAGAGTAGAGAACTCTCGTGCGCATGGAGGAGATGGAATGAACCTCGACTTCGAGGCATGGAAGCAATTCGCGGTTGATCATTGGGTTGTCATCGTGATCGCCGTGGTCGCGCTGTTCGTCATCCTGAACGTGGTGAAGACGGTGCTCAAGTGGGTGCTCGTGGCGGCTATCGTCATCGGCGTATTCGTCTATGGGGGCGTCACGGTGAACGATCTGAAGGAAGTCGGCACCCAGGCGATCGACAAGGCGAAGGGCGCCATCGAAGACGAAGCGGCCAAAGCGATGGCCAAGGAAGCCGAGGAAGCTACCTATACGCTGAACGCCGACCATACCTTCACGGTCAAATCGCCGAATCTCGAGCTGCACGGCGTACCCAACTCGGGCGAGGTGGAAGTGAAGTTCCGCGGCGCCTCTCTCGGTACGTGGAAGATGGAAGGAGCCGTCCGCAAACTCGTCGAGGCGGCCCGCCAATCGTCGCAATGAGAGGGCTCGATAGCAATGGGGTCACGATCGCGCTCGTCGCCATCGTGGCGATCTCGCTGCTGCAGGGCATGCGGCGCGGAGCCAAGGGATCGGCGAAGCAGCTGGTCGTCTTCCTGGCGGGCGCCGCGATGACGCTGGTCAGCGTGGCGGCGGCGGCTTGGGCCGCCACCGCGGCGTCGCCCCGCTTTCAGGCGTGGCTCGAAGCGCGGGCATGGGTCAGACCGGCGACGGACTCGTCGGCCGTCACGCAATTCGCCTATACGCTGTTCGCGGGACTCCGCGATCTGCCGTTGTTCCGCTTTGCGGTCCTGTTCCTGATCGCCTATCTGGTGCTGCGTACGGCTCTGGGAGCCATCGGATCGCTGATCGTCCGCGTCGGCGCGGTGCCCTTCGGGCTCGTGCCGGGCGGCGGGCCGATCAGCCGCACCTTCGGGGGATTGATCGGGGCCGCGCTCGGCGGCGGGCGGGCGATCCTGCTCACCGCCGTGCTCTTCGCCTACTGCGCGCTATCGCCGCAGAGCGCGTTCGCCGACTACATCCAGCAGTCGGCGCTGTACCGCGAAGCGGCCTCGCAGATCATCAAGCCCGCCGCGGGCACGCTGCTCGCCGAGCAGCTGCCGGTATTCGCGACCTCGATGCAGAGCGAGATGGATAAGCTATGGCAGAAGCGGTACGACATCATCGACGCCGATATGCCCGCCGACATCGTCACCGCGGCGCAGAAGGTGGCCGCGGACGACAAGAGCGACGAGGCCAAGGCCCGCGCCCTCTATCAATGGGTGGGCAGCCGCATCGCTTACGACAATGACAAGGTTGACGCCTATGAGCAGCATGGCGAATGGCGCGAGCAGTCGCCCGAAGATACGTATAAGACCCACAAGGGCGTCTGCATCGATTACGCCCGCCTATACGCGGCGATGGGGAGATCCGTCGGGCTGGACGTGCGCGTGGTGACCGGCCAAGGGTACGACGGCCGGGGCGGCTACGGTCCGCATGCCTGGAACGAAGTCTACCTCTCCGAGCGGCAGGCTTGGGTACCGTTGGATTCGACTTGGGCCAAATCCGGGGATTGGTTCGATCCGCCCCGGTTCGAAGATACGCATATACGCAAAGCATAACCGAACGGACGGTTGCGACGCGGCATCAGGAGGATTTGCGACATGAGCGACAAACTGACGGAAGAAGCGCAGAAACGCGAGCTTCGCAACCGCCGTCATTTCAGCGTCAGATTGAATTTGTTTTTTTTCTCGATCTTTTTCCTATTCTCGCTATTGATCGTGCGGCTCGCTTACTTGCAGTTCGTGGAGGGCCCGTCATTGAAGGAGCGGGAGCAGCAGATCGGCCACCGCAACGTCTCCATCCCGCCGATCCGGGGCAACATCTACGACTCCAAAGGGCAGCCAATCGCCTATTCGACTTCGACCCAGTCGCTCTACTACACGTTGGAGCCGGGCACGAAGAAGGAGCAGGGACAGACGCTGGCCGTGAAGCTGGCCGCCATCTTCGCCGAATACGGCGATCCGAAGCTCGAGCCGCTGACGGCCGACGAGATCTACGACGATATGGACTTCGGCGGCAAGGTGCATCTGCCCTACCAGCAGCGCCGGATCAAGTCGGGCTTGACGCAGAAGGAGATCGCCTACTTCAGCGAGCACCGGGACACGTTCAAGGGCATCGATATCGTGGAAGAGAGCATCCGCCAGTACAGCGAGGACAAAGTATCGGTTCAACTGGTCGGCTACATGAAGCAGCTGGCCGGGGCGACCTCGCTGGATTTCTACAAGAACATCAACAAGGACCAGAACGACGCGACGCTCAAGTACCTGGACTCGGAAGAAGTCGGCTTCGACGGCATCGAGCTCATGTACCAAGAGGAGCTGCGCGGGCGCAACGGTCTGAAGACGTATCCGGTCAACAATCAGAGCCAGATCATCGGGCCGATGCAGCTGACCAAGCCGGTCAAGGGCGACAATCTGTTCCTCACGATCAACCGCGACGTGCAGCTCGCGACGCAGGAAGCGATCACCTCGCACTTGCAGAAGATCCGCACCTCGTCGAACAAGTCGGAGCGGGCGCCCAACGCCAAGACCGGCTATGCGGTCGCCATGGAAGTCAAGACGGGCAAGGTGGTCGCGATGGCGAGCATGCCGGACTACGATCCGAATGTCTGGCAGGGCGGCATCAGCGGCAAGAACTATCAGGAGTTCAAGTACTACCTGAGCAACGGGGCGATCCGCGAGGTGCAGGCGCCGTACGAGGACGAGAAGGAGCGGATGAAGCACCCTTCGTCGCTCGTCAACCTCGGGTCGACCCAGAAGCCGCTGACGATCCTGCTCGGCTTGAACGAGAAGCTGATCACGACCGGCTCCAGCATGAGCGACCCGGGCTACTTCGAATTCGGACGCCAGGGCCACGAGACCCGGGTGCGCAACGCGCACAGCGCGGCGAACGGGACGCTGTATCCCACGACCGCGATCGCGAAGTCCTCGAACGCCTACATGGCCAAGATGGTCGGCAACGCGCTGTACATGCGCGACGGCTCCAAAGGGCTGGACGTCTGGGACAAGTACATGAAGGAGTTCGGACTCGGCGTCAAGACGGGCAGCGGTCTGCCCGGCGAATCGAAGGGTTCGATCAACTACTACATCGAGTCCAAGCGGGGCAGTTCGCAGTCGGCGCTCATCTACGCGTCCTTCGGGCAGCAGGGACGGTATACCGCGCTTCAGCTCGCCCAGTACGCGACGACGCTGGCGAGCCGCGGAACGCGGCTCAAGCCGCAGTTCGTCGATCGCATCGAGGATGCGGACGGCAACCTCGTTCAGCCTTATCAGAAGGAAGTGCTGAACACGATCTCGTTCCCGGATTCTTACTGGAAGACGGTCGAGTCGGGCATGTCCCAAGTTAAAGTGCAGGGCTTCGACGGCTTCCCGTACAGCTTCAACCGGAAGACGGGGACGTCCGAGCAGGACGTCGGCGGCGGCCGCGTCGAGAACGCGGTGTTCATCGCGTACGCGCCGGCCAACGATCCGAAGCTGGCGGTCGCGGTCGTCGTGCCCGAAGGCGGCTACGGCGGCTGGGGCGCGGCGCCGATCGCGCGCAAGATCTTCGACGCCTACGACGCGACCGTCGGCCTGACCGACTCCGGCCCGCGCGGGTCGGGCAATTAGGCCGACCCGCGAGAAGACTCGACGAGGCAACGCGCCGGGTAACGGGCAAGACAGCGCCTGAGCCATGCGCAAGCCACGCAAGATGGCGATCAACCACGCAACAAAACGTCAGAGCACGCAAGATCAGGCTAGAGAACGTCAGAGCACGCAAGGTCAGACAAGTAAACGTCAGATCACGGAAGATCAGACAAGTATAAGTCAGAGCACGCAAGATCAGGCTAGAGAACGTCAGAACACGCAAGATCGCGCTAAACAACTGCAAAAATCCCGCGGTTCCTCGAGAACCGGCGGGATTTTTTTTGTAATTTTGCGGAGATTCGGACCGGGGCAGTCATTTTTTTTCATCCTGACGGCGACGTGATCGCTCGAACAGCTCCTTTAAACGCTGTAACGATACTTTTTATCGTTGCAGAGGATGAAGCCGCTTCGGTCGCCGGTGTAACGATACTTTTTATCGTTGCAGGGGATGAAGCAGCTTCGGTCGCCGCTGTAACGATACTTTTTATCGTTGCAGGGGATGAAGCCGCTTCGGTCGCCGCTGTAACGATACTTTTTGTCGTTGCAGGGGATGAAGCCGCTTCGGTCGCCGGTGTAACGATACTTTTTATCGTTGCTGGGAGTGCAGATCCTCCGCTTGCCCAACGGCCGATCCCGTTCCTTTCATGCGGAGTAGCGTGTCGGAAACGTACAAGGTAATTTTTAACTATTTGCTAAACCTGGGCGATGTATCGTTCGTCTAATCATTGACGTTATGGCTAAACCCCGAGGTAAGGACCGCGTACGCGCCATAGACTCGCCCGTACGGGCTGTCAGTCGGTTTGCAGAAACGAAATCTTTCTCTTCCGGCAGTCGCGGTCCCGCACTAGCGAATGCTAGATTATGATAAAATAAAATCATTGGTTAATCTTGGGAGGAAACGCGATGAGCGGCACGAAGACGGAGCAAGCCAGGAAAAAGGAAATTCGCAAACGGATTCATTTCAGCTTTCGGCTGAACGTATTTTTCATGCTCACGTTCGCGTTGTTCTCGCTGCTGATCGTCCGTCTTGCCTACCTGCAGTTCGTAGAGGGACCCAGCCTCCAGGCGCGCAAGGACAGGCTCACGACCGCGGGCGTCTCCATTCCCCCGATCCGCGGCAATATATACGACTCGAAGGGGCAAGCCATCGCCTACTCCGTCTCGACCCAATCGCTCTACTACACATTGAAGTCCGGGACGAAGGAAGAGGATGGTAGAGACATGGCCAAACGGCTCGTCGCCGTGTTCGACAAGTACGGGGTCCAGGTCAAGGAGAAGCTGACGGCGGACGAAGTGTTCCAGGCGATGGATTTTGACGGGAGGGTGCACTGGCCATACCAGCAGCGCCGTCTGAAGACGGGACTGACCGATGATGAGATCGCCTATCTCAGCGAGCATCGGGACGAGTTCCCGGGCATCGAGGTCGTCGAGGAGAGCATCCGCCAGTACAGTCCGGATCGCGTCGCCGTCCAGTTGGTCGGCTATATGAACAAGATGAAGGGCGCGAAGGAGAATCTCGATTTCTACAAGAAGATCAACGAAAACCAGGACGATCCCGGACTCAAATACCTGGACACGGAGGAAGTCGGTTACGACGGCATCGAACTCATGTTGCAGAACGAGCTGCGCGGCCGCAACGGCTACAAGTCCTACCAGGTCAACCGGGACAGCCGCATCGTCGGGAATGAGAAGCTCACCAAGCCCGTGAAGGGCGACAACGTCTATCTGACGATCAATCGCAAGGTGCAGTTGACGGCGCAGCAGGCGATCCTGCAGCAGATCGAGACGACGCGCAATTCATCGGCGAGGACGTTGAAGGACGCCCAGCCGACGACGGGCTACGCGGTCGCGATGGAGGTCGACACCGGCAAAGTCGTGGCCATGGCCAGCATGCCGGACTACGACAGCAATATCTGGCAGGGCGGCATCAAGACGAACGAGGAATATCAGGCGATCTCTCCGTTCATCGGCAACGGCGCGATCCGCGAGGTCTTCCCTCCTTACACGGACCCAAAAGAACGCGCGCAGCATCCGACCTCGCTCGTGCCGCTCGGCTCCACGCAGAAGCCGCTCACGATCTTGACCGGCTTGGCCGAAGGGCTGATCACGCCGAACTCGCATTGGTCCGATCCGGGGTACTTCCCGTTCGGGGCCAAGGGTCACGAGACGGAGGTCCAGAATGCAAGCCGTGCGGCTAACGGAGATCTCACGCCGATGCTGGCGATCGCCAAGTCGTCGAACGCATTCATGGCGGCAAACGTCGGCAACAAGCTGTTCATGCGCGACCGGAAGAAGGGCGTAGATATCTGGGACAGCTACATGAAACAGTTCGGGCTCGGCGTGAAGACGGATAGCGGTCTGCCTAAAGAATCGGCCGGCATCGTGGAGTACTTCAAGGAGGCGGAGAGCGGAAGCGCGCAATCCGCGCTGATCTACGCCTCGTTCGGACAGCAGGGCAAGTATACGACGCTTCAGCTGGCCCAGTACGCCGCTACGCTGGCCTCCCGGGGCAAGCGGATGAAGCCGCAGCTCGTCGATCATCTCACGGATACCGACGGGAATGCCGTATCCTCTTACAAGCCCGAGGTGCTGAACACCGTCAAGCTGCCAAGCGCCTACTGGAACGTGATCGAAGAGGGGATGGATCGCGTCGGCGTGCAAGGTTTCGAAGGCGTGAACTACACGTTCCGGCGCAAGACGGGCACCTCCCAGCAGCAGGGCGTAGGCAAGCGCAAGTTCGTCGAGAACGCGGTGTTCATCGCGTACGCGCCCGCCGACAAGCCGAAGTTGGCGGTCGCGGTTGTCGTCCCGGACGGCGGCTACGGCGGCTGGGGCGCGGCGCCGATCGCCCGCCAGATCTTCGACGCCTACGACGCGGAAGTCGGACTAACGAGCGCGGGGCCGCGCGCGCCCGCGACGCCGGCGGATACGCAGCAGGCTGCGCAGAACGGGCAGTAGTCGGCGGCCCAAATCGTCCTCGAAGCGGAATTATGGTAGAATGGCAAGGTAGCATTCAAGGTTAGCGAACGGCATAAGGAGTGAACGACTGTAGTGGGAAAATACCGACTGCTTGCGCTCGATCTGGACGGGACGCTGCTGAACGACCGGCAAGAGATCAGTCCCGCCAATCTGGAGTGGGTACGCCGAGCCTCGGAAGCGGGCGTGACGGTGTGCGTATCGACCGGGCGGGGGTTCCCGAGCGCGCTGCCGATCGCGGAACAGATGGCGCTCTCGACGCCGATGATCACCGTCAACGGAGGAGAGATCTGGCGCAAGCCGCACGAGCTGCACCGGCGGACGCTGCTGGAAGCGGAGAAGGTCATGAAGCTGCACATGCTGGCGGAGCGGTATCCGGAGATGTGGTTCTGGGCGTATTCGACTCAAGATATCTACAACAAGGAGAAGTGGGTCGGCGACACGTACGCGCACGATTGGCTGAAGTTCGGCTATTACACGGAAGACAGGGAAGCGCTGGCCGAGGTTCTGTCGGAGATCAGCGTGTGGGAAGGCCTCGAGCTTAGTAACTCGTCGCCGTTCAATATCGAGATCAACCCGATTGGCGTCTCTAAGGCGACGGCCATCGCGGAAGTGTGCAAGATGATCGGCTGCGACCTGTCCGAGGCGGTCGCCGTCGGTGACAGCCTGAACGACTTGGCGGCGATCAAGGCCGTGGGCTTGGGCGTCGCGATGGGCAATGCCCAGGAGGCAGTCAAAGCGCAGGCCGACGCGATCACCGCCAGCAACCAGGAAGACGGCGTTGCGCTCGTCATTCAAAATTACGTGCTGAAGGCGTGATCCGATGGATATTCTCGGCTGGGTCCTCGTAGTGGCGTTGTTTGCCGTAGGAATGGCAGGATCGATCTATCCGATTCTGCCGGGGGCGCTCGCGATCTACGCGGCGTTTTTTGTATATGGGCTGTTTTTCTCGTTCGCGCCGTTCGGGTTCTGGTTCTGGACGATCCAGACGCTGATCATCGTCGTCCTGTTCGTGGCGGATTACGTCGTGAGCGCGTGGGGCGTCAAGCGATTCGGCGGGTCCAAGGCATCCGTGTGGGGCAGTACGATCGGCGTTATGGTCGGACCGTTCATCATTCCCGCCTTCGGCCTGATCGTCGGTCCGTTCGCGGGCGCGTTCCTCGGCGAGCTGCTCGCGGGCTCGTCGTTCACCCAGGCGCTCAAGGTGGGGTGGGGGTCGCTCGTCGGCCTATTCACCAGCACCGTCGCGAAGATCATCTTCCAGTTGGCGATGATCGCGATCTTTATCATTTGGTTGTTATAAGAGCCCGGCATGCCCGCGCGCGTGCCGGAACGATAGGATGAATGGACAGTATGGTCAAGAAGGATTCATTGATAAAAGGGACGCTGATCCTGACCGCCGCCGCCCTCGTGGCGCGCGTGCTCGGCGTATTCCAGCGGGTGCCGCTGGAATACGCGATGAACGATATCGGAAAAAATGCGTTCGGTCTGGCTAACAATGTGTACTTGCTGCTGCTCGTTTTCGCTACGGCAGGTATCCCAAGCGCGATTAGCAAGATGGTGTCGGAACGGCTGGAGCTTGGACGGGAAGCGGAAGTGAAGCGCATCTACCGAGCGGCCATCGGATTCGGAATCTTTGCCGGTGTGGTCATGACCTCGGCGCTTCTTCTCTTGGCGCCCTTGTATGCGCGCTTGTCCGATGTGCCTGACGCGACGCTCGCCATCCGGGCGATTGCGCCTTCGCTGCTGCTCTTCCCCGTCATCGCGATGATGCGCGGGTATTTCCAAGGCCGCCAATTCATGACGGCGGGCGGCGTCTCCCAGATCGTCGAGCAGATCGCCCGCGTCGCGACGGCCGTCGCGCTCGTGTTCGCGCTGCAGAGCTGGGGTTACGACAACAAGACGATGGCCGCCGGCGGCGCGTTCGGCAGCGTTCTGGGCAGCCTCGCCGCGTTCGCGGTCATGCTTTGGTATGCCTATAAGTTAAGGGAAAGCGATCGTCATCGCCCGGCTCCCACTATGGCGCCCGAGAGCACGACGTCCCGAAGCGGCGCGCAGGGAAGCCCGCCGGTATTGTCGCGTACCCGGGAGATCTATGCGGCCATTTTCCGGACATCGATTCCGATTCTGCTGACGGCGATGACGGTTCAGCTCATCTACTTCATTGATCAGACGACGCTGAAGCCTTTATCGGCCTGGCGGTTCGCGCACGACACGGCTGAAGGCTGGTTGGCCGTTCTCGTCACCAACGCCCAATCGATCGCGGGTATCCCACCCGTGCTCGCTATCGCGCTTAGCACCTCGCTGCTGCCGGTCATCGCCGCCGCCTTCGCGTCGGGCGACACGGAGCGCCTCCGCCGCCAGACGACGCTGGCGCTGCGGATCGCGATCTTCTCCGGCATGCCGGTCGTCCTCGTCATGGCGGTCGGAGCCTACCCGGTGAACGGCCTGCTCTTCAGCGCGCCCAAGGGCAGCGCGATCGTGGGCATGCTGGCGGCCGGAACGATCTTCCAGATCACGATGATGACGTCGAACTCGATCCTGTACGGACTGAGCCGGCAGCGGCTGGCCATGACGCACACGCTGACGGGCATCGCGATCAAGCTCGTCCTGACTTTTGCGTTGACGCCTTTCTTCGGCGTGTACGGCTTGGTGGCCGCTACGTCGGTCTGCTTCATCTTCGTTACGGTCTGGAACATGATGACGATCCGTTCTCTGACCGGCGTTCAGGCGCTGGGCAACCGGTGGACGGGCTTCGCGTCCGCGGTCGCGCTGCTCGTCACGGTCGGCTCGGCGATCTCTTACTTCGGCATCCAGCTGTTCGAGCCGCTCGGCGGGAAATGGCCGTATCTGTTCACGACCGGCATCCTGGGTCTCTTCCTGTTCGCCTGCTACCCGCTGCTGCTCGTCGTCTTCGGCGTTCTGCGCGCCGAAGACCTGGAGAGCTACCCGGCGCGCATCCGGCGGGTGCTGCGTCCGTTCCTCCGCTTCAGTCGCGCCAGGGCGCGAAGCGCGGGTTAATCGAAGTTCGCTCGTCCCCCATCGGGGAGCAGGGCGAGCTTCGCCATGACGGCGGCTTGCATCTTGCGCTGCCCGAAGTCGTGCTCCCGCGTCATATCGATGACGAGGGGCGGGCGCAGCCCGTACAGATCACGCAGGCTGGAGAGATCGGCGAACCAATCGCCTGGCGATACCGGGCGCTGCGGCCGGTCTCCCCAAGCATCGGCGAGCGTGGGACTTCGCCATTGCCCAAGCGCCCCCCAACCGGCGGCGCGGTCAGATTCTACTGGCCGCCCGCCGGTTGTTTGCGTCTCGGAGGCGAATCGCCCGGGCCAGTAATCCGAGCGGGAGCCGGTATGCGGGACGGCCTTGGCGAAGGCCAGCGCGCCTTCATGCACTTTGGGGTAGGCGTACAGCATGGCATACAGGCTCTTGCCGAACGCGATCCGCTCCCGGAGCTCGTCGAACTTCTCCAGCACTCGGCCGGCCAGCCGCAGGTTCGCACGCTCGTGCGGATCAGACTCCTCGGACGGCGGCGTCGCCAACGGGAACACCACCTGATTGAGCTGCAGCCATCGTTGGCTAAGGAAGACGAGAGATGCCAGTACAGTGGACCTATACGCAGGATCTTGAACGATCCGGCGTTCGATCACGTGCTGCTCGTTGACGATGAGCGCGACCGTGAGCAGGGGGGAGTCCCGCTCGATCCAGAACCGCTCCCAGAACGGCGTCATGAACGCCGATACCCCGAAGGCGGGAAGCAGTTCGAACCGGCTCTTGCCGCTTCGCCGGCTCTCCGCGTACAGCATGAGCTGCGGATACGCGTCTCGGAAGATGAGCGCGTTGCACGATTCGAGCATTTCGAAGATCGTTGCGGCGGCATCGGGCTCGAGCAGCTTCGGCAGCCATTGCCCCTTTAGATCCGTCATGCTCCATCCTCCGTTCCGGGAGACCAGATGCGCGAGCAGCGCCCAGTGCAGCTCCGGATAGGTTTCATATATCGCCCAATAGGCCGCCGTTCGCGTCACGTTGTTGCGGTTCAGCCGATCGGTCTCTTCGCGGATGCGGCGGACGAGCTCGGCGTTCGTCCCGTCCCAATCCGACGAGGCGCCTCTCATGCCGCGCTGCAGCAGCGCGCGCAGTTCCGTCTCCGCCCAATCCGCCGTTTCCCGGCGAATCCGCAGCTCCCCACGGGGGGAAGCCAGCTGCAGCGAGTCCCACAACCCGCCTGCTTTGGCGGCGATGCCGTCAGCGAAACGCCGCGACAGGTCCGCCCAGCCGGCGGCGCCCGGACGCCGTTCGCGCGGGCGAGACGTGTCGTTATTGCTCGATGGTTCGCGAGTCATGGCGGGTCCTCCTTTTTATGTGCCGAACAGTATCCTATGGGCAGGATTTCCTAATAGGGCGTCGAATTATCCTTTACTCCACGGAAAGGGCATTGCCCCGTTAGGGAGAGAGAGCAGGACAAGAAGAAAGGGGAAGCGGAATGAAGAAGAAACGCATGCGGCGCATCGGAGGCGTCATCGCTGCGCTGCTGCTGACCGTGCTGGTCGGCTGCCAGGCCGTCGGGGGACTCAACCTGAACGACATGATCGTGAATCAGCTGGACGTGAAGTCGTCGGAAGGGCGAGGCACGATCGAAGTGGCCTTCGATTGGGACGACGAGGGACTCGCCGCGGCGGGCGAGGAAGCGAAGCAGAAAATCGAGTGGTTCCGCAAGATCACCTTGCAGATCGACGAGATGAAGTCCGATGAGCAAAAAGGCATCTATTTGAACGGCGCGATCAGCTTCGGCAAGGGCAGCATCCCGTTCGTCCTGCAAGCCGACAAGGAGAAGATGCTGCTCCGGGTGAGCGGAGCGGAGCGTCCGCTCGTGTTGGATATGGCCGCGACAGGCGGGCAGATTCCAGGCCTCGGCGATCTAGGGTTCGGAGACGCGGGCAAAGAACAGGCGATGCAAGAGGCGGTCAAGCAGCTGGTGCGCCAAGCCGCCTCGTATCTCGTCGGGCATCTGCCGAACCCGCCGGTCGTCCAGGTCGAGGCTGCCTCGCAGCCGATCAACGGCGTCCAGACGGAGCTGACCAAGGTTCACGCGGAATTGAACGGCAAGGAGCTGGGCGAGCTGGTTCCGGCCTTCCTGGGATCGCTGTCGCAAGACGAGGAAGGCTTGCGGGGGCTGGTTCAAACGGTCGTGCAGTGGGTAAAGGACCTGCCGCCGGACGTGAAGCTGGCGCTCGGCATGACCGACGACGCGCTCCCTACGGAAGCGGACATCGACGAGGGCGTGCAGGGGCTGCTCGGCTTCCTGAAGGAGGCGCGCGATGAAGTGGACCAGGCCAAGCAGGATCCGTCCTGGACCACCGCGTTCGATGACGGAATTTCCCTGAAGACGGACCTGTACGTGGACAAGTCGCTGCACGTCCGCAAGTCCGATACTGAGCTCCAGGTCGCGCCGGCCGCATTCGCCGAGAGCGGAATTCCGCTGAAGGGCATTACGATTCGGAGCAGCCAAGAGAGCTGGAACGTGAATGGGGAAGTGGCCCTCGGTCCGGTTCAGGTCCCGGCCGACGCGATCACGGTCGAACAGCTCGCGGCGATGAAGCCGTACCAGTTGGTGAAGCAATTCAGCGTCAACTCCGTCGTCTACGGTTTGTTGAAGAACGACCTGAAGATCGACGATCAGTCGTTCACGCTCAGCGACGAATGGGGCGTTCCGTTCGCGACCGACGAGGACGGCGGCGTCTACGTCCCGCTGCGGGAGACGCTGCATCAGATGGACATCTCGCTCTCGTATGATCCGGTGAGCAAGAAGCTGCGATTCTACGACGAGCCGACGATGCAGGACGCGACGCTAAAGGTCGGTTCGGCGAACGTCACGGTTAACGGAACCGATCGGGCTTGGACGTATCCGCTCGTCTCGTTGGACGGCGTCGTCTATGCGTACGCGGACGATCTGCTGGGATTGCTGCACGCGGAGTATAAGCTGCAAGAAGGCGTATACGGCGAGCAGGAACTGCTGATTACGCGGGACCTGTAGGCGCCCCTTGTGCGCCCCGGCGCGGAGGCGTATAATGACCGAAAAGCAATTCGGGATACGCAGCCGGCATGCCGAAGCCGCGTGGCCCGCGAGGAGGGACCAACGCATGGAGAAGATTCATGACGAAGCCGCATTCCGGGAGCGCGTAGGCGGAAGCGGCTTGACGATCGCGGTATTCAAGGCGGTGTGGTGCAAGGACTGCCACTTTATCGATCCGTTCATGCCCGACGTGGAGGCGGCTTATGCCGATCGCCTCTCCTTGATCGAGATCGATCGCGACGAGCTGCCGGACCTGTGCAGCGAACTGAACATTCTGGGCATCCCGAGCTTTATCGCGTTCCGCGAAGGCCGCGAGCTTGTCCGGTTCGTCAGCAAGCTGCGCAAGACGCGCGACGAGATCGAGCAATTTCTCGACCGCGCGGTCGAAGTGTCCAAAGCCATCTCGCCGACGGCATAAGGCAGCGCTGCCTGAACGCTGGAACACGAGGTCAGGAGACCGGTGACAGGGGATTTCGGAACGAAACCGCGGATCTCGGAACATAGTCGGGAACTCGGAACGGAAACACGGGATTTCGGTACAACAGAACAACGTAACATCGGAACATCGTAACAATAGAACATCGTCAAAGGAACACCCCGATCAGGTACGCTGCCCGCGTCCTGGTTGGGGTGTTTGATTTGTATGGCGGCATACTGAATGTCAAAAATGGTCATGATTCGATATGATCAGTTCTATTTCGGGGAAAGTAGGAAAATAAAACTAGTAACAATTAAGGAGGACTAGTATAATAATGGTACACGATACCTAAATTGGAGGGACTTATATTGAGTGGATCTCGCATCATGAAATGGGTTACAGGTGCATTAGAGGTGTTTTTAGGAATTCCAGTACTCGGAGGGTTGATTATTATCGGCACCTCTTATGTTCCGCTGTTTGTAATGCTTGTCCTACATATCATCACGTTGGTTCTTTCTTCTAGCAACAAGGAACCTAAATACGGCTCCATCATGGGGATCGTAACTTCGCTTGTGGCTTGGATTCCGTTCCTCGGCATGATCATGCATATCATCACCGGGATTCTGCTGATGGTAAGCGCAGCCAAGAAGACTTCGGTTTACAACGCGCAACCGCCCCATCCATCCAATGTTTAAACGTTGAGAAGGTTGATTTTCACGAGCGTCCGAGAGGGCGCTTTTTTAATGGGCAGCAATTGCGAATCCTTTGTGACAACATTCACGAACGCGGCTGCGTTCACATTTTCAACATGGCTTTGTCTGGGGCGGTTGGGTATAATGAGGTTGGCCGTCTAGAGCCTACTTCACATAAAGAAATCGGGGATGGGGCATGACCGCTAGAAAGTATCGACTCCTCACGTTATGGACCTGCATCGGCATGTTCCTGGTGCTCGTGGTCGGCGTCGTCGTCACGAATACGGGGTCCGGCCGGGGCTGCGGCACCGACTGGCCGCTCTGCAACGGCAAGTTCGTACCTGCCTATACGCTCGAATCCATGGTTGAATATTCGCACCGGGCCGTTAGCGGCCTTGAAGGCTTGCTCGTCGCCGCCACTTTCGTCGCCACTTGGATGATGAAGCCCCGCAGCCGGGAAGCGACCTTCTACGCGGGCAGCGCGCTGCTGTTCACGATCGCCCAAGCGGCGCTCGGCGCCATGGCCGTCGTCTGGCCGACCTCCGACGCGGTGCTCGCCATTCACTTCGGCATCTCGCTGATTGCCTTCTCGAGCACTTGGCTGCTCGATGCCTGGGCGAAGCGATGGGTCCGTGAAAGTCAGGCGCCAGCGGCAGCCGCGGCCGGCAAGCGAGGTGGCGCGGACAAGCTCGTGCCTCCCGGCGTGTTCGGCTGGATCGTGGCGCTGCTCGTCTATTGCTACGGCGTCGTCTACCTGGGCGCCTACGTCCGGCATACGGACTCGGCCGGCGGATGCATCGGCTGGCCGCTGTGCAACGGCCAGTTCGTGCCGGAGCTGTCCGGCGCGACGGGCATCGTATTCGCACATCGCCTGGGCGCGATCGTCCTGCTGATCGCCATCGTCGCCATCGTCACGTTTATCGCCAAGCGTACGCACGGCCACCGCGAATTGACCGGCATCGGCATTACGTCCATCGTCCTCGTCGTATCCCAAGTGTTCAGCGGCTGGCTGCTGACCGCTACGATCGGCAACGAAGACGCCTACGTCTTCACCAGTTTGCTTCATACCATTATCATCTCCGCGCTGTTCAGTTCCCTATGTCTGCTCGCGGTACGCGCGTGGCAGCTGTCCCGCCGCTAATGTCACTGGAGGGGTTTAGATGAGTTTTGCATCGCTTCGTCCTTATCTAGATACACTTAGGCGAGAGAACGACCTGGCCGTCATCGACGTGCCGGTCGATCCTTCGCTGGAGCTGGCCGAGATACATCGCCGGGTCATCGATGAAGGTGGCCCGGCTTTGCTGTTCACGAACGTGAAGGGCAGCCCGTTCCCGGTCGCGACCAATCTGTTCGGCACGAGCCGGCGCGTGGACCTGGCGTTCGGCCCTCGCCCGGAACAGCTCATGAACCGACTCGTCGGGGCGCTCGATACGCTCATGCCGCCGACGCCCGCGGCGCTATGGCGCGAGAAGGACATGCTGTTCGACCTGCTGAAGATCGGCACCAAAAAGGCTTCGCCCGACTCGGCGCCGGTCCTCGGCGTCTCCCGCCGCGAGCGTCCGCTAGCGGGACTGCCCGTGCTCACGAGCTGGCAAGAGGACGGCGGACCGTTCATTACGCTGCCGCTCGTCTATACCGAGCACCCGGCGCATCCGAAGCAGCACAATCTCGGCATGTACCGCATGCAGGTGTTCGACGACCAGACGACCGGCATGCACTGGCAGATCCACAAAGGCGGCGGCTTCCACTACCACGAAGCGGAGCAGCGCGGCGTGGCGCTGCCCGTCACCGTCTTCCTCGGCGGGCCGCCGGCGCTCATCGCGTCGGCGATCGCCCCGGCGCCGGAAGGACTGCCGGAGCTGCTGCTGACGTCGCTGATCCTGGGCGGCAAGCTGCCGATGGTCGAGGACCCGCTCGGCGGCCACCGCATCCCGGCGGAAGCCGAGTTCGCCATCGCCGGCCGCGTGCCGCCGCATGTGCGCCGGCCCGAGGGGCCGTTCGGCGATCACTTCGGCTACTACTCGCTGCAGCACGACTTCCCGGTCTTTAACGTCGATCACGTCTGGCACCGCAAGGGCGCGATCTACCCGGCGACGATCGTCGGTAAGCCGCGCCAGGAAGACTACTACCTCGGCGAGTTCCTCCAGCGGCTGCTGTCGCCGGCGTTTCCGATGGTCATGCCGGGCGTGCGCAGCCTATGGACGTACGCCGAGACGGGCTTCCACGCGCTGGCGGCCGCCGTCGTGCGGGAGAGCTATTCCCGCGAGGCGCTCGTGACGGCGTTCAGCATCCTGGGACAAGGCCAGCTCTCGCTGACCAAGTTCCTCATGCTGACGGATCGTCCGGTCGAGCTGGAGAACTTCCGTTTGCTCCTGCAGACCGTACTGGAACGGTTCGACCCGCAGCAGGACTTATTCATCTTCGACAATACGTCGCACGATACGTTGGACTACACCGGACGCCGCTTGAATCACGGGAGCAAGGCGGTATTGATGGGCGTCGGCGATCCGATCCGCGAGCTGCCCTTCGAATATGCGGGCGGCGACCTGCCGGGGATCGCCAAGATTCGCGCGTTCTGTCCCGGCTGCTTGGTCGTCAGCGGCGCTTCCTTCACGGAGGATCCGGAGCTGGCGGAGCGGCTGGCGCAGCAGCTATCGGGCGGGGAGTTCCCTTGGCCGATGGTCGTCCTCGCGGACGACGCGCGCATCGCGGACAGCGAGCGGCAGTTCCTGTGGACGGTGTTCACGCGGTTCAACCCGGCGCACGACATGTACGCCGAGACGCGCGCGTCTCGCCATCATATCGGCTACGGCTTGCCGATCGTGATCGATGCGCGCATGAAGCCGGGCTACCCGGACGAGCTGTTCCCGCGGGAGGATATCGTGGAGCTGGTGGACCGCCGCTGGAAGGAATACGGGATCGGGCGGATCTAAACGAATGTTTATAAAACGGGATACAGCAGAAGCTCTTTCTGCCGCATTCCGTTTTTTTGTGCGTGAATGCCTTAATGTCCCAAAGAGGGGCCGTTCTGATCGATTTATCGACGATGCCCGAATAAGGGGGAGCGTGTAAAAATTTGTATTGTAAACGTTCTATATTCTATATATTATATATATCGTATATGATGTTTAACTTGAGTCTTAGGAATTTCGGTACCATGCGCCTCAAAGGGCGGGGCTTCTTCTCCAAGGCTTACCGCGTCTCGATGTTCCAGAATTTGTAACATTCGAACTTATGACAAGGGATAGAGGCGATATGATTGACCTTTCGTAAAGGCAACCCTAGCTATGTTAGCTGTCTTATGAAAGATGTACTCAAAAGTTGGCCATGGTACTTTACAAGTATCGTGGCTACCATTGTTTATTTGCTTATGGATTTTTATATGAGAAAAATGATTGGAACGGTTGCAGACGATATTATTTATCAAAAAGAATCTTTCATGATGTCTTTCGTATTATTGCTTGGTTCTACCTTTTTAGCGTCGCCATTCCATGGCATATCCACCTACACAAAAGGGCGTATGTCCGAAGAAGTTCTCCTAAAGTTGCGTTTGGCTATCGGCAAAAAAACCACAAAGCTAAGTATGCCCTACTTGGAAACCCATGATAGCGGAGAAATCATTTCTCATTTAGGATCGGAACTGGATACACTCAATGGTTTTACCTATTACGGTCTTTCCATGGTAACCACTTTATTTGTTCAACTTATTGGCGTAACAGGGTTTATGCTGGCTGTCGATCCTGAGATTACGATTGTTTTTATTTTATTATCCTTACTCGTTTTACCATTTAGTATTCTTTTGACAAAGCAAGTTCGAAGGAATGAAAAAGTCTATAGAAGCCAACTGGCAAAATCTCAACAGAGAGCAAAAGAAGGGATTAACTTTATTACGCTAGTAAAAGCTTTTCGATTAGAAAAGATGATTTCTAATCAATATGAAAAAGCATTACATCAAGCAACGGATGCAGCGATCAAAAATGAAAAGACAGTTGCTTATGTAGCAGCGGCAGGCAAGGCTATCGGCTTCATACCGCTAACTGTAATGATTGCTCTAGGAGTGTTTAGAATTTTTGAGGGTACCTTGACACAAGGCGAGTTACTTTCCCTTGTGGCCATTGGTGGCG
Organism: Cohnella nanjingensis; assembly: GCF_014212125.1. GTDB lineage: Bacteria > Bacillota > Bacilli > Paenibacillales > Paenibacillaceae > Cohnella > Cohnella nanjingensis. Next base: position 38,220 of record NZ_JACJVP010000012.1, read on the forward strand.
GTTTTTTCTCATGGCTTCAAGGCACTCCGGATACGGTAGCCTATTTAAGGAAGGCTCAAGTGGCTTGTGAACGGGTATATGGCTTTTTGGATTTACCTGAAGAAGAAAATGGCACTGAAACCAAACGTCATCAAAAAGATTCTTGTATGGTGAAAATAGACGATGTTCATTTTGCTTATCCTGGAGAAAAAGAGGTTTTATACGGCATTTCAATGGAAATCAGTGAAGGGGAGTCGGTCGCTTTGGTGGGAGCCAGCGGTTCCGGTAAATCTTCGATCATTAAACTGATTTGCGGATTTATAACTCCCGATAGCGGCAGCGTTGAAGTAATGGGAAATCCAATAGAAGACTGGAATAAAGAAGCGATGCGCCGGAATATTGCATTTGTCGGGCAGGAAAGCCACCTATTCCCTGGAACTTTGAGGGAGAATCTATTAACAAACCACATGAATATAGAAGATGAAAAGCTTATGGCACTGTGTAAGCGAGCTGGATTGGAAGCTTTGTTAGGCGAAAGAGGCTTAGATGGGAGTGTAGGCGAAGCCGGGTTTCAATTTTCCGGAGGTGAAAAGCAGAGAATCACCATTCTACGGGCATTGCTCAAGGATGCAGATTTGATCTTGTTGGACGAGCCTACTTCTGCATTGGATGCGGTTTCAGAAGAATCGATTCAAGAATGCCTGCGCATGCTGACAAAAGGGAAAACGTCCCTAACGATAGCGCACAGAATGGCTACCATTAAAAATGCGGACCGAATTTATGTTCTTCATCAGGGGAGAATTGTACAGTGCGGCTCCCATGATGAGCTGTTCAAACAAGAAGGCCAATATCGAAAAATGCTTAAACTTCAAGAGTTAAAGGAGCGAGTCATATAGCACAATGGAGACCCAAAGAGAATTGAAGCGGCTGTTAACCTATATCTTACCGTGGAAAAGGAGTTATTTTACCGGTTCTATTGTTGTATCTGTGTCTAGCTATTGTGAAAATATGATCATGGCATTGCTGCTTGGACGTGTACTTGGCGCAGTTGCAACCGGAAGCTTCCAAAAGGCTAAATCAGACATTATTTTATATGCTGTCTTGTACTTGCTGATCCTGCTGATCGTTGCTATCGGCAAGGGCATATCCAACAGGGATGCCAACCTTGCGACAAAAGATATACGGCTAAAGGCGTTTGACCGTATGATTAATTCCAAATTACGCCATATCGTAAAAAGACATTCAGGAGATGCACTAGTAAGACTGGACGGAGACGTCAATGCCGCGTCAGAAGTTTTCAAGAGTACAGTGCAAAGTGCTTTATCTTTGATATTTACTTTGGCAGCCACGATAGTAACTCTTTTCGCCGTCAGTTGGATTAGCGGAGTTGTTCTGCTTTTATTTGGGTTGGTGATGCTATGGATCAATATAAAGTTCATCGCTCCGGCGAGAGAGAGGTATGCAATCGCTAGAAAGCATGTTGGCATAACGGTGATGGACATGACCGATTTGCTTTCAAATGCAGAGATGTTAAGATTTTGCGGTGAAAATGCTATTTTGCTGGATAGATATGAGAAGGATTGCATAACCCTGCAAGCGAAGAAAATGTCAGCGGTCAAGCTAACGGCCGTACAAAATACGCTAGGTCAGATTCAAGCCAGCTTTGTTGTTCTTTTTAGTATTGGTATAGGATTTCTTTTGTGGAAGACAAGCGTCATTTCTATTGAACAGATTCCCGTCTTACAAAATATGGGTAGCATGCTTGTTAACCCGCTTTCCAGTATTGGGTTTATGATTGCGAATATGCAGAATAACTTAATGGGAGGCGTTCGCGTTTTGGAGCTTGTGGACTTGCCGGGAGAGGATCTAGAGCAGGCCCAGGCTAAATCAGTTATGGATATAGAAAATGCTATATCCTGTAAACGGCTGACATTTGGATACGATGAAAAACCTGTTTTGGATCAAATATCCTTTTCTCTGCCGAGAGGGAAGATGCTTGCTGTTGTAGGTGAGAGCGGCAGCGGCAAAAGTACATTGTTAAAGCTTTTGATGGGTTTGTATGAATACAAAGGGAGCTTCACCGTGTTGGGAAAAGAGATATCCTCGATTCCTCCAGATGAGGTAAGGCGTTTGACTGCCTATGTTCCACAGGAATGTCCTTTGTTTGAAGGAACGATTTTCGAAAATATTTCACTAGGGCGCAGTGATGCTACTGAGGAAGAAGTATATCAGGCGGCTTCGGAGGCTGGCGTTGCTGAGTTTGTGAAAGATTTTCATAATGGTTATCATACGCAGGTTGGAGAATGGGGAGTGCAATTGTCGGGAGGACAGCGCCAAAAAATATCCATCGCGCGGGCTCTTTTAAAGGATGCACCGATTTTGTTGTTTGATGAGATTACATCTTCTATTGATTCCATATCTGAGCAATATATACAAGAGACAATGGAAAAATTAAGGGGAGATAAGACGATTGTCGTTGTAGCCCATAGGCTCTCGACGATCAAGAAGGCTGATCGTATTATTGTAATGGACAAAGGAAGATTGGTTGAGACGGGCTCGCATGAAGAGCTTATGGATAAGGAAGGATTTTATGTAAAACTGCAGAAACTGCAAGCCTTGGGGTTTAATGGGTAGTATTTCTAGCTTCTCCGCGCAGTACACGGTATAACTATTCAAACCATCCTAAAAACGGCAAGGGGTTGTTCCATCCGTCATCTTCATGACGATGGGACAATCCCTGTTTGCCGTTCGTTCGGCGGACGGACTGCGATACCGACGCCGGCGGCACGCAGCCCATGCCGACGTGTGATTAGAACACCTTCGTCGTCCATGACTCGCCGTTCCAGATGTCGGTCGCGACGTCGCGGTAGAATTCCGGTTCGTGGCTGATCAGCAGGATGCTGCCTTTGTACGCCTTCAGGGCGCGCATCAGCTCATCCTTGGCGTCGACGTCCAGGTGGTTCGTCGGCTCGTCGAGCACGAGCAGGTTCGTCTCGCGGTTGATCAGCTTGCAGAGGCGCACCTTGGCCTTCTCGCCGCCGCTCAGGACGGAGATGCGGCTCTCGATATGCTTCGTCGTGAGGCCGCATTTGGCGAGCGCCGCGCGCACTTCGAACTGGGACATCGCAGGGAATTCCTTCCACACGGCTTCGATGCACGTCTCGTCCGCGCCGCCCTTGATCTCCTGTTCGAAGTAGCCGACATACTGGTTGTCGCCGCGCTCCACGCTGCCGGAGAGGGCCGGGATCTCGCCCAGGAGGCTGCGCAGCAGCGTCGTCTTCCCGATGCCGTTCGCGCCGACGAGGGCGATCTTCTGGCCGCGCTCCATCAACAGGTCGATCGGGCGGCAGAGCGGCTCGTCGTAGCCGATGACGAGCCGCTTGGCCTCGAAGATGAGGCGGCTGGACGTCCGCGCCTCCTTGAAGCGAAACTCCGGCTTCGGCTTCTCCTTCGCGAGCTCGATCACGTCCATGCTGTCGAGCTTCTTCTGCCGGGACATGGCCATGTTCCGCGTCGAGACGCGGGCTTTGTTGCGCGCGACGAAGTCCTTCAGGTCGGCGATCTCCTGCTGCTGGCGCTTGTAGGCCGATTCCAGCTGGGACTTCTTGGCTTCGTGCTGTTGGAGGAACGTGTCGTAATCGCCGACGTAGCGGTTCAACTGCTGATTCTCCATATGGTAGATGAGGTTGATGACGCTGTTCAGGAACGGAATGTCGTGCGAGACGAGGATGAAGGCATTCTCGTACTCCTGCAGGTAACGCTTCAGCCATTCGATATGCTGCTCGTCCAGATAGTTGGTGGGCTCGTCCAGCAGCAGGATGTCCGGCTTCTCGAGCAGCAGCTTGGCCAGCAGCACCTTAGTGCGCTGTCCGCCGCTCAGGTCGTGCACGTCCCGGTCCAGGCCGATATCGGCGAGGCCGAGGCCGCGGGCGATCTCGTCGACCTTGGCGTCGATCAAGTAAAAGTCGTTCGTATTGAGGATGTCCTGGATCTCCCCGACTTCCTCCAGCAGACGCTCCAGCTCGTCCGGCTCTACGGAGCCCATCCGGTCGTACATGCCGTTCATCTCGGCTTCCAGGTCGTTCAGATAGCGGAACGCCGTCTTCAGCACGTCGCGGATCGTCATGCCTTTCTGGAGCGCGGAGTGCTGGTCCAGATAGCCGACGCGTACCTTCTTGGCCCATTCGATCTTGCCCGCATCCGGTTCGAGCTGGCCCATAATGATGTTCATAAACGTAGACTTGCCCTCGCCGTTCGCGCCGACGAGTCCGACATGCTCCCCCTTCAGGAGGCGGAACGAGACTTCGTTGAAGATCGCGCGGTCTCCGAAGCCGTGGCTCAAATTCGTAACCGATAATATGCTCATGGGTCTACCCCTTATTCGATGTAGTTCGTGCAGCGCACAATGTCCATTATAGTCCGGCTGTTTGCCCAAAATAAAGGGGTTCCGCGGAAATTCCGCCGATTCCGCCCGCCCGCGAGGCGCCGAATCAAGCCTGCGAAGGATGATAGGGTCGGATGGGGAGCTCCCTTCGGGCGGCGAGACGCGCGCGGGCGCTGCGGATGGGCTGGCGCAGCCGCTGCGACAGCTTGCGCAGTGCGGTTGGGATGACCGCGCTGCCGGCGATGGCGGACCATTCGGGATAGCCGAGCTTTTTCAGATAGAGATAGATCCCCGAGCTGACGAACACCTCGAAGAACACGTACTCCTTGATTTGTCCGGCATGGACGACAACGATGACGATAGCGCGGCGGTCCGCTGTCCTGCGCAAGGCGATTCCTCCTGTCGTTCACGGTACGGGCGGCGACGTTCCAGCTTATTCGACAAGGCGTGTCCGATATGCGGATCGGCTGCGATCGGGAACCTCGTCCGGTTCCATTCGTATTACATCGGATGAAGCGAATAAGGGGGAGCAGTATGAACATCTGGATTCAAATCGTCACGGTCGTCGCGACCAGCATCGTCGAACTGTGGGCGGCGATCCCGCTGGGCTTCGCCTTCGGCCTGCATCCCGTCCTCATCGGCACGGCGTGCGCGGTCGGCTCGATTCTGGCGGCGGCCATCGTCATCTTCTTCGGCAAGTCGCTGCGCGAATGGCTGCAGCGGCGCATGAACCGCGGCCAGAAACGCGGCGGACGGTTGACCCGCATCTGGGAAAAGTACGGCGTCGCGGGGCTCGGATTTCTGTCGCCGCTCATTACCGGCGCCCCGCTCGGGGCTGCGATCGGTATCGCCATGGGCGCGAAGCCGGTCAAGCTGTTCGTCTGGATGACCGTTGGCATCGTCGCCTGGAGCGCCATCCTGACGGGGGCCGTCGCGATGGGCATGCTCACCTTAAACGGTTGAGGGCGCTGCCGCTGTTGCGTTACAATGGAAGGACGGAAGTCAGGCGACCCTTAGGAAGTAATCACGCCGTCCGTTGGAGGCTATGATGCTGCGAGCGATGTTCGGCGAACCCGCGCGGGAATGGGAAGGCCCGCTGCTGGAGACGGTGCAGGGGATGGATCGCTTTATCCGCCGCATGCGCGAGCGCGGCCAATCCGCCGGGAGCGAAGCGGCCGCGGGCCGCAAGTTCCAGATTCGGGCCGAAGGGCTGCTGCGCTCGCTCGACGAGCTGGAGCAGAGCCGATATGCGGCTAAGCGTTTCGCGGAGCGGGTGACGAAGCCGGCGATCGGAGAGATGTCGCCCGGCGAGCGGCTCGACTACTACCGTCACGTTTATTACGATAAGAATGCTTATATACGCTTGTTCTCGCTTCTGGACAAACTCGGCGTCCTTCTGAACGATTATCTGGCGCTGGAGACGGAGCGGATGAAGGCGCACTTCTCCTACTTCACCGTACTGCGCAATATGCGCCTGCACGGCCTTCATCCGCCGCTGTCCGAGGAATTGAACGGGTTGAAGGACCGCCATGAGGCGGCATTCGGCCGTCTGCGCAAGCGCCGCAATCTGGAGATTCATCATATGAACGCGGAGCTGCAGGACGATCTGCTGCTGGTCATGCAAGGACAAGAGGGTCACCCGCATCTCGAGAATATCGCGGATCATATGAACGATTTGGACGAGGGCTGGGAGATGGCTTATCGGTCGTTGACGGCGGCCTTCGGGTACATGTCCGACCGGCATAGGCCACGGCCGTCTTAGCGGTCGCGCTCGGATCAGGAAAGGAGGAGACGGATTGGGTCTCGCAGGAAAAACGGCGCTCGTCACGGGCAGCGCCAAGGGCTTAGGCCGCCGCACCGCGATGGAGCTGGCGGCGCTCGGCTGCGACGTGGCGATCACGTACGTCACTAGCCGGGCCGAGGCGGATCATGCGGTGTCCGAGATCGAAGCGATGGGCCGCAGGGCGCTGGCGGTGCAGGCGGACGTCGCGAAGACCGAGGACGTGGAGCGGCTCGTCCGCACCGTGGAGGAAGGGCTGGGCGGCGTCGACATTCTCGTCAACGCGGCCGGGCCGTTCATCCGCGAACGGCGGCTGTTCGCGGATTACCAGGTCGAAGACATCCATTACCTGATGAACGGCAATCTGCTGGGGACGATGCTGCTGGATCATCGGGTGCTCCCCGGCATGCGGGAACGCGGCTGGGGCCGCATCATCCACTTCGGCTTCGGACATGCGGGAGAAGCGCGCTCCTGGCCGCATCGCGCCGCCTACGCGGCCGCCAAGGTCGGTCTCGTCTCCTTCACCAAGACGCTGGCGGTGGAGGAGGCGGCGAGCGGCGTGACCGTGAACATGATCTGTCCGGGGGACATCCGGGGAGACAACAAGGAGAAGGGAATCGCCGACGTCGAGGGCTTCACCGACGACGAGTCTCCCCGCGGGCGCCCCGGCACGGGGGAGGACGTCGCGCGCGTCATCGGGTTCCTCTGCTTGCCGGCATCGGACTTCGTGACGGGCAACACCATCGACGTGTCGGGCGGGCTCGATCCGATCCGCAGCAACGTCAAGCGAAGCGGCGCATGACAAAAGGCCCTGCCGACGGCATTCGCCGTACGAACAGGGCCCCCATAAGCCGGCCGCTAGAGCGGCCGGGTTAGGCGCGAGACACTAGGATGGGATTAGAACACTTGGACGACTTCCTCGATGCCCTCGACTTCTTCCAGCAGCGCGCGTTCAATGCCTGCCTTCAGCGTGATCGTCGAGCTCGGGCAGCTGCCGCAAGCACCCATCAAGCGCAGCTTCACGATGCCGTCTTCTACGTCGACCAGCTCGACGTCGCCGCCATCCCGCTGCAGGAACGGACGCAACTTGTCGAGCACTTCGAGCACTTCATCGTACTTCGTTGCTTCTTGTACGTGGTCACTCATGTTTATCCACTCCTTTCAAACTTTATTATAGTACAAAATGGTCGGAAATAAAACGGACGTCGGCAAGGAAAAACAGTTTTGCCGTCCTTGCAGGAGGACGACAGGTATTTATCGGCATCATACGGAAGCGGATAAGCCCGATATACGAGCATTCCGTATGATCGAGGAAAGGAAAAGAAATCATGCACATCGTAGAGTTCTGCGTCAGCAACATGCATCATGGCACCGATCGGGTCATGCAGAAGCTGAACGAATTGCCGGACGTCGAGACGATCGAATACGGCTGTCTGGGCAATTGCGGCGAATGCTATCTATCCCCTTATGTCATGGTGAACGGGGAGACCGTCGTCGCCGAGCAGGCCGACGAGCTGTACGATCTCATCCTGGCCGCGATCCGGGAGCAGGACGAGGAGCGCGCGGCCCTCGACAAGCTCTTGGACGATCTCTGAACCTTATCCGAAATGGCGGCGGCTCTTCCAGAGCACGCCGCTTTTTAGCATGCGCGGCACGCGACCCAGGATCGGCGTGGAGCCCATGATGCCGAAGCCGGATTTCTTGCCGAGCGAGCCGAGCGTGCCGCGGAGATGGATGCGTCCTAGGCGAGGTTCTTTGTCGTGCAGGCGCGCTTGAATGACTTGCGCGACTTGTTTGCCCTGCGCCTGGGCCAGCTGGGCGCTAGGCGAGAAGGGCTGGCTCGAGCAGTCGCCGATGACGAACACGTTCGGCGCGTCTGGCAGCTCGTGGAACGCGTTGACGACGAGCCGGCCTTGCTTGTCCTTGGCATAGGACAGCTGCTGCACGAGCTCTACAGGCTGGATGCCGGCCGTCCACACGGTGACGTCGGAGAGGATGTCCTCGCCGGTCGTGTGGATGACGCCCTGGCCGAGGCTCGTCGTCGTGATGTGGGAGAGCATCTCCACGTGATGCTCGCGGAACCACGAAGCGACAAAATGTTGCAATTTCCCAGGAAATCCCGACATGACGCTAGGACCCCGGTCCACGATCCGGATATTCAGATCGGGACGGCTCTCGCGCAGCTCGGCGGCCACTTCGACGCCGCTGAGTCCGCCGCCGATGATGGAGATCTGCCCATATGGGCGCACGTCGTTCAGCATCTGGTACGTCTTGCGGGTAGCCGCCAACGACTGGATGCTGCAGGAGTGTTCGGCGGCGCCCGCGATGCCGTGGTAGTTGTCGGTGCAGCCCAGCGCGATGACGAGCGAATCGTATGGCAACGGATCTCGGTTCGCGAAATGTACCGTCCGCTCTTCGGCGGAGAGGCCGGTAATCTCGCCGTAGACGATCTCCAACTGAGGATGGGATGGATAAGTCACGCGGATATCCAGATCCGACGAGGTTCCCGCGGCTAGCGCGTAATATTCGGTTTTGAGTCCTTGAAACGGCATCCGGTCGACGAGAAAAATCCGGACTTCGGAGGGGAGATTCTCTTCGAGCAGCTCGTTGACCAAGGTCAATCCGCCGTAGCCGCCTCCCAAGATAACGATATGGTTCACGCAAATGTCTCCTTCAAAATCAGGTTCCTATAGGATGCCCAAAGGGGCGCCCGGGACCGCTTATTCATACACCTTCACTTCGTTGTAGAGCGTGTCGCGTTCTACGGGAATTCTACCCGCCCCTTTGATTAACCAAACCAAATCTTCCCTAGTGATGCCCGCAGGCGTCAGGGCGCCGGCCGCATGACTAATGCGTTCGCGGACGATCGTGCCGTGCGCGTCGGAAGCGCCCATCGTCAGCGCGACTTGCGTCAATTGCGTTCCGATATTGATGAAGTAGGCTTTGACGTGCTGGAAGTTATCCAGCATGAGGCGGCCAATGGCGATCGCCTTCAAGTCCTCGAATGCCGAGTTGCGGCGGCGGATGCCCGCCTTCGGACTCGTCGGCTGCATGGAGAGCGGGATGAACACTTGGAAGCCGTTCGTCTCGTCCTGCAGCTCGCGCAGTTGGATCATATGCTGCACGCGCTCTTCCACGGATTCTACGGGGCCGTATAGCATCGTGGTCGGCGTCTTCATGCCGAGCTCGTGCGCGGTCCGGTGCACTTCGAGATATTGCGCGATGCCGGCTTTCTCGACCCGCATCTTCTCCCGGTATTGGTCGGAGAGGATCTCCGCGCCGCCCCCGGTAAGAGATTCAAGCCCGACTGCCATCAGCCGTTGGAGCACTTCGCGATAGCTGAGGCCCGAGATCCGCGAGTAGAAGTCGATCTCCGCTGCTGTATAGGCCTTGATGGTCACCTGCGGATAGCGTTCCTTCAGCGCGCGAATCGATTCGACGTAGTACTCGAAAGGCACGTGCGGATTGTGGCCGCCGACGATGTGGAATTCGCGCGCGGTCGGCGTGATGTGCTGATCCACGTAAGCGAACATTTCTTCCGGGGTCAGCGTGTAGGAACCTTCCTCGCCCTGGTCCTTGCGGAAGCTGCAGAAGGCGCAATGCGCTTCGCAGACGTTCGTGAAGTACAGGCTCATCGTTTCCGTGAAATAAACTTTTTTGCCGTTCTTGCGCAGATTGACTTCGTTGGCTAACTGCCCGATCGTGAGCAGATCCTCGGAGCGGTACAAATATACGCCATCCTCCAGAGAGAGCCGTTCGCCGTTTCGGACTTTGTCCGCGATCTCCGCCATGCGGCGATCGGAATTCGCCATGACCAGCGTCAAGATGATTGCCTCCTTTTTAAATGGAAAGAGCCCGGAAAGCGATGCGTCCGGGGCTTTCGCCCACTTTGTGAAAAAAATAACTTTCGCTTGCCGCAGAAAATATCCTATCGTAAACAACTGTTCACATTATAAACTGCAAGCCGCGGACCGGCAACCTAAAATAAACAGGTATAATTGCATGTAAAAGTGGGAATCAACTTGAATAATAAACAAATTATGGTACTGTAAGGATTGACAAGCCAACTGAAAAGGATGATCAACGATGGACAAACCGGATATCTTGCCGCTTGCCGAGCTGGAGTTGCTTGAGCAAGCCGAAAAGGTCGCCACGCTGCAGCAATACCGTGCCGCCTACACGATCAAAGACTTGAGCCAGGCATGGGGATTGTCGAACCCGATTCAATATTATATGTGGCTGAAAAAGCAGAATATCTATGAGCAACTGGTGCGGCGGGCGGACAAGTTCGAGCCGACCAAGGAGTGGAAGCGCCTGCGGGAAGCGGAAGGCCGCGAAGATCCGGAGCGGCTTCGGGTCAAGGGCGTGCCGGCCGACCAATTCCGCTACGGACTGGATACGGACTCGACGGGGCCGGAGCTGGCTCACGTGTTCCGGAGACTGGCGGAATTCCTGAACAACGAGACGGGCAACTTCCGCTGCCGGATCGAGCTGAAGGCGATTCAAGCGCCGGCCGCGGCGAACGGAGACTGGAAGGAAGAAGAACCGGGCGCCTGAGGCGTCCGGTTTTTGTGTTTGTTGGAGACGATAACTTCAAGACGCGGGAAGGGCGTATCGTCTGAAGGGCAGGTTGCGAACGGGGAAGGGAACCGGCATGCTGCGGCGGGCGTGGCGTAAACGTGGCAAAGGTGTGCAAAGAGACGTACTGAGTACGACACTTGAGCCCAACTGTGGGGAAGGCGTACAAAGAGACGTACTGAGTACGACACTTGAGCCCGACTGTGGGGAAGGCGTACAAAGAGACGTACTGAGTACGACACTTGAGCCCGACTGTGGCAAAGGCGTGCAAAGTGACGTACCGGCTACGGCACTTGAGCCCGCACCTTCGGCTTCTCCGCACGGACCCTTGAGCGGAATCGAGGAGAGGAGTATACTAAAGACAGCATTCCATTTCGCTTCATTGCAAGAAGGAGGGACCGTGCATGATTCAGATCAGCGAGACGGCCGGACATAAGATACAGGAGATGCTTGCGGCCGAGGAGATTCCGAACTTGTTCCTGCGCATCGGCGTTCAAGAAGGCGGCTGCAGCGGTTTTTCATACGGCATGGGCTTTGACGACGAACAGCACGAGGACGACCGGGTGCTGGAGATCCGCGACCTGAAGGTCGTCGTGGATGCCGAGAGCGTCAAGTACCTGAACGGCCTCGAGATCGACTGGAAGGAATCCGGCATGGGCGGCGGATTCACCATCCACAACCCGAACGCCACCGCCACGTGTGGCTGCGGATCGTCGTTCCGCACGGCGACCGACGCGGGCAAGCCTGCGGCTGCCGGCGAGTGCTAATCCGATAGACGTTCGCACGGCGACGTCCAGAATATCGCCTTCGTCACCTCCCGGTTTCTTGCGCCTCGCGGCACAAGGATCCGGGAGGTTTTTTGCATGGCCGCCTCTGCCGGTCGGCGGGCTGTGCATAAGGCCATCCCCACAATCCCCCGCGTCATCCAAAGCTTCGTGAAGCTTGCCAACAGATTAGCCACACGTTGTCCACAGCGGGATGGGGATAAGGCTGCCTGCGCATCGGACAAATTGGGCCGGATCGGGGCGATTCGGGCTTGTTGCGTAGTGCAATCATCCAAGAACCTGTCTTTTCGCCCGAGTATGCTATTGATATATCACGGGAGAAGGGGGCCAAGCGGATGCATCACGGCTCAGGGCGCATGCTGGCGAGCAAATGGGTCAAGACGGCCGCGTTATTGTCTAACCGGCAGATTGCCGAGCACATACCCGCTACCCGTATCTTAAGTCCCGGCAACCTGCGGGGCATGCTGGCTTTATATGGCATGGTGGTGATCAAGCCGATCCGGGGAGCGGGCGGACATGGCGTGATCAAGGTCACGAAGCATCGCAGCCGGTACTCCGCCAAGTACATGACCCGGACGCGGACGTTCGGAAGCTTCGGCGCGCTGTATCGGCATCTGGGCCGCATTCGTAGGCGGCGGGTCTACCTGATTCAGAAAGGCATCCATCTGGCTACGATCGGCGGAAGACCGATCGACTATCGGGTGAAGTTCGTTAAGGTCGGCGCCCGATGGCAGTTCCGGTCGATGGTAGGACGGCTCGCCAGACGGGGGCTGTTCGTCACCAATCTGTGCCGGGGCGGAAGCCAGCTAACGGCCGCGCAGGGGATCAGCCGGTCGCTGTCGCCGCGTCTGGTCGGCGTCAAAAAACGCCAAATGCGACATTTGACGCATGTGGCGACAGGCATACTGGAGAGACGCTTCCCGGGAATCGGCCAGTTGGGCTACGATTACGGGATCGACCGCAGGGGACATATTTGGATATTAGAAGTCAATACGCGACCGCAGTAATCGTTCTTCTGAGACAAAAGTCGTTATCAAAAGGATTAATCGCCGCAAAATGCGCCATGAAAGTTTTTTATGAAATCGTCTGAAAGAAGCCTGTGTATAACTCCGTCCACAAAATCCCCCAAATCCCACGGGTGTTGCGGCATTTTTCAACAGAATACCCACATGTTGCCCACAGTGGAATGTGGATAATCTCGAGTCTTGTCCACTTATTCCCAGCCGTGCTATGATGCGAGCACGGATCAACCGATAAGCGAAGGGAAGGGTGTGGGTGATGTTGCCGCTATTGTCTGATGAGCTGTTGTTGGAGGCCTATCATCAAGCGGTTCGCCTGCAATTGGAACGGGAATTCTTGTATATGCTGCGCGCGGAGATCAAGCGGAGGAAGCTGTCGGTCGGGGAAGAGCTGCCGGCTTAAGGCCACATCCGCACAACGGCTTCAGACGCCATCCCGCAGGCGGAACAGCGGACGGCATGCGGGCAGCCCGTTGGCGCCGCGCCGGGCGGCAGCGTGTCCAAGACGGCGGCCGACTGTTCCGCGGGGCTATAGGGAGCGTAAGGCCCGAGCCAGTCCGCGGCGCGTCCTTCATCCACGACGGATTCGCCGCAGCCGGGGCAGGGGAACGTCAAATTTTCCATTCCATTGCACAAGGGACATAACACTAGGGCATCCTCCTTAGGACCGGACATGGCCGGGTTGCCTAAGTAGGATGCCCTTTTTTGTGCTGGATTCAGCATACAAGGATCCGTCCCGCGCTAGCTGCGTAGGATCGCCGGAGGCGCGACTAGAGCTTCAGGTTGCTGCTATGCCCCGGGGACAGCTTGGCGTCCGGATCGACGTACACCTTGGCGTTGTTGATCGCCGTAGGCGCCTCGCCGAAGCCTACCGCGATGAGCTTCAGCTTGCCGGGATACGTCGTGATGTCGCCGGCGGCGAAGATGCCCCGGATGTTCGTCTCCATGCGGGAGTCGACGACGACGGAGCCGCCCTCGATCGCAAGCCCCCACTCGGCGATCGGTCCGAGCGAGCTGACGAAGCCGAAGTTGACGATGACGTCGTCGACTTCATGTTCGCTCGTCTCGCCGGATTTGACGTCGGTCAGCGTGACGCGTTCGATCCGCGTCTCGCCGTGCAGCGCGGTGATCTCCTTCGGGACGACGACGTTCACCTTCGACTGGTGCAGCAGCTCCACGCTGTGCTCGTGCGCGCGGAACTTGTCTCGCCGGTGGACGAGCGTCACCTGGGCGGCGATCGGCTCCAGCATGAGCGACCAGTCCAGGGCGGAGTCGCCGCCGCCGGTGAGCAAGACCCTGCGGCCGCGGAAGCGCTCGAGATCGCTGACGAAGTAGTGCAGGTTCTCTTTCTCGTAGCCGGCCGCTTCGGCGAGCTCCAGCTTCCTCGGTTCGAACGCGCCGACGCCCGCCGTGATGATGACGGCGCGCGCTTGGTGAACGCGTTTGTCGGTCTCGACTTCGAACAGCCGATCGTCGAGCTTGCGGACGGCGACAACCTTCTCTTCGAGCGCGATATTCGGCTGGAACAGCTCCATCTGACGCTTCAGATTGTCGACGAGCTGCTGGGCCGTCACCTTCGGGAATCCGGCTACGTCGTAAATGTATTTCTCCGGGTACAGGGCGGCAAGCTGCCCCCCGAGCTGCGGCATACTCTCGATCACCGTGACGGACATCTTCCTCATGCCCCCGTAGAAGGCGGCGAACATGCCCGCCGGTCCTCCGCCGATTATGGCGACGTCAACCGGCTCCAATACGTCTTGGCTCACCTTCGGCCACCTCCGTCAATGCGCGAATCGCGCCAGTCTTTTTCTCATTATAAACTTGCCGATCCAGCAAAGGAATACCGAACGGGGAATTGTCGAATGATGTGAACGAGAAGCGGTTCGGCAGGCGGCAATTTTGTGGAGATGTCCAAACGATTTTGTGAAAATGAACCTTGAAAAGAAAAGGCATAACCGATATGATTCATGTGACGGCAAAGAGAGAAACTTGTCGGTAGACATTGTGGATTTTTTCACAATTAAACACCACATTAGGATTGGATGGGATTACCATGAGCAGCATACCAAAAATCGTCATCCTGGGCGCCGGCTATGGCGGCGTATTGACGTCCCTTCGACTACAAAAAGAGCTTAATTATAATGAAGCGGACGTAACCTTGGTCAATAAACACGATTATCATTATATTACGACTCATTTGCATATGCCCGCAGCGGGCACGGATCATCCCGACAACGCGCGCGTGAGCATCTCGAAGCTGATCGACGAATTCAAGATCGACTTCGTGAAGTCCACGGTCGTACAGATTCGTCCGCAGGATCGCAAGGTCATCCTGGAAGACGGCACGCTGTCCTACGATTACTTAGTCATCGGGCTCGGCGGCGAGTCCGAGACCTTCGGCATTCCCGGCATGGCCGAGAACGCGTTCACCATCCGATCCATCAACTCCGTTCGCCTCATCCGCGAGCATATCGAGTATCAATTCGCGCGCTTCAAGCGCGAGCCGCACCGCACGGACTATCTGACGTTCGTCATCGGCGGCGCCGGGTTCACGGGCATCGAGTTCATCGGCGAGCTGGCGGACCGCATCCCGGAGCTGTGCAAGCAGTTCGACGTCGACCAGTCGCTGGTCAAGGTCATCAACGTCGAAGCGGCGCCTACGGCGCTCCCGGGCTTCGATCCGGAGCTGGTCGAGTACGCGATGAACGTGCTGCGCAAGAAGGGCGTCACGTTCCGCATCGGCACGGCGATTAAGGAATGCACGCCGGACGGCGTCATCGTCGGCGAAGGCGAGGAGATCAAGTCGCAGACCGTCATCTGGTCCGGCGGCGTGCGGGGCAACCGCCTGATCGAGGAAGCGGGCTTCGAGACGATGCGCGGACGCGTGAAAGTCGACGAGGTGCTGCGCGCGCCGGGCCACGAGAACATCTTCGTGCTGGGCGACAACTCGCTCATGTTCAACCCGGAAGGCCGTCCTTACCCGCCGACCGCCCAGATCGCGATGCAGCAGGGCGTCAACTGCGCGCACAACCTGGTCGCATCGATCCGCAACCAGTCGCTGAAGCCGTTCGTGTTCAGCAACAAGGGCACGGTGGCGTCGCTCGGCAAGGGCGAAGCGATCGGCATGGCGTTCGGGAAGAAGTACAAGGGTCGCGTCGCGGCCTGGCTGAAGAAGATGATCGACCTGCGCTACCTGTTCATCATCGGCGGCATTCCGCTCGTCCTGCGCAAGGGCAAGTTCCTCTAATGCGCCACTGCAGCGTGCAGGTCCGAGGGCTGCTGACCCGAGACGAACTGGACCGCTACAACGCGCTGATGGAGGTAGGGAGCTACCTCGAGTCGCAGACGCGCTACGACCTGTCGGCGATCGTGCAAGCCGAGGTCGACCTGCTCATCCAACCCGGCATCGAGCGGCTGAAGGAGAAGGGGCGCGAGCGCGACCGCAAGACGCAGGAGTATCTCGAGGAGCGCCGGCGGGCCGAATGGGAAGCCCAGATGCGGCAGCTGGACGAAGACGACGACTAACATTGCCTTATAGAGATAGACAAAGCCGCCCTCGCAGCGCATGTCGCTGACGGGGGCGGCTTTTTGGTAGGAGAAAGGGAACGTATGCGGAATAAGCAGCGGAAAGGGTAGCGGGGCATCTCCCGGAGGAGCGGAGCGTTCGCCTTTTGAGGGCCTTGCCACCTTATCCCGTTCGATCAGGCAAAGGACCGAAAACAGCGACCGGAGGGAGATCCCCGCGAACCGCATCCGCGATCGCATAGGCCGAGCCTTACTTCAGCAGCGCTCCCAGCGAATCATTCGTCAAGCGGTTGCCGACGTAGAACGGGCCGAACTCGCCGTAGCGCGCGCTGACTTCGTCGAAGCGCATCTCGTAGACGAGCTTCTTGAACTGCAGCGAGTCGTCGGCGAACAGCGTCACGCCCCACTCCCAGTCGTCGAATCCGACGGAGCCGGTGATGATCTGCTTCACCTTGCCGGCGTAGCTGCGGCCGATCATGCCGTGGCTGCGCATCATCGACTTGCGGTCCTCCATCGGGAGCATGTACCAGTTGTCCCCGAGCAGGCGGCGCTTGTTCATCGGATAGAAGCAAATATGGTTCGACTTCGGCAGCGTCGGCTTCAGCCGGGCGACGATCTCCGGCACCTGCATCGGATCCACGCCCGGGGCCGCCATATAGTTACTCAGCTCGACTACGCTAACGTAGGAATATTCCGGTTTGACGAATCGCGCGAAGGCCGAGCGGTTGAACGCGTTCTCCACGGCGTTCAGCTCTTCGAGGGTCTCTCTGAGGTGCATGAAGACCAGATCGGCCTTCTGCCCGACGATGGCATAGAGCGCGAGGCTGCCCTCCTTGCGTTCCTCGACCGATTCCCATTCCGAGACGAGGGCGAACAGCTCGAGTCGCGCCGTCTCGCGCTCTTCCTCGGAGGCCGCCTTCCAAGCCGTCCAATCGATCGTTCTAAAGTCGTGCAGCGCGTACCAGCCGTCTAGCGTCTGTGCGGCTTCGCTCATGAATGCATCATCTCTCCTTCATTACAGTCAACAGGGCTTTTCTCATTTTAGCCTAATTGCGAACACCGGGCAAACCGCGTATCGGCGCGTTGACTCGCGGGAAAGCGATCTTGTAAACTAAGGATGGACATCAACCTGGGAGGAATCCAAAAGTCATGCGCGAGTTGATACAGGAAATCGTGGGGACGCTGCTCGTTTTCGTGCTGTTTTTCGGGATCGGCTTCATCCTGAATATGTTAATCAAAACGACGTGGTTGCCGACGTGGCTATATGTCATTATCGTACTGCCGCTTAGCGTGTGGTATTTCTGGGACCCGGAGCTAAGCGTGCTCTCGTTCTTCGGCGTCTTCACGCTGCCGCTGCTGGCGGGAATCGGCGGCGCCCTGGTGAGCGGATGGGCCATCCGCGCGCTGCGCAGAGGCGGATATAGGATGTTCTGAACGCTTCCGTATCTACGGTTTTGAAGGAAGGGGCAAGCGGCATGCGGGGACAGGAATGGAAAAGGCTGGCGAAGTTCGCGCTCGTGGGCGGCATGAATACGGGGATCGACGTGGCCCTGTTCGCCGTCCTGGTGTACGGGATCGGACTGTCATCCACGCCGTCGCAATTCATCTCGTACTTCATCGCGTTCTTGAACAGCTACTGGTGGAACAAACGATGGACCTTCCAGACCGGGGGCAAGCGCGACGCACGCGAGCTGATCCGCTTCGGCATCGTGAACTTGCTGTCGTTCCTGTTCGCGACGGGCGTTCTGCTCGCCTTCGAGAAGGGACTCGGGTTCTCGCCGATCGCGGCGAAGCTCCTCTCGGTCTTCGCTTCGCTCGCCGTGAACTACACCGGGAGCAAGCTGTGGGTATTCCGCAAAGAGACGCTGCGCCAGGATTCGTAGAATCGCGTATGTCATAGGAGAGCCGATAGACTGCCGACAGGGCGGGACTATCGGTTTTTTTTGTCGTTGAACCGTCCCCGAGCCAATCGTGCCGCCCTCTGCCGGAGGAGCGTCGATTTCGACTCACAGAATCTCAGAATGCCATTCCGTCGGTCCACAAGGACGACGATTGATTCCCCCTTCCGGACTTTGGCCGCTTTATGAAGCATTCGGTAAGCCAACACGTAATTCAGTGCCAGGCAAGTCGCATCATCGGGTTCTATCCCATTGGGCACCGCGATGATTTCATTCTGATCCAGGCACGCATGTTCGGAATATCCCCCGCCGGAGACGGTCAACGCGGCGACCAACTGGCCTGGGCGAAAAGCAGAAACGCCGGCTCCTGTTTTCTCAATGACGCCTACCACTTCGGAACCAAGCGTCACAGGCGATTTTGGCGCTTTTTTGTGAAATGGAAGTGCCAGTTGCCCACTCCTAATCCACACGTCCCCGCTCGATACGGTCGAAGCTAAATTTCGGATCAATACCTCGCCCAGCTTCGGTTCGGGTACCGGCCTTTCAACGATCTGCAATACCTCCGGCCGGCCATATCGGGTAATGACGACACTTTTACTCATGCGCATTGCTTATCCACCTCTTTGCTCCATTGGATTGTAGTTCACAAACGGAATTTAAATTCCACTTAATAATACGGAATATCGATTCCGTTTGTCAAAAACAATGATGATCAGGTAAGATGAATGACAAGAGGTGCATTTCGAGCATGAATGAAAATCATACGAACACGCCAATGGGCAGCAGTCTTTCACAGAATGCTTCCACCTTCGATACTGAACGCGCCAAATCGCTTCGCGTCGATGCCCAGCGAAACCGGGTGCGTATTTTGGATGCGGCCCTTTCCTTCTTCGCCGCGGAAGGGCTGTCCGTTCGAATCGAAGAAATCGCCCATCATGCTGGTGTAGGGATCGGTACGGTTTATCGCAATTTTCCGACCAAAGAGTTGCTGTTCGAAGCGGTCATTCAGAGATACCAGCAAAAGCTTGTTGAGGATGCGGAATCATTGATCGACCACGATGATCCGGGAGAAGCTTTTTTTCATTACATTACTCGCGTGATTGAAGGCGGAGCGGCGAACAAAGCATTGAAGGCAGCCTTGTCCGGTTCAGAAATCGATATGAAGGCCGTGGCTTCCGGCATCTCCAACAATTTGCGGGACGTACTGGCAAAGCTTCTCGCCCGTGCTCAACAGAGCGGTTCCGTCCGCGCGGATATCGGTGCAGATCATATAAAAGCCCTGATGGTAGGCACCCTTCTGGCCATTGAACACAGTGCCGGGGAAGCTAGTTTGCCAACCGGCATCATTTCGGTTATTTGCGACGGACTTCGCACCCAGCCCAGTTAACGTCTCGGCAATCGGATCACATTTTGGCCTTAGCGACACAAAAATGTACAGACATAAATGGCACAAATCCCCCGATTATGAGTTCTATTTCTCCAAAATAAAACCACGCTATGTTTCAGCGTGGTTTTTTCAGTAAATCGCGATTCGCCCCCATCGTTAAACTGACAGGCATACTCGATATATCGTCATTTGCCAGTCGGGTTAGAGCGCGTCTCCCAAGATCTGATTGAATTGCTCGAAGAACCGCTGGTCGTCCTCGTCGAAGCGTTCCTTCACCGGGCTGTCGATGTCGAGCACGCCGAGCAACGCGCCGTCCGCCGACCGCAGCGGCACGACGATCTCGGACTGGGAGGCGGCGTCGCAGGCGATATGCCCGGGAAACTGATGCACGTCCGCGACCCGGATCGTCTCGCCCTTCGCCGCCGAGGTCCCGCACACGCCCCGTCCGAGCGGGATGCGAACGCAGGCGGGCAATCCTTGGAAGGGGCCGAGCACGAGCTCGCCGCCATCAAGCAGGTAGAATCCTACCCAATTGATGTCGCTCAGATAGGTCTGAAGCAGCGCGGAAGCGTTGGCGAGATTGGCGATGCGATTCGGCTCGCCGTCGATGAGATGGCGCAGCTGCTCGAGGAGCAGCCGGTCGTTGGATTGGCGATCGTCGCCAAAGGTCTGTCGTTGAAACGTCGTCATGCGCAAGGCGGCCTCCTATCGAACGGATCTGATGCGTTGATCCTAGCAAGCCGGACGGCCGCCGTCAAGCCTTCGCGGCTGCGACGCTGACGGTCACCGGGGCAGACCAGACCGCGTACCCGCGATCGCCGATCCGGAAGCCCGCTATGGCGAAAAGGGTGTAAGTTCCGGGCTCGTCGATCTTCATCTCCTTAAAGGTTGTCTCTTCATAGACATAGCGTTGGCCAGGGGTCAGGTTTTTCTCATCCAGCGGGGGCGCCGTTTATGCTACAATAGAAAGACTACTCTATGAAAAAAAGGTTGTCGAGTCCGCCATGCGTGTGTCGAATAGGCTCGAATTCACGGAAAATCACCGCTACACCGCTTATCGCGACTTCGCGCTCAGCGGTCTGGAACGGAAAGTGCTGACGCATCTCTATCAACCGATGGTCGGCGCGTTCGCCGTCGGATTATATCTGCTGCTCTATCATCACCTCGGAGACGATCGGACGGGGTACGCGCCGGCCGAATCGCAGCGCAAGCTGTTCCTCGGTCTCGATCTGGAACTGAACGCGGCCGGTCGCAAGGCGCTCATTGAGCACGCCTCGAAGCTCGAAGCGGTCGGACTGCTGCAGGTGTATCGGCAGCATGATCCCGCATCGGAGGAGACGCTGTACGAATATGTGCTGATCCGTCCGCTGGCGCCCCCGGAATTTTTCGCGAACCTGCATTTGTCGTTGCTGCTGCGGGACAAGATCGGGAAGCCCGCGCTTCTCGAGCTGCGCGAATCGCTCGTGGCCGAGCAGCCGGCCGGCTTGGCCCGGTTCATGAACCGGGAAGAAGTGACCGTCCCGTTCTACGAGCTGTTCTCGATCAACCCGGCGAAGATCGATCCCGAGCTCGAGGCGGCGCTCGCCGAGACGGCTCCGACCCGCGAAGCGGGCAAGCAGCCGGCGCTGCCGGAGCGCATCCGCCACAGCGACATGCTGCTGCGCTTCCCGCGCGGCTCCGCCAACCGCGGCTATGTCGAACGGCTGGGCCACGCGCCCGAATCGATGGCGCAGATCAATTATTTGGCGTACAAATACGACATCGATATTCCGGAGATCAGCCGCCTGCTGGACGAAGACGGCATCTTCCGGACGGACGGCACCCTGCGGTGGGACGAGCTGCAGGCGCGCGCCAACCTCATTTACCGCCAGGACCGCAAGCGCGGCGAGGAGCGGGAGCGGTACCTCGCGCGGACGGACGGCACGGACCGCGCGGAATCCGGCAACGACGAGGCGCCGTCCGAGTCGGAGGACGCGCCCTCCTCGGTTCCGCCGCTGGCGGTACCGGAGCGCTTCGGCCTCTCGGTGACGGTCGAGCTGTACAACCAGATGCTCCGCAGAGAGCCTTACACGCGGATGCTCGAACGGTACTTCCCCGGCACGGTGCCCGACGCTTTCGTACGAATTTTCGAGCGCATCGACTTGAACTACAAATTGCCGGAACCCGTCATCAACGTCCTCATCCATTACGTGCTCGGCATGAACCATTCGCAGCGCCTGACGAAGAGCTTCATCGACTCGATCGCCACCAACATGCTGGCCAAAGGGATCGACACGTTCGACAAGTCCGTGCTGTACATAGGGGAGCAGGAGAAGCTGAATCAGACGTTGGAGCGCCGCCGGCGCGGGGAGGAAGAGCCTGCGGCGGCCGGCGCGAAGGGAATGGGCGGCGGTTCATCGCGAAGTCGGAACGGCCAGCCCCGCCGCAAGCCGGCCATGCCGGTCGTCGAGGACCGGGGCTCAGAACCGGATATGTCGGAAGAAGAATTAACAAATATGCGAGAATTGGCTCGCAAATTGAAAAACCGTAATTGATTGAATCGCAAGGAAGGGAGAGAGGCAGATGGAATCCATGGCAGAAGCGCTACGGCGTTGGCAGGGATCTTCGAGCGCGATGCAGGATGCGGAGCGGACGGCGGAACGCGTGCTGCGCGACCCGCTGGTGGCCAAGCTCAGAGAGCGTTACCCTGGCTTGGATGAAGCCGCGCTGCGGTCCAATCTGAACCGTCTGCATCAATGCTCGACCGAGTACCGCAACTGCCGGGACTGCCCGGGTCTCGAGCGGTGCCCGAACGATATGCAAGGTCACTTTACTCGCATTACTTGCGCTGAAGTGAACGGTCGATGGCAGGTATACGATCATAAGACCGCATGCAGTAAATGGACCGCCTATGAGCAAGAGAGACAGTTGCGGAATCGGGTAACAAGCTTCTACTTAGATGTCGATTTCTTCAAGGACGGATATGATCCGTTAGAGATGGCGGAATTGGATCCCGAACGCAGACGGGCCGTCAACCAATTGCTCCAATATGTGTATTCTACTCAAACCAATGGCCTCCAGAAAAAGGGTCTTTATTTAATGGGGAGTTTTGGTACGGGTAAAACTTATATGGCCGCCTATTTGTTACATGAGTTGGCCAAGGAAGGGCTGTCCGGCGTCATCGTCTACATGCCCGAATTCGTGGAGGACGCCAAGGCGCTCATGATGGAGCCGCAGAAGCTGAAGGAGACGCTCACGCTCATGAAGGAAGCGGACCTGCTCGTCTTCGACGACATCGGGGCGGAGAACCTGAGCCCTTGGGTGCGCGATCACGTGCTGGGGGCGATCCTGAACTCCCGGATGAACCGCAAGCCGACCTTCTACACGTCCAATCACGACTTGGAGGCGTTGGAGCGGCACTTCAGCTTCACGCACAAGGAAGGCGAAGAGATGCACAAGGGCCAGCGGCTGATGGACCGCATCCGGCCGTTCGTCGATGTGGTGCACGTGCGCGGGAAGAACCAACGAGGGTAGCAGGGAAGCCCGCTCGGGCAAGCCCGGATCCGCAGGCGACCGCGCCGGCGCTGCCCGAGGATGGGGCGGAATAACAAGGCAGCGCGCAGGCCGGGAGGAAGCGCCGGGAAACCCGCGCCCGCCATCGAACGTACAACTGAAAAGATAGATCGGACAAGCGCTGCCGCCGAGGTATAGCGCTTTTTTATTTGTAGTGCCCAAGTATCAATTTTTTTTATATATTGTAAAAGAGGTAGTTATTGACACTAAGCCTATCCGCCTGCTATGATTTCTCCAATACCAACTAAACGGGTAGGAATTATTCATAAACTCACCACCGGATAACCGGAGAAGGAGTGTTACCGATGCGTAACCTGAGATCCATTCGTCTATTGATTATCGCGGCTCTTATCGTGTCTGTCTTGTCCGCGTGCGGTGCCGGCAACGGCAAGAACAACGAAGGGAGCGCAAGCCCGAGCGGAAGCGCGGGAGCGAGCCCGAGCGCAAACAACAAGGAGAAGTCCCCGAAGTCGGTCGAGTTGCTGAACGTCTCGTACGACCCGACGCGCGAGCTGTACGTCGCCTTTAACAAGAGCTTCGCCGAGTATTGGAAGAAGGAGACGGGCCAGACGGTCAAGATCAATCAATCGCACGGCGGCTCCGGCGCGCAGAGCCGCAAAGTGCTGGATGGTCTGGAAGCCGACGTGGTCACTCTGGCGCTGGCGTACGATATCGATTCGCTCGCCGAGAAGGGATTGCTCAAAACCGATTGGCAGAAGTCGTTCGAATCCAACAGCTCGCCGTATACGTCGACGATCGTGTTCCTGGTTCGCAAGGGCAACCCCAAAGGCATCAAGGACTGGGGCGACCTGATCAAGAAAGACGTGCAAGTCATCACGCCGAATCCGAAGACGTCGGGCGGCGCCCGTTGGAATTATCTGGCGGCTTGGGGCTACGCGCTGAAGCAAAACGGCGGCGACGAGACCAAGGTCAAAGAATTCATGAAGCAGCTGTTCGACAACGTGCCCGTGCTGGATACCGGCGCCCGCGGCGCCACGACGACGTTCGTCGAGCGCAAGATCGGCGACGTGCTGCTGGCCTGGGAGAACGAAGCCTACCTCGCGAAGAAAGAATACGGCGACGACTTCGAGATCGTCACGCCGTCGCTCAGCATCCTGGCCGAACCGCCGGTCGCCGTCGTCGACAAGGTCGTCGACAAGAAGGGGACACGCGACGTAGCGGAAGCTTACCTGAAGTACTTGTACACGCCGGAAGGCCAAGAGATCGCGGCCCAGAACTTCTATCGTCCCCGCCTGCAGGAAGTGGCCGATAAGTACAAGGACCAGTTCCCGCAGCTGAACCTGCTGACGATCGACGCGGACTTCGGCGGCTGGAAGACCGCGCAAGCGAAGCACTTCGCGGACGGCGGCACGTTCGATCAGATCTACACCAAAGGCTCTTAATCGGACGACGGGAGACGGGCGACTATCATGGCTACTAACCGCAATCGGAGACAAGTGCTGCCGGGATTTCGGTTCACGCTAGGTTTTACCGTGCTGTACCTGAGTTTGATCGTGCTCATCCCGCTGGCCGGATTGGTCATCAAGACGGCGGGGCTGACGCTGCCGCAGTTCTGGGACACCGTGACGAGCGCGCGCGTGCTGGCGTCCTATAGGGTGAGCTTGCTCACCGCCTTTTTCGCCGCGCTGGTCAACGTCGTGTTCGGCTTGCTGATCGCCTGGGTGCTGGTCCGGTACCGGTTCCCGGGGAAAAAGATCGTCGACGGCTTGATCGACATGCCGTTCGCCCTGCCGACGGCCGTAGCGGGCATCGCGCTGACGGCGATCTACGCGCCGAACGGCTGGATCGGCTCGCTGCTCGAGCCGCTCGGCATCAAGGTGGCGTACACCCCGCTCGGGATTACGGTGGCGCTCGTGTTCATCGGCCTGCCGTTCGTCGTCCGGACGGTGCAGCCGGTGCTCCAGGAGCTGGAGACCGACACGGAAGAAGCGGCCGTGCTGCTGGGCGCGCACCGCTGGCGGACGTTCCGCAAAGTGCTGCTGCCCGAGCTCGTCCCGCCGCTGATCACGGGGTTCGCGCTGGCGTTCTCCCGCGGCATCGGAGAGTACGGCTCGGTCGTCTTCATCTCCGGCAACATGCCGATGAAGACGGAGATCACGCCGCTGCTCATCATCACGAAGCTCGAACAGTACGAATACAGCCAAGCGACCGCGATCGCGCTCGTCCTGCTGCTCATCTCGTTCGCGCTCCTGCTGCTCATCAATACGCTGCAACGGTGGACCAACCGCCGTCTGCGGTCGGCTTAGGGAGGGATCGACATGGCTGGAGCCGTTACGACCGTCACCGAGCTGTCCGCGGATAAGCGTCCGAAGCACCTGGACGAATCGCGGGGCGTCCGCATCGTCCTCATCGCGATCGCCCTGCTGTTCGTCGGCCTCGTCGTCGTCCTGCCGATGATCACGGTCATCGCCCAAGCGTTCAAGAAGGGCTGGGAAGCCTACGCCTCCGCCATCTCGGATCCGGATGCGATCTCCGCGCTGAAGCTTACGCTGATTACGGCGCTGGTCGCCGTCCCGCTGAATACGCTGTTCGGCGCGGCTGCCGCCTGGGCGATCACGAAGTTCAAATTTCGCGGCAAGAATCTGCTCATCACGCTGATCGATCTGCCTTTCGCGGTGTCGCCGGTCATCTCGGGCTTGGTCTACATCCTGCTGTTCGGCGCCCAAGGGCTGCTCGGCCCCTGGCTGATCGACCACGGCTACAAAGTCGTGTTCGCGACGCCGGGCATCATCCTCGCCACGATGTTCGTCACGTTCCCGTTCGTCGCCCGCGAGTTGATCCCGCTCATGGAGACCCAGGGAGCGCAGGACGAGGAAGCGGCGGTGAGCTTGGGCGCCAAGGGATGGCGGATCTTCTTCAAAGTCACGCTCCCCAATATCAAGTGGGGTTTGCTCTACGGCGTCATTCTCTGCAACGCGAGAGCCATGGGCGAATTCGGCGCCGTGTCCGTCGTCTCCGGGCATATCCGCGGCGAGACGAATACGCTGCCGCTCCATATCGAGATTCTGTACAACGAATACCAGTACACGGCCTCGTTCGCCGTCGCGTCGCTGCTCATGCTGCTCGCGGTCGTCACGCTCGTCATCAAAGGACTCATCGAAGGCAATTTGATCCGAAGCCGTCACAAGTAAGGGACACAAAAAAGAAGGAGTGGTTGGCCATGGCGAAGCCGTTGGAATTGAACGAAAGTTGGATCGAGCGTATCACGGATGCGGTCACCGGGCTGCAATACGGCAACGTGCAGATCGTGGTGCATGATGGACGCATCGTTCAGATCGAACGGACGGAACGCCGCCGGTTCGACGAAGTGTCGGAACGTCGCGCCGCGCGGGAGGTTCCCCAAGGCGGGACCGCCACGACGAAATAAACCGTCTTTCGATTCTTCAAGAGGCTGAGCTGGAAGGACGCCCGTTCGCGATGCGAGCGGGTTTTTTTTGTGTGGCCGGAGCGGGAGTCGGGCAGCGGGCAAAGTTGGGCGGACTTGAGGTTTGATGGAGGCGGAAGATCGGGGACGCGAATAAGTCCTGAGGTGCAATGGGCGTTCAGGGGAGGTCAACGGCGGGAGGAGCCGAGGGGACGGTACACGAAAAAAGCATCCACCAATTCGCCGAATAGGCGGATGGGGATGCTTCGCTTGGACCCTTGCGCGTGCGGATTAGGAAATCACGTACTTCACGATGACCGCGATGAGGAACACGATGAACATGAAGCCGAACATGCCGCCGAATCCGAAGACAAGGTCCTGCAGATCGTCGCGCGGCTCTTCGTTGATATGCTGCCGTGGATCTTGAACGTTTTCCATGGGGGGCCTCCTGACACGATCGTTAATCCTAGTATACCCAACATCGCATTTTGTTGTAAAGGCTTCCGCGTGACAAGTTTGCGACAACCTCCCCGCGCCGCTCTTGTGGTACAATGTAGGGTGCGGGATTAGTCCGATATAGGCGGGAGGCATGCATTGATGGATACCCTTCATACCGAATCGCAAGCGGATCGCGATCGCGCGAACGAACGCATCCGCAACAAGCTGGCGCTGCTGCCGGACCAGCCGGGCTGCTACCTGATGAAGAACGGCGAGGGCACGATCATCTACGTGGGCAAGGCCAAAGTGCTGAAGAACCGCGTACGCTCCTACTTCATCGGCAGCCACAACGTGAAGACGCAGCGTCTCGTCTCGGAGATCCGGGACTTCGAATACATCGTCACGGCCAGCAACATGGAAGCGCTGATCTTGGAGTGCAACCTGATCAAGCAGCATCTTCCCCGTTATAATGTCCTGCTGAAGGACGATAAATCGTTCCCTTACTTAAAAATCACGAACGAGAAGCATCCGAAGCTCGAGGTGACCCGGAAAGTCGTCAAGGACAAGGCGAAGTACTTCGGCCCTTATCCGAACGCCTATGCGGCGCAGGAGACGAAGAAACTGCTGGACCGGCTGTATCCGCTGCGCAAGTGCAATACGCTGCCGGACAAAGTTTGCCTGTACTATCATCTCGGCCAGTGCGTCGCGCCGTGCGAGTATCCGGTCGAGCCTTCGGAGTACGAGCGGATGGTCGGCGAGATGACCCGGTTCCTGAACGGCGGACACGGCGACATCAAACGCGAGCTCCAGCGGAAAATGGAAGCGGCGGCCGAGGAGCTGGCGTTCGAGCGGGCGCGCGAGTACCGGGATCAGATCGTCGCGATCGAGTCGCTCATGGAGAAGCAGACGATCACGATGACGGACGCCATGGACCGCGACGTGTTCGGCTATGCCGTGGACAAAGGCTGGATGTGCGTGCAGATTCTGTACATGCGCCAGGGGAAAATGATTCAGCGCCACGTCTCCGTCTTCCCCTATTACGGCGAGGCGTTCGAAGACTTCATGACGTACGTGACGCAGTATTACAGCGAGAATCCCGCGCTGCCGCGCGAGATGCTGCTGCCGCCGGCGCCGGAGTCGGCCGCGGCGGAGGGCGCGTTGACGTCCGCCGCTGCGGCTGCGGAAACGGGAACGTCTGTCGCGACGACGGAGAGCGGAGAGCCAGCTGCCGAAGCGCCAGGCGCGGCGCAGGGCCCAGATGCGGGTAGCGAGGCGCCGAAGGCCGATGTTGAGCGGGGCGCGAACGCAGAAGGCCTAACGACTGCGGAGAGCGTCGAGGCGATTCTCGCCGATCTCTCGGACGCGACCGGGGAAGAGCATGCCGTCGATGAAGGCGGCGAGATCGGAGAGTCGCTGCGGAATTGGCTGCGCATCAAGGTCTCGGTGCCGAAGCGCGGCTCGAAGCGCCAACTCGTGAGCATGGCCTGCGACAACGCGCGGGTCGCGCTAGAGGAGAAGTTCCGGCTCATCGCGCGGGACGAGGAGCGCAGCGTGAAGGCGGCAGCGGGGCTCGCCGAGTGGATCGGCATCCCTTCGGCGCACCGCATCGAGGCGTTCGACAACTCGAACATCCAGGGCGCTTCCCCGGTATCGGCGATGGTCGTCTTCACGGACGGCAAGCCGGACCGCAAGGAATACCGCAAGTACAACGTGCGCACCGTGCAAGGGCCGGACGATTACGAGACGATGCGCGAAGTCATCCGCCGCCGTTACGAGCGCGTCCTGAAGGAAGGGCTGGCGCTGCCGGACCTGATCGTCATCGACGGCGGCAAGGGGCAGATCGCCTCGGCCATCGACGTGCTCGTCAACGAGCTGGGGCTGGACGTGCCCGTGTGCGGCCTGGCGAAGGACGACAAGCACCGGACGGCGCAACTGCTCGTTGGCGATCCGCCGGAGATCGTGCCGCTGCCGCGCGACAGCCAGGAGTTCTATCTGCTCCAGCGCATTCAGGACGAGGTGCACCGCTTCGCGATTACGTTCCACCGCGAGAAGCGCGCCAAGTCCATGGTCGCCTCGCGCCTCGACGCGATCCCGGGCATCGGGGAAAAGCGCCGCAAGCAGTTGCTGAAGCACTTCGGCTCGCTCAAGGCGATCCGAGAGGCGTCCGTCGCGGACTTCAAGCCGCTGTCCATCGGGGAGGCGCTGGCCTCGCGGATCTTGGCGGCGCTGAACGAGGAAGAGCACGGGGCGAAGGTTGCGGAAGCGCAGCCGGACTCCGTCGCGCAGGAATCGGAAACGAGCGAGCGTTGAACAGCAAGGGACGATCCCAATTGGCCGAACGAGGCCGCAGGGATCGTCCCTTGTCGCGTCATCATCGCCGGAGGGCCAAAGAGACGTACCCCGTACGTCACATGCGGCGCCTTCGCCTCCGGAAGGCTAAAGAGACGTACCCCGTACGTCACATGCGGCGTCTTCGCCTCCGGAAGGCTAAAGAGACGTACCCCGTACGTCACATGCGGCGTCTTCGCCTCCGGAAGGCTAAAGAGACGTACCCCGTACGTCACATGCGGCGTCTTCGCCTCCGGAAGGCTTAAGAGACGTACCCAGTACGCCACATGCGGCGTCTTCGCCTCCACAATGCAAGAGAGACGTACTCAGCTACGTCTCTTTTGCGTATTATTCATTTTGCCTAGGCAGCGCTCAGGCCCTCACAGTCACCTACCGACCGCACCGAACCATACCGCCGCCCGCATACATGCCGGCCTGCGCCCCAATCTCACGCCAGCTTCGCCCCAGCCGCCCCACGCCCCGGGAAGCGGCGGCGCAGCCACCAGACGATGATCCCGACGGCCGCCGGCATGATGAAGCTGAACACGCCGCCCCAATTGTCGGAGGACAGGCCGTCCGACAGCATCTGCACGCCCATCAGGGTGGAGTCCAGCACGACGTGGGCGAAGAGGACGGCCAGCAGGCCGAACCGAAGCATGAACCAGCCGAAGAGGAGGCCCATCAATGTCAGCTCGATAAGCCGCGTATACACGGGATAGACGGCATAGCCGACGTGCCCGAACGCCCAGATCGCCGAAGCGGGCACCATCGCGATGAGCGTGAGCGTCGCCGCCGACCTCCGCGAAGGGTCGCGCCGCAGAATGCGTCTCGCCCCGCCTACGAACCAACGGCGGAACAGCCCGATGCTGAAGAGGCGGCTCTGCAGCTCCTCGGAGATGCCCGCGCACCACCCGAGCAGCGGCAGCAGCCACGGATAGGCCATGTTGTACATCGACTGCGAGGCGTCGGAGGAGTAGAACGAGCCCAGCAGCGCCTGCAGGACCACTAGAATGATCGACTGCGCCCCCAGCAGGATCATCGCCAGCACGTAGCCCTGGCCCGCGCTTCGCAGCACGCTCGCCCCGAAGCCCGGATCGCGCCAACGCGGCCAGAGGGAATAGCCCATCGATCGCCACAGGCCGTCGCCGCCGACCGCGCTGAAGTACGTCAGCAGCGCCATCGCGGCGTAGATGAACAGATTCACGATCAGCAGCGTCATGACGGCGCCATCGCCCGTCTCGGCCCCCATTTGCGCGCGGATACCGGCCTTCAGATTGAAGGTGAAGCCCGCGTACAGCAAGAAGAACGCGCTCGACAGGAAGATCCCGCGGCGGAACGACGACCATCCGCTGTAAGTGGCCGCGTAGATGACCGCCAGCACGAAGAGGGTGATCATCGGCAGCACGAAGCCGAAGATGGACAGCTTCCCGGCGATCTTCTCCTGACCGGCCATATAGTCGGTATAGGAGGCGGGCAGCACATAACGGTAAGTCAGCCGCTCGCCGGGCTTGACGGTAAGCTGCAATCGAGCCTCGCCTAGCTCGCTCTTGCGGGATTGCAGCACGACGGCCCCGTCAGGGGTCGCGTCGCCGGTCGGCTCCCACTCGGCTTCATCGTAGCCCGCCTGACCGACCCAGGCTAGCGCCGCCGCCGTCTGCTCGCGGCCTGCCGGCACGGTCGCCGCCAACTGCTCCTCCTGGCGCTTGCTGAGCCCGAGGGACGCCCGATTGCCGCTGACCCGATCCCAGGAGACGAGCTGTCCCGATTGCATATGCAGCGCCAGCGTCAGCCGCTCGTCGCTGCCGGCCGGGCGCAGCTCGACCTCGTACACATCCGTCGGAAATTTCGCATCCCATGTTTTGTCATAGGCCTTGGATAGCCGTTCCTTGGACAGATAGCCGACCGTGTCGCTGTCGGAGAGGTGGGTGACAACGATGCGGGAAGTCTCGTCCGGCCGAATGCCCCATTTCTCTGCCGCATAGCCCAGTGCTTGCTGGCGCGCGGCATCGCGCTCTAGAACGCCATTTCCTCCGGAGGACGATATTTGATCCGAATTCGGAAAGACTTGGAGAAAGAGAAAGAGCAGGAAGCCAATCCCTGAAATTACGTACCAACGAAAAGAAAGCAAATTAGAACCCTCCGATCGATTCTTCGTTCAAGTAAACGCATACAAGCGGCCTATCGTAGCGGATTCCCCGTTTATCACATGATATCGCGATGAATTGATGCCAGATCGAGAGAAAGATGAAGAATCGTCGTAAAAATGCGTTTATACGGCAGCCAAACGCTTGTATATCCGCTTTTACCGTTTAATTTCGCGTTTTTTGCTGTTGTGTGCGGTGTTGGGACGGACTATAATGCGGTGTAATGTTCTTTCCATATTATCCATCATACTACCCAGCCGAATTTCTGCAAGAAAACGGGGGAACCACAGATTCAAGCGCCTTTCGCTCGCGCGACGCGAGCCAAGGTGCCGGGGTGAATTCCGCAGCGCGCCGCCGCGCCGGATAGGGCAACTGTTCAAGCCCGAACCCGTCAGCTAACCTCGTAGGCTGTTCATGAACAGGACTCGTGTGCGCGAAGGCACTGGAGCTCCAGTGTCTTTTTTGATGCGCCAAAAAGCGGTTACGCGCCGCGCCCGCGCCCGGGCGACAACCGAGCGCGCCCGAGCGACGACCGGGCCGCGCGGAACGATCGCGCCCGCGCAACGACCGCTCCGCATCTTCGAACGGAGGAGCGGCCCCCCGTTGGTCCTGTCGTCAACTGCACAAGAGATTGCGCTAATTTTTGGTTAACCTATGAGGTGACAAGACTTGCTTAAGAAATGGCTCCGACGGTTCTATGCTTCCCCGCCGCGCGTAATCGTCGCCGGATTCGCCGCGATCATCTTCATCGGGACGGCGCTGCTTCGGCTTCCCGCCTCTTCGGCATCCGGGGAGACGACGCCTTGGCTCGAAGCGTTCTTCTACTCCGCTTCGGCGACCTGCGTCACCGGACTTGCGCGGCTCGATACGGGCACGTACTTCTCGGCGTTCGGTCATTGGGTCATTCTGGCGCTCGTGCAATTGGGCGGTCTCGGCTTCATGACGACCGGCACGCTGTTCGCGCTCTTCGCGGGGAAGAAGGTGTCGCTGAAGGACAAGCTCATCCTTCAGGAATCGCTGAACCAAGGCTCGCTGGAAGGCATCGTTCGCCTCGTCCGCAGGGTGCTCTTGTACGCCCTTAGCATCGAAGCGGTCGGCGCCCTGCTGTTCGCCCTGCGCTTCATGCAGGAGATGAGCCCGGGCCGCGCCATCTATTACGGCATTTTCCATAGCGTGTCGATCTTCAACAACGCCGGATTCGACCTGTTCGGCCAGTTCCGGAGCATGACCGCCTATGTCGGCGACGTCTACGTGAACCTCCTGTCCGTCGTACTGGTCTTCCTCGGCGGCGTCGGCTTCATCGTTTTGTCCGATCTGCTCGAACTCCGGACCCGCCGGCGGCTGTCGCTGCACTCGCGCGTCGTGCTGTGGGTATCCGCCTTCCTGATCGTCGTCGGCACGGTCACGATTCTGATCTTCGAGTACACGAACCAGGATTCCCTCGGACCGCTCGGCTTCGGGGAGAAGTTGCTCGCCGCGATGCTGCAGTCCGTGACTACCCGATCGGCGGGCATCACGACGGTGGATATCGCTTCGTTCCGCGACGCGACCCAGTTCGCGATGATCCTGCTCATGTTCGTAGGCGCGTCTCCGGGCTCCACCGGCGGAGGCATCAAGACGACGACGTTCGCGGTGCTGGCCAGCGCCGTCTGGTCGATGATGCGGGGCCGGAGCGACGTGGTGCTGTTTCGATCCCGCATCGAACGGTCAAAAGTAAACAAGGCGGTTACCGTCACGATGCTGAGCTTGGCGATCGTCATGGGGGCGGTCATGATCCTATCCGTCACGGAGCGGCAGTCCTTCCTGATCATTCTATTCGAGGTCATGTCCGCTTACGCCACCGTCGGCTTGTCCGCTGGGATGACTGGCGACCTCACGCCGTTCGGCCAAGTCCTTATCGCCGTCCTGATGTTCGTCGGCCGCCTGGGCCCGCTGACATTCACCTACGCGCTGGGCACCCGGTCCGGGCGTACGCTCTACCGCTACGCGGAAGGCCGCATCATCATTGGATAAGGGAGAGTTCGCCTTGCTGAGAAAAGTCGTGAAATGGCTCACCGTCTCCCCCCCGCGGATCCTCACCCTCGGGTTCGCGCTGATCATCATGGTCGGCGCGCAGATTCTCTCCCTGCCCATCGCCTCGGCGACGGGTGAGCGCACGCCGTTCATCGACGCGCTGTTCACGGCGACCTCCGCCACTTGCGTAACGGGACTCGTGACCGTGGACACGGGCACGCACTATTCGACCTTCGGGCAGATCGTGATCTTGCTGCTCATCCAGATCGGGGGTCTCGGCTTCATGACGATGGCGACGCTGTTCGCCTTCTTCCTGAAGCGACGCATCTCGCTGAAGGAACGGCTGATCCTGCAGGAGGCGCTCAACCAATCGGACATGGAAGGGATCATCCGTCTCGTCCGCAAGGTCGTCCTGTACGCCCTGACGATCGAAGGGGTGGGGGCGCTGCTGTTCACGATCCGTTTCCTGTTCGATATGCGTCCCGGACGGGCGGTATACGCAGGCATCTTTCACGCGATCTCCTTCTTCAACAATGCCGGCTTCGACATCATGGGCGAGTTCCGCAGCTTGACGGACTACGTCGACGATCCGCTGGTCAACATCGTCACGATGCTCTTGATCGTCACGGGCGGCCTGGGCTTCGTCGTCCTCTCGGACTTGACGGACCTCGGCAAACGCAAGCGGCTGTCTCTTCATACCAAAGTCGTGCTCAGCATGTCCGGCTTCCTCATCCTGTTCGGCGCGGTCGTCATCTTCCTATTCGAATATTCGAACCCGGGCACGATGAAGCAGCTACCCCTTGGCACGAAGATTCTATCCGCCTTCCTGCAGTCGGTCAGCCCCCGGACGGCGGGGGTCAACACGCTCGACCTGGCGAGTCTCCGGCAAGCCACGCAGTTCTTCATCGTCATCCTCATGTTCATCGGGGCGTCGCCAGGCTCGACCGGCGGCGGGATCAAGACGACGACGTTCGCCGCCCTGCTCGGGGCCGTATGGGCGATGATCCGGGGCAGGGAGGACGTCGTGATGTTCAGGTATCGGCTCGCGCAGGAACGGGTGAACAAAGCGCTCACGCTGACGCTGCTCGCGCTCGCGCTGGTCATCACGGCAACGATGATTCTATCCACGACGGAAGACCATCATTTCCTCATGATCCTGTTCGAGGTCACCTCGGCGTTCGGCACGGTCGGCCTGACGATGGGGTTGACGACGCAATTGACGCTCACAGGCAAGATTATCATCATCCTGATGATGTACATCGGCCGGCTGGGTCCGCTGACGCTGGGTTACGCGCTGTCGCCGAAGCAAGAGCGGGCGCTGTACCGACAGGCGGAAGGCAAGATTATCATCGGATAGAGAGAGGGCTCCCAACATGAAGTTCAATCAATTCGTCATCATCGGCTTAGGCCGATTCGGCTCCAGCATCGGCCGCGAGCTGATGCAGCTCGGATACGAAGTGCTCGGCGTGGACCGGGACGAGGAGAAAGTCGAGGAGATGAGCGGCGTGCTGACGCACGCGGTCGTCGCGGACGCCACGGAGGAGAACGTGCTGCGTTCGGTCGGCGCGCGGAACTTCGACTGCGGCGTCGTCGCGATCGGCGACGACATCCAGGCGAGCATCCTGGCGACGATCCTGCTGAAGGAGCTCGGCGTGAAGAAGGTGGTGGCGAAGGCGGTATCCGAACTGCACGGCCGCGTGCTGGAGCGGATCGGCGTCGATCGCATCATCTACCCAGAGCGCGATATGGGCATCCGCGTGGCGCATCAGCTCGTCTCGCCGAACCTGCTCGACTATATCGAATTGTCCAAGCAGTATACGATCGCCGAGCTGAACGTGCCGGATTGCCTCTCGGGCAAGTCGCTCTCCGAGGTGAATCCGCGCGGGCGCTTCGGCTGCAGCATCGTGGCGATCAACAAACCCAAGGGCATCATCATCGCGCCGACCGCCTCCGACGTGCTCGCGGAGCGGGACGTGATGGTCGTCATCGGGACGAATCAGCAGATCGAATCGTTCCAGCATTCGATCGGACAATAAGGGGCGGAACGCTTGGACATTCAGACGATGGACACGGTGCATCATCTCCTCATCCTGCTCCTGCTCGTCTTCGGCGCCGGCATGATCTCCGGCCGGCTGGCCGGCTGGCTGCGCTTGCCCGACGTCGTGCTGTTCATCGCCGCCGGCATGTTGCTCGGCACGGGCATGCACTGGATCTCGGAACCCAGCAGTTCGCTGACGAACCAGCTCATCCTGGCGGTCGGTTCGGCGTTGATCCTCTTCGACGGCGGCCGGAACATCCGCTTGCGCGGTCTGCGCCAGGTAGCGCTGACCGTCACGCTGCTCAGCATCGTCGGCGTCGTCGCGACGGTGGCGATCTGCGGCGCCGCGGCCCACTATGCCTTCGGCCTCGACTGGACGACCTCGTTGCTGATCGGCGCGGTCATCTCGTCCACCGATCCGGCGACGATCATCCCCGTCTTCCGGCAGGTCAAGGTCAAGGAACGGCTGCGGGAGACGGTGGAGAGCGAGTCGGCCTTCAACGACGCGACCGGCTCGATCGTGACGTTCGCGCTGCTGGCCGTGATCGTGGAAGGCAAGCCTCTGGATGCGGGGGGCATCGCGCTGGATTTCGTTAAGACGGCATTCGGGGGACTGGCGGTCGGGCTCGCATTCGCGCTGCTGGCTTCCTTCCTCGTCGCGCACGTCAAATGGGGCGCCCTGAAGGAGTATGCGGCTATCGCCATGATCGCGCTCGCGGTCGGCGCGTATCTGCTCGGCGATCTGCTGCACGTAAGCGGGCTGATGGCGACGTTCACCGCAGGGATCGTCTGGGGCAATTCGCATACGTTCCGCCTGCCGATGGAGGACAAGCGGGAAGAGCTCGGCCACGTGGCGGAGAACGCGACGGTGATGCTCCGGATGTTCATCTTCGTGCTGTTGGGCAGCCAGGTGAACTTCGCCTTGCTCGCCAAGTACTTCTGGCCGGCGGTCGCCGTGGTGCTCGCGCTGGTCTTCGTCGCGCGGCCGCTCGCGGTGCTGGCCTCCGCCTTGCCCGACGTCAAGACCCGGTGGACGTGGCGGGAGCTGCTGTTCATGTTCTGGGTGCGCGAGACGGGCGTCATTCCGGCGGCGCTGGCCGGCATGATCGCCGGACGGGGCATTCCAGGCGGCGACAAGCTCACGGCGGTCGTGTTCATGGCGATCGCCTTCACGATCCTGATCCAAGCCAGTACGACGGCCTGGTGGGCCAAAAAGCTGGGCTTGGCCGTTTCCCGCGAAGAAGTTTCGAACAATCTCTCCTAATTCCGAATGAGATCGCCCTCAACCGCTCACGCTAGGGAAAGCGCCGGTTATATAGGGGAGTGGATGAACATCAAGAAACCTTCGATGCTTAGACGGTGTATCGCCTGCGGGTGGTGCGCCGTTCTTCTGTTCTCTGCGTCGTCGCCAGCAGTGCAGGCGGATGCGGCGCAGCAGAGGAGCAGATTGACAGCGCCGGCAACGGCGCTGCAGGCCGTTGCGGCGCAGACGGCGCATGAGACGGCGTTGGCAGGCGCGATGCGGACGGAGGAAGAGAAGCCGCGGGCAGATATCGTGCGAACGATGAGAGAGGCGCCGCCAAGCGCGCCGCAGACGGCAGATGAGACGCTGGCGGCTGGCGATCCGCCGGCGGAACGGGCGATGGCCGGCGAGCGCCGGCAGGCGCGCAAGCGGCCTTCGGGCGGGAACTGGACGGAGCTGCAGCGGCGGTACCGGGGCGTGTTCGTCCTCTGGGCTTCCCGCAAGTCGATGCGGGTCGCGCTGACCTTCGACGACGTGCCGGATCCCAGATATACGCCGCTCGTGCTGGACGTGCTGAAGCGGAAGAAGGCGCCCGCCACGTTCTTCGTGGTCGGGAGCCGGGCCAAGAAGCACCCGGCGCTCGTGCGGCGGATCGTGGCGGAGGGCCATGCGGTCGGGAATCACTCGTACGACCATCCGGACCTATCCAGACTGCCGCTGTCGGCCGTGAAGCGGCAGATCGAGAAGACGGGCAGCGAGATTCGCAGGACGGTCGGCTTCACGCCGCGCTTCATCCGGCCGCCGTACGGCGAGATCGGCGCCGCGCAGCTCGAATGGGCCAAGGAGAACGGATATACGGTCGTCAATTGGGACGTCGATTCCTCGGATTGGCGGCAGCTGCCCCCCAGCCGCGTATTCGGCAACGTCACCCGGAGCGTCCGGCCGGGCTCGATCATCCTGCTTCACGCGGGGGGCGGGCAAGGCCAGAACTTATACGGGACCGTCAAGGCGCTGCCGCAGCTGATCGATTGGCTCCGCATGAAGCATTACGAGCTCGTGACGGTGCCGGAGCTGCTGGGCTTGCCGGAGCGGCGAGAGCCCGGAATGCCGGATTGAAGCCGTCCCGGACAAGTCAAAACCCGCCTCGGGCCGGGCTCTCGCGAGCCGCGGCCGGGCGGGTTTGCTTGCAGCTGGAGCTGCGGGCTGTTTTAGTTCGTTATACAGTGTGTATAAGTTATACGCCTAACCATTTCTGTATGACCGCCGATAAACGTATTGCCTCTTCCGAAAAGACAATGCCGTTTTTACTTGAGGACATACAGTTTAACGTATTGGTAGCCGAACTTCGACACTTCTGCGCGCGTTCCCGGCACGAAGATATCGATGCGGTTGCCTTTGATCGCGCTGCCCGCGTCCGTCGCCTTGGCGACCATGCCGCCGGAGGGGAGGCCGTCGAAGTCGTAGCCCGTAATGTAGACCTTCGTGCCTAACGGTATGACCTTAGGATCGACCGCGATGGTGCCGAGCTTCAGCGGGTTGCCGAAGTAATCGACGGGTCCCCAACCATTTTCTTCGGCGGAGGCGGAATAAGCCGAGGCCTTCATGGTTACTACTTTCGAATAGGAGAGGGAGTCTCCCGCAACCGTGGAGACCGAGGCCGCGGAGACCGAAGCCGCCGTCAGTTTGGCGTTCACGGCGTTCGCGCCGGTCGTCGGCGCCGGAATCGTGAGCTGCAGGCCGCCGTAGATGTTCAGCGGATCGATGCCCGCGTTGAAGCTCATCAGCTTCTCCAGCGGTACGTTGAACTGCTTCGAGAGCTTCCAGAACGTGTCGCCTTCCTTGGCGGTGTAGCTGGTGGCTGCAAACGCTGTCACGGCCGGAAGCAGCACTGCCGCTCCGAGGGCCAGCGCTGCGGCGCGCAGACCGGTCTTCTTGATGTTAGCCATTCGTGATGAGATCCTCCTCTGTGGCCGGCGAGGTTAGCTGTCGGGTTCGGGCTGGGAGTTCAACCCTATGTGCATGCAGCGCTATGTTAGCTTGCGCTGCCTGATGCACGATTCACCCCAAGCGCGGACGCGGGCTGCGGATGCTTCGCAGCGGCCCTGCGCGGTTCGTTCCTGTCCCCCGCACCTTTCGGTTTTGGCCGGATTGGCATAGTCGCCCAGAATTCGGCGAATTTTGCTCGTTAAGAGGATAACATGTACGCCGAAGCCGTTGGAACCGGAAAGATTACCCACCGGGCTAAGATTGCCGCGCCCCGCGCGCGAAGAAAGCGATCGTCTCCTCGATGAGATAACGGGTGGAGGGAGCCAGCCAGCCCAGATCCCCGTAGATGAGCGAGGTCGTGCGCTTGATCAGATCCAGCTCCTTGATCCGGACGACATACAGCTCGTTGTCTTCCAACAATTGGGGACGCAGATACGACTTCGGCAGGAGCGTTCCCGCGCGGCTCGCGCCGAGCAGGCGCACGATCGCCTCGAAGGAGTCGATCTCCATGCGGACGTCCGGCTTGATGCCGTATTGGCGGAACAACTCGTCCGTCAGCGTGCGGTACCAAGTGCCGGGAGCGAAGAGGATCATCGGGAGGGCGTTGAGATCGCTCATCGAGAGCTGCGTTCTTTCCAATATAAAATGCGTGCGCGGAAGGACGAGCATCAGCGTATCGTCGAAAAGGGGCACGCTGGTAACGGAAGGATCGTCCTCGACGGAGGAAGCGACGATGCCGAAGTCGACCTTCCGCTCCTTGACGAGCGTCGCGATCTCGTGGGATTTGCCCGTCACGGCTTTGATCTCCAGGTTCGGGTGTTTCTCCGTCATCGCGGTGATCAGCTCGGGCAGCGTCGTCTGCAGCGTCGTCAGACTCGCTCCTATGGTCGCGACGGGCGCTTCCTCGGACTTGAAGGCGTTCAGGCGCTGCAGGTATTCGCCGTGGAATTGGCGGAGCTCCAGCGCGAACTCGTACGTCAGCTGTCCGGCGGCCGTCAGCTCCAGCCGCTTGCCGATGCGGCGGAACAGACCTACGCCAAGCTCCCGCTCCAGCCTGGCGATGCGCCGCGAGAGCGCGGGCTGGGTCACGTTCAACCGTTCGGCCGCGCGGTTCAAGCTCGTATGCTCCACGACGGTCGCGAACATTCTCATATCTTCAAGCATCGGCATCTTCTCCTCGCTTATGTCGTTTGGTTATAAGTTTTAATAATAAATAAGCAGTTCCATTATAAGCGAAAATGGAGTAACCTAAAAAGCGTGTAGAAATGGTGACAATTGCACGGATCGAAAGGAGAACGCACATCGACATGAAAGGTAACTCGTATTTCGCCCGCAAGCTACACTCGCTTCTGGGGGTCATCCCGCTCGGGCTGTTCTTCGTCGAGCACGCCTTGACGAACTACTCCGCGTTCGAGCACGGCAAGGAGGGGTTCGTAAGGAGCGTCAAGA
This sequence comes from Cohnella nanjingensis, assembly GCF_014212125.1. Taxonomy (GTDB): domain Bacteria; phylum Bacillota; class Bacilli; order Paenibacillales; family Paenibacillaceae; genus Cohnella; species Cohnella nanjingensis. Next base: position 78,131 of record NZ_JACJVP010000012.1, read on the forward strand.
ACTTGCATGATCTGCCGCTCATCTTCTTCCTCGAACTCTTCATTATCTGGCTGCCGATCTTGTTCCACGGCATCTACGGACTGTATCTCGCCTTTACATCCAACTACAATGCGGGGCAGTACAAGTATGGCCGGAACTGGGCGTTCGTCCTGCAGCGGATCACCGGCGTCATCACGTTCCTCTTCGTGTTCTGGCACGTCTGGCAGACGCGGGTTCAAGTGGCGCTCGGCAACACGACGAACGAAGAGATCGGTCAGCACATGCACGGCATCGTTACCCAGCCGGGCTACTTTATCATGTACTTTATCGCGGTGATCGCGGCTGTCTTCCACTTCTCCAACGGCCTGTGGGCGTTCCTGGTCAGCTGGGGAATCACGGTCGGCCCGCGTGCGCAACGCGTGTCCTCGAACATCTGCATGGGCATTTTCGTCATCGTCTCCGTGCTGTTCCTGCTGTCGTTGTTCGCGTTCCGCGGCGAAGAGTTCGCGTCTTCGGCCCCTGCGGCGATCGCAATTGGAATGATAGGTTGATCGGGAGGAGAATCAGCAATGGCTAATCAAAAAATCATCGTCGTCGGCGGCGGCCTTGCCGGCCTGATGGCGACCATCAAGGCGGCGGAAGCCGGCATGCGGGTCGATCTGTTCTCGCTCGTGCCGGTCAAGCGGTCCCACTCCGTCTGCGCGCAAGGCGGCATCAACGGAGCGGTCAACACGAAGGGCGAAGGCGACTCCCCTTGGGAGCACTTTGACGATACGGTCTACGGGGGCGACTTCCTGGCGAACCAGCCGCCCGTCAAGGCTATGTGCGAAGCGGCGCCGGGCATCATCCACTTGATGGACCGGATGGGCGTCATGTTCAGCCGGACGCCCGAAGGCCTGCTCGACTTCCGCCGCTTCGGCGGCACGCAGTACCACCGGACGGCGTTCGCGGGCGCCACGACCGGCCAGCAGCTGCTGTACGCGCTGGACGAGCAAGTGCGCCGCTGGGAAGCGGTCGGCCTCGTGCAGAAGTTCGAGCACTGGGAGTTCACCTCGGTCGTGCTCGACGACGACGGCGTCTGCCGCGGCATCGCGGCGCAGGACCTGCGCTCGATGGAGTCGGTCACCTTCCGCGGCGACGCGGTGATCCTGGCGACCGGCGGCCCGGGCATCATCTTCGGCAAGACGACGAACTCCGTCATCAACACCGGCACCGCGGCGAGCGCGGTCTACCAGCAGGGCGTTCATTACGCCAACGGCGAGTTCATCCAGATCCACCCGACCGCGATTCCCGGCGACGACAAGAACCGCCTCATGAGCGAATCCGCGCGCGGCGAAGGCGGCCGGATCTGGACGTACAAGGACGGCAAGCCGTGGTACTTCCTCGAAGAGAAGTATCCGGCCTACGGCAACCTGGTGCCCCGCGACATCGCGACCCGCGAGATCTTCGCCGTCTGCGTCGACCAGAAGCTCGGCATCGACGGGGAGAACAAGGTCTACCTCGACCTCTCCCATAAAGATCCGAAGGAGCTGGATGTCAAGCTCGGCGGCATCATCGAGATCTACGAGAAGTTCACGGGCGACGATCCGCGCAAGATCCCGATGAAGATCTTCCCGGCCGTGCATTATTCGATGGGCGGCCTCTGGGTCGACTACAACCAGATGACGAACATCCCGGGGCTGTTCGCCTGCGGCGAATGCGACTACCAATATCACGGCGCGAACCGTCTGGGCGCGAACTCGCTGCTGTCCGCGATCTTCGGCGGCATGGTGACGGGGCCGAAGGCGATGGAGTACGTCAAGGGACTCAAGAAGTCGGCAGACGACATCCCCGAGTCCGTCTTCGAGCGCGAGCGCACGAAGCAGAGCGGCAAGTACGAGTCCATCCTGAAGATGGACGGCTCCGAGAACGCCTACGTGCTGCACAAAGAACTGGGCGAGTGGATGACGAACAACATGACCGTCGTTCGCTTCAACGACCGTCTCGAGCAGACGGTCGGCAAGATCAAGGAGCTTAAGCAGCGCTACACCAAGATCAACATCAACGACACAGCGCGCTGGAACAACGCGGGCGTCGCGTTCACCCGCCAGCTGTGGAACATGCTCGAGCTGGCCGAGGCGATGACGGTCGGCGCGCTCCTGCGCAACGAGAGCCGCGGCGCGCACTACAAGCCGGACTTCCCGGACCGCAACGACGAGGAGTTCCTGAAGACGACCAAGGCGACTTGGACGGCGGAAGGCCCGCAGATCTCTTACGAGGACGTGGATACCTCCCTCATCAAGCCGCGGGTTCGCGACTACTCGTCGAACAAGAAGAAGGAGGGCTAAACGATGGCTGATACGGCAACCGCCAAACGCACCGTCAAGTTTATCATCACGCGCCGGGAGCAGCCGGACGCCGCCCCCTATACGGAAGAGTTCGAGGTTCCCTACCGTCCGAACATGAACGTCATCAGCGCGCTGATGGAGATCCAGCGGAATCCGGTCAAGTCGGACGGCACGAAGACCGCGCCGGTCTGCTGGGAATCCAACTGCCTCGAGGAAGTGTGCGGCGCCTGCTCCATGGTGATCAACGGCAAGCCGCGCCAAGCGTGCTCCGCGCTGATCGACCAGTTGGAGCAGCCGGTCCGCCTCGAACCGATGTCCACGTTCCCCGTCGTCCGGGACCTGGTCATCAACCGCGAGCGGATGTTCAACGCGCTGAAGAAGGTCAAGGCGTGGATCCCGATCGACGGCACGTACGATCTCGGTCCGGGTCCCCGGATGGCCGAATCGAAGCGCCAATGGGCTTACGAACTGTCCAAGTGCATGACGTGCGGCGTCTGCCTCGAAGCGTGCCCGAACGTCAACGACCGTTCGAGCTTCATCGGCCCGGCGCCGATCTCGCAGGTTCGTCTCTTCAACGCCCATCCGACGGGCGAGATGAACGCGCACGAGCGTCTCGAGGCGCTCATGGAGGACGAGAGCGGCATCGAGGGCTGCGGCAACTCGCAGAACTGCGTGCGCTCCTGCCCGAAGGGCATCCCGCTCACCACGTCCATCGCGGCCATCAACCGCGATACGACGAAGCATATGTTCAAGCAATGGCTCGGCATGTAACAACCGAATCAATCGGGCTCGTCCCGGCAGCGATGGTTCCCTCCTTCGCTGCCGGGGTGTTTTTTTGTTAAAGAGCGGCAATGCAGGCGGCGAAAGTCATAAAATACCGTTTTTTGGCGCATAATCAAGAAGTACGCGCGCTTATTGTTCGATTCATCTCAATTTGAGATCATATTGATAGGAAATGATTATTTTTATCGCAAGATCAATTGATTTATAATCAACAAGGATAAGCATTCAGACGTTTGAAACACCCAACATTTATAGAAGACCGAGGGATCACACAATGGCTAATGATGCGCACGACCATCAGAACCCGTGGGAGAAGTACTACGGCCCGAACCTGGGGTATATCCAAGAGCAGTACGATGTGTACCTGCGCGACCCCGATGCGGTCGAGCAGGAATACCGGGATCAGTTCAAGCTGTGGGGCGAACCGCCGCGCACGGCACCTCAGCAAGCCGCCCCGTCGACGCCGGGAGCGGCTGTCGCCATGGATGCCCGCCAGATCCGCAATGCGGTCGTGGCCGGCAAACTGGTCTGGAACATCCGCGCTTACGGCCATCTGGCCGCGGATATCGACCCGCTGGACATCGGACCGAGAGCCAGCGCCAAGGTGCTTGAGCCGGCTACGTTCGGCTTGACGCCGGCCGATCTGGCCGCGATGCCGGCCGATCTGGTCTGGGAAGGCGGGCCCGCCGGACTCTCGAACGGTTGGGATGCGATTCAGAAGCTTAAAGAAGCATATACCGGTACGATCGCGTACGAATTCAGCCACGTGCACGACGAGCAGGAGCGCAAATGGCTGACCGAATACGCCGAGAAAGTCATTCCCGCGCAGTCGCTGGACGCCCAGGAGCGCCGCAAGCTGCTGACCCGTCTGCTGGAAGCCGAGCAGTTCGAGGACTTCCTGCAGCGGACGTTCGTCGGCGCCAAGCGCTTCTCGGTCGAAGGCAACGACGTGCTCGTCGCGCTGGTCGATCAGATCGTCCACGAACTGACGAACGACGGCGTCAGCCACATCACGATGGGCATGGCTCACCGCGGCCGCCTGAACGTGCTGGCGCACGTGCTTAACAAGCCTTATACGAAGATCTTCTCGGAGTTCCATCACTCCACGAACAAGAACTTGATTCCTTCGGAAGGCTCGATCGGCATCAACTACGGCTGGTCCGGCGACGTCAAGTACCATCTGGGCGCCAACCGCTCGATCAAGACGGGCGAGACGGTGGAGACGCGAATCGTGCTCGCGAACAACCCGAGTCACTTGGAATACGTCAATCCGGTCGTGCAAGGCTTCGCGCGCGCCGCGCAGGAAGACCGCAGCCGTCCGGGCTATCCGGAGCAGGACGTGAACGCCGCGGCGTCCATCGTCATGCACGGCGATGCGGCTTTCCCGGGCGAAGGCATCGTGACGGAGACGCTGAACCTGAGCCAACTGAACGGCTACCAGATCGGCGGCACCATCCATATCATCGTGAACAACAAGATCGGCTTCACGACCGAGAGCTTCGACTCCCGTTCGACGCACTATTCGAGCGACCCGGCCAAGGGCTACGAGATCCCGATCGTTCACGTCAACGCGGACGATCCCGAAGCGGTCATCGCGGTGGCTCGCATGGCGAGCGAATACCGCCGTCTGTTCAAGAAGGACTTCCTGATCGACCTGATCGGCTACCGCCGCTACGGCCACAACGAGACGGACGATCCCGAATCGACCCAGCCGCTGATCTACAAGAAGGTCAAGGCGCGTCCGACCGTCAGCCAGCTGTATCTCCAAAAGATGTCCGCGGAGGGCAAGCTGACCGACGCGCTCTATGAAGAAGTGAAGAACGAAGTCGTCGGACGTCTGAAGGCGGCGTACGACGAGCTGAAGCAGCAGGACAGCCAAGAGGCCGTGCATCAAGTGCCGCCGGCGTCCGGCGACGAAGAGGCCGAGCCGGCTGCGACGGCGGTGCCGCTCGCGCAGCTGCGGGAGATCAACGGCGAGCTGCTGAGTTGGCCGGAGGGCTTCACGGTCTATCCGAAGCTGCAGAAGATTCTAGAGCGCCGCGCCGATGCGCTGGGCGGCGAAGGCAAGGTCGACTGGGGCCACGCGGAGACGCTGGCATTCGCTTCGATCCTGGCGGACGGCCGTCCGATCCGGATCACCGGCCAGGACGCGGAGCGCGCGACCTTCGCGCACCGGAACATCGTGCTGCACGACCCGAACACGGGCGCCACGTTCTCGCCGCTGCACAAGCTGCCGCAAGCCAAGGCTTCGTTCGCGGTGCATAACAGCCCGCTGTCCGAATCGGCCGTGCTCGGCTTCGAATACGGCTACAACGTATACGCACCGGAGACCATGTGCATCTGGGAAGCGCAATACGGCGACTTCGCGAACGTCGCGCAGGTGCTGCTCGACCAATTCGTCTCCTCCGGCCGTTCCAAGTGGTCCGAGAAGTCGAGCCTCGTCATCCTGCTGCCGCACGGCTACGAAGGCGCGGGTCCGGAGCACTCCAGCGCGCGTCTCGAGCGATTCCTGCAGCTGTCCGCCGAAGAGAACTGGACGGTCGCGAACCTGTCGAGCGCGGCGCAGTACTTCCACCTGCTCCGCCGCCAAGCGTCCATCACGGGTACGGATGCGGCCAAACCGCTCGTCGTGATGGCGCCGAAGAGCCTCATCCGCAACCCGCGCGCCGCTTCGCCGGCGGCAGCCTTCTCCGAAGGCGCGTTCCAGCCGATCCTGGAGCAGCCGGGCCTCGGGGGCAACCCGGAGCGCGTCGAGCGCCTGGTGCTCGCTACGGGCAAGGTCGCGATCGATCTGGAAGACGGCCTGGAGAAGGACGGCTCCGAATCCCGCGATTGGCTGCACATCGTCCGCGTCGAACAGCTGTATCCGTTCCCTGCGAACGAGATTGCGGCCGTCCTCGCGAAGTACCCGAACTTGAAGGAGATCGTCTGGGTACAGGAAGAACCGCGCAACATGGGCTCCTGGAGCTACATGGAGCCGCGCATCCGCGACATCGCGCCGGCAGGCGTATCCGTCCGCTACATCGGGCGTCCGGAACGTTCGAGCCCGGCCAGCGGCTTCCAGCAGGTGCATGCTTTGGAACAACAGTACATCATATCGCAATCGTTGAAGCCGAGTCCGACGTTGGCTCATAACTTGGGGAGGTAGCAGCTGTGCAAGATATCTTAGTACCGGCAATGGGCGAATCGATTACGGAAGGCTCCATCTCCCGTTGGGCAGTTCAAGTAGGAGACCAAGTCAAGCAAGGCGATCTGCTGCTCGAACTCGAGACGGATAAAGTCAACCTCGAGATCAGCGCCGAGCAAGACGGCGTCATCGCCGAGATTCTGTTCAAGGAAGGCGACACGGTACAGATCGGCCAGGTCATCGGCCGCATCGGTAAAGGCAGCGGCGCGGCTCCCGCGCCGGCCGCACAGCCGGCGAGCGCGCCTGCGGCGGCTCCGGCCGCGACGCCTGCAGCAGCGCCAGCCGCCGCTGCGCCGGCACCGGCGAGCGCCCCTGCGGCAGCCGCAGGCAGCCAGCCGCCGGCTACGCCGGCCGCGCGCAAGCTGGCCCGCGAGCAAGGCATCGATCTGAGCCAGACGCCGGCTCGCGATCCGCTCGGCCGCATCCACGCGGACGACGTGCGCAACGCGGGCAGCCGTCCTGCGGCTCCGGCCCCTGCCGCTCCTGCGGCAGCGCCGGCGGC
>NZ_JACJVP010000013.1 GCF_014212125.1 Cohnella nanjingensis
AATGCCATTGATGTAAACTACTCTCTTTGAGCTCAAGTCCGCGTTTCCGTCAAATGTGCGTATGTAAACTACTCACTTTGAGCTCCAGTTCGCGTTTTCGCTAAATGTGCGTATGTAAACTACTCTCTTTGCCCTCCAGTCCGCATTTCCGTCAAATGTGCGTATGTAAACTACTCTCTTTGAGCTCCAGTCCGTGTTTCCGTCAAATGTACGTGTCAATATCGGATGAAAATCCCCCAAAATCAACGGTCGGCTTCAGAGGCTCCTAACGGCTCAGGGCGGAAGAAGCCGGCCTTTTTCTTCTCTTTGATGCGACAGCTCTCACCCTTCGCCCAGCTTGAGCTTTGAATCGGTGCCTGGACACTGCCGTTCGCGTCATTAATGAATCCGTCAAGCGACATCGTCATACCGAAGATTACTTTTGTCATAAGGACTTCCTCTATTCCGATTTGGCGATGCGATATTGAAGGTGGGTTATTCCCTGGGATTCTAAGATTCGATTCGTTTCCAGTCGGATCCGTTCGGATCCGATATGATCGAACAAACGAATCCCCTCCGTGAGCAGCACGGGGGCAATGTGCACCTGAATCTCGTCCAGGAGCGACGCTTGGAGGCATTGTTGGGCTACTGCCGCTCCACCCAGCACATATACGTCTTTATCGCCTGCCGCCGCCTTAGCCTCTCGTATGGCCGCTTCAATGCCCTCCGAGACAAAGGTAAATGGAGTCCCGCCTTGAGGAACGTTTTCCGGGAGGTCGTGGGAGAGCACAAATACGGGAACGCCGCGAATCGGATGATTTCCCCCCCACCCGGATGCGATCTCATAGACTCGCCTGCCTGCAACGATCGCGCCCGTCCTTTCGAACAGCTCGCTCATGACTTCGCTTTTCTTGAAAATACCGGTTTGGAAATCCACAATCCATTCGTGCAGCGGCTGCACAACGTCATCCCTTCCGGCAATAAATCCATCCAGTGACATGGAGATGTCTAAAAATACGCTGCCCATCTAGCTCATTCCCTTCTAGGCTCATTATTTTTCAATCATTCTCCTCATTCTACCAATTTGGAAGAAATCCTATTTATTCTCGATTGCTAAGTTGAGCCCTGTCCGCGTTTCCGCCAAATGGGCGTATGTACACTACCTACATTGTGGTCAGTCGGCGTCCAACCCGTACTTCGGTCAACTCGCATCAAAAAAGGGGCTGTCTCAGAAGGCCGCTTGGGCCCGGAGGGACAAGTCTCTCGGTACGTTTTCGCCAGCGTCACATTCAAATAGGGATAATCGCCGCTCCAACACTCCGACCGCCAAATGTAGGTAAATGATTTCCGCACATTCGCCGCTCCAACCCGCCGACCGCTAATGTAGGTAAATGATTTCCGCACATTCGCCGCTCCAACCCGCCGACCGCTAATGTAGGTAAATGATTTCCGTACATTCGCCGTTCCAGCTCGCCGACCGCCAATGTAGGTAAATGATTTCCGCACATTCGCCGCTCCAACCCGCCGACCGCTAATGTAGGTAAATGATTTCCGCACATTCGCCGCTTCAGCTCGCCGACCGCTAATGTAGGTAAATGATTTCCGCACATTCACCGTTCCAGCTCGCCGACCGCTAATGTAGGTAAATGATTTCCGCACATTCGCCACCCCAGCCCGACGACCGCCCATGTAGGTAAATTATTTCCGCACATTCGCGGCTCCAGCCCGACGACCGCCAAATGTAGGTAAATGATTTCCGTACATTCGCCGCTTCAGCCCGACGACCGCCAATGTATGTAGTTTACATACGCCGCAGTAAGGCTAATGGGACTGTCCCTAGGTCCGTTGATGACCTTTTGAGACAGCCCCGCCTAACGCACGCCTACCTCCTCCACCTGAACGCCCCTCCACCTGAACGCCCCTCCATCTGCACGCCCGTCCACCTGCACGCCCGTCCATCTGCACGCCCCGTCGCCGCTTACCGCGGCGGCGTCGCGACCGGAGCCGTGAGCGCCCGCTTCCGCGCCAGATACTCGTCGATCTGCCGCTGGGCTTCGGCGAGGATCTTGTCCAAGCCGCTGTCCTGCTGCAGGCGGACGTAGTCGGCGATCGCTTGGACGGGATCGGGAACGGTGCCCAGTTCGATCGCGCCTACGTACGTCTCGACGTTCCGGTCCCGCAGGATGAGCTCGTCGCGGATTCGATCCTCGGAGATAAAAAGGCCGTCGATCGGCGAGTTGACGTTGTTGGGCTCGTTCGCGAACGCCTCCTCCGCGAGCCAGAAACCCTTGCCGTAAGTCGGCGTCGGCCGCATGAACTGCGGCTTCCAGAGTCCCCACTGCCCGCCCCACTCCATATAGTTGCTCGTCGTCGTCCCCATCCCCGCCGGATAAGCCACGGACCCGTCGGGCTGCTTCAGATACGTCTTGCCCTCGATGCCGTATTGGACGAGGTCGTAGAGCGTGCCGTCGGTCTCGAGCATATCGAGGAACCGAAGCACGAGATCCGGATGCTCGGAGTTGCGGTTGATCGCGATGACGTTCGCCAGCGGCGTCCGGTTGACCACCTTCCGGTCCGGGTAGAGCAGCGAGCTCTCCTGTTCGAACGAAGGATCGCTGAAGCCCGGATCGGCGTTCACCCATTCGTGCGACTGCGCGGTGAACAGCATGTTGCCGTTGCGCCACAGCGAAGCGCCGTCCTCCTTGTCGAGCGGAATATCCTTGTTCAGAATGCCCGCGTCGTACCATTTCTTGGCCATGATGGCGGCCTCCAGATAGAACGGCTGCTGCTCGACCGGCTGGATGCGCACCTTCGGATCGTTCAAGTAGAAGCCCATGCCGTGGAACCCGAGATCCACCCACTCGTCCCGCAGCTTGTAGAGGTCTCTGGGCAGCGTCCGGGAGAGCTTGGCGTTCGGATAAGCCTTCTTCAGCGCTCGGAGGAACGCGTCCACGTCCTCGATCGTGCGGATCGAGCCGGGCGCGGGATTCAGTCCCGCCTTCTTGGTCAAGTCCGAACGCCACTGCGCGTAGAACCGCTGGTTCATCTTCATCGTCCAGGGCAATCCCGTGACCTTGCCGTCCACCTCCGCCGCCCGGAGCGTGCCCTGCTGCTTGTATTTCTCGTAGAGGTGCGGCGCGTATTCGGGCAGCAGGTCGTTCAGGGTCATATACGCCCCCTTCGCGGCCATCTGCTTGTAGGACAGCCAATCCGCGTCGAAGTTCATGTCCCACCGGTCGCCGGCCGCGGACTTGACCATCATCTTGTCCCGGTAATCGCCGATCGGAATGAAGTGAACGTCGAAGCGGACATGCAGCCCTTTGCTCTGCACGTAATCGCCGACCGCCGCCCACACCTCGTCCGTCGCGGCCTTCTTGTCCCCGCTGAAGTAGAACCGCAGCAGCACCTCGTCCTCCGGCTCCTCATTCTTGCGATCGGCGGCTTCCTCCCCGCCGCTTCCGCTGCATGCGAATAACGCGAGAATCGCAATGGACAGCAGAAGGGGGAGCAGTCGTCTGTATGCCCTTGTTGTCAAAGCTCGTCGCCGCCTCCCTGCGCCGCATCTTCCTTCAGCACGGGATGCCGGAGCGTGATCTTGGTCCCGATGCCCGGCCCCGTCTCGATCGCGAGGCGGTACCGCTCTCCGAAATACAGCTTCAACCGGTCGTTCACGTTGCGCAGTCCGACTCCCCGGCGTCTCGCGTTCGACGGCTGCGAGGCGGCATCCGAATCCAGGGCGAGCCGAGCGAGCGCTTCGTCCGGGATGCCGTTGCCGTTGTCGGCGATCTCGATGACGATATCCTGGCCTTCCCGCCGGCCGGACAGCAGAATCTTGCCTTTGTCGAAGTTGTCGCGGATACTGTGCTGGATCGCGTTCTCCACCAGCGGTTGAAGCAGCAGCCGCAGGAAAGGCAGCGCCAGCGTCTGTTCGTCGAAGGAAGTGATGATGCGGACGGGCTGCCCCATACGGGCCTGCTCGATCTGGACATAGGCCTTCACCTGCTCGATCTCGCGGCCCAGCGTCGTGATCTCCTTGCCTTGATTAAGGCTGAGACGCAGCAGGTTCCCGAGCGCCGACACCATCTCGCCGATGTCGCTCCGCCCATGGTTCTCGGCCTTCCAACGGATGGACTCCAGCGTGTTGTACAGGAAGTGCGGGTTGATCTGATGGCTCAGCACTTGGAACTCCAGTTCTTTTTTCTTCCGCTCCGAACGGGAGGCCTCCTCGATCAGCCCTTCGATCTTCTGGGCCAGGCTGCCGAAGCCGCGGTACAGCCAGCCGACCTCGTCCTGCCGCGACAGCCACGGGAACTCGGGCAGGAAGCTGCCGGATTCGAACTTGCGCATCAGCCGCACCAGCTTCACGATCGGCTGCGTGAAGTAGACGGTAATGTAGAACACGACGCCCAGGCAGCAGATCAGATAGACGATGAGGAAAATAACCAGCAGCCGGTTGATCTCCTCGATCGTTCCCGTCAGCTCGTGCAGCGGCGTCAGGCTGACCAGCACCCATGGCTCGCTGTCCATGCGCAGATAGGTGGCCAGATGCGTCGCGCCGTCGATCGAGATGGACTCGGCCCCTTCCTTGCCGGCGCGGATATGTTCGATGAACCGCCCGGAAGGCATCGGGCTGCCGGTCCACGCGTTGTCCGACGTATCGTAGAGGACCAGCCCCTCTTCATTCAGCAGCAGCAGCTTCTGCCCGTTCATCCGGTCGGACGGCGAGATGAACCGCTTCAGCTGGTCTTCCGACAGATCGGTCGCGATGATGCCCCGCGGCGTCTGGTCGTACAAGCCCGAGAACCGCTTCACGTAGGACAGCAGCGGCTTCGCGTACCGGCCATTGCGGGGCATGAACAGGTTCCAGGTCGGCACGATCGTCCCTTGCGACAGCCGGAACCAATCCTCGGACTCCACGGACGCGGATTCGCCGATCGTATTCATGTACGTCGGATAATCGGACGGCCGGATCGGGTAGACATGCACCCGGAACGCGTCGATGAGCGGCGTGTTCTGGTAGAGCACCGTCAGCAGGTTGACCGCGAAGGCTTCTTCCGCCTCCGGGTTCTCCGGCTTTCTCGCGAGCAGCTCCTGCAGCGTCTTGTTGCCGATCAGATCGTTGACCTGATCGTTCATGCGGTCCAGATAGATCTCGAAGTTCTTCTTCGTCTGCAGCAGATAGCTCATCGAGATCGTCGTGTTGGCGTTCGAGATTCCCTCGATCGCCTTGATATGCGCGTAATAGGCAAAGATCAGGAACGGTACGATGATGATCATGAAGAAGATCAGGATCATTCGATTCCGAAAGGAAGACAGCAGCCGAAAGGACATCTTAGTCATCCGCGATCCCCTGAAGCCTGCGATATTCCTTCGGCGTGCAGCCCGCCTGTTTCTTGAACAGCTTCGTGAAGTGCACTGGATCTTTGTAACCGACTTCGGACGCGACCTGATAGATCTTGTACTGCACCTGGCCCAGCATCTTGCGCGCCCGCTCCATCCGAACGTCCGTCAAGTATTCCAGGAACGTCTTGCGCTTCTCTTTCTTGAACAGCTTGCTGAGCCACACCGGCGTGACGTGCACCTCCGCGGCCACGCTCTGCAGCGTCAGACTCTCCGCGTAGTGCGCGCGGATGAACTTGTCCGCCTCCTGGATGATCTGGCTGGGCGACGACGCATGGCTGCGAAAGTCCCGGGCCATATCGAGCAGGAACCGCTCCGTCTGCGCCCGCAGCGACTCGAGCGTGTCGAATTGCTCCAACTGCTCCCACAGCGCGATCGGGTTCCTCTCCCAGCTCTTGTCCGTCCAGCCGAGCGCGGATGCCTTCTTGAACAGGGCGAGCAGCCATTCGAACAGCTTCTGCTGGATATCCCGCGTCTGCGCGATCGGCCAGCTCTGCACCATCTCGACGAACCGGTCCATCGCTTGGGCGATATCGTCGTCCGTCCCGTAACGCGCCAAGTCCAGCACCTCGTCGGGATTGCGGATCGACGGGTTATCCTGCTCCGCGTCCGCCTCCCAGCCTTGGCTCGTCAGCAGGCGGTTCCCGCCGTATACGGCTTTCTGCTCCAGGATGTCGCCCGCTTCGGCGAACAGCTCGTGCAGTTGATTGAAGGGGCCGGGCGCCGAGCAGAGCGCGGCGCTGACCTTGACCTTGACGTAATCGTTGATCCGCCGGATGCAGATCTGCGCCAGCTCCTTGCACGGTTCCAGATCCGCGGTTCTGCAGCTCAGCACGGCGATCCAGCGTTGCTTCGCGTCCGCGCAGAGCGCGGCCTGCGACGAGTATTCCTCCGCCAGCGTATGTTTGACAACGTTTCCAATTCCGAACACGATAAGACCGATCTCGTTCTGCGAGCCCGCCCGGTTCCCGATCGCCTTCAGGTCGTCCGCCTCGAAGATCATGACGGCCATCCGGTCCCGCAGCATCCAGTCGAGCTGCAGCGTCTGCAGCCGATGCGAGATCCGCGCTTCGCGGTACGGATTGTGCTCGCGCTCCAGCATCTCTCTCAGCAGTTCCTCGCGCATCTTCGGAATCGCGCTGTGCACTTGATCGTTCAGCAGCAGTTGATTAGCTCGCGCGATCCGCTCCTGCTCGAGCTCCCCGATCGCTTTGCGCAGCACGTCCCCCAGCTCCGCCGTGTTGATCGGCTTCAATACGTAATCCATCGCCCCCAGCTTCATCGCTTGCCGGACCATCTCGAAGTCGTCGTAGCCGCTGACGACGATCGACCGCCACGGATAGGACGCCTCGGCCGCCAACGCCTGGATGAACGCCAATCCGGACATGCGCTTCATCTTGATGTCCGTCACGATCAGCTCCGGCTTCCGCGCCAGCGCGACCTGCAGCGCCGAGTCTCCGTCGTCCGCGGTGAGCACCTCTTCGACGCCATAGGCGGACCAAGGGAACCTGGTCCGCAACCCCTCACGAATCTCCAGCTCGTCGTCCACGATGAGCACGCGCACCCGAATCTCCCCCACCTTCTCTTGGATGTTCAGCGCCATTGGGCCCCTATCAAGAGTGTAGTTCCTCTTGATAGAACCGTGCAATGTGTGAATCTTGGCTTACACGGGGTCAATCCTAGCTCGTTTTGGGAGGCGTTTGAAGGAAGCCAATAACGGCCCGTAAAAGTTTGCGATTCCCTCCTTGCCGCGAGCAGCGCGATTAAGCTGCGGGACGTGACACGCCAAGCTTATCCGTATTCGTCCGAGCGTATCGATTCCTGCCCCTGCTTCTCCGTCGGAATTTGAGGGCATGAAGAAGGTCCTGCCAACAGCCGTTGGCAGGACCTTGCTTGATGTAGGGCATTTGCCTAGTTCCGGATGCGAAATCACGAACGGAGAGGGAGCGCCTTTACGCGACCAGGCTAACCTCTTTCTTGCGCTTATCCCACTCCATCTTGACGTGGTATTGCTCGCAGAACTCCTTCAGCGAGACGAGCGGCCCCTCTCCCTGATCCTCCTTGATCACCTTGGAGAACTTGATCGTCTTGCCGTTGACGGTCAGGACGGAGTTGGGATCTTCGCTCTCGGCCGACGGGATGCCGTATCCGAACAGCATGTTAATGAACGCATCGGGACTCGTATCGGAACGTCCCGCATTGATGCGGAAAGCCTTCGTGTTCACGTTCGTATTGATCCCCGACTCCGTGGTGAACGACAGCTCGATTCCCATTTCCCGGAGCAGATCCATCAAGTACGCGTTGTACTTCCCGTAGGGAAAAGCGACGGCCCCGTACGTGTTGCCGAGTTCCTCCCGCAGCCGGGCTTCGGCCAAGGAGAGATCCGCTCTTACCCGCTGCTCGTATTCGGGAATCGTCTCCTGCCTGCCTTCCTCCTTCAGATAGAGCCTTCCGACCGTCAGCGGCTTTTTGCCGCCTTTGGGGTTGACCTCTCCCAGACTGTGAAGGTTGTAGGTATGGCTCATGAACGACATCCCCGCTTTCTTCATCTCTCGCATCTGGTCCCAGCGGAGCTTCGGAATGCCGGGCTGACCGGGATCGTCGACCTTCGAGACGATGACGAAGTTGACGGCCGGGTACCCGTATTTCTTCAGAATCGGATAGGCAAGCCGATAAAAGGATTCATATCCGTCATCGAAGGTGATCAGCACCGCGTTATTCGGGATCGGCTTCCCATGGAGCATGAAGTCCCGATATTGGTCCAGTCCGATGGCGTGGTACCCGTTGGTTTTGAGCAGGCGCATCTGCTCGTCGAATTGATCGGCGGAGATGATGTCGTCCTGATTCGATTTCTCCATCATATGATGGTACATGAGGACCGCGACGCGGTCCGAATAATGCGCGGCTTCCGACAGCTCCGGCCCAGCCCCGGCCCCGTCCTCCCCGAATGTCCGCTTCAGGAAGCTGAGCGGCACCATCACCTGACCGTCGACCATCGCCGTGGCCGGCACTTCGAACGATTTGCCGTTCAGCTTCACGCTTATCACTCCAGCCTCCGCTTCGGAGGCGTACGTCGCCATCAGCAAACCGATACATACTATAGCGCCCAACAACAAGCCTATCCCGATCCCGTGCTTCTTTCTCATCTATGTATCATGCCTCCTTGGTGACCCAAGTATAGGAGGCACTTCTTAAAGACGACGTCGCCAATCGCTTATCAATCTCTTAAATTTTGCTGAATAACTCTTTTGTTGACGGCGGCGCCAAGCGTTCGCGAGCCGATCCGCGTGTCAGCGAGTCGCACGTCGGCGAGCCGCACGGGGCTTCGCGCAGCTTGCAATCCGGTTGCTGCCTTGTCGCCCATGTGCAAGCTTGCGCGAGTCTCGTCAAGGCCTGCCCGGTCCGCCGTCCGGCAGCCGCGCCAGCGTCCATGCGGGCAGGTCGTTGCGGCAGGGATACTTGGCGGCGAGCGCCTCGTCGATGTCGACGCCCAGACCGGGCGCTTCGTTCACGTAGGCATACCCGTTCCGTACGGTCGGGGTGCCGGGGAATACTTCGCGGATCCGGTCGGAGAACGCGTACCACTCCTGGATGCCGAAGTTCGCGGCATTCAGATCGAGATGCAGATTCGCGGCGTGGCCGACGGGCGAGACGTCTCCGGGGCCGTGCCAAGCGGTCCGCACGCTGAACGCCTCGCTCAGCGCGGCCAGCTTCTTGGCCGGCGTGAGGCCTCCGATGGCGCTGATGTGGCAGCGGATGAAGTCGATCAGCCCGCCGGAGATGAGCGGCATCCATTCGCGCGGATGGACGAACAGCTCGCCCATCGCCAGCGGCGTCGCGGATTGCGCGCGGATCATCTGAAAGCCGTCGAGCTGCTCCGGGGCCAGCGCATCTTCCAGGAAGTAGAGCCGGTACGGCTCCAGCTGCTTGGCCAGGCGCACCGCCTCGATCGGAGCCAGCCGCTCGTGCACGTCGTGCAGCAGCTCGATCTCGAAGCCGAACCGCTCCCGCATCCGGTCGAATAGCTTCGGCACGCTGCGCGCGTAGGCGTCCGGATGGAAGTAGGCGCCCGGCAGCGCGTTCTCCGGCGGGACGCAAGCATTGTTGCCGCCGTAGCCGCCCCATTGGCAGCGGATATGGCGCACGCCCTGCTCCATGAAACGCCGCAGGTTGTCCTCGATCTCCTCCAGGTCGCGCCCGTCCGCATGGCGGTAGATGGCGGCGCCTTCGCGGCACTTGCCGCCGAGGAGCTGATAGACGGGCTGGCCGGCAAGCTTGCCCTTGATGTCCCACAGCGCCATGTCGACGCCGGAGACGGCGTTGTTCAAGACCGGCCCGTTGCGCCAATACGAGCTCACCATGGCCGTCTGCCACAGGTCCTCGATCCGCTGCGGGTCTTTGCCGATGAGGAAGGGCTTCAGATATTCGTCGACGGCCGCCGCTACCGCTAGATACCGCTGCGTGAACGTCGCGCAGCCGAGTCCGTAGAGGCCCGGCTCGGAGGTCTCGATCTTCACCACGACCAGGTTGATGCCGTCGGGCGCCGTCAAGATCGTCTTCACGTCGCGAATCGTTAGGTCGCTCATGTCTATCGCTCCTTAGGGCCGCGTTCCGGCCGATGATGTTCATGCGATTCACCAGGGACGACGCGAATACTCCGGTCCTTCCGGCATGCCCGGCAGGATCAGACCTCCGTCCGCGCGCAGGTTAATGCCGGTGACGTAGGCCGAGCTCTCCGAAGCGAGCCAGACGCAGATGCGGCCGACGTCCTCCGGCAGCCCCATGCGGCCGAGCGGGATGCGCGGGCCCAGCTCGTCGGAGAATACGCTAGGCGCCCGAACCAGAATGGCGCCCGGCGCCACGCAGTTGACCCGGATGCCGTGCGGGGCCAAGTCGAGCGCGACGGATTCGCTCGCCCGCTTCAATCCGGCCTTCAGTCCGCCGTAGACGGCATCGCCGCGGTAGGCGCGCTCGGCCCGGGACGACGTGATGTTCAACAAGCTGCCTCGTATGCCGGCCGCGATCATATGCCGCGAGACCTCCTTCATCAGCAGCAGCGGGGCGCGGAAGTTCAGCATCAGGAGCAGGTCCAGCGCATCCGGCGACTGCTCGGCGATGCCATCGAACAGGCAAATGCCCGCGTTGTTGACCAGGACATCGATCTGTCCCATCCGGCCGATCGCTTCGGCCGCCGTCGCCGTGGCCGTCGCGGCGTCCGACAAATCCCCGGGAACGACATGACAGTCGCGTCCCCAACGATCGCGAATGACGGCCGCCGTCGCAGCGGCCTGCCCGTCGTCTTGCCAATGCCCGATCGTCACGTCGTAGCCCGCTTCGGCGAACGCCATGGCGATGCCTCTGCCGATTCCTCGGCTCCCGCCCGTGACGAGCGCCGTTCTCCGAATGTCCATGCGGATTCCTCCTCCCGATCATGACATGCGTCGGGCCGCCATTCTAGAACCGAGCGCCGCTAATCGAGCTTCACCTTGGACAAGACTTCTGCGTCGAACTTCTTGGCGGCCGCATCGAGCAGCGCTTTGACGTCGGCATTTTTGTCCGTGAGCACCTCTTGCATGACATTCGTGAGCGCCGCGTAATATTCCTGCCCGTTGTACGGCGCTTCCGGCACGCCCTTGGTCAATTCGATCACATGGGGATCGATCTTGAACACCGTGTCGGGATATTGATCGAGGACCGCTTGCACCTTTTGTCCGTATTCGGAGTCCGGCTTCCAGTAATCCGAGATGCTCGGCACTTTGATCTGGCCCTTGGACTTCCTGCTGTCCAGATCGGTCTTGAGCGCATCCAGCCCGCTGTCCGCGAAGTAATCGAAGATCACGTAGTCGAATGCCGTCTGCTGCGCTTCAGGCGGCTCTTGGGGATTAATGATGAAGTAATTGCCGCCGAGCACCCCGACGTGGTCGCCGCCTTTCTCCTTCGAAGGCATCGGCAGCACCAGCAGGTCTTCCTTCTTCATGCCGCCGTTGTTGACGGCATCCTCGACCGTATTGCCGAGGACGATCGCCGCGCGGCCTTGCTTGAACAGGTTGTAGGTGTCGCCGTAGTTCAGCGCCCAGTTCTGCGGCATCGCGTTGCCTTCCCATCTGAGCTTCTTCAGGAAGGACATCGCCTGGACGCCGGCATCCGAGTTGAACGCCGAGACGACCTTGCCGTCGCCTACGGTCTCCGGCGTGCCGCCGGCTTGATACAGGAAGTTCGTCCAGTTCCAGCCGCCTTCATTGCCTTTGGCCATGATCGCGAAGCCCGCGATTCCCTTCGACGGGTCGGCCGTCGACCGGGCCGCCTCGTAGAAGTCGTCCCACGTCCAATCCGGCGTAGGGAGCGCGACGTTCTTGGCCTCGAACAGCTTCTTGTTAAGCGTGACGGTCATGATGTAGGCATCGTGCGGGATCGCGTAGAGCTTGCCGTCGAACGTGAACGGCGCGGTCAGCGTCTCGTTGAAGTCGCCCGCATGCTCGAAATTCGCCATGAACGGCGACAGATCGGACGCCCATTTGTGCTCGACCAGCGTCTTGCCTTCCGTCGCGAACGTGTTGTAGAACGACGGAGCCTGATGCGCGGCCATCTTGATGCCGATCTCGTTCGGCGCGTATTGCCAGTCGTTCTTCTTGATCGTCACGTTCGGATGCTTCGCGGAGAACCGCTTGATCGCATCTTCGGTTACCGCGATCGAGACGGGATTGTCCGACTTCGGATATTGGACGGTCAGCGTGACCGGAGCGCCGCCGCCGGCATCGGAGGCGGTTGACGGCGTCGAGCCGTCCGATTTGCCGGGCGAAGCCCCGTCCGCTGCCGAAGGGCTTGCGCCCGAGCCGCCTCCACTGCCGCCGCATGCGGTTGCGATCGCCAGCAGACCGGCGATGGCCAGAAGTCCAAGCTTGTTCGTTTTCATATGGTTCGGCCCCTTTCCTCTATCGCTGCGTAATGGGTTGCACGATCATCATAGCGGGACGCCGTCCCTCGGATCGATGACGGATCCATCGTTTGTGGTGACGGATTCACCGCGGTTAACCCTTGATCCCCGACAGGTTCAAGCCGTGCATGATGTTCTTCTGGAACAGCAGAAAGAAGATAAGCGGCGGCAGCATGACGAGCGTCAGCACCCCGAACTTGACGTTCATCGGGAGATTGGCGGATTGGACGATATTCCGGTAGACGATCGAGGCGATCGGATATTTCTCCGTCGACGTCAGGACGAGCGAAGGCCAGTACCAATCGTTCCAAGTCGCCGTGAAGGCAAAGATCAGCAGCGTCGAGAAGACGGGCAGCGACAGCGGCACCGCCAGCCGGAAAAAGCAGCGAAGCTCGGACGCGCCGTCGATGCGCGCGGCTTCGAACAGCTCTCTGTGAATGCCGTCGAAGAACCCTTTGAGCAGCATGATGTTGAACGCGTTGGCGCCGGCCGACAGCCAGAACGCCCAATAGGTATCGATCAGTCCCAGGCTCTGCAAGTTCAGGAAGCTCGGAATCAGATACGTCGCGCTAGGGATCATCAGCGTGCTCATGAAGAAGAGCGTCATCCCTCTGCGGAACGGCAGCTTCATCTGGGACAGGCTGAACGCCGCCAAGCCTACGACCGTGAGCGGGATGACGGCATTGCCCGCATAGAGGAGCAGCGTGTTGCCGAAGGCGCGTCCTAGATCGACATACTGCAGTCCCTCTTTGAAGTTGCCCCATTCGAGACGATGCGGGAGGAAGGTCGGCGGGAAGGTGAAGACCTCTTCCCTCGTCTTCAGGGACGAGAAGATCGTCGTGCCGAACGGGTACAGCATCGATGCGGCCAGCGCCAGAAGGGCGAGCAGCATCACCGCGTATCCGGCGGCCACGCCCTTCTTCTTGAAGTCGAACGAAGACAGAATGCTGCGTTCGCGCGCGGCTCGGCTCATGCTTTTTCGCTCCTTCCTTGGAGGTAGTAGAGGACGATCGACAGCGTCGTCAGCACCAGGAACATCATGACGCCCAGCGCCGAGGCCGTGCCGTAATTAAAGCTCGTGAACGCTTCGTTAATGATCTTGTACATATAAGTGAGCGTTGCAATGTTCGGTCCGCCCCCCGTCAGCGCGACATGCGTCAGGAAGCCTTGGGACGTGCCGATCAGCTGCAGGATGAACAAGAGCACGTACAGGTGGCGGATGCCCGGAATCGTGATGTACCGGATGCGCTGCAGCACGCCGGCGCCGTCGATCTCCGCGGCTTCGTACAGGTCCTTCGGAATGCCGACGATGCCCGCCAGATAAATCAGCGCCGCCGACCCGAAGCCCTGCCACGTCTCGGCGATGACGATGGCGAGCATGGCGACGTGCTTGTCCGTCAGCCACAGCACCTGGTGTCCGCCGAACCAGGACAGGATCTGGTTCGCCGGGCCCAGCGGATCGTAGAGCCATTGCCACATGCCGTAGAGGACGACGGCCGGCACGATGTTCGGCAGATAAACGATGAGACGCATCGCCCCTTGGCCTCTCCGCAGCTCGGATACGGCGATCGCGACGAGGCTGGGCACCCAGAACCCGATCAGGACGCCGAGCAGCATGTAGTAGAGCGTATTGCGCACCGCCATGCCAAGATCGGCGCTCGCGAGCACCGTCCGGTAGTTGTCCCAGCCGACGAATGCGCTCCCGTTCACGAAGTCGACGTGCATGAAGCTGTATACGATGCCCTTCGCGATCGGGGTCCATAGGAACATGCAGAAGACGAGGATCGCGGGAAGCAGAAACGCGATGCCCCAGAAGTAATCTCTGCATGCCTTTGCGAACCGTCCTCGCACCTCGTTTTCACGGTGGGCAAGCGGTTGAACAGCAGCCATTTTCCCACCTCCTCTCCCGTTGAATGTCGTGTTCTTATTGTAACGGGTTCATAGAGGAGGGCCCATGACGGCTCCTCCGCTCTTCATGACGGATCCTCCTCATCGCGCGAAGTCCGCCTCGCACGCAAAACGCTCATGACCTTTCCCGATCACAGGCAATAATGAAAATTGCGACAGGCTAGAAGGATCGCTCAGCGGCGAATCCGGACTTTACGAGCTGCAACGATAAAATCGACATGGCCTATCTGATTCTTGTTTGGTGGTTAGCGGATATTCTGACATTCTAAGCACCTATTGTTCCGTCATCATAGAGTTGTCGGACCTCCGGACCTCCAGACCTCTAGTCCTCCAGTCCCCCAGACCGCCAGACCTCCAGACCTCCAGACCACCGGACCTCCAGTCCTCCAGACCACCGGACCTCCAGACCTCCGGACCTCCGCACCTCCAACGCC
>NZ_JACJVP010000014.1 GCF_014212125.1 Cohnella nanjingensis
ACTCATACGAGCACTCCCTTCATTTCGGTATTTCTGACCTCCTCCGTTATTACTGTTATGGAATGCAGGAAGGCAAAGACTTGACTCGGACAAACGTATATTTTAATAAACTGAGTAATTTATCCAACCGCTAAATGGGGATCGCACATATCGTAACAAATAAATTGGAATTGCAAGGAGGGGAATCATCTGTGTTGCTTTACGGGTTGGAGGAGGACCAATATTATCCATATCTCAAAAGACGGCTTCTAGAAAGATGTACGGGCTTTACGGGTGGACTTGCCATGACGGATGATACGATCATAATCGGACAGAGCCGAATGAGGCATATTCGACGAATCCCTCATTCATTGGGAGGTCGATAGGAATGGCAGTTCAAAGCGCCCATATGAATCAATTCGAGAAAGCCAGAACACTCCATAATAAAGGGGTGGACGGAGACAAAAATGCGGTGATTAAAGCAAACGAGATGCTCTTAAAGCTTCGTGAGGCCGAGCCTGATGATGCGCTAATAGAAGCCTATTACGGCAGTACTCTCGTTCTATTAGGCCGGGATGCCGTTAAAATCCTGGATAGAGCGGATAAGGCGGAAGAGGGATTAGACGTATTGAATCGAGCCGTCTCTTTGGACTCGAACCTAAAAGAAATTCGGTTGTTACGCGGGAACATTTGTCTGAGGCTGCCGGAGTCCTTTTTTCATTCCTCGGAAACGGCGATCGAGGATTTCACCTTCCTGCTTGACCGCTATGAAGAGAATTCCAGCTACCTTACTCAGAAGCAAGTACGCGAAGTCCTGCGAAACCTAAGTGAAGCTTACCAAAATGCAGGAAAACCTGACAAAGCAGTTGCAGCCTTGCAGCGTCTCGATAAATGGGAGCGGAAGAAAAAATCATAAGAATAGGGAGGGAGGAGACCATTGACATTCGATGAGAGACTCGACAAGATTAAATCGCTTTATAAGGAGGGCGCGAAAGGCAATTTAATCGCCGTTCAGGAATCGAATCAGCTGTTAGAACGGCTGCGACTCGATTATCCGGATCACCCTCATGCGGAAGCTTACCATGGCAGCATCTTTCTTTTAATCGCTCGGGATAAAACGAATCCGCTCGAGAGGTTGAAATGGGCGAAAAACGGCTTAAAGCTTCTCGACAAAGCGGTAGCAGCCGCTCCAAACGACAGCAGGGTCCGATATCTTCGCGGCAGGTCCGCATACAGGCTTCCAGAGAAGTATTTCCAACGGACTCGGACGGTAATTGAAGATTATTCCTTCCTGATCGATCAGGAGTTACTTCAAGAGGGCCATCTCGGAGCCATGGGCATCGACTACTCGATACTAAGTTACGAGATCGGCGAGGCGTATCGCAGAATCGGTCGGAACGAGGATGCGGCCAAATGCTGGACAAAGCTGGAGCAGCAAACGCAGGATCCGGAATTCAGGTTGCTTCTCAGGCAAAAGCTGCAATCCTTGGAAGGCAAGCCTGCGACTGAACACATCCAAGCCAACGACAGCCCAAAATCGATCTTGATCGGAAAAGCCGCTCGCGCCACCGGCAATGTACTCCTCAAATGGGCGGAGAAGAAAAAAGAAGCTCTCCGTGAGCATCACAAGATGGAAGAGGAGAAGAAAAAAGAAGCTCGCCGCGAGCATCACAAGATGGAAGAGGAGAGGAAAAGAGAAGCTCGTCGTAGGCCTCACAGGAGAGAAGAGGAGAGGAGAAGAGAAGCTCGTCATAGGCGTCACAGGAGAGAAGAGGAGAGGAAAAGAGGAGCTCGCCGTAGGCGTCACAGGAGGCATGTACGACGCTAGCATAAGACTCAACCCCTTGCCCGAGGAAATCGCAGGATCGGAAAGGAGGTGTGGCACATGTCAGATTTAATGAAAGGGGTCATCAAGGGAGTAAAGAAAGAGATCCAATATTTCGCCGATGTTGCTTTGAAAAGCGGCGCTATCCACGTCGGCAAAGAACTTGCGAATGTGACGCGCGATGTAAATCAACCGTCCGAATTAAATCTAGAAACGATCTCCAATGCCTTGAAGAGCGGTATCATGGCGACTGGACAAGAATTAATGACGACGGGACTGGAGCGCGTGAAGGCAACCTCCCCACAGGATCAGAAAAAATCGAAAGCGTCCAAGAAATCCACGTAGACGCAACATTCTGAGGAAGAGCTAACAAAACAGGAGTTCTATACGGAAAGGCTCTAGCTGTCAATCGGCTGAGGGCCTTTCCCTTGCATCCTCACTCTATTCCCTTCCGTAGAATATATTGATCTTGGATATCGTTCTTTCGCGGTCGGAGATTACGAAACTGGGGGGATCGGTAAATTTGGAAAAAGCGTTCGTTAACGGCATAAACATTTGTTATGAATCGATTGGGGAAGGACTTCCCTTGATCGGCCTCACAGGAAAAGACAGCAATATGGACTGGTGGCATCCGGCGATCAAAGCCGCGTTAAGCGAAAGAAACCGCTTCATCATACTCGATCATCGAGGTACGGGCCGGAGCGACGCTCCGACGGAAGCGTACGGCATCTCGGATATGGCCAAGGATGTCGTCGGGCTGATGGACGCGCTCAATATCAACAAGGCACATATTTTAGGCCAATCCATGGGTGGGATGATTGCACAGGAGCTTGCCATTGAATTCCCCAGCCGCGTGGCGAAATTAACCTTATGCTCCACGACCTGCGGGGTCAAACGGGTGCCGCCTTCTTTTCAGATGATAAGGTGGCTGATGCGGAAAAAAGTTGCTTTTTCCCCGCAGGACACACTAAATATGCTTTACTCCAAAGCCTATATTCAAGAGAATCCGGCCATGATCGCTTCACTCGTGGAACGGATGCAGATCGCGCCTTCGAATCCTAGAAGCATGGAGATTCATCAACACGCCAGCAAGAGTTTCGATTCGTACCATCGGCTCGGGCGAATTTCGGCTCCAACGCTTATTATTCACGGCGAGGAGGATTGGGTCTTCGGTCCGAAACATGCCGAGATTCTGAACCGACGTATTCCGGGCTCCAAGCTGATTCTATTTCCTCATGCGGGACACGGCGTTTTTTCACAGGAGCAGCGCAAGGTGTTGGAGGAAATCCATCGCTTCATCGATTGATTGCATGAACGAAACAAAAAGACGACTCTTATTCATTTAGAATGAGAAGTCGTCTTTTCCACTGGATCTTCCATTGTGATTCAGCCCAGCATTGCGGCTTGTCGTTTGTACTGATCCTCCAAAACGAGACATGCCATGGCCTCTACGACCGGCACGATTCTCGGGCAAATGCACGGATCATGCCGGCCTTCTATTCTAATCTGCTGATCTTCTCCTGTGATGTTGATGGTCTGCTGCGGAATAGAAATGGATGATGTCGGCTTCACCGCAACCCGGAAGATGATTTCCTGCCCTGTGCTTATCCCCCCGATCATCCCTCCCGAATGGTTAGTCAAAAAAACAACGGCGGCGCTCATCTCATCGTTATGCTCGCTGCCTAGCATAGAAGCGGCGGCGAACCCGGAGCCGAATTCGATACCTTTCACCGAGCCGATGGACAGCATGGCCTTAGCCAGCTCCGCGTCCAATTTGTCGAATACCGGCTCCCCAAGACCGGGTATGACACCGCGGATTCGGCATTCAACGATGCCTCCGCAGCTGTCGCCGACCGCTGCCAAATGCTCCACCTTCTTGATCATTTCGGTTGCTGCTGCCGGGTCGCAGGCGCGGACGGCATTTTGTTCGATGGCTTGCTCTTCAAATGACCGGCATGCAATCCCCCCGATTTCTTTCGTATAAGCGAGCACCTGTACTCCTCTTTTCTCCAGCAGCTTGCGCGCCACGGCGCCTCCCGCCACTCTGGCTGCCGTTTCTCTTCCGGATGCCCGCCCGCTTCCCCGATAGTCACGAAACCCGTACTTCTGAAGATAAGTAAAATCCGCATGTCCTGGCCGAAAATAGTGCTGGATCTCATTATAAGCTTCCGGCCTCATGTCATGATTATGCAGGATCACAAAGAGCGGCGTGCCGGTTGTCTTCCCCTCAAATACGCCCGATAAAATACGGACAACGTCATATTCCTTGCGCGGCGAAGTCACCGAGGATTGACCGGGTTTTCTGCGATCCATCTGAATCTGAATATAAGCTTCGTCCATTTCGACTCCGGGTGTCACTCCGTCCACGACGACACCGACAGCAGCTCCATGCGACTCGCCAAATGTAGTGATTTTGAACATTTCGCCGAATGTGTTCCCCGCCATTCTGAAAAGCCTCCTTTACTTTTCCCCCTTGTACAAGCCCAGTACCGCTCAGCTCCTTAGTTTGCAGCTTTTAAAGCGATATCCAGCACTTCCTCGATTGATTGGGCGGAGCGGTTAAGTTTGATCAGTGCCGCACCGATCTCCAGCGCGATCCGCTGTGCCCGTTCCCGGGCAGCCGCATCCGCAATGTGGTCGATGTCCGCGACGTGGATAAACCCATAGACGCGGCACAACATTTTCGCCCCGGCAAAGCCGATTGTGTCCTGTACCAGTCTTGTCACATACAAATCCTGATATCCTCGGGTCTTCGCCATCCGGTCGGCGGCATGCCCGTTCCAAAGCTCGCGGAATTGAAGCTCGAATTGCGTCCATAAGTCGCGCACGGCATCCAGCAGGTAGCGGCGGTATTCGGTGCGCCCCTGTGCATCCGTGCTCCAGCCCTCTTGACCCGAATAGTTCAGCAGCAGATTGGCGATTACCGTCCCGATATCAAAGCCCATCGGACCATAATAAGCAAACTCGGGGTCGATGACCTTCGCCGAATCCAGCTTGATGAAGATATTATCCGTATGCAAATCGCCGTGCAGCAGGGCCTGTGCTTTCGTCAGAAATACCTCCCGCAGCAGCGCGACCTCGAGATGCAGCTCCTTATCCGCCCAAATGCGCTCAACGGCATCGCGGATATGAGGCTCGAAGATATTCATCCGGGACTTCTTATAAGGAGCGTCAAAGATGAGATCCTCGGTAATATTGCAAAGTTCAGGATTGATGAAAGCTTTCACCCGTCGTTTCTTCTCTTGTAGGTCCATGGCCAGGTCCGAGGTGAAGAACAACATCCGCGCCAAGAATGATCCGATATGCCCGGCGAACAACGGATAACGGCCCCGCTCCATCAATCCGCGGCGCAAGATGATGTGATCGCTCAAATCCTCCATGACCATCAACGCCAAATCCGGATCGTACGCGTATACCTTTGGCGTCTGATCAGGACATAGCTCCCCTTGAATGCGCAGAGCTTCGCTTTCAATACGTACTCTATCCAACGTCAAGGGAACCGATTCGCCGACCACCTTGACGTAAGGCAGCGCTTGCTTCAGAATGAGGCCCCGCCCTGATGCCGGGTCCGATATATGAAACACATGGTTAAGATTACCGTCACCGATCTCCCGTGACTTCAACTGCGCGCCAACCGGGAATACTCCCTCGATGCCGCGTGCATACGCGACCGCTTCCGCTTGCGTTAAGGTGTGATAATTTCCCAATTCCGCATCCCTCCGAGTACCTATTCTATCTAGCCTAGTAAATATCGGCGAGCGCGGGCTGGAGCTGTTTCGTGCCGGCAAAGGGCGTATTGACGCACTGCAATGCCGCTGCTTGGCGGCAGCCCGCTAAGAAAACAGTGCAAACTCGTTCGTATATGAATATGCTGAAAATATAGGTATAGTGATTCTTGATTACCTGGACACTGGCGTAAAAAACGATTTCGATGAAGGCTTGTTTAAACATTTCGTCGTTCCACTTCAGCCATGCCGTACTCCCGCATATGCCGGTTTCACAACCAAAGACATGGACAAGCCCGCCTGAGTTGATTTTACTCCACTCAAGCGGGCTTTGATGATGACCCTTAGCTATCAATTGATCCTAACGTTTGCAGTGTCCTGATGAATACGACCGCCGCTTGTGCCCGTGTCGTTTCACCCTTCGGACCGAACGCATTCGAGCCTGTGCCTGTCATGATTTGAAGCTTGACCATCAAGCGAATATCCTCCAGATAGGCCGGGCTCGCGCTTCCGATATCTTTGTAGCCGTCCAAGCTTACAAATTCCTTGGCGACCGGCAGCTTTTGGGCGGCAATCACCGCCGCCAGCATACTCGCCATCTCCTCGCGGGTCAGCGGCTGATCGGGCTTGAAGCTATTCCCTTTTACAAAGCTCAAGAGTCCAAGCTCCTTCGCTTTCACTACCGCGTCGAAGTACCATGCGCCTTGCTTCAAATCGTCATAAGGCGCTGCACCGCTGCCGGAAGATGTGCCTCGTCCGAGCGCTTGAACTAGCATAGAAGTAAATTCCGCTCTCGTTACGGATCTGTCAGGTTCATATAAGCCGCCGCCAACTCCGGAAACAAGCCCTTTCGCCGCGGCAAGCTCGATAAACGGTTTGCCCCAATGCGTTTGCGCATCGGCAAAACTCGCTTCATTTTGCGCCACGACGTATGCGCTGTTGGAATAAGAGCTGATCATCACATACCATGCGCCGTCCATTTGCGCTTTTTTGGCTGGAACAAACTCGAACTTCTTGGCTGATGCGTTATAGCGGAACGCGCCCCATTGCGCCGGCATGCCGGTCATGTTCTTCGGCATCTGAATCGCTCTTGTCAGCGCCTTGCTGAACTTGTCGGCCGTTCCGATGATTTGCCCTGTCCTAGTGTTGATCATATCGATGCGAAAATCTACAATCGCGCCCATCACTTTGCCGTTCGGCAAGCCGTTTGCAAACGCCTCTTGGATATCTTTGTTGCCGGACTTGTCAATTAAGGTCATCTTGAAGCTGATGTCCTCGGTGTTGAGGTTGCTGGCAGCAAGCAAGTCCTTCAGCCCCGGAATGAGCGACGCCAGATTAACCGGCACTTGATAGCTGCCGTAAGGCGCCTTAATTTCAAATAAGAAGGTGGCGTTCTTGCCTTCAAGACTGGTCAAAATACTTGCCGGTATGCTGACGTAGGCTATGCCGTCTTTGTTTGGCGTCACTTCAAGCGTAACGGACGGCTTCGTGGTGTCGAGGTCAGCCGGGTCAATCGGTTCGCCGTTTTTGTCGATGACCGGCCCGATGGCGGCAGTTGCCGAACCGCCTCCATGGTTGGCGGCAGGCGCACCGCTCACTGTAACCGTCGCGGATTTACCCGCAACCTCCACGCCGTTTAGGTAAACCGTCATTGTGTAAGTTTTTATACGAGTACCGGCGTTTGCAGGAATAGCGATGGTTGCTGCCGCGCTTGTGGCACTACTTACAGTGGCTGTGGCGGCTTCTGTACCGTCAAGATATACGTTTACCGTCTGTCCGGTGAGATTTGCGCCTGTTAGAGCAACTGTTGTGCTGCCCCCGGCGCTACTAAAACTTGTTGGATTAGCGGCAATATCGCTTACCACAGGCACAGCTACTGTAAAGCTTGCGCTTGCAGCGTCAAGCGTGTTATTCATTTCGTTTTTAACCACGTTTCCGGCAACATTTACCTTGTAAGTACCATCGCTAAGCATGCCATCAAACGTCAAGCTGTACGTTCGAGAAGTTTCATCGTAACTAGGCGTGTAGGAAGTAAATGCCGCGCCGTCCTTTTCCATGCTGAGGAGCGAAAGCGCATTCGCATTCGAGGAGGATACCAAGGTTCCGTCTGCCACGCTGTACACCGCTTCACTGACTGAGACGGTGACAGAGGCTGGCGGAATCGTGAATATCTGATCGTCTGTGAAGCCGCCGAATAATACCGTAGGCTTGGTGATGTCGTACATGTAACGAACTGTGTTGGACACTGTATTGCCGTTTCCGGCAGCGTCGGTAGCCGCGCCCGCCGCGACATATACCGTTACCTCTTGCCCGCTCGTGTCCGGGGTGATCGTGGCGGTGTAAGTCGGCGCATGGGTAGCGTCAAAGTTTGAAACCTTACCGTTCCCAACCACGATGTCGTCCGCATCAAAGCCGTTTACAGCTTTGCTGAAGATGATGTTAATCTGAAAAGCAGCATTGACCGTACCGCTTGCGCTGCTTGATAGGGCAACGGTAGGCGCAGTGTTATCTATGGCAATATCTAAAGCTGCTGAAATGTTCCCCGTTGCATCTACCGCATACAATTTGTATGCGCCTTCCGCAAGACCGGTTGTCGGAACGGTTACAGAAGTATCCGCTGCAGGAACAGCTGCTTTTTGACCTGAAACTCCAATCGTATTTTCAAAACTAGCAACGCTTTGGACAGTAGCCGCAGGTATAAGGTAAATAAGCCCTGGTTCATTGCTGCTTGCTGAAATACCCGTTGTATTATTCGTTATTGGAGGTGCCGCCGTAACAACGGGAGCGATGTTGTCAGTGCTATCAAGTTTCACCTTGAAATATAACGGCTGCGACGCTTCGTTGGAGTTGGCCGCATGATTCTTTTGCAACCAGACATAGGCGGTCAAGATTTCGTTAGCGGCAAAGCTCGAACCGTCTATTTTCGTGCTTGGAAGGGTGATCGTCAGGTCTCTGCCTGGTACAGAGGCGTCTTGGTTAGCAATGCCGTAGGCTGCAATGTTATGATTTGAATCTACAAGCTTGTAGTTTATCGTGTAGCTGCTATCCAAACTGCCGTTTGCAACAGAACTTATGCCGGACAATACAAACGCACCGCGGGCTTTTGCTGAAATAACCGTGTTATTGGACACGGGATCATGGGTAACATCGTTTTTAAGATTTGTTAATGTATATGGATTCGTGCCGTTTCCATCGTCCCCCAGTACAGTCAACTTGTAATGATTCGACCCTGCCGCGGCGGCTGTATAGTTCGTGTCCTCCGTAACTGTTCCCATGCCGTCGCCAGTATCCGGAACGATTACCGATGCGAAGACGACAGAGGACGGATTTAATTTAAAAGCGGGACGGATTCCAACAGAATTACCATTTCCGCCATCGACGTAGTATGCGTAGGAATGAGTAGTTCCTTCAACGTTTACACCTAACGCTGCATTAGGGTTCCAAGATGGCGAGCGAAGAAAATATGGAATAGGCTCGCCGCCGATTAATGTTCCAATGTTATCGGCGGGTAACACGCCAAGCCATTTTCCGGTTGTGTAATTGGACGACCATGTTACCTTATCTCCACTAAAATCGTCGGTTGTCAATAGATACAAATAATCGTTGGTATATGTCGTATTGTCTAAATTATGGTCTTTCGTCTGTAAATTTAGGGTCCTCGCAATCGCTGATTGTTCGCCGCCTAAAAATGCTCCATTCATAAACGGTCCATTAAGCGAAGGTCCATTTAACCACTTGCGTATATAGGATGTAGCCCATACATTGCTCCACTGGGGATGAGGATCGAAAAAATTGGTGTTTATCACATCATCTGAAAAAAGCACAAGCTGGTCGGGGTTGTCGGCTGCTTCGGCTACACCGGTACTATCGTATTTTGCTTTCTCCTCCCCCATGACACGCCATAAAATCGGTCTATCTTCTGTATCCCTCGTTGGAGTTGTCCTTACGAGAAAGTTGGTATAGCCATAATAAATTCGGCTATTTGGCGCAAGCAGACCTGTTGCCGTAAAATCTACGCCGTCGTTGGCAGCCCCAACGCTGGTGGGATCTATTGCCGCTTGCGCTTTCATAGGCGCAATACCGGGGAATAGCCCCAATAAGAGGATGATAACAAGCTGCATTGCCGTTAGCTTCTTGACAGGTTTTTTGTGTATAAACTGCATCATAAATCCTCCACTTCAGTAGACTTCTCAGTAACGATACAGCATCGCTCTGACAATATTCTGACGAAATAAGAAAGCGGCTTGCGCCGTCTAAATATCGTTGGCGCCGCCGCTGCAAAAACGCTGGTACAATTGAACCGTGGATGCCTTCGGTTCAATGCCCAATTCTTCTTTCAACAAACGCTTAAACCGCTCGTAATGGCGAATCATCAACTGCCTATCGCCCATAAGCGCATACAAGTTCAGGATCGATTCGTTGGCATCGTCATGAAGCGGATTTTTGTTCAGGACACCGAGCAAACAATGGACTGCCGCTTGGTGCTTACCCGCAGAACGATAAAATGCCGCCATTCGCTTCATGATCGCGATATACATGTTTTTGAGCGATTCCCGCTTCTCATAAGCCCAAATATAACCTTCTTCCTCCAAATAGTCTCCCCGATACAATCGAATGACGTTCTCAAATTCTTCGATGTTGCCGGCATGCAGCGTGATGTCGTCACCGGCGATTCGTTCCAACGCATCCGTATCGCACCACAGATCTCGCAGCTCCAGCCGGTAACCGTTGTTCCGGTAAGCTAACAATTCCTTGCAGCCAAGACTGCTCATCTTTTTGCGAATGTTATAGACGCACGTATGCAAAATTACGCTGGCCTGCTCTAAGGGAGTGTCCGGCCACAGGTGTTCTACGATTTGCTCTTTTCGCACAAACCGATTTCGGTTATGCACCAAATACGCCATCAATTCGCGCTCTTTCGATCTTCCCCATTTTACCGTCTCGGCCGTCCGTGAACCTGCATCTGTAACCCAATCGAAGCGACCGAAGCT
Source organism: Cohnella nanjingensis (assembly GCF_014212125.1). Lineage (GTDB taxonomy): Bacteria > Bacillota > Bacilli > Paenibacillales > Paenibacillaceae > Cohnella > Cohnella nanjingensis. The sequence goes on from NZ_JACJVP010000014.1 coordinate 10,521, forward strand.
GTAATAACCCGATTCTATCTCCACTGCCGCTTCGTTCGAGTGCTCCTCTCCCACACTCTCGCCGATACTTCCCGACTTCCGCCTCCGCAGCAATCTCTCTATTGTCTTATTCAACCGATCCGGAGCAGCGGCTTTAACACATAATCCATGGCGCTTACTTCAAAGGCGTCGATGGCATACTCGCTATAGGCGGTCACGAATACGATATCGATTTCGGGAGCCGCCTCCATGAAATACGCAGCCGCTTCAATGCCGTTCATCTCCGGCATCTGAATATCGAGAAAAACGACATCGACAGGCTCCTTTCGAACTTGTTCAATCGCATCTTCCGATCGGATAAACTTTCCGACGACCTCGACATAGCCATTATTGCCGAGCAGCCTTTCCATCAAATCCAGCACCGGCTCTTCATCATCAACCAGTAAAACGCGCAACATGTATGCCTCACCCCTTAGGTATTCGTATTGTCACTTTGGTGCCTCTTCCTTGTTCGCTCTCGAACGCCAGGCCGCTACCGTAAAGGGTGCGCAAACGGCGTTCAATGTTTGCCAGACCAACGCCGCCTGAGCCGCCAAGCCCCTCTTTCAGCGCGGCAATCGTTTCCTTCGATATCCCCGGACCATCATCCGCTACCGTGATCACAACGGCTTCTTCTTCCGTTTTCACAGAAATTTGCACCGTACCTCCGTAAGATTGCGCCATCGCTCCGTGCCTTACCGCATTTTCAACAATCGGTTGAATGATAAGCGGAGGTATTCGGCAACCGATGCTGTTGTCCTCGTCGTAAATGGTTTGCAGCCGCCCGCCAAACCTCGCTTTCTCGATGCTCAGGTAAGACGATACAAGCTCCAGTTCTCTGCGAATCGGGATCAGCTTCTCCCGGTTTTGAAAATCAAAGCTGCCTCGTAAATATTGGCCCAGCTCTGCAAGCAAAGCTTGCGCTTTGCCGATATCCGTATAGCTGACCGACATGATCGTCGTAAGCGCATTGAACAAAAAATGCGGCTTGATCTGTGCTTGCAGGAACGCCATTTCGGCGCTCGCCAGCGCGCTGGCCGACGTTTTCATTTTAAGCAGCGTCCTTACGCGCGCTTTCAATTCGCCCGATTCGACCGGCTTGCCTACAAAATCGTTCACGCCTGCTTCGAACGCGGCATGAATGTCTTCCGGCCGATTTCTCGCCGTCAACAGCAGCACCGGGAACTCGGACAACGAGTATCTGTCGCGGATATTTCGGCACACCTCGTATCCGGACATGCCGGGCATCATCAGATCGAGTACCGCCATATCGATGCTCCGATTGCGTTCGATTTCGCGCATCGCCTCCAAGCCGTTGGAAACGGCGATGACGGAGCAGTTGTCCGCTCCCAAAAGGCTGATTAGCACTTGCCGATTCACCGGGTCATCATCCGCAACGAGGATCGTAAAATCCCCGCCGGGATCGGATGAAGCCGCATCGGGCAAAGGCGTCGCCGCACTTGCGGCAAGCTCGGCCAACCCGCGCGCAAGCTCGGCATCCGCGGTCTGATTCGCCGTGCGGCTAATTACGCCGTTTGCCAGCGGCATCGTGAAAGTAAATACCGAACCTCGACCAACCGCCGACTCCACGCGAATCGTCCCGCCATGAAGTTCGACAAGCCGTTTGGTAATGCTAAGCCCAAGCCCGGTGCCGCCATACGTGATCGCAATCGCTTCATCCGCCTGACCGAACGACTCGAAAATTTGCGCCTGCTTGTCCTGCGGAATGCCGATTCCCGTGTCGTGAACGGCTACTTCCATCCATCCCTTCCTTGCTTGAGCCGTCACGCGAATTTCGCCCCGCTCTGTAAACTTAAGCGCGTTGCCGACCAGATTGTACAAAATTTGCGCCAGCCTGTCTTCGTCGGCATCCACATGGGGCAGATCGTCCGGCAGCCCATCGACAAACGCAACTTGTTTGCCTCCGGCCATATGCCGAAACATCTCATATACGACATTGACGAGCGGTCGCAAGGCAACACTTTTTCGCCGCAACGCAAATTCTCCATTTTTTAACTGAGATAAGTCGAGAATGTCGTTAATCAGATTGGCTAACCTGCGCGCAACGGACACAACCGTCCCCAGATTTTCCTTTTCCTTATCGTTCAATCGGCTGCCCGAACCTTCGAGCACCGACTGCGACAAATTCATGATGCCGTGGATCGGCGTTTTGAGTTCATGAGACGTATTGGCCAGAAATTCGTCTTTCAGCCTGTCCAGGGATAGAAGCTTGTCCGACATCGTTTCAACGGTTCGGAATGCATTCGAGAATCGTCTCGCCAGCTCCGTTGCCTGAATACTAAAGTAGATAAACATGCCGAACGGAAAAATCAATTGATTCATCCAATGATCACTATTGGGGCTGTGCAAGATCAGGATGTCATGAACAGCTGTAAAGCCTATCGCGACTGCTCCGATAATCTGCAGCCATGCGCCGCCCCGTTTTCTCCACACCGCCAGCACAAAGACGTATATATGGTAAGCCATACATAGGAAAGCATACAAATGAAAGAGATCGATCCATCGCGTGTAAGTTTCAGCGGGAAAGACGATAACGGTCAAAATAAATGCGCCGCCGACCCCTGCGATCGGCCAGACCATTTTCTTGGGATACTCATGAGGGTACAGCTCGCGGACAAACAGCGTAATGAGCGTTATTCCTCCGTAATACGTGAGGTATTCAAGTGAAATGAGCAAACGGATATTGGCGTCGGGGAGCAGGCTCATCAGATATACATTTTTGATCGACAACAGCCGTAGGGCGACAAGCAAACAAAAAAGCCCGAAATAGAGCGGAGAGCGATTCGCCGAACGCAGAACAAAAATACCGATATGATAGACGCCAATCATAAGCGCACTGCCTAAAATGATCATATCGCCCGCAAATTCCGCTTTGCTTGCAGCGGTAATCCGCTCCTCGGCTCCGAGTTCCATCGCATACCACATACCGCCGCGAGCGTATATGTAGTTGGATATTTGCACGATCATGTCAAACTCTTTCGCGGCAGGGTGGAACACGACCGTTTGCGGCGCATATTTAGCTTCCGACAATTCCTTGGATTCCGCTACCTTCCCGCTTAGAGCGACTACCTTTCCGTCAATCATCACTTGATTCGCAGTGGTCATAATGGGGATTTTTAACGCTAATAATTCGGGTGCCTCGTCCAACTTCACTTTAAGACGGTAAGTCGCGTACCCGAATCCAGGCAATGGCTTCCCATTCATCCGAAAATGATCCCACGTGTTCGGCAAATCTGCAAATCCGCTCGGTTGCGGGGGACTCGGCTTTGCGAAGTCATCCATCTTCAAAAACCTCTGCCAATAAAATTCCCATTCGCCGACAAGCTTCACCGTGCCGTCTCGCCCAAAATCCCATCCCGCCAAATTTAACTGACCGTGTGCCGCCGTTGGCGGCGAGTGATGCTTTGCAGGCTTAGGTATAATGAAGTACGCTGCTCCCGACAACATGAATATTATGAATGCAAACATGATTATTTTGATGTAGCGGGCTCGAAAATGTTTCATGCAAACCTTCTTTTCAACTGATATGATTTGTCAATAGGATTATATCAAAAAAGCCCATCGCCTATGAAAACTTTGATCGCCCCCCTTGGCTAAATTCCACCAAACAACAAAAGACCACGTCCAATTGGAAGCTTATTCCGATTACTTTGCGGGGACCCCAAGTATTTTGCTTTGCTCCCTGCACGCGGAACGAACCCCATTTAGGGGTTCATCCCCCCCTTGGCCGGTTCCACCAAATAAAAAAAGCAACCTTTATCAGGTTGCGTTGAACGTTATTATTTGGTGGAGCCAGAACGGGGCATAACGATATCTTCATTAAATTTGCTGACGAAGCGAATTCGCCGTAGTAGAGCGCAGCGGTTGATTTCGATGCCGTGCTCGTCCGTTGAAGTTTATTTCAATGAAGTATTGCATCACTCCCTGCGCGCGGAACGAACCCCATTTAGGGGTTCATCACCCCCTTGGCCGGTTCCACCAAATAAAAAACGCAACCTTTATCAGATTGCGTTGAACGTTATTATTTGGTGGAGCCAGAACGGGGCATAACGATATCTTCATTGAACTTGCTGACGAAGCGAATTCGCCGAAGTAGAGCGCAGCGGTAGATATCGATGCCGTGCTCGTCCGTTGAAGTTTGTTTCAATGAAGTATTTCATCACTCCCTGCGCGCGGAACGAACCCCATTTAGGGGTTCATCACCCCCTTGGGCCGGTTCCACCAAACAACAAAAAACCACGTCCAGATGGACGTGGTAGGTGGTTGTTGTTTGGTGGAGCCAAGGGGGATCGAACCCCTGACCTCATCGCTGCCAGCGATGCGCTCTCCCAGCTGAGCTATGGCCCCAAGTGTCACTGGATCGTGACGACAAGAATGAGTGTATCACAGGAAAGAAGGTCATGTCAACGGGAATTTGAAGATATTTATGGAGCGCCGTTGCGGGCTATATGCCATGCTTTGAAATCAGATTATTCAGTTCCTTCAGGAACATATTAATGTCCTTGAACTGGCGGTACACGGAAGCGAAACGGACGTAAGCAACCTCGTCTACCGGGTACAGCTCCTCCATGCAGATCTCTCCGATAACGCGGCTCTCGACCTCGGCTTGGGCCGTGTTGCGAAGCTCCCGCTCGACGTTCGAGACGATGACCTCGAGCTGTCCTACGGACACCGGACGCTTCTCGCAGGCCCTCAGCAGGCCGCGCAGCACCTTGTCGCGGCTGAACTCTTCCCGTCCGCCATCCTTCTTAATGACGATCAACGGGGTCTCTTCGACCATCTCGAACGTGGTGAAGCGCCGACTGCATTGCTCGCATTCCCGGCGGCGACGGATGGACTTGTTCTCGTTCGCTGGCCGCGAATCCAGCACCTTCGTGCCGCCGTAATCACAAAATGGACATTTCACGCCTCTACCGCTCCTTCGCGCTTCGCGAACGCTTTTATTTTGCCAGACCTTCCCTTACATGAACCCCCGTATATCGCACATAATACGATTACCAACCGCAAGGAGGTGAACAACAATGGCAGCAGGAAACCGCAGCAGCAACCAACTGGTCGTCCCTCAAGCGAACGGTGCGCTGGACCAACTGAAGTATGAAGTGGCCCAAGAGCTGGGTATCGCGATCCCTCAGGACGGATACTTTGGCAACATGGTTACCCGTGAGACCGGCTCCATCGGGGGTCAAATCACGAAGCGTCTGGTTCAGATGGCCGAACAGCAACTTGCTGGTAAGTAATAAGCAATAAGCAATTTTCTCCACCTGAAGTATTAATTAACGGAGGCCTTGAAGCCGATACGCTTCAAGGCTTCTTATCCATTTTACCTGATTCGAGCCTGCCATCATACAGTTGCTTGTACTTTTTATGATAAAAGAGCACGCGCTGTACATAATGCCGGGTCTCCCCGTAAGGAATGTCGCGCAGCGTCTCTTCCTTGCCGTCCCAAGTTTTGCGTTCGAGCCACTGCCGGACTTTGCCCGGTCCCGCGTTGTAGGCTGCGAGCGTCTGAACGAGATCTCCTTTGAACTGCCGTTGGAGCTCCCTTACATACCACGTCCCAAGCCGGATGCCGGCATCCGCCCGCTCTCCCGCCTGTTGCACCGTCAACCCGTTGAAGTCGTCTTGCTTCAGGATCCAATCCGCCGTATCCGGCATGATCTGCATGATGCCGATGGCCCCTTTGGGCGAAACCGCTTGCGCCTTGAAATTCGATTCGACCCGGATGATCGCCGCGATCAGCAGCGGATCGACTTGATAGTGATCTGCGCTCCGATGAATCTCTTCCTCGTAGGAGATCGGGTAGATCATCCTGCCGATCCAGTCCGACCGGATGAAGAGAACGGCCAGCACGATGAGCAGCAGCGCCAGGAACCAGCGTTTGCGTCTGGGCCGCCGTTTCATCGGAGCCCCTTTTCCAGGCAGAAACGTTCCACTTGCTTCGCCGTCTCATCGAGTCCCGAACGGTTGTCGATGACGTAGTCGGCGCGCCTTCTTTTCTCTTCGATGTCCATCTGGGCGGAGAGCCGCTTGTCCGCTTCTTCCGCGGTCAGCCCGTCTCTCGCCATTAAACGCTGCAACTGAATATCACGCGGGACATATACGACCATGATCCCTTCATACAGCGCTTCTAGTCCCGATTCGTACAGCAGAGGAATATCCGCGACGACGAGCCGATCCGGTCGTTCGCGCTCCAACGCCTCGACCCGCTCCCGCATCACGGCCCGAATAGCGGGATGCGTGATCGCTTCCAATTCCTTGCGTTTGGCCGCATCCGCGAAGACGATCCGTCCCAGCTTGCGACGATCGAGCGTCCCGTCTTCCAGCAGGACCTCCGGCCCAAAATGAGCCGCGATCTGTGCCAAAGGGGCTTGTCCGGGTTCGACAATTTCCCGGGCAATTCGATCCGCATCTACAAGGGCCGCCCCCCGCTCGACAAGCAAGCGGGCGACGGTGCTCTTGCCGGTGGCGATCCCCCCGGTCAATCCGATGTTCAAAAGGCCACCTCTTCTCTACATCCGCTATAACAATTTGAATATGCCCATGAGGACCAGAATAATACCGGGCAGCACGGTAAGGCGATGGACCCATCGCATGCCCGCAACCAGGAATCCGACCCGCATCCCCGCCCACAGGAACGTCCCGCTGGCGGCAGCGATGAGGATGGCGGTCGGCGCCGGGGGAAATCCCACGAGCGCCGCGCCGATACCGGCCCCGAAGGCGTCCAGCGACAGCGCGAGTCCGAGCAGGAACGCCTCCCCCGCCGTGATGATGCCCGATCGGTCGACGTCGGCGGCGGACGGCGTCCGCAAAATCTGAATAATGATGCCTAGACGGCGAATCTCGAGCGTCAATACGGCTGCCCTGCCGTGCGGGGAGGAAGCGTCTTCCTCTCCTTTGCCGGCCTTACGCTCGGCGCTGTCGGCTTCTCCATGGCGGTTGCGCGCGAACTGGATGAGCGCCCAGATGCCGATGCCGATCAAGATCGCCGCGCCGATCGCCTTGGCGCCTTCAGGCGACATCCACCGCGCAATGAAGACGCCGACCAGCATAGCGACCAGGATGACAATCCCGGAGCAGCTCGCGATGATGGCGGCCGAGACGAGCGGAATCCGGATCTTGCGCAGGCCGTAAGTGATGCCGACGCCGAATCCGTCCAAGCTTACCGCGAACGCGAGGATCAACAATGATGCCAAATGTGCCAGCATTTCCGTTCCCCCTGCACGATGAAACGATGCCGACCGCCCGACTAGGGGATATCGACTCCGTTCATCCTATGCATGGAGAAGGGCGAATGCCCCGGATATCTTCATTCCGCCGACGCGTCGCCGTCGAGACGTCGCTTGACGGCGTTCTTCCCTCGGCCGCCTTGTCCGTACCGCTTCGAAGCCGCCGCGCTGGCCGAACTAGCGGGCTGGCTCGCGCCGCGCGGTGGCTTCTGGCAGCGCAGGCAGGCATGCGTGCCGCGGCCTCCTACGACCGTCTTCACGATCGGCTGTCCGCATTGCTCGCATGGCTCGCCCGTGCGGCCGTAAGCTTTGAGCCGGTGCTGGAACATCCCCATCTCGCCCTGTCCATTGACGTAGGACTTGATGGAGGAGCCTCCGGCATCGACCGCCGAGGCCAGCGTCGCCACGATCGCGGCATGCAGCCGGTCCTTGTCGGCACGCGAGAGCGCGTCGGCCGACCGCTCCGGATGAATGCCTGCCGCATATAACGCCTCGTCCACATATATATTCCCCAAGCCGACGATTATTTCTTGATTCAGGAGCAGCGGCTTGATCTTCGTCGTGCGCTTTCCGAGCGCCTGGCGGAACGCCTCCGGCGTGAACCCTTCACCCAGCGGCTCAAGGCCCAGCTTCTTCAGCGGAGGAGCGGCGAATTCCTCGCCCGGCGCGAACAAGTGCATCGTGCCGAACTGCCGGACGTCCGTATACCGGAGCTCCGTCCCGTCGGTGAAGCGGAAGATGACATGGGTATGTTTGTCCAAAGGCTCTCCTTCGCGATGGAGTCCGTATCTTCCTTCCATGCGCAAGTGCGACACCAGCACGAGCCCGTCCATGACGAGCCGCAAAAACTTGCCTCTCCGCTCTACCGACGTGAACGTCCGGCCTTCCAGCATGGCGGCAAAGGCAGGCGGATCGTCCGGCCGCTGCAATATTCTCGGCAAGCGCACGGTCACTTCGCTGATCGTCTTGCCGACGATCAGCTCCTGAAGCGTTCGCCGAACCGTCTCGACCTCCGGCAATTCCGGCATCGCTGTTCACCTCTTCTCTAGTTGGAAATGCATATCGCAAGGTCCTTGTCGACTGTGCGCGTAAAAGGAGGATACATCGTCTGAACGATTTATCTACCTTGCGTGCGTAAAGGGATGGTGCATCGTCTGAACGATCTATCTGCCTTGCATACGTAAAGGGATGGTGCATCGTCTGATCGATTTATCTGCCTTGCGTGCGTATAGGGATGGTGCATCGTCTGAACGACCCATTCGCCTTCATAGTTGCATGATACGTTCATTCCGCCCTTTACGAAGCTTTTGGACGACCTAGATGAACTTGTGATTGGGCCCGTTCCGAAGCTTTGGGAAGACGATTAGCTGCATTTGTACAACTTATTCTGCCCTAAGTGGGCATTTTGGAAGATTTAGTTGCATTTATACATCTTATTCGGCCGTTTCTCGCGTTTTGGCGGAAATACCGCAAAATAAGATGTACGTTTACAACTAATTGAAGCAAAACGGCCCGGATAGGCGAAATAAGTTGTACTTTTGCAGCATATTGGCATAAATCCGCCCAATCAGGCGAAATAAGTTGTACTTTTGCAGCATATTGGCATAAATCCGCCCAGTCAGGCGAATGAAGCCGTAGCTTTTGCAGCATATTGGCATAGATCCGCCCTGTCAGGCGAATTGAAGCCGTAGCTTTTGCAGCATATTGGCATAAATCCGCCCAGTCAGACGAATGAAGCCGTAACTTTTGCATCATATTGGCATAAATCCATTACCCAGTCAGGCGAATGAAGCCGCACTTTTGCAGCATATTGGCATAAATCCGCCCAGTCAGGCGAATGAAGCCGTAACTTTTGCAGCATATCGGCATAAATCCGCCCAGTCAGGCGCATGAAGCCGTAACTTTTGCAACATATTGGCATAAATCCGCCCAGTCAGACGAATGAAGCCGTATTTTTGCAACGGGTTGGGGTGGACAATCCCCCCCTTACTTCGCCTCGTACCAGTTGACGCCCGCGCTCACTTCGGCGAGCAGCGGCACGTCCAGCTGCAGCGCCTTGGACATCACGTCCGGCACCAGCTCGCGCATCGTGTCGAGCTCCTCCGGCGGCACCTCGAACACGAGCTCATCGTGTACCTGCAGCAGCATGCGGCTCTTCAGCCCGCGCTCGCGGAGCGCCTCGTCCATGCGCACCATCGCGAGCTTGATGACGTCGGCGGCCGTACCCTGGATCGGCGTGTTCATCGCCGTCCGCTCGGCGAACGAGCGCAGGTTGAAGTTCGAGGAGCGAATGTCCGGCAGATAGCGCCGGCGCTCCAGCAGCGTCTTGACGTAGCCGTCCCGCTTCGCCTGGTCCACGATATCGTCCATATAGCGGCGCACGCCCGGGAAGGCGTTGAAGTATTGTTCGATGAACGCGGCGGCTTCCTTCCGCGTGATGTGCAGGTTCTGCGACAGCCCGTAATCGCTGATGCCGTAGACGATGCCGAAGTTGACCGCCTTGGCCTGGCGCCGCATGTTGCCGTCCACCTGGTCGGCGGATACGCCGAACACGTCCATGGCCGTCTTCGTATGGACGTCCATCTCCTGGCGGAACGCTTCCTTCAGCCCTTCGTCGCCCGAGATATGCGCGAGCACGCGCAGCTCGATCTGCGAGTAGTCCGCCGCCAGGATGCGCCAGCCCGGCTCCGAAGGCACGAACGCCTTGCGGATCTGCCGGCCCTCCTCCATCCGGATCGGGATGTTCTGCAGGTTCGGGAACTGGCTGCTCAGCCGCCCCGTCGCCGCGATCGTCTGCCGGTAAAACGTGTGGATCTTGCCGTCCTCGGGACGGATCTCCTTCAGCAGCCCTTCGATATAGGTCGATTGAAGCTTCGTCAATTGGCGATAATGAAGAATGAGCCGCACGATCTCATGGTAGGGCTCGAGCTTCTCGAGCACTTCCGCGTCGGTCGAGTAGCCGGTCTTCGTCTTCTTGACGACGGGCAGGGCGAGCTTCTCGAACAGCACGTCGCCGAGCTGCTTCGTCGAGCCGATATTGAACTCGAAGCCCGCGAGCCGGTAGATCTCCGCGGTCGTCTGCTCGATGCGTCCCTGGAACTCCTTGCCCAGCTCTTCGAGCGCGCTCGCCTCTACGACGATCCCCTGCTTCTCCATGCCGGCCAGGATGACGGCCAGCGGCTGCTCCAGCTCGTAGTAGAGCCGCCGCATTCCCGCGTCTTCCAGCGCCTCCGCGAGCGGACCCGCGAGCCGTCGGACCGCATCCGCCTTGGCCGCCAGATGCGCGGCCAGCGCCTCCTCGTCCGGCACGCGGAACTTCGCGCCCTTGCCGTAGACGGCCTCGTCCGGCTGCACGCCGGACAGTCCGTAACGGGACAGCAGTCCCGTCAGCGACGGATCGGCCTCCGTCGGATCGAGCAGATAGGCGGCCAGCTGCACGCAGAACGTCTGGCCCCGCAGCTCCACGCCGCTGCGCGCGAGCACGAGCTCCGAGCGGTGCAGATCATAGCCGCGCTTCTCGGCGTCCGCGTCCGCCAGCCACGCTCTCAACGGCCCCGCATCCGGCTCGCCAAGCCGCGCGTAAGGCACGACGAATACTTGCTCGCCGCTGACGACCGCCAGTCCGATCCCTTCGGTCTGATGCGGATTGTCTCCGTTCGCCTCGACGAGCAGCGCTTCCGCCGCCGGCAGCGCGTCAGCCAGCGCGGCCCACTCGTCCGCTCCGCGCACGAGTACCGCTTCATAGACAGGCGCGGCGGCGCCGGTCTCCGCGTCGTCTCCGGCGACGCTGCCGGACAGATCCAGCCGTTCGATGAGCGATTTGAACTCCAGCTTCCGCAGCGCGGCGGCCAGCGCGGACGCGTCGTAGCCCCGCCAAGCCAAGTCCGTCCATTGCTGCTCGAGCGGCACTTCACGGAAGATGGTCGCCAGCTCCTTGCTCATCCGCGCGGAGTCCTCATGGCCGCGGACGTTCTCTCCGAGCTTGCCCTTGATCTCGCCGCCGTGCGCCAGCACTTCTTCGACGGTGCCGTATTCGGCCAGTAGCTTCAGCGCGGTTTTCTCTCCCACGCCGGGAATGCCGGGGATATTGTCCGACGAATCGCCCATGAGCCCCTTTAAGTCCACGATCTGGGCAGGCGTCAGCCCGTACTTCTCCGCGATCTCTTCCGGCGCGTAGCGCTCCGTCTCGCTCACGCCCTTGCGGGTTAGCAGCACGGTGACTTGATCCGACGCGAGCTGGAGCATGTCCTTGTCGCCCGAGACGACGACGGCCGTCTGACCTTGCTCCTCCGCCCGCCGCGTCAACGTGCCGATGATATCGTCCGCCTCGTAGCCCGGAAGCTCGAACTGCGGCACCGAGAACGCCCGGAGCAGCTCCTTCAGCAGCGGGAACTGTTCGGACAGCTCCGGCGGCGTCTTCTGGCGTCCGCCCTTGTACTCCGCGTAGCCTTCGTGGCGGAACACCGTCTTGCCCGCGTCGAACGCCACCAGCAGGTGCGACGGCTTCTCCTCTTCCAGTACCTTCAGCAGCATCGTCGTGAAGCCGAACACCGCATTGGTGTGCATGCCGCTGCTGTTCGTCAGCGGCGGCATCGCGTAGAATGCGCGATTAATGATGCTGTTGCCGTCGATGAGCAGCAGCTTGTCCGTTCCGCTCTCGCTTGCGTTCGCAATCGTCTTTTCGTTGGCCATCGTTATCGATCCACCCCATCCGGCAGCTTCTTATAGTTAGAAACATCATAACATATCCCCGCCCGCCGAGGCGACGCCTGCCGGCAACACCCGGTATTTCCCTGGACCGCTTGGGGCGCCTGCGGACGAATCTCGGCGATATTAGGACGACAGAAGCGGAACCTTTGTCCCCTTTTCGCGTTCAAACCTAGAGGATCGTTGGATGGAAAGGAAGATTCGGATGAGAAAAGCGCTTTACGTCTTTATCGGCATCATGATCGGCACCGTCATCAGCTTCGGCATTGGCGCCAGCCGAGGAAAATTCGACAGCTTGATCGGCAAAGGGGTTCAGAGCGAACGGGAGCTGTTGTACGGCGGCGAGACCGTCGGCACCGCGGTCGTCATCGACGGCACGACCTATGCGCCGCTGCGGGCGCTGGGGGAACGCCTCGGGCTGAAGATCGACTTCGGCATTGATCAAGTCGTCATGGATGCGGTGAACCTGACGCTCGAAAGGCCGAAAAGTCTGACGCCGGACAAAGTCGAGGCCAACATCGCCATGCTGTCGCAGCGGCTGAACGAGCTGCTGAGCGAGATGGACGGGGGAACCGTCAGCAAGTCCCAGCAAATGAACCTGGCAAACGTGCGATTGTACCTCGCCATGTACGAGAAGTGGAAGCTGGAGCTTCAGGGCGTGCCGTCCGCCACGGTATCCTCGTCGTAATATTAAGGAGATCTTAAGCCCTTCCGCAAATGGGTTATGCTATATTGGCCTTGACGGCGGAGGCTTCGCACCCGACCGGAGAACTTATGGAACTGTCCCGAATCAGGAGGTACCGATGTCCGCAAGAGAGACGATCCTGCTCGTCGACGACGAGCGAGAAATTGTGAAGCTAATGGAGATCTACTTCAAGAACGAAGGCTATCGGCTCTTGCAAGCCTCCGACGGCCTGGAAGCGTTGGAGCTGCTGCAGGCGAACGAAGTGGACCTCATCATCCTGGACGTCATGATGCCCCGCATGGACGGGATCGAGGCGTGCATGCGCATCCGCGAGGCGCGCGACACCCCGATCATCATGCTGTCGGCGAAGAGCCAGGATATCGACAAGATCGCCGGCCTCAGCATCGGCGCCGACGACTATGTCACCAAGCCGTTCAACCCGCTGGAGCTGATGGCGCGCGTGAAGTCTCAGCTTCGCCGCTACAAGCGGTTCGGCAATCGCCCGATCGAGACCCGCGACGAGATTCAGATCGACGATCTCGTCATTAATTTCGCCACGCATACCGTTACCGTAGACCAGCAGGAAGTAAAGCTCACCCCCCGCGAATTCGCCATCCTGAAGCTCCTGGCCGTCAACCGCGGCATCGTGCTCAGCATGGACAAGATCTATGAAGAGGTGTGGAACGAGCCGTTCATGGAGTCGAAGAATACGGTCATGGTCCATATCCGCAAGATCCGCGAGAAGATCGAACGAGATCCCCAGCATCCGCGCTACATCAAGACGGTATGGGGCATCGGCTACAAGATGGAACCAAACTGAAGGGACGGAGGGCGTCCGCATGCGGCTTAAATGGCTTTACTCCTTACGCACGAAGTTCCTTCTGTACGGCGTGTCCAGCGCGGCCCTGACGGTCGCGCTGCTGCTGATCGGCCGTCAGCTCGCCAACTACCTCATCGGCTATCCGCCCTTCATCCCGCTCCTTCGATGGATTATTAACCATATCGGCTCCGTGCCGGCGATGACGGTGACCGGGCTAGCCGTATTCCTGGCGCTGTTCTTCATGTTCAGCATGAGCACGATCCGCTATCTGGAAGAGATCGACGGCGCGCTCCGGGACATCGGCGAAGGGCGGCTCGACTACGAGATCGCGGTCCGCACTTCCGACGAGCTGGGCCAGATCGCGCGGAGCGTGAACCGGATGACCGGCGAGCTGACCGCCTACCTGGCGAAGATCACGAGCGGTCTCGAGGAGATCGCCGAAGGGCGGTTCGACCGCGCCATCCCCGTCGAGTCCGGCGAGCTCGCGAAGGTCGCCGACAGCATCAACCGGATGGCCGCGCAGCTCGACCGCTCGATTCAGGAGGAGCGCAACGCGGAGAAGTCGAAGAACGACCTGATCACCGGCGTCTCCCACGACCTGCGCACGCCGCTCACCTCCATCCTCGGCTTCCTCGAAGTGATCGAGCAGGACCGCTACCAGGACGAGGTAGAGCTGCGGCACTACGTGAATATCGCCTACGGGAAGGCCATTTCCTTGAAAAAACTGATCGAGGATCTGTTCGAATATACGCGCATCAACAACGGTCAGCCGCTGCGTCTGGCCGAGCTCGATCTCGTCGGCTTCCTCCGGCAGCTCGCGGAGGAATTCGTCCCGAGCCTGGAGCAGGCGGGGATGAGCTGCCGGGTAGCCGCGCCGGACGAACCGGTTCCGATCCTCGCGGACGGCGACCTGCTCGTCCGCAGCTTCGAGAATCTGATCTCCAACGCGATTCAATACGGACGCGAAGGCCGGTACGTGGACGTCGCGATCGGCCGCGAGGAGGATCAGGCGGTCGTCCGCGTCATCAACTACGGCGCGCCGATCCCGCAGCGCGACCTCCCCTTCATCTTCGACCGCTTCTACCGCGTCGAGCGTTCCCGCTCCAAAGAGACCGGCGGCACCGGCCTGGGGCTTGCGATCTCCAAGAGCATCGTCGAGGTGCACGGCGGCCGGATCACGGCCCGGAGCGACCGCGAGCAGACCGCGTTCGAGGCCCGATTCCCGCTTGCGCTGTCTTCATGACCCTATACGCATCGCCAACGTCAACGCTATCGCCTAGCGACTCTCCGATCCGGAGGGTCGTTTTTTTGTCGAAGCGGCAGCGATTGTTGCCCGGGAACCGGGACCGGGTCTGCAAGGATTTGCAGCGCTCTCTTCCTTCCCGCACTCCCTCTCGGATTGATAAGCAATTGATAAGCTTTTGTTAAGAACTGCCCAACGCGGTTGTTAAGTTTTGCCCTCTATAATGCTATCCAATGGGAATCGCGCCCCGGCGCGCGCTCGAACCGCGAAGCGGCCGAGCGGCGCGAAACGCGGACAGCAGGAGAGGAGTTCGACATTGCCATGTTCATCGCTACGTTCAAAGCCGGCGCCGGACGCAGAAGCCGCTGGCACCTGGCGGTTCTGGCCGCCATCATCGTCCTGGCCGCCTATCTGAGATTCGACTTCGTCGCGTCCGTCGCGCACAAAGTGTCGCACGACACGATCAACTACGACATTATGGTTCGCCAGTTGCTCGAGAAAGGCATCTACGCCTACAAAGATACGGAGCCGAACGCCCAGGTCACCCCCGGCTATCCGCTCCTCATGGCCGCGGTCTACGAGGCCGTCGATTACAAGCACCACGATCCCTATCCGGCAATCCGATATCTGCAAGTGCTCATGAGCGTCGCGACGGTCTATCTGATCTATCTGCTCGCCCGCAAGCTCGGCGGACAGGCCGTCGGATGGATCGCCGCCCTCGCGGCCGCCATCTATCCGCCCTTCGTCTGGACGACCGGCGCGATCCTGACGGAGACGATGGCCGCGCTGTTCTTCACCCTCTACGTGTATCTCCAGCTGCTCGTCTTCGAGCGGCGCACCTGGCTGTCCGCGCTGCTCGCCGGGCTCGCGATGGGGGTGACCGTCCTGACGCGCTCCGAGTTCCTCATCCTGATCGGCGCCAGCTACGTCTTCCTGTGGCTGTGGAAACGCGACTTCGTCGGCACGCTGAAACTGCTCGCCTGCACGGTCCTGGGAGCCGCCGTCGTGCTCTCCCCCTGGGTGATCCGCAACGCGGTCACGCTGCACGAGCTGGTCGTCGCCTCCACGCAGGTCAATCCGTTCGCCGCGGGCACCTATCCGAACAAGAACTACGAGGACGGCCTCGTCGACCGGCACGGCAAGACGCAGATGGAAGTCGCGAAGGAGCGGCTGCGCGTGGGCTTCTCGGAGCACACCTGGACGTTCGTCAAATGGTATACGGTCGGCAAGCTCAAATATATCTACGGCGGCATGTTCTTCGGCAGCGGACACAGTCCGATCTATCCGGTCATTCCGATGCGGGGCGCCTACCATCTCGGCATCGTCGGGATGGGCGTCGTGTCGATCCTGGCGCTGGCGCGCAGATGGAGACAGCCGGCCGCGCTGCTGGCGGTCCTGCTCGTCGTCATCTCGGCGACGCGGCTCGCGTTCGTGCCGGAATACCGCTACAACTTCACGGCGATGCCGCTGTTCATCGTGATCGACGTCCTCGTCGGGGCGGCGATCGTGAAGGCGCTGGTTAGCTTGAGGCGGCCGAAGCCGGCCGCCGCATCCGAGACAAGGGGGAATGCGGGATGAGTCGAGAGGTTCTGATCATCGTACCTGCCTACAACGAAGCCGAAGGCATCCGGCGCGTCGTCGCCTGGATCCGGGACGCCGTCCCGTACGCCGACATCCTGGTCGTGAACGACGGCTCCACCGACGAGACGGGCGCCTTGGCGGCGCAAGAAGGCGCGCTGGTGGCGAATTTGAGCAACAACCTGGGTATCGGAGGCGCCGTTCAGACGGGTTACCGGTACGCGGCCGCCAACGGATACAAGTATGCCGCGCAGATGGACGGCGACGGCCAGCACAATCCGGCGGACTTCGCCGCGATGCTGCTCGCCCTGCGGGAGAGCGGGGCCGACATGGTCGTCGGCTCGCGCTTCGTGACGAAGATGGGCTTCCAATCGACGCTCGCGCGGCGTATCGGCATCGAGGTGCTCTCCCGCCTGCTCACCGGACTGCTCCGCCGCAAGGTCACCGACCCGACATCGGGCTACCGGCTCTGCAACGCGCGGGCGATCTCGCTGTTCGCGTGGGATTACCCGACCGACTACCCGGAGGTCGAAGCGCTCGTCCTGCTCGACAACCACGGATTAACGTTCCGGGAAATCCCGGTCGTCATGAACGAACGGCTCGCGGGCACTTCCAGCATCTCCGCGTTCAAGTCCGTTTACTACATGATCAAAGTCATCTTGGCCGTCCTCATCACCAAGACCAAGAAGCGGAAATGGAGAATGGGCTATGAAGCTTGATATCTTCACGATCAGCTTTGTCATCAGCATCGGCTTCACCGCCTCGATCCTGTACCTGATCCGGGCGCGGAAGCTCAAGGAGCAGTACGCCATGCTCTGGCTGCTGTTGGGCCTCGTCATGACGGTGCTCTCGCTCTTCCCTTCCTTGCTGGACAAGGTCGCGTCGGGCATCGGCGTCTCGTATGCGCCTTCGCTGCTCTATCTGTTCGGCCTCGCCGGCGTGCTGTTCATCCTGCTCCATCTGACGATGGCCGTCTCCTCGCTCGCCCAGCGCGTCATCGTCTTGACGCAGACCGTGGCGCTGCAGGAGCAGCGGCTGGCACAGGGCTTCCCCGAAGCGGCTGCCGGTCTAGATCCTGCGGCGGACGCGGCGGAAGGCGGGGATCGCTGATGGTCGTCTCCTACGCGCTGCTGCTGCTCAATATCGGGCTGCTCGTCCTGGGCCAGATCGTCTGGAAGACGGGTCTGGACCGTGCGGGCGGCCTTACGCTTCACAATCTGCTGCCCACGCTGACTTCCCCGCTCATCCTGCTGGGCGTGGCGCTGTACGGCGTCGCGACGGTCGTCTGGCTCGCCGTGCTCTCGCGCTTGCCGCTCAGCACCGCGTACCCGCTGCAGAGTCTCGCTTACGTGCTCGGCATCCTGATCGCCTGGGGCGTATTCCAAGAGACCGTCCCGCTCACGCGCTGGATCGGAGCGGGCATCATCGTCATCGGCGTCGTCGTCGTCGCCTACAAATAACACGGTTCCCTTAGGAGGAAGCATGACCATCCATTGGAAAAAACCGGCGCTTGCCGCCGCGATCGCACTCGCCGCCACCACTTCGACGCTCCCCGCATACGCTGCGCCCGGAGATCCCGCCCTCCCTGTCGTTTCCGCCTCAACCGAAGCACCTCCGGCGTCCGCCCTGCTCGCCGCTTCTTCTGCTGCGCCTACGCCCGCCGATGCCAAGACGCCGGCCGAGCCGGCCGCATCTTCGGATTCCGCCAATTCTCCGGCGTCTAACGATTCGACTCCGTCTGCCGATCCTGCTTCGTCTGCCGGTCCGCCCGCATCGGCGGACCCCGCAGCCGCGGATCCGACAACGCCGGCCGCCCGGCTCCTCCCGCCTGCCCCCGTCGGCGAACTCATCCTTCATCTGAACAGCGCCGCGATGGAGCAAGGCGGCAAATCCTACAAAGCCGCGCGCCCGCTCGTCGTCAAGAAAGGGGTCACCTACGCCGCCCTCCGCGCCCTGAGCGACCGGATCGGCGCTTCGATCCAGAACGACGCCAAGGCGAAGGAGACGATCGTCCGCTTCGGAGCCGCCGAGCTGCGGCTCAAGGCGGGCAGCGCAGTCTATCGCCTGAACGGCGTGCAGGGCAAGCTGGCTGGCGCCGCGTACGACGATCGCGGCGCGCTGATGGTCCCCTTGGTCTCCTTTGCGCAAGCCCTGAAGATTCCGTACACGGTCCTGTCGAAGGAAAAGCAGATCGTGCTGAAGCCCCAACTTAAGCCGACGGCTTCCTTTACGATTCAGAAAGGCGAGATCGTCGCCGGCGAGACGCAGATCGTCTACGAGACGCAGGCGAAATCCCCGAACGGGCTCGCCATCGCGGACGAGCGCTGGGAGGGCCGCCAGGACGTCTTCGCCGAGCCGGGCAGCTACAAGGTCAGCTACAGCGTCCAGGACGCCGCGGGCGTATGGAGCGATCCCTACGCGCTCACGATCCGCGTCGTCGCGCCGAACATCCCGCCCGTGGCCCAGTTCGCGACGGACAAAGATACATACCGCATGGGGGAGCCGATCGCGTTCACGGATACGAGCTCCGATGCGGACGGGCAGATCGTGAGCCGGCAGTGGACAAACAACAGGATGGCTTTCTTCGAACCGGGGGACGTCACGGTGCAGCTCACCGTGACGGACGATCGGGGAGGGGTATCGGAATACTCGAAGACGCTGACGATCACGAACGAGACGCTGTACGCGCGGGACGAGTTCAACAAGCTGTTCACCCCGACCGGCGCGAACTACGCGATCGACGGGTCGGCGGTCCGGAATCTCGAAGCGCTGCCTTATACGTATACCACCGAGCCGACGACGCTCTTCCGCAGCAGCGGACCCGAGTCGGTGACGACGGACGGCATCCTCTATCAGGACACGATCGCGGGCAACACCCGGTTCATGCTCCACCACAAGAACAAGACCGGCCGGGATGCCAAGCTCTACCTGATCGCCAAAAATCCGGGGAGCGCGGAAGCGCATCTGCAGGCGACCGCCGACGGCATGGCGGGCCCGTCTCCGTTCCCCGAAGTGGCGGGCCGGATGTCCGTCGCGCGTTTCTTCGATTCCAAAGCAGCCGGCGGCATGCCGAAGACGCTTGCGCTCGCGCCCGGCGAGAGCAAGCTGATCTATGCCGATCTGAGCGCGAAGCCGATGAAGCAGGACGATATCATCACGTTCCACGGCGAGGTCGAGAGCGATTCGGCGATCCAGTATTCGGCGGTGCTGGTCGAAGCGAGCCGCGATCCGATCGCGGCGCTCGCAAGCTTGCCTCCGCTGGACCCGAACCAGTCGATCGTGCGGGGAACGTTCGCGGACGCGACGCGCGTATTCGATTACGCGGAGGTCGTCGGCGCCCGGCCGGCGAAGCTCTCGCTCACGGACAACGCGGCGGATCCGTTCCAGCAAGGGACGGACGGCATGAAGGGGACGCCGGCCCTGAACTCCGGCAACTATGGGGTGCTGTACAAGGTCGTCCTCCGGCACGTGGCGCCCCGGACGCTCATCTCGTTCAATCCGCGCGGCGGCTTGTTCGCCGGGGCGGCGCTCGTGAACGGCAAGACCGTCAGCTTCGCCCATCTCGGCATGTCCGAAGCGACGAATCAGGCCAGCGTGCTGTACCGCACCGGCGACGCCGAGGAGACCGTCGAGATTCAGATCACGCCGGCCGCGGGCAGCAATCTGCCCTTCTGTCTCTTGTTCACGCCGCTGCCGGCGCTGCGGACTTAACCGCCTGCGCTCGTCCAGCACGCGCATCGCTCGGCAATGGGCCATCCCGCAGGCTTACGCCTCTGCCGCGCTTCGCTCACCCGCTGGCCATGCCGTGCTCCTGCTGCCTGCCGCGCTTCGCTCACCCGCTGGCCATGCCGTGCTCCTGAGGCTTGCCCAGCAGGTAGCCTTGGCCGAAGTCCGTGCCCAGCGACCGGACGAGGCGCAGCTCTTCCGGCCGCTCGATGCCTTCGGCTACCGTCTTGATGTTCATCCGCTTCGCGAAGCGGACGAACGTCCGCAGCATCTGCTTTTTCATCTCGTCCCGGTCGGCATGCTGCACCAGCGACTTGTCGATCTTGATATAATCGGGGCGAAGCTCGACGATCGACTGCAGGGACGAGTATCCCGCTCCCGCGTCGTCGATCGCGATCTCGTATCCTTGGCTGCGATAGTGGCCAAGGATTTTTTTGGCGGCGTCGAAGTCGTCGATGGAACTGCGCTCGGTCAGCTCGAACACGACTTGGCTCGGATGAAGCCCCCGCTGCCGTAGCCACTGCACCGTCTGGCCGGAGACGAACCGCGAGTCGTTCATGATGCCCATCGTCACGTTGATGAAGATCTTCTGCAGCGGATTCAGCTTCGGGCTGCTCCGGATCGCCGTCTCCCGCGCCAGCCGGTCCAGCGCGAAGGCGTACCCCTCGCGCTCCGCGTAGCTGAACAGAGCCAGCGGGCCTTCGAAGCGGCTGCCGGGCGGACAGCGGGTGAGCGCCTCGTAGCCGAATACGCGGCCGTCCCCGAGCCAGGTGATCGGCTGATAGACGCTGTAGATGCGGCCGCCCTGCAGCAGCTCCTCCATCTCCTGCCGCAGCTCGGTCCGCGGCTGCTCCAGCAGCGACTGCCGCAGATGGCCGGCCGCCTGGAACAGCGCCCCGTAGACGACGTCGCGCAGCGGCTGCTCTCCGCCGCCGGACAGCACCGCCACGCCGAACCCCAGGTCGTGCCGCCAGGAGCCTCCCCCGCGCTCAGGATGGACGCCCGGAGCGCCGCGGCGCTCCGTCAGCAGGCTGCGGATGCTGCGGGCAAGCCCTCTCAGATGGTCCTCCGCCGAGACCGCTCCTTCGGCCGGGGTCTCCGCGTAGAGCCAGAGGTGCGGTCCCAGACGGTCCGCGTATTCGATCCGTTCCCCCGGACACGTCCAAGCCAGCCAATCATTCCAATCGGACGACGCGTCGCCCGCGGGACCCGCGGACGCTTCGCGGTCCGTCAAGTCGATGCCGATGAAGCCGGCTCCGTCCTTGCGCGGCGAAGGCCCTCCCGGCGCATCCGCCATCCTCGCGCCGATGCGCGCGATTCCGTCCATGCCATGCCACGCTGCGGTCATCGGGCTCACTCCCCATCTGTCGTTCATCATATTGTCCGCCACCGTTCCGCATCCGTTTTGATGCCCTATGTCTCGATGTATGTACAAGCAGGCTTGCGCATCCGTTAACGCAGCGTCAGATCGCCCTGCCCGGCCGCCGCGCGTCTCTCCGACTCGACCGTCTCCCACGCGAGGGAGTGGCCTTTCTGCCGCTTGGCCTCCTTCTTCAGCAGCGCCGCCCGCTCCGACAGCTTCTCCGGCGTCCAACCCTCGGTCCGCTCGCAGACGAGCAGCGCCAGCGACAAAGAGATGCCGTCGCTGTCGACCGCGCGTCCCTCCCGGTCCAAGACGGGTCCGGCATCCGGGTCCGAGTAGGCGCCGACGCCGCTCTCGAAGCGCTCCAGCACCCCGCGCGACAAGCCGACCGGATCGGCCGTCGTCAGCACGGCGATGAAGTCGTCCCCGCCGATATGACCGACGAAGCTCTCTTCCGGTACGACCGTCCGGATATAGGAAGCGATCGCTTCCCCGGTGTAGCGGATGACGTCGTCGCCCCGGTGGAACCCGAAGCGGTCGTTGAACCATTTGAAGTGGTCCAGATCCGCGTACAAGACGGCGAACGGCCGCCCCTCCGCGACCCGGCGCATCAGCTCTCGCCGGATCGGCTCGTTGCCGGGCAGGCCGGTGAGCGGGTTCGCCCATTGGGCGTCCGTCATCCGCGCGTGGGTGACCCATTCGAGCAGCGCCCGGATCGAAGCGATCCCCGCGACCTTGCCTTCCCGGGTGACGATGACCGCGTCGTACAGCTTGTCCGGCTCCCGGGACATCGACATCTGCGACACCTGGTCGATCGGCATGGATTCGTCGACGATCATCGGCTGCGTGTCCATGATCTTGCCGACGGGCCGGTTCCAGTAGAGCGGCAGGCCGAACTGCCCGGACAGCAGCTGATGAAGCTTGTCCTTCATCAAGAGGCCGATCGGCCTCCCTTCCTCCGCGATGATGAAGCCGTGCGCTTCGCGCTGCCATTCGAAGTGGCGGGCAATCTCGGATACCGGCGTATCGTAGCGGAAGGTCGCGACGGACAGCGTCAGATCCGACAGCGTGCCCGCGGCGCCCCGGTAGCGGCGGCTCACCTCTTGACGGATCTGCTCCGCGGCGGACGCCCGGATTACGCCGGGCTCCGCGCTCTCCGCGCCGATCCAATCGCCCTGGCCGTAGCCGACGCCGGCCGCGACGAGCGGCGCGATCTGAGCCTCGCCCGCGATCCCGTTCACGATGAGGACGATCTGCTCCTTGCGCGCGAGCGTCGTGATCGCGCCCAGCAGGCTCTCGTCGACCGCCCGGCTCGCCAAGGCGGCGGCAGCCGTGCCGCGTTCCGGCGCCGACGGGGACTCTGCGGCGTCCGCGGCGATCCACCCGCCCTCGACCTGGGCGTAATCCGGCTGCAAGAGCGACATCCGCCGCAGCGATTCCCGCTCCGGTACGATGCCGGACAGCGCGATGCGGAAGCCCTGGAGCCGGTAGTGCCGCAGCGCGGCCTGGAGCGTCTGCCATTCCTCGGAGGAGCGGCAGAGGAATTGCAGCACGACATGCTCGGGCCGCAGGCCGGCCGCTTCGATCCGCCGCAGCGTCGTCCCCGGATAGATCCGGGCGTCGTTCACGATGCAGGCCGGGACCGGGAGGAACAGCTTCGCGCCTCCGCGCCGGACCGGCAGCCCGCGTATCGCCGCCTCGCGGAACCGGCGATCGCACGCATAGAGCGTCCCTTCCGCCTCGGCCGCCGCGAAGAACGCCTCCGCCGTCCATCTCCGGCCCGTATCCTTGCGGAAGGGCACGGCTTCATACCCATAAGCCGATCCGTCGAGCAGCGAGACGATCGGGGCGTACCGCACTTCTATATTCGTCCACAGCAGATCCGGCGAGGCCTCCGCATCCGCTGCCGCTTCCTTCATCCGGGGGAGCTGCCGCCCGCGTTTGTCGTTCTCCATCGTCCCGCCTCCGATCGACGCTTGCGATCCTACGAAGGTATTGGCCCTAACGACCTAGTGAACTTAACGTAGCATGCGCGTGTGTCGACAAGTTTTCCGGCATGTTAACGCCATGTAAAAAACCGGCGTCTACGGCAAAGAGGCTCCCCGGGGAGCCTCGGCCGCTGGCGTATCCTTTATTGATTGAGGTCAGGCCTTTTGCCGATTACGAGGTAGACGACGTTCTCCCCGATATTCGTCGCATGATCGGCGATCCGTTCGATGTAGCGGCCGACGAAGCACAGGTACATCGCTTGTCCGACCGTCTTCGGATTTTCCGCCATCAGGGAGAACAGCTCGCGCAAAATCTGCGAGTACAAGGCGTCGACCTGATCGTCGTCCTTCGCCATCTTGTAGGCCAGATCGACGTTCTCCTCGATATACGATTGGATCGACTCCTGGATCATGACGCGCACCATATCCGACATGCGCGGCAGGTCGAGCAGCGGCTTGATCAGCGTCTGGCCTTCGAGGCGCAGCACCACCTTGGCGATATCGACCGACAGGTCGCCCATCCGCTCCAGATCCGACGAGATCTTGAAGGCGATGAGGATCCGCCGCAGATCCTTGGCGACCGGCTGCTGCGTCGCGATCAGCTTGGCGCCGAGATCCGCGATCTTCTCCTCGATCAGATTCAGCTTCGGATCGTCCTTCACGATCTCGCGGGCCCGATCCGCATCGATCGCGGCCAGCGCGGCCATCGAATCGGCGAGCGCGCGCTCCACGTGATTCCCCATCTCCACCAGCATTTGCTGCAGTTGCTCCAAGCCTACGTCGAACTCCTTGCGAACGACCATATCGCTTCATCCCCCTTGTCCTCTTCCTCATGTCGGCCCTTCATTCGGCCGTCCTGCTCCCGATCCAACGCCGGATCGCACGGCGATCGTACTCGCTATCGTACTTTCAATCGCATTCCCGATCGTCCTGTGCCACTCGGCCAGACTTACCGTCCCCCGATGCCGTACTCAGCCGAACCGGCCCGAGATGTAATCCTCCGTCCGCTGGTCGACCGGCGCCCGGAACAGCGTTTCGGTCTCGGACGCTTCCACCACTTCCCCGTTCAGGAAGAACACCGTCCGGTCCGAGATGCGGGCCGCCTGGTGCATGTTGTGCGTCACCATGACGATCGTGTACTTCTGCCGCAGCTCGCGGGTCAGTTCCTCGATCTTCGTCGTCGAGATCGGGTCGAGCGCGGAGGTCGATTCGTCCATAAGCAGAATCTCCGGCTCGACCGCGAGCGCCCGCGCGATGCACAGACGCTGCTGCTGGCCGCCCGACAGGCTCCAGGCCGACTTCTTCAGCACGTCCTTGACCTCATGCCAGAGCGATGCCGACCGCAGGCTCTGTTCCACGAGCGCATCGAGATCCGCCTTCTTGGTCACGCCATGGAGGCGCGGCCCGTAGGCTACGTTGTCGTAGATCGACTTGGGGAACGGATTCGGCTGCTGGAACACCATGCCGACCCGCTTGCGCAGAAACTCGACTTCGGTATCCGAGGCGTAGATGTTCCGGCCTTGAATCGTCACGTCCCCTTCGATCCTGACGCCCTGGATCGTATCGTTCATCCGGTTCAGCGTTCGCAGCAGCGTCGACTTCCCGCAGCCGGACGGACCGATGAACGCCGTGATGTTGTTCTCCGGGATCGATAAGTTCACGTTCTTCAGCGCGTGGAACGCGCCGTAATACAGCTGAAGCCGTTCAATCTCGATGATCACTGCGATTCCTCCTCGCGCGCGGGCCTCAACCGAACCGGCCGGAGATGTAGTCGTCCGTCGACTTGCGGGACGGGTTCGTGAAGATGGTGCGCGTATCGTCGTATTCGACCAGGTCGCCCAAGAAGAAGAACGCCGTCCGATCGGACACGCGCGCGGCCTGATGCATGTTGTGGGTCACGATCACGATGCTGTATTCCTTCTTCAGCTCCGCGATCAGCTCTTCGATCTTCGCCGTGGACACCGGGTCGAGCGCCGACGCCGGTTCGTCCATCAGCAGGATGCTCGGACGGACCGCGACCGAACGGGCGATGCACAGCCGCTGCTGCTGCCCGCCGGACAGCGCCAGCGCCGATTGGTTCAGCCGGTCCTTGACTTCGTCCCACAGCGCCGTCTTCCGCAGCGCTTCTTCAACGATCCCGTCCAGCGCCTTCCGGTCCTTGATGCCGTGGTAGCGGGCGCCGAAAGCGATGTTCTCGTAGATGGACTTATGGAATGGGTTCGGGCGCTGCCAGACCATGCCGATCTTCTGCCGCAGCCGGACGACGTCCGTGCGCGGGTCGCAGATGTTCTGATCGTTGATCCACACTTCGCCTTCGATCCGGGCGCCCGGGATAAGGTCGTTCATCCGGTTGAGCGAACGGAGGAACGTCGACTTCCCGCAGCCGGACGGCCCGATCAGCGCGACGACTTGGCGGTCGGGGAAGTCCATGCTGATCTTCTTCACCGCCTGCTTGTCGCCGTAGTAGACCGACAGGTCCTTCGAATAAAAAGCATGCTGAGTCGCAACTGTGCTCATGCTTTGGTCCCCCTTACTTGCTAGCCGTTAATTTGCGGTACAGGACGCGGCCGAGCCAGCGGGCGCCCAGGTTGAAGAGCAGCACGGTGATGACGAGGACGGCGGATGCCCCCGCCGCGATCTGCGCGGCGTCGGGCGCGAGGCCCTCGCTGTTGATCTTCCAGATATGAACCGCGAGCGTCTCCGCCGGCCGGAACGGATTGAGCGGCGACGTATGATGCAGCGGGTTCCAGTCGGAGAAGTTCAGCCGCGGCGAGCTCATGCCCGCGGTGAAGAGCAGCGCGGCCGCTTCGCCGAAGACGCGGCCCGCGGCGAGGATCGTCCCCGTCACGATGGACGGGATCGCCACCGGCATTAGCACCGAGGTGATCGTCCGCCAGCGGGAGAGGCCGAGGGCCAGGCCCGCTTCCTTCTGCTCCCGCGGAACGCCTCGCAGCGATTGCTCGGTGATGCGCACCATCAGCGGCAGATTGAACACCGTGAGCGCCATCGCGCCGGAGAACAGCGAGAAGCCGAGACCGAACTTGTTGACGATGACGAGCAGTCCGAACAGACCCACGACGATGGACGGGAACGAGGACAGCACCTCGACGATGAGCCGGATGAAGGCGGTCAGCCGGTTGGGCTTCGCGTACTCGCTCATGTAGATGCCGGCGCCGAGCCCGAGCGGAATCGTGATGATCATCGTGAGCACGAGCAGGAAGAGCGAGTTGAAGAGCTGCGGGCCGATGCCGCCGCCCGCCCTGATCGTCTGAGGCGGAGAGAACAGGAAGTCGAAGCTGATGTGCCGCAAGCCGCGGACCAGCAGGTACCCGATCAATCCGGCGAGAACCGCGATGATAAGGATCGTGACGCCGACGATGACGCCGGTCATGATACGGTCGATGGTCTTGGCCTTCATGAACGCTTCACTCTCCTCTCCAGCAGACGAACGATGAATACGAACAGGAATGTCATGATGAGCAGGATCAGCGCGAGGCTCCAGAGCGCGTTATTGTGCAGGGAGCCGGTCGTCGTATTGCCCATCGACAGGGTGATGATGCTCGTGAGCGTCGTGGCCGATTCGAACAGCGAATGCGGGATATGCGGCGCGTTGCCGATGACCATCTGCACGGCGAGCGCTTCGCCGAACGCCCGGGCGATGCCCAGCACGACGCCCGTCAGGAGCGCGGGCATCGTCGTCGGCAGAATGATGCGCGCGATCGTCTGCCAGCGGGTCGCGCCCAGCGCGTACGAGCCTTCTTTGAGTCCGGCCGGCAAGCTGCGGAGCGCGTCCGTCGCGATCGAGGTGATCGTCGGCAGGATCATGACGGACAGCACGATCGCGCCCGCCATGATGCCGACCCCTTGTCCCGGGAATGTATGCCGCAAAAAGGGAACGATAACGGAAAGGCCGACGAATCCGTAGACGACGGAAGGAATGCCCGCCAGAAGTTCGATTGCCGGCTGCAGCACCGATTTGCCCGTCTTGGGCATGATCTCGGTCATGAAGATCGAGGCGCAGATGCCGAGCGGCGCGGCGATGAGCGCGGCGATCAGCGACGTCGAGAACGAGCCGACCAGGAACGGCAGCGCGCCGAATACCGGCGTATCGTCCTCAGGCGCCCACTTCAAGCCGAACAGCATCTCTTTGATACTGACGCCTTGGGAGATGAATGGCGTCAGCCCCCGGGATGCGATGAAAACAACGATCGAGAAGATGATGACGACGAGGAGCAGCACGCAGAGATAAACGTACGCTTTGCCGCGCCATTCCTCGAGATGATGCTTGGCGATTTTGCCGGTTTGCGGCGGAGCCGGATCGGCCGTGGACCGGGACTCTGGTAGATTCATGCAAGCCTCTCCTTTAAACGGCAAGGAAGAGGCGCTACTTGCATTCGCCTCTCGCCGCTGATCATGAGATCCGATATAGGATGATGTGTGATGATGCGTCTTGCGATGCCGTTCTAGACGAGCATGGCTTAGACTTGGGCTTACTTGTTCGAGACGTTGCCGTCTACGTCGCGCTTCACTTGCATCTTGTTGATCGCGATATAGCCCAGCTCCGTGACGTCGCCATTTTGCACTTCGTCGCTCAGCATGTAGTCGAGGAACGCCTTGACCGCGCCTTCCGGCTCGCCCTTCGTATACATGTGCTCGTATGCCCATACCGGATATTTGCCGGAAGCGACGTTGTCGGCACTGGCTTCTACGCCTTCGTATTGCACCGCTTTAATGGAGTCGTCCAGGTAAGACAGAGCCAGGTAGCCGATCGCGCCGGGCGTCTCGGAGACGAGCTTGCGAACCGTACCGGATGCATCTTCTTGGATGGAGCCGGCCAAGTCTTGCGACTTCGTGCCAAGTGCATACTTCTCGAACGTAGCGCGGGTGCCGGAGCTAGCCGGGCGGTTCACCAGCACGATTTTCTCGTCCTTGCCGCCTACGTCTTTCCAGTTCGTCACCTTGCCGGTGAAGATGCTCACCAGTTGATCTTTGGTCAGGTTATCTACGCCTACATCCTTGTTCGTTACCGCAGCCATGGCTACGACAGCCACTTGATGATCGACGAGCGATTTCGCTTTTTCGGCGTCCGCGTCCTTCAGCTTCTCTTCGGCGAACACGTCGGAGTTGCCGATTTGGACCGTGCCTTCCGCGACTTGGGAGAGGCCTGCGCCGCTGCCGCCGGGTTGGACTTGGATCGATACTTTATCGTTCTTTGCCATATACTTTTCGGATACCTGTTGGACGAGCGGCTGCAGAGCCGTAGAACCGCTGGCGATGAACGATCCGCTTACGTCGCCGCCGGCATTGTCCGCGCTTTGGGAAGCCGATTCGCTCGGGCTCGCGCTGCCGCCGTTATTGGCGTTCTTGCTTCCGCAAGCCGCGAGGGTCAAAGCCAGCACGAACGTAATCAACAGTAGGACCGATTTTTTCATTTTCTTATTTTCCCCTTCCATTTCGTGCAAATTGGATTTTTGTAATTCTCGGAACTGTGACTTTAGCGACATGTCCCTTGCACATCTACGATTCTAACTGGTGATCGTAAAAGTCATGTTTTCGTTTTGTTAACGGAATGTAAAATATGCGGTTCGTTAACAATAATCTGCGAGACGTCTTGTCCATTTCACATTCCGTTCATCTGCGCCGCCAATTTTGTCATTTGCTGCCGGATCTGTCCGGACGTCGCTTCGGCCTCGCGAGACGCGACGGACAACCGCTCCGTCGCTTGAACGTTGTCCGTGGAACGCTGCCAGAGCCGGGCGAACGTCTCTTCGGCTTGCTCGACCTGGCGGACGCCTTGATCCGCGCCTTGCTTGCCTTCCTTCACGTGCTTCGCCGCCTCGACCGCGGCTTCCGACATGCCGCGCAGCTGCCGGTTGATCTGCTCGGCCTGCCGCTTCGTCTGATCGGCGAGCGCCCGTACCTCCTGCGCCACGACGGCGAACCCGCGTCCGTGCGCGCCCGCTCGGGCGGCTTCGATCTGCGCGTTCATCGCGAGCAGATTGCACTGATCCGCCAAATCCGAGATGATGCGGGTGATGCCGAGCGTATCGGAGGCGCGGCTTAACAATTCGTTCACGGCGCGCTCCTGACGGTCGGCCGTCGACGTCCAGAGGCGGAACTGCCCGAGCATCCCCGACAGATCCTCCCTCCCGCGCTCCGTCATCTCGGAGATCTGGAGACTGCTCTCGCGCGAATCGGCGGCGGTGTCCGCCAGCCGCTTCACGGCTTCGTCGATCCGTTGGAGCATGCGCTCGGTTCCCCGCACGGTCGCGATCTGCCGTTCGGCCAGCTCGCGCTGCAGCATGCGGGAGATATTCAGCAGGTCGCTGATCGCCAGCATCCCCGCAAACTTGCCGTTCCGGGTCATCAGGACCGAATCGTACAGGGCTTCGTCATCTCGCGCCATCGCGCGGTCGATCAGCGCTTGGGGCGAGAGATCCGTCTCCGCCGTCAGCGCCCCGCGGTCCATGAGTTTGCTGATCGGCTTGTCCGCGTACAGCGACATGCCGTAGCTCGTCCCGAGAAAACGGAAAAAGCGATGCTTCATAATCAATCCGAGCGGCTGTCCCGCTTCGTCGCAGACGGCGACGCAAGCCAAGTCCAGCCGACGGCGGAACAGGCTGACCAGATCGCCGCACGTCTGCGACGGCGGCAAGACCGGGCAATCGCGCAGCCATTCCGAGAGCGCTACCGCATGGAAGGGCTGAGCCCATACCGCCTCTGCCGAGAATGGACTCGGCTCTCTCCGATCGGGGGCTGCGCGTTCGCCGCTAGAGCTGCCGGGATTGCTGAGATTGCCTGGATCGCCTGGACGCGACGCCGCGCTGTCTGCCGTTGATACGGGGCTATTCGCGGGATGGACTTTGCGCGAATCTTTCCGAACCGTTGTCCGTTCCATGAGCGATGTATTCATTGAAGTAGCCTCCTCAATAGTCATAACGGCCTAAATTGGCTCTATTTTATCAACCGCTTGTCATGGAAACATGCGGCGAGCGTTGTCGGATTGTTAACTTTGAACGCGAAGTGCGGCGAAGGTCCTGCCCGATTCGTTTCTCGCCTTTCATGCCATCCCTCGCCTTGCGCAAAAAACGCTCATGACCTTTCCCGGTCACAGGCTATTATGAAAAATGCGACAGGCTAAAAGGATCGCATAGCGGCGAATCCGGCCTTTACGAGCTGCAACGATAAAATCTACATGGCCTGTCTGATTCTTATTTGGTGGTAAGCGGACATTCTGACATTCTAAGCACCTATTGTTCCGTCATCATAGATTTGTCGGACCGCCAGACCTCCAGACCTCCAGACCTCCAGTCCTCCAGTCCTCCGGACCCCCAGACCTTCGAATCCCCAGACCTCCGGACCCCCAACGCCGACCGAACAGTTGTAAATGTACAACTTTTTCTGCAGTATGACCTTCATATCGNNTTGAATATTTTTCGATTTTCTACTGAATAAGTTGTACGATTGCATGTAAATGCCTCTTCTCCGCCGAAGGGAGCCAAATAAGTTGTATGAATACAATTTATTGGGGAGCATGCATCACGAGAAAGCACCAACATCAAGCACCACCAGCGAGCACCACTGACAAGCACCACCATCAAGCACCACCATCGAGCACCACCAGCGAGCACCACCAACAAGCACCATAGCGAGCACCACCGGCAAGCACCCCCAGTAAGCACCACCGGACAGGTCCCAGCCCATGAAGTCCGGGCGATCTTTGCCCAACCGAAGACGAATATTCCGTACGATTATTAGGCGTGTACGCCCTAAAAGTGATAATGGCCAAAACCCATTTCCATAAAAAAAAGACTGTCCCTAGGTCAGTTTAGACCTTCTGAGACAGCCCCTTCAGGCTTTTCGACGGGCTTAGGCGCCCTTGGAGACGGATTCGATATTTTTCGGGTCGTTCGCTCCCGGCTGTACGAAGCTGGATGGCAGCGTATCGCCCCAGGCGAGCTCATCATCCTGATCGACGAACTTCGTCATCTTCGTCTCGAAGAAGCTCGGATGCTGGTCCCACGCCGCCTTCGGCACGGTCAGCACGAAGTGGCCTTCCTTGTCCGGGATCGTAACGGTGTACTTCACGTCTTCCGGTACGTTGAGCCCGGCGAGCACGCCGGTATACATCGCGCCTTTCGACGTTTTGCTGACCAGGGTCGGCGGTTTGTCGTCGATGACGGTCCCTTCCTTCGGCAGCGTAATATTGATCTCTACGCTCGTATCTTCCGGAATGATGTACACTTTGTTCTCGGGCAGCGTGTAACGCTTGGTCCCGATCGTCACGGTCAGGTTGGTCTCTTCATCCTCCGGCAGATAGAAGAGCTGATAGTTGCCGTTCTCATCGGTCGGCGTGGACTTGGCGAAGCCTTCGCCCTCGTCGCGGTCGATCCATACGACGGCGTCCTTCACCGGATTTCCGTCCGCATCGATCACCTTGCCGCCGATCCGGTATTTGTCGATTTGGAAGAAGGAGACGAGGTCGTCCTTGCCGCTCTTAATCTGACCGTGCACTTCGACTTGATTCGCATCCGATGCGGAAGCCTTGACTTCGCTCACCTCGATCGGATAGTACACGCTAATATAGGTTGAAGTATCTTTTACCTGATTAGCCGCATCCGCGTTGAGGGGCTGGCCGCCGACCTTCGCCTCGTCCAGCGAGACGACGCGAACCGGCGTATCGGAGAGCAGGCTTTGATCGACCAGCAGCTCGAACGAGCCGTCATCTCCGGTGACGATGTTTTTCTTGCTGGTTCCCGCATGCAGGACCGCATTCGCGACAGGTTGATCGCCGATCATGAATTTGCCTTTTACGGATGTATTATGCGAACCGTCCACCTTCCACTGCTTCAGCGAGAAAGTCGTCTGCTCGATATCGAGACGGGCCTCCTGGCCTTGCATCTGGGAAGCGGTTGCGGTTGCGGACGCGGAAGGGGAAGCGCTCGGGCTCGCTTGATTGTTGCTCTGACCCGTGCAGCCGGCCAAACCGGCAGCCAACAAGGCGAGAACCGCCGTTTTGGAGATGGATCTCATAGGCTTAACTCCTTTACTTTAGACAATCAGGGCAAGACTCCTGGAAGTCTGCCCTGATTGCGGTTATTCATGCGATTCGGATGAACGATCGCTTATTTCTTTTCGCTGTGCGCGCTGCCCGTATCGGCTGCGCCTTCCTTGCCTTGCGTCTTGTCGCCGCCGAGCGCGAACACGTATACCTTAGGCTTCGTGCCGCCGGAGGTGAAGGTGATATATTGCTTGCCGTCCACGGTGAATACGGCAGGAGCGGCTTGAATGTTGTCGCCGGCCGTTTGGAACGACCAGATCACTTTGCCGCCCTTGATGTCGAGCGCGTTGATCTTGCCGTCCAGTTCGCCGAAGAAGGCGATGCCCGCATCCGTGCTGGTCAAGCCGCCGCGCTGCGGATCCTTGGTCTTGATTTGGTAGGCTTGCTTGCCGGTGTTGACGTCCATCGCGGTGATCGTGCCGAACGTCTCGACGTCGGCCGGCAGTTCGCCCATCGTCGTGCCGAAGGCCATGGCGCCCGGCATGTCCGGGGTAGCGGCTTCGTCTTGGTTTTTCGCCGATTTGATCAGAGCCGGTTGTTCGACGCCCGGAATCAGCACGTAGTTCGTTGCCGGATCATACGTTTCCGGAGCGTAGTTCTCGCCGCCGAGCACGCCCGGGTAGACGAGTACGCCTTCCGGCGTCGGGTTCGGATGGGAGATCTTCGCGAACGGAATGCCATCCCATACGACGTCGCCCGTCTTCGCGTCCCATGCGAACCATTGGCCCGATTTGCCGCCTTCGACGACGATCTTCTGCTGCTTGCCTTTGACCGTTGCGTTCAGGATCATCGGGGAAGCGGCAGCGTCATAGTCCCAGAGGTCATGGCTGATCTCTTGTTTGGCCCAGATCAGCTTGCCCGTCGCCGCTTCGACCGCAACGACCGAGTCGGTGTACGGGTTCGCGCCCGGACGGTCTTCGCCGTAGAAGTCGGGAGCCGGGTTGCCGACTGCAAAGTACATGATGCCGGTCTCTTCGTCGATCGCCGGCGGATTCCATACGGCGCCGCCGCCTTGGAACTTGCTGTTCGCGAGCCAGTCTTGGCCTTTCGGAGGTACGGTCCAGAACGGAGCGTCCCAAGCCGGGGACAGGTCGCTTGCTTTGTAAGCATTCACGAAGCCGCGAACGCCGTTGTCGCCGCCGCTGCTGCCGATATAGATGTTTCCTTTATAGTACACGGGAGCCGTCGTCTCATAATAGCCGTTCTCCAGCGTGACGCCTTCGATCGAATCGGCGATCTTGACCATCTTCACGAGCTCGCCCGTCTTTTGGTCCAGCGATACGATTTGATTGTCGATCGTGAGCATGAAGACTTTGCCTTCGCCGACCGCTACGCCGCGGTTGGCGATAATGCCGGATTTGCTGAAGGTTGCGGCTTGTTCCGGAGACGGTTTCCAGTGCCAGATCTGATTGCCGGTCACGGCATCGAACGCGAACACTTGGTTGCCCGAAGTCGTGATGTAGATGACGCCGTCGATGACGACGGGATAAGCTTGGTTGCCGTTCTTGACGTCTTTGTCGAGCGTTTTGAGGTCTGCGGACCAGACGATGCCCAGATCGTTGACATTATCGGCCGTGATCTCTTTGTAAGGCGCATGACGGGTATTCTTGAGATCGAATCCGTACGTCCCCCAATTCTCGAACGAAGTACCCGTTACGCTGCCGGCGGATGCGGAAGCCGAAGCGGTCGGGGACGCGCTTGCGCTGCCGGAAGCGGACGGCGAAGGGCTAGCGGTGTTATTGTTGTCTTTGCCGCTGCATGCGCTCAGCGCTAAGCTGGCGGCGAGTACGGCGCCTACGGCCGCATAAGATTTTTTCACTGGTGTTACCCCCTTGTTGAATGACGAGCGTGACAGACATCAATCGCGTCCAGGCGCGACAAAAACACCGCTAGTTTGTTATAACCACCAGCGGTCTTACCGATCCAATCCGTTCCTTGCTGACCATCGGCGACAGGATTAAGCTTGTTTTAACCTCTTACTAATAAGGCTTTTATCAAGATGTATATTACTCCTGTTCATTTTAGGAGTCAATAACTTTGTCGATATTTTGTCAAGATTCATATCTCCCTAATGAAGGTATAAATTATCGACATCATCCGACGGATTAAAGAGTCGCCTTCAAGGGTATGTTAAGGTTGACTAACTAGTGGGATTAGGCGTATACTCATTCGTTGACAGGAATCTTACTAGTAAGGCACCACCGTAATCGAATTTTCTACACAGAATCAGGAGGTCTACAGACAATGAGCAAGAAATCGTATCTCTTCATGGCACTGGTTGCCCTGGCAGCCGTACTGGCGCTGAGCGCATGCGGCAGCAAGACCAACAACAACGCATCGAGCCCTTCCGCTTCCGCACCGTCCGGATCGGCCAGCGCGCCTGCCGCAGGCGGCGAAACCAAAGAAATCACGCTTGGCGCGAAGAACTTCGAGTTCGACCAACCCGATATCAAGGTCAAAGTCGGCGATACCGTCAAAATCACGCTGAAAAACGAAAGCGGCAACCACGGTCTGGCCATTCCCGACTTCAACGTCAACATCAAGAACGGCGAAACGGCTACGTTCACGGCCGACAAAGCCGGCACTTACGATTTCAACTGCTCGATCCAATGCGGTTCGGGCCACGACAATATGACCGGCACCATCACGGTAGAGTAATCGATCGAGATCCGCTCGGGATCTAGATAGGCCAAAGGACCGCCCCTCGGGGCGGTCCTTTTTTCGATGCAAACGGCTTGTTTCCTCCTACCGTCCCCAGTCGCTTTCTCTCTCCTGCAGACATTGCGCCGCTTGCTCGACAATGGTCAAATCTCTGGCCAGCATAAACCGGGTGGAATAATCCTCGCTTCTTCGCTGCAACTCTCGCAATCGGAGCAGCGCCTCTTCGATCGTCATCCATCGCAACCGCATGCCGAGCAGAATCTCCTTGTCGGTCAAAGCCGGGGCTTCGGCGCTGTCGGAAGCCTTCGCGATGAAGCAGTGAGAGCGCTGCATATATCGATTTCTCGCTTTATGCTCCTCGATATACCCCAGTTCAAGCACAATCTCGGCATCGAACCCCGTCTCCTCCTTGATCTCGCGGAGAAAGGCCGTCTCCTCGTCCTCCCCCGCCTCCACGCCGCCGCCCGGCAATTTATAGAGCGGGGGATGGGACCATTGCATCATGGCGATCTGAGACGATTCGCGCGTCAGAACGCCCCTGGAGGCTTGCCGGGAAACGAAGTTCAAATAGGTGGGAACCCCGCCGTAAAAATCGCTGTCCGTGATTCTCCTGATCAGTCGCAAAGCTTCATCCACCGTCCTCAGGTCATCTAGCCGCCTAGCCGCTTGTTTTACGACAATTCGACACGGGCTCGCCTTCCACCTTCTCCGAAGGAGAAGAAGTTGCGCAACCGCCTTGCGGGACGGACCGCTTCGCAACAAAAAACCGCCGGCGGGATTGCCGCCGGCGGTTGCTGTCGATGTGCGATTAGACTTCTTCTACGCTCACCCAAGTGCCGCGCTCGATGGACAGGTCCACCGCTTCGAGCACCTCTTGGCAGCGGACGCCGTCGAGGAACGTCGGCGCGAACGGGCTGCCCGTGGACATGTGCTGCAGGAACTCGTACACGATGTGCACGAAGCCGTGCTCGTAGCCGATGATATGTCCCGCCGGCCACCAGTTGGCGGCGTACTTGTGCACCGACTCGGTCGCGAGGATCTTGCGGAAGCCCGCAAGCTCCGGCTCGTCTTCGCGGAAGTACACTTCGAGCTCGTTCAGGCGTTCCAGGTCCCAACGGATGGTCCCCTTGCTGCCGTGAATCTCGAACGTGTTGCCGTTCTTGCGGCCGCTCGCGAAGCGCGAAGCGATGAAGACGCCCATCGCGCCGTTCTTGAAGTCCGCCAGGAAACCGGTGGCGTCGTCGACGGTGAC
The DNA here is from genome assembly GCF_014212125.1 of Cohnella nanjingensis. GTDB lineage: Bacteria > Bacillota > Bacilli > Paenibacillales > Paenibacillaceae > Cohnella > Cohnella nanjingensis. The sequence goes on from NZ_JACJVP010000014.1 coordinate 46,870, forward strand.
TTCGCCCTTCTCGGACGAGCCCGTGCCGGACAGGCCGGACGTGGACACCGGCAGAGGACGTTCCTTGACGAACGTGCGGCTGTGTCCGACGACGCGGTCGAACTCGCCGATGAGGAAGCGCGCGAGGTCGATGCTGTGCGCGTTCAAGTCGCCGTGCGTGCCGGAGCCGGCCACTTCTTTCTTCAGACGCCAGGCGAGCGGCGCTTCCGGATCGACCAGCCAATCCTGCAGGTACGTCGCGCGATAATGATGAATCTCGCCCAGCTTGCCGCTGTCAATGATCTTCTTCGCCAGCTGAACGGCCGGCAGGAACCGGTAGTTGAAGCAGATCGCGTGCTTCACGCCGGCTGCTTCGGCCGCCGCGAGCATCTCGCGGGCGTCCTGCAGGTTCAGCGCGAGCGGCTTCTCGCAGAAGACGTGCTTGCCGTTCGCGATCGCGGCGAGCGCGATCTCCTTGTGCGCGTCGCTAGGCGCGTTGATATCGATGAAGTCGATGTCCTCGCGCGCGACCAGCTTGCGCCAGTCGGTCTCGTAGCTCTCCCAGCCGAACTTCTCGGCCGCTTCCTGCACGCCTTGCTCGTCGCGTCCGCAGATCGCCTTCATGGCGACGCCCGCTTCGAGGTCGAAGAACATGCCAACGTCTTTGTATGCATGGCTATGGGCCTTGCCCATGAACTTGTAGCCCACCATGCCGACGTTTAACGTTTTGTTTACGCCCACCACATTTCACCCGCCTTTTCGCCGAGGATGAGGCCGTTCAGGAAGTTCGCCGCTTTGCGGAAGCCTTCGCCGACCGACATCAGGCTGTCTTCGTGCTCGATGCTGATCGCGCCGTCGTAGCCGACGAGGCGCAGCGTGCTGACGAAGTGCTTCCAGAAATCGTCGTCATGGCCGTAGCCGACCGTGCGGAAGATCCAGGAGCGATTGATCTCGTCACTGTACGGCTTCACGTCGAGAACGCCGTTCAGCGCGGTGTTGCGCGCGTCGATCTTCGTATCCTTCGCGTGGACGTGGAAGATGGAGTCGCCGAGCGCCTTGACGCACTCGATCGGGTCCATGCCCTGCCAGAACAGGTGGGAAGGGTCGAAGTTGACGCCGATGTTGTCGCCGGCTTCGCGGCGCAGACGCAGCGCTGTCTCCGTGTTGTACACGAGGAAGCCCGGGTGGGATTCGATCGCGACGCGCACGCCGTGCTTGCGGCAGAAGGCGGATTGTTCCTTCCAGTATGGAATGGCGACTTCGTTCCACTGCCATTCGAGCACCGTCAGGAAGTCCGGCGGCCATGGGCAAGTGACCCAGGACGGGTATTTCGAGTTCGGGGATTCGCCCGGGCAGCCGGAGAACGTGATGACCGTATCGACGCCAAGCTTCTCCGCCAGCTGCACGGTCGCGACGAAGTCGTCGTGATGCGATTTGGCGACGCTTTCATCCGGGTGCAACGGGTTGCCGTGGCAGCTGAGCGCGCTGATCGTCAAGCCGCGGGATTCGACCGCTTGCTTGATCTTCGCGATCGCCGCTTCGTCGTTCAAGATGGCGGCTGCGTTGATGTGGGACGTGCCGGGAAATGCGCCCGTGCCGAGTTCAACCGCTTGCAGTCCCGCCGATTTGGCGGTATCGAGCGCTTCTTCGAACGATTGCTGGCCAAACAGAACTAGAAATACGCCTAATTTCACGAAATTCACCTAACCTTTCAAATAAATGAAGGAACTTGCCTTTGTTTATCCATCAAACATAGTTTACTAGAAGCGCCGCGAGAAGTCATCCGCTGATTTTGCCGAATTTGAATCGGAATTTGTCGAATGACGCCCGCGGAAGCTTCTAGTATCCGTAAGGCAAGCGCAAAAGGAAAGACACGCGCTGTATTATTGGAAGGAAATCGGTTGTCCCTTGGCGGCCGATTCGTAGATCGCTTCGAGGATCTGCTGAACGACGTAGCCTTGCTTCGCGGTGACGACCGGCGCTTGATCGTTCAGGATCGCGTCGATCCAGGCGCGCGCTTCCCGCTCCGCCGAATCGTTCGGCATCGTCGGATCGAACTGGTTGCCGAAGTTGATCTCCTTCGTGTAGAGGTTGCCGTGCTCTTCGCCGTTCACGCGCAGGCCGTTCTTCATATCCGCGCCCGCTTTGGAACCGCACAGCGTCACCTTCGCCTCGTCGACGTCGAGCGTGTTCAGCGCCCAGCTCGACTCGAGCCAGACGGTCGCGCCGTTCTTCATCGTGATCATCGCGAATGCCGAATCCTCGACCGTGAACTTGGACGGCTCCCAGTTGCCCCAGGCGTTCGCGGGGCTGCCTTGCTCGGCCAGCTTGCGGTACGTGGTGCCGAGGACGTTCTTCGGCTCGTAGTTGTCCATCATCCAGAGCGCCAGATCGAGCGCGTGCGTGCCGATATCGATCAGCGGACCTCCGCCTTGCTTGTCCAGGTCGAGGAAGACGCCCCAGGTCGGCACGGCGCGGCGGCGAATGGCATGCGCTTTCGCCAGATAGACTTCGCCCAGCTCGCCGTTGCGGCATGCCGTGTGCAGCCAGCGGCTGTCGGCGCGGAAGCGGTTCTGGTACGCGATGCTCAGCTTGCGTCCCGTCCGCTCGGCCGTCTCCAGCATCCGCTGGGCGTCCGTCGAAGTTTTCGCCATCGGCTTCTCGCACAGGACGTGCTTGCCGGCTTCCAGCGCGGCGATCGAGATCTCCGCATGCGTATCGTTCGGGGTGCAGACGTGCACGACGTGCACGTTCGGATCGTTCAGCAGTTCCTGTACGTTGCCGTAAACGCGGGCGTCCGGGGTGCCGTATTTGGCCTTCGCTTCTTGCGCGCGCTCCTCCGAGACATCGAAGAATGCGGTGATCTTCACTTCCGGGATTTTGGCGAGCGACGGCAGGTGCTTGCCGTTCGCGATACCGCCGCAGCCGATCATACCAACGTGAACATGACTCAAGTGGGTGTCCTCCTTGCGTGATCGCTAGATTCCATCTACAATTCAAGTATACCATTTGTCATTCGAAATCCCATGTGCGATGATGGGCGGTCATTATGCGATTTTGGCAATAGGGAGGGTCGCGCGGCATGCAGGCCTATCAGGAGAAAATCGAATACGAGAACCCCCTGCTCTCCATCAAGGTTTGGCAGGCGAAGCGTAACGTGGAAGGCACCTTCAACTGGCATCACCACCCGGAATGCGAACTGCTGCTCATCCAGAAGGGCTTGCTCGACGTGGACGTCGCGGGCGAGACGCACCGGATGGAAGAGGGAGACGTCGTCGTGCTGGGCAGCTCGCAGCTTCATCGCGACCGCAGTTACGGCGGTCCGCTCGAGTACCTCGTGCTGCAGCTCGATCTGCAGACTTTTTTCGATCAGAGCACGATTCCCTATCTGCAGTATTTTAACGAGACCAAAGTGCCGCTCAGCGCGATGAACTATATTTTCAGGGAAAACGCGGAAGCCCGCCGCCAGGTGGCCGAGTGCATTCGCGAGATCTACGAAGAAGCGCACCGCAAAGAAAGCGGATATGAGCTGGCCGTGAACCTGCTGATCAAGAAGATCTTGCTCCTGCTGATCCGCAACGACACGATGGGCTATCTCGCCAATCAGGACCGCGTCGAGCGCATCCGCCTGAAGCCGGTGCTCGACTACGTCGAGGAGGGCATCACGGGCCGCGTGACCGTCGAGGACGCCTGCCGCCTCGCCAACATGAGCTATTACTACTTCGTGAAGTTCTTCAAAAAGTCGATGGGGCTGTCCTTCACCGAATACGTCAACTTCCGCAAGATCAAGCGCGCCGAGCAGCTGCTCCTCACCCGCGATCTCAGCGTCAGCGAGGTCGGCGACCAGATCGGGATGCCGAACATGGCGCATTTCTACAAGATGTTCAAGCGCTTCAACCAATGCTCGCCCAAGGATTTTCAGCGCAAGATGCTGGCCTGGGGACGCAAGTGATATGCGAATGATGGGGCTCGACGGCGTATGCCGCGGGTCCTTTTTTTGGGCCTGGCGGGGGCCTTGGGCAATGCTGCGGGGGGGAGGCTCTGTATTCGCGATGGATACCGAAAGCCGTTGAGGGGGTTGGGATTCCTATGATTCGCGATGGGAACCGGAAGCGATTGCTGCAGCTAGGATTCCAATGATTTGCGATGGATACAGGAAGCCGTTGTTACGGCCGAGATTTCTGTATCGGCGAAGGAATCGGCAGTCGTCACTGCGGCTAGAAATCCTATGATTCAAGACGGATATCGAAGCCATTGCTGTGGTTAGGTGTCTTTTTCTCGCGGTTTCCGGTCATTCTCCCCCATTTTTTGTGCACCTCCCCTCTCCTCGCCCACATCAGGGAACTTTTCTACATTGAGGCATTGTTTTCTTTTGGGTATAGTAACATAGGTGCTTTTCGAGCATGCCGGTATCGGCCATCCGTCCGAAGCGTCGATCCGGCAGCAGCATCGGCATTCCATCATCCAGATTGCGAGAGAGGGCATTATGAACAACAAATTCGTTAGACGCATAATCGTCTCGCTCGTCTGCGCGATCCTGATCGCGGGCTGCTGGCTTGCGATCGCCGGACAGCCGGCATCGGCCGCCGGTCAAGGCGGAGGGAAGACGATCGTCATGGGGACCTCCCCGGACTATCCGCCTTACGAGAACGTCGATGCGGCCGGCGGCGGCGAGATCGTCGGGCTCGACATCGACATCGCGAAGCACATCGCGGACAAGCTCGGCTACAAGCTTCAGATCGCGGGCTCGGACTTCGACGGCCTCATCGCGGCGCTCCAATCGCGCCGCGTCGACTTCGTCATGTCGGCCATGTCCGCCACGGAAGAACGCAAGAAAAGCGTCGATTTCTCGGATACGTACTACAACGCGAGGAATACGATCGTCTCTCTGAAAAAGCATAGCTACGCAACGCTCGACGACTTGAAGGACAAGCGGATCGGCGTCCAGCTGGGATCGACCCAAGAATCCGTCGTGGCGGGCATGAAGGGCGCGCAGATCACGAAGCTGAGCAAGATTCCGGATCTGATGCAATCGCTGAAGGCGGACCGGATCGACGCCGCGATCGTCGAAGACGCCGTGGCTGCAGACTATGCCGGAACGAACGCCGACCTCCACTTCGAGATGATCCCGGCCGAAGATAGCGGCGAAGGCTACGCGATCGCATTTCCGAAGGGCTCGCCCTATACGGCCGAATTCAACGGCGTCCTCCAGGAGATGAAGGCGGACGGCGCGCTCCAGGCGATCATCGACAATTGGTTCGGCACCGAGAAGGAAGCGGAGCCGGCGGTCAAAAATCGCGGCCTCGACTTCAAGCGGCTCGAGCCTTACGTCGGCTACCTGGTGCGCGGCACATACGTGACGCTGCTGTTCACGTTGGTCTCTGCGCTGTTCGGTTTCATCTGGGGCGGCATCCTGTCGCTGTTCAAGATCTCGAACGTCGCGCCGCTGCGCTGGTTCTCGACGGTATACACTTCGATCTTCCGGGGAACGCCGCTGCTGCTCCAACTGCTGATCATCTATTACGCGGTCCCGCAGCTGTTCGGCTACACCATCCCGGCGCTGCTCGCGGCGGGTCTCGCCTTTGGCCTCAACTCGGCGGCCTATCTGTCCGAGACGATCCGCGGCGGCATTCTGGCCGTCGACAAGGGGCAGCGGGAAGCCGCGCTCTCGCTGGGCATCCCGTACCGCACGATGATGGTCAGCATCATCTTCCCGCAGGCGGTCAAGAATATCCTGCCCGCGCTCGTGAACGAATGCGTCGCGTTGCTGAAGGAATCATCGCTCGTCTCGGTCATCGCCGTCGCCGACCTGCTGTTCCGGGCTTCGGTCATCCGGTCGACTACGTTCCTCGCCTTCGAGCCGCTCCTGGCGGCCGGCGCGATCTATTACGTGCTCGTGCTGATCCTGACGTCGCTAGCGAGACTGCTCGAGAGGAGGATGCGCCGCAGTGATTAACGTCGAAGATTTAACGAAAACATACGGCAAGCTCGAGGTGCTCAAAGGCATCTCGACGACGGTGGAACAAGGAGAAGTGGTGGCGATCATCGGACCTTCGGGCTCCGGCAAGTCCACCTTCCTCCGCTGCCTGAATCTGCTCGAAATGCCTACCGGAGGACGCATCGCGATCGACGGCGTCGAGCTGACCGATCCGAAGACCGACATCACCCGCATTCGGCAGAACATCGGGATGGTGTTCCAGCACTTTCACCTCTTCCCGCACATGACGGTCATGGACAACCTCACGTTTGCGCCGATGCGCGTCAAGGGGCTGTCCAAGGAGGAGGCGCGCGCCAAAGGCTACATGCTGCTCGAGCGCGTAGGCTTGAAGGACAAGGCGGACGTCTTCCCGTCCAAGCTGTCCGGCGGTCAGAAGCAGCGCGTCGCGATCGCCCGCAGCCTCGCGATGGATCCGGAGATCATGCTGTTCGACGAGCCGACCTCCGCGCTCGACCCCGAGATGGTCAAGGAGGTGCTCGCGGTCATCCGCGACCTCGCCTCTACGGGCATGACGATGCTGATCGTCACCCACGAGATGAAGTTCGCCCGCGAGGCGGCGGACACGATCTACTTCCTCGACGGCGGCCGGCTGATCGAGAAGGCCGAGCCGGAGCGCTTCTTCTCGAAGCCGCAGTCCGAGCGCGCGGCGCGGTTCCTGGAGCAAGTGCTGTAGGGGACTTATTTACTGAAGAAACAGGAAGCAGAGCGAACGACCCGGTGCTTGGATGGCGCCGGGTCGTTTGTTGTTTATGGCCGGTTAAGGGGCAAGAAATAAGCCGTGCTTTGCGGCTTATTCGGCGCGCAAGGCGTTCTTTTCGAAAAATAAGCCGCGTTTTGCGGTTTATGAAAAACGTCATGTTTGTTTTTTCGGGGCTGCGCTCCCCCTTTCAGCATCCAGCCGCCACGTCGCCGCTACGTCGCCGCCTCAATCCCGCGTTACTCCTCGTCGTATGCCGCGATGAAGTCGCGCTTGTTCATCGGCGTCTTCTTCCCTGCGCCCCGGCCGCCGCGGGATGCGGCTTGCTTCAGCTGCCGCTTGCTCGCAGATTGCTCTTTGCGCGCGAGACGCGCAAGCTCACGCTCCGTCTTCCGGTAGTTCACGTACCGGGACGCGTCCAGCGTACCGTCGTTCAGAGCCGCGCGCACGGCGCAGCCATGCTCCGACTCGTGCCGGCAATCCGCGAAGCGGCACGACGCCGCGAGCGTCTCGATGTCCGCGAACGTCTCCTGCCAGCCGCCCTGCGAATCCCACAGCTGCAGCTCCCGCATCCCTGGCGTATCCAGCCAGATCGCGCCGCCCGGCAGCACGAACAGCTCGCGGTGCGTCGTCGTATGGCGGCCCCTGGCATCGTCTTCGCGGATCCCCTGCACTTCCTGCAGGTCATCGCCCGCCAGCCAGTTCAGCAGCGTCGACTTGCCCACCCCGGACGAACCCGTCGCCGCGACCGTCATACCCGTCTGCAGGTAGGGGGCCAGCGCATCCTTGCCTTGATCCGTCACCGCGCTAACCGCGATGACAGGCACGCCTGGCGCGGCTTGCTCCGCCTCGGCTACGTAGGCTTCCGGGTCCGCGCACAGATCGGCCTTCGTCAGCAGGACGACCGGGCGAATGCCTGCTTCCCGCGCGATGATGAGGTACCTTTCCAGACGCCGCACGTTCCAGTCCTCATTGAGCGAATTCACGATGAACACCGTGTCCAAGTTCGCCCCGATGATCTGTTCGTCGATCGTGTTGCCCGCCACCTTGCGACTCATCGCCGACATCCTCGGCAGCACCGCGTGAATCACCGCTCTCGGCTCCCCGTCCAGCAGCTCGGCCGCCACCCAGTCTCCGACAGCCGGGAAGGCGCCGCGCGATTCCGCTTCGAATTCGAACTTGCCCGTCACCTCGGCATAGCGTTCGCCGGTCTCCGCTACGATCTGATACAAATGGGAGAACTGCGCCGTTACCCGCGCCGGTACGAGCTTCCGGGCGCCCGGCTTCACGCTCGCGTCGAAACGCCCTTCCCAGGCTTCATTCCAGCCCCATGCCGTCAATCGTTCGTTCATTTCCTTTGGATTCATCCGATAACCCCTTGTGTTTATGATTTGGATACAACATTTGGAGACAACAAAAAAACCGCAGGTTACCCCGCGGCATAGGCACAAAAAAACCGCGGGTAACCGTAACGGTCTCCCACGGCGCGCAAGCCCGACCCCTTATCCGGAATCGTCTGCTATTAGCTGTCCGTCGAGACCGATGCATAAGCGACTGCCGTCCGAGTAGCGATCGTCGTGATGTTGCTCATATTACATCAGCCTCCTTGTCGATAGTGTGTTCATTATAGTCCCTCGTCCCTCGGCTGTCAACTTCTGGCTGCCGCTCTGGCTGCCTTTATAGGCGGCCGCCCTTCTTCCCTTTCATCCTCCTGAGCGAAAGAAGGAATTCTACGCTCCCTCTTTGACGCCCAACACGCGAAATAAGCGAAAGAGGGAGTGCTACGCTCCCTCTTTCGCTTTCTCTTACTCGCTAATCCGGCTCTGACTCCCGCCTCGTACCCTATATACCATGCGCGCCCCAACGGTTCAAGCATCCGCATCGTTGCCCCCGCCGCTCGAATAAAAAAGCCTAACCGGATCACCTGCCGGTCAGGCCCGCCTTGCGGCTGATCATGAGCTTGTAGCCGACGCCGCGGATCGATTCGATCTGCACCGTCTGCTGATTCAGCTCGAGCTTCTTGCGCAGCGAGCTGACGTGGACGTCCACCGTCCGCTGGCCGCCGATGTAGTCGAAGCCCCAGACGACGTTCATCAGGTCGTCCCGGGTGATGACGATGCCGGGACGCTCCGCCAAGTACAGCAGCACCTCGAATTCCTTCGGACGCAGCGTGATCCACTGGCCGTTCAGGAGCACTTCGTATTTGTCCGGGAAGATCTGCAGATCCCCGAGGGTGATGATCTTCTCGCTGCCGGATACCGCCGCTTCCTTCGTCTCCTCGTTGCGGGACCTGCGGAGGACGGCCGACGTGCGCGCGAGCAGCTCGGCGACGCCGAACGGTTTGGTAATGTAATCGTCCGCCCCGAGCTTCAGCCCTTGGACGACCTCTTCTTCGGCATTGCGCGCCGTCAGGATGATGACGGGCGTCTTGACCCCGTTCTGCCGCAGCTTCTGCAGCACCTCGAAGCCGTTCATGCCCGGCAGCATCAGATCCAGGAAAATAATGGCGTAATCTTCGTGAATCGCGTTATGCAGCCCTTCCGCGCCGTTGCCGACCACTTCCGTCTCGTAGCCCTCTTGCGAAAGATTGTACGTCACGAGTCGCGCGATCGTTGGTTCGTCTTCGATAATCAGCACCTTGTCCGACATGTGCTCCTCCAGTCCGGCAGGAAGTCCCGCCAGTATCGGGCTCTCCTGCCAATTTATCATGCCACTGTAAAACGCACGTCATCCGTATGTTAGCGCTGCGTTAAATGAACCCGGTCTTGATCAAGGCTGCAACAACGGCAGTTCAAGAATGAACCGCGTCCCCACGCCTACCGTGCTCTCTACCCGGATCGAGCCGTGATGCAGCTCGACGAGGTGCTTGACGATCGACAGCCCGAGTCCGGTGCCGCCCGAGCTGCGGGAACGCGCCTTGTCGACGCGGTAGAACCGCTCGAAGATCCGGGGGATGTCCTTCTTCGGAATGCCGATGCCGGTGTCCGACACCGAGATTCGCACCCGGTCTTCGCCGGCGTCCGAGTCGGCTCCGTCCACGTACTCCGCGACGATCTTCACCCGTCCGCCGTCCGGCGTGTAATTGATGCCGTTCTGGAGCAGGTTGAGCAGGATCTGGCCCAGGCGGTCCTCGTCGGCTTCGAGGAACAGCTCCTCCTCCACCTGAAGCTCCATCGCGATGTTCTTCCTGGCGGCTTCCGCCCGCATGAACTCCACCTGACGTTCCAGGAAGATCTTCAGATCGACCGGGGAAAACTGAAGCGGAGACCGCCTAGATTCGATCTTCGACAGCTCCAGGATATCCCCGATCAGCCGGTTGAGCCGCTCGCTCTCGTCGTGAATGATCGTCAGGAACGAATGCGCCGTCTCCGGATCGTTCACCGCCCCGGCGAGCAGCGTCTCCGCGAAGCCCTTGACGGCGGCGACCGGCGTCTTCAGCTCGTGCGAGACGTTGGCGACGAATTCGCTGCGCATTCGCTCGAGACGGCGGATAGCCGTAACGTCCTGCATGACGAGCAGGAGGCCCGGTTCCGGGTCTTCGCCCATCCGCATCGGCACCAGGTTCAGCTCCAAGAGCCGCTCTTCGGGGTAGTACACCGTCAGCTCCTCATGGAGCGGCTCATGATTGTCCAGCCCTTCGCGGATGATCTGCAGCAGCTCGTACTGCTGCTTGGCCTCCGTATAGCTGCGTCCGACGCGCTCCTTCGCCGTGCTGCCGAGGAGCAGCTCGGCGCTGCGGTTGTACAGCTGAATCTTGCCGTCCGGGCCGATCATGACGACCCCGCTGATCATGTTGTCGAGCACGGACTGCAGCTGCGATTCGTTCTGCCGGATCTCGTCCATGTGACCCTGCAGGCTGCCCGCCATCGCGTTCAGCGCGCGGGCCAGCTCGCTCACCTCGTCCCGTCCGGCGTCCGGGATACGGATCGCATAGTCCATGTCCGCCATTCGCTTCGCGGCGGCCGTCATCCGCTCGAGCGGACGCGTCACGCTCAGCGCCACGCGATAGCTGACCAGCGCGGCCAGGGCGAAGACCAGCGCGAGCCCGAAGACCAGCGCGATCCACATGTTGCCCAGGCTGCGTTCCACGTCCTTCAGACTCATCGCCAAGCGGATGATGCCGACCGGCTGTCCGGCGTCGTCCTTGACCGCCATGGCCACGTACAGCATATTCTGCCCCAACGTGTCGCTGTGACGGATGCTGCTGCCCTCTCCGGCAGCCAGCGCCTGCTTCACTTCCTTGCGGCCCAGATGGTTGTCCATCGTCTCGGGCGCGTGGTCCGAATCCCCGAGCACGACGCCGTCCGTCCGGATGTACGTCACCCGCATATCCGCGATGCTCTTGAAGCGTTCGGCCTGCTCCTGCAGGTACGTCCGCTGGGCGGCTTCCGGCTCGCCGTTCGGCCAAGGCGCGGCCGCGATCAGCACGCGCAGCTCCTTGACCATATGGTCGCGCAGCGCTTCTTGGTGGTTATCCTTATACGACTTGCCCGTGAAGATCCCCGCCGCCAGGACCGACAGTCCGATCAGCAGCATGAACAGGGCGGTCAGCTTAAACCGAAATTTTCTCATGGACGCACCTGCACCTGTCCGTCTCCGGCCGCGCGATTAGGCGAATACCGGGTCTTTGAATTGGGCGAGCTTGGCTTTGGAATCCTTATCTACGTCGGCATGCAGGCTGTTGCCGTGCGCATCCATCGTCACGATCGCCGCGAAGCCTTCGACTTGCAGATGCCACATCGCTTCCGGAATGCCGAATTCCATGAAGTCGACGCCGTTCACGTTCTTGATGCATTCGGCGTAGTATTGCGCAGCGCCGCCTACCGCGTTCAAATACACCGCGCCGTGCTCTTGGAGCGCAGCCAGCGTCTTCGGCCCCATCCCGCCCTTGCCGATGACGGCGCGGATGCCGAATTTCTTCATGATGTCGCCTTGGTACGGCTCCTCGCGGATGCTCGTCGTCGGACCCGCCGCCTTGACGTGCCAGCCCGCGTCGTCCTTCAGCATGACCGGACCGCAGTGATAGATGACGCCGCCGTCCAGGTCGATCGGCGCGTCGTGGTCCATCAAGTGCTTGTGGAGCGCGTCGCGTCCGGTATGCATCTCGCCGTTCAGGATGACGACGTCGCCGACCTTCAGCGAACGAACCTGCTCCTCCGTGAGCGGAGCCGTCAGCACGACTTCGCGGCGCTCGCCGCCCGCTGCCGCCGAAGCCGATTCGCCCGCGGCTTGCGCGTTCATCGGATGGTTCGTGCCGCTCTCGTAGATCCATTCCTTGATCTCGTGCGACGCGCCGTCCAGCAGCACGCCCTGGCGGCGGTAGGCCCAGCAGTTGTATGCGACGGAGACGAAGAAGCTCGCCGGCAGACGGTTCATGACGCCGACCTTGCAGCCGAGCAGCGTGACGTTGCCGCCGAAGCCCATCGTGCCGATGCCGAGCTGGTTGGCCTTCTCCAGCACGTATTCCTCCAGTTTGGCGAGGTCCGGAATCGGGTTCGTGTCCTCGACGTGGCGGAACAGCTGCTGCTTCGCGAGCTCATAGCCGGTCGTGCGGTCGCCCCCGATGCCGACGCCGATGAAGCCGGCGCTGCAGCCTTGTCCTTGCGCTTGATAGACGGCGTGCAGGATGCACTTGCGGATGCCGTCCAGGTCGCGTCCCGCCTTGCCGAGGCCTTCGAGCTCGCACGGCAGGCTGTATTGAATGTTCTTGTTCTCGCAGCCGCCGCCCTTCAGGATGAGGCGGGCGTCGATCTCGTCCTTCTCCCATTGCTCGAAGTGGATGACGGGCGTGCCTGGGCCGAGGTTGTCGCCCGTGTTCGCGCCGGTCAGCGAGTCGACGGAGTTCGTGCGCAGCTTGCCGTCCTTCGTGGCGCGGGCGACGGCATTCTGAATCTCCCGCTTCATGACGATCTGATTCGCGCCTACGGGCGTGTGCACGACGAACGTCGGCATGCCCGTATCCTGGCAGATCGGGGACACGTTGCACTCGGCCATCTCGATATTCTGCGCGATCGTAGACAAAGATAAACCGGCGCGGGTCGCGCTGTCCTCCGCCTCTCGGGCGGCGGCGATCGTGCGACGTACGTCGGCTGGAAGGTTGGTGGAGGTCTCGACGATCAGGCGGTACATGCTTTCTTCGAAAATAGACATATCGGGTAGGAGGCTCCTCTCTATTCGCAAGAAATCTATAAATATATAATAACATATAGAACAGGATCGAGAGAAAGGGAGTACGCAAGTCATGGCCCATCATTTCTTAGCTTATCTGTACCGCCTTCGCTATATCGAGCGTTGGAGCCTCATGCGCAATACGATGACGGAGAACGTCGCCGAGCACTCCTATCACACGGCTCTGCTGGCCCACTTGCTCGGCACGATCGCGCGGGACGTCTTCGGCCGGCCGGTCGACCCGGACAAGGCCGCCTCCTACGCGCTGTTCCACGATGCGACCGAGGTGTTCACCGGCGACATTCCGACGCCCGTGAAGCATCACAACCCCGCGATCCTCGCGAACTTCCGCGAGATCGAGAAGTTGGCCGCCGACCGGCTGCTCGCGACGGTGCCGCCGGAGCTCCAGAACGCCTACGGGCCGATGCTGACCCGTCAATCGGCGGACCCGGAGCTGGCGAGGTACGTCAAAGCCGCCGACGTGCTCGACGCCTACCTGAAGTGCGTTAGCGAGATGTCGGCGGGCAACCGCGAGTTCGCCACCGCGCGCCGGCAGTTCGAGGAGCGGCTGCGGGGGCTCGGCATGCCGGAGGTCGATTGGTTCCTGGAACGGCTCGCGCCCAGCTTCGAACGGACGATCGACGAGCTGACGGAGGAATAGGCGTCTGCGAAACGGCTCGCGTCCCGGCATCTCTCCAGCCGGGATACGGGCTGTTTGGCGTGCCCTTGAGAATCAAGCAATAACGGCTTCGCCGTCTTCCTGAGCGGCTGCACGTGTTTATCGGAGGTCGATCGGCAAGATAAGGGTGAAACTTATCCTTTCGGAATCAACAAAACCACGGGGCAGCAGCCAGCAGACTTATGAAGTTGTAAATGTACCGCTTTTTTCGCCGCTAACGTCGTCCAAACAACAATAAGTTGCAAAAGTACCACTTATTCGGCCACTTATCGCTTATTCGGTGATTTTGGCTCAAATAAGTTGTACGTTTACAAGCTTCTTCCTTCCTAACGCCAAAATGAACAAAATATGTTGTACTTTTACAAGCTTCTTCCTTCCTAACGCCAAAATGAACAAATTATGTTGTACTTTTACAAGTTGTTGCTTTCCCGACGTCGGAGATCATACGGACCTGATTTGGCGTGAAACTTGCGCATGCCGACTGACAGAAAAAACCTTGCCTTCGTGCGGGAAGCACGGTTAGCAAGGTTCAGACCCGTCTCTACGGACGGAGCCGCCTTTTAAGGGCGCGGTGGGAGCGAGGACTTATTTGAACCACGGATTCTTCATCAGCCAGATGATGACCAAGAAGATAATCAAGATAATGACGCTAAGCGTCTGCACGCGGGAGACGTTCCCCGAGGCGTCTTGCCCGCTGGCAGCGGCAACTGCGATTCGCTTCAGCGGACCTTGCACGATGCCGGACAGCGCGCCGATCGCGACGAACAAGACGATAATGACAATCATCCAAGATACTTTGTATTCGTTTTGCGAGATTAGATAGCCGCCGGTAAGCAGCTGCAGGATCAGCGCGTATTGCCCGATACGTCCCGCAGAGACCAGTCCGTTCGCTAGCCCTTCCTGGGCTGGCGTGGACAGCTGCTTGAAGCGCTTCGCCAGGAACGGCAGAATGGCGTAAATCCCCATGCCTACAGCCCCTACGACATGCAGGAACAACATGACGTTATACATGAATGAACCTCCCAGCCAAAATTTACATCAGATCATGACAAGTATACACAAAAAAAGTTCCGAACAAAACAGGACGGGCCATTCGTTCAACGAATCGGCACATCGTCCCGGTTCGCCGCTCGGCTGGGGCGGGTTCGGCGGGTTAGAACGCCCAGTTGCCCTTCACGAACACCGGCTCTTCCCGGCCGTCCTCCGTCAATCCGAAGATGTCCAGCTCGCCCGAACCGACCATGAAGTCCGTATGGACGATGCTCGTGTTCAATCCGCGCGCGGACAGCTCTTCCTGCGACAGATCGCCGCCGCCTTGCACGCAGGAGGCGTAGGCGCCGCCGATCGCCAGATGGCAGGACGCGTTCTCGTCGAAGATCGTCTTGTAGTAGAGCAGGTTCGAGTCCGAAATGGGCGAACGGTGCGGCACGAGGGCGACTTCCCCCAGATAGCGCGCGCCTTCGTCCATGTCGACGAGCGTGGTCAGCGTCTCTTCGTTCTGCGCGGCGGTCACCTTCGCGACCTGGCCCCCTTCGAAGGTGAAGGAGAAGCCGTCGATGATCTTGCCGGCATAGCTGAGCGGCTTCGTGCTGGATACCGTGCCGCTCACGCCGTCCCGGTGCGGCGCGGTGTAGACTTCCTCCGTCGGCAGGTTCGGGACGAACCAGACGCCCTGCGCGTTCTGCTTGCGTCCGCCGAGCCACACGTGATCCTTCGGCAGCGCGATCGTGAGATCGGTGCCGGGTCCGGCGTAGCGCAGCTGCCTGTACTGCTTCGCGTTCAAGGTGTCGGCCCGGCGCTTCAGATTCGCCAGATGTTCCTCCCAAGCGGCGATCGGGTCCTCCCGGTCCGCGCGCACCAGCTTGAAGATGGCGTCCCACAGCAGGCCGATCCGCGCCTCCGGCGGCGCATCGGGGAACACCTTGTCCGCCCAGCCCTGGGAAGGCGCCGTCGACAGGCTCCAGCTGAACTTGAACGCCCGGGACAGCTCCCGGTATTCCTTCAGCGCCTTGCTCGCCGTCTTCTGGTTGTTCGCGATGCGGCTGCCCGGCACCCCCTTCAGCAGGTCAGGGTCCTCGGACATGATCGTGATCGAGGCCGCGCCCGCGCGCGCCAGCTCCAGCTTCTCGCCAGCGGACCATGTCGGCTCCTCGAGGAACGCGTCCTCGTGCGCCATGTCGTACCGCAGCCGGGTGACCGTTTCGTCCGACCAGACGACCTTGACTTGATAAGCGCCGGCTTCGTACGCCTTGCGGACGACCGAGCGGACGAGCTCGGCCGCGTCCACGGCGGCGTTGACGACGACCGTCTGGCCCGGCTGCACGTTCGCCCCGATCTTGACGATCAGTTCCGCGTATCGCTCCAATTTGACTTTAAAATCGCTCATCGTCCAGCCTCCCCTTTGCTCGTTTGATGACTTCATTGACCCTCGGCCATTATGCGCGGTTGTCCGTTGATGCGATTACCCGTTTACGATTTGTCCGTTTGGACTGCCCGGTTGCGACTGTCCGTTTACGATTTGTCCGTTTACGATTTGTCCGTTTGGACTGCCCGGTTGCGACTGTCCGTTTGCGATTGCCCGGTTTGGACTGCCCGGTTGCGATTGTCCGTTTGCGATTGCCCACTTACGATTGCCCCGTTAGGCATTCGTCCGTTAGACGCCGCCCAGACGCGTCAGCGCCTTCGGATACCGGGTCAGCACGCGGGCCGTCCCGTCCTCGTTCAGATAGATATCGTCTTCGATCCGGACGCCGCCGATGACGGGATCGTAGATGCCCGGCTCGATCGTGAACACGAGACCCGGCGCCATGACCGTCTCGTTCTGGCCGGACATCGAGGGCTGCTCGTGAACGTCCATGCCGAAGCCGTGCCCGACCCGGTGCGTGAACAGCGGACCGTAGCCGGCCTCCTCGATGACCTGACGCGCCGCGCGGTCCACGGCGGCTACCGGCACGCCCGCGCGGGAAGCCGCGATGCCCGCCAGATTGGCGGCGAGCACCGTCTCGTAGATCCGGCGCTGCGCCTCCGACGGCTCGCCCATCACGAACGTGCGCGTAATATCGGAGCAGTAGCCGTCCACCTGAACGCCGATATCGATCAGCACGAAGTCGCCGCGCTGGATCGGATACGGTCCCGGCGTGCCATGCGGCAGCGCCGTTCGCGGTCCGGTCAGCACGATCGATTCGAATGCCGGCCGGTCGGCGCCGAGCTTGCGCATCCGGTATTCGATCTCCGCGGCCAGCTCCAGCTCCGTCATGCCTTCCTTGGCGTAGGCAGCCGCGTGCGCGACCACCTCCTCGATCAGATCGACGGCGCGCTGAATCTTCGCGACCTCTTCTTCCGACTTGCGGAGCCGCATCGCGAGCAGCCCGGACTCCAGATCCGCATAGCTCGAATCCGGGAAGACGACGCCGAGCCGCTCGGCCTGCGCGAGGCTGACCGCCCCCTTCTCCACGCCGACGATGCGCGCGCCCGCTTGCACGCGGCCCTTCAGCAGCGCGTACGGATCCTCCGTATCCGCGACCGGCACGATGCCGACCGCGCCCGCGCTCTCTCTCGCGGCCGGCTCATCCAGCAGCGGCACGTACAGCGATTCCGTCCCCGCCCGCGCGTCCAGCACCAGCGCCAGGAAGCGCTCGTGCGGATGGCAGGCGAAGTCCGTCAAGTAATACACGTTCGTCGGCGACGTCACGAGGGCGACGTCGATGCCGGCCGCCTTCATGTGCGCCAGCAGCCGGCTTTTCCGGTTGTCCCATATCGATTCCATTGGAGGGTCTCCTCTCTTCTGCGGCACTTTCGTCTGCCGAAAGTTAAACAACCCCAAGGTCTGACGACCCTGGAGTTGTTCGGCCTCTTCAGGCGAATCTTATGCGTTCTCGACGATCTTGATGACGTTGCGGACGGACTCGGCGGATTTCTCCAGCGCGGCTTTCTCTTCGGCCGTCAGTTCGATCTCGAGGATCTTCTCGATGCCGTCGCCGCCCAGGACAGCCAGGACGCCCATGAATAGGTTGTCGTAGCCGTACTCGCCTTGGAGCAGCGCGATGATCGGCAGGATGCGCTTCTTGTCCTTCAGGATCGCTTCGGTCATCTGAACGAGCGATGCGGCAGGCGCGTAGTACGCGCTGCCGTTGCCCAGCAGGTTGACGATCTCGCCGCCGCCGACGCGCGTGCGCGCGACGATCGCGTCGATCTGTTCCTTCGGCAGCAGCTTCTCGACCGGGATGCCGCCGATCGTCGTGTAGCGCACGAGCGGAACCATGTCGTCGCCGTGGCCGCCCAGTACGACGCCGCGTACGTCCTCAACCGAGACGTTGAGCGCTTCGGCGAGGAACGTGTTGTAGCGGGCCGTATCGAGGACGCCGGATTGGCCGATCACGCGGTTCTTCGGGAAGCCCAGCGCTTTGTTCGCCACGTAGGTCATCGCGTCGACCGGGTTGGACAGGATGATGACGTAAGCGTTCGGGCTGGTGGCCTTCACGTTCTCGCAGACGGACTTCACGATGCCCGCGTTCGTATTCACCAGGTCGTCGCGGCTCATGCCCGGCTTGCGGGCGATGCCGGCCGTGATGATCACGACGTCGGAGTTCGCGGAATCCCGATAGTCGGCCGTGCCGACGATCCTGGCGTCGACGCCTTGAACCGGCGTGGATTCCATCATGTCGAGCGCTTTGCCCTTGGTCGGGTTCTCGAGCTGCGGGATGTCGAGCAGGACGACGTCGCCAAGTTCCTTCTGAGCCAGCATAAGCGCCGTAGTCGCGCCGGTGAAGCCTGCGCCTACCACGGTAATTTTCGCCCGTTTGATTGCCATGTCGGATAGCCTCCTTCGTTCATGTACAGGATGCGATTCGCCGCGGGGGCGTCGCATCCTGATAGGGTACGTCTATCCAATTAGCATCTCCCTCGGGAGACGTTCTTACATGTTCTTGATGATCTCGTTCGCGAACTCGGAGCACTTCACTTCGGTCGCGCCTTCCATCAGACGGGCGAAGTCGTACGTGACGATCTTGCTGTTGATGGATTTCTCCAGGCCTTTGTAGATCAGGTCGGCCGCTTCCAGCCAGCCCAGATGCTCGAAGAGCATGACGCCGGACAGAATGACGGAGCCCGGGTTGACGACGTCTTTGTCCGCGTACTTCGGCGCCGTGCCGTGCGTCGCTTCGAAGATCGCGTGGCCGGTCAGGTAGTTGATGTTCGCGCCTGGCGCGATGCCGATGCCGCCGACTTGGGCAGCCAAGGCGTCGGACAGGTAGTCGCCGTTCAAGTTCAGCGTCGCGATGACGTCGAAGTCGGTCGGACGGGTCAGCACTTGCTGCAGGGCGATGTCGGCGATCGCGTCCTTCACGAGGAGCTTGCCTTCGGCGAGCGCCGCCTTTTGAGCCGCGTTAGCCGCTTCTTCGCCTTTCTCCGCTTTGATAGCGTCGTATTGGCCCCAAGTGAAGGTCTGGTCGGCGAACTCTTGCTCGGCCACTTCGTAGCCCCAGTTCTTGAACGCGCCTTCCGTGAACTTCATGATGTTGCCTTTGTGTACGAGCGTAACGGACTTGCGCTTGTGCTTGATCGCGTATTCGATCGCCGCGCGCACGAGACGCTTGGAGCCTTCGGACGAGACCGGCTTGATGCCGATGCCGGACGTTTCCGGGAAGCGGATCTTCTTGACGCCCATTTCCTTCTGGAGGAACTCGAGCACCTTCTTCACGTCCGCGGATTCGGCTTGGTACTCGATCCCGGCGTAGATGTCCTCGGTGTTCTCGCGGAAGATGACCATGTCCACGAGCTCCGGACGCTTGACAGGCGAAGGCACGCCGTCGAAGTAGCGAACCGGGCGCAAGCAGGTGTAGAGGTCAAGCTCTTGGCGAAGCGCCACGTTCAGGGAGCGGATGCCGCCGCCGATCGGCGTGGTCAGCGGTCCCTTGATGGCGATGATGTATTCGCGGATCGCGGTCAGCGTGTCGGCCGGGAGCCACTCGCCGTAAGTATTGAACGCTTTCTCGCCGGCGAACACTTCGTACCAGGCGATCTTCTTCTCGCCGTTGTAGGCTTTCTCGACAGCCGCGTCGAGCACGCGCTGGGAAGCGCGCCAGATGTCGCGGCCCGTGCCGTCGCCTTCGATGAACGGGATGATCGGGTTGTTCGGGACGTTCAGGACGCCGCCTTCATTGACGGTGATCGGTTGGCCGGAAGTCGGCAGAGCGAATTTTTCCAATTGCATATCGTTTGTAGCCTCCTATAAGTTGTTCCCTGAAATCGGGGATGATCGCGACAAACCGACGCGCCGCCCCCTTCGCGCACAAGCGAAGGCTGCGGCCCGCCGGGGCGGCCGGCCCTGCGCGTTAGCGCTGGGCGATCGGCACGTAGCGTTGGTTGACTGGACCGACGTACTCCGCGCGAGGACGGATCAGACGGTTGTCTTCGAATTGCTCGAGAATATGCGCGGTCCAGCCGGATACGCGGCTGATCGCGAAGATCGGCGTGAACAGGTCGCGCGGAATGCCGAGCATCGTGTAGCAGGACGCGGAGTAGAAGTCGACGTTCGGCTTCAGCCCCTTCTGTCCGGTCACGAGGTCCTCGATCTTCACGGACATCTCGTACAGGCGCATGTCGCCGTTCAGCTCGCCGAGCTGGCGAGACATCATCTGCAGATGCTTGGCGCGCGGGTCGCCGTTCTTGTAGACGCGGTGACCGAAGCCCATGATCTTCTCTTTGTTGTTCAGCTTGTTCTGGATGTACGGCTCCACGTTGGCGACCGTGGCGATGTCGTCCAGCATGACCATGACGGCCTCGTTCGCGCCGCCGTGCAGCGGGCCCTTCAGCGCGCCGATCGCGGACGTGACGCCGGAGTAGATGTCGGACAGCGTCGCGACCGTGACGCGGGCGGCGAACGTGGACGCGTTCAGCTCATGATCCGCGTGCAGAACGAGAGCCTTGTCCAACGCTTGAACGGCAACTTCCGCCGGTTCTTCGCCGGTCAGCATATACAGGAAGTTGTGCGCGATGCCGACGCCCTTCTTCGGCGCGATCGGCTCTTGGCCTTGGCGGATGCGCGCGAACGCGGCGATCACCGTCGGGAGCTGCGCCTGCAGCTTGACCGCTTTGCGGATGTTCGCTTCGCGGCTCATGTCGCCCGCTTCGGGATCGTAGAGCGCCAGGCTCGAGACGACCGTGCGGAGCGCGGCCATCGAGTTCGTGTCCTTCGGGTACAGACGAACGCCGGCGATCACGTCGGATGCGACGGCTGCATATTCGCCCAGCTGCGCGTTCAGGGCGTCAAGTTCGGATCGGGTCGGGAGCTTACCGTGCCACAGCAAATAAGCGACCTCTTCGAAGCTCGCCTTTTCCGCTAATTCATCAATGTCGTACCCGCGGTACGTCAACACGCCGTCGATGATGGAGCTGATCGACGAGGCTGCGGCGACGATACCTTCCAGGCCTTTGGTAGCTGTCATGGTTCTCTCTCCTTTGTTTCGAGAATTCGAACCCGGGCGCGGCGAATCCGCGGTTCGGGCTGCGACGATTGAGGCTCCGGGCGAGCGGGATGGATTCCCAGCTAGCTACAACGCGGAAACCCGCATTTCTTCCGGTTTTTCGAACCTATTTTAATGATAAACGATTTTGACAGCGAATGGAACCGAACGCGGCATAAAATGTCTTTATCGACACCATAAAGGTTCTTTTGCCGAAGCCTCGCGGATGGTAAAATAGGTAGAATACGGTCTGATCCGGTTGAGGTACGGCCATGGAGGAGGGAGCAATCGCGTGCAACCATCCGCGCAAGTAACGGGAATGATCGACATCGGCTCCAACACCGTCCGGCTCGCGGTGTATCAGATTCTGGAGAGCGGCGCCTTCCGCGTCATCGATCAAGGTCGCTGGCCCGCGAGGCTCAGCCAGAAGCTGACGGCCGAAGGGCGTCTGCCGCTGGAAGCGGTCGCCGAGCTCGGCGAAGTGCTTCGCCATTTCCGCCGGATCTGCCGCATGCACGGCGCGGATAGCATCCGCGCGGTCGCCACCGCCGCCATCCGCCAGGCGGCCAATCGCCAGCAGGTGCTGAAGACGCTCTACGAAGAGACGGGACTCGAGATCGAGCTGCTCTCGGGCGAAGACGAAGCCCGGCTCGGCAGCGCCGCGATGCTGCGGACGATGGATGTCGAAGACGGCTTCATCGTCGATATCGGCGGCGGGAGCACGGAGATTACGCTGCTCCGGGGCCGCGAGATCGTCTCTTCCGTCTCGTTCCCCATCGGTTGCGTGAACACGGCCGCCCGCTTCGGCTTGAACGGCGGCGCCGTACCCGCGCATGTGCTGGAGGCGATAACGGCGGATATCCGGGACAGGCTGCAGCGGGAAGCGTGGATCACCCGGCATCCCGGGCTCCCGCTCGTCGGCCTCGGCGGCACCGTGCGCGCCCTCGCGAAGCTTCGCCAACGCAACGACGAATACCCTTATACGAATCTGCACGGCTACGAGATGACGAGCCAGAAGATCGACACCGCGCTCGCGCAGCTCGCCCAGCTGCCGGTGGACAAGCGCCGCAAGCTTCCGGGCTTGTCCAAGGACCGGGCCGACGTCATCGTGCCCGGCCTCGCGATCCTGGTCGCGGTCGCCCGCGCATGCAAGTCGCCGCGCCTCGTCGTCTGCGGCGCCGGGCTGCGGGACGGCTTGTTCTACGAGACGTGCTTGCCGCCCGACGGGACGCCCACCGCGCACCAAGTGCTGGAAGAAAGCATACGCAATTTGACGTCATTATATCCGGGCGCGCCCGGAGGACATTTGAACCAAGTGCAGCGCCTCGCGCTGAAGCTGTACGACCGGCTCGCGCCGGGCGCGCAGATCCCCGCGCCGTGGCGGCGGCTGCTGGACGCGGCCGCGCGGTTGTTCCGCATCGGCGCCGTCATCGACTTCAACGATAGCGCGGACCATACCTTCTATCTGCTCATGCATGCGCATTGGAACGGACTCCCGCACCGGGAGATGCTGCTGACGGCCGCGATCGCCTCCTACCGGGGGCCTAATCCGCTCCGCCGCAAGCTGGCGCCGTACCGCGCGCTGCTCGAGGAAGGCGATGCCGAGACGGCCGCGCAGCTCGGCTCGCTCCTGCAGCTGGCGGCGGCGCTCGACCGGAGCGAATCCCAGGCGATCACGTCGCTGGACGTCTCCGTCGCGAAGGGCAGCCGCCTCCAATTGGTAGCGGCGGCGAGCCATCCGCTGCCGGTGGAGCGCATGGAAGTCGACGCGCTCGCCAAGGAATTCAAGAAATGCTGGGGACTGGCGCCCGCGCTGACCGTCCGTTGACGGCAGCGGCGTCCGTCCCGCTATTCCGCGCGATCTATGGGCATAAAAAAAATAAGGTGCCGAAACTCACCTTATTTTTTAGTAGATCATCCGTCTTTTTACGTCGATGTCACGGCCGTATTTGCGCTTCATCTGCTTCATCTGCTCGTTCACGATGTCGTAGATTTCCTTCAGCTTCACGGTCTTCGGTTTGATCGTCTCTTTGACTTCCCCGCCGACGATCACGTCGAATACGATCATGCGCATCCTCCTTGTCTATGAAAATCCTTCGCTACGTTCTAAGTGTATGCCCCGAATGTTAGAGGGAGATTAGCGGAAAAGGGCAGTTTTGTGAACGGCGCTACGTTTCGTGCGATTTTCCGGCATCGGATACCGGAAACGTCTCGGTTCGCTGCGTCGGCTTCCGGTTAGGCATTGAAAATCGAGCAGGTTTTACAAGATTATGCCGGACTTCTCGCTTGCATGACAAAAATGTACGTTCGGCATCTCTTCGACAAGTAAAAACGGCTTTGCCGCCTTCCCCGGCGGCGACACGTTTTTATCGGAGACGTATCGGCAAAGCAGGGGTGAAACTTATTTTTTCCGATACGCGGAAAAAGCCGCATAGCTGTCTTCGTAGATAAGGCTCTCGCGCAAGAAGCCCGCCGATACCGGTCCATACGACGGCATCGCGGGCTTCATGAACGAATGAGGTCGTTCTAATGGTCTTCGATCTCCTCTTGCGCGACCGCCACCGTCTTCCAGAGCGGGATATCGTTGGCGTAGAATTGGCTGCGCAGCGGCGCGTGCGCGTTGGTTACCCGAGCATAACCGCCGGTAGGCAGCAGCTCGCGCGCTTTGACGTTGTCCTTCAAGTTCATCTCGAGCAGGTTGAGCAGCATCTGCCGCAGACCGCGGTCGTAGACCGGGCACAGCAGCTCGACGCGGCGGCTCAGGTTGCGCGTCATCCAATCCGCGCTGGAGATGTACACTTCCTCCTCGTCGCCGCCGGATACCGCCAGGATGCGGGCGTGCTCGAGGAACCGGTCGACGATGCTGACGATCCGCACGTTCTCGCTCAAGCCCGGCACGCCTGGCCGCAGACAACAGACGCCGCGCACGATCAGCTCGATCCGGACGCCCGCCTGCGAAGCCTCGTAGAGCTTGTCGATCATCGACTGGTTGGACAGCGAATTCATCTTCGCCAGGATCCGCGCCGGCTTGCCGGCCTTGGCGAAGCCGATCTGCCGGTCGATCAGGTCGAACAGCTTCGGCTTCAGTCCCGTCGGCGCCACGGCGAAGGCGCGCCAGTCGTGCGGGGTCGAATAGCCGGTCATCTCGTTGAACAAGGCCGAAGCGTCCGCCCCGATATCCGGATGGCAGGTGAACAGCCCCGCGTCCGTATAGAGCTTCGCCGTGTTCTCGTTGTAGTTGCCCGTGCCCACGTGAACGTACCGGCGCAGGGAACCGGCCTCGCGGCGGACGACCAGCGTGATCTTGGCATGCGTCTTCAGGCCGACCAGCCCGTAGACGACATGGCAGCCCGCCTTCTCCAGCTGCCTCGCCCAAGCGATGTTCCGCTCCTCGTCGAAGCGGGCCTTGATCTCGACGACGACCGTGACCTGCTTGCCGGATTCGGCCGCCTTGGCCAGCGCCTGAACGAGCACCGAGTTCACGCTGACCCGGTACAGCGTCATCTTGATCGCCAGCACCTCGGGATCCTCCGCGGCTTCGCAGATGAAGTCGTTCACCGCTTCGAACGATTCGTACGGATGGTAGACGAGCACGTCGCGCTCCCGCAGCACCGACATCATGTCGTCCGCTTCCTCGAACTCGACCGGATAGACGGGCTCGATCGCCGGGAAGCGCAGATGATCCATGCCTTGAAGCGAGTTCGCGAACCGCGAAGCGAACGTTAAATCCAGCGGTCCGTCGATCTCCGAGATGTCGTCTTCCGCGAGCTCCAATTCGTCGAGCAGCAGCTCGAGGGCGTGCGGGTGCATGCCTTTCTCGATCTCGAGCCGGACCGGGAAGCCGCGCCGGCGGCGGCGAAGCTCCTTCTCGATCTCCTGCAGCAGATCCTCCGCGGCTTCCTCGTTCAGCGCGAGATCGGAATTGCGCGTCACCCGGAACGCATGCACCGCTTCGGTCCCGTAGCCGCTGAACAGCTGGCCGATCTGCTCCTTGATCAGCTCCTCCAGCCGAACGTACGATTGCTTGCGGCTGTTCCGGCGCCCCGGCACCGCGATCGTCCGGGACAGGATGGACGGGACCTGCACGATGGCGCAGAACGACTTGCCCTCCGTCTGCCGCTCGCCGCCCGGCGCGTCCGGACGAAGCACGACGGCCAGATACAGCTCCTTGCTGTGCAGCAGCGGGAAGGGACGGCTCACGTCCACCGCCATCGGCGTCAGCACCGGGAAGACGATCTCTTGGAAATATTCGGTCAGCGCTTCCTGCTGTTCTTCGTTCAGATCGCTCCATCCGGCCAGGACGACGCCTTCCTTGGACAGCGAGCGCATCAGATCCCGATAGGTCTTGTATTGATGGCGGACAAGCCGATCCGTCCGCTTGTCGAGTCGTTTGATCAGCCCGTGGGGCGTGTAGCCGGTAAAATCCGCCTTGTTGAATCCGGCCTTCAGTTGATCCTGCAGTCCCGCGACGCGGACGCTCATGAACTCGTCCAGGTTGCTGGAGACGATGGACAGAAATTGAAACCGTTCCAGCAGCGGCGTTCCCGGATCCTCCGCTTCCTCCAATACGCGCCGGTTGAACTCCGTCCAGCTGAGATCCCGGTTTATGTATTTTTTGGACGCCGACATCCGTTTGTCCCCCTCAAGTGGCTTTGATGATCTTATGTGGTTCTTGTCCCTTTCATTATGTTAGGACGATGTAAACGGAGCGTTAAATCTAGGTTAACGCATTGTAAAAAGGCGCAAAAAGTCGATGCCGCTGTCGATGGAATGAGCGGGAAGGCCGTCGCGGGAGCGGCGCGGGCCGGATTATAATAGAATTCCGCCAAGGTCAAAGGAATGCCGGAGCGAAAAGGGGGAAGCCGCATGGATCGACGGCTCATGGGACAATGGGGACGGCTCTTGCTCGTCGTCGCGACCATCGGGGGCGGCTTCTGGCTGGCGGGGCGGGCGCTGCCCTATCTCTATCCGTTCCTGCTGGGCTGGCTGCTCGCCTATGCCTTGAACCCCATCGTGGATCTGCTGCAGCGAGGCGCCCGCGCGCCGCGCTGGCTGGCGGTCGTCCTGACGCTGATCGTCTTCGCGGCGTCCATGCTGACCGTCGTCTCCGCGCTCGTCGTACGGCTGATCAACGAGATCATGACGCTGTCCGGTTCGCTGCAGGGCCTCGTCATCTGGGTCCAGATGACATTCGACCGCTTCCTCGAACGCCCCGAGTGGCAGCGGCTGTTGGCGCGGCTCAACGCCTTCTACCAGCAGAATCCGAGCTACCAGGCGCCGATCGACGGCCGGATCTCCGAGACCGCCCAGGCGCTCGCCCAAGCTGGCACCAACCTGCTCAAGGCCATCTTGAACGGAATCGTGACCGTGCTCGCCTCCCTCCCCGAGATCGCGACGCTCGCGGCGGTCATCCTCCTCGCTTCGTTCTTCATCAGCAAGGATTGGCGCGCGCACCAAGGCCGCATCGGCGCCTGGTTCCCGGAGCCGATGCGGCGGCGGACGGGCGCCGTCCTGCGAGACCTGCGGCACGCGCTGATCGGATATGCGCGCGCGCAGTTCCTCCTCATCTCGATCACCGCGGTTGCCGTTACTCTAGGGTTATTAATCATCGGCGTGGAAAATGCGGTGACGATCGGATTGCTGATCGGATTCGTCGATCTGCTCCCCTATCTCGGCGTAGGCGCGGCGATGATCCCTTGGATCGCCTACCAATACCTAAGCGGCGATTGGCGGCTAGCCACCGCGCTTGCCGTCCTGTACGGCGTCGTGCTCATCGCCAGGCAGATCATCGAGCCCAAGGTGCTATCCTCCAGCATCGGCCTCGACCCGCTGCCCACGCTCATCATCATGTTCGTCGGCCTCAAGATGTTCGGATTCGCCGGACTGGTCTTCGGCCCGATCGTCCTCGTCGTCCTCTCGGCGTGCCGCCGGGCCGGCGTGTTCCGGGATCTCGGCAGGTACATCGCGCACGGGGCGAAGTGAACGGTCCGCGATCGTAGAGACCGCTACCAGCGGCGCGGACCGCCGTAGATGCGGAACGAGCCGGAACGGACCTTGTTCGCCAGCCAGCCGTATATCGCGAGCCGGTACATCGGCCGCGTCAAAGGCAGCAGCAGCGTAAGGCCGACGATGTCGGAGAGGAAGCCGGGGACGACGAGCAGCAGGCCGCCGGCCAGCACGCAGATGCCGTCGAGCAGCGAATGGCCCGGCATCTGTCCTTCCGCCAGCTGCCGCTGCGCTTCCGCCCAGACTTTGCGTCCCTCCGCGCGGGCGAACCATCCGCCGAGCAGCGCCCCGCCCAGGAGCAGGGCGAACGTCGGCCAGCCGCCGATCCAGCGATTCACCATATAGATACCCCATATCTCGATCAGCGCCGCGATGACGATCAGAATGCCGAATTTCCGTAGCATAGCCGTCCCTCCTTCGTTCCTCGGATATACGAGCCAGCCGCCGCCGGGTTTCACGCGGGGCCGGTCCGACCCTCCGTCAGTTGCCGCATGGCCTGCCAGACGTCCGGAGCCTCCCGATCCAGGCGGACAGGCTTCCACGCCGCATTGACCCAGACATGCCTCGTCCCGCCTTTGACGAGCGTCTCGCCCGGCGGCTCGTCTCCCGTCAACGGCGCATCGCGCTCCTGCGTCCGGTCGCCGCGAACGACGCGCGACTCGAAGCGGACGCGCAGCGGCGTCATTTCGGTCACCCGCGTGCAGATCGTGACCCAATCGTCGTACAGCGCCGGCTGCTCGAACGACGCCTCCAGATTCACGACGGGCAGCAGCAGCCCTCTCGTTTCGATCTCTCTATAAGTATACCCCGCTTGCCTGACCCATTCGGTCCGTCCGATCTCGAACCAATTCACGTAGTTCGCGTGATAGACGACGCCCATCTTGTCGGTCTCCTGATAGCGGACCCTCAGCGGGTGCAGATGCCATGCGCTGCTCATTCCCGTCCCCTCCGTTTCGCGTAGCGCGTCGGCGTAGATGTCCATCTCGCGTACTATCAAAAAAGACCCGGTTGCCCGGGTCCTATGAGCCGAGAGGCGACGGCGCTTGCGCGCTGCCGCCCCCCGAGTATGGATAAGATTACAGAACTTTGGCTTGACCCGAGTAGATGACGCCATGCTCGGCGTACAACGTGATCTCCATGTCGTCCTTCAGCAGTTCCAGCGCGCCGGCGACGCCGACGATGACCGGAATGCCCAGATTGAGGCCCACGACCGCGGCGTGGCAGGTGATGCCGCCGCACTCCGTGATGACGGCGGCCGCCTTCTCGAACGCCGGCATATACTCTTTGTCCGTCGAAGGCGCGACGAGGATGGAGCCGGCCGTCGTCTTGCGGATCGCTTCCTCGGCCGTGCGCGCGATCACGACGCGCCCGGTCGCGCTCTGCGAGCCGATGCCTTGGCCTTTGGCGATCAGTTCGCCGATGTTGTGGATCTTGATCAGGTTCGTCGTGCCCGAGCGGCCGACCGGTACGCCGGCCGTGATGATGACCGTGTCGCCCAGACGGACCAGGCCGGAGCTCATCGCGCCCTTCACTGCGATATCGACCATCTCGTCCGTCGTCTCGGCGGACTTGCCTTGCACCGGAATGACGCCCCAGACGAGCTGGAGACGGCGAAGCACTTGCTCCTGCGGCGTAACCGCGATGATCGGAGACTTCGGACGATACTTCGACACCATGCGCGCCGTATAGCCACTCTCCGTAGACGTGACGATCGCTCTGGCTTCCAGATCCAGCGCGGAGTTGGCGACCGCTTGGCTGATCGCTTCGGTCACGGTCGTCTGCTGCGCCTGCGCTTGCTTGGTGAAGATCTCGCGGTAGCGAAGCGCGGACTCGGCGCGTTCGGCGATGCGGGACATCGTCTGTACCGACTCGGTCGGATACTTGCCGGCCGCGGTCTCGCCGGACAGCATGATCGCGTCGGTGCCGTCGAAGATCGCGTTCGCGACGTCGGACGCTTCCGCGCGCGTCGGGCGCGGGTTGCGCTGCATCGAATCGAGCATCTGCGTCGCGGTGATGACCGGCTTGCCCGCGCGGTTGCACTTCTCGATCATGCGCTTCTGCACGAGCGGCACTTCTTCGGCCGGGATCTCGACGCCGAGGTCGCCCCGCGCGACCATTAGGCCGTCGGACACCTCCAGAATCTCGTCGAGGTTGTCCACGCCCTGCTGATTCTCGATCTTGGAGATGATCTGGATGTGGCGGGCTTCATGACGCTCGAGCAGCTCGCGGATCTCGAGCACGTCGCTCGCGCGGCGTACGAACGAAGCGGCGATGAAGTCGACGCCTTGCTCGATGCCGAAACGGATGTCGTTCGCGTCCTTCTCCGTGATGCCCGGCATCGAGATCGCGACGCCAGGCACGTTGACGCCCTTCTTGCTCTTGATCGGTCCGCTGTTGACGATCTGGCACTTGATCTCGGTGCCGTTGATCGCAACGACGTTCATCCCGATCAAGCCGTCGTCGATCAGGATCGTCGAACCGATCTGCACGTCGCCCGGCAGATCCTTGTAAGTGACCGGAATCCGGTCCTTGTCGCCGAGGATCTCTTCGGTCGTCAGGGTGATGTATTCCCCCTGCACGAGCTCGATCGGCTCTTCCTTCAGCTTGCCGAGGCGAATCTCGGGACCCTTCGTGTCGAGCAGAATGGCGACCGTCTTGCCCAGCTCCTCGCAGGCGGCGCGGATGTTCTTGATCCGGTTGCCGTGCTCGACGTAGTCGCCGTGGGAGAAGTTCAAGCGGGCGACGTTCATGCCGGCGACGATCAGTTTCTTCGTGTTCTCCAGCGATTCGCTGGAAGGGCCGATGGTACAGACGATTTTCGTTTTGCGCATGGTTTCTCTGATCCTCCGTTAAGTTGCGTGCGGTCCGGGTAGGGCCGAGCCTTCGAGTCCTTGGTGATGCTATTCTCATCCGCAGCGGCGCGGGGCCCGGGGGGCCTCGGAGCGCGGCGGTTTGATTACGACGGTTGAACGAGCTCCGGGGAGGCGAACTTGCCGACGCCGCGGAACTTGCGGTAGCGGTCCTCGATCAGCGCTTCCGGCGATAGGGCGGACAGCTCCTCCAGATGGCGCCACAGCACTTGCTTGATCGCCTCGGCCTGCCAGGCGGGGTCGCGGTGGGCGCCGCCCTTCGGCTCGGGAATGATCTCCTCGACGATGCCGAACGCCTTCAGGTCCTTGGCGGTGATCTTCATCGCTTCGGCGGCCTGATCGGCCTTGGACGCGTCCTTCCAGAGGATCGACGCCGCGCCGTTCGGAGAGATGACCGAGTAGATCGCGTTCTCGAGCATGAGCACGCGGTTGCCGACGCCGAGCGCGAGCGCGCCGCCGCTGCCGCCTTCGCCGATGACGATGCAGATGACCGGAACGCCGAAGAGCGCCATCTCCTTCAGGTTGCGGGCGATCGCCTCGGATTGTCCTCTCGCCTCCGCGGTGTCGCCGGGATAGGCGCCCTTCGTGTCGATGAAGGTGATGATCGGACGGCCGAACTTGTTCGCCTGCTGCATGAAGCGCAGCGCCTTGCGGAAGCCCTCCGGATGGGGGCTGCCGAAGAAGCGCTGGATGTTGTCCTTCGTATCCTTGCCGCGTTGATGGCCGACGACGGTCACCGGCACGCCGTTCAGCTTGGCGATGCCGCCGACGATGGCGAGATCGTCCGCGAACAAGCGATCCCCGTGAAGCTCGATGAAGTCGGTGAAAATCTCGTTGATATAATCCAGCGTCGTCGGACGGGAGTGCACCCGCGCCAGATGCATGATCTGGGCGCCCGTCAGATTGTCGTAGATCTCGTCTTCCAGCTGCTTGAATCTCTCTTCCAGACGCCCGATCTCGTCGGTGAAGTCGATCTGCTGCTCGACGCCGACCTTCTTCAGATGG
The DNA here is from genome assembly GCF_014212125.1 of Cohnella nanjingensis. GTDB lineage: Bacteria > Bacillota > Bacilli > Paenibacillales > Paenibacillaceae > Cohnella > Cohnella nanjingensis. The sequence goes on from NZ_JACJVP010000014.1 coordinate 77,735, forward strand.
TCGATCTTCCGGCGCAGGTCGGAGAGGGGTCCTTCGAACGGCAGCTTATTGTCCATCCGTCTGCTCTCCCTTCCCTACATGCATGTCCAGCAGCTTCGTCAAGAACGCCTTCATGTCCTTGCGGTGCACGACCTTGTCGAGCTGGCCGTGCTTCAGGTTGAACTCGGCCGTCTGGAAGTTGTCCGGCAGCTTCTGCCGGATGGTCTGCTCGATGACGATCCGTCCCGCGAAGCCGACGATCGCGCCGGGCTCGGCGATGATATAGTCGCCGAGGCTCGCGAAGCTGGCGGAGACGCCGCCGAGCGTCGGATCGGTGAAGACGGAGACGAACAGGCCGCCGTCCGCCTGGAACTTGGCCAGCGCGGCGCTCGTCTTCGCCATCTGCATCAGGCTCAGGATGCTCTCCTGCATCCGGGCGCCGCCGGAGGTCGAGAACAGCAGGAGCGGCAGCCGCTTGGCATGCGCCAGCTCGATCGCGCGGGTCACCTTCTCCCCGACGACGGAGCCCATGCTCCCGCTGAAGAAGTCGAAGCTCATGACGCCGACGACGACCTCGTAGCCGCCGATCGCGCCTTCGCCGGTCACGACCGCGTCCTTCAGGCCGGAATTGGCCTTCTGCTGCTCGAGCTTGGACTTGTAGCCCGGGAATTCGAGCGGATCCTCGGAGATCAAATCCGCGTCAATCTCAAAAAGACGCCCTTCGTCGAGCGTCATGGCGATGCGCTCCGAGGCGTTCAGACGGAAGTGGTGCCCGCAGGTCGAGCACACCTTCAGGTTTTTCTCGAGTTCCTTGCTGAATTGAATGTTCCCGCACTTCGGGCAGCGGTTCATCAGGCCCTCGGGAATCTCGCGTTTGGGACGTTCGTCCTGCGTCTGGGCGGACGAGGAAGGCACGGTAGCATACTTCTTCTTCTGAAATAAATCCTTGAACACAGCGACACCTCACAAGGCGCAAAAATGGCGGTTCGGCCGGGAACGGGCAAGCCCGCCGCAGGCGGAATCCGCAGCTTTCAGGCGCGACATGCATAGGACGATCCGGCCCGTTGAAGGGGACGGCAATCTGCCGCATTGGTCACATATGCAAAATACTGCCGAGCACTTCTTGAACTTCTTGAACTTCACCGGACGGCACCAGAATCTCGTATTGCGGCTTGGTCAGGTTGATCGGGCGGACCTGAACGAGGAAGCCTTCTTCGGTCAGCCGCTTCTGAATCCGTTCCGCAATCTTCGCGGTCGGCGCAATGTAAATGACCGTCCACATGAAGCGGTACCCCCAATGAATAGCTTTATCAGGTCTACAATAAGGAAATGATAGCACACTAGACGCAGGACTAGCAACCGAGCGAACGCGCGAGCCCTCGGGGCGCAAAGGAAAAGACGCCTACGGCGGACGGCCGCAGGCGCCTGCCGGAACGGCCGCCGGAGCGCGGAACGATAGGCGCGAAGACGGAGCGGAGGCGCCGCCGCCCGGGACTGCCGGCCCGGACCGGCCTTCCCGCCTACTTGACCCGCACGGTCCCTTCGCCTAGCAATTGCTCTACCGCGCCGAAGAGCGCCGGCGACGGCTTCACGCGGTACGCCTCGTTCAAGGCCACCGTCCGGTGCTCCCGTTCATAGAACAGCACGGTCGGATGCGCCCCCGGATGCGCCGCGAGCAGCGCCTGCAGCCGCTTCAGGACGGCGGGCTGCTCGTGCTGCGCGTCGATCCGCACGTAGACCCGCTGAGACGCCGCAGCGCCCCGCGTGGCGGATCCCGGCGCAGCGGCGGATCGCGGCGGCGCGGCTGTCGCGCCCGCGGCCGGCCGGGGCGC
>NZ_JACJVP010000015.1 GCF_014212125.1 Cohnella nanjingensis
AACTTATTGATCGATATGAAGATCATACTACGGAAAAAGTTGTACATTTACAACTGTTCGGTCGGCGTTGGAGGTCTGGAGGTCTGGGGATTGGGAGATCTGGAGGTCTGGAGGTCTGGAGGTCTGGAGGTCTGGAGGTCTGGAGGTCCGGAGGTCTGGAGGTCTGGAGGTCCGGAGGTCTGGAGGTCCGGAGGTCCGGAGGTCCGGAGGTCCGGAGGTCCGACAAATCTATGATGACGGAACAATAGGTGCTTAGAATGTCAGAATGTCCGCTAACCACCAAATAAGAATCCGATAGGCCATGTGGATATTATCGTTGCAGCTCGTAAAGGCCGGATTCGCCGCTGTGCGATCCTTTTAGCCTGTTCGCAATTTTCATTATAGCCTGTGACCTGGGATCGTATCGAATCCGGCGCTCGGACGCGCTTCGGTTCGGCCGGAATCGGGTGAAGGGTTAACGTTTATGTTCGTTTCGCCTTATGCACAGCGTTGTCCACAGCAGGGAGCGAATGGAAATAAGGGGAATGCCTTCGGCGCGCCGTCTTTTTTCTTGCTCTGCCGCGCTTGGAAGATCAGCTGAAGGAGAGCGGGACAACGGCATTTCGCATTGTCCCCGTTTTCCACACTGTCCACAGCATTCGAGTGAAAAATCCGTCCCCTTTTTCAACGGAACGGTGCGCTTACTCTCCCAACGACTCGACGGCTTTATCCCCACTATACACAAGGGATGTGGATAACTTTGTCCACATCCCTTTCATTGTCTATTGGTTCGCGGCTTCCGCGCTTCCGGCGATGCGCGTGCGATCGGCCATCGCGGCGCTGTTGCTCGCCGCTACGTAGGCTCTGGCGGCCGCCAGGATGATATCCCGATGAATGGCCGTACCCCGGTAGCGCTGACCGCCATGCACCACCGTCACGACGGCTTCCCCGAACGCGTCTTCGCCCGTAGACAACGAGTGCAGCTCCAAATCCTCGAAGACCGCTTCGACCGGAATCGCGTCGCGGATGCAGCCGATGACCGCCTCCAGCGGACCTTCCCCGGCTCCCGTATACGTCCGTTCTGCTCCATCCTCCGTCGTGCGGATCGTCACCGACGCGATCCGGGACCGGTTCGAACCGGCCAGCACCTGCAGATCGACCAAGGCATAAGGCTCGACGGCGATCTGCGTCGATTCGCCGACCAGCTGCAGCAGCACGTCGTCGGTCACGATCTTCGTCTCGTCGGCTTTCTCCTTGAAGCGCGCGTAGACGTCGTCGAGCTCTTGGTCCTGCAGCTTGACGCCGTATTCGGAGACCCGGTGCTTGATCGCGTGTCGGCCGGAATGCTTGCCGAGGATGATCATGCTGCGCGGGATGCCCATCGCTTCGGGATCCATGATCTCGTAGGTGTTGCGGTTCTTGAGCAGCCCGTCCTGGTGGATGCCCGATTCGTGCTGGAAGGCGTTGCGGCCCACGATCGGCTTGTTGAAAGAGATCGGGAAGTGCATCGCCCGGCTGACCATGCGGGACGTCTCGAAGATCTCGGAGGAGCGGATCCCGGTCTCCACGCCCAGCGACGCTCCCCGCGTCTCGATCGCCATGACCAGCTCCTCGAGCGCGCAGTTGCCGGCCCGCTCGCCCACGCCGTTCACGCTCACTTCGACTTGCGTGACGCCGTGCCGGATCGCCGCCAGGCTATTGGCCACGGCCAACCCCAGGTCATTGTGGCAGTGCGTGCTGTAGATCACGCGGTCGCCTCCGCGGACGTTGCGCCGGACGTCGGAGAACAGCGGGCCGAACTCCTCCGGCAGCGCGTAGCCGAGCGTATCCGGAATGTTGATGATCGTCGCGCCCTCGTCGATCGCCGCTTCGATGATCTGGTATAGGAAGTCCCGGTCGGCGCGGGAAGCGTCCATCGGGGAGAATTCGATCTGCTCAACCGATTGCTTGCCGTAGCCGATCATATTCCGCACGTCCTGGATCACCTGCTCCCGCGTCTTGCGCAGCTGGAAGTCCAGATGGATCTGTGAAGCGGAGATGAACAGGTGCAGACGGCGGCGCGCGGCGTCCTGCGTGGCGGCGACCGCCGCGTCGATGTCGGCCCGGACGCAGCGGGCGAAGCCGCAGATCTCGGTCTCCTGCAGCTCGCGGGAGATCTGCTGGATCGCCTGGAATTCGCCGGGGCTCGAGATCGCGAAGCCCGGCTCGATGACGTCTACGCCGAGCTTCGCCAATTGGCGGGCGAGGACGATCTTCTGTTCCGGCTTCAGCGAAGCGCCGGGCGCCTGCTCGCCGTCGCGCAGCGTCGTATCGAAGATTTGAATGCGTCGTTGGGTAGTCATAGGGATTCAGCCTCCAGATGGGTTATTGTCGAAATCTTCCGAATGTTCAGTCTCCAAGAAATTAGGGGTGCGGCCCTGCCTCTTGGCACGGTGCCGCCCCGGGTGTCGCGGGCGTCGGGTGTCGGAGACGACAAAAAGCCCGTCGTCTCCCTGTGTAAGAGACGACGGGCTTGGATTCGAGCCGCCGCGGTACCACTCTTGTTGGAGCTGCCGTCGTTCGGACGACGGACGCGCTCCCGCTTCGTGCGCGGGCGGCAGGCCTTCCGAACGGCCTGCTGCCCGCGAGCGCCCTGTATCGGGGGCCAGCCGTACGGCGCGTACGCAGGCGATATCGCGTGATCGCTCACGCCCGCCCTTCCGCGCATCCGCTCCCAGGCGAGTTCGGAGGCCCTTCGGCTGCGTCGCACCTTCCCGCAGCTCTCTGATCCCGGGGCCATTCCTACTGCTCCTGTTCATCGCGTTCATTCGATATGGATGTATGGGAGGCAAGCCGATAAATGCACAAAGCCCGCCGTCTCCTAAGAGACGGCGGGCTGATCGGCCTACCGCGGTACCACTCTCGTTGACGATCTTCGCCCGGTACGCCGGGAAAGAAGGTCCACCTCGCGCGGCAGCCGTCCATTCGGTCGCTGCCGCACCCGATCACGGGGGTTAGCCGTAGCTGGGTACTGGACGCCTGATTCCCATGCGTCGTTCCGCAGATCCGCTTCCAGGCGAGTTCGGGGTTCCCATCCGCTGCGTCGCACCGACCCGCAGCTCTCTGATGCCGGTATGTCCCTACTGATCCTGATCATCGCGTTTCAAGTTGTTCGATTGGTATTCATTATATTCTCCGGTATCGCATCTGTCAATTCATTGCGCCAACGTTTTTGCGAAAGACGGCATTAGTCCTGAACCGACCATTCCTCGAGCGACAGCTGCGGCCATGCGACCATGTCCAGCGGCGTGAACGCGCGCCGGCGCCACTTCAGGTCGGCCGCGGCCGCGATCATCGCGGCATTGTCGCTGCAGAGCGACGGCGGCGGGATGAGCAGCGGCAGCCCCGCATCGGCGCAGAGCGCCGTCAGCCGTTCCCGCAGGCCAAGGTTCGCCGCCACGCCGCCGCACAGCAGCATCTGCCGGACGCCGAACGCTTGGGCCGCGCGCATCGCCTTGGTCGTCACGACGTCGATGACCGACGCCTGGAAGCCTTTCGCCAGCGCGCCTTGCGCCAACTCCTCGCCCTTCATCTTCGCGCGGTTGATCTCGGCGAGCACCGCGGACTTGAGCCCGCTGAAGCTGAAGTCGTACGAATCCGGCTCGAGCCAGGCGCGCGGCAGCTCCACTTCCTCCTCCGACGCCTGCGCGAGCTTGTCGACGTACGGTCCGCCCGGATAAGGGAAGGAGAGGGCGCGCGCCACCTTGTCGTACGCTTCGCCGACCGCGTCGTCGCGCGTCCGTCCGACGATGCGGAAGACGCCTTCGCGCTCGAGCAGCACGAGCTCGGTATGGCCGCCGGATACGACCAGCGCGAGGGCGGGATAGACGATCTCGCCGATCAGCCGGTTCGCGTAGATATGGCCCGCGATATGGTGGGTGCCGATGAGCGGCACATCCAGCGCCATCGCGAGCGTCTTGGCCGCCACGACGCCGACGAGCAAGGCCCCGATGAGACCGGGGCCTTGGGTGACCGCCACCGCGTCGATGTCGCCTCGTCCGACGCCCGCCTTGGCGAACGCTTCTTCCAGAATGAGCGTGATGCTCTCCACATGCTTGCGGGAAGCGATCTCCGGCACGACGCCGCCGAAGCGGCGATGCGTCTCGATCTGGCTGGAGACGACGTTCGCGAGCACCTCGCGCCCGCCGCGCACGATCGCCACGGACGTCTCGTCGCAGCTCGTCTCGATCGCCAGCATCAGGTAGTCTTTATCGGTCATACGGTTCTCCTTCCGAAGTGCCGGTCGCCGCCGGGTCCGCCCAGACGTCCGGAACCAAGTCCGCCCACATGATGAGGGCGTCCTCCTGGTTGTCCGAGTAGTAGCCGGGACGGAGGCCCGACGGGCTGAAGCCCAGCTTGCGATACAGCCGCTGGGCGCGTTCGTTGGTGACGCGGACTTCGAGCGTCATGCGGCGGGCGCCCAGCCAATGGGCCGTCTTCATCATCTCGCGGAGCAGGCGCTCGCCGAGCCCTTGGCCGCGGTACGCTTCGCGAACGGCGATATTGGTGACGTGCGCCTCGTCCACGATCAGCCACATGCCTCCGTATCCGAGCACCGCGCCGTCTCGTTCCATGACCATGTATTTGGCGAACAGATTCTGCATCAGTTCGTTGTGGAAAACCTCGGCCGTCCACGGGGCGGTGAAGGATTCCTGCTCGATCGCGACGATCGTACCGATATCGTCCAGCGTCATCGCCCGGAACACGGTGGCGTTCGTTGGTCTCGTCATCTCGTTCTCTCCGCCTCGCTCGCCTGCAGCTTCGCTTCCGCTTCGGTCTGCTGGGTGTAGTTGGGCGCGAAGGCATGGACGTCGTCCGTCATCCCGCGCCGCAGCCGGTCCGCGGCGAGCGGTCCGATCGCGCCGCCGTCCATCGCGAAGGGCACCGTCTTCGCATGCTCCAGCTTCGCGAGCTCGGCTTCGAACGGAGTCGTCTCGCCGACGAACCATAGCGACGCGCCGGCTTCCGCCGCCCGCGCCGACAAGACCTCCGACCATTCGCCGATCAGTCGGATCCCGTCCTCGTCCGCACGCGCCCATGCGCCGGCCGCCAAGACGTCGCCGGCCCCGGCAGCGACAGCGCGGAAGCGCGCCCCGTAGACCTGTCCTCTCCGCGCATCCATGATCGGCACGATCCACGCGGGTCTCCCTAGCGGATCGGCCTCCTGCCGGAGCCGCTGCCAGGCGCCCAGCGCCAGCGCTTCCAGGCTGGAGACGCCGACGAGAGGCTTGTCCCACGTCCAAGCGAGCGTCTTTGCCGCCGATACCGCGATGCGGACGCCGGTGTAGGAGCCGGGCCCGCGCCCGACCGCGATCGCGTCGATCTCTTCCTTCCCTGTGCCGTTGCGGCGCAGCATCTCCCGGATCTCCGGCACGATGCGCACGGAGTGGTTCCGCTCCGTGAACGACTGCGTCGCATCTACGACATGTCCGTCCCGATAAAGCGAGACGGCCAACGTCCCGGTAGACGTATCAAAAGCGAGCAGCGTCGGTTCCCGGTTGCTCTCGTTCATGTCTCGGACTCCTCCTCCCCGATCGGTCGCATGCCCAGTTCGCGGCACCAAGCTTCATAGCGCGCGCCGATCGGCCTGCCTGTCAACCGCCGCGAATCGGGGCCGGTCAGCGCGATGCCGATGTGGAGCCGTTCGGGCGGCAGCAGCGGTTCGATCAGCGACGCCCACTCGACCAGCGACACCCCCGCGCCTTCAAAATACTCTTCCAGCCCGAGCTCGTCCGCTTCCGCCGTCGAGAGTCGGTATACGTCCATATGATAGAAAGGCAGACGCCCGCCTTCGTATTCCTTGATGATCGTAAACGTCGGGCTGTTCACCAGTCCCGGCACTTCAAGTCCCCGGGCGAACGCCTGGGCGAATCTCGTCTTCCCTGCGCCCAGATCGCCGTCGAGCGCCAAGACGGTCCCCGGCTGCGACAGCGCCGCCAACCGTTCGGCGAAGCGAACCGTGTCCGCTTCCGAGCGCGCCTCCCAGACGTACGTGAGGCTGATCTGCGAATCGTTCATCGTGCCCTAATTCCTCTCGTGAACGCGGTTCCCCGCATGTTGTCCTTATTATATCGGGGCGGGCGCGAACATGCAAAAGCGAAAACCCGCCTCAAGAGGCGGGTTCGCCGTTCGTCTGGCGCGGGATTCGGACGATTTCCGGCGTTATTTCCCGTCGCGCCGGTAACGTTCGAGAAGCTCCGTCAGCAGAATCCCGTCGATGCGGAGACCGTCGATCCGGCAATCGCGGATCTCGACGTCCGACAAGTCGCAGCGGTCGAAAATCGCCGTCCCGAGATCGCTGTCGCGGAACGTGACCGGCTCGACGTTGACCCAGTCGTCCGTCCCCGGCTCCTCCTCCAGCATGCTCTGCGCCGCAGCGGGGCGGCGAATGTGCTCGAACACCGTGCCGCCCAGCTGCGTCTCATTCACGTGCGCATTGGCGAAGTAGATATGCTCCCATCGCGAGCCTACGAAGTTCACGTGCCGCAGCGACGCGTCGCGCAGATCGATGCCATGGAGATTGGCCCCCTGAAAGCTGACCATGCGAACGTTCGTCTCGCGCAAGTCTTGGAGAATGTGATTGCCCTTGGCGTCGTAGACCGTCTTCTCCGTCAATTGGGCCGCCTGCTTGCGTTCGCGGATGGGGAAATAAAATTCGAAGACGCTATCCGGTGAGTGCGTCCCTTGGAACCGGGCATCGAAGCGTTCGAATTCGTAGTCGTCCACGGCTTCGTAAGCTGGATTCGCTGGCAACCATTCCCGGTGGAAAAAGTCCCAGATCTGCATCATGCCGTTCTGCGCGCCGCGATAAGTGACGGCGGCGTACGCGCCTGCCGGAACGGTCCTGCGAATCCAGCCGTCAGGCTCGTCTGCATCGCCCCGCGCTTCGATCGAAGCCAGGTAGAGAAAGTCCTGTCCGGGTCCGAAGGGCGGCTCGTATCGATAAAGGCCGTACGTCACCGGAAAAGCGCCGTCCGGTCCGATCCGCTCGCGGATACGGCGCATCTGCGCTTCCCACAACGCCGGGATTGCCTGCTCGGGCACGACGCGCGGACGTTCGATCTCGATCTCCCCGCCGACGAATGTCAGCTGCGGCAACTGGCGGACCTCAGCGGCGACGATGCCGGGATAAGCCGTCGAGATCATGCGCGTTCCCCCCGACGGCCCGCGATCGGCGCGTAGATGTCGTAGTCGAAGAAAGCAATCTCGTCCGCCGGAATGTCGAACGGATTCACCGGATGGAGACGATTCTCCTCGAAGCCGAGGGAGCCCTCCGAGACGTCCCGCTCATATTCGCCTCGGTCGAACCATTCGAACAGGGAGCCGTAGGTTTCATCCATACGCTGCCGATTGCCGACGACCGTCACCTTGGCATACTTGCGCGCGGGAATCGAGATCGTCTCGAAGCCGCCCGGCAACCCTTCCAGCGACCGCACCTCCACGCCCACCCACAGCGTCGTCACTTCCGTCTCCCACTGCCACTCCGGGATGAAGACGAGACCGTATTCGCGGTTCGCGAGCGCCGGATGGTCGGCCATGGCCGCATGAACGATCTTCCAGGCCCGCCTGACCTCGCTCCCGTCGCGGGGGATCTTCAGCACCACGGCTTGCAAGGCGGGTCTCTCTACAATCGTAATCTCCATTTGTCTCCTCCTAGGATTCGAGATGATCTTGGCTGACCGTGATGAGATTGCCGTCCGCGTCGCGGATGTTGAAGAAAGAAACCGACGGAAGCCGCGCAATGCCATAGACGACCTCAAAGCCGAGCCGTACCGCTTCGTCCTTGGCCTTGTCGATGTCGACGGCGCTCACCTTGAACAGCGGACCGCCGCGCTCGGGGATCGGCACCTCCGCCATGCCGTTCGAATCGAGCATCAGGTGCGTGCCGTTGTCCAAGCGGAACAGATGAAGGTGGCCGTACCGGTCCTGCTCCCGCACCTCGATCCCCAACAGCTGGCTGTAGCGCGCCACGGCCGCATCCAGGTCCCGCACCCATACGATGACCGAGTCGATGTGCGGATCGTAGCTGCTATGCGTCCTTCCGCCGTCGATGCCGCCGAACGCCAGATGATACCCGTCCGGATCGGCGACGATGAACTCTTTCCAGGGACCGCCGTCCGCGAAGACGGCGGGCTCGCGCGCGATCGTCGCGCCCTTGGCCCGGAATTCGGCATAGAGCGCATCCAGCGCCGCCCAGTCCGTCACATAGGCGTAGACGTCGACGCCGACGTCGTCTCCGGGCTGAGGCGGGTTCGGCCGAACGCCGAACCCGGCAGGCGCTTGATGGAGCTTCAACGCGAGGCCTTGGAGGCCGTCCCGCTCCGCCCACCAGTCGGTGACGTCGAAGCCGAGCACCTCCCGGTAATATTGCTTGGACCGCGCCAGGTCCGAGACCGTGAATACCGTTAGCGAGCTTCCGATCTGCTTGCCCATCGATTAAGCCTCCCCTTGACAGATCATGATTAGGTTCCCGTCCGGATCGCGGACGGAGAAGAAGGCGACGTCGCCGTGTTCCTCGATCTCGCCGAACGCCTCGTAACCCAACGTCCGGACAAAGTCGTAACTGGCGCGGATGTCTCGGGTATCGAACATCAACAGGATGCGGAACGTCTCTCCCCTTCGCGCCCGGTTGTCGTCCAGCAGCAGGGAAGCGCCTCTTCGCATCGGCACCGAATAGATCGACTGCTCCGCCTCCTGCGGCTTGAACGGCAGCCCGAACAGCTCCGAATGCCAGCGGGCGGCGCTCTCCATCTTCCTCACGTCGACGAATACGCCTCCGATGCGTCCCAGCACCGGGCTCTCCGTCTCGGCCAGCGCCGGGTCCTCCTCGGCATGCTCGCTCCGGCAAGCCATCAATGCGTTGCCTTCGGGATCGCGGAAGTTGAAGTAAGCCATCCCTTCGAAGCGATGCGGGCCGCCGCCGATGATCTCCGCCCGCTCCCGAATGTAGGCATAGGCGTCGTCGATATCGGAGACCGGCAGCATGAATCGCGGCTTCATGTCCTCCCGCCACGCCGGATCGCGCCGGTTGCCCGAATTGTCGTCCAGCAGCAAGCCCGTGCCTGGCAGATCGAACCAGTAGACGGGACCGCCGTTCAATCGCTCCTCGCGGATCGGCAGCCCCAGCAGCCGGCTGTACCATTCCGCGGAGCGCCGCAGATCCGTCACGTGCACGATCGCGCTGCCGATCCGGTTCTCGATCGGGGCTTCGCGCTTGCGCTTCACGGGGAACCACAGTTCCATGATCGACGCAGCGTCTTCGTTGCCGCGGTACCGCTCGTCGTACAACTCCACCTCCGCGCCGCAGGTCGCCTCGTAATCCGCCGAACTCGGCAGCCACTCCTCCCAGTAGTAGCGGAACGTCTCCCCCAACTCGTCGATCGTCCCCTGACGGGTGACGACGCAATAGAGCGCGCCGGCCACCGTCTCCGCGGTCATGCCTTCGGGCACGTCCTCGATCGCGCGAACTCCTGCCCCGGCCAGATAGTCGAACGTATCCCCGGGCTTGAATCCCGGCGGGAACAGGCATAGGCCATAACACTTGCCGTCGCATCCCTTGATCTCGCCCGCGCGCGGATTGAATCGGATCCATAGCTTGGAGAGCTCGTTCTCGGATGGCAGAATTACGTTCGAGGGCTGGAATGGAACCTTTAGACCGACGGCGTGGAACGTGTCCTTCCATACGACTTCCGTTTTGGCGATCATGCGCGAACCTCCTTGGGGATTGGTTTAACGTCAGCGGCTTTGTAAATTCTTTCGTTGTAGATCCATTCGGTCGCCGCCCGCTCCTCTTGCTCCAACTCTTCTCTTGCGCGCAAGCAGCGCTGGTTCCTCGTCGCGGCCTCGGGCCCTTGCCCATTCTGCACGGCGATTCGGTGCCCTGTATGCGCGATGTACGGCTGCCGCGGCCGCACCGGCCATCTCGCTATCCCGCGGTCACCAGCGCCGGCGACTGTTCCGTCACGCGGATGACGACGCCTTCCGGCGATCGCACGTGGAACCGCAGAAGACCGCCGGGCTCGGCTTCGCGCCGTTCGGCGGCGACGCCCCGCTCGCGCAGCGTCCGGTATGCGCTACCTAGATCCGGCGTCCGCAGCGAATAGTAGGGCGATTCGCCCGCCGTTCGCAGCGCGCCCCGGTGAACGTCCGGATCCATGACGATCATCGTGGCGATCGTCTCTCCGTCCCCCACCTTCAGATCCGCGCCCTGCCCCCAGTGGTGGTGCAGCGTGAAGCCCAGCGTCTCCACGTACCAGCGGATCGACGCGTCCAGATCGCGCACCGGGATGAAGACGGCCAGCACCCGGTGGAACATCGGCGGCAGCGCTCCGTCATGCCGCGTGTGATACAGGGATTCGGCCTTCTCGTGGCAGATGCCGATCGCGTTGCCGTCCGGGTCGAACATCTCGCAGACGTTCATATACGGCACGTTCATCGCTTCGGTAGTCCGGACGCCGCGCGCGTGCAGCCAGTCGGCGTGCAGGTCCTCCCAATGCGTGTAGAAGTTGTAGCAGGGCACGTGTCCCCCCTCGTGCAGGAAGCCGAGCGGCGCATGCGGCGCCGTCTCGATCAGCGTGAGCAGCGCCTCCCCGTCCCCGATGCGCAGGTCCGTCTCCCGGCCGCGACGCTCCGCCACCTGGAATTCGAACTCCCCGGCATACCAAGCTTCGGCGGCCGCCGCGCTGCGGACGGGCAGGAACACCCGGTCGATGCGGTCGAACATGCTACTCCGCCGCCTCCTCGTTCATCTGCAGGGCGCCCCACAGATTGCCGTCCGGATCGTAGAACTTCAGCACCCAGCCGAACTCTTCGTTCTGATAGCATTGAATGCTCGTCCCCTGCTCGGTCAACGTCCGGTGCAGCTCGTGAATCCGATCCGTCCGGTAGAGCAGGACGGGGAAGTCCACGCCGTTCACCGTGAAATGCGCGCGCCCCTCGTCGGCCGTCTCCCACAGCATCAGCATCGGCCCTTCCGGCAGCGTGAGGAACGCGATTCCCTGCCCCTCGCCTCCGCCGTTCTGCCGGAAGCCCAGACGCTCCCGATACCAGCCGATCGCCCGATCCAGGTTCCGGACCGGAATCTGCATATGCTCCAATCGCTGCAACATGACCAGTTCACTCCTAAGCGCAAAATGAAAGATTCGCTAACCTAACGATGAAGAAGGGGGAATCCATACAGTCCTTCGCCAAAAAACACGCATGACCTTACCAGGTCACAGGCTATTATGAAAATTGCGACAGGCTAAAAGGATCGCACAGCGGCGAATCCGGCCTTTACGAGCTGCAACGATAAAATCGACATGGCCTATCGGATTCTTATTTGGCGGTAAGCGGACATTCTGACATTCTAAGCACCTATTGTTCCGTCATCATAGATTTGTCAGACCTCCGGACCTCCAGACCTCCAGTCCCCCAGACCGCCAGACCGCCAGACCTCCGGATCCCCAGATCTCCGGATCCCCAGATCTCCGGACCTCCAACGCCGAC
>NZ_JACJVP010000016.1 GCF_014212125.1 Cohnella nanjingensis
GCGACCTTTGCCCAACCGAAGACGAATATACCCTACGATTATTAGGTGTGTAAGCCCTGAAAGCGATAATGGCCAAGCCCCGTTTTCATAAAAAAAACCTCCAAGCCCAAAAGGCCTGGAGGCTGCCGATCCGCTGCCGGGTCCGAGACGCCGGCAGATCGCGATGTTATTCCCACTCGATCGTGGCCGGCGGCTTGGAGGTGATGTCGTAGACGATGCGGTTGACGTTCTGCACCTCGTTGACGATCCGCACGGAGATCTTCTCCAGCACGTCCCACGGGATGCGCGCCCAGTCGGCGGTCATGCCGTCGATGGAAGTGACGGCGCGGATGCCGACCGTGTACGAATACGTGCGGCCGTCGCCCATGACGCCGACGCTCTTCATGCCCGGCAGCGCGGTGAAGTACTGCCAGATCTCGCGGTCGAGCCCCGCCTTCGCGATCTCGTCGCGGAGGATCGCGTCGGACTCGCGGACGATCTCGAGCTTGTCCTCGGTCACTTCGCCGAGCACGCGGATCGCGAGCCCCGGACCCGGGAACGGCTGGCGCCAGACGATCGCGTCCGGCAGCCCCAGCTCGGAGCCGACCTTGCGCACCTCGTCCTTGAACAGCGCCTTCAGCGGTTCGATCAGCTTGAACTTCATGTCCTCCGGCAGGCCGCCTACGTTGTGATGCGACTTGATCGTCTGCGCCGTCGCCGTACCGCTCTCGACGATATCCGTGTAGAGCGTGCCTTGGGCGAGGAACGCGAAGTCGTCGAACTTGGCGGATTCCTCTTCGAACACGCGGATGAACTCGGTTCCGATGATCTTGCGCTTCTTCTCCGGGTCTTCCACCCCGCGCAAGCCGCCGAGGAAGCGCTCGCTGGCGTCGATCTTCACGACGTTCATCTCGAACTTGCCGACGAACGTGTCCATGACGCTCTCGGCCTCGCCTTTGCGCAGCAAGCCGTGGTCGATGAACATGCAGGTCAACTGGTCGCCGATCGCGCGATGGATAAGCGCGGCGACGACGGACGAATCGACGCCGCCGGACAGCGCGCACAGCACCTTCTGGTCGCCCACTTCGCGGCGGATGTCGGCGATCGTGTCTTCAATGAACGATTCCATGCTCCAGTCGCCTTTGCAATCGCAAATGCGGTACAGGAAGTTGCGGATCATCTCGTTCCCGTAGACGGAATGACGCACTTCGGGATGGAATTGTACCGCGTACAGACGACGCTCGGGATGGCTCATCGCCGCGACCGGCGCATGCGGCGTGCTCGCGTCGACCCGGAAGCCGGCCGGCAGCTCGGTCACGTGGTCGCCATGGCTCATCCATACGGTCTGACGGGTCTCCAGGCCGTGAACCAGCTCGCTGCCCGTGACGAAGTCCACGTCGGACTTGCCGTATTCCCGCTTGTGCGCAGGTTCCACCTTGCCGCCCTGCTGATGCGTGATCAGCTGCATGCCGTAGCAGATGCCCAAGATCGGCACGCCGAGATCGAAGACGGCCGGATCGACGGCAGGCGCCCCTTCGGCGTAGACGCTGGCGGGTCCGCCGGAGAAGACGATGCCCTTCGGCTGCAGCTGGCGGATCTTCTCCGCCGGTGTATTGAAGGGGAGCAATTCGCTGTAAACGCCAAGATCGCGAATCCGACGGGCGATGAGCTGGTTGTACTGGCCGCCGAAGTCGAGGACGACGATCATTTCATGCGCATGATTATTCACTGTGTGAACCGAGCCTCCTAGGTTGCTAACGGGAATCGCGGCGATGCCGGCCGATTGAACGTTTCGCTGTGTACAAGCAAATCAATTGTTGTCATTATAGCTTCGCCCCTCCGACAGCGTCAAGGCAACGCGGCCGTCGGGAGCGGCGTCCGCGAGCGCCTTGCGCAGCGCATCCAGCGGGATGAGCACGCCGCCGTTCCGTTCGGCCACCGATACGCGCCACTCGCTCTCCGCGCCGTCGGCGTCCGCGGCCTTCAGCGTTCCGGTCGAGGGAGACAGCGTCAGCGTGCGCCCTCCCGCCGCGAACGTCGCTTCCTCGGACGCCGCGTCCCAGGCCGCTTCGCCGTCCGACCTGGCCGCCCAGAGCCGCAGAGGGACGTAGGCGGTATCGCCGATGCGGACCAGATCGGACGGCAGCATTTTCCACGCGGCGAGCCACGCCTTCGCGGCGCCGTCGTCCCCCGCCTCCGCCGCACGCTCCGTCGCCTCGACCGCGGGTACGGCCGCGCCCGTTCCGCCGAGCCAGGCGACCGCCGTCTCCAGCGAAGGATCCTGGCGGCTCCATTTCACCGAACTGGCCAATCGAAACTGGGTAGGCGTCATCTTGTCCGACAGCGTGCCGAACGCGTAGCCGTGCTTCTTGTAGAAGGCGATGACCGCGGGGAGCGCCTTGACCGACTCCTCGTGGCCTTTGCCGTCGTGCATCAGGACGATCATCTCGTTCTTGAGCTTGGTTCCCTTCACGTTGGCCGCGATCTCGGACGCCGGCACGTTCTTGCGCCTCGCGTCGCCGCTGTCGACGTTCCAGTCGAAGACGACGTAGCCCGCTTCCTGCAGCGAATCGAAGTAGAGGCGGTCGAAGTTGCCGAAGGTCCCTCCCGGGGCGCGCAGCAGCCGCGTCTTCACGCCGGCCGTGTCCTCGATGATCTTCTCCGTCTTCACCACTTGGGTGGCGAAATTGCGGAAGCTGCCGTACAGGTCTTTGTATACATGGTTATACGTATGATTCCCGATCGCATGTCCCGCCTGCGCGATGGCGCGAAGCTTGTCCGGATGCGCTTTGACTTCGGCGCCCAGGACGAAGAACGTGGCCTGGATCTTCTCCTTCTTTAAGATGGCGAGCACTTGATCCGTCAATGCGCTCGGGCCGTCGTCGAAAGTCAGATAGACGGTCGGGACCGTTTTCTTCTGGGTTTGCGGTACCGGAGACGGCGTTGGCGCAGGCAAGTTCGTTGGCGTGGCCGTTGGTGCCGGAGACGGCTTCGGGGCCGATGCCGGCGCTGGCGACGATGCCGGATTCGGCGTCGCGGCCGGGGCATTGACCGCCTGTGAAGCGCCGCCGCCCGTGCCCGCCCCATTCGGATCGGCCGCGGTCGGCGCTTCCTCGCGTCCAGCCTGCGACGGCTCCGGCGTCGCGATCGCCGATTCGGCGGAAGCAGGGGCCGCCCCCGCGACGCCGGGCGCGCCGACGATGCCGCCGTCTACGACGAACGCGAATAGCCCCAAGAGGATCGCGGCCGTGCGTCTTTTGCTTCTATGGATGTCCTGCCGTGGGGTGCCGTTCTTCCCTTGCGACCGCTCTCTCATCTGCGCGCCTCCCATATCCGTGAACCTATCAATAATTAGAATATATGGGAGTCTATCCGTCCATATGACGACATTATAAGAGATTCCGATTGGCGCCGACCAGCTAAATTTAGCGCCCTTCCGCCGCCTCCAATACTTTCGCGATGTGCCCCTTTACCCGCACGTTCCGCCATTCGCGCAGCAGGTTCCCGGTCTCGTCGATCAGGAATGTCGAACGGACGATGCCCATGTACTCGCGTCCGTACAGCTTCTTCATCTGCCAGACGCCGTACTTTTCCGCGATCGCATGGTCGGGATCCGACAGCAGGAGGAACGGCAAGCCGAATTTGTCGGCGAACTTGCGATGGGACTTCAGATCGTCCGGACTGATGCCGAGCACGACGGCGTCAACCGCGTCGAACGCCGGCGCCGCGTCGCGGAAGTCGCAGGTCTCCTGCGTGCAGGTCGGCGTGTCGTCCTGCGGGTAAAAGTAGAGAATGACCTTGCGGCCGCGGTATCGGCTTAAGGCGACGGTCTCGTCGTTCGAGGCGAGCGCCTCGAAGTCCGGCGCGGCGCCGCCGATCGTTAAGGTTGGCTGCATGATGTCTGCTCCTTCGAATTCGCTTGCTGATATGCCATCAGCGTACCACGAGTCGAACCGCGGAGCAAAGGCGGCGCGCCGCAAGCGGGCGCATCCGGCATTCGTTGGCTTCATTTGGCGCAAGCCGTCGGCGCGGGATGCGGGCGAGGCAATTTTTGCCGTTATTTCCCGGGAAAAGCAAAACGGATTCGCCATCCTCCGGCAAGGCTGGCGAATCCGGTCGCGCGATGAGCGCTTGCCGCCAGGAAGCGACGGGATGACGCGGCGGGCGGCGTATCCTGGCCTTTGATGCCGTTAATCGGCAGCTTCTCCGAAGGCGATGACGACTTCGGTTACGAACCCGCGCCGCGGTATCGCTTGACGCCGCGGTTCCATACGATCAAGCCGATCGCGCCGACGATCAGGCCGACGACCGGCGTCAGCCAGGCCATCGTGCGGTCCGCGTGGCGCTCCAGGAAGAACGAAGCCGGATAGACGCCGACGAACGCGAACGGCAGCACCCAGGTGAGCAAGAAGCGGATGCCTTTGTTGTAGATCTGAATCGGATAGCGCCCGTAGCTCTGGATGTTGTACATGAGCGGAATGATGCCGGTGGGCGAATCGGAGTAGAACGAGATGGCCGCCAACGTCGTGTACAGCCCCGTATAGATGAGCACCGAACCGATCACCATGACGATCAGCACGATCGGATCGTACCAATTGAACGTCAAGCCCAGCTTGGCCCATGCGGCCCCCATAATGCCCAGTCCCACGAGGGAGCCGATGAGGGAGGGCGGATCGACGTTCTCCAGCATCACTTGCGCGAGCGAGTGCGCCGGCCGCGTCAGCACGCGGTCCATCTCGCCCTTGATGATATAGCGGTCGCCGAAGTTCCACAGATTGGTGAAGCAGCTGAACACCCCTTGGGCGATCATGAAGTAACCGTAGACGAACACGACCTCCGCTTCGCTCCAATCGCCCAGCGAAGGCGTATGCTGGAACACGATGAAGATGAAGATCAGATTCATGAGCGAGAACATCAGATCGCTGACGACTTCGACCCAGAAGTCGGCGCGGTAAGTCAGCTTGGTCTTGATGTAGTTGCCCAAGTACTCTCGGAACAGCTCGAATGTATATCTCATGCGCATGCGCTTAACCCCCCTGCACGAACAGCCGTTGACGCGCGGCCCGCCACATCGCCAGAATCGGCAAGATCAGCACCGCGAACCAGACGACCTGCACCAGCAGCGCGTTCCACGTCTCGGCGCCGTTCAGCCGGCCCGTGAACACGGAACCCGGCAAGTACGTGATCGCCTGGAACGGCAGCCACTGGAGCACGATGCGCGCCCATTCGGGGAAAAACGCGATCGGCACGACGACGCCGGAGAGCAGGTCGACCGTCACCCGCTTCATCCGCATCAGTCCTTCGTTGTTCTCCACGAAGAACGCGAACAGCCCGGTCAGGATGTTGAGCTGCGAGTTGATCAGGAAGCTGAACCAGATCATGACGAAGAAAATGATCCAGCGGACCGGATCGGTCGGCAGCGTCACCGGGAAGATCAGCGTCACGATGACCATCCCCGGCACCATGAACAGCAGCAGGCGGAACAGCCCTTCGCCGAAGCCCTGCATCATCTTGACCATGAGATAGGAATAAGGCCGCGTCATCTGCACCGCCACGCTGCCGTCGCGGATGTCGTTCGAGATCTCCCGGTCGAGGTTGTTGAAGTAGAACGCACGCGCCATCCAAGAGACGGCCACGTACGTCGTCATCTGGATGACCGTGAAGCCGGCGAGCGTCTCCGCTTCGCCGTAGATGGCTTTCCACATGAAGTAATAAGCGCCGATGTTAATGGCATAAATAATGATGCCGCTGTAATAATTGACGCGGTAAGCGAGCATCATGAGAAACCGGATGCGGATGAATTCCAAGTAAGCGCTAATCACGATCGAACCGCCTCCGCCTGTGCGGTGGGCGCTTCCTCGTCTCGGACGGGATCGGCGATCCGGTCGGCCGCCGTCTCCGCGCTGCCCGTCCGGTAGATCTCCCTTACGATCTCTTCGGTGCTCGTCTCGAAAATCTTAATGTCGCTAATGTCCGTCGTGCCGACGACCCGCGACAATACGTCCGACACGTTGATCTCGAGCGGGATCCACACCTTCGCGGTGAGTTCGTTCTCCTTGCTCCAGCGGACGTCCAAGCCGCCGGTCAGGAAGGCGAGCCGCTCGATCGCGATCGGATCGTTGAACTGGAACTGCACCTCGCGTCCTTTGCCCCACCGCGCCTTCAGCTCCTCCAGGCCGCCGTCGTAGATGATGCGGCCGTCGTCGAGCATGATGACGCGCGAGCAGAGCGCCTCGATGTCCTGCAGGTCGTGCGTCGTGAGCAGGATCGTCGTGCCGTGTTCGCGGTTGAGCCGCTTCAGGAACTCGCGGATCTCCGTCTTGACGACGACGTCGAGGCCGATCGTCGGCTCGTCCAGGAACAGGATCGACGGATTGTGCAGCAGCGCGGCCGCCAGCTCGCAGCGCATCCGCTGCCCGAGGCTCAGCTTGCGCACCGGGCGGTTCAGCAGCTCGCCCAGCGTGAGCGTCTCTACGAGTTCGTCCAGCCGCCGCTTGAAGTCGTCTTCGCTCACGCGGTATACCTTGCGCAGCAGCCGGAACGATTCGATGACGCCGATGTCCCACCAGAGCTGGCTGCGCTGCCCGAAGACGACGCCGATGCCCTGCACGAATTTCTCCCGGTCCCTGAAGGGGACGTAGCCGTTGACCTCGATATGTCCGGACGTGGGGACGAGGATGCCGGTCAGCATCTTGATCGTCGTCGACTTGCCGGCTCCGTTCTCGCCGATGTAGCCGCAGATCTCGCCTTGCGGAATCTGGAAGCTGATATCCTTCACCGCGGTCACCTGGGTGTGCTCGCGCTTGAACAGGTCGAGCATTGCGCCCTTCAGGCCTTCGCGGTTTTTCTGTACGTTGAATTGCTTGCGCAGTTGTCTGACGTCGATCGCTAGCATAGTTCCCTCCATTTTCGACGAAACTTGATTCTAATCGCCTAAAAACTTTATAATTTTAACATTCGGAACGAATAAAGTTGATATTTATTCCTATCTGAACGCGCTCGCCTAAGAGCGACGCGCCATTCGCAGAAATTGGCGGTGCCGTTTTTACTCGTATTATGTTATCTTACAGGACAACTACACCTGCGTAAACGAAGGGAACCACAGGGATGCGGAAAAAGATGCGGAAAAAATGGAAATGGACGCTCTTCAGCGTCTTGGCCGTGCTCGTCATCGCGATCGGATACGGCGTTTGGTACGTTTACAGCGGGTATCAAGGTTTGGAGAACCTGCAGAAGCCGAAGGATGAATCACGCTTCGGCCAATTCGAAGAGAAGCCGGAGGAGAAGCCGCCCGAATGGACCGGCACCGAGCGCGTCAACGTGCTCCTCATGGGCGGCGACAACCGCGGCCTGGAGGAAGGCGAGACGGCGCGGTCCGACTCCATGCTGGTCGCTTCGTTCGATCCGGCCACCAAGAAGGTGCATCTGTTCTCGATTCTCCGCGACACCTACGTGAAGATTCCGAAACATGGCTCCAACCGCATCAATGCCGCGCTGTCGCTCGGCGGTCCGAACCTGGCGATGAAGACGATCGGCGATCTGACCGGACTCGATATCCAATATTACGTTTACGCGGACTTCCAAGGGTTCATTAAGCTGGTCGATGCGATCGGCGGCGTCGACTTCTACGTGGAAAAGGATATGCACTACACGTCCAAGGCCGACAAGCACATGTTCGACATCGACTTGAAGAAGGGCCAGCAGCATCTGGACGGAGACCACGCGCTCCAGTACGTGCGTTTCCGCCATGACGCGATGAGCGACTTCACCCGGACGGAACGCCAGCGCGCCTTCCTCGGGGCCGTCGCCGACAAGCTGCAGTCCGGCTGGAACATCCTGAAGCTTCCGGAGATCTTGAACAAGGTCAATCCGTACATCGAGACGAACATGTCCGTCGACGACATGTGGAAGCTCGCCAGCCTCGGGTACAAGTCGCATCAAGCGGGCTCCGCGCAGCTGCCTCCGATGGACCTGCTCGCGGACAAGGATGTCGGCGGCTCCTCCGTATTGGCCGTCAGCAGCGAAGACAAGCTGAAGGATTACGTACAGGAAGTGCTGAGCCAGGACAAGACGGAAGCGGCTGCCTCGCCTTCCGGTTCCGCATCGCCTTCCCCCTCGCCCTAAGGGGAGGCGCACAGGACTGCCGTCTGGACGACAGACGGCGGTTTTTCTTTTGGGGCGATTGGTGCGAACGGGATAGCCGATCGCGGCGGGCGGTTGGAGATGGCTGGGGACTGACGGGATGGGTCCGGCGCTGCAGACGGATTGGCGATAGCTTGGGCAGCCGAGTGATCGAGCGGATAGACTAGCGCAGCACACGGATTGGTGAGGACTGGGTGGGCCGGGCGCTGCAGACGGATTGGTGAGGACTGGTTGGGCCGGGCGAATGCACCTCTGCACAGCTTATTGGATTATGGACAACTCCCGATTCGTGATCCGACCCAGCAACTCTCGATACGCGATCCGACCCAGTAACTCTCGATACGCGATCCAAATCCGAGCAT
Organism: Cohnella nanjingensis; assembly: GCF_014212125.1. GTDB lineage: Bacteria > Bacillota > Bacilli > Paenibacillales > Paenibacillaceae > Cohnella > Cohnella nanjingensis. Next base: position 8,484 of record NZ_JACJVP010000016.1, read on the forward strand.
TCCCCGTTTCGCTATCCGAGACCCCACAACTCATCTCGCTATCAGTGCCCCATTAACTCGATACGCATCCTAATCCGAGAATTTCCCGTTTCGCTATCCGAGACCCAACAGCTCCCGACCTGCTTGCCGAGCTCCAGCAACTCGATACGCGATCCTAAGCCGAGCATCCCCCGATTCCGCCTTGCGGAACGAAGATCGTCATTCCTAGGAGGATATAAAATATGAACGCAAGAACCGAATCGGCACGGCTGTACAAAGCCGCGCAACAGCATATCGTCGGCGGGGTCAACAGCCCCTCCCGCTCGTTCAAGGCGGTGGGCGGCGGCGCCCCGGTCTTCATGAAGCGCGCCGAAGGCGCCTACTTCTGGGACGTGGACGGCAACCGCTACCTCGACTATCTGGCCGCGTTCGGCCCGATCATCACCGGGCATGCCCATCCGCACGTGACGGAAGCGATCGTGCGGGCCGCGCAGAACGGCACGCTCTACGGGACGCCGACCGAAGGCGAGGTCGCGCTCGCGCAGCGGCTGAAGGAAGCGATCCCGTCGATGGACAAGGTCCGCTTCGTCAACTCCGGCACGGAGGCCGTCATGACGACGATCCGCGTCGCCCGGGCCGCGACCGGCCGCAACAAGATCGTGAAGTTCGCCGGGTGCTACCACGGCCACTCCGACCTCGTGCTCGTCGCGGCGGGCTCCGGCCCGTCCACGCTCGGCATCCCCGACAGCGCGGGCATTCCGGTCAGCATCGCGAGCGAGGTCATCACCGTGCCGTTCAACGACACGGACGGATTGAAGCTCGCGCTCGAGCGCTGGGGCGACGACGTGGCCGCGGTCATGATCGAACCGATCGTCGGCAACTTCGGCATGGTCATGCCGAAGCCCGGCTTCCTCGAGGAGGTATGCCGGATGGCCCGCGCCGCCGGCGCCCTCGTCATCTATGACGAGGTCATCACGGCGTTCCGGTTCCACTACGGCACGACGCAGACGTACGCCGCGGCCTTCGCCGACTTCGCGGCGATCGAGCCGGACCTCACCGCGCTCGGCAAGATCATCGGCGGCGGCCTGCCGATCGGCGCCTACGGCGGACGGCGCGAGGTGATGGCGCAAGTCGCGCCGCTGGGGCCCGCCTACCAGGCGGGCACGATGGCGGGCAACCCGGCGTCCATCGCGGCGGGCCTCGCCTGCCTCGACGTGCTGCGCGAGCCCGGCGTCTATGCGCGCATGGAGGCGCTGGCGATCCGCCTCGCGGACGGACTCCGGTCGTCGGCCGACCGGCACGGCGTCCCGCTCACGATCAACCGCATCGGCGGCGCGCTGTCGACCCATTTCTGCGACCATCCGGTGACGAACTACGACGAAGCGCAGGATACGGACGGCGAGCGGTTCGCGCGCTTCTTCCGCGAAATGCTGGAGCGCGGCATCTACCTGGCGCCGTCCAAGTACGAAGCCTGGTTCCTCACCACCGCGCATACGGACGCGGACATCGACGCCACGCTGGAAGCGGCGGACGCCAGCTTCAAAGCGATCCGATAGCGAAGGCGGGCAGCATGCGAAGTTAGGATTGCGTCACCTGCATTCGCTGGGCGCGCGCAAAGTCCGCTCCGCGGTTGTCCCCGACGCCTCTCTGCCGAGAGACCGGCGGTAGTTGCTCCATCGCGAAGAACCCCCTCCCGATCCAAGCGGATGCGGAGGGGGTTCTTCGCGATTTCGTTAATTCAAGAAGCCTTCCAGCGCGACGGTCGGCTTCATATCGGCCTGCCAAGCGCCTTTGTTGTAGCCGCCGTTATAGCCTGGCGTCGCCTCCGGCTCCCAGTAGAACACGCCCGCGCCCTTGCCGCCCGATAGATTGCGAATCTTCGTCTTGATATCGGCTACGAAGCTCTTGGCCGCCGCGGGCTGATTGTAGTCCATCCCGATCTCGGTGACCATGATCGGCTTGCCGTACCGGGCGATCATGTCGTTCGCGTTGCTGATGGTCTGCGTCACCTTGGACGACCAGTCGGATGCGCTTGGGTAGAGCGACATCCCGATCATGTCGAAGGTCGCGCCATTCGCGATGAGACCGCCGATATTCCAGACGAATACGGCGTTGTCGTAACCGTTGGCCAGATGCACGATCGTCTTCGTGCCGCTGCTGATCGACTTTACCGCGTTGTTGCCGGTATTGACCAGCCACGCGTAATTCTGCATGCTGAGCGAGGCTTTGCCGTCATTCCACAGCATCCCGTTGTTCGTCTCGTTGCCGATCTGCACCCAATCCGGCGTCACGCCGTTGGCCTGCATCGTCGTCATGACCTCCCGCGTCCAATTCCATACCGCGTCCATCAGCTGCTGGAAGGTGTACCCCGCCCAGGCCGCCGGCTTGGTCTGTTGGCCGGGATCCGCCCAAGAATCGCTGTAGTGCAGCGTCAGCATGACGCTCATCCCCGCGGCTTTGGCGCGCTTCGCCAGCGCGGCGGCGCGCTCCTTGTTCAGATAGCCGTTCGTATAGCTGCCGGACGGGTTGACCCATACGCGAATTCGCGCCGAGTTGATCTGGTAGTCGTTTTTGAGAATATCTAAAATATCCCGCTGCACGCCGTTCTTGTCCTTCCACTTGTTGCCCTGGGCCTCCATGCCCGCCACCCAGCTGATATCCGCTCCCTTGGCGAACGTCGGCGCCGCCTCGGCCTTGCGCGGCTGCGACGCGGCGCCTGCGAGCAGCAGCGCGGCCAGCATCAGGGCGGACAGAACGCCGATCACCGTTTTTCGAAGCATCCTCATCATTCCTCCCGTTAGTCGGATGGAGAAGCAACGCCCCTCAAGGCCTATCGTAAGCGCTCTGGATGCGTGGATACAGGATAGGATGGCAACAAATCGAATGTTTTGAAAAGAGACGGCGAAAAGCGGCCGAAACGGCTCCCTTCTCGGCAGACGGATGCGAGCGTTGGCGGGATGCTTCGATGGAGATCGCTTGAGACGGTTGGCGAATTCGAGCGGAAGCTTTCCTGGCCCGTGGCGCCCGGAAAAGAAAAGACTGCCGGCAAACTCGCCGGCAGTCGCTGGACCGCGCTTAATAAGCTTCGTCCAATCGATAGAGTCGATATACCGCGGCCGCCGCTTGGGCCCGGGTGGACGAAGCGCCGCCCATCCTGCCCCACCTTGTCTCGGCCTATGCCTGGCTGCCCCGACCTGCCCGGGGCATGGTACATGTCTGTCCAGACCGCCCAGACCGCCCAGACTGCCCAGAACTGCCCAGACCTACTTAGACCGCCCAGACCTGCCCAAGTCAACGTTAGTCTGTGCCTGACTGCTGAGACCTGCCCGTTCCGTTCCGGTCAGCGGCCGGCCTTATCCCTCCGCCGCTCTCCGCAGCACCCGCGAACCGTTCGCAGGCAGCGTCAGCTCTGCGGCGTCCAGCGGCTCGCCGCTCTCCGCGTCCGCATATGCGCGGCCGTCCAGCGGTACGGTCTGCCCGCTGCCGCTGAAGTTCAGCACGAACACGTAGTCCGTCGCGCCGTCGGTGCGCACTTGCGCCGTGACGCCCGCCGGCAATTCGGCGTCCAGCGCCCGGGGGATGCGAAGCTTCCGCGAGAGCTGTCCGTAGAAGTCCCCATAGAACGTCGGCTCCGCCCGCGTCGCCAGATAATACGCGCTGCCCGCGCCAAGCCGATTCACCGTGAGCGCCGGCCGTCCCGCATAGAAGTCGCTGCGGTAGACCGCCAGCGCTTCGGCGCCCTCCAGATGTACCAGCTCGCACAGCTCCCGCGCGTCGTACTCGCGGCTCAGACGGAGCTGACCGCCGCGCGCGACGTCACCGTGCGCCGTACCGCCGCTCCCGTTGCCGCAAGCCTCGGCCGCCGCGCGGCCCTGCTCTGAGCGACCGCCTTTAGCGCCCGCCGGCACCAGGCCGTTGATCTCGCCGTCATACAGGGCGTCGATCTCCTCGGCCCAGATGCCGAGCGTACGCCGCAGCGGTCCGGGAAAGCCGCCGAGGTAGCAAAGATCGCGCTCGTCCACGATGCCGGACCAGTAGGTCGACACGAGGACGCCGCCATCCGATACGTACCGCTCCAATCGCACCCCCGTCTCTTCCCGGCACAGGTAGAGCATCGGCGCGACGATCAGGGCGTACCGGCCGAGATCGCGCTGCTCCTCGGAGCCGATGACGTCGACCGGGATGCCGAGCGACCAGAGCGCCCTGTAATGGTCCATCACCGTGTCCTCGTAATGGACGCCGCAGTTGCGCGGGCCCTGCGCGTCCCGGACCGCCCAGCGGTTGTCCCAATCGGTCAGGATCGCCGCGCGCGCGGGCGTCGTAGTGCCGACGACGTCCCGCAGCGCCGCTAGCGTGCCGCCCAGCTCCGCCACGTCGCGGAAGACGCGGGTATGCTCGTGGCCGACGTGATCGACGACCGCGCCGTGCAGCTTCTCGCTGGAACCCCGGCTCTTGCGCCACTGGAAGTACTGCACCGTATCCGCGCCGTGCGCGACGGCCTGCAGCGAGGACAGCCGGTGCATGCCCGGCTTCTTCAGCTTGCTCACCGGCTGCCAGTTGGTCAGGCTGGGCGTGCTCTCCATCAGCATGAACGGCTTGTCCTTCAGCGAGCGGAACAGGTCGTGGTTGAACGCGAACCAGGCCGCCGTCCGGCTGTCGTCCGCGGCATCGTGCCAGGTCGGGTACGCGTCCCAGGAGATGACGTCGAGCAGGCCGGCGAACCGGCGGTAGTCCAATCCGTCGTACCAATCCATCATGTTCGTCGTCACCGGCAGCTCGGGATTGAACGGCCTTACGGACGCGATCTCATGACTGCAGAAGTCCGCCGTCCGATCGGTGACGTACCGCCGCCAGTCGAGATTGTGGGCGTGCACCATCGTCTCGCCGTGCGGGGCCGGCGATTCGATCTGGGACCAGCTAGTGTACGTATGCGCCCAGAAGCTCGTCCACCAAGCCGCGTTCAGCGCGTCCAGCGTGCCGTACCGCCGCTGCAGCCACTCGCGGAACGCCTCCTGGCACAGCGGGCAATGGCAATCGCCGCCGTACTCGTTGGAGAGATGCCAGCCGACGACCGCCGGATGGTGCGCATACCGCTCGGCGAGCTTCGCGTTCAGGATCGCCGTCTTCTCCCGGTACGCCGGGGACGTATAGCAATGGTTGTGCCGGTGCCCGTGCAGATTGCGCACCCGGTTCGCGCCGACGCGCAGCACCTCCGGATACCGCTCCGACATCCAGGCCGGGCGGGCGCCGCTCGGCGTCGCCAGCCAGGCATACAGTCCCTCCTCGGCAAAGCGGTCCAGCACGCGATCGAGCCAGCCGAACTCGAACCGCCCCTCCTCCGGCTCCAGCGCCGCCCACGCGAAGATGCCGACGGCCATCACGTTGCAGCCGGCCAGCTTCATGAGCCGGATGTCTTCTTCCAACACGGCCGGATCGTGCTGCCACTGATCCGGATTGTAGTCCGCGCCGTGCATGAAGACCGGCAGCTTGCCGCTGATCGGCGGATGTTTCGGATGCATGTGGATCGTTCCCCTTTCCATTTGCCCTCTACGAATTTTTACTATGATTGGTTCCGCCTCCGCAAGCCCCCAAATGCCCGAGATAACCGCCAGAATCGACTATCTCCGCCTCCGCAAGCCTCCAATGCCCGAGATAACCGCCAGAATCGACTATTTCCGCCTCCGCAAGCCTCCAAATGCCCGAGATAACCGCCGAAATCGGCTATCCCCGCCTATGCCCGTGCTCCCCGCCATAACCGGTAATCACCGCCCTCGCAGCGCTTGTAACGCCTGCAGCGGCCGGCCTTCGAAGTCCACGAGCGTCAGATTGCTCCAGTTGTTGCCGTGTCCGACCGACCATTCGGTCTTCGCGGGCGTCCAGGCCGGCTCCCACCAGTAGAAGCCGTCGCCCAGGCCGCCCGCCGTCTCGCGCACGATTCGGATGAAATCGCGGAGATAGCTCGCCTGTCCTTCTTCGGTGGCCGGATAGCCCGCCAACAGCTGCGCTTCGCCATGCACGATGAAGTCGAGCCCTTCCCGCTTGTCCAGCGTCCACGGGTACGCCGTCTCCACGACGTTCACCGGCTTGCCGTAGCGCTTCGCCAGGCCGCCCAGCGTATGCCGCAGATCCTCCAGCGTGCCATGCCACCAGGGGTAGTAAGACAAGCCGATGCAATCGAAGTCCGCGATCCCGCAAGCGGCGATCCGGTCGAAGAACCGCTCGCTCGCCGTCAGATCTCCGCCCCGGTCGATATGGATCATGATCCGCACGTCCGGCAGTGCGTCCTTGGCACCGTCCATGCCCGACCGTACCAGACCGGCCAGCTTCTCCCACTGCGTATCCGTGTCGAAATCTCCGTCCACCCGTCCGTCGTCCCAGAGCATGCCCGGCGTGATCTCGTTGCCGATCTGCACCATGTCCGGCGCCGCGTTCTGCTGCGACAGCGCCGTCAGCACGTCGCGCGTATAGCCGCGCGCCGCCTCCCGAAGCGCCGTTTCGTCCAGCCCTGCCCAGGCCGCAGGTTTGTGCTGGTTCGCCGGGTCGGCCCACCGGTCGGAATAATGAAAGTCCAGAAGGAATCGGAGCCCCAACGACTTGATGCGCCGCGCCATGACGATCGTCCGCTCCAGATTGCAGTAGCCGCCCGGCGGAACGTGCCAGATGCGCAAGCGGACGGCCGTCGTGCCGTGATCCCGGAGCATCCGCAGCAGATCGGCCTTGCGGCCTTCCCAATCGTAGAACGCGCCGCCGGCCTGCTCCACCTCGTCCAGGAACGAGACATCCATCCCGACGGTGAAGCCGCACTTCCGCCAGGACTCAGACTCTGCCGAACCTGATTCCGCCGAATACACACGGTCGTTCATTTCCGTTCACTCCTCTATCCGTCATATTCACACGGTCGTTCATTTTCGTTCACTCCTCTATCCGTCATATTCACGCGATCGTCCATCTCCGTTCACTCCTCTATCCGTCATATTCACGCGATCGTTCATTTCCGTTCACTCCTTATCCGCCTTATTCACACGGCCGTTCATTTCCGTTCACTCCTTTTTCCGCCTTATTCACGCGATCGTCCATCTCCGCTCACTCCTTTACCGAGCCCATGACCAGCCCTTTGACGAAGAACCGCTGCAGGAACGGGTATACGATCAGAATCGGGAGCGCGCCGATGAAGATCTGGGCCGCGTTGATCGTCTTCTGCGAGAGCAGGTCGAACTCCTGCTTGGTGAAGCTCATCGAGCTCATATCCCGCGAGACGATGACCGTCTGCAGATAGGTGGCCAGGGGATACATATGCTTGTCGCTCAGATACAGCAGACCGTCGAACCAGGAGTTCCAGTGCCATACCATCGCAAACAGGCCGAGCGTCGCCAGGGCGGGCAGCGACACGGGCAGATAGATGCGCCACAGAATGCCGATGTGGCCGCAGCCGTCGATGAGCGCCGCCTCCTCCAGCTCCTTCGGGATGCCGCGGAAGAAGTTCATCAGCAGGATGATGAGCCATACGTTCACGACGCCCGGCAGCACGAGCACCCAGAACGAATCCATCAAGTGCAGGCGCTGGATGACGATGTAGAAAGGAACCAGACCGCCGTTGAAGATCATCGTGAACACGAACAGCCACGAGTAGACCGAACGTCCGCCGAACTGCGCGTTCTCCTTGGACAGCGGATAAGCGGCGAGACAGGCGACGGCCAGGATGGCCGCGGTGCCCAGTACGGTCCGCTTCAGCGCGACCCAGAGGGAGCTGAGGAAGACCGGGTTGTCGATCGTCTTCGCGTAGGCGATCGTCGTGAAGTCGACCGGCCACAGGCCGACCAGGTTGCCGTCCGCGGCCGACTTGGCGCTAAACGAGACGGCGAGCACGTGAATCAGCGGAATGACGCAGGCAAGCGCCAGCAGCAGCAGGATGATGACGTTGAAGACGTTGAAGATTCGATATGGAACGGTCTTGTGATACATGCCGCAGCCCCCTTAGAACACGCGATAGTTCGCCCACTTGTAGGCGAGCCGGTACGAGATGACGATCAGAACCATGCTGATGACCGACTTGAACAGTCCGACCGCGGTGGCAAAGCCGAATTGGCCGTCGCTGATGGCCGTGCGGTAGACGAACGTATCGATGATATCGCCCTTGTCCATCACGAGCGCATTGTAGAGGTTGAAGATCTGGTCGAATCCCGCGTTCAGGATGTTGCCGAGGGCGAGCGTGCCGACGACGACCGCAATCGGGATCAGCGACGGGATCGTGATGTGCAGCGTCTGCTTCCAGCGGCTCGCGCCGTCCATCTCCGCCGCCTCGTAGAGCGACGGGTTGATGCCGGCCAGCGCGGCCAGGAAGACGATCGTGCCGTACCCGAACTCCTTCCACACCTCCGACACGATGACGGTGAAGCGGAACCAGTCCCCGTCGCCGAGGAAGGGGATCGGCTTGATGCCGAACGCGCCGTGCAGCATCCGGTTGACGAAGCCGCCGTCCGAAGAGAGGAATTCGAGCAGGATGCCGCCCAAGATGACCCAGGAGAGAAAGTGCGGCAGATAGACCATCGTCTGAATCGAGCGGCTCAGGAACCGTTGGCGAACCTCGTTCAGCAGGATCGCAAAGGCGAACGGGGTGACCAGGTTGAACACGATCTTCAGGACCGCGATCAGAAAGGTATTCCAGATGACCTGCATGCTGTCGTCGCGCTCGAACAGCAGCCGGAAGTTGTCCAAGCCGATCCAAGGCGAGCCGCTGATATGAAGCCACGGCTTATAGTCCTGGAAGGCCATGACGATGCCGCCCATCGGCACGTAATTGAATACGATCAGGAAGACGAGCGCCGGCAGGAGCATCAGATGGAAGGGCCAGGTTCGTTTCAAATAACGCATGATGAGGCCTCCTCGAACGGTATAGGGCGATTATAGCAACCGGCCAAGGCGCGAAGTAGCGGGCAAAGCCAACATTGATGGCATTATCGCAACCTCTTTTCGGACGTCGGGCGCGCATGTCCCCCGAAAAAAAATCCCCGGGATCCGGCGCGGATCTTCGGGGATTGCCGTCGGCTGGCCAGCTTACTTCGTGCTCTTGTACCAATCGTTCACTTCCTGCGTGATCTTGTCTCCGCCCGCGGCCTTCCAGTCGGTCACGAACTTGTCGAAGCTGTCCGCGCCCTTCTTGCCGTAGATGATCTCGTTGAACGTCTGCAGCTCGATCTTCTTCAGGTAGTCCTGCTTGGACTGCATCGTCGGCGTGGCCGGGCCGGTGAACATATCCTTGAAGGAGATGTCGGGCTGCGACAGCAGCACCTTGGCGGCCGCCGGCGTCTCCGGTCCGTAGTTGTTCTTGACTTCCTTCTCCAGGCGCGTCGTCGGCTCGCTGCCGTCGCCTAGCTTGAGCAGCGCCTTCATCTGGGCGTCGGGGATGCGCGCGCCGTCCTTGACGAGCCAGTAGCGGTTGATGTTGACTTCTCCGCCCGGAATCTTGTCGAGGTACAGCGGGTTGCCGCCGGCGTCGAGGTCGTAGTCGTAGCCCTTGAACACGCCGACGTCCCATTCGCTGCCCGGCTGCGGGTCCGCGAGATGCTCGAACAGATAGTTCTGGTACGTGAACAGCGCTTCGGGGTTTTTCATGTCCTTGTTGATGAGCGTCACGCCGCTCGTGAAGTTCGTGCCGTGGCGGCCGGCTTTGCCGTCCGGTCCGGTCGGGATCGGGTACGGCTTCCAGACGGCCGTCGGGACGTTCTTCGCCGTATCGAGCAGCGGCCAGCCGCTCATCCAGTACGGACCGGGGATGATGCCCGCGATGCCCGCCACGGCGGGCTCGGACGTCTTGTTCTCGTCCCAGAGCGCGGCCTCGCTCGGAATGTAGCCTTTGTCGCGCCATTCCTTCAGCTTCGCGAGCGCCTGCTTCGAAGCCGGGTTGATGGAGCCGTACTCCAGGCTGCCGTCCGCCGCGGCGTTCCATTGACCCGGGATCGTGCCGTAAGCGCCGAACACCCAGGACGGATCGCCCATCCACGTGTTCATCGTCGTCTTGAAGCCGATGGACAGCGGCAGCACCTTGTCGGGCTTGAGGCCGTCCGGATTGTTGTTCTTGAACGCCTCCATGACCTTCTCCAGATCGTCCATCGTCTTCGGCGCCTGAAGGTTCAGCTTATCCAGCCAATCCTGCCGGATCCAGAGCAGATAATCGTGGTTGTAGGCGTAGTCGAGCACCGGAATGCCGATCTTCTTGCCGTCGCGGACATACGGATTCCAGACGTTCGGGTCGAGGTTCATCGCCGTCTTCCACTTGTCGCTCGCGTATTCGTCGAACAAGCTGCCGACCTCGCGGAACGCGCCGGTATCGATCAGGTCCTGCGCGAGCTGCGCGTCGCCGATCGTAACGACGTCCGGCAGCTTCTGGCCGGAGGACATCGCGAGGCGCATCTTCGTCGCGAACGCGTTGTTCGTATCCGTCACCGACCACAGCGAATCGATCTTGATGCCGAGCGTATCCAGCGCCCACTTGGTCGCGACGTTGTTCTCGATCGATTCGCCGTTCTTGAACTTGAGCGCCGGGTCGACGCCCCATACGGTCGTGACGGTCACGGGCGGATCGTATTTGTCCTTGTACGCGCTTGCGGATTCGGATGCGGATGCGGACGGCGATGCGCCGCTCGTCGCGGAAGCGCTTACGGTTGCGGACGGGCTCGCCGCGGACTTGCCGTTGTCTCCCGAACAGGCCGACAGGCCCGTGACGGCCAGCATGAGCGCCGCCCCTGCTGCGAGCTTTTTATTGGCGAAGGCTGTCATTGTCGTTCCCCCTATTTGTGCGTTTGGCTTGCTTAAAGCTAATTATAAGGAAGGGGGAACCGGGAACCTACGTCATTAATCGAACATTTCTGCATCTTTCGCAACCTTATTCGGACCCGTTACAACCATATTTGGTCCCATCCCTCCCAGCCCTGCCCCTAATCCCGATACTCGTTGGGGGTCATGCCGTAGAACTTCTTGAACATCTTGCTGAAGTACTGCGGGTTCTGGTAGCCGAGCTCGGAGGTGATCTCGTAGATCTTCTTGTTCGTATGCTTGAGCAGATAGAGCGCCTTCTCCATCCGGATGCGGATGATGTAGTCGCCGAGGCTCTCGCCGGTCTCGCTCTTGTAGATCTTGGACAAGTATACGGGATGCAGGTACACCTTGTCGGCGATCGTCTTCACCGAGATATCCAGGCCGATGTCCCGCGTCACCAGCTCCCGCACCTGCTTGACGAGCCTGCTGCGGGTATGCGTATCGCTCTCGGACAACTCCCTCCTCAGCTTGTCCAGCAGCTCGAGCGACCAGACGCGCAGCCGCTGCGGCGACTGAAGCATGTGCCGTTCGGTGACCGGGTCCAATCCGCCCCCGTCGATCTCTCCGATGAGCAGTCCCTGCTTGTGGGCGAGATAGAGGCAGGCGTTCGTGACGCTCAGATACACCTCGTACAGATGCTCGTCCGTATAGCGCTGCTCCATCCGCTCCAAGTCCCCGAGGACGTCCGCGATCTTCTCTCCCGCCGCCTCCCACTGCTTGGATTCGAGCAGATGGATGAGCGTAGGCGGCTTGTACAGCGACTCTAGCGACTGGACGCCGGCGCGCTTCGGCGGGAGGTCCTCCAGGAAGAGCAACTCCTGCCCACGCGAGCCGCCATGCTCGAACAAGGCGGCGAGACCGCCGCGGTAGGCGGACGACAGCTCCTCCGGGAACAGGAACCACGGACTCACCACGATCGAGATGCTGCCCTTGAGATAGGTGCGCACCTGCCGGCCGATATCGGTGGCCAGCCGCTCCAGCTCCTCGCGGATCGGCTTCGCGGCCGCGGCGCCCGGCCCCCCTTCGGGCCGATCCATCGAAGCGAGCAGCGCCAGGCAGTCGTGCGGCGCCTTGCCGTGCCATACGCGGAAGCCTTCGCCCAGCACCTCCTCGGCGATATTGCCCACCGCATATTCCATGAGCGCCAGCGATTCGGCGTCGTACTCGGCGAAGTGTCCGCCCATGCGGATCTGCAGCATGAGCGCGGGCGCGTCCTGGACGATCGGCACCTCGTACTGCCGGAGCTTGTCCGCCAGCGTCGCTCTCGGCAGTTGCCGGCCGAGCAGCAGATCGTGCATCAGTCGCTCCCGCAGCAGCGCGCGATCGGACTTCAGGTCGTACAGCAGGCGATTGTAGCGCTCCGACTGCTCCCATTCGTCGCGCAGCGATTCGATCGCATCCGTCACGCCGCGGATGAACTCGTCGTCGTCGACGGGCTTCAGGATATAGCCCGACACGCGCAGCTCGATCGCCTTCTTCGCGTATTCGAAGTCCGAATGCCCCGTCAGCAGCAGGCTTCGGATGTGCGGCCAGCGCCGGCCCGCCAGCCGGACGAGCTCGAGGCCGTCCGTCTCCGGCATGCGGATGTCGCTGACCAGAATGTCGACCTCGCGCTCCTCCAGAATCCGCAGCGCTTCGGCGGCGGAATCCGCCGTATACACGTGGCCGATATCCATGCGATCCCACGGGATCGTTTTGCGCAAGCTCTCGGTCACGTAGACCTCGTCATCCACCAGCAGGATCTCGATCATCGCTTGGTCCTCCTCCCGCGCCGCCGAAGCGGCCGTCACTCCAGCTTAGCTCGACGCGCAATCCGCCCGAGGCTCCCTCGGACACCGTCAGCCCCGCATCTTCCCCGTAGCGGAGCTGCAGCCGCTGATTGACGTTCCATAGCCCGCAGCCGGTCTCCTCGCCGAGCGGCGCGGACAGCTTCTCCCGAAGCCGCCTCATCGCGGCCTCCCCCATGCCCTTTCCGCTGTCCTCCACGACGATCGCGATCCGGTCGCCGTCCTCGCCGGCCGTCAGGCGAATCCAACCTTCGCCCGCCTTCTCCTCGATGCCGTGAAGCACCGCGTTCTCCACCAGCGGCTGAATCAGGAGCGGAGGTACCTCCAGATGGCGCAGCCAGGAAGGCAGCTCGACCTCGAACCGGAGACGGCCGAGACGCATGCGCTGAATCTCCAGGTAGCTCGTCACGAAGTCCAGTTCCTCCGACAGCGTCGCGAAGTCCCGCTCCTGGCGCGTCGTATAACGATAGTAGCTGGACAAGTTCGATGACATGGCGACGATCGCCTTGTAGTTCTCCAGCTTCGCCATGCTGGAGATGAAGGAGAAGCAATTGTAGAAGAAGTGGGGATTGATCTGGGATTGCAGCTGCTTCAGGCGCGCTTCCCGCACATGGATCTTCTCCAGGTACACCTTGCCGAACAGCTCCTGAATCTGCTCCACCATCGAGTTGAAGCGCATGAACACGAAGCTGAACTCGCTGCTGCCCTTCGGCACGAGCCGCACGGAGTAATCCTCCTGCTTCAGCCGCTGGAAGCTCTGAACGAGACGCTTCATCGGCACCTGGACCTGGGCGTAGAGCATGTATGCCAGCACGCAGCCCATGATCAGCAGCGATCCGAGCGCCGCATAGAATAGCCGGTTCGTCTCCCGGATCGGACCGACGACGTCGCCGTAAGGGATATAGTCGATCAAGTACCAGCCGGTCGCCGCGGACAGCTTCGTATTGACGAGGTAGGTCCCGCCCTCGAGCTCCAGCGTCTGATTGCTCGTCTCTTGCAGGCTGCCTTCCTTCAGCGTATTCACCAGCTCGTCCGCCACCTTGCGGTCGGCCGTGCTGTTGTAGATCATGCCGACGCCTTCTTTATAGTAGAACGGGTTGCGCCGGCTGTCGCTCTTGAACCGGTCGAGCATGCCCGCGATGTTGCCGCTGTCGAACCGCACCTCGATAATCAGGTCGGCCTTGTCCGGCCGGCTGAAGGCATTATACGGCGTGACCGTGAACAGGGAGAAGACGTACGAGCTTCCGGGCTCCGTCCCCGAAGGCTTCACCTGCCACCCCTGCTTCATCCGCGCCTTCAGCTCGGCATCGTCGTAGCTGACGGCGTCGCTGTCGGTGATAACCCGATTCAGCCGGGGAGAGTAGATGTAAAGAGAGCTCTTCCAATTGATGGAGCTCTCCTGCGTGCTCAGCTTCTGCTGGATCCGCTTCACCAGCGTAATCGCTTCCAGGTCCAGATACGGCGAGCCGGACGGCGCCGTGTCGCGCAGTTCGGCGATGTCGGGATCGTGGACGAGCAGATTCGGCCACAGGGTGATGGAGTCGATGTTCGCGTCCACCTGCGATTGGAAAAACTCGAGCTTGCTCGTATTCGACTTGTTGAGCTCGTCCCGCAGCACCTCGGTTCCCCGATGGTTCGACCAGTAGTAGAGCGCCCCGATCGGCAGGAGCAGCAGCGCTAGGATCAGCACGATCTTGCGGAACAGGTTGATTCTGGGCATAGGCTGCGCGACCCCTTCCTTGTGACGGTGCGGGAATAGGCCGTCTTCATGCGAAGGCGCGGAAGATCAGCCGTATCCTTAATCTTATAACATCCGATTGGGGGCTCCTAGGAGAAGGTCGCAATTTTTCTGCACTTTTGACAGCTTTGCGCCGAAGCGCATCCCTTAACGGCCCAAAGCGCAAAAATAGAGCGGCCGCAGGGCCGCCCTATCTCCATTTCGCAAGCATTCTAGTCCTCTTGCCCGTAACGGTCGTCCACTTCCTTCGCCATCTTGCGGTACGCGGCCGTCTCCTCCGCCACGGGATCGCGCTCCGTCTGAATCCGGATCTCCCAGCGGGGCCGCAGCCGGTCCACCGCCTCTTCGGCGGGATCCTTCGCGTCGACTTCGCCTTCGCTCAGCGCCCGGACCAGCTCCGCCTCGGCCGCCGTCATGAAGGCTGCTTCATCGTCGTTCAGCGCCTCTTCACGTTCGGCGGGCTCGGCCGCTGCCGGATTGCGCTCGTCTTCTCGCTCCATCGCCAACGCCTCCTTCGCTCTAGGATGATCGATATCGCGCGTTCTCATGTGCGGGACGAAGGGCTATGCAGGCGCCGTCGGCGCCAGGGAAGGAGGAGTTTTCGGAGATCTCCTATTATTCCGAAGATCTCGTGACACCCAACGTACCCGAGTTAGTCGATTTCATCGACCATCTCCCGTCATTCAGCGCTTCCCGTACCCGCGTTAGTCGATTTCATCGACCATCTCCGGCCATTCGACGCTTCCCGCACCCGAGTTAGTCGATTTCATCGACCATCTCCCGTCATTCAGCGCTTCCCGCACCCGCGTTAGTCGATTTCATCGACCATCTCCGGCCATTCGACGCTTCCCGCACCCGAGTTAGTCGATTTCATCGACCATCTCCCGCCAGTCGGCACCCCGCACCCGCATTAGTCGATTTTTCCGACGGTCTCCCGCCATACCGCGCTCCCGGCCCTCTTCACGAACCGCTAAGCCTTCGCGAGCGCCGCGAGCAATTCGTCTTGGATCAGACCGTTGCTGGCGGCCACGTTGCGCACGCCCAGACTGTACGGCTGCCCGTTCTGATCGGTCACCGTTCCGCCCGCCTCCTGCACCAGCAGCGAACCCGCCGCCAGGTCCCAGGCGTTCAGGCCGATCTCCCAGAAGCCGCTGAGACGGCCCGAAGCGACATAAGCCATATGGAGCGCCGCCGAGCCGGAGCTGCGGATATTGCGCACTTGCGGCGCCAGCGCCAGCGTCTGCCGCAGATTCGCGGGCAGCGCGACCTGATGGTCCGCGGGGAAGCCCGTGGCCAGCAAGCTCTGACTTAGCGCCTTCTCGCCGGATACCTGCATCCGTTTGCCATGTACATAGGCTCCTTTTCCCCGTTCGGCGACGAACAACTCGTCCCGCGATGGATCGTACACGACGCCGACGATCACTTCGCCTTTGTACGCCAGCGCGATCGAGACGGAATAGTAGGGGAATCCGTGAACGTAGTTCGTCGTGCCGTCCACCGGATCGACGATCCATAAGTATTCGGAGCCGCTAACCTTCTCCAGCGCTTTGACCGAAGCTTCCGGCCCCGGTTCCACGCCCTCTTCGCCCAAGAACGAATGATGCGGGAAATGAGTGCCGATGAGGTTGCGGATCATGCGCTCCGAACCTTTGTCCACTTCGGTGACGAGATCGTGCATCGAATATTTCATATCTGGAGAGGCGAAGTTGCCGATTTTGCTCTTGATCCATTCTCCGGCCTTGGACGCGCAGTTGACCGCGACCGCCGTGAAGCTCTTCCCGCCGATGATCGGCTGGTTCTCGCTCATAATTTCATCCCTCGTATCGATGATTGATTAGGAAGCTCATTGGCTTGTCATTGCCTGTCTTACTCTATTAAGTTATACGTTCGGACGCCTCGGGGGGTTCCGGCTAATGGAACCCCTTTCCCGCCGATTCCCCTTACAATTCGCGAATGCCCTTCACGATGAGATAGACGGCCACGAGCAGCAGCGTTACTCGGAGCAGCCACATTAGCTGCTTGCCCGACATCCGCGAGGCGATGACGGCGCCCAGCCGCCCGCCGACGATCGCGCCCGGCGCCAACGCACAGAACAGCGGCCAGTCGATGTTCCCGTGCCACAGATGAACCGTGCTCCCCAAGACGGACGACAGGAAGATCACGAACATCGAGCTCGCCGTCGCCACGTGCGGGGGAAAACGGAACAGCAGCACCATGAGCGGAACGAACAGCGAACCCCCGCCGATGCCGAACAGGCCCGATGCGAGACCGACGCCGCAGCCGATGACCAACGCCAGCGCCAGATTATAGCCGTATGTATAAGTCGTCCCGGCGCCGTCGGTGAAGGTGCGCTGGATCGGCCAGTCGATGCGGAGCGGCTTCATGCGTTCTCTAGCCACCATGAGACCGAACATGGCCAGCATGAACGCCCCGAACGCCAATTGAAAGGGACCCTGGGGAATCGCGTTGGTGAGCAGCGCCCCCGCCATTGCCGCGGGACCGCTGGTCGAGAAGAACAGCCAGCCGCTGCGAAAGTCGACCTTGCCCTGCTTCTTGTAGGTCCAAGTCGCCGTCAGCGCCGTGAAGATCAATACCGCCAGCGAGGTGCCGACCGCCGTCTGCGATGCGATCGTCTCGCCCAGCAGGGACGGCCCGATCAGCACGAGCGACGGCACGATGACGATCCCTCCGCCGAGACCGACGATGCTGCCGAATATCGCGGAGACGACTCCGATCAATACGATTACGATCCAACCCACTTGCGTCAGCCGCCCCTCTATGCCTTCATGCAAAGAGACCGCCGGCCCATCGTCCGATGAGCGGGGCGGCCTCGCATGGCCTATTTTCGTTAGCCGCGGCCTGACGATGCCTGGCGACACTCTGTGTCCACCCTAACGCATTTGGGCCGCGAAATCAAGCATGTTTCCGCTTACAGGGTCCCGCCCGCCACTTCCGCGCTCGCGCCGTCCAAGACGCGGACCGGCTGTCCGCTCGCCTCGGCGGCCTGCAACTCCGCCATGAGCCGCATGAGCGCCTCGTCTTTGCGTTTGGCTTCGATCATGACGTCCACGGCGGGCGTGCTCCCGGCGATATTCCGCAGAAAAGCAAGCAGCGGCGCCGGGTCGACATGGTCGGCGTGACCGCGCGGATCGGTCAGGCTCTTCGGCGTCGAGACGTGCATCTTCGGCGGCAGACGCGCTCCCGCCGGCCGCGCGGGATCGAGCCCGTTCCATCCGAACCGGACCCACGTCTCTTGGATCCGGTCCCACAGCGCCTCGGCCCGCTCGCCGCCCGGATTGACCGCATGATGATGAAGGTCCAGCACCATCGGCACGCCGGTCTCCTCGCTCAGCGCCAGCGTCTCCGCGGCCGTGAACGTCTTGTCGCCGTTCTCCAGCGTCATCCGGCGATGGATTCGCGGCTCCAGCGCGCCGAATTGGCGGAGGAAGCGCCTGCCGGCCTCTTCCTTATCCCCGTAAGCGCCGCCGACATGAATGTTGCAGGTCGCCCGCTCGTCGAGGCCCATCATCTCCAGCATGCGGACATGATGATCCAGATCGCGAATCGCGTTGCGGAGCACTTCCCCGCGCGGCGTGCTGAACACGGTGAAGTGTTCCGGGTGGAACGACACGCGCATGCCGTTCTCCCGGACGAAGGCGCCTACCTCCGCGAACGGACCGGCCAACGCTTCATAGGGATTCCAGTCCTGCATGCGTTCGTGCGTCGCGAGCGGGATGAGCTTGGACGTCATCCGGTAGACCTTCACGTCCGAGTATTTGCAATGCTTGAGCAGCCGCAGCGTATTCTGCAGATTCTCCTCGGCGAGGCGTTCCAGACGCCGAAGCCCCGCTTCCCGATCCGCCAGCTTGGCGAAATTCGTGTACGTCATCGTCCGGGACGGAGACGCGTTCTCCAGCAAGACCGACATGGCGACGAATCCGAAACGGACGATCACAGCTTCTCACCTCTTCCGACGGCTTTCGAGGGGACGCCTCCTCATGAGTGTGTCCCGATCGGGAAGCCGTCAGCCGACCTGAAGCTTTCTTTTGAAGACGACGATGACGTCTCTCGACGCGCCCTGGGACACGCTCGTATCGAAGCAGGACACGAGCTCCCAGCCTTCGTAGCCGAACCGGTTCAGCTCATTCTGGAATTCCTGCTCGTCGACTTTGCCGCCCAGCCAGCCGCCCGTCTTATACTTCAAAGTCTGATATTCCCAGCGATCCATCGCGATGCCGCCTCCCCCGAATTGCGCATGAAGTTCGATTAAGCCTGTTCTCCAAAAAACATCTCGTACGCGAGCGCGGTCTGCACCCGCGACTCTTCTTCCGTCAGCTTGCGGACGAGCTCCATCTCGACCTGCGTGACCTCTTCGCCCTGAAAGTTGATCTCCGCGATCGAAGCGAGGATGCGCACGATGGCGACCGCCCGGTTGTCGGGCGCGTACGCGATGACCTTCTGGCCCGTCGGGAAGACGCGAAACTGTTTTTTCATCATCTTGCCCCGGCCGTATTCGAGAAGCTCGTACAGCTCCTGCTCCGATTTGAACTTGCATACGGAATTGAACTCCGTCTGAAATCCCATCGCGATCCCTCCGCACTTCGTTTGTTGCTATTATAAACTGGCGGGGCGGCGGAAAGAAAGCAAAGGCGATTTTCCCTTGCGACGTCGCATCCTCGGCAATCGGATCAGCGTTGGCGGCCGTGCCTGAATGCGCCGCAACGTCGAAAAGCAAAAAGAGGCGTTCCCCGCCGCCGATGCAGCCGAAAGAACGCCTTTTTCCGCCTTACGAAAAGATGGAACGGTTTATTTATTGGCCGAGTCCTTGCTTCACCCAGCCCGCAACGGTAACCGTACGCTTCGCTTGATGCTTGACGGCCGCTTGGACGTCTTCGAGCATGCCTCCGTCTTGCTTTTGCGTGACGCTGGTGCCGTACGGGTTGCCCCCCGCCCCGAACGTAACCGGATCGGTATAGCCCGGAGGCACGAGGATGGCACCCCAGTGGTAGAAGACGTTGTTCAGCGCCAGGATCGTGGACTCATGGCCGCCGTGCGGGTTGCTCGTGCTCGCCATCGCGCTCACGACCTTGTTCGCCAGCTTGCCTTGGAACCACAGACCGCCGGTCGTATCGATGAATTGCTTCACTTGGCCGGGAATGTTGCCGAAGCGGGTCGGCACGCTGAAGATGAAGGCGTCGGCCCATTCCAGATCGGCGAGGGTCGCGACGGGAACGTCCTTCGTCGCTTCCGCGTGCGCTTTCCAGCCCGGGTTGCTGTCGATCGCGGCTTGCGGCGCCAGTTCCTGAACTCGAAGTACTTTGACTTCCGCGCCCGCTTCCTTCGCGCCTTCGGCGGCCCATTGCGCCATTTGGTAGTTGGTGCCCGTCGCGCTGTAGTAGATGACTGCCAATTTAACGTTTGCCATATTCGATTGCCTCCTTTTATTTGCGGTACAAGGGGTAATTCACCTGGATTGGTATCTCCACAATCGCCATGCGCAATTCATCGTCGCCAGCCTGCAATACGACCGCGTTGTCTTCGGCATCCGCCTGCAGGACGATGAAGTCCCGCTCTCCGAACGCATATGCCTGCTCCCGATGGACCCAGCGACCGCCTCCCTTAATGGCTAATGCCGCCAGCGCATACCCCGCCGGCATGGGTCTCGCGTAGCTCGCGCCCGGCGCCAGCCGGACGTCGTGCATCTTGGCGTCGGCCGTGAAGCGGAGCGGCGCGCCTTCCCCGATGACGGTCTTCACCTCCACGCCGTCCTCCCGGCTCACGGGGAATGCTTCGTGCTCGAATTGCATATACGACGGGGCCGTCTTGATGGATTGGCTCAGATGCGGCTCGAACCAAATCTGGAATCCTTCGGTGCCTTCGCCTTGCATCGCTTCCTCGTGCTGGACGCCCGATCCGGTCCGCATCGCCTGAGCTCCGCCTGCCGATACCGTGCTTCGCGTCCCCAGCGTATCGCCGTGAAACACCTCGCCGGACAGGACATAGGTGACGATCTCGAAGCCCTGATGCGGGTGAAGTCCGATCGCCGCCGGCGCCTCCGCGCGGAACCACGCCCAGTAGAACAGCGGTCCGACGCGCGTGACGGCCCCGCCTTCGCGCGGGAATCCGATCGGCTTCTGCTCTGTAATCTTGCCCCCGTCGAAAAATCCGGTCCCTTGCCGTTCCGGCGAATAAGTCTCGATCTTCATCCGAATCGCTCCTTCGATTAGAAATCTTGAATTCAAGATATTAGACGTAAAATGACGAATGCCGTCATGACTGCTGCTCTGCATGCATCCCAAGCTTCTTCAGGATCTCGATCATCTGCCGCTTCTCCGCTTCTTCGAGCGGCGCGAACAGCCGGTTGATCGCCTCCGCGTGCTCCGGGAACATGCGGTCCATCAATGCCTCTCCGGACGGTGCGAGGGATGCGTAGATGACCCGGCGATCCTGCTCGCAGCGCCGTCGCTTCAAGTAGCCTTTGCGTTCGAGCTTGTCGACGACGTACGTGATGCTGCCGCTCGTGATCAGGATCTTCTCCCCGATCTTCTGCGTGGGCTGTTCGCCCTTGTGGTACAGAAATTCAAGAACGCCGAATTCGGTGGGATTCAGGCCGTGGCTCTCGATCTGAAGCGCCAGCCGCCCCATGACCGAACGATGGCTTCGGCCAAGCGCGATCAAGGCCTTCAGGTTCAGTTGCTCCTCCGCCGAAACTTCGCGGTCGTTCATGAGTCGCCCTCCTTTCCGAAAATATCTTGACTTCAAGATAAATTATAACCGACCCCCGCCATCCTGTCAACCGCCTGCCCGCCTGAGCCGCGACGCGCTGGTCCGTGCCCGTCCCGCGCCGTTCCGGCTGCGCCGGCCTTCGCCCCGCACGCTAGCGCCGATGCGCGAGGTCGTTTATAATGAAGGTCGTTAACCGCTTATCCGATACGGTTTCTCGGTTTTTATCCAATGGAGGCATTCCGATGAGCATGCGAACGACCGCGATTCCTACAGCCAAGAAGCTGGTGTACGAACTCGCGCTAACCAAAGGGATCGTCTCCAAGAGCGAACTCATGGACCAGCTGGCGCTCACGAGCAGCAGCCTCACCCGGCTGCTCGAAGAGATGACGGCGGAAGGCTTGCTGCAGGAAGGCGGGCGCGGCGACTCCACTGGCGGCAGGAGGCCGATCCTCTACCGCCTGAACGCCCGATACGGCTATGTTTGGGGCCTGGAGATCTCGCGTCTGTATTCGTCGCTCGGCCTATTCGATCTTCATATGAATCCTTTGCGTCTGACCCGGTGGCGGATGGACGCGTCGATGACGCCGGAACGGCTCGTCGCGCACGTAGAGGCGGAAGTTCGCGCGGGCATGGAGGAACAAGGCATCCGGACCGCGCAGATTCTCGGCATGGGCATCGGCGCCGTCGGCCCGCTCGATCAGCGGACGGGCCGACTGCTGAGTCCCCTCTTCTTCCCGGCCGGCGGGTACGCGGACCTGCCGATCCGCGACCTGCTCGAGCAGCGCCTCGGCTTTCCCTGCATGCTGGAGAACGGCGCGAATACGGCGCTCATCGGCGAGCACTGGATGCTCCGCGGCGAGGACGTCCGCCACATGCTCTACGTGCACGCGGGCGCCGGACTCCGTTCGGCCATGATGTCGAACGGACGCATCGTCTACGGGGCGATCGATCCGGAGGGGGCGATCGGACAGATGATCGTTCAGGTCGACGGTCCCCGGCTGCAGGAAAACGGCAACTACGGCGCGCTGGAAGCCTTCGCCTCCGTGCAGGCGCTGGAGAAGCGGGCGAGGACGCAGCTCCGTTCGGGAAGCGGCGCCCTCGCCCTTCCGGATTCGCGTCCGCCTGCCCCCGACGCCGTGTCCTATGACACGCTGCTGGAGGCGCTTCGCCGGGACGATCCGTTCGCGCGGGAGCTATTCGCCCAATCCGCCTCTTATCTGGGCGTCGGCTTGGCGAATCTGATCAATATCCTCCATCCCGAGCGGGTCATCTTGGGCGGCGCGCTGATCGCTTCCCACGAGATGTTCTTCGAGACGGCTACGCGGGTGGCCGGGCAGAATATCTACTACTCGTCCGACTACAGGCCGTCGTTCTCCAAGGGAGAGCTGAAGGAGGACGCGGTCGCCACCGGCGCGGCCGTCATGGTGCTGCGCAATCTCAAGGTATGAGCGGCAGGGCGCGGCGGGTCTCGCGGCCGTCAACGACAAAAAGCGGCTGCGCCGCCCTCTCGGGCTCGCTTGCCGCTTCTTATTTATGAAAATGCACAAACTGCCATGAGGTGTTCCTGTCATACAGCGTGCGTCGGCGCCTCTTTCGTCGCTGTAACGATACTTTTTATCGTTACAGCATGCGTCGACGCCTCTTTCGTCGCTGTAACGATACTTTTTATCGTTACAGCATGCGTCGGCGCCTCTTCCGTCGCTGTAACGATACTTTCTATCGTTACAGCATGCGTCGGCGCCTCTTTCGTCGCTGTAACGATACTTTTTATCGTTACAGCGTGCGTCGGCGCCTCTTCCGTCGCTGTAACGATACTTTTTATCGTTACAGCATGCGTCGGCGCCTCTTCCGTCGCTGTAACGATACTTTTTATCGTTACAGCATGCGTCGGCGCCTCTTCCGTCGCTGTAACGATACTTTCTATCGTTACAGCATGCGTCGGCGCCTCTTTCGTCGCTGTAACGATACTTTTTATCGTTACAGCGTGCGTCGGCGCCTCTTTCGTCGCTGTAACGATACTTTTTATCGTTACAGCGTGCGTCGGCGCCCCTTTCGTCGCTGCAACGATACTTTTTATCGTTACAGCGTGCGTCTGAATGTTTATGCTTTGCTACAGATCGCTTAATCGGCTTCTCCGCCGCCGTAATCGATCGCTTCCTTCTCCCGGTACCGCTCCAGCGCCAGTTCGATAAGCTTATCCAACAGCGCCCGGTAAGGCAAGCCGCTCTCCTGCCACATGAGCGGGTACATGCTGTACGGCGTAAAGCCGGGCAGCGTGTTCACCTCGTTGATGAACAGCTCGCCGTCCGACTTGCGCAGGAAGAAGTCCGCGCGGCACAGGCCCGAGCCGTCGATCGACCGGAAGGCGCGCACCGCCATCTCGCGGATCGCCTCCGTCTTCTCCGGAGGAATCTCCGCCGGGATGACCATGACGCTCTTGCCGTCCGTGTACTTCGCCTTGTAGTCGTAGAACTCGTTCGAGCTGCGGATCTCGCCCGGCACCGAGGCCTGGGGCTCGTCGTTGCCGAGCACGCTCACTTCGATCTCGCGCGCATCCACGAATTCCTCGACGATGACTTTGCGGTCGTAGCGAAGCGCCGTCTCGACGGCGGCCGTCAGCTCCTGCCGGGTGCGCGCCTTGGAGACGCCCACGCTGGAGCCCAAGTTGGCCGGCTTCACGAAGCACGGATAGCCGAGCGCCGTTTCGATGCCGTCCAGGAGCGCCTCCCGCTCCTTCGTCCACTGATAGCGGGTGAAGAAGCGGTATCCCACCTGCGGCAGCCCCGCCTGCGCGAACATCGTCTTCATCGTCGCTTTGTCCATGCCTACCGCCGAAGCGAGCACGCCCGCGCCGACGTACGGCAGCCCCGCCATCTCGAACAAGCCCTGAATGGTCCCGTCCTCGCCGAACGTGCCGTGCAGCAGCGGGAACATGACGTCGATCGGTCGGTCGTCTCCGGCGTCGTCCGACGCTGCGAGCATCCGCTCCGACATGCCTTGGAGCAAGGGCAGGAGCGCGGGCGCCTGCCGCTCCGTGCGTCCGGCATCGCGGGTCCCGCCGGCGGCCGAATCGCCGAATTGCAGCTCCGCGACCGCCGCGGGCGGCGCTTCGAGCAGCGGCCCCGATCGCCATTGTCCGGACTTCGTTATATAGAAGGGGATGAGTTCGTATTTGTCGTAATCGAACGCCTTCAGCACCGCTAACGCGGTCTGCAGCGATACTTCATGCTCGCCGGAGCGCCCTCCGTAGACGAGACCGACGCGCACTTTTTGCCCATTTGCCATGATTGACCTCCGCTAGTCCGACGACCTTGATTAAGGGGAAAACATGATGTCGGTTATAAATGGTCGGCGATGTGGTAGAAGCGGTAACGGGTCTGTTCCGTCCATGCGTACGAGTCGCGGTAGTCCCAGTACCGATGCCGGCTCGGGACCGTATTCGCGTTCACGAGCGGCATGCCTTCCGGCGTGAACGCCGTGACGATCGTATTGTGGCGGAACTGGTCGTTGCCGTCCCAGTCGTAGCAGATGACGTCGCCCAGCATGAGCTGGTCGGGCGAATTCACCGCTACTGCACGGAGACCGTATCCCCGCGGCAGAGACAGATGCCGCTGCAAGCTGTTCGCGACCGCCCAGCTGAAGCTCCATAATTCCTTTCCGCTCGACTGTCCTCTGTACCACCAGCCCGATTCTCTTTTCCCAGTATAGTTCATCGGCGCGCCCCCTGCAAAGAGACCCTGCGATACGTAATTGGTGCAGTTCACCTCGAATTCCTCGTAAGCGGGATTCGGTTTGTCCCACCACTGCTCCGCGTAGGCGGCCGCCGCTTCGCGCCTGTAAGGCGCTGCACGGATGCCGTAACCGCCCCATTCTTCGCCTGCCGCGCCCGAACCGGCGTACACGCGCGACCGGGGCGCGTATTGCGCGTTCGGGTTGATGAACGGCACCGACGGCGCGATCGTCCGGCCCCCATATCCATCCTCCGCGGGTTCGGCATCGTACGAGTAGACCGCGGCGGCGGCGAGCTCGCCGGCCAGCGGTTCGATGCGGTCGATCCGCCACCGTCCGTTCGCATAGAAGAAGCGGATCCGCTCCTTCTCCAGCCGCTCCTCGAGCCAAGGCTGGCTGCGCTGCTCGTACGAGCGCAGGAGATGGATCTGCACGTCGGCCGACGCCTCCTTGGCGCTCGCGGTATGCCGCAGCAAGCGCGCCCGCATCTCGCTGCGGATCGGCCGGAGACGCTCTCTCGCATCCCGGCGCGTAACCGCCAGCGCCCTTCTCGCGAGCCGGCTTCGGTGCTCGCTATCCGCGATGCGCCGGTACGCTTCGATGTTGCCGTGCACGCCGGCTTCGTTCAACGCATTCACGTAGTCGATCATCGTTTGCTTCCAACCGTGCTCGAGATCCGGCACCGTTCATCCCTCCCGCTAGGCGCAGATGGCGTCGATTCATCCTATGCGATTGTCGAGCGAACCATGCCTGCGGTCCCGGTTCTCCGGCCCTTTTTCGAATCTCTCCATTAAATTCACCTTTCCGCGGCGGATGACCGACTGCCGGATTGCGGCATCCTATGGCCGTATGCGATGCGGCGGCGTTGTCTTCCCGGCGACGGATTCCTTCGCAACCGCTGTTCTAGACGCCGTTCGGCCGCGAAGCTTCGGAATGGAAGCGACCGTCCAAAAAGCCCCGCAATCGGCTCGTTATCGGCGAAAACCATCTTTACTGAACGCATGCGAAACGCTATACTAAGTAAGAAGGTTTTAATTTTGAAATCGCGTTTCACAGAGTGAAACCGATCCGCCGTACATGAGTCCCGCTGATCGCGCTTGCGACTCATGGCCGAACTTATCGAAGGAGGCCGATCATTTTGTCCACCCTACCGTACAATGTACAAGCCGACCTGCAAGCCGCCGGCAAATCGTTCCGGTACTACGACTTGCAAGGTCTGGAAGAGCAAGGCTTGGGTCCCGTATCCAAACTGCCCTTCTCGATGAAAGTATTGCTTGAAGCCGCCCTCCGTCAATTCGACGGACGCGCGATTACGCTCGAACACGTGAAGCAGCTCTCCAACTGGGCGAACGGCCGCGAAGACAAAGAAATCCCGTTCATTCCCGCGCGCATCGTGCTGCAAGACTTCACCGGCGTTCCGGTCGTCGTCGATCTCGCCGCTATGCGCGAGACCGTGAAGCAAGCCGGCGGCGATCCGAAGCGGATCAATCCGCTCGTGCCCGTCGATCTCGTCATCGACCACTCCGTCATGGTCGACGCATTCGGTACGCCGGACGCGCTGCAACAGAATATGGACATCGAGTTCGAGCGCAACGAAGAACGCTACCGCTTCCTGCGCTGGGCGCAAACGGCATTCGACAACTTCCGCGCCGTGCCGCCCGCGACGGGGATCGTTCACCAGGTCAACCTGGAATATCTCGCCTCGGTCGCCGCGACCAAGACGAAGAACGGCGTAACCGAAGTCTATCCGGACTCTCTCGTCGGCACCGACTCGCATACGACGATGATCAACGGCCTCGGCGTCGTGGGCTGGGGCGTCGGCGGCATCGAAGCCGAAGCCGGCATGCTCGGCCAACCGCTGTACTTCGTCATGCCTGAAGTCATCGGCTTCCGCCTGAGCGGCAGTCTCGCCGAAGGCGCGACCGCAACCGACCTCGCGCTGACCGTTACGCAGATCCTCCGGAAGAAAGGCGTCGTCGGCAAGTTCGTCGAGTTCTTCGGTCCGGGCCTGTCCAACATCAGCTTGGCCGACCGCGCGACGGTCGCCAACATGGCGCCGGAATACGGCGCGACGATCGGCTTCTTCCCGGTCGACTCCGAGACGCTGAACTACATGCGCCTCACCGGCCGCGACGACAAGCAGATCGAGCTCGTCGAAACCTACTACAAAGCCCAAGGCATGTTCCGTACGGACGAGACGCCGGATCCGGTCTTCACGGACGTGATCGAGCTTGACCTCTCCACGATCGTGCCGAGCCTCGCCGGTCCGAAGCGTCCGCAAGACCGCGTCGAGCTGACGGCGATGAAGGAAGAGTTCAACAACATCATCCGCACGCCGATCGACAAGGGCGGCTACGGCCTGTCCGACGAGAAGATCGCGCAGACGGCCGAAGTGAAGCACCGCAACGGCCAAGTGAGCAAGCTCACCACCGGCGCGGTCGTCATCGCGGCGATCACGAGCTGTACGAATACGTCCAACCCGAGCGTCATGGTCGGCGCGGGCCTCGTCGCCAAGAAAGCCGTCGAGCGCGGCCTGACCAAGCCGGCATACGTGAAGAGCTCCCTCACGCCGGGTTCGCTCGTCGTAACCGACTACCTGATTAAGGCAGGCCTGCTGCCTTACCTGGAGAAGATCGGCTTCTACGTCGCCGGCTACGGCTGCGCGACCTGTATCGGCAACTCCGGCCCGCTGCCGGACGAAGTGAGCCAAGCGATCGCCGACAACGACATGACCGTCGCCGCCGTTCTGTCCGGCAACCGGAACTTCGAAGGCCGCGTTCATGCCCAAGTCAAAGCGAACTACCTGGCTTCCCCGCCGCTCGTCATCGCCTATGCGCTGGCCGGCACGGTGAACATCGACCTGGCGAACGACCCGATCGGCTACGACAGCAAGAACGAGCCGGTCTACCTGAAGGATATCTGGCCGACGAACGAAGAGATTCAAGAAGCGGTCGGCGCTTCGCTGACGCCGGATATGTTCCGCGCGAAGTACGAGCACGTCTTCACGCAGAACGAGCAATGGAACCAAATTCCGGTGCCCCAAGGCGAGCTGTACGAGTGGGACGCGAAGTCGACCTACATCGCGAACCCGCCGTTCTTCACGGACCTGGGCGACAAGCCGGGGGACATCGGCGACATCAAGCGCGCGAACGTCCTGGCGCTGCTCGGCGACTCCGTCACGACGGACCATATCTCTCCCGCGGGCAACATCAAGACCGATAGCCCGGCCGGCGAGTATCTGATCCAACACGGCGTCGACAAGAAGGACTTCAACTCCTACGGGTCCCGCCGCGGCAACCACGAGGTCATGATGCGCGGCACGTTCGCGAATATCCGCATCCGCAACCAAGTGGCGCCGGGCACGGAAGGTGGCGTCACGACTTACCTGCCGACCGACGAAGTGATGTCCATCTACGACGCTTCGATGAAGTACCAGCAGAACAAGACGAACCTCGTCGTCATCGCCGGCAAGGAATACGGCACCGGCAGCTCCCGCGACTGGGCGGCCAAGGGGACGTTCCTGCTGGGCGTCAAAGCGGTCATCGCCGAGAGCTTCGAGCGGATCCACCGCGCGAACCTCGTGGGCATGGGCGTCCTGCCGCTGCAGTTCCAACCGGGTACCGGCTGGAAGACCCTCGGGATCAGCGGCCGCGAGAAATTCGACATCGAAGGCCTCGGCAACGACGTGCAACCGGGCCAGACGATCACCGTTACCGCGACCCGCGAAGACGGCACGACGTTCGAATTCCCGGCCATCGTCCGCCTCGACTCCATGGTCGACGTCGACTACTACCGCAACAGCGGCATCCTGCAGACGGTTCTCCGTCAGATGATCGCGAACCAATAATCGGCTCCCTCCTAGGAGCACGGACCGCCGGAATCCTCGGGATTCCGGCGGTTTTTCGGTTCCGCCGCCACCGCCGCCACCGCCGCCACCGCCGCCTGCGGACGCCGAAGCGTGCCGTCTTGAGAGTCGAAGCTGCCGGCTTAAGCGTCGAAGCTTCCGTCTCGCGCGTTGAAGCCGCCATCTAGGGCCGTTTGAGGCTGCCAGCTGAAGCTGCCTCCTGAAATGCCATATGAAACGCGCAGGAGGAATTTGGGGAACGCGGGGAAGATAAGCTATAATGAGGGACGGAGGTGAACCCGGGTGTCTAGAGAAATGAAAAGAGGATTCCGACGTTACCGCGCGGCGATCATCGTCGGCCTCATCGCCATCATCCTGGTCACGGCCAACTATTGGTCATGGCCTTATGTGCTATATGGCCCGGGCTCGGCCGAACCCGTGCATCCTCGGGTAGAGACGGATTCCAAGCTGAATGAGAAAGGCTCTCTGCTGTTCACGACCGTGTCCACCTACTCCAAGCCGAACCTGTTCTCCCTCGCATACGCTTGGCTGAATCCGCGCATGGACATTCAGACCGAAGCCAAGGCGACCGGCGGAGCGGTCAACATGGGCGCCTACCGCAACCTGCTCGCCTGGATGCGCGACAGCTCGGAAGCGAACGCGCTGCTCGCCGCCTATTCGGCCATGAAGCGCACGATCAAAGTCGATGAACAGGGCGTGATCGTGTACCAATTCCTCAAGGAGACGGAAGCGCGCGAGCACGGACTCCAGGAAGGCGACATCATCACTTCGGTGGACGGCAAGAAGGCCAACAAGGCGGAGGAGCTGAGCGGCTATCTAGCGGGCAAAAAGGTCGGCGACGCGGTAAAGCTCGCCGGCACCCGCGGGGGCAAGCCGTTCGAAGCGACCGTGCCGCTCATCAAGATGTCGACCGGCAAGCCGGGCGTCGGCTTCGTCAACCAGACGGTACTCAAGGTCACGCCGCCCGACAAGGTCCAATTCGACTTCAACGATACGGGCGGTCCGTCCGCCGGACTCATGATGACGTTGGAGATTATCGCGCAGCTGAAGAACGAGGATCTGACCAAGGGGTACCGCATCGCGGGTACCGGGACGATCGCCGCGGACGGCAGCGTCGGCCTGATCGGCGGCATCCAGTACAAGCTGATGGCGGCCGATCGGGAGAAGGCGGATTACTTCCTCGTCCCCTACACCAAGGGCGCCGCGCAGCATTGGGACGAGAACCAGAAGATCGATCCCGAAGCCTCGATCAACGCGGTCCTTCAGGGCTTCGGCAACTGGAGCGAGGCGCAGAAGACCGTGGCCGACTTGAAGCTGTCGCCCAAGCTCGTGCCGGTGTCGTCGCTGCAGGACGCGCTGGACTTCCTGAACAAGCTCGAGCCGAAAAAGGCGGCGGACGCGAAGTCGACGGCCGAAGCGGCGGGCGCCAAGTAAATCGGTTGTAGCGCGGCTTGCGCGGAGCGCGTCGAGTAAATCGGTTGTAGCGCGGTTTGCGCGGAGCGCGCCGAGAAATGATGAAGGCAAACGGGGTTGCCCCTCAGTCATCTGGATGATTGAGGGGCAGCCTCTTTGTTTGTCTCTGGCGGCGTAAGGAAAGAGAGTGTTAGCTGCGCGGACGCATAAAGAGACGTACCCGGTACGTCATTTGAGCGCTAGGGCGTTTGGGGGCCCAAAGGGGGTGAACCAAAAAAGGTCATAAATCGACCTAGAGTCAGCCCCTATGCCTTGCTGCGGGTATGTAGCTATCTACATTGGCGGTCGGTCGGCTGGGGCGGCGAATGTGCGTATGTAAACTACCTACATCAGCGGTCGGTCGGCTGGGGCGGCGAAAGTACGTATGTAAACTACCTACATCAGCGATCGGTCGGTTGAGGTGGCGAAAGTGCGTATGTAGACTACCTACATTGGCGGTCGGCGGGCGTGAGGCGCGAAAGTGCGTATGTAGACTACCTACATTGGCGGTCGGTCGGCTGAGGCGGCGAATGTGCGTATGTAGACTACCTACATTGGCGGTCGGTGGGCGTGAGGCGCGAAAGTGCGTATGTAGACTACCTACATTGGCGGTCGGCGGGCGTGAGGCGCGAAAGTGCGTATGTAGACTACCTACATTGGCGGTCGGCGGGCGTGAGGCGCGAAAGTGCGTATGTAGCTACCTACTTTGGCGGTCGGCAGGCTGGAGCGGTGAATGTGCGTATGTAAACTACCTACTTTGGCGGTCGGCGGGCGTGAGGCGCGAAAGTGCGTATGTAAACTCAATGGCATTGCA
>NZ_JACJVP010000017.1 GCF_014212125.1 Cohnella nanjingensis
GCGCGGCTCGCGGCGCTGCGCAGCCTGCGCGAGGCCGGCGTCCCGACGCAGGCGGCCGTCTCGCCGCTGCTGCCGCACACGCCGGCGTTCGCCGCGCAGATCGCGGCCGCCGCGCCGCGCGTCGTCGTCGACGACTACTTCCGCGGTGACGGCAGCGGCGGCCGGCGCAGCGAGCGGCTCGGCATGCGCGACGCGTACGCCGAGCTCGGCCTAGCCGACTGGTATGCGCCGGAGCGGCTCGACGCGCTCGTCGCCGAGCTGCGCCGGCGGATGCCGGCGGAGGCGGTCACGGTCAGCGCCGAAGGCTTCAACCCGCCGCCGCGGCGTTGACGCCGATTACTCGACGATGGGGAAGCCGGTGGAGCCGCTTGCGGCGCCGCCCTTCGCGGGAGGCGTCGAGACGCCCTCTTGGCCGCCGAGTACCGGCGTGTAGGACGCATCGATATAGACGGACGCTTTAACGGTCGTCACGACCTGCGGGAACATCTTGTCGGGATCCGGCTCGACGACCCGATAGCGGATGGTCGCTTGCTTGTCTTTGAAGTCGATGCCGGCGATCTCGATGCCGTAGCCGGGATGCCCGACTTCGGCGGAGAGCGTGACTTTCTTCACGTCCGCCGAGTAAGCTTCCGTCGTTAATTGCACGTCGCCCAATGGGGTGGGCTCCGGCAGTTGCTCGATCGGCTTCGTCTTCTCCACGAACGAGAGCGCCTTGTCCAGCATGACGGCCGCTTCGCTGCGCGTTATAGCCGCTTGCGGGCGGAAGTTTTGTTTCGCGTCCAGCGAGGCGATGTTCGCGATGACGAGCTTCTGAATGCTCTCCATATAATCCTTGGCGACGCTCTTCTCATCGTTCAGCAGCACGTACTGCATCGTCCATGCATAGTCGCCTTTCGTGCTGATCGCTTGGAACAGCCAGTGGGCGAACTGCTCGCGGGTGACGCTGGCGCCCGGCTGGATATCCTTGGGGATCTCCAGGCCGTTCAATTGGGCGATGATGAACGCCTGGGCGTAAGGGGCGTCGTCCTTGATATGGGTATAGTAATCGCTGGCTTTCGGCTCTTTAATGAAGCGGATGTTGTCGATGTTCAGCTTGAAGCCGTTCACGAGCATCGTTACGGCCGTCGAGGCGGTTACTTGGCTCTTCGGCTTGAATTGGCCGCTGCCGTCGCCGCGCACGATCCCGAGTTCCTGCAAGTGAAGAATGTGGGTCCGGCCGGCATCCTTGTCGATATCGCCGAACGCGAAGACGGAGCCGCTCATGAGCGTGCTGGCGAGCACGACGCTGAGACCGGCGATGGTCCATTTGGATTTGTTCTTCATCCGTATTGCCTCCTTGGTGAGATTTAAATTGCCGCTCTGGGGCAGCTCAACTATGTAAACGCAGGGGGATTGACAAATGTTGCATGCGCCGCTTCCTTGTCCCAAAATGCCCAGCGGACGCAAAAAAACCTCGCGCAAGGGCGAGGCGTTCGTTGAAGAAGATGGTGATCTGAACAGGGATCGAACCTGTGACCCCTACCCTGTCAAGGTAGTGCTCTCCCAGCTGAGCTATCAGATCAAGAGAAACGTTTGTGTTTCGACTTGACCTATTATATAAGGTTGGGCGGCAAATGTAAAGCGTTATTTTTAAAAAAGCGCCAAGCCGACAGAAGCCGGTCTGGCGCTTGCGTTATTCTGCTTCCTGCACGGTTCGTAGCTCGGGTCGCAGCGCGGTTCGACGGCGTTATCCCGTCGGGCATTCGTTATGCGTTCCGTTTCGCGTTCGGCGCCCAGCTGCGGTGGATGCGCTCCTGGATGCGGACTTTCTCCTTCTCCAGCAGGCGGTTCACGAGAACCTCTTCGCTTATGCCTTTTTCCTTGCCCAATTGCGCGATCGTCTTGCCCTTCTTAAGCTCTTGGATCAGCTGATCCGCGGTCAAGCCGAGCACGGAAGCGGTATCCGCCAGGCGGCGGCTCTCGCGATAGCGCTCTTTGCCGCCCCATAGCCCTTTGTGCTCGACGATGCGCAGCGCGCGCGCCTGCATGTCCGATCGCCATTGCTGCGCATCGGACGCCGAGAGCCGGCCCGACTGCACGGCCGCATCCAGCTTCGCGGTCTGCTGCGTCACGATCAAGTCGACGACTTTCTGCTTGTCCACGCCTTTCGCTTTCGCGACATCCGCGAGCGACTTGCCCGAACGCAGCGCCTGTTCGAGGGAGGACGCGTCCGTCTTGAGCAGCGCCAGCAGCTGTTCGCTGCGCAGCAGGCCCATCTTGTGCCCGCCATGGCCGTCGCCGGGATGCCCATGGCCGGGATAGCCTTCCGGACCCGTGGCGGCCGCGGAATCCGAATCCGGTGTCGCGGCAGCGGCATGCATCGCGGCCAGCGGGAGGAGAAGCGTCAGCGCCAGCATTAGGGTCAACGGGATTTTTATTCGCATCGATTTCTTCATGGTGTCATCACTCCTTCCTCCCTAGTGTAGGTTTTGGAACTTCGGTCTAAACGGCAGCGCATAAAAAAACCACCGGCCAAAGGACCGATGGTTGGATGGATATGGGATGGTGATCTGAACAGGGATCGAACCTGTGACCCCTACCCTGTCAAGGTAGTGCTCTCCCAGCTGAGCTATCAGATCACGTCTTCAAGAGACATTTAGTATCATACCAAGCGGGAGGCCCTTCGTCAACCGGGTGTCCCCCTGCATTTTTTGCACAA
Organism: Cohnella nanjingensis; assembly: GCF_014212125.1. Lineage (GTDB taxonomy): Bacteria > Bacillota > Bacilli > Paenibacillales > Paenibacillaceae > Cohnella > Cohnella nanjingensis. The sequence goes on from NZ_JACJVP010000017.1 coordinate 2,699, forward strand.
TAAACGCCAAATCAAACGGAAACGGCTTTAGCTCCAAAAGTTTTCGCGCGAACAGGGATGAATCGATCCCGCGCCACGTACATATGTACCATTGCATACGTAGCGGGAGGCACAGCGCGCATGGAGAGTATGGCTATTCTTGCGGTTTGGCTGATCGGATTGTTCGGGCTGATCGGCGTGGTGATGGCGGCGGTCGCCCAACTGATTTTGCGGGATACGATGGAGTACGACAAGGCGTTCACCTGGCAGACGCACAAGCACAACTGGGACCGGGAATAAATCTCGCCCCGCGGCCGCCGATTCGGTTAATTCGTTCGAGGTTGGCGCAAAATGGAAAGGAGGGATGGATCACCCAAAGGAGCAGATGGCATGAAGATCGGATCGTACCGCCGGACAGCGGGCGCGCGAGCGGCGAAGGGAGCGCTGATGGTCGCGTTGGCGGCCTCGCTCGCCGGCTGCCAGTCGGCCGAGGGCACGGATACGTCGGACAGCGTCATCGCCGACGTCTACTATGCGCCTACAGTCGGACAAGACGTATACGGCTCGCATATGCTGCCCTCCGAAGGCGTAAGAGGCCTGATGAGATGAACGCCCAAAAAGGCTCCAAGCGCATTGGCGCTTTGGAGCCTTTTTGGGCCATTTAGAATTTATAAGTTTCACGCTTATCCCTTTCTAAATGGTCTCCGATAAAAACGTCTCGCCCTCTTCCGAAGACGGCGAAGCCGTTTTTACTTGCGTGCTGACGTTCCGCGCTATTCTTCCCATTTGCGGGAGTATGCTTTCTTGGTCACCCACAGCGTGAGCCAAATGATGAGGACGACGATAATGCCTGCGACGATCCAAGTGCCGGTCACGTGATGTCGACATCCTTTCTCCTTAAGAGTAGTCGCTTGATGAATCAGAACGAATAAACGCGCTGCTGCTCGACAAAGGTCATCTGGCCCGTCCGGCCGACAAACTCCGGCTGCGCGTCCCCGTAGTGCATCAGATAGATGCGCCGCTGAAGCTCCTCCGGCAGCGTCAACAGCTGAGGGAGGCAGGCGTGCACGACGCCGGGGGGGTGGAGCTGGCAATCGTGGAAGATCGTTTCGACGCCCCGGTCGAGGACCAGCGATTGCAGAAGATCCGGATCGAAGACCATATCCGCCGTATAGAAAAACGTGTCGTTCAGCAGAATCGAATAGCTCCGCTTGTCCGGAATATGGGTCGTTCGCAGCAGCTCGGCCGTCAGACCCGGAAGGACCTGCGTCTTTTCGCCCTCGCGCAGGGGACGGAGATCGAAGTAATCTTCCAGCCGGTGAAGTTCCTCTTGTTCCAAACCGCCGCGAAGCGAGCGCTCCCAGAGGAGATCCGGCAGCGTATCCGCGATATAGAGCGTCGGCTTGCGTTGATAGAGGAACTTGTACTGGAACGCGACTTCCTCCAAACCGCCGATATGATCCGCATGAATATGAGAGATCAGGAAGGCGTCGACCTCGGCGAGCGACATGCCGAGCCGGTGAAGCGCGAGCGGCGCGGTCGTGCCGCAATCGATCAGCAGCTTCTTGCCTCCAGCATATACGATCGCATTGTTATTGTAAAAGGTCTTGGCGAACGCGCTGCCGCAACCGAGCATCTGAATATCCATCCAGGGCCTCCCTGATGCCATATGTATCAAGCGCGGACAAGCTGCAAAGCTCCCATAAATGTACCATAATTTGACTGGCTGCAAAAGATACAAATCGCTCGCCTCGGACATTCGCACATTCCTTCGGTCGCGCATACCTTAACGTGAAGCTTGCGCAGCAAGCGGGAGGAGGAGCGGCCGATGAACAAACCGGCGACCAAACAAGGAAAAACCTCGAAAGGCGGCAGCAAGAAGAAAGCCCATTCCGAACACTACCAGCCGCAGATGAAAATCGTCACTTCGGACGTTTGCGCGGTATGCAAGACGCCGTGCGCCCGCGGCTTGGATTACCTCGCGCGGATGAGCGTGCCCGGCGCCTCGGGAAATGGCGTACCCTGCGTCCTGACGCTGCCCAAGGCCAAGTAACCGAGCGCGAACGGCGCCGGCACTTCACCGAAGACACTTCGCCGACGGACAGGGTACGATTTCGCAGTTATTGGCCTCTCATAAGGGGAGCGCATTTCCCGGGCAACCGCAGGCTTTGCGGTTATGCGACAAAATCGCGTGAAATCGGTCGAAAAAAGCCGCTCGGCAATTTTTCTCCCCTTATCGCAACTTTCTTGGAGAAAGAAGGTATAACCAAGTGCAAAACGGATAACGAGACGGAATGACGGAGGGAAAAATCATAATGAAGATCCGCAAGCTTTTGATCCTGACCGTTGCTTTATCGCTGATCGGCGGCACGGCTATATTCGCGGATTCGGTTGCGCAGAAGGTCAAGGTCATCTTCAATAAGCAGGAGCTGGACGACGCCGGCGCGCTGGTCGACGGCAAAGCGTACCTGGGCGTCCGAACGGTAGGCGACAGCATGCAGGCGATCACCGTCTGGGATGATAGCGCGAAGAAGGTTACCATCTACAAGCCGAACGTACATATATTCCTCATGACGGGGAGCAAGCCCTTCGGCGAAGTGCAGAAGGGGAAGACGAGCTTCCGGGTCTTCTCGCAGATCGACAACCTGCAGACGGATATCTCCGCCTTCAAGGTCACGATCACCGATCCGTACGGCGACGAGACGTGGATCGACGGGCGTACGTCCAAGGACGACGATTTCCCGCGCAGCAAGGACAACTTCTGGTTCACGGGGGACAACTTCACCTACGACTTCAAGTCGGTGGGGAGATACACGGTTCGGTTCTGGATGAAGGCCGCTGACAACACCGCGATGCAGATCGTATCCGAGAAGACGATTATCGCCAAGTGACGGCTTGGGATGGACGCTCCTTTCCCTTATCGGGAGAGGGGCGTTTCGTTTGACCGCAATGCACGGGAAATGTTAGGATACGGGAGAAGGCAAAATTAACCGACTGAACGGAGGTTCTCCATGAGCGATCATGTTCATGACGAAAACTGCGATCACGAGCACGAAGAGGCCGTATTTGTCGTAACGGACGAAGACGGCAACGAACATGAGATGGTGCTTGTGTATACGTTTGAAAGTGGAGACCAAGCCTATGCCGTCCTGCTCGACCGGAACGATCCGGACGACGACGGCGTTATTTTCCGGATTGAAGAAGACGGGGAAGACGAAGTGCTGGTCAACATCGAAGATGACGAGGAATGGGATCGCGTCATGAAAGTGTACGAGGAAATGGCCGCGCAAGAAGCGGACTGAAGCTTTGCAGCATCCTTCGACACCAACCAAAGGGGCCGCCCGGATGTCTCTAACGAGACTTCGGAGCTGGCCCCTTCATTCGTTTGCGGATCGATGAGGACAAGTCTGCCGCTACTTGCGCGGATTGTAATAGATCGTTCTGCCATTGAACAGGCGCACCTCGGCCAAGAGCTGTTTGCCCAGCCATTTGCAGAGCTCGTTGGCTTTGGACTTGTCGCCGTGCGTCGATCCTTCCGGGAGGACAACTTGGATGGCGGAGGTCTCGGATGCGGCTTCGTCGAGGCGGCCGTAGCCGATGACGATATACTTATAAAGCGGATGATTGCCTTTCAAGTAGAACCAACGCTCTTCTTCGTCGGGCTTGCTCTCCATGGTGTAGGGGAACGCCGCGTTCGCGTAGTCCCAGCCCAACTGCCGGCCGGTTAACGCCGTCTGTTCCCGGTAATGCGTCAGTCGCGACTTGATGTCTTCCAGTGTGATCTGATCGACCGCAGAGCCTTGCACAAGCGTGATGTAAGCGCTTTGACTCAAGGAAGGCCACCTCCAAGCAAATGATAGCATTTCCTTCCGGCATTGGCAATGTCCGGCGACAGCCGCGTATTGTCAAGGACAGGGGGAGAATGGTAGGATAAAGTGTAAATCGTCAGAAAATTTAAACGATATGGAGGGGTGTGCTGTGTTCGAGCATCTGTACGACGTGACGGAGTCCTCGAACGTGAACTTTATCGGCTGCATTTCCGACAACCGCAGATATGACTTTGCGATCGTATATTCGAGCCATTTCTTCGGCAAGCCGTTGGTGGTCTGTATGCAGACCGGCCGATCTGCGCCGCTCAGCGCGGACGATCTCTCGGATTGCGACATGATCCGTTCGCGTTTCCTCGTCCCGGACGTCCAGACGGCCGAGGAGATCGGCCACCTGCTTCGCGGCAGACTGCCGGCGCTCGAGGTTCAGGACCAATATTGACGAGGAACGCTGGACGTTTCGCTCGTGCATACGCGTTTCATAACCCAAAGCCCCGTCGCTGCTCAAGTTGCGCAGCGACGGGGCTTCTCGTTTTTTCATTTTCCAATCTTTTAGGAGATGGCAGACTCTTCTACGATGACCTTTACGTACTCCACGTTGCGATCCTCGGGACCCTTCACCGGAAGACCGACCTCGAGGTGATCGACGATGTAGTCGATGTTCTCCTGCGAGATGACTTCGCCGGGGAGCAGAATCGGAATGCCGGGCGGGTAGACATAGATGAACTCCGCGATGATGCGGCCGGCGGATTCCCGGAACGGCAGCACTTCCGTCTCCCCATAGAACGCATCGCGCGGGGTGAGCGACAGGTGCGGGATCTCGGGGATCGCGACGACCAGCTCTTTGATCTCGCCGGTGTTCCGAAGGGTCTCGGACATTTGCCGGAGCGCGGAGAGCAGGACGTCCAGCGATGAAGCGTCGTCGCCGGGCGTCACGAGACAAAGAATGTTGTACATGTCGCTAAGCTCGACTTCGATTCGATGATGCTCGCGCAGCCAGTTCTCCGCGTCGTAGCCCGTGATGCCAAGGTGGCGGACGTGAATCGTCAGCTTGGTCGGATCGTAATCGAACGTCGCTTCTTCGCCGAGCAGCTCTTCTCCGAAGCAATAGAGGCCCGGGATCTCGTTGATGCCTTGACGCGCTTGCTGCGCCAGGGCAACCGTACGGGCGGCGAGCTCGCGGCCGTGCAGCGCAAGTTGGCGGCGCGCCGTATCGAGCGAGGCTAGCAGCGGATAAGAGGTCGATGTCGTCGTCAGCAGACTGAGGATCGTCTGGACGCGTTGGACGTTAATGCGGGCCGTCAGAACGTTCAACACCGAGCTTTGGGTCATGGAGCCGCCGAGTTTGTGCACGCTGGTCGCGGCCATATCCGCGCCCGCCTGCATGGCGGACAAAGGCAGCTCGTCGGAGAAGTGAATCAGCGCGCCGTGCGCCTCGTCGACGAGGACCGGAATGTCGTATTCATGGACCAGATCGACGATCTCCTTGAGGTTCGCGCAGACGCCGAAGTAGGTCGGATTGATCACGAGCACGGCGGAAGCGTCAGGATGACGTTCGAGCGCGCGTCGAACCGACTGCGTCGTGACGCCGTGATCGATGCCGAGGTTGCGGTCGCGTACCGGGGAGAGGAACACGGGACGCGCCCCGGCGAAGATGATGGCCGACAGGATCGATTTGTGCACGTTGCGGGGCACGATGATCTTGTCGCCGTGACCGCAGACCGACAGGATCATCGCCATGATGGCGCTGCTCGTTCCTTGAACCGAGAAGAACGTGGCGTCCGCGCCGAAGGCGTCGGCCGCCAGTTTCTGCGCGTCGAGGATGACGCTGACCGGCTGGTGCAAGTCGTCAAGCGGCGCTATATTGATCAGGTCAATATCAAGCACGTTTTGACCGATGTAGCTTCGGAATTCGGGGTCCATGCCCGCGCCCTTCTTGTGGCCGGGAATGTGGAATTGTACCGGGTTCTGTTCCGCGTGACGCAGCAGGGCGTCAAAAAGCGGGGTACGTGAATGATCCAATGAATGCTCACTGCCTTTCGATGCCAAGGCATACAGATATTCTAAACAAGCATGAGTATAGCAAAACTAGGGGGGAATGCAACCGTTTAACCCGATCGGACCGCCCTAACGGCGCCTTGTCACCAAAACGTCAAGAAGCGGGATTTGGAACCCCCTTACCAGTATGCTACCATATGAAAAAAGGATTCGATCACCAACATGGGCGCTAAGAGGAGAGAACGTCGTGAAAAGCAAGCTCGTCATCGTCGCTGTAATGCTGATCACCATCTTCATCGGATTCGGCATCATTATTCCCGTTCTGCCCCAGATGGTGTCCGACGTCAGCCCGCAATCGGCCAACTGGCACACGGGGGCCATGCTCACGCTGTATTCGCTGGCCTCGTTCTTGCTGTCGCCGGTATGGGGAAGCTTGTCGGAGCGAATCGGCAGAAGGCCCGTCATCATGACGGGCGTGCTCGGCTTCAGCGTGAGCTTCCTGCTGTTCGGCTTGGCCGACGGCAACTTGGTATTGATGTATGCTTCGCGGCTGCTCGGGGGGCTGTTCTCCGGGGCGGTCACGGCAAGCATCGTCGCCTATGTAGCGGATATCACGACGGAGGAAGAGCGGACCAAAGGAATGGCGGTCGTCGGCATGAGCATCGGACTAGGATTCACGTTCGGTCCGTTCGTCGGAGGGGTGCTGAGCGAAGTATCTCTTAACACCCCATTCTATGTAGCTGCGGGACTCTCGTTACTGACCTTCGTAGCCGCATGGACGCGCCTGAAGGAGTCGATGACGCCCGAGCGCAGAGCCGAGGCGGCGAGCCGGAAGCGGGTGTCGCGCTGGACGGCGTTCCAGGGCTCGCTGAAGTATTTGTACGTCCTTGCCTTCTTCGTCACCTTCTCATTGGCGATCTTGGAGGCGACCCTGCAGCTGTTCGGGATGGACAAGTTCAACGTGACGCCGCTGAACATCGGCATGATGTTCTTCTTCTGCGGCCTCGTCGGCGCGCTTGTCCAGGGCGGCATCGTCCGTCGGCGCGTCAAGAAAGGACAGGAAGGGACCTACATCGCGATCGGCCTCGTCATCTCTGCCGCCGGCTTCTTCCTGCTGCTGACGGCTCAAACGTGGCTGCTCGCCACGGTATACCTGTGCATCTTCGGCATCGGCAACGCGCTGATCCGCCCGTGTGTCACTTCCTTGATCACGCAGAAGACGACGGTCGGCCAAGGTATCGCATCCGGGCTCAGCTCCTCCATGGACAGCCTGGGCCGCATCGTCGGGCCGGTGCTCGGCGCCGTGCTGCTGGGCTTGCAATCTTGGCTTCCGTTCTTGGTGTCAGGTCTCCTGTCGCTGGCGGCGTTGGGACTCCTGGCTCGTTTCCGCAGCGCGGACCGATTGCAAGTCGCATCCAAAGCTTAATTTTCGATTTCACATGCAAGTCGCATCCAAGGCGAGATCCTCACTTTCACTTGAATGATGTCTGCGATACCCCGTTCCGCCTGTCGCGCGGAACGGGGTTTTGCTATTTTGGCGCCGCTGGGGGATAGGGGGATCTCATTTTTCTTCCCCTTTGTCCATTATCCCCTTCGCTCAGGCTAAGTCGATCCGCAGGTCGCTCAGGTCAAGTCGATCCGCAAGTCGCTCAGGCTAAGTCGATCCGCAGGTCGCTCAGGCTAAGTCGATCCGCAGGTCGCTCAGGCTAAGTCGATCCGCAGGTCGCTCAGGCTAAGCCGATCCGCAGGTCGCTCAGGCTAAGTCGATCCGCAGGTCGCTCAGGTTAAGTCGAGCCGCAAGTCTGCGCATCCGTGCAAGTCCCCCGGAGATTGTACAGCCCAAGGGCAGCAAACTCGTACAGAAACGAATGAAAGCAGATGGGACTAACAATCTGATTCCCAACGACTCGTTGAGCGGTAGAATGACCATTGCTGATCGCCGTAACGAGATGTTGGTATGCTTAGGCCGCAACCGCAATCTGCAGAGGGGCTTCGGAGAGAAGGTCGCGAATCAAGCAGGGGTAAGTTGTCCGTCGAGTCGTGGCGGACAACTGAAGAAGATGCGCGAAGAATGAATTGCTCTGCGCCGCTTGATTGATTCGGAAGCTGTATTCATCCAGATAAGCCTGAAGATGCTTACTGCCGATTCCGCAAAAGGTAGCGTTCAGCCACTGGAACGCTTGATGGCACACGGCGACCAAAGGAAAAAACTGTGTGCTGCCGTAACGATGGAGGGTACAGACGGCTTGAGGGCGATCGGAGGAATGAACATGTTGGTTCAGGAACGCTTGGCCGGCCCGTCGATCGATCGAACGGGTGCGCAGCGTCGCTTTATTCACTTTCTTGATCTTCACTTGAGATAGATTCCCCTTCGAGTCCAGCGATGCACCGGCTAAAAGGGGCTGTTCGCGCTTGTGAAAGTGAACGCTGGCGTGAAATCGCTGTTCACCGTAGAAGATACCTTTTACGTGGACCTGACCGGCGATCTGCCATTTTCCGTCCGCCTCTTGAATCGCGCGCCGAAGCTTATGATTCATCAACCAAGCGGTCTTGTATGTAACGCCAATAAGCTTGTGCAGCCGCGTCGCGCTAATGCCGGTCGACAAGTATTGGATCGCTTGAAACCATTTGCGCAGCGGCGTTCGGCTTCCTTCCATAACCGTGCCGGCAGTGAGGGTCGTCTGGTGGCCGCAGGCGCGGCATTCGTAAAGAGCGAACTTGCGCGAACGAATGGTATAGAAATCGCGTTGGGCACAACGCGGGCATTGGATGCCATGAGGCCACTTTGCCATAAAAAGCCGCCTAGCGCAGTCGGCTTCTTGCTCGCGAACAAGGCGGTCTTCCATGAGATGTCCTCCTAAAATAGAACGTTTGTTCCTATTCATTGTATCAAATGCGTATTCGGATTACAACAATTTTCCAGAAAAATTTATTGTTTTTTTGACAGAAATTAGCGCAGAAAAAGCAAAACTCATTAAAACCGACCTCTGAGCGAAGGGGATAGCGTATAAAAGGGAAGCCTGCGATGACAGAAGTGTCTTGCCCTGAGCGAAGGGGATCATGCATAAAGCGAAATGCCAGAAAGGTAGTCTCAGCTTCCCTGAGCGAAGGGGATGATGGACAAAGCGAAATGTGAGACGAATGCCTATCTCGAGATCCTGAGCGAGAGGGACAATGGGGAAAAGAAGCGGTACCGCAGACATCGTGTTCCGATCGCCGAGCCCTCATAAGCGCAGCGTGGAAACCAATGAAAGGGACTCTCGGCGGATTAAGCCTCAGACTTCAGTCCAGGTTAAAGTCCGGTCCGCAGCCGTTTCTCCGCCCGACCGCACAAACTTTATGCTGGATAAGGAGTGAAACAGTAGAAAAAGCGGAGTGGAAGGGGAAAGATCAGTGAGATCTTTTATTCAAGGAGCGTTTCGCAACAAAGCGGCCGTCATCATTCTCGTCGTGATGGTACTCGGCCTAGGCGTGTTCAGCTACTTCAAATTGCCAATGGAGTTCCTGCCGGAAGCGGACAACCCGCAGGTCACGGTTAGCGTCATCGGCCCGGGCTATGATGCCGCTACGATGGAGAGATCCGTTACGAATCCGCTGGAGCAATCGCTCGCGAGCATCAAGGGCAAGACGAATACGTTCTCGTCTTCCGGGGACGGTTTCTCTCAAGTGAACTTGGATTTCGACTCGAAGACGAATATGAAGGAAGCCAAGGCGGAAGTCGAACGCGCTGTAACCGCGGTGCAACTGCCGGAGCGCGTCTCCCCGCCGTACGTCGTCCAGTTCAACACCTCGATGATCCCGATCTCGTTCGTCACCCTGACGTTCAAAGACGGAACGTCGGATGCGCAGAAGGAGACGGTGGAACAGCGGGCGATCGATGCCTTCCGCGGCATTGACGGCGTCGGGCAGGTTCAGCTGTCCGGCAAGTCGCAGCCGAGCGTCGCCGTCACGCCGGATCCGGAGAAGCTGGCGGCCAAAGGCGTGCCGCTGCAAGCGTTGTACGGCGTGCTGCAAGGCCGAGAGGCGTCCGCCTCCGTTGGCGAGACGACGCTGGACGGCACGATCGTCAATCTGAACGTCTCCGCGGGCAATCTGCAGGACGTGGACGCGCTCAAGCGGCTTCCGGTGGCGGAAGGCGTGAAGCTGGGCGACGTCGCGGATGTGAAGCTGCAGGGCGATAAGGAGAGCATCAGCCGAATCGACGGGAAAGACGCGTTGACGCTGGTTATCTCCAAGGGCGCGAACGCCAATGCCGTCAACGTCGGCAAGGAGGTCGAGAAGGCCGTCGAACGCCTGAACGAAGAGAACCCTTCGGCGGCGCTTGCTGTGATCATGAGCACGTCGGAGCAGGTCGTGGGCTCCGTGAACAGCATGATGCGCGAAGTGTTGATGGGCGCGTTGTTCGCCACGATCGTCATTCTGTTGTTCATGCGCAATATCCGCGCGACGCTCGTGACGATCGTATCGATCCCGCTGTCGCTCGGCCTGACGCTGTATCTGCTCGACATGTCGGGCATCACGCTGAACATCCTGACGCTCGGCGGCGTCGCGGTGGCGGTCGGCCGTCTCGTGGACGACAGCATCGTCGTCATCGAGAACATCTTCCGCAGGCTGCAGAAGGAGCCGTTCTCCGTCGGCGTCGTGATCGACGCGACGAAGGAAGTCGCGACCGCCATCACGGCATCGACGCTGACCACGGTAGCCGTCTTCTTGCCGATGGGGCTCTTGCGCGGTTCTCTGCAGTCGTTCCTGCTGCCGTTCGCGCTGACCGTGACCTATTCGCTCCTATCCTCGCTGCTGGTGGCGCTGACCGTCATCCCGCTGATGAGCGCGGGCGTGCTCAAGCATTCCAGCATCAAGGAGCACCAGCCGTCCAAGCGGTTCACCGCGTTCCTCGGTTGGAACCTGAAGCACAAGTGGATCCCGATTCTCGTCGCCTTCGCGCTGCTGATCGGTTCGCTCGCGACCTACATCACCATGCCGAAGGGCTCGATTGATTCGTCCAACGCGACCAGCCTGAGCGTCACGCTGGAATACAAGCCGGATACGCCGGTCGATCAAGTATTCGAGAACGGCAAAAAGCTCGAAGCGTTCCTGATGAAGCAGGAAGGCCAGAAATGGGTCAGCATGGACATGGGCAACAGCGCGGACGCGGCCAAGTACGGCAGCGTGAAGTCCCCCACGCTCGTGTCCTATATGGTGCAGATGAACAAGGGCGCCGACGCCACCAAGATCATCGACGCCGTGAAGGCCGAACGCCCGAACTACGCGGGCGCGGAATTGAATGCGGGCGCGGGCTCCTTCTTCGGAGACGGCAGCTCGACGCAAGTCTTCGTGGACATCTCCGGCGATGACTTGGCGGAGCTGACGAAGACCGCCGACGCCGTCATGGCCAAGATCAAACCGATCAAAGACGTGCTGAAGGTGCAAAGCAACCAAGAAGAGAAGAAGACGGTTTACACGCTCCAAGTCGACGCGACCCAGGCCAAGGCGGGAGATATCGCTTCGCAGCTGCAGGGCATGCTGAACCCGGTGCCGATCGGAACGCTGAACGCGGGCGGGCAGTCGATGCCCGTGATGATGGAACCCGTCTTGAAGCCGACGACCGCCGACGATCTGTCGAAGATTACGGTCGTCACGGATCAAGGACCGAAGCCGGTATCGAGCGTCGCGCAGTGGGTGAAAGCGGAGATGCCGACGAAGTTCTATCACAAGGACGGCAAGAGCTACGTTCGCGTATCCGCGACGGTAGAGCCTAGCCAGCTGTCGATCGTCGGCGGCGAGATCAAGAAAGCGATGAAGGACGTCATTCCGCCGGCAGGCGTCAAGCTGTTCGTCGGCGGCGCTTCGGCCGACCAATCGGCGGACTTCTCCAGCCTCTTCATGATGATGATGGTCTCGATCGGCATCGTGTACCTGATCATGGTCTTCACGTTCAAAACCCTTCGGGCGCCGCTTGCGATCATGGCATCCATTCTATTCGTGCCGATCGGCGCCGTGCTCGGCCTGATCGTGTCCGGCGTCACGCCGGACTTCACCGCCATCTTCGGCGTCGTGATGCTCATCGGGATCGTCGTGACGAACGCGATCGTCCTGATCGACCGCGTGAAGCAGAACGAGCAGAAGATGACGATTCGCGAAGCGCTGCTGGAAGCGGCGGGCACCCGGATGCGTCCGATCCTCATGACGGCCATCGCCACCGTGTGCGCCATGCTCCCGCTCGTATTCGGCACGTCGGAGAGCGGCAGCATCGTGTCCCAGAGCCTGGCGATCGTCGTCATCGGGGGCCTGGTCGTCTCCACGCTGCTCACGCTCGTCATCGTCCCTTGCCTCTACGAGCTGCTGTTCTTCCGCAAGTCCCGCCGCCAGCGCCGGGCGCAGCGGCAGAACGTCGCGGCTTAACGCATACAAACCAAACAGGGCGGTCCCCGCATGCCATCGAGATGGCAGGGGACCGCCCTGTCCGCTAAGCCGGCCTGAAATAGATAAGCGGAGGCGCTTTCTTTAGAACGAAAGCTTGTACAAGGGCATCAGGGTGCGGTAAACCTCTTCCGCGCGGCCGAGCAGCGCGTCGCCATCGGCGAGCAAAGGATCGCCGCGGCGAAGGTGCAAGCCGCACGTCACTTCCGCGGCTTTGACCGTCTTCAGCCTGGCCAGCCAAGCGGTCAGCTCTTCGTCCGACATCTCGCGATGCGGCGTACCCTTCGGAAGCATATGGTCCTTGGACCAGACATAGTCCGCCGGGACGGCCGAACGGACGGAGTCCAGTTCGCGCGCGGCGCGTTCGGCGAAGACGGACTTGTTCGGGCTCTCGTAGATGATCGCGAATTGGATGAACAGGTGCGTGGACCACAGCCCGATCTGGAAATGCGGATGCGCCTTGTAGCCGCGCGGATGGCGGGACCAGGCGACCCAAGTGTCGTCGGGCGGGTTCACCGAGCGCCGGGCGTGCTTGGCCACGTGCGGGTACATAGGCTCGTCGCACAAGCCGGCGAGCACGGGGGCGAGCGTCTCCCCCAAAGCGGTCAGTTTGGGCCGCACTTGGTGGATGATGGCTTCCATCCGCCCTTCCAGGCCGGGCGTCTTCAAAGCTTCGAAGTCCACTTCGGCGAACCCCGGGAATCCGGTATTGACGATCGATTGCATGAATGTCACCTCAAGAAAAATTCTGTATGCGATTTGCCCTCACTATACTGGAAAATAGTCAAGAAACCAAGTTGCCAGAACATATGATGAAGTATAAGATAAGAGTAAGCAACAATATTCAGACAATTCGGTCAACATCTCAGTCTGTGTAGACGCCGCAGGAGGGGGGATGGCCGTGAACCGAAGCCACGAAGTCGAATACTGCAACCTAGAGCTTCGATTCGATCGCAGGCAGATACAGAATTTGATCCGGGAGCTCATCCAAGAAGGCTATTCCCTCTATTGGAACGAGAGCGAGCATCAGTTCCTCATCTCCGTCCGGACCGGGCGCAAGCTGCTCAAGCTACGCTTCCAACGCACCCAGAACCGCTACAAGATGGTGGGAGATTATCTCGTCAAGGACGAGAAGCTGGCCTACTTCATCGAGAAGCTGATCAACGACTCCCGGGGGCACGCCGTCGTCAAGCGGTTTCGAGATCGTCAGGTACTCATCGAGAACATCATGTTTGGTGAAATCATACGTCTCGTGGAGGTGTCAGGCATGGAACATCGGATTATTTTCCAGAAGCGCCCTCAGATTACGGTAGAAGACATGATTCAGGCCTATAAATCCAAGAGAGCCGAGCACCGGGCGGGCGTCTTGCGTCTTGAAATCGATTACGAGCTCGCGATGCTTCACGAAGCCTTGCAGGAAGGACGATCCGAGGATGCGGAAGCATGCAAGCAGAAGCTGGCGGTCATGCGCACCGAAAGTCTGCAGCTTGAGCTTTAAGCCGACGTTAACGCCACATACCGATAACGGACGTTCCTTGGGGACGTCCGTTTTTCGTTCTATCCTTTTCCGCGTTGAACGGTTAAAATGTGGGATGTGAATAATGTGGAAGGGGAGGAATCAGAATGAAGTTAGCGCATGGCGACAAGTTGGTCATGATCGGCGATTCCATCACGGATTGCGGGCGGGGCCGGCCGATCGGGGAAGGTCTTGGCGACGGTCTGGGCAGGGGGTACGTCTCGCTGGTGGACGGGCTGCTCCAGACGGTCTATCCGCAGACGGCGGTACGGATCGTCAACGTGGGAACGAGCGGCAATACGGTCCGCGATCTGAATGCGCGGTGGCAGACGGACGTGCTCGATCTAAAGCCCGATTGGCTGTCGGTCATGATCGGCACGAACGACGTCTGGCGCCAGTACGATCAGCCTTACATCAAGGAATCCCACGTGTACGCGGACGAATACGAGACGACGCTGGACGCGCTCGTCGAGAAGACGAAGAAAACGGTTAAAGGCATCGTGCTCATGACGCCGTTCTATCTCGAGCCGAACAAGGGCGACGCCATGCGGGCGACGATGGACGCCTACGGCGCGATCGTGAAGCGGACGGCCGAGAAACACGGTACGCTGTTCGTCGACACGCAGGCCGCGTTCGACAAGGTGCTGGCGCACATCTATCCGGCAACGATCGCCTGGGACCGCGTTCATCCGAGCACGGGCGGACATCTCACGCTGGCCAAGGCGTTCTTGGACGCGCTGGACTTTTCCTGGAACGGATGAAAGCAGAAAGATAGTTTTCATATCGGGGTAAAAAGAGTACAATAAGCAATGTTGAATCGCGGCGAAGCCGTGAGGATCGGCATGGGAAAAATACGGTTCAAAGGAAGGAAACGAAACATGTCTAAAGCAAACATCGGCGTCGTCGGCATGGCCGTCATGGGACGCAACCTGGCATTGAACATCGAGAGCCGCGGCTTCAAGGTAGCCGTCTATAACCGCTCCCGGGAGAAGACAGACGACTTGATGAACACGGACGGCAAAGGCAAGAACCTCGTGCCGACGTACTCCGTCGAAGAGTTCGTCGCTTCGCTCGAGAAGCCCCGCAAGATTCTGATCATGGTGCAAGCGGGCTCCGGCACCGACGCGACTATCGCGTCGTTGACGCCGCACCTCGACAAGGGCGACATCATCATCGACGGCGGCAACGCCTACTTCCCGGACACCCAACGCCGCAGCAATGACCTGACCGAACGCGGCTTCAACTTTATCGGCACCGGCGTATCCGGCGGCGAAGAGGGCGCGCTCAAAGGCCCGTCCATCATGCCGGGCGGACCTGAAGAAGCTTACCGTCTCGTCGAGCCGATCCTGACGGGCATCTCCGCGAAGGTGAACGGCGACCCTTGCTGTACCTACATCGGACCGGACGGCGCGGGCCACTACGTGAAGATGGTGCACAACGGCATCGAGTACGGCGACATGCAGCTGATCTGCGAAGCCTACCAGCTGCTGAAGGACGTACTGGGCGTCTCCACGGACGAGCTGCACGAGATCTTCAAAGAATGGAACAAGGGCGAGCTCGACAGCTACCTGATCGAGATCACGACCGACATCTTCGCCGAGAAGGATCCGGAGACCGGCAAGCCGATGGTCGACGTCATCCTCGACTCCGCGGGCCAGAAAGGCACCGGCAAGTGGACGAGTCAAAGCTCGCTCGATCTGGGCGTGCCGCTGTCCATCATCACGGAATCCGTCTTCTCCCGCTTCCTGTCCGCGATGAAGGAAGAGCGCGTCGCCGCGAGCAAAGTGCTCAAGGGACCGAAGACGTCCGCGTTCACGGGCGACAAGGCGGCATTCATCGAGAGCGTGCGCAAAGCGCTGTTCGCGAGCAAGATCTGCTCCTACGCGCAAGGCTTCGCGCAAATGCGCGCGGCTTCGGATGAGTACAACTGGAACTTGCAGTACGGCAACATCGCGATGATCTTCCGCGGCGGCTGCATCATCCGCGCCCGCTTCCTGCAGAACATCAAGGATGCCTACGACCGCGACCCGGCGCTGCGCAACCTGCTGCTGGACGAGTACTTCAAGGGCGTCGTCGAATCGTATCAGGACGCCTGGCGCGAAGTGGTCGGCACGGCCGTCCAATACGGCATTCCGGTGCCTTCGTTCGCGAGCGCCCTGGCATACTACGACAGCTACCGCTCCGAGCGTCTGCCGGCCAACCTGCTCCAAGCGCAGCGCGACTACTTCGGCGCGCACACGTTCAAGCGCCTGGACAAGGAAGGCACGTTCCACCACAACTGGCTGCACAACTAATTCTCGCGCAGCCGCGTCTTTACAGCATGTCCGACAGCATGGCGCGCAAGCATTCCGCATCCTCGGCGCAAAGGCTCTGCCGCTGCACGAGGTGCATGGCGAGGCTGGCGTAGCACGCGAAGTGCGCCAGCAACTGTGGCCGATCGAGCTCCGACCATTCGGGCGCTCCATCGGCCACTTTTCTTTTGATGAAGTCGAGCGCCCAGAGCACGTCGTCCCGGCAGAGCGGGTAGTCCGGGTTCTGCAAGCGGCGAAGCATGTCGGAAGCGGGGAGCGGCCGACCGGTTGTCCGCGTAGGTTCCATCTGGCATCACACCTTTGGAGAAGGACTTGTTTTACACTATCATCCTTACGGTAAAAGTCGTCATTTTATACCTGCAGTCGATATGCTATGATAGGAAAAGCGTACAGGCCATGTCACGTGAGAGTGGGGAATAGGGTGTCTAGCGAGGAGTACAAATGCCGCAACGTCGTGCTGGTCGGCTTTATGGGGACGGGCAAATCGACCGTGAGCAAGCTGCTCGCGGACCGGCTGGGCTGGTCCCGGATCGATACGGATGACGAGATCGCGCGGCGCGCCGGACGCAGCATCCCGGAGATCTTCGCGAACGAAGGAGAGTCGGCGTTCCGGGAGCTGGAGAGCGCGGTCATCCGCGACGTACTCGCCGGCGAGCGGCGCATCGTCGCCACGGGCGGCGGCGCCGTCCTGCGCGAGGAGAACCGCGCCGCCATGCTGGCGGACGGGCTCGTCGTCGCCCTGACGGCGGACCGCGAGACGCTGCTGCGCCGCGTCATCGCGGGCGGCGAGGCCGCGGGCCGGCCGCTGCTCGCCGGCGACGCCGAGGCGCGCATCGACGCGCTGCTCGCCGCGAGGCGGCACGCGTACGACTTCGCGCACGTCGCGGTCGACACGTCCGGGCGGACGCCCGAAGAGATCGCGGAGCTGGTGCTCCGCGAGGTGTTATAGCTCGTTCCAGGCGAGCATGCCGCCGAGCATGTTGACCGGCTTCTCGAAGCCGAGCTCCGCGAGGTATTCGCAGGCGCGTCCGCTGCGGCCGCCGCTGCGGCAGATGAAGACGACTTCGCCTTCGCGCGGAATCTCGTCCAGCCGCTGCGGGATCGTGCCGAGCGGGATATGCACGGCGCCGGGGATCATGCCTTGGGCGACTTCGTCGTCCTCGCGGACGTCGATGAGATGAATCTTCTCTCCGGCATCGAGCCGGGCCTTTAATTGTTCGACGGTCGTCGTCTCGAAGGTACTCATCGGGATCGTTCCTTTCCGTTTACCGATTAGGTTCAGACTCCTCCTAAGAATACGGCGGCAAGCCTGACAAATCAACTGCGGCAAGGAAGCGATAGGGAATGGGCGCAACGATCGCGGTCGCCGTGGCGGGATTCTTCGGCGCCGCCGCCCGCTACGGCCTGACGCTGCTCCTGCCGGACGGCGGGGGAGCGGGGTGGCCATGGGCGACCCTGTTCATTAACTTAAGCGGCTCGTTCTTGCTGGGGCTGCTCCTGGGGTACGCCATGCGGCGCCCCCTGGCGGCCTGGCTGAGAGAAGCCGCCGGCACCGGATTTCTTGGCGCCTTTACGACATTCAGCGCTTTCAATGCGCAGCTCTGGGGAATGGTCCAGCATCAAGCCTATCTGTCCGCCGCGGTGTACGCGGCCGCTAGCGGGCTGGTCGGCTGGGGCCTCGCGGCGCTCGGCCTCTCTTGGGGAAGGGGGCGGCAGACTTGACTCATTGGCAGATCGCCGGCTTGGTCGGTCTAGGGGGTACGATCGGCGCGTTGCTGCGTTACGGCGCATCGCGCTATGCCGCCCTGCGCAAGTCCAAGCCCCACTACGCGACGCTTGCCGTGAACGTCTGCGGCTCGCTCGCCATGGGCATCTTGGCCGGGTTGGACTGGCGAGACGATCAGCCAGCGACCTATGCGTTCTTAGGGACGGGAATCCTGGGCGGATTGACGACCTATTCGACGCTGAACGTTCAGAAGGCGACGATGCGGCGCGAAGGGCGCGGGCGGCAGCTTGCCGGCTACGCGGCCGCGACGTACCTGGGCGGTTGGGCGGCATTCGCGGCGGGCTGGACGATCGGCCGGGCGATCCGATGAATGACATAACCGTGTTAGACGTATAGAAGGAGCGTATGTACAGATGGATATGATCGTGACGCCTACGGGGCGGCTGCAAGGTGAACTTCAGGCGTTGTCCTCCAAAAATTATACGACCCGCTATCTGCTCGTCGCCGCCCTCGCGGACGGCACGAGCACGATCCGGTATCCCGCGCACAGCGAGGACAGCGACGCGCTGCGCCGCTGCGTGCGCGACCTGGGCGCCGTCATCGAGGAAGACGACGAGCGGATCGTCATCACCGGCTTCGGCAAGCATCCCCGCCAGATCCAGGAGCTTGACGTCGGCAACGCCGGCGCCGTCCTGCGCTTCCTGATGGCGGTCGCGGCGCTGCTCCCGGAAGTCACGTTCGTGAACAACTATCCGGAGTCGCTGGGCAAGCGGCCGCACGACGACCTGATCCAAGCCCTGCAGAGCATGGGCGTTGCGATCGAGCACCGCGAAGGCAAGCTGCCGATCACGATCCGCGGCGGCGCGCCGCGCGGCGGCAAGATCCAGGTGTCCGGCAGCGTCAGCTCCCAATTCCTGAGCGCGCTGCTGTTCCTGACGCCGCTGCTGGACGAGGACAGCGAGATCGAAGTGCTGCACGACCTGAAGTCCAAAGTCGTCATCGGCCAGACGCTGGAGGTGCTGGCGCAAGCGGGCATCGTCGTCGAAGCGTCCGAAGATCTGATGCGCTATCGCGTCCCGGGCCGTCAAGCTTACAAGGCGCAGGAATACACGGTACAGGGCGACTATCCCGGTTCGGCGGCCATTCTGGCCGCGGCCGCAGTGACGACGTCCGACGTGACGGTGCACCGACTGCTCGAGCAGAGCAAGCAGGGCGAACGCGCGGTCGTCGACGTCCTGAAGGCGATGAACGTGCCGCTGACGCACGAGAACGGCGTCGTCCACGTGAGGGGCAACGGCAAGCTCACCGCCGGAGAGTTCGACGGAGACGAATTTACGGACGGCGTGCTCGCGATGGTCGCCGCCGCGGTATTCGCCGAAGGGACGTCCCGGTTCTATAATGTAGAGAACCTCCGCTACAAGGAGTGCGACCGCATCACGGATTACCTGAACGAGCTGCGCCTAGCCGGCGCGAACGTCGAGGAGAGGCGCGACGAGATCATCGTGCACGGCCGTCCGGAGGGCGTCGAGGGCGGCGTCGAGGTCGACGCGCACTACGACCACCGCGTCATCATGGCGCTGACGGTCGTCAGCCTGCGCGCCAAGCAGCCGATCCGCATCAAGGACGCGCACCACGTCGCGAAGTCGTACCCGAACTACTTCGATCACCTGCGGGCGCTTGGCGCGCAGGTGCAGTGGGTAGAATAAGGGAACCGCAAGCCCATTTTGTTCCTTGGAGGGTGAAGCCTTATGGCATTCGAGAATCCGTCGCGCGAGGAGATCAAGACGATCCTGCAGCACGCGAACACGATCGCGGTCGTCGGCCTGTCGGACGATCCGTCGAAGACGAGCCACATGGTATCGGAGGCGATGCAGCGCAAAGGGTACCGGATCATCCCGGTCAATCCGAACGCGGAGACGATCCTCGGCGAGAAATGCTATGCGAAGCTGGCGGACGTCCCCGAGCCGATCGATATCGTGAACGTCTTCCGCCGGCCGGAGCACACGCCGCCCATCGCGGAGGAAGCGGTGGCCGCGGGGGCGAAGGTGCTGTGGTTGCAGCTCGGCATCGCAAACGACGAAGCGGCGCGGATCGCGCAAGCGGGCGGTCTCACGATCATCATGGACCGCTGCATCAAAGTCGAGGATTCCATCCTGCTGCCCCACGGCAAACAGTAAATCGGCCGCTCCAAGCCGGGACGGACTCCGCCGAAGTCGCGCTGCGCTTCGCGGAGCCCGTCCCCGTTTATTTCTCATCCCGAATGGGATACGGCGCGTCTTCAGAGAAGTCGGCAAAGCCGTTTTGATTTGTCGTCATCAAGAGCGCTTCCATTCTATACAACCATAGAAAGGAGAGGTTCCGAAGATCATGTTCGGCGTGGGCTTCCTCCAACGGCTGGGACGGGCGATGATGCTGCCGATGACGGTGCTGCCCGCCGCCTCCGTCTTCCTGCTCCTGTCGCGCCTGCCTTGGGATTCGTTCGGCTGGCCGACGGCGCCCGATCTGCTCCATGCGGCGGGCATGGCCATGTTCCAGTACATTCCCTATGTGTTCGCCGTCGGCATCGCGCTAGGACTCTCCAATCAGTCGGTTCACGCGGGGATGGCCGCCCTGTCGGGCATGCTCATCTTCGGGGCGGTCACGGCGAGCTTCGACCCCGGCGGCGTGCAGCCTTCGATGTTCGCGGCCGTCGTCATCGGCATCCTGTCGGGTTGGGCGAGCGAGCGGTTCAAGTCGTTCCAACTGCCGGAGTCGCTGCAGTTCTTCGGCGGCTCGCGCTTCGTGCCGATCTTCATGA
This sequence comes from Cohnella nanjingensis, assembly GCF_014212125.1. Taxonomy (GTDB): domain Bacteria; phylum Bacillota; class Bacilli; order Paenibacillales; family Paenibacillaceae; genus Cohnella; species Cohnella nanjingensis. Next base: position 23,274 of record NZ_JACJVP010000017.1, read on the forward strand.
GCGCCGTGTCGTTCCTGTTCGCCTGGCTCATGATCGGCGTCGGGCAGGGGGTGCTCGCCTGGATCAACGCTTCCGGCGACATCGTGAATTCGGCGGGCGGCTTCGGCGTCTTCCTGTACGGCTTCCTGCACCGGATTCTCGTCGCCTTCGGCCTTCACCATCTGTTGAATCATCTGTTCTGGTTCCAGGTAGGCGAGTATCAGACGCCGGGCGGCGGCGTCTTCTTCGGAGACTTGCCGCGATTCTTCGCCGGCGACCCGTCCGCGGGCATCTACATGGCCGGTCTCTATCCGATCATCATGTTCGCGCTGCCCGCGATCGCTTACGCCATCATTCACGAAGCTCGCGAGGATCTGAAGCCGAAGACGGCCAAGCAATTCCGCGTGGCGGCGCTGACGGCCTTCCTGACCGGCGTCACGGAGCCCGTCGAGTTCGCGTTCCTGTTCGTGGCGCCTTATCTGTACCTTGTGCATTCGCTCATCTCGGGCGGCGTCATGTGGCTGACCTACGAGCTGGGCGTCCGTTCGGGCTTCACGTTTTCGGCCGGGGCGCTGGAATACATCATCAACCTGCGCATCTCCCAGCGGGGATGGCTGATCATCCCGCTCGGTCTCGCGGTTGGCCTCGTCTACTACGTGCTGTTCCGCTGGAGCATCCGCAAGTTCCAGCTGTCCACGCCGGGGCGCGAGGATTCGACGCGGCTGGACGACTGGGCGGGCGACATTCCGTATCGCGCGCCGCTCGTGCTCCAAGCGCTCGGCGGCAAAGAGAACATCGTCCACCTCGAAGCGTGCATCACGAGGCTGCGCCTGACGCTCGCCGACGATCGTCGGATTGACGTCAAGGCGCTGCGGCATCTGGGCGCGGCGGGCGTAATCCGGCTGGGCAGCGGCCACGTGCAGGTGGTGTTCGGCACTTACTCCGACCTTATCCGCGGAGAGATCGCCAAGCTGATGCAGCTGGACGTGCATCAGGTCCAGTTCCACGCGCCGGTGCAGGGTCGGATGATCCCGCTCGAGGAGGTCGACGATCCGATCTTCGCGCAGAAGCTCGTCGGACGCGGCGTGGCCTTCATCCCGGACAAAGGCGAGCTGGTCGCGCCGGTGAGGGGCAAGATCATTCACCTCTACCCGACGCTTCACGCGATCGGCATACAGACGCCCGAAGGGCTAGAAGTGCTGCTGCACATCGGCATCAATACATCGCACTTGAAAGGCAAGGGCTTCACGGCGCTCGTGAAGGAGGGGGACGAAGTGACCCCCGGCCAGCCGCTGATCCGGTTCCATTTGCCGACGCTCAAGGCGGAAGCCAAATCGCTGGCGACGCCGATGGTGATCACCAACTCGGACATCGTCCGGTCCTGGCGCTACGCGCCGTTTAAGACGGTGAAGAAAGGCCAGGCCGCGGTCATGTCCGTCGTCGTGCGGGAGAGAGAGAACAAGGGGGTAGAGTCATGATTCAAGCGCTAGCGGCTTCGGAAGGCATCGCGATCGGCAAGGCGTTCGTGCTGCCGAACTGGGAGTGGGAGATGCCCGAACAGAAGATCGACGTCGGCGATCTCGCGCTGGAATTCGACCGTCTCTACGAGGGGGTCAACCGCTCCAAGACGGAAATTCATCAAATGAAGAGCGAGCTCGACGAAGCGGTCGGCATTCAGGAGGCGAGCATCTTCGACGCGCATCTGGCGATCTTGGACGATCCCGTGTTCATGAACGAGATCCAAGGCATCATCCAACGTCAGTATAAAGCGGCCGAAGTGGCCGTGAAGGAAGCCATCGACCATTTCGTGACGATGTTCGATCTGCTCGACGACGACTACATGAAGGAGCGGGCGCTCGACATCAAGGACGTCGGCAACCGGCTGCTGAAGCATCTGCTGGGCGTGCCCGAGATCGCGCTTCCGACCGACACCCAACCGTTCATTCTCGTCGTGCGCGAGCTGACGCCTTCGCAGCTGATTCATCTGAAGCCCGACGTCGTGCTAGGCATCGTCACGATGGTCGGCAGTCCGTCGTCGCATTCGGCCATCATGGCGCGCGCGTTCGGCATCCCGCTCGTCATGGGCGTCGAAGCCAAACTGGAGGCGCCGATCGCGACGGGCGATCTGCTCATCATGGACGGCGGAGCGGGACTCCTGCACGTCATGCCGGACGCCGAGACGGTGGCGCAGTACACGGAGCTGCGCAAGCGGCACCTCGTGGCGCGCGAGCAGCTGCAGTCGCTCGCGCAGGTGCCGGCGGTGACGCCCGACGGCGAGAGCCTGATCCTGGCCGCGAATATCAGCTCCGTCAAGGAGTTGGATGCGGCGCTCGCGAGCGGGGCGGAGGGCGTCGGTCTGTTCCGGACGGAATTCCTTTACATGGACCGCACGTCGTTCCCGACGGAAGAGGAGCAATACGAAGTGTACAGGGCGGCGGCCGAAAAGCTGAACGGCCAGCCGCTGATCGTCCGTACGCTCGATATCGGCGGAGACAAGCAGCTCGACTACTACGAGATGCCGGAGGAGGACAACCCGTTCCTCGGCTATCGGGCCATCCGGTTCAGCCTGGACCGCAAGGACCTGTTCAAGATTCAGCTTCGGGCGATTCTGCGCGCGGCCGCGCACGGCGACGTCCAGATCATGTATCCGCTCATCGCCTCCCTCACCGAGGTGCGGGAAGCGAACGCGCTTCTGACCGAGGCGGAACGCGAGCTCGCGGCGGAAGGGGTGCCGTACCGCGGCGGGCTGCCGACCGGCGTCATGATCGAAGTGCCGGCGGCGGTGCTCATCGCCGACCTGCTGGCCGCGGAAGTATCGTTCTTCAGCATCGGCACGAACGATCTGGTGCAGTTCACGTTGGCCGTGGACCGGATGAACGAGCAGATCAGCCATCTGTACGAGCCGTTCCATCCGGCGATCATCCGCATGCTGCGGACCGTCACCGAAGCCGCCGGCCGGTACGGCATTCCCGTCAGCGTCTGCGGCGAGCTCGCCGGCGACGTCCGCGCGATGCCGATCTGGCTGGGACTTGGCGTACATGAGCTTAGCCTCTCGGCGCAGGCGATCCTGCCGGTGAAGGACGCGATGCTCCGCACCCCCGCGCAGCAGAGCCGCCAGCTGTTCCAGGAGCTGTTCCAGCTGCCGACCGCGCTGGAGATCACCGAGCGGCTCGAGCGGTTCCACGCCGAGACGGCGCTCGCGGAGGGCAAGGTCAAGCCGGGCGTCTAGCCGTCGGACCGATACCCGGCGCTGGCCCGGACGTTCCCGAAGCGTCCGCCCGGACGCCGCAAACTTTGTCCATGCGCCTCGCGGGAAGCGACAAGGGACCTTGCGGCAGTTGTCCGCAGGGTCCCTTTTACGCGATCTTAACGTCCGTACAGCGCGTCGCAGAACGCTTTCGCGTATTCCGGCAGATCGGGCGGCCGGCGCGCGGAGACGAGGTTGCCGTCGACGACGACCGCTTCGTCAAACCAGATCGCGCCGGCATTCTCCATATCGTCGCGGATGCCCGGCGTCGAGGTGACCTTCCGGCCCTGCAGCATCTTGGCCGAGATGAGCACCCAACCCGCGTGGCAGATCTGTCCGATCGGCTTGCCGGCCGCGTCGATCGCCCGGACGAACGCTTGGACGCGCTCGTCCCGCCGGATCTTGTCCGGCGCCCATCCGCCCGGGACGAGCAGGCCGTCGCAGCGCTCCGCGTCGAGTTCGGCGTAGGAGAGGTCGGCGACGGCGGGAACGCCGTACTTGCCGATGTGCTTGCGGCCTTTTTCCGGCCCGGCGAACAGGACGGTCGCGCCTTCTTCGCGCGCGCGATAGACCGGATACCAGAGCTCGAGATCCTCGAACTCGTCGTCGATCAGACAGATGACCCGTTTGGTCTCAGACATCGAAGTTCCTCCATGCATATCAAGATATCGCAAGACGGCAATCGCTCTTATCGTACCATAATCCAATGCAGCGCACATCCGCGCACCGAGAGGAGACACGCCATGCGTTCCACCCGCAAATCCTCCATGACCGCCCCTCTGTGGCGATGGCTGCCGGCTGCGGCCTGCATGCTCATCATCTTTCTGCTGTCCGCCCGGACGGGCAATCAGCTCGACGGCTGGCTGCCCTGGGCCCAAGAGCTGTTCCCCGGATTGAAGAGCTTCGACCCGGTCCACTACTTCGCTTACTTCGTGCTGGCGCTGACGTTCGCGTACGGTTTTGGTTTTCGCCGGATCGATGCCCGCCGCGCGCTCTACGTCATCCTACTCAGCATCGCGTACGGGGCTACGGACGAATGGCATCAAGCCTACGTGCCCGGCCGTTCGCCCGACTGGGCCGATCTGCTGCACGACGGGATCGGCGCCGCGGCCGCGGCTGTAGTGCTCGTCGTATGGCGGTTATGGCGGCTTAGAGGAAGCCGTACCAGAAATTACAGCGGATAAACCGGCAGGAGAACGGCGCGGCGGGGGCGAATACAACGGGTAGCGGGGAACGGCCGGTTGCAAGCCGGCAACCCTGTTAAGATCGTGTAAGGAGAGAGCCCCGTTGTTCAAACGTTGTTCATGCGGAGATGACATGAGCTTGACCTTGAGGTCGGTGCTTTACGCCAAGCGAGTGAACATCTCCAACGTGCCCGTCTACACTTGCGAGCGGTGCTCGCGCAATGAAGTGTTCCCCGGCGTGAAATCGGATTTGGGCGTGCTGGTGGGCCGGTTGGGTTCGCAGCCGCACGCGCAGACGATCCCTTTCGACGAGATTCACGAATGGGCGGGCGTCCTGAGCCATGCCCAGAGCCATTCGAAGCCGCTGCGTCCGGCAATGGTCGCCCGGGTCACCGAAGAACGGACGAACGAGCTGCTGGATCTGTGGCTCGTCGCCTCGTCGGTCGGAGACGAAGCCTGGATGGCGGAGCTGAGGGAACGGCTCTCGCAATTAAGCGCACAATACATATCGTAAGGCGAAGAGCGGAGCCCGAGCTCCGCTTTTTTTGCGTAATAACGTCATTTCTGATACCATGAAAATCAACACGATGATTTTCAAGGAGGAATGGCGGATGGCGGAAGCGAAGCGTCTGACGACGCTCGAGCAATGGGAAGAAGCGCTGAACGGTTCGGCAGCTCGCCCCCTGCTTCTCTTTAAACACAGTACGCAGTGTCCGATCAGCGCAGGCGCGCATGAGGAATTGCAGCACTATATGGCAGACGCGACCGCAGCCCCGATGGATTTTGCCATCGTGCACGTCATTGAAGAGCGTCCGGTCAGCAATGCGATCGCGGAGACGCTCGGCGTCCAGCACAAATCCCCGCAGGCGATTCTCGTCCAAGACGGCAAGCCGCAGTGGGACGAATCGCATTGGCGGATCACTTACGACTTTTTGAGCGAGAAACTTGGCGCGCCTCAGACAGCGGGCGACATCTCCTAAAACCCTGAGATTTCGCGGTGTTACGGCACTGCGGTCATTGCGGATTGCCCCGATTTGTCGTATCATTACCTTATTATCCCATGGACAGGCTTGCAGCTCAGCGGCCATTCATGAACATTGGAGCGGTGAATGTGACGGTAACCATTTATGACGTAGCGCGGGAAGCCGGCGTATCCATGGCCACGGTATCCCGGGTTGTCAACAACAATCCGAACGTGAAGCCCCAGACGCGGAAAAAGGTGTACGAGGCGATCGAGCGCCTCGGCTACCGGCCGAATGCGGTCGCGCGCGGGCTCGCCAGCAAGAAGACGACGACCGTAGGGGTCGTCATTCCCGACATCGCGAACGCCATCTTCGCCGAAGTCGCGCGGGGAATCGAAGATATCGCGAACATGTATCACTACAACATCATTCTCTGCAACGCCGACAAGCGCAAGGAGAAGGAGATCCGCGTCATCAACACGCTGCTGGAGAAGCAAGTGGACGGCTTGCTCTTCATGGGCGGCGCGGTGACGGACGAGCATCTGCAGGCGTTCAATACGTCCAACGTGCCGATCGTCCTCTGCGCGACGACGGACGAGAAGGGCGCCATGCCTTCCGTCGACATCGATCACGAGTCGGCCGCCTTCGACGCCGTGCAACGGCTGATCGCGGAAGGCCACCGTAAGATCGCGATGATCAGCGGCACGCTGCAGGACCCGGCGAACGGTTACGCGCGCTATCAGGGCTACAAGAAGGCGCTGGAGCAAGCCGGCATTCCCTTCGATGAGGACTACGTGCGCATCGGGAACTATCGCTACGAATCAGGCATCGAAGCGATGCAGCATTTCCTCGGGCTGTCCAACCGGCCGACCGCCGTCTTCGCGGCGACGGACGAGATGGCGATCGGCGCCATCCACAGCATTCAGGACGAAGGCTTGAAGGTGCCCGAAGATGTATCCGTCATCAGCGTCGACAACATCCGCATGGCTTCGATGGTACGTCCGCAGCTGACGACCGTCGCCCAGCCGATGTACGACATCGGCGCCGTCTCGATGCGGCTGCTCACGAAGCTCATGAAAAAGGAGAACGTCGAGCAATCGCGCGTCGTGCTTCCGCATGAGCTGATCGTCCGCAGCTCTGTGGCGGCTCTGCAGTAATCGCCGTATGCGATACTCCCGCGGGAGCGCCGGAGACCGCAGTCATAGGCTAACACAGTCGCCCTGCGCGGGGAGCCAGACGCCCGCGGCAGGGCCTCTTACATTGAAGACGGGAAAGGGAGATATCGATGATCGGAATTATCGGCGCCATGCAAGAAGAGATCGATCTGCTGCTCGAACACCTGGACGACGCCGTGGAGCTGAAGCGCTCCGGCATTCGTTACTTGGCCGGATCCTTGCATGGCAAGCAGGTCGTTATCTGCAAATCCGGAGTCGGCAAAGTGAACGCGGCCGTCTGCACGCAAGTCCTCATCGACCGATTCAACGCAAGTAAAGTCATCTTCACCGGCGTCGCGGGCGCATTGGATCCTTCGCTGGAGATTGGGGATATCGTCATCTCCACGAGCAGCATGCAGCACGATATGGACGTCACGCCGCTCGGGTACGCCCGCGGGGTGATTCCTTACCAGGCGGAGTCCGAATGGCCGGCGGGTCAGGCGCTCGTGCAGCTGGCTGTCGCTGCCGGGGAGAAAGTATTTCCGGGACACTGCAAGACCGGCAAAGTGCTGTCGGGCGATCAGTTCATCGCCGATCGCGCCGTTGTGCGCCAGCTCCATGAGGAGCTGAACGGCACCTGCACGGAGATGGAGGGGGCCGCGGTCGCGCAGGTGTGCGCGATGAACGAAGTGCCGTACGTCGTCATCCGCTCGATGTCGGATAAGGCCGACGGCTCGGCCGACGTGAACTTCGCGGAGTTCACGGTGACGGCGGCGAATCGCTCGTTTGCGATCGTGAACGAGATGGTGCAGGGGCTTTAAAAGGCCTTTGCTTTGCGCAATATCCCCTTCGCTCAGGTCCAAGGAAGGCGGCACTGTCGATAGGTTCGACCTGATGGATCACGCGGCCGGGCCGTATAAAAGGCCTTTGCTTTGCGCAATATCCCCTTCGCTCAGGTCTAAGTGCGGCGGCGCTCGCGAATCGACTCTACCCGATGGATGGCGCGGCCGCGCCGGATCGGGCTCGACCTGAGTGGAGGGCATAAGTTCGTGCTGGAATTACCTGTACATATGGCATATCGCCTCATCGCTCGGACGTTCCGCGCGCCCAACGACTTTTGCTGAACGACATTCCTCCTGAGCTGAACAAACGGGATAATGGCCGAAGTTTCGCGGAAAATGAGTCCCTGAACGAAGGGGATAACGTTCAAAGCGTCGCGGAAAATGAGTCCCAGAACGAAGGGGATAACGGTCAAAGCGTCGCGAAAATGGTGTGCCTGAGCGAACAGCTAGTGGCCAAAAATTGCGGAAAACGGTCCTTGAGCGAAGAGGATAATGGTCAAAGTGTCGTAAAAAACGTCTCCCTGAGCGAATGGGATAATGGCTAAAGCATCGCGAGAAATGTATACCTGAGCGAACGGGATAACAGCCAAAAGTGTCGCAAAACACGTCCCTGAGTGAGCGGGATCATCGTAGAAAGACAATAAAAAGACCGCAAAGGAGCCGGGAGGCTTGCTTTACGGTCTTTTGCCATTGCTAGGTCATGGCTAGCTTGGGCGCACACAACCTTGACGACCCGATTCGCGCCTGTATGACTCCCGCACGAGCAACAAGCAAAAGGCACATGCCAGCCGCTCAGCCGAGGTGCTGCAGCGCCAGCGCGAGCACTTCCAGGTTTTTGGCCGCGATCTCCGCTCGCCGGGGCATCGGCGCCCAGGCGGCCGTATCGTCCAGCCAGGTGCGGGGCAGATCGTCCGGACGGCGCGGCGAGACGACGCGGGGCCAGACGGCGGGCAGCGGCGCTCCGACCGGGGAAGCGTCGATGGAGGCGAGCAGGGGATGCTCGGTCATCTCCAGCCACAGCAAGCCCCAGGCGCGCGGTACGACGTGCCAATGCTCGTATCCGCCGCCTCCTAGCGCGATCCAGCGGCCGTCCGTCCATTCGTGGGCGAGCCGGTGGATGAGCCGGGGCATCTCGCGATAGATGCGCATGCTGCAGTGGACGTGCGCCAGCGGATCCAGCGCATGGGCGTCGCAGCCGTGCTGGCTGACGATGACGTCCGGCTTGAACACGCGGATGACGCGCTCAAGCGCCGTCGAGAAGCTCTCGAGCCAGGAGTCGTCTTCCGTATAGGGTTCGACCGGCACGTTCAAGCACGCGCCGTAGCCGGAGCTCTCGCCGCGCTCGTGGGCGAAGCCGCTGCCCGGGAACAGAAACTTGCCCGTCTCGTGGATCGAGAAGGTGAACACGTCGGGATCGGTGTAGAAGCTCCATTGCACGCCGTCCCCGTGATGAACGTCCGTATCGACGTAAAGCACCTTGGCGGCGTATTTGCGCGTCATCCAGCGGATGGCCGCCGCCGCGTCATTGTACACGCAGAAGCCGGCTCCCCGGTCCTGGAACGCGTGATGCAGTCCGCCGCCTAGATGGAGCGCATGCCGCGTCTGGCCCGACATGACGGCCTCGGCCGCCGTGATCGAGCCGGTTACGATCGCCGCCGCCGCTTCGTGCATGCCGGGAAAGTAGGGCGTATCCCCGTCCGGCTCGAAGCCGAACTGGGCGGCACTAGCGACGGCCTGCGCGGCTGGCGTCTCCTCGCTGAGCGCGCGGACGGCTGCGATATAGTCCGGCCGGTGGATCCACGCGAGCGCTTCATCCGGCGGTTCTGACAGCGGTTGCAACTTCTGGTCGGGACGAAGGGCCCCGCTTGCGTCGAGCAGATCCTCCGTCAGGGCCAAGCGAATGGGGTGGAACGGATGATCCTCGTGGAATCGATATCGACCGGCAGCCGTGCTGTCGATCCACAGCGCTTCGTGGGTGAAAAGAGTCAACAGGGGTCGCCTTCCTTTCGTCAGTACATGAACCGTTGCCGGAACCGGACGCGGTCGAATTGCTCCGCCGATGAGAGCGGAACGTCCTTCCCGATCCGAACCATCAGACAGTTCGCCGGATGCGCGCAGATCTCCGGATCGTCCGTCGCGAACCAGACCATCCCGACGGACTTCATTAATTTCTCCATCATCTCCCGGTATTCCCAGACGTTCAGGCCGCTGCTGTCCAGGTCCCAATGCCAATAATATTCGGTCGTATAGACGATCGCGTTGTCCAGTTGCCCGTCGGCGAACGCTGCTAAGATGAGCGCCTTGCCGAGGCCGAGCGAGCGGTAATCGTCGGCGACTTCGATCGCGCCCAGCTCGATGAGGTCGTCCATACCGCCTTCGGACCAGCGCTCCATTTCGTCCGGATAATGGAAGGTCACGTAGCCGACGACCGTCTCTCCGTCGCGGGCGACGATGATGCGCCCCTCGGGCAGGCCGGCGATCTCGACGAGCGCCTCGTGCTGCTCCCGCGGCCTGCGGAAAGCATCTAGCGCCGAATGCAGCTGATACTGCCGAAGCCGATCAGGCTCGACGGGGCCTTCCACGACGATCGGGCCGTCTTTGCCCGGCCGCGTGAACATCTGGTAGCGCTTAAGATGTTCCATGCCGATCTCTCCTTTGATTGCTGTCATTATACACGATAATACGTAGGAACCGCCTCTTTTTCTTCGAAAATGTCCCTTCTTGGCTGAAAATCTCCTCCCCATTCCGTGCCGAGCCTGGCGGAGCTGTGATATAATGTCATAGGCGGGCCGCGCGAGCCCCGGTTGTAAGCGCATTCGCGCTTGGAATGGATGTATTCAAACGGGAAGGTGATGGAAATGACCCCAGCACACGAAGAAAAATTGGCCGTAACGGCCGAAAAGGCAAACCTCGAATCGTATGAGGAGGCCGTGCAACATTTCCGATGGGAAGACATCGAGGCGCAATTCTCCTGGTCGCAGACCGGGAAGGTCAATATGGCGTATGAAGCCATCGACCGGCACGTGGAGAACGGCAAAGGCGATCGCATCGCCCTGCATTACAGCGACGCCGTTCGCGATGAGAGCTACACCTATGCGGACCTGGCCCGACAATCAAACAAATTCGCCAACGTGCTCCGCGGTCTGGGCATCGCCAAGGGCGACCGCGTGTTCATCTTCATGCCGCGCACGCCCGAGCTGTACTTCAGCTTGCTTGGCGCTCTCAAGGTCGGCGCGGTCGTAGGCCCGCTGTTCGAAGCGTTCATGGAGACCGCGGTACGGGATCGCCTGCAGGACAGCGGCGCGGTCGCGATCGTCACTACCCCGGCCCTCTTGCCGCGCATCGCTCGGTCGGAGCTGCCCGAGCTGAAGCATATCGTCGTCTACGGCGAAGGCGTAGAAGCGGGCGAAGGGATCGTCGACTTCGGTCAAGCGATGTCCGCCGCATCCGAGCAAGCGGAGATCGAGTGGCTCGGCCGGGAAGACGGGTTGATCCTGCACTATACCTCCGGCTCGACCGGCAAGCCGAAGGGCGTCTATCATGCGCAGAACGCCATGATTCAACATTATTATACGGGACGGATCGTCCTCGACCTGCGCGAAGGCGACGTCTACTGGTGTACGGCCGACCCGGGTTGGGTAACGGGGACTTCCTACGGCATCTTCGCGCCTTGGCTGAACGGCGTGACCAACGTCATTCGCGGCGGCCGCTTCAGCCCGCAGGACTGGTACGAGACGCTCCAAAAATACAAAGTTACCGTCTGGTACAGCGCGCCGACGGCGTTCCGGATGCTCATGGGCGCCGGCGACGAAGCCGTCAAGCCGTACGACCTGTCGAACCTGCGGCATGTGCTGAGCGTCGGCGAGCCGCTCAATCCGGAAGTCGTCCGTTGGGGCTACAAAGTATACGGCCAGCGCATCCACGACACCTGGTGGATGACGGAGACCGGCGGGCAGTTGATCTGCAACTACCCACGCATGGAGATCAAGCCGGGCTCGATGGGACGCCCGATTCCGGGCGTACAGGCCTCGATCATCGACGATCAAGGCAACGAGCTGCCGCCGCTGCGGATGGGCAACCTCGCGATCCGCACGCCGTGGCCGTCCATGATGCGCAAGATCTGGAACAACCCGGCGAAGTACGAGGAGTACTTCCGGATTCCCGGCTGGTACGTCTCCGGCGACTCCGCTTACCGGGACGAAGACGGCTACTTTTGGTTCCAAGGGCGGATCGACGACGTCATCAACACGTCGGGCGAGCGCGTCGGACCGTTCGAAGTCGAGAGCAAGCTGGTCGAGCATCCGGCCGTCGCCGAAGCGGGCGTCATCGGCAAGCCGGATCCGCTGCGCGGAGAGATCATCAAGGCGTTCATCTCGCTGCGCGAAGGCTTCGAGCCGTCCGATGAGCTGAAGGCCGACATCTCCAAATTCGTGAAGATCGGCTTGTCGGCGCATGCCGCGCCGCGCGAGATCGAGTTCAAGGACAAATTGCCGAAGACGCGCAGCGGCAAGATCATGCGCCGCGTCCTGAAGGCTTGGGAGCTGAACCTGCCGACCGGCGACTTGTCGACGATCGAGGACTAAGCGGCAGCATATTCATGGGTACGTACTTTAATCCGTTATAGCAATTCGAAGAGGCCGGCATTCCCGTATGGGAATGCCGGCCTCTCTGTGCTTATGGGGCAGGAGGGAGGTCCCTCGTCAATTGCCCGCCTTGACCTCGACCGATGCCGACGAGTCGGATCGGCCGTTGTCGTTGACGGCCCGGATGCGGTACCAACCGGTCGGATCCGGCTCGAAATACTCAAGGCGCGTGTCCGATGTGGATTCGAGCCGCTTGTAGCTGCCTTTCTCGGTGGCGCTGTACCAAATCTCGTAGCGCGTGACGTTCTCGGCGGCCGGGTTGGCCGTCCAAGTGAAGGTCACGCCGAAGGCGCTCCGCTGCGCCGTCAGTCCGCTCGGGACGGAAGGCGCGGCGCCTTGACCCGGATTCGGCGTCCCCGGGCCGTTCGGACTGCCCGGTCCGTCAACCGGGGGCAGATTCGGATCGACCGGATTGTAGCTGCCGTCCCCGCCGACGCCCGACGTCGCGCTCTGCGCCGATTCGTGCCCGCCGATATCGACGGCCGTCACGTAGTAGCTGACGAGGCTGCCCGGCGTGATGTAGTTGATGAACTTCGATTCCTCGCCGGTCAGAACGGTCCCGTCCACCTTCTGGTATGGCGCTCCGTTCAAGGACCGGTAGAGGCGGTAGCCCGCCACGTCGGCTTGGCCGCTCGGCGTGAACGAGATCTTGACCTTGCCGCCGTCCAGCGCCTCCGCCAGTACGTTACCCGGCGCAGAAGGCGCGGCCCCGTCATCCTTCCGAGGGTCGGTCTTGGACGGCGCGCTGTCCGCTGCGTCCTTCGGCAAGTAATAGGACAACGATTTGCGGCTGTTCGCCGCGACTTTCCCGAGGGCGGCTTGCAGCTGCTCGACAAGCGCGTCGATCGGATGCTCCCGCTTGACCATGACCGCTTCGCGGAGCATGTCTTCGGGCGTCTCGGGCAGCGGCACGTAGTTGACGCCGTTGTACGAGATGTACTTCATCTTGACCAGCGCGTCGTCCTCTTCGGTCGGCACGAATTTCTTGTTGAAGAGATCGGTGACCAGCTTCCCGGCCTGTCTCGTCAGATCGGTCGGCAGCTTGCCGCTGACGCTGGAGACGGTCATGCTGACGAGGCCGTCGGGCTTGTCGAACGACTTGGTCGGGAACAGATCCGGCCGCGCGTCGGTGACCGCGTTCATCACCTTCGCCCAGATCTCTCGGGCGCGCGCGTGACCGTCGGTCGACAGCGTATGAATCTGCTTCTCGTAGCCGGCCCAGACGCCCAGCGTAATATCCGGCGTGTAGCCTTGGAACCAGACGTCGCCGTAATTTTGCGTGGTCCCCGTCTTGCCGACGACCGGAATCTTGCCGTAGTTCTTGAACCAGGTCTTGATCTTGGCGCCGGTCCCTTCGGTGACGACCGTGCGGAGCATGTCGGTCATCAGATAAGCCGACTGCTCGGACACGACGCGCTGCGGATCCGGCTTGTGCTGGTAGACGACGTTCCCGTTCGTGTCCGTAATCTCCTCGATCAGGTACGCGTCATTGAACACGCCTTTGTTCGCGATGGCGCCGAAAGCGTTCGTAAGCTCCTCGACCGTCACGCCGTACTTCAAGCCGCCGATGACGCCGGTCTGCGCCCCGTCGTCTTCCGGCACGAGCGTCGTAATGCCGAGCTTGCGGCTGAAGTTCCAGGCTTCCTTGATCGTGACCTTGTTGAGGAAGATCTTGATCGCCGGGATGTTCAGCGACTGATTCAAGGCGTAACGCGCGGTGACGAGACCCGAATACCGGTTGTTGGAGTTCTTCGGGATGTGCATCGACGTTCCGCTGCTCTTCAGGATGACAGGCGAATCGTCCAGCACGCTCGCCGGGCTGATGAGCCCCTTGTCGATCGCGGGCAGGTAAGCCGCGATCGGCTTCATCGCCGAGCCGGGCTGCCGCTGCATCTGGGTCGCGAAGTTCATCTGCTCGATATGGAAGTCGCGGCCCTCGATCATGCCGAGGATGGCGCCCGTCTTGTGGTCGAGCATGACCGCCGCGGTCTGCTCCACGCCCTTGACGGAATTGTCCGGCGCGAAGTTCTTCGGATCCTCGGCGACTTTGTGCATCAAGTCGTAGACTTGCTTGTCGATCGTCGTCTTGACGCGGTAGCCGCCGCGCAGCAGCTGTTCCCGGGCGTCTTCGACGAGCGTCGCGTTCTCCTTCTTGTTGAGATCCTCGAGCTTTAGGTTCGGATTCTGCTTCAGCACGAGCAGTTGAGCCGCTTCCCGTTCGGCCTCGAGCATGAGGTACGGGTACGTGTTGTACGCCTTTTCCGTCGGTTTGGCGAGCGACTTGTAGATATCGAACCCGAGTGCGCTCTCGTACTCGGCTTGCGTGATTTTGTTGTTCTCCAGCATCTTCTGGAGCACGAGCTTCTGACGCGTCAGCGCGCGTTTGAAGTTTTTCTCGTTGAAGTCGCCCTTGCCGGTGAAGGCGGAGTAGGCGGAGGGCAGCTGCGGCAGGCCGGCGAGGTACGCCGCCTGGGCCAAGTTCACCTTTTTCAGGTCGTCGATGCCGAAGATGCCTTTGGCCGCCGCTTTGATCCCGTACAGCTGGTAGCCGGACGAGCCGTTGCCATAAGGAATTTTATTGAGATAAGCCGTAATGATTTCTTCCTTGCCCAGGAACCGCTCCAGCCGCAGCGCGAGGAAGATCTCCTTGGCCTTTCGGCTCTGCGTCTGATCGAGGTTCAGGAATACCCGGCGGGCGAGCTGCTGGGTGATCGTACTGCCGCCCGTCTGCACGTCTTCGTTCAGGAGCTGCTGCTTCACAGCCCGGAACAAACCGTTCGTATCGACGCCCACGTGCGTCTCGAAGTTCCGGTCTTCGATCGCGATGACCGCATCCAGGATCTGCTGCGGGATCTGGTTGTAAGTGATCGGCTGGCGGTCTTCTTCGGTGCGCAGCTGGCCGATCAGCGTATTGTCGCGGAAATAGACGAAGCCCGTCGCGTTGTTCTCATTGATCTTTTCTTCAATTAAGGCTCGCGGACGCACGGGGTCTTCTTTGACCAGCGCCGCGATGTAGCCTCCGACCGCCCCGCCGGCGGCCAGCCCGGCGAGCACGCCGAACAGGATCAGCCATAGGATCGTATAGAGGGTCAGGCGACCCGCCATGCCCCAAGCGGAGTAGCCTTTCCTTTCCTGCGGGGGAGGGGGCTGCTTCGTTTCGTTCATCGGTATCCTCCTTCAAGAAACAAACAGAATTATTATAGCACATTCACCCAGCGTTTGACTTCATTCGAAGGGGGAGGGGCATGGCGAGAGGAGAGAAGGGACGACGCCTAACGGCGACGCGAAGCTGCAGGCAGCGTCCTCGCCGCGCCGCGCACGACGCCATTTCGCCCTTGATCGGACCTCAATGGCGCTTCGGCGGGCCATGCATTTCGCCCATGCCCGACGACCGTTTGGCGGCGGTAGCCGACGGCGAAGCCGGGCAAACTACCAGGCGATGAGTCGCAGTTCGTCTCCTAATTTACCCTCTTTATTTCCACGATTATCCTGAAATGTGGACAAAGTTTTACAAAGAAGAGAAACATTCCGCCGTTTAAACCGTATAATTCACAAGACCTCATTTCCAAGCCTGAATCGAAAGGAGGAGGCCGATGGAAGCGTTATTCTGGTGCTGCCTGGGATTTGGCGCGCTCATGGCTATCGTAACGCTCGTATTCGGAGATCTGCTCGGAGGGGCCACCGGATGGTTCGAGTGGCTGTCGATCGACGGGCATCATTTGTTCCAGCCGGTCGTATTGGCGGGAGGAATCACCGTATTCGGCGGCGCGGGGCTGCTCATGCACCGCTACTCGCCGCTGTCGGCGCTCGGCGTCTACGCGTCCGCGATCGTGATCGCCGTCGCGATCGCCATTGCGATGTACTTCGTCTATGTAAGGCCGATGAAGGCAAGCGAGAACTCCGTCGGCTTCTCGATGAACGACCTGGAGGGCAAACGTGCCGAAGTGCTCACGTCGATCCCGGCAGACGGCTGCGGCGAAGTGCTGGTCAAGATCGGCGCAGGACTTACGAACCAGATTGCGGAGAGCTTCGACAAAGAGGACGTGCCGTCCGGCACGGAGGTCGTGATCGTCAGAGTAAGGGGAGAAGTCGTCTACGTCTCCCGTCTGGATTGATTCGATTGTACCCCTATCCCCTAACAAAGGAGAACTGCCCATGTCCGAATTTCCAGACGTATTGTACATACCCGTTATCGTCGTCGCCGTGCTTCTCGTCCTTGGCCTAGCCTTCTGGGCCCGCTACAAGACGGTAGCGCCGGACGAAGCGATGATCGTCACCGGCTCTTTCCTAGGCAGCAAGAACGTGTCCGTCGACGAGTCCGGCCGCCGCATCAAGATCGTGCGCGGAGGCGGCGCTTTCATTCTTCCGATCTTCCAGCAAGCGCAATTCCTCTCGCTGCTGTCTCACAAGCTGGACGTGAGCACGCCCGAGGTATATACCGAGCAAGGCGTGCCGGTCCTGACCGACGCGGTCGCGATCATCAAGATCGGAGGGGCCGTCGAGGATGTGGCCACGGCCGCGGAGCAGTTCATGGGCAAGCCCACCGAATCGCTGCGGGCGGAGGCGCAGGAAGTGCTCGAGGGCCATCTGCGGGCGATCCTCGGGACGATGACGGTCGAGGAAGTGTACCGGAACCGCGAACGCTTCGCGCAGGAAGTACAGGGGCAAGCCGCCCGGGACCTGAAGAAGATGGGGCTGCAAATAGTGTCCTTCACGATCAAGGACGTGCGCGACAAGCACGGCTATCTGGAAGCGCTGGGAAAGCCGCGGATCGCGGCCGTCAAGCGCGACGCCGATATCGCGGAAGCCCAGGCCATCCGGGATTCCCGGATTCAGAAGGCCGCGGCGGAGGAAGAAGGCCAGAAGGCCGAGCTGCTGCGCGATACCAACGTGGCCGAAGCGACGAAGGAAAAGGAACTGAAGGTGGCGTCCTTCAAAAAGGATTCGGACCTCGCCAAGGCGGAAGCCGACCAGTCCTATGCGATCCAGGAAGCGCGCTCGAAGCAAAGCGTCGTAGAGGAGCAGATGAAGGTCGAGCTCGTCCGGAAGGAACGGGAGATCGATCTGGAGGCGAAGGAAATTCTGCGGCGGGAGAAGCAATACGACGCCGAGGTCAAGAAGAAGGCCGACGCAGACCGCTATGCCGTCGTGCAGGCTGCGGAAGCCGACAAGTCGCGGCGCATCAACGAAGCGGACGCACTGAAGTATCGGATCGAAGCGGAAGCGCAAGCCAACGCCGAACAAAAGCGGCTGGACGGCTTGGCGGTGGCCGATGCCGAACGCGCCAAGGGGACGGCCGAAGCCGAAGTCATCCGGCTCCGGGGGCTCGCGGAAGCGGAAGCGAAGGAGAAGCTGGCCCAGGCGTTCGAGAAGTTCGGCGAAGCGGCCGTCCTGGACATCATCGTGAAGATGCTCCCGGAGCTCGCCGGCAAGATCGCGGACCCGATCTCGGCGATCGACAAGCTGACCGTCGTCGACACGGGGAACGGCGAAGGCGCCGCGCGCGTCAGCAACTACGTGACGTCGCTCATGGCCACCGCGCCCGAGATGCTGAAGAGCGTATCCGGCATCGACGTCGGCCAGCTCATCCAAGGCTTGACGAAGAAGAGCGGCAGGCTGTCCGACTGAACGGGCGTTGACTCGCAGCTGCCAGCCACAGGAAACGACAAAACACCCGCGATCGATAAGATCGCGGGTGTTTTTGCGAGCAATACGATTAGCGGCTGTAGAATTCGACGATTTGTTGCTCTTCGATATCTTGGGACAGCTCTTCGCGGCTAGGCAGGCGAACGTACTTGCCTTCCATGGACGTCGCGTTGAAGTCCAGGTAGCCGGCCAGATGATGACGGCTCTCGGAAGCTTCCTTGATCGCTTTGAGGCCGCGGCTGCGCTCGCGCAGGCCGATCACGTCGCCGACTTGAACCGTGTAGGAAGCGATGTCGACCTTCTTGCCGTTGACGGTCACGTGGCCGTGGGAGACCAATTGACGCGCGCCGGCGCGGGAGTTCGACCAGCCCAGGCGGTAGACCAGGTTGTCCAGACGGCTCTCGAGCAGGAACATGAAGTTTTCGCCCGCTTTACCTTTGAGCTTCGAAGCGCGGTCGTAGAGATTGCGGAATTGCTTTTCGTTCAGGCCGTACATGTGGCGAAGCTTTTGCTTCTCCATCAATTGCAGGCCGTAGCCGCTGATCTTGCGGCGTTGGTTCGCGCCGTGCTGTCCCGGAGGGAATGCGCGCTTCAGTTCTTTGCCGGTGCCGCTCAGGGAAATACCCAGACGACGGCTCAATTTAAACTTGGGACCTGTATATCTCGACATGAATGTGTGACTCCTTTTTCAAAAGGGAATGTTTTGAAAATGGGTTGTCGTTGCGCCGAGCGCATTCCGAAAGGGCGTCCGGCAAAGCCGTCCATCCCCTCTTGGCAAGAAGTTCAGCCGCTGCCCGCCAAGGGAACCGATCGTGAGGGTGACACAAACAATGAGCCCAATGTTCAACTATAAATATTATAAGTAATTTCCCAGCGATGTCAAGCGCGACACTTGAACCAAGGAAGTCGTTGCTTGTTGCGGAAGAAATGAGACGCAAGTCCCTGTATTCACCTTTAAGACTAGTGCAAAAATCACGTATTCATTGTATAGTTAAATGACAAGGAAGGCTAGGAGGGATCAGCGATGGTTCAACCAGGCGTTAAACGAGACTCGGTTCGACATCATCCTGCCGTCAACGGCCCCTCCGGCGCCTCGGATGAATTGCCATTATGGGTCAGGCGGCAGGATCTGACGGAAGCCGACCTCCCCTATATCCATACGCTGCTCGCGGACAGCTTCGAGGAATGGCTGGAGCAAGCGGACGGATTCCCCTGGCTCCCCGCATGCCGCATCGTGCTGCTCCATCCCGACTGTACCCGGGTCGCCGTCTCGCCGGGCGATGCGGACGCGCCCGCGCCGGCGGAGTGGAGCCGGGACATCCTCGGCGACACCGCCGCCAGCCTCGCGATCGACTCGTGCAGACCCGCGCACCTGCGGGCCGACGAACATTCTTCCGCTTCCCTTCGGGCGTTCGACTCGCTCGCGGTTCCCGTATTCTCCCGGACGTCCGGCTTCGTCTTCGCCGCGCTCGCTTGCCTGCTTCCCGCCGGATCTGCGCAAGGGAGCGAGCTGAAGCTGCTGCAGGCGGCGGCGCTTCATTTCCGCAGTTGTCTCTACCGTCGCTTCGAATTGCTGTTCGTGCGGGACTTGCTCCAATCGAACCAGCTGACCAGCCGGGAAGAGCGCCGCCGGAACATGCTGTTCGACGTGATGCGCCGGCTTCACGACCATATCGACGTCGAGAACGTCCTCTCCGAAGTGTTCAACAGCCTAGAGCAATTATACCCGTTATGCCGTTCCGACCTATTCCTGTCGCAAGACTACAGCAGCACGAACGAGAAGGTTAAGCCCCTCTCGTTCCACCTGCAGGACATGGACCTGTGCTGGCGCGCGTTCATGGACGGCGAACGCCGCGAGGAGACGGACGCGGGCCGCCGCCGCATCGCGTTCCCGCTCGCGGGCAAGCAAGGCGTCTACGGCGTCCTGCGGCTCGACGTGGCCGAGGATGCGTTCGACGAAGTCGACGTCCGGTTCGTCGCCATGCTGACGGGGGGCGCCGGAACCGCCTTCGAGAAGGCGCGCCTCCACGAGCAGGCCAATGTCTTGATCGGCGAACTGCGGCTCATTAACGAGCTGACGCAGCGTCTCAACAGCAGCTTGCGGCTCTCGGACACGATGCAGTTCGCGACGGCGGAGCTGCTGCATCTGTTCAAGGCGGATCATTGCTTCATCCTGCAGCTCGATCCGATGAAGGGCCACTTCACCGTCATGTCGTCGAACGTAGCGGAGCTGCACCAGGAAGTGTTCGCGACGGACTACGGCTTCTGCGGCGTGATGCTGAGTACCAAGGAGCCGATCATTCTCTCCGACTATCGCTCCGCGACGCCGGTCAGCTCGCACCTCATGGAGGTGACCCGTTCGCGGTCGCTGCTGGCTTCGCCGCTGCTGCTCAATGGTGAAGTCATCGGAGCGGTCATGGTGGCGCACGAGCAGGCGAATCACTTCTCTTATGACAATTACAAACTGCTGCAGGTGCTGTCGGCGCATCTGGGGCTCGCCGTATCGAACGCGTCGCTGCACGCGGAGGTGCGCCGGATGGTCATCACCGACAACTTGACCGGCCTTTTCGCCCGCCACTACCTGAACGAACGGATTCAGCGCAAGCAGGAGAAGGACGTCTCCGGCTCGCTTATCGTCGTGGACATCGATCACTTCAAGAAGATCAACGACACGTACGGACATCAAGTCGGCGACGCGATCCTGATGCAGGTGAGCACGATCATCCGGGCCGCGATCCGCGAGTCCGACATCGCCGCCCGCTGGGGCGGAGAAGAGCTCGCCATCTATCTGCCGCAGCTCAGCCTGGATCAGACGCTGCGGGTGGCGGAGCGGATCCGCAAGCGGGTGGAGGCCGAGACGGCGCCGAAGGTCACCGTGTCCTGCGGCGTGTCGGAGTGGACCTCCGGCGACGATCGGGTCAGCGTCGAGTCGCTGTTCTACCGCGCGGATATGGCGCTGTACGAGGCGAAGCACCGGGGCCGGAACTGCGTGGCCATCGGTTGATCGAATGAAGGACTTATGGACGGAAGAACACTTATATACAGTACGAGTCATGCATTGAGGAGCGCCCCCCGGGGATGCTCCTCTTCGCGTCGCCTCGCGCATGAAGGGGAAGCGGGGAGGAGACGATAGGGGGAAAAGAGGAGGTATGGGGATGAAACGGCTAACGACGGCGCGAGCGCGGAGCGGTCTGGCGCGGGCAGGGGCGGTCTCCGTCGCCGGGCTCGCGCTGCTGCTCCTGCTGCCCGGCTGCGCGCGCCAGACGCCGGACAAGCCGCCGGAAGAGGCGTTCGCGCTCACCGCCTCCGCTTTGTCCGGAGACGACCGATTCGCGTATCAAGGCGAATCCTCCGCCTACGACGGCGCAGGAAGGCTGCGGCGGCGGATGTCGTTCGGGGGAGAGGTGGCGAACCACCGGATCGTCGCCTTGAGCGGGGAGGCGCACGGGACGGGCGAGGCAGGAGCAAGCGCCTCTCCGCTCGCGCTCGTGAAGGCCGTGGAGCGGCATGCGGCGAGCGTCGCCTATGCCCCTGAGCAGCGCAAGGGCGAAGTGACGCTGAAGCTCGTCCTCGCACCTGCCGCCGCGCAGCGCAGGATGGCGGACGACCTGCAGGGGCAGTTGCCGCCCGAAGCGCTGCGGACGCTGAGCGCGAGCACCGTCTGCTGGTGGACGGCCGACCGCCGTACGTGGTTCCCCCTCCGGCTGCGGGAGGAGTCGGCGATCCGTTATCGGCTGAGCGGCAAATCGCACGAAGAGCGAAGAACGGTCGTTACAAGCTTTCAGCGGTCCCCCGACAGTGGTACAATAGAAAAGTAAATTCGGCATTCATAAGGAGGAACCATTACCGATGCGCGACCCCAGAATTCAGAAGCTTGCCGCGAATCTGGCCGGCTATTCCGTAAACGTACAACCGGGCGACAACATCTTGATCGAGATGATCGGCTCGGAGCGCGATCTGCTGAACGCGTTGATCGAAGAAGTCGCCAAGCGCGGCGGGAACCCGTTCGTCGAGATCGAAGACCGTACGGTCACCCGTACCCTGCTACATAACGCAACTCCCGAGATGATCGAGACGTGGTCGGCGTACGACCTGGACCGCATGAAGCGGATGGACGGCTACATCGGCATCCGCGCGGGCGCGAACGTGAACGAGCTGGCCGACGTGCCGGCCGACAAGATGAAGCTGTACGATCGCGGCCATCGCCATCCGGTTCATCTGGAGCAGCGCGTGAAGCACACCAAATGGGTCGTGCTCCGTTATCCGAACGCGTCCATGGCGCAGCTCGCCAACATGTCGACCGACGCGTTCGAGGATTTCTACTTCGACGTCTGCAACCTGGACTACGCCAAGATGGACAAGGCGATGGACCCGCTGCAAGCGCTCATGGCGCGTACCGACAAAGTGCGCATCGTCGGCCCGGGCACGGACCTGCGCTTCTCCATCAAGGGCATCGGCGCGAAGAAGTGCTCCGGCGCGCGCAACATTCCGGACGGCGAGGTATACTCGTGCCCGGTGCGCGATTCCATCAACGGCACGCTGGCGTACAACACGCCTAGCGTCTACAACGGCTTCACGTTCGAGAACATCAAGTTCACCTTCGAGAACGGCAAGATCGTAGAGGCGACCGCCAACGACACGGACCGCATCAACGCGCTGCTCGACAGCGACGAAGGCGCGCGGCACATCGGAGAATTCAGCCTCGGCTTCAATCCGTTCATTCTGCATCCGATGAAGGACACCCTGTTCGACGAGAAGATCGCGGGCAGCCTCCACTTTACGCCCGGCCAGGCTTACGAGGATTGCGACAACGGCAACCGCTCGTCGATCCACTGGGATCTGGTGCTCATCCAACGTTCGGATTACGGCGGCGGGGAAGTGTACTTCGACGACGTTCTGATCCGGAAGGATGGCCTATTCGTTCTGCCCGAGCTGGAGGGCTTGAATCCCGATGGGCTGAAATAAAGCGTTTTCCTACTTGCATGCGGCTGCATGTACAGGGTATGATGGGTAATGAAATCGTAAACCCTATAATTTGGAGGGATTTCCATGTCGAACAACGCAGCTATCGTAGAATTGTCTCAAGCCGCGAACAAATTCCGCTCTTCCATCGTTCTCCAAGCCGAGAACAAGTACATCGATGTGAAAAGCATTCTGGGGCTGTTCACGACTTTGGTGGGCGGGCATGCCTATGAACTGCACGTGCATGGTCCCGATGCCGACGAAGCGAAGAAGGAACTCGGAGAGATCTTCACCAAGCACAACCTGAACGTCACCGTCGTGGAGTAATTCCGCGATTCGGCGCTTCGAACCGCTTCCGTCCAGGAATCGGCGATCGCATCCACATCCCCCCGTCCGACCGGACGGGGTGTTTTGCCTTTTGCCCGCCCGCCGCTAGTCCAACTAGAAGCTAGGAGATGCTTTGGCATGACCGATTCGATGCTCGCGCTTGTTTTTCACTACGGCTACTGGGGACTGTTCGCGGCGATCGCGCTCGGGATCGTCGGTCTTCCGATGCCGGACGAGGTGCTGCTCACGGCCGCCGGATTCCTGTTGTCCCGCGGGCACTTGAATCTCGGCTTGACGATGCTGGCCGCCGTCAGCGGGAGCCTCGTCGGCATGAGCGTGAGCTATGCGATCGGCCGGACCGTCGGCCGGCCGCTCCTCGCGCGCTTCGGTTCCCGGGTTCGGCTGTCGCCGGACAAGCTGGCCAAGCACGAAGAGCGATTCGCCAAGTGGGGCCATATGCTCGTGCTGCTCGGGTACTTCGTGCCGGGACTGCGGCATGCGACGGCGCTCCTGATCGGCATGGGCAAGCATCCTTACCGAACCTTTCTCGTTTACGCCTCGGTCGGCGCGCTGGCCTGGACCAGCTGCTTCCTGCTGCTGGGGCAGACGCTGGGGGACCACTGGCGGGAAGTAACGGCATTCGTCCAGCCGGGACGGGGCTTCATGACGGCGGCTTTGATCGCGATGCTGGCGATGCTGGTATGGCTGTGGCGGCGCTACGCCTGGAAGAGAAGGGCGTCCGAATAGCGCCTTTCCAATCGGCGATCTAGCAATTTGTCCCGTTCCTAGGCTTCCTGTCCTTGTGCTTGCGCCCGATTTCGTCTAATATGAAAGGGATAGTACGTATTGACGTCCCTCCGGGCTAAGAGGAAGACGGACCGCTGAATAAAGGCAGGCATGATAGGGTACAGGGGGAGTGGGAATGGCTTCATCGGATGTCATGGTGCACCTGAATCAGAAGGCGCTTCGCCTGCTGCAGGACGACGCCGGCAAAATCGAGAAACTGATCGCCATCCAAATGGAGAATCTGGCGACCCGCAAATGCCCGCTGTATGAAGAAGTGCTGGACACGCAGATGTACGGCTTCTCGCGGGCGGTTGATTTTGCGGTGCGGGCGGGTCTGGTGGAAGAGAGCGCGGGCAAGCAGCTCGTCAGCGAATTGGAACGCAATCTTGCGTTGCTATACGAAGCGTTGGCACGGAAAGAAGAATAGTGTCGCGCCCGTCAAACGTGTAAAGCCTTCGTCTCGCGGTCTCCCGCGGGACGAAGGCTTTTTTTGTGCGCGATTCGCAGGGGCGGAGCCCCGTCGTCAGACGAAGAAGAAGGCGACGCCTAGTACGATGTACACGAGCAGCAGCAGCTTCCCCTCGTACCAGGTCGTGGCGCCGTCGCGCGAGATCGAGGTGGCGATCAGGACGGCCACGCCGATCGCGGCGATCTCGACGGTCGTGAAGAGGATGTTCATCGGGTTGCCGAACATCAGACTGACGAAGATGAGCACCGGCGCCACGAACAACGCGATCTGCAGGCTGCTGCCGACCGCGATCTCTACCGCCGCGCCGATCTTGTTCTTCAGGGCGAGCATGACCGCCGCGCTGTGCTCCGCCGCGTTGCCCACGATGGCGACGATGAAGGCGCCGACGAACAGCTCGGACATGCCGTATTGGTCCGTGAACGTATGCAAAGTGCCGACCAGCCACTCGCTCACGAAGGCGACCATGACGGTGGCGATGACGAGAAAGAGAATCGATTGGCCCTTGGACCAAGCGGCGGTCTCTCCGTGATCCGCCTGCGTGTCTGCGTGGTCCTCGAGCAAGCTCTTATGGGTGACCATCGAATAGACGAGCCAGCCGATATAGGCGATGATGAGCACCGCGGCGACGGTCACGCTGAGCGTCATCGTATCGCCCTGGGAGAGATGCTCGCTCTTGACGAATACCGCGGGGATGAACAGCGCGATCACACCCAGCAGCATGAGCGACGCGTTCTGGCCGGCCAGGTGGATGTTGAACTTCTGCTCCTTGAACTTCAGTCCGCCGGCCAGCGCGCTGGCGCCGAGGACGAGGAGCAGATTGCCGATGATCGAGCCGGTCAAGCTGGCTTTGACCATATCGAACAGGCCTTCTTTGACGAGGAAGATCGCGATGATCAGCTCCGCCGCGTTTCCGAACGTGGCATTTAGGAAGCCGCCTAACCGCTGTCCCGCATAGTGGGCGACCGCCTCGGTCGCTTTGCCCAGGAAGCCGGCGACGAAGACGATCGTCACGGCCGAGATGACGAATTGCGCCACCGTGTTCCAGTGCAGGTAGTGCGCCAATGCGCTTAATACGAAAAACGCGATCAAGAGCGGGAAAAACAGCTTCTTCAAAACCGAACACCTCTTTGCGTCGTCTGTTGGAGAAATATGGGCACAAGCCCAGCTTCATTTACTATATCCAAAAGCGGCATATTCGTACAATACCCAAATCCGCGCCGGGGCTATCGGTGTTGCGAACGTTCATCTCATCCATTACAATGGAAGCAGTATCGTTAACGGGAGTGTGAGCCGCCAATGACGGAGCAAATCGATCAAGGCTTGATTCGTATATCTGATGACGTTGTCGCCACCATTGCCGGGTTGGCGGCGTTGGAGACGCCGGGCGTGTCCGCCATGTCGGGCGGCATCTCCGAAGGACTGGCCAAACGTCTGAGCGGGAAGAACGCCCAGCGCGGCGTGTCCGTCGAGGTCGGTCAAGTGGAGGCGGCGATCGATCTGCGAATCGTCGTGCAATACGGCAGTCCGATCCAAGAGGTGGGCAGACGGCTTCAGGAGAACGTGCGCGAAGCGGTGGAGAACATGACGGGCCTGCGCGTCGTCGAAGTGAACGTGAAGGTCGAAGGCGTCGCGTTCAAGGACGAAGCCGAGCAGGAAGACGCGGCCAACCGCGTCAAATAAATAACGCCTACGAACGCCGAACGGCGCTCCTTCCGCGGTTGATCCGCGGAGGAGCGCCGTTATTTGCTGGCGTTCGTCCAGTGTTGTTCCTCATCCATGCGAAACGGCCGTTCGGGAAGGGGCGCGCGCGGTTCGGCCGACGCGGTTGTACTCCCGGGAGATGCTGAGCAGGATGCCCATGCCGATCATCAGCGTCAAGAGCGAAGAGCCGCCGTAGCTGATGAAAGGCAGAGTAACCCCCGTCATCGGGATGGCGTTGCTCACGCCACCCATGTTGATGAGCGCCTGGATGGCGATCAGAGAGACGAGACCGACGCCGACGAGCGTCCCGAAGATATCGGGGCAGCGCAGCGCCACGATGAGCGCGCGCCACAGAAACAGCACGTAGAACAGCAGGAACAGCGTCACGCCGATGAAGCCCAGCTCCTCGGCCATGACCGAGAAGATGAAGTCGTTGTACGCCTCGGGCAAGTAGAAGAGCTTCTGGACGCTGTTCCCGAGTCCCGCGCCGGTGAGCCCGCCGTGACCGAACGCCTCGAGCGACCGCAGCAGCTGCAGGCCCGATCCCTGCTGATCGGCGAACGGATCGCGAAAGGCCGTGAACCGCGCCATCCGGTAACCGCCGTCGGCGTTAGGATGGAGCAGGAAGTACAGGCTCATGGCGAGCGCCGCGATGCCGCCGATGACGGCGCCGGAGAGCATGACGTGCTTCAAGTTCGATCCGCCGGCCACGACGATGGCCGAAGCCGTCAGCAGCAGGATGACGCTCGAGCCGAAGTCCGGCTGAACGATGATCAGCCCCGTCACGACGCCGACGACGATCATGACGGGAAAGAGCCCCCGCTTGAACTCGCGGAACTTCTCCTGCTTCTTCGAGATCAGCGCCGCCAAGTACAGGATGACGGCCAGCTTCGCCAGCTCGGTCGGCTGGATGCCCAGCCCGGCCACTTGCAGCCAACTGCTCGCTCCGTTAATGGACGAGGAGAAGGGGACGATGACGAGCAGGATGACGGTCAGCATCATCAGGGGCAGGAACCACTTCTTGAACTTGGCGTATGGGATGTTCATGATGACCAGCATCACGAACGTGCCGAGACCGGCCCAGATGAACTGCCTTTTCGTGAAATAAAGCGCGTCGTTCCCGAACTTCTCGGTGGCGACGGTCATGCTGGAGCTGGCGCTGAACACCATGACGAGCCCGAAGCCGACCAAGAGCAGCGTCAAGATGAGCAGCAGAAAGTCCGGCGCGCCGCGCTGACTGTTCTCGGGGGTTCTCATCGCTCTATTCCCCCGCCGCTCAGCTCAGCAACTGCTTCAGTTCTTGGACGCGCTGGGTAGCCGTGTTCAGGATCGGTTGCGGAACGGGCGATTCGTACTCCAGTCCGTGCGGGAACGTCGCGCGCCCGATGTAGACGGCTTCGATCGCGAGGATCGCGTCCGGATTCTCGAGCTTGCCTTCGACGGCGCGGGTGCTGAAGCGCAGGTAGTATTCGTTGTTGCTCGCTTGGTCGACCAGCTTCAAATCATATGTAGCGCGGGTATACTCCCATTGCCAACGCACGAAACCGAGCTTCTCGCTGGATTCGTCGAGGTGCGCAAGATCGCTTTTGATGCCGTTCAGTCCCGTATTTTCGAGAATCATCAAATGTTCCTCCTTTGGAAAATGCAAACAAGCCTCTGTTCACCCTCCATCATAGACGGTTTAAAGGCCTTCTGCAACCCCGCCCGGCGCGCCCTTGTCGAACATTCTTTGACTTTTGCCCCGCATTACGGAAGGCCGCGGTTTCTGGTACAATAGGGGGCAATAGAGAGCCGTAGCGGAGAGGAGCAGAGAGCCGATGTCGATCGACGAACGACTATTAACGCCGCTCTACGAACGGATGGTGGAGTGGCGGCGTCATCTTCACCGCCACCCGGAGCTTTCCTTTAAAGAGAACGAGACGTCCGCGATGATCGCGGAGCTGCTGTCGTCCTGGGGGCTGGACGTGACGCGGGGCGTCGCGGGGACGGGCGTGGTCGCCCGACTGCAAGGCGGTCTGCCGGGCCGTACCATCGCGCTGCGCGCCGATATCGACGCCTTGCCGATCCAGGACGAGAAAGAATGCGAATACGCCTCGACCGTCCCCGGCGTCATGCATGCGTGCGGGCACGACGGCCACACCGCCCAACTGCTCGCCGTCGCCCGGTATTACAGCTTGAACCAAGAGCGGACGGCGGGGACGCGCGTATTCCTGTTCCAGCCCGGCGAGGAAGTGCTGCCCGGCGGCGCTCTCGGCATGATCCGGGACGGCGCGCTCGAAGGGGTGGACGCGATCTACGGCGTCCATCTATGGTCCCCTTATCCATATGGCAAGATCGCCACGCGACCCGGCCCGTTCATGGCTTCTCCTGACGAATTCGAGATCGAGATCGTCGGCCGGGGCGGACACGCCGGCCTGCCGCACCAGGCGACCGATGCCCTCGTCGCAGGCGCCCATCTCGTGGTGGCGCTGCAGACGATCGTCTCCCGCAACGTCGATCCGCTGGAGTCCGCCGTGGTTTCGGTCGGCCAGCTTCAGGCGGGAACGGCGCGGAACGTCATCGCCGAACGTTGCTATCTGAGCGGCACCGTCCGCACGTTCACGCCGGAAGCCCGGGCCGCGATCCGGCAGCGCCTGGAGGAGGTCGCCCGCCACGTCTGCGACATGCACGGAGCGGACCAAGCGCTGACTTATTACGAAGGCTACCCGCCGGTCGTGAACGACGAGCGGGAAGCGGCCCGCGTGCTGCGGGTCGCGGGCGCGCTGCATGCGGACGGTCCGGTCGGGCTCTGCGAGCGCATCATGGCGGGGGAAGACTTCTCGTATTATTTGCGCGAGCGCCCCGGCTGCTTCTTTTTCGTCGGCGCGGGCGAAGCGGACGGCAGCGCCGCGCCGCATCATCACCCCAAGTTCGATCTCGACGAGCGGGCCATGCTCCACGCGGCCCGGCTGCTGATCGGGGTCGCCGACGACGCGGCCGGCGAACGCGCCTAGAATGGCCAAGCCGCCTTTCGGTTACGATAGAGGACGACACCGATAAGGAAGGAGCAAACCATTCATGCGCAGAGTCGCCGATATCATGACGAAAGATTGCCATACCGTTACGCCGCAGGACAACTTATACGAGGCTGCCGTCCTCATGAAGCAGCACGACGTCGGCTTCATTCCCGTCGTGGAGCCGTCGAGCCGCAAGCTGCTGGGCGTCATCACCGACCGCGACCTCGTGATCCGGGGTTACGCGGAGAAGCATTCGGGGTCCACGGCGGTGACCGCCGTCATGACCGAAGACGTCGAGACGATCTCGCCGAACCTGTCGGTCGACGAGGCCGCCGCCAAGATGGCCGAGAACCAAATTCGGCGACTGCCCGTCGTCGAGGGCGGCGAACTGCTCGGGATCGTCTCCATCGGGGACCTCGCCGTACGCGAGATCTTCGTGAACGAGGCGGGGGACGCGCTGAGCCGCATCTCCGAGCAAGATGCCCCCGGGCATGCGATTCATTGAAAGCCGCCTCACCCGAAAAGCCCGCCGGACGCGAGTCCGGCGGGTTTTTTTTGGGTGCCGTGAGCTAAAGTCGCGTTTGCCGAAGAAGGGTCGCGTCGCCGGCTATTTGCAGGCAGCCGTTCCACTACGGCATCGCCTATCGGAAGTTCGTCCGAAATAGGCTACCCCTACAGGAATGCCCCGGGCAAGCTGGTCAAGGGGGTCCGGGCGGCGCGCAAAGCCCGGCAATTCGGGAACGGGTCGCGACCTGCGCTTAAGCCGCTCCCGAAATGGACATCATGGGGAAAAAGAGCTGCGCAAGGAGGAATCTGCATGTCATTGCCGCCAAGATCCGTCGCGCCTGTCGTCGTCCAATCCGACGGGACGCTCCTGCTCGACGAGCGGCTGCCCCGCGCGGAGGAAGCCAGGGCGCTGCTGAGGGCGCTGGCGGAGCTGCGCAAACGTCCCGGCTCGTTGCATACGTATGCGATGACGCCGGTGACGCTGTGGAACGCGGCCGCATCGGGCTGGACGGCGGATCGCGTCCTGAGCGGGCTGCGCGCGCTCGCCCGCTACGGCATCCCATCCGGATTGGAGCAAGAGGTGAAGCGCCTCATGGGCCGGTACGGACAATTACGCCTCGTCAGAAGGGACGGCGAATTGCTGCTCGAGTCGACGGACCCCGCGCTGCTGCGCGAGATCGCGGCGATGAAGAGCGTCTCCGACTGGCTGCTGCCGTCGGCCGGCGAAGGGGCCGTCGGCGTCAAGCCCGAGGCGCGAGGATGGCTGAAGCGGGAGCTGGCCGCAGGCGGTTACCCGGTGATCGACGAGGCCGGATTCCGCGCCGGCGAGGCGCTGCCCGTGGCCATGCGCGAGCTTGGCGAGGCGGGGCGGCCGATCCGGCTGCGGGACTACCAGGCGGAGGCGGTCGAGTCGTTCGCCGCCGGCGGGTCCGGCGACGGCGGCAGCGGCGTGGTCGTGCTGCCGTGCGGGGCGGGCAAGACGTGGGTCGGGATGGCGGCGCTGGCCCGGCTGCGCTGCGAGACGCTGATCCTGACGCCGAACGGCATCTCGGTCACGCAGTGGATCCGGGAGCTGCTGCGCAATACGACGTTGGCCCCGTCGGATATCGGGGCGTATACGGGCGATACGAAGCAGGTGCGGCCCGTGACGGTCGCCACCTACCAGGTGCTGACGCACCGGCATGCCGGGCAGACGGACAATCCGCATTGGAAGCTGTTCGTCGACCGGAATTGGGGGCTGATCATCTACGACGAGGTGCATCTGCTGCCGGCGCCCGTCTTCCGTCTGACCGCCGATCTGCAGGCGACCCGGCGCCTCGGACTGACGGCGACGCTCGTCCGGGAAGACGGCCGGGAGTGCGACGTGTTCGCGCTTGTCGGGCCGAAACGCTACGACGCGCCTTGGAAAAGCCTGGAGCGGGAGGGCTGGATCGCCGAGGCCGCCTGTCGGGAGCTGCGGGTACCGCTGGGCGGCGGCGCCGCGGAGAGCTACGCATCGGCGCCGGCGCGCGCCCGCCACCGGATCGCGGGCGAGAACCCGGCGAAGACGGAGGTCGTCCGGCGGCTGCTGGCCCGACATGAAGGCGAGCCGACGCTCGTCATCGGCCAATACTTGAGCCAGCTTCGCGATGTGGCGGAATCGTTGGCGCTGCCCTTGGTAACCGGCGAGATGCCGCACGCGGACCGGCAGCAGCTGTTCGACCGGTTCAACCGGGGCGAGGTAGGCGTGCTCGCGCTGTCGAAGGTGGCGAACTTCGCGGTCGATCTGCCGGACGCCGCCGTGGCGATCCAAATCTCCGGCAGCTTCGGATCGCGGCAGGAGGAGGCGCAGCGGCTGGGCCGCATCCTGCGCCCGAAGCGGACCGGCGCGGCGGCGACTTTCTATACGCTCGTCAGCGAAGAGACGGACGAGGTCGAGTTCGCCCGCAAGCGCCAGCGCTTCCTGCTGGAGCAAGGATATCAATACGAAGTCTGCCGGTGGCGGCCGGACTCGGCGGGCGGAGACGGAGGCGCGCGGACATGAATACGGAGGAGATCGCGGAAAGGATGCCGCCCGGCCTGCGGGAATGGCTGGGCGAGAACGCTTCGCTCGCCGAGCGGATCGGGAACGGCCGGCCGTGGGCGGCCGTCTTGGGCGCTCCGGACCGGGCCGCCGAATGGGCGGCGGGCTGCGAGCCGCCGGCGAGGGAGACGATGATGCTGATCGTGCGCCGGTTCGCGGGCTTGCCGTTCGAAGAGGACAAGCTGCTGCAGGCGGCGGCCGAAGAAGGCCGATGGACCGGCGCGGAGACGCGCGTGGCGATGCAACGGCTGCGGGCCGACGGGATCCTGTTCGCCGTGCGCAAGGCTTGGGGCGACCGGCTCTTCTACCTTCCTTCCGACATGGTCGGCGTGTGGCAGCGGCTGCTCCTGCCCACTCACTCCGAACCGGTTGCGCCGGAGCGGGAAGCAGACATTGCGGCGCGGTCGTCGGACTATCGGCTGCCGCTGTCGCTGGAGCTGCTGCACGCCTGGTCCGCCGTTCGGCGATACGGCTTGCCGCTCACGGCCAAGGGCGCCCCGCACAAAGCGGCGATCGCCAAGATCGCGGCTGCGATCCGCCTCGAGGGAGCGGCGCTCGCCGCGTTGGGCTTCGCGGCGGTCGGCGGCGATCCGACGCCGCCTCAGATGGCGCTGGCGCTTGATCTCGGACTGCATGCCGGCGTGCTGGAGCGCGGCAAGGCGGAGATCCGCGTCAAGCCGGACGGAGCCGCGCGGTGGCTGGAAGGCACGGCTGCCGCGATCGAAGCCAAGCTGGCATCGATCGTCACGCTGCGGTACGCGGGCCAGGACCCGGCCCTGCACTATGCGGCGACTGCCGTTGGCATGGTCGTACCGGGCGTCTGGTACCGCGAGGCGGATGTTGCGGCCGCCAAGCCGGGCAGCCCCGCGTCGCAGGCGATCGGGACTTGGCTGGAGGTGCTGGCGGCGTTCGCTTGGGTAGATCGAGGGACGCTGGACGGGCGCGAGGTTTTCCGCTGGATGATCGACCCCGACCCCGAGCGGGCCGCCCGGGCGGCGCCGCTGCCGGACGGACTGGAACGGTACGAGGTGCTGCCCGATCTGGAGATCGTCGTGCCGCCGGAGGTCCCTCCCGGCGCAAGATGGGCGCTGGAGGAGATCGCGGAGCGGGCCTCGTCGGACGTCGTCTCGCTCTATCGGCTTAGCCGCAGCGCATGCGAGCGGGCCAGCCGTCAAGGCCATACGCCGGCTTCCGTCGCCGCCTTGCTCGAGGCAGGCTCGGGCGCGCCGCTGCCCGAAGCGGCCTCCGCCGCGCTGGACGACTGGTTCCGGCGGCTGGGGCGGGTCGAGATCGCGGAGACGGCGCTGCTGCGGGTCGACGAGCCCGGACTGGCCGATCAGATCGGCGCCGACGCCGAAGCGGCCGCTCTCTTGGCGGAGCGGATCGGCGACCGGTACTTTGTCGTCCGGGAAGGCGCGCGCAAGGCGCTGGAGGCGCGGCTCGCGGCACTGGGATACCCGCCGTCTCCGCCGCGTTCCGGTCCTGCCGATCCCGGCGGGGACGACGCGGCGGAGACGGCGGCCGTGGATGCGGGCTGGGCGTACCGCCGCCAGATCCTGTCGTTCTATGAACTCGATCCGACGCCGCCGGCCTCGCCCGACGAGCTGTTCCCGGGCTTGAACGACGTACCCGCGACGTGGCTGCGGCAGCCTAGAGCCTATCACGCTTCGACGATTAGAGAGCTGGTCGAACGCGCGCTTCATTGGGGGACGGCCCTTCGGGTGCGGCGGAAGACGGGGGAGGAGGGGCCCGAATGGATCACGTTCGTGCCCCAGGCGGTGTCGGGCTCGTCCGAGGGGTGGCAGGTGAGCGGGCTCGTCCGCGGCGCGGCCGATCGGGACGCCTCCGATCGGCCGCCCGCCGCGAGCCGCGCGACGCTCGCGGCGGACGGCATCGGGGAGCTGATGATCGTCCTGCCGGAAGCCGAGCCGCGCCTCCGGACGATAGATTGACCCGCGGGCGCGGATTTGTGATATGATAGGAGCATGATCGCATGCCGAAAGATGAGGTGGCCTTCTTGCTAGGAATGACCGAGACCCTCCCTGCGGCGTCGGGCGAAGCGGCCTTCGAGGCGGCAGCCGATATGGCGGCTCTTACGTCCTACGCCTTCGAGCTGGGAGATTTGATCAAACACTCCGCCATTGCGGCGGAATACGCATACTGGAAAGAACGGGTCGATCGGAACGGCGATGCGCAGCAGCTCATCCGCGAGTTCGCCCGAGCGAAGGAGCAGTTCGCGGACTGCGAGCGGTTCGGCCGCTTTCACCCGGACTACAACGAAGCGCTCGACCGCGTCTACGCGGTCGAAACGCGGCTGAACGCCATCGAGCCGGTCCGCCGGTTCAAGGACGCCGAGGCCGCGGTTGACCAGCTTCTGCATGAAGTCTCCCTGACGATCGCGCGCTCGGTATCCGAGACGATCAAGGTGCCGGACAACGATCCGAACCCCAAGGCGAAGGGATGCGGAGGCGGCGGCAGCTGCTCCTGCGGGAGCGGCGGCTGCGGATAAGTACGGCCGCCCGTTCGGGGCGGCCTGGAGGATGGGAGGCGCGCGCATGATTGCGGAACGGACAGGATATATCATCTGGTTCAACGATTGGAAGGCGGCCCGCGCCTTGGACAAGTACGGGACGCTGCATTATATGTCCCGCAAGATGAACTACGCGGTGCTCTACGTCAACGCGGAGGCGGCCGAGGATACGGTCCGCAACGTGCAGCGGTTGCCCTACGTCCGCAAGATCGAGCGGTCTTACCGGGGCGAGATCAAGACGGAGTACGAAAGAAACGTGCCGGACAAGACCCGATTCTACGGCTTGTAGGTCGGCGGCGAGGACGATAAGCGCGATTGAAGGAACGAACGAAACGGGACGTCGGCGTTTGCAGCCGACGTTCTTTTTATTGTATTTTCTTAACATCTTGCAAACAATTTGTGACTTATAGCCTATTTTACGACAAAATTCTGGGTAAATCGGGCTATATAGACAGTTATTTAAGGAATGGATATAATGAATGATAGTAAAATGTTAGCAAATTTTTAGGAATTTAAACCATTTCTTCTCGACTAGAGGTGCGCCAATTGACCAAGATTCTCGTCATCGAAGATGAGATCGTCGTCGGAGAGATGATATCGATGTACTTGACGGACGAAGGCTTCGAAGTTCTGCGGGTCGAGACCGGCCGCGCGGGTCAGGAGGCGCTGTCTTCGTTCCAGCCGGACGCGGTTCTCCTGGACCTCGTGCTGCCCGACATCGACGGCACGGATTGGTGCGCCGCCGCGCGGCGGCTATCCGAAGTCCCGATTCTCGTCATCTCGACCAAGAGCAAGGTGGTCGAGCGGATCGAAGCGTTGGACGCGGGAGCGGACGACTACCTGTGCAAGCCGTTCAGCATGCAGGAGCTCAAGGCGAGGATCGGCGCCGCCGTCCGGCGCACGAAGCCGACGGCGATCGCCTCCGGTCCCGACGGCCCGCCGCCGCCGGAGCCGGCCGAGCCGCCTTCGGCGATCCGGATGGATCTCCACAAACGCCAGATTTTCGTGGATGAAACGCCGATCGAGACGACCTTTACCGAGTTCGAGCTGATGAAGCTGTTCTTCGAATTTCCGGGGCGCGTCTTCAGTCGGGACGAGCTCATTAATACGGTGCGGGGAATCGACTCCTACGTGAACGATCGGGCGATCGACGTCCATATCACCAATCTGCGCAGGAAGTTCGAAGCGAATCCCAAGGAACCTCGATATCTGAAGACCGTCTGGGGCGTCGGCTACAAGCTCTTGCTCGGCTAGCGGCCGTCCGCCTTCCTCTCATCCGATTGTTCGATCGTATGGCTAAGCCTCCTATCTCGCTCGAATAGGCGCGTGGTAGGGGTTTTTTGCTATCTTTCGGGAAAATTCGCCTTATTCTCTTTAACTTTTAGTTCTTTTGGACGATGAATGAATCAGGCGAAGGACGCCGCAGACGCCGAGGAGGATTCTCATTGTTTCGTTCGCTTCGCTTCCGATTATGGCTGCTGCTCTTGCTCACGACAGGTGCGACGCTGTTCCTGATGGGGTGGTTCTATTACCAATCCGCACAAACGACGATCCGCGATTCTCTGCTCGACAATGCGTCGGCGAAGGTCGCCGGGCATTCCGAGGCGCTGTCCGTCTGGATTCGCGCGCGCACGCAGCAAGTCGAGATGCTCGCCGCCGAGGAAGCCATCCGGTACGGCGGCGAGCAGGCGCGGCAGCTGCGGCTACAGCGCGCGCTTCATGGCGATAGTCTATACGACGCTCTCTCGATCCGGGATTTGAGCGGCAAGCTCCTGGTGTCCGACGGCAGCTCCGCGGGGACGACCGAGCGATGGGCGTATCCGTTCCCGCTAGCCACCCAAACGTCCGTATCGATTCCTTTTTACGCCAGTCGGGAGCATGGACCGTCGAACCTGGTCGTCGCCATCCAGGTTCCGATTCTGAATCCGTTCGGTACCGGCGAATCGGTGCTGTGCGCGACCGTAAGGGCGGACGCCATCCTGGAAGATTCGACCCGGTTCGGCGGCAATGTGCTGGATGCGGTGAGTCTGATCGACCGGCAGGGGCGTCTCGTCTATGAACCTTACGACGGACGTCCCTGGACGCATGCGCCGATGGATCGGATCCTGCGCGCCATGTCGGACGACTGGCAGGATCACGTCAAGAGCGACGGCGTTCTCTATATCGGGGCGTCGATCGCCGGCACCGGGTGGAGCCTGGTCGCCCAGTCCGCCACCGACAAGCTGTACGCGCCGCTGCATCGGCTGCTGCTCCTGACGATCGCGGCGGGCGTCGCGGCGGAGGCCGCGCTAGCGGTGCTCCTGTTCCTGCTCATCAGTCCCGTCATGAACCGGATCAAGGCCATTCTGAGGAAGACCGAGGCGGTGGCCGCCGGGCACTTCCGCGTTTCGCCGCTCGCGATCGACAAGGAAGACGAGATCGGGGCGCTGGCCGTCTCCGTCAACGGGATGGTCGTGCAGCTGCGGCGGCTTTTCGAGCCGTTGCAGGCGGTGACCAACCAGAACGATTACGGCATCATCGTCGCCGACGCGTCCCATACGATTACGCAATTCAACGAGACGGCGGAGCGGATGCTCGGCTTTGCGGCTGCCGAGATGATAGGCCTGAAGACGCCGCTGGCCTTCTCCGACATGGCGGAGCTGCGCGGCAAAGCCGCGCGTCTGTCGGCACGGACGGGGCGGCGCGTCGAGCCCGGATTGCCTTATTTTCACGCGATGCTGCAAGGCAAGCTGACCTATACGGAGGACCGGACCTACATCCGCAAGGACGGCACGTCCCTGCCCGTTCATCTGAACGTGAGCAAGATTCTCGACGAGCAGGGAAGGGTTACCGGCTACGTCAGCTTGTTCAGAGACATCACGAGACAGAAGAAAAATCAGGAGGAGCTCCTCGAGGCCAAGCTCGAAGCCGAGCGGGCGAACGAGGCGAAGAGCTTGTTCCTGGCGCGAATGAGCCATGAGATCCGGACGCCGATCAACGGCATCGTCGGGTTCGCGCAGCTGCTGGAGCGGACGCCGCTCACCGGCGCGCAGCGGGGGTACTTGCAGAAGATCGTCTCCTCTTCGGAGGTGCTGCTCGGCACGGTGAACCACATTCTCGACTTCTCCAAGATCGAAGCGGGCAAGTTCGAGTTGGAGAAAGTGTCGTTCGATCTGGACGAGCTGTTCCGCAAGCTGGCCGATACGCTCGGCATTTTTATCGGGGCCAAACCGGTCGAGATGATCTTCGACGTCCAGGAAGACGCTCCGACGCGATTGATGGGCGATCCGCTGCGGTTGGAGCAGGTGCTTCTCAATTTGACGAACAACGCCGTCAAATTCACCGAAGAAGGGTATGTACACTTAAAGGTGCGCGTAACGGACCGGGAGCCGGACCGGGTCGCGCTTGCCTTTTCCGTATCGGACACGGGCATCGGAATCCGCGAAGACCAGCTTGCTCAGCTGTTCCGGCCGTTCGTGCAAGCGGACGGCTCGACCAGCCGCAAATACGGCGGATCGGGTCTTGGTCTCGTCATCGCGGACGAGATGATCGGACTGATGGGCGGGCGGCTTGCGGTCGATAGCGAACCGGGGGTAGGCAGCCGCTTCTCCTTCGATCTGACGTTCCCGATCGCGTCGAACGAGCGAAAAAGTGAACCCTGCGTGCCGCTGCATCGTTCCATTCTATGTATCGAGCGTTCGGGCTTGCTGCAGGAAGCGCTGGCTTCCATGCTGCGGCCGACCTGGGCCGACGTCGCGTTCGCCGATTCGTGGACGGGCGCGATCGAGACGCTGGAGAAGCTGCCCGAGGGCCAGACGTTCGACTACGTTCTCTTCAACATGGAGATGCCCGACATGTACGGCGAGTCGACTTGGCTCGATCTGCGCAGCGCGGCGTCCGGGGCGAAGACGATCGCGATGACGACGCCGCTGGGCCAGAACGAGCTGCTGCGCATGGCGGAGGCGAATCGGCCGGACCGATCCCTGATCAAGCCGATCAACCGGCTTGCCTTGCGCTCGGCGCTGGCCGGTCTCGAGGAAGAGAGCCGCTTCGAGCAGCTCGCGCGGCTGCAGCACGAATTGCGCGACGAACCGCCCGCCCAGACGCGGATCTTGCTGGTCGAGGACCATGCGATCAATCAGCAGGTTGCCTGCGAGCTGCTGACGGAGCGCGGCTTCGACGTCGGCGTCGCCGCCGACGGGTTCGAGGCGCTGCGGATGCTGGCCGAACGGGAGTGGGACCTGGCGCTGATGGACCTTCAGATGCCGGGGATGGACGGGTTCGAAGCGACACGGCGCCTGCGCGAGCGGCATTCCGAGTGGGAGCTGCCGGTCGTAGCCATGACGGCGAACGTCATGGACGACGACCGGCGCAAGTGCTACCGGGTCGGCATGAACGACGTCATCACGAAGCCGATCCAGGCGAACGCGCTGTATGCCGCGGTGGACAAATGGACGTCGCTCGCCAAGGCGGTCGACTGGGCGGACGCGCGCGAACGGGTGAACGGCAAGGATAATATTTTGCGGCAAATGACGCAGACGTTCCGGCGCGACTACCCGGGCTTCGACGCGAGGCTCGTCGCCCTGATCGAAAGCGGGGACCGGGAGGGCGCGATACGGCTGCTGCATACCTTCAGGGGGGTGACCGGCAATTTGTCCGCCAGAGGGCTGCACGAAGCGGCGACGCGACTGGAACGCGACTTGGCCCGCGGGGCGGAGGACGCTTCCGAGGCGGCTTGGAGAGCGGGCGCCGACCGCTTGTCCGAGGAGTTGGAGCGGGTGCTTCGCGCGATGGAATGGCGCGAAAAAGCGGATTGGCGGGCGTCGCGAAATAGCGAATAATGAGAAATAATGTAAATATTGACAGCGATTTATTTTATTGTTGAATCCTCGGGAAATGGTGAGGTAAAATATACTTAAATTCCTATTTTCGTATCCCTAAAAGATAGTACTTAAGGCCCACATGGCGAAAGGAGGAGAACCCGGTGAAGGATAAGCATACGGAGCGTTGGAGTACATACGAGCCTTTCTATGTCGCCCTGGGGGACAAGAAAGTCGCGGATATTATCATCACCAATCATGCGAGGGTCCGGTGGACCGACCGGGTGGAGACCGAGAAGACAGGTTTCTCCGATATCGCCCAATACTTGTGGGAATGCCTGAAGGAAGGACGCGTGGTGTCCTACTATCGCAATGAAGAAGACGTTTACACGATCGACGACGACCTGGTGTTTGTGGCCGAGTTCGCCGTATCGGATCAGGTCGATCTGCTGGGCATTCCGCTGCACAAGATGATCATCGTCACGTTCCTCGGACGCATGTCGGAGACGATGGAGCTGCGGGACCTGAAGACGTATTATTCCTGGTTGCGCCATTCCCGCCGCATGACGCTCATTAAGAACAACCGCAAGCGCCGTTGATCCCCGCTCGTTTCTTGCAGGCATGCCGAATCCGGCATGCCTTTTTTTGATTCGCGCGAGGCGTCGGCTTCGCCTATCCGGTGGCGGATCTCCGCCCGCACGCCGCTGAGGTCCTTGCGGCGCGGCGAAGCCGTTTTTCCAAGCAGGGCGGTTTGGCGCGAAGTTTGCGGAACCATGTGATATAATGCTTTCAAACGATCGGAATGGGGAAGGATGGAGACGCGAATTGGCGCTTAACGTGCATCAGCTCCATATTTTTTATACCGTCGCGGAACGCGGGAGCTTCTCGGCCGCCGCCCAGACGCTGCATATGACGCAGCCGGCGGTGACGATGCAGATTCAAGCGCTGGAAGAACGCTACGGCGTCAAGCTGCTGCAGCGCTCCGCGAAGAAGCTGGAGCTCACCGACGCGGGGAGGTGCCTGCTGCCGCAAGCGCGCAAAGCGATCGAGCTCATGCGGGAGACGGACGACGCCATGGCGCGGTATGCGCTTCAACTGAAGGGGCAGCTCAAGTTCGCAGCCAGCTTGACGATCGGGGAATATGTCCTGCCCCGTCTGCTAGGCCCTTTCCTGAAGCGGTTCCCCGAGCTGTCGGTGAGCATGCGCATCATCAACACGACCGAGATCCTTGAAGAGATCGAGCACCACGGCTTGGCGTTCGGGCTCGTCGAAGGCCGCGTGGACGGACCCGGCTTGTTCGTCGAGCCGGTCATGAGCGACGAGCTGGTGCTCGTCGCGCCGGCGGACCACCCTTTCGCGTCGCGGACCGAGGTGACGCTCGAAGAGGTGGCGGCGGAACCGATGGTCCTCCGGGAGACGGGGTCGGGTACCCGGCAGGTGATGGAGGAGGAGCTGGTCCGACACGGCCTCGCGCCCGAGCGGCTGCGGGTCGTCAGCGACTTCGGCAGCACCGGGGCCGTGAAGTCGGCCGTTGAAGCGGGACTGGGCTTGTCCTTTCTGTCCGTATGGACCTTAAAGCACGAAGCGGCGCTCGGGCTGCTGAAGCCCGTGCGCATCCAGGGCGTGTCGTTCCGCCGCCAGTTCTACGCGGTACGCCAGCAGTCGGCGGACCTGCCGCTCGCGGCGTCCGCTCTACTAAACGATCTAAGGGGATTGCCCGATGAACCAAGTTGATTTGCACACCCATACGACCGCTTCGGACGGTCTGCATCGGCCCGCGGACAACGTCCGGATGGCTCGCGAGGCGGGGCTCGCGGGGATCGCGATCACCGACCACGACACGGTCGCCGGCATCCCCGAAGCGCGGGAAGCGGGCGAGCGTCTCGGCGTCGCGGTCGTCCCGGGCGTCGAGATCAGCACGGCGAGCGGCGGGCGGGACATTCACGTGCTCGGGTACTACGTCGACGAGCGCGACGAGACGTTCCTGGAGCGTCTCGCTTCGCTGCGCGGCGTGCGCGAGCGCCGGAACGAGGCGATCGTCGCCCGGGTGAACGCGCTCGGCATTCCGCTGACGATGGACCAGGTGATGGAAGCGGCAGGCGAAGGACGGGGCGAGGACGAGACGATCGGCCGGCCGCATATCGCGGAAGCGCTGGTTCGCGCCGGCGCCGTCTCGAACGTGCAGGAGGCGTTCGACCGGCTGCTGGCCGAAGGGCGTCCGGCCTACGTCCTGCCGCCGCGCATCGCCCCCGAACAGGCGATCGCTTGGATTCACGAAGCCGGAGGCACCGCCATCATCGCGCATCCGGGCTTGTACGGCCAAGACGCGCTCGTCGCCTCGCTGCTGGAGCGGGGCGGCGCCGACGGACTGGAGGCCTATCATTCGGATCACGACGAGGCGGACGCCGCGCGTTATCGGGCGATGGCCGAGGCGCGAGGCAAGCTCGTCACGGGCGGCTCCGACTTTCACGGGGCGCGCAAGGGCAAGATCTATCACGGTTCGATCGGCAACCGGTCCGTGGATGCGAGCGTGCTCGAAGCGTTGAAGCGCCGTTAGCGGCGAGGAAGCGGCGCTCATGCGCACGGCAAAGAGGGTGTTCCCGCGGTCGGCTGCGACCGGCGGGAACACCCTCTTGGTATGTTCGGGCCAACCAAGCTTGTCTGGTTGGCCTGTATTGGCGAGCGGGATGGCGGACGAAGGACGGGCCTGACGTACGCCGCTCTGGCGCTCGCTTTGTGTCGCACGGGCGCCTATACCTGCTTCACGGCGCTCGGCAGGGCGCGGACGGCGTCCTCGTCGGGCGTGACGAACAGCGTCTTCTGGCCGTCGTAGATGACGAAGCCCGGCTTGGCGCCGTTCGGTTTGCGCACCAGGCGGATCTTCGTATAGTCGACCGGGACGAGGCTCGATTCTCTCCCTTTGCTGTAATAGGCGGCGAGCATCGCTGCTTCGCGAAGCGTCTCTTCGCCGAAGTCGGCACTGCGGATGAGCACGTGCGAACCCGGAATATCCTTCGTATGAAGCCACGTATCGGAAGCCTGACCCAGACGGTTCGTGACGTAATCGTTCTGGGTGTTGTTCTTGCCGACGTAGATGGGGACGCCTTCGCTGGACGTATAGCACAGCAGCGCGGGGCGATCGTTTTTCTTCTTGCGCGATCCCTTGCGCGCGCCGCGTTCCCGAATATAGCCTTGCTCGACGAGCTCCGTCCGGATCTCCTCGATATCGGCCGGCGTCGCCGCGTCGAGTCCCTGCGCCACCGATTCGAGATAGCGCAGCTCCTCCTTGGTGGCGTCGATCTGCTCGGTGACGACCGCGCGGCTGTTCTTCAGCTTCGTGTACTTGCGGAAGTACCGCTGCGCATTCTCGTTCGGCGTGAGCAGCGGGTCCAGCGGGATCGATAGCGCGGGCTGATCCTCTTCATAGTAGTCGATGACCTCGATTTGCTTCTCCCCTTTGCCCACCTGATGCAGATGGGCCGTCAGGAGCTCCCCGTACTTGCGGAAACGATCGGCGCCCGACGCTTCATCGAGCGTCTGCGCCAGCTTCTCCAGCTTCTTCTCGTTCTTCGCGGTTTCGTTCTGCAGCCAGCGCGCGAGATCGGTCGTCCGCTGCCGGACGAGGTCGCGTTCCGCCTTGTCCGCGTAGTACGTCTCCAGACATTCGTGAATCGTCTCGAAGGTTCGGCGCTTGCCGGTCGCGTGCGTCAAAGTCAACGCGTGGAATACGCTGCGGCCGTCCTCGCCCTCCACGATCTCCGGCGCGTAGCGCTGGGCTGCCGCATCCGCCATTGCGGCCGCGAAGGCGTCCGGGACGCGGGCTCGGTCATCCTCCGCGCGGTAGACGATCTCTTTGGCGAGCAGCGGACTCACGCCCGTATAAGCGCCTACGAGCGCGGACGCTGGGCTGTCGGGACGATCCGCATCGGCGCCCCGGAGTACGGCTTCGACGTCCGTTGCAGACGCTTCAAGCGGAGACTGCTTGCTCTGCGAGGGCGGGGCGACGTAGGCGCAGCCGGGCATCACGACCCGATAGCTGCTCATTGAAGGCGTGACGTGCCGAATGCTGTCGTGGACAAAGCCGGTCGCCGGGTCGAGCAGGATGAGATTGCTGTGCCGTCCCATGATCTCGAGGACGAGGCGCTTGAGCGACAAGTCGCCGAGCTCGTCCCGGTGGCGGACGTCGATCTCGACGATCCGCTCCAGCCCGATCTGGCGGACCGCTTCGATCACGCCGCCTTCGCAATGCTTGCGGAGCAGCATGCAGAACATCGGAGGCTCTTGGGGATTCGCCCAAGGCTGCTCGGTATAGTGAATGCGGGGCAGCGACGGATGCGCGGACAGCAGCAGCTTGCGTCCGAAGCCCTGGCCTCGGATATGCAGGACGAGCTCGTGCCCGGTCGGCTGATAAATTTTATGAATACGCGCGCCTGCGACGGCCTGTAGCTCATGGACGAGGGCGCGGGTGACGATGCCGTCGAGTGACATTAGCGTAGACTCCCGGTGGAAAAAGATTCGGATGCAATCCGTTCTTCCTATGATGCCATAGTTGCCCGCAAAGGGAAAGTCCGCCTGTCAGACGCTTCTGCCGGACAAGGGGGGATATTTCGCGGCTTGTCTGAATACACATAGGGCAGAAAGGCTGTCCGGCCGAAGCCGGGACGGCGCACTTGCGGGAGGAGGAGACTTCAGTGGAGGGGAAGGCTTGGCATCAGTTGAACGAAGCCGAGCTCGCGGCTGCGCTCGGTACCGACGTCAAGGAAGGCTTGGCGCCGGAGGAAGCGGCTTCGCGGCTCGCAGGCCACGGTCTCAACGAATTGGCCGAACGGCGAAGAGAGTCCCCGTTCAAGCTGTTGATCAATCAGTTCAAGGATTTCATGGTCCTGGTTCTGGCGGGGGCGACGGTCGTATCGGGATTGCTCGGGGAGATGCTGGACGCGCTCACGATTATCGCGATCATCGTGCTGAACGGCCTGCTCGGCTTTTATCAGGAATTCCGCGCGGAGCGTTCGCTGCAGGCGCTCAAGGAGCTGTCCG
Source organism: Cohnella nanjingensis (assembly GCF_014212125.1). Taxonomy (GTDB): domain Bacteria; phylum Bacillota; class Bacilli; order Paenibacillales; family Paenibacillaceae; genus Cohnella; species Cohnella nanjingensis. Next base: position 67,107 of record NZ_JACJVP010000017.1, read on the forward strand.
CGCCGTACGCGCGGGTCGTCCGGGGCGGCCGCATGGAGAACGTGCCGGCGCGGGATCTCGTGCCGGGCGATATCGTGCTGCTCGAGAGCGGGGACCGGGTCCCCGCGGATCTGCGGCTGATCGAGAGCAATCAATGTACCATAGAGGAAGCGGCGTTGACCGGGGAATCCGTGCCGGTCGCCAAGGAGGCGGCCGCGATCGCCGCCGACGAGCTGCCGCTCGGAGACCGCAAGAATTGCGCCTACCTCGGCACGATGGTGACGCGCGGCACGGCGAAGGGCGTCGTCGCGGTCACCGGCATGAACACGGAGATGGGCAAGATCGCCGATCTCATCCAGCAGACGGAGGAAGCGGACACGCCGCTCCAACATCGGCTGGAGCAGCTCGGCAAGATTCTGATCGTCGTCGCGCTCGCGCTGACGGTGCTCGTCGTCGTCGCGGGCGTGCTGCACGGGCAACCGCTGTACGGCATGTTCCTGGCGGGGGTCAGCCTGGCCGTGGCCGCCATTCCCGAAGGGTTGCCGGCGATCGTGACGATCGCGCTGGCGCTCGGGGTGCAGCGGATGATCCGGCGCAAGGCGATCGTCCGCAAGCTCCCGTCGGTGGAGACGCTCGGCTGCGCTTCGGTCATCTGCTCGGACAAGACCGGGACGCTGACGCAGAACAAGATGACGGTGACGAAGGTCTGGGTGGGCGGCCGGGTCGTCGAAGTGACGGGCGAAGGCTACGAGCCGCACGGACAGCTCGTCGAGAAAGGCAAGACGATCGACGTGAAAGGCGACGCGGCGCTCCGCCGTCTGACGCAGATCGCCGCGCTGTGCAACAACGCGCAGCTGGGACGCGCCGACCGGTCGGAGGAGCAGCGCAAGCGCAAGTCGACGCGGGAAGCCGCGGAGCAAGCGGACGCCGGCGAATGGCAGGTGAAGGGCGATCCGACGGAAGGCGCGCTCCTCGTCCTCGCGGCCAAGACGGGACTTGGACGCTCGGCGATCGAAGAGCTGTATCCGCGCGTGAAGGAATATCCGTTCGACGCCGACCGCAAGCGGATGTCGGTACTCGTGTCCCATCAGGGCGGGCGCCTCATCTGCACCAAAGGCGCGCCCGATCTGCTCGTCGAGCGCTGCGCGTACGTCCTGTGGGACGGCAAAGTCGTGCCGTTCACCGGCACGCTCCGCCAGAAAGTGCTGCAAGCGAACGGGGAGATGGCGCAGGAAGCGCTCCGGGTACTGGGATTCGCCTATCGCGACGTCCGTTCGAGCGACGCCTGCGATACGGAAGAGGAAGCGGAAGAGGGGCTCGTCTTCGTGGGCTTGAGCGGGATGATCGATCCGCCGCGCAGGGAAGTCGCCGACGCGATCGGCAAGTGCCGCGCCGCCGGCATCAAGACGGTCATGATCACGGGAGATCATCAGTTGACGGCCGAGGCGATCGCGCGCACGCTCGGCATCCTGCCCCGGGACGGCAAGGCGATCAGCGGAACGGAGCTGTCGACGCTCAGCGACGACCAACTCGACAAGATCGCGGATAACGTCTACGTGTACGCGCGCGTCTCGCCGGAACACAAGCTGCGCATCGTGCAGTCGCTGCAGCGCCGCGGCCACGTCGTGGCGATGACGGGCGACGGCGTGAACGATGCGCCGGCGGTGAAGGCGGCGGACATCGGCATCTCGATGGGCGTAACCGGCACGGACGTGACGAAGGAAGCGTCCGCGCTCGTGCTGGCGGACGACAACTTCGCTTCGATCGTGGCCGCCGTGGAAGAAGGCCGGGGCATCTACGAGAATATCCGCAAGTTCATCCGTTACTTGCTCGCGTCCAACGTCGGAGAGATTCTGGTCATGTTCTTCGCGATGATGGCGGCGCTGCCGCTGCCGCTCATCCCGATCCAGATCCTCTGGGTCAACCTGGTCACGGACGGTTTGCCGGCCATGGCGCTCGGCATCGACCAGGCGGAGAGCGATCTGATGCGCCAGAAGCCGCGTTCCGCGAAGGAGAACATCTTCGCGCGGCGGCTCGGCTGGAAGATCATCAGCCGGGGCGTGCTGATCGGCGTATGTACGCTGGCCGCCTTCGTGCTCACGCTGGGCGGCAAGTCCGGCGACGCGCAGCATCTGATCCACGCGCAGAGCGTCGCCTTCGCCACGCTCGTCATGGCGCAGCTCATTCACGTTTTCGATTGCCGGAGCTCGCGCTCCATTTTCCATCGGCGCTTCTTCGAGAACAAGTTCCTCGTGCTCGCCGTGCTGTCGTCGCTGATCCTGCTCCTCGCGGTGCTCTATCTCGCGCCGCTACAGCCGATCTTCAAGACGGTGCCGCTGACGCTGCGGGATTGGGCGCTCGTCTTCGTCGCCGCCGGCATCCCGACGTTCGCGATGGGCATCGGCAGCGTATGGGGCTCGTCCCGCCGCCGCCGTCCGGGCAAACGCATCACTTACGGCGCCGGCAACAACTCGCGTACGGCATCGCCGTTCGCGCGCTGAGGGTAGCGGTTTGCGCAGGAGAGACCACATTCGCACAAAAGAACCCGCTTCGATCGACCGTCCTTTCTGGAACGGTTTCGGGGCGGGTTCTTTTTCGCTTAGCGCGGCTATTCGATCTTGATCGGCTTGGGTTCCTCGTCCGAGCCGTCGTCCGCGATGCCCTTGGTCGAGTTGCGGAACTCGCGCAGCGTATCGCCGAACGCGCGTCCGAGCTGCGGCAGCTTGGCCGGCCCGAAGACGATCAACGCGATGGCCAGGATGATTACCAGGCCGGAAACGCCAATGTTGTTGAACATAGGGGGGAACACCTCCTTCCCGGAATGCGTGTTGCAAGGTCCCGTAAGCCGAAAAAAACGGGTTACAGCCGTTGAATTGGTCCGTTGGGGGGCTGTAAGCCGAAAAAAACGGGTTACAGCCGTTGAATTGGTCCGTTGGGGGTCTGTAAGCCGAAAAAAACGGGCTACAGCCGCGGAAGCGAGCCTAGGCGGCATGCTGCCTTAACGTTGGACTGGGGCCTGGTAAAATGCATTCCATTCTCAAGGGGAGTTACAACGGAGGAGCGCCGATTAAGCCGCAAAATGCGTCTTAAACCCGCTCAACGTCCGCCCTAGCATCGTCTAAGCCGCAAAATGCGTCTTAAACCCGCCCAACGCCCGCACGCGCGCCGATCCAGGCAGTCGCCGCTATCCTGCCGCCCACGAGCCTGCCGCCCACGAGCATGCCTCCCGGCACTAGCCGACCAAGCTTTAAGCCGGCCGAACCGTCAGCCGTTCCCGGCGGCGGTAGTAGCGCGTCGAGACGAAGGCGCTGATTTCGAACAGCACAATGAGCGGCACCGTCACCGACAGATGCGAGACGAAGTCGGGCGGCGAGATGCAGGAGCCGAGCACGGCCAGTCCGACATACGCGAACTTGCGCACCCGCTTCAGCGACGCGGGCGTCAGCATGCCGATCCGCGTCAGGAAGAGCAGGACGAGCGGCATCTCGAAGGCGATGCCCATCGGGAACAGGAAGCTGAGCAGGAACGACATATAGTGGTGGATGCCGTACACCTCCCGCGCGCCGATGCTCTGGTTCAGCCGAATCATGAAGCGAATCATCATCGGCAGCGCGACGGCGTAGCCGAAGCCCATGCCGGCGAGGAACAGCAGGAACGACACCGGCACGTACAGCAGCGTCGTCCGCGCCTCGGTCTCGGTCAGCCCCGGCCGGGAGAAGCGCCACGCGTGGTACATCGCGAACGGCAGCGTGAGCACGAAGCCGAGCAGCATCGCGCACTTCATGTAGACGAACAGCCCGTCCGACAGCGAGAAGACGCTCCACTCCACCTGCACCCCGCCCATATGGGTGCGCACGAAGGCGAGGAGGCGGGGCGACTCGTATAAACCGAAGGCGAGCGCGGCGAAGAACCAGAGCCCGACGTAGATCAGCCGTTTGCGCAGCTCGCCGAGATGACGGACGAGATCGCGGTCGAGCGCGAATCCCTTCCCCTCGCTCACGCGAGGGAACCGGGCTTCTGCAAATACTTCGCGACGCCTTCAGCCGCCCGATAGGCGAGTCCGCCTACCGTCGCCGTCGGGTTGTAGCCGCTGTTGTGCTGGAAGTTGGAGGCGCCGCAGATGAACACGTTCTCGGCGTCCCACATCTGCAGATAGTTGTTGACGACCGACACGGAAGGATCCGCGCCCATCGTCGTGCCCCCCGTGTTGTGCGTCGATTGGTAAGGGACGATGCTGTACGTGGACAAGCTGTCCCTCATCTCCGTCTTCGTCGCGCCCATCTGATCGGCGATCTCCTTCGTCTTGGAGGCGATGAACTTCACCAGCTCCTTGTCCTGATCCTCGAAGTCGAACGTCATCCGCATGAGCGGCAGGCCGAGCGCATCCTTGTAGACCGGATCGAGATCGAGATAGTGGTGGCGGAACGGGAGGGAAGCGCCTTGGCCGGCGATGTTCAGCACGCGGTTGGCGTACTTGATCGAGGCTTGCTTGAACGCCTGTCCCCAGCCCGGCGTGCCGGACGGCGTCGGGTTGTGCTGGATCGGCCTGAGCCCCGCCTGCGTATATCGGATGTTGGCGCCGTGGAGGAACTTCAGATCTTTGTGGTCGAAGTTGTCTCCGTTGAAGTCGTCGAGGCTGCTTCCGAGCGCGCCCGCGCCCATGAAGATGTTGAATTCCTTGTCGTCGTAGAAGGCGGTAGTCGACGCCCCGTTGACCTGATAGCAATAGTTGCGGCCGACGGCGCCCGTACCCGACTTCGGATCGTAGGGCTTGCCCAGCTTCGAAGTCAGCAGCAGGCGCACGTTGGAGAACACGTAGCTGGCCAGGACGACGACGTCCGCCGGTTGGAAGAACTCCTCCCCGGTCGGCGTATGGACGTACGTGACGCCCGTCGCTTTGCCCCCGGTGTGCGAGATGCCCGTGACGTTGGCGAAGGTCCGCAGCTCCAGCTTGCCCGTCTGCTGGGCGACCGGAAGCACGGTGACGACCGGGTCGGCCTTGGCGCCGTATTCGCAGCCGAACCGCTCGCAATAGCCGCAATATTGGCAGGCCGCCCGGGCGACGCCGTCCGGATTCGTGTAGTCCTGCGACAGGTTCGCGGACGGGATCATGTACGGTTTGTATCCGAGCTTCTTGGCGGCGTCGCTGAACAGCTTCATGCCGGGCGTGACCTTCATCGGACCGGTCGCGTACGGCTTGGACATCTTGCCGACGTTGTCCGGGGTCGTCGGCTCGCCCGAGATGCCGGCCATCTGCTCGTACTTGACGAAGTACGGCTCCAATTGGTCGTAGGTGATGCCCCAGTCCTGGAGCGTCATGCCTTCCGGCGTCTTGTTTTTTCCGTACCGTTCGATCGTCTTGCTGCGAATCTCGAAGTCGTAGGGCAGGAACCGGTAGTATTGCCCGTTCCAGTGCACGCCCGCGCCGCCTAAGCCGTCTCCCAGCAGGAAGGAGCCGTAGCTGCGCATCGGCAGCGCCCGGACTTTCTCGTTGTTGCGGTAGGTGACGGTTTCTTTGGACAAGTCTTGCATCAGCTCGTAGCGGTTCGCGTAGCGCAGCTCGTCGTGCACATGGTAGTAATCCTCGGTGCTGCGGCTTTTGCCGCGTTCGAGGCCTACGACTTGAATGCCCGCTTTGGTCAGTTCGGCCGCGATGATGCCGCCGACCCAGCCCATGCCGACGACGACGACCGGTACTTTCGGCAGTTTGGTAGCCATGGTTCCGCTCCTCCTCTCAAGATGTCAGGTGATCGTGCAGACTGAGCGGCTCCATCTTGACGAGCCCGTCTTTTTCGATCGCGTCCATGTAGCTCATTTGGTTGCCCGGGAAGTTGCGCATCTTCCAGCCGCCCATGTTCTTGTTGCCGCCGTAGAGCGGGTCCGAGTAGACGCCTTCGAGCGTCAGGCTGCGCATCATGCTGAAAAAGGTCGATGCCGGCACGCCTTTGACGTCGGCCTTGTCCGATTCGAATGCGGTGAGGACGGCGTCTTGTTCTTCGGGCGTCAGCTTGACGAATTTCTTCTTGTAATGGTTGTTGCTATACCCGTCCAACGCTTCGAGCCCGAGCACGAACAGCTCCCGTCTACGGAAGGCCATCTGATAGCCTTGATAGGCCTCGGCTTGGTAGAAGGGGGCCATCATGTAGTCGCGGGCGTTCGTGCCGTATGCGCTGGCCAACTGGTGGTCGATGAAGAAGGCGACGCCCAGCTCCTTCGCGCCGGGGCCGAGATCGTCGGCCGGGAAGAGGCGCTCCGTCGCGGCCTCGGTGATCTGGAATTGATTCTGGTTGAAAAACATGAACGCCTGATTGTAGTCGCGGTCGGACTCGGCGGCCGGCGTGGCGGGAGAAGCGCCCGGAGCGGGAGGCTTGGTCTTGCCGTCTTCCTTCCTATTCGCGCCGATCAGCCCGCCGACGACGCCGCCGACGACGACGCCCCCGATCGCGGTGCCGGTATACTTCAAGAATCTTCTGCGTGAATCGTCCTGCGGCTGCTGGGGCGGCCGCTTCTCTTCGTTGGCCATCGATCTCGTCCTCCTTACGTTGTGCGAAGAGCGTATGCAGTCGTATCATTTCCAGCCTTTGAAATGTTATCCATCCCGTCCCGGATCGGCGGAATAATGCAAATAAACTTGCGATTGCTGTATGCGCGCCGCGCGTATTTTCAGGTATGATAGGTACTCGGAAGGACAAACAACGGAAGCGATCTGGAGGGTGAAACCCATGCAATTCACGAAAATGCACGGACTGGGCAACGACTTCATCGTGGTGCACGGAGAGCAAGCGCTCCCGGCCGACGCTTCGGCGCTCGCGGTGCGCCTGTGCAACCGGTTCTTCGGCATCGGCGCCGACGGACTGGTCTATATTCTGCCGTCGGACCGGGCGGACTTCATGATGCGCATCATGAATTCGGACGGCTCCGAGGCGGAGCAATGCGGCAACGCGATCCGCTGCGTGGCGAAGTACGTCTACGACAACGGGCTGACGGACCGCGCGGAGATCACGATCGAGACGCTGGGCGCGGGCGTGCAGCCGGTTCAGCTGGAAGCCGCGGAGGGCAAGGCGCAGCGCGTGCGCGTCGACATGGGCAAGCCGATCCTGAACGGGCTCGACGTCCCGACGGCGATCGACGCGAACCCGGTCATCGACGCGCCGGTGACGGTGGACGGCCGCGAATTCCGGTTCACCGCCGTATCGATGGGCAATCCGCATGCCGTCATCTACGTGGAGGACGCGGCGGGATTCGATCTGGCGAAATGGGGACCGAAGCTGGAGACGCATCCGCTGTTCCCGCGCAAGATCAACGTGGAGTTCGCGACGGTCAACTCCCGCGGCCAAGTGGACATGCGCGTCTGGGAACGCGGTGCGGGCCCTACGCTCGCCTGCGGCACCGGCGCTTGCGCCACGCTGGTCTCCTCGGTGCTGAACGGGCATACCGACCGCCAAGCGACGATCTCGCTCGCGGGCGGCGACCTGCTCATCGAATGGGACGAAGAGAGCGGACGCGTCTACATGACCGGACCGGCCGCCGCCGTCTATACCGGCACGATCTGAACGGCGGGGGGACGTCCGCTCCTCGCGCGCCCGACCACGAACCCGGCCCAGGCCGGGTTTTTTTTACGTATGAGAAAGTATGAGTTCACCCCTCCCTCGCGGATACGTCTCCGATCATAACGTATCGCCGCTTCCAGGAAGACGGCGAAGCCGGTTTACTTGGTCATACAGAATTAATAAGTTGAGCGCCTATCCATTTCTGTATGACCTCCGATAAAAACGTGCCGCCATCTTCCCTGAAGACGGCGGAGCCGTTTTTACTTGGTCATACAGAATCTATAAGTTGAGCGCCTATCCATTTCTGTATGACCTCCGATAAAAACGTGCCGCCATCTTCCCTGAAGACGGCGGAGCCGTTTTTACTTGGTACTCGGCATGGCGGAAATATGCTACATTTAAATAGAATTGCGGGCCGCGCGCCCGCAGCGAACTCTGAACAGAATGGATGGGAAGCCTCTTGAAACCGGATTTGCGCGCAGCCCTCGCCGAGCGGGCGCTCGTCGGCGACGGCGCGATGGGCACTTATTTATATCAGCTCGGATTCCCCATCGGGGTGTCCTTCGAAGAATACAATCTGCTTCAACCGGACGTCATCGCCGACGTGCACCGCCGTTATATCGCGGCCGGCGCGGAAGTGATCGAGACGAACACCTTCTCCGCGCAGCACGGCAAGCTGGCCAAGTACGGGCTGGAGAAAAAAGCGGAGCAGATCAACGCGGCGGGCGTCGCGCTTGCCCGCAAGGCCGCCGGCGACCGGGCCTACGTCGTCGGGGCGATCGGCGCGATCCGCGCGGGACGGCGCAAAAACGTGCGGACGGCGAACATCCGGCGCGACTTCGAAGAACAGGCGGGCGCGCTGATCGGCGCGGGTCCGGACGGCTTGCTGCTGGAGACGTTCTTCGATCTGGAGGAGCTGTCGCTCGCGCTCGGCATCATCCGCAAGCTCAGCGATATTCCGGTCATCTGCCAATTCGCCGTCGAGGATCCGACGCGGACGCACGACGGCGTTCCGCTGCCGGAAGCGTTCGCGCGGCTGGCGGCCGAAGGCGCGGACGTCATCGGCTTCAACTGCCGAAGCGGCCCGAACGGCATCCTGCGCGCGCTCGAAGCGATTCCGCGCGACTTCGGCCTGCCGCTCAGCGCCTTTCCGAACGCCGGTCTGCCCGACTACGTGGACGGCCAGGTCGTCTACTCGGCGACGCCCGAATACATGGGCGCGAACGCCCGGCGGTTCGCCGATCTCGGCGCCCGGCTGATCGGCGGCTGCTGCGGCACGACGCCGGCGCATATCGCGGCGATCGCGGGCGCTCTGCGCGGCTACGCGCCCGATGCGCAGGCCGGCGCGGAGGCGTCCCAGTCGTCGCCGGCCGCGCGCGCGCAACCGGCAGAGCCCGCGCCGATCCCGGCGAAGGCGGCGGTGTCGCCTTCGATCGTCGAGCTGGTCCGCCAGCGCCATACGGTCATCGTCGAGCTGGATCCGCCGCGCGAGCTCGACATCGCCAAGTTCATGGCCGGCGCGGCCGCATTGAAGGATGCGCAGGCGGACGCGCTGACGATGGCCGACAACTCGCTCGCCGTGACCCGCATGAGCAACATGGCGCTGGCCGCGCTCGTGCAGGAGCGGGTCGGCATCCGGCCGCTCGTGCATCTCGCCTGCCGCGACCGCAATCTGATCGGGACGCAGTCGCACCTGATGGGCTTCGACGCGCTCGGCATCGACCACGTGCTCGCCGTGACGGGCGACCCGGCGAAGTTCGGCGACCTCCCGGGATCGAGCTCGGTCTACGACCTGACGTCGTTCGAGATCATCCGGATGATCAAGCAGCTGAACGAAGGCATCGCCTTCTCGGGCAAGCCGCTGAAGCAGAAGGCCGGCTTCGTCGTCGGCGCGGCCTTCAACCCGAACGTGAAGTATCTGGACAAGGCGGTGCAGCGGCTTGAGCGGAAGATCGCGTCCGGCGCGGACTACGTCATGACCCAGCCGGTATACGACGCGGCGCTGATCGAACGGATCGCGGAGGCGACCCGGCATTTGGCCGTGCCCGTCTTCCTCGGCATCTTCCCGCTGGCGAGCGGGCGCAACGCGGAATACCTGCACAACGAGGTGCCCGGCATCCAGCTCTCGGACGAAGTCCGGCGCCGGATGAGCGGCCTCGAAGGCCCGGCCGGCCGCGCGGAAGGCGTCGCCATCGCCAAGGAATTGCTAGATTCGGCCATGGCGCATTTCAACGGCATCTATCTCATGACGCCGTTCCTCTTCTACGACATGACGGCCGAGCTGACGCGCTACGTCAAGGCGCAAAGCAAGATTACGCGCGAAGACGGGCAAACCTCTTGTCCGCCCGGAGGATTTCAAGTAGAATAAAAAAATATGGCCAGCGATCGGGTCGTACAGCCGCATAGGCGCTACGTCCGGGAGGCCAAGTGTATCCACAGTCCCGCAGTATGCGGGGGGCCGCTTTCGGCAACAATGAGAGCGTAGTAGGGTTGCCCCGGGGCGCTGCTTGCGAGGAATGGACCGGAGGGAAAAGTGGCATGGCGATCAAGCTGATCAACATCGGATTTGGCAACATTGTGTCCGCAAATCGGATTATATCCATTGTCAGTCCGGAATCGGCACCGATCAAACGGATCATTCAGGAAGCGCGCGACCGGCATATGTTGATCGATGCGACGTACGGGCGCCGCACGCGCGCCGTCATTATCACCGACAGCGATCACGTCATCCTGTCGGCCGTCCAACCGGAGACGGTGGCGCACCGGTTGTCGACCAAAGACGACGAACATGACGAATGAATTGGGGAAGTCCATGAACAGAGGTTTGCTAATCGTATTGTCCGGCCCTTCGGGCGTCGGCAAGGGGACGGTCTGCGCCGCGCTCCGGCGCAAGCTGCCGGATCTGACCTACTCCGTGTCGGCCACGACCCGCGCGCCCCGCGCCGGGGAGAAGGACGGCGTCAACTATTTCTTCCGTACGCGCGAGCAATTCCAGGATATGATCGCCAACGACGCGCTCTTGGAGTATGCTGAGTATGTCGGGAACTATTACGGCACGCCCCGCGAATTCGTCGAGCAGACGCTGAGCGAAGGCAAAGATATCATCCTCGAGATCGAAGTGCAAGGCGCCGTCAAAGTGAGAGAGAAGTTCCCGGAGGGGATCTTCGTCTTTCTGCTCCCGCCGTCTCTTCGCGAGCTGAAGGAACGGATCACGGGCAGAGGCACGGAGTCCCAGGCCACGATCGACCACCGCCTGTCGGTTGCCGTCCAGGAGATGAACCTGCTGGAGCATTACGATTACGCCGTCGTCAACGACGAGATCGACACGGCCTGTCACCGCGTCGAGGCGATCCTTATCGCGGAACATTGCAAGCGGGAGCGGTTCCTTCATGAACTGTTCGAGGAGCTCGATCGCTTGCCGCTCACAGAAAACGTATCGGAGAGGTGATCGCATGCTATACCCATCGATCGATGAATTGGTTCGCAAGGTAGACAGCAAATACACGCTGGTCGTGGCCGCGTCGAAGCGGGCGCGCTCGCTGCGCGAAGGCAAAGCCAGCCACTTGAACTCGCCGAAGTCCCACAAGGTCGTAGGCGTCGCGCTCGAAGAGATCTACAAGGATTACATCACGGTCGAAGCGATTCGGAACGAAGAAGAATCCGAAGAAGAATGAACGCATGGAAAGGAACAATGGAAAGGAACAACCCTCGGGTTGTTTTTTTTCGATCTTCGGCGCTGATTCGCGTTTGTCGAACGGTTCCGGCTACCCGAACCCGCTGATTGGTGCGGCCGGCGGAGCTCGGTTCGACTTGAAGGCATAAGCAAATCCGAATCGTCCTGGCCGCAGGCGGGTTCGCCTCTTCTCGGAGCAGGCGGATCCGTTTTTGCGTGAGAAAAACGAGGGCTCGCGGGCGGGACGATGCGGAGAGGGAGAGTGACGGAATGAGCCAAACGTTAACGGGGAAAACGATCGTGCTGGGCATCACCGGGGGGATCGCCGCCTACAAGGCGGCTACGCTGTGCAGCCGGCTGGTCGGGCTCGGCGCCGAAGTCCGCGTCGCCATGACCGAGGGGGCGACGAAGTTCATCGCGCCGCTGACGCTCCAGACGCTGTCCCGCCATCCGGTCGCGACGGACGTCTTCGACGAGCGCGACGCGTCCGTCGTGCAGCATATCGATTGGGCGGACGCCGCGGACCTGGTCGTCGTGGCGCCGGCGACCGCCAATATGATCGCCAAGATGGCCCACGGCCTCGCCGACGACATGCTGAGCACGACGCTGCTCGCGACGACCGCGCCAATACTGGTCGCGCCGGCCATGAACGTGCACATGCTGGCGCATCCGGCCGTGCAGGACAACCTGGATACGCTGGCGCGCCGCGGCGTGCGGTTCATCGAGTCGGGCACCGGCCAGCTCGCTTGCGGCTATGTCGGCAAAGGCCGGCTCGCGGAGCCGGACGAGATCGTCGCGGCGATCGTGGAGCTGCTCGCGGGTCCGCGGCCGCTGGCCGGCAGGCGCGTGCTGATCACGGCGGGCGGCACGATCGAGCGGCTCGATCCGGTCCGCTATATCACGAACGACTCGTCGGGCAAGATGGGATTCGCCCTGGCGGAGTCGGCGCGGGGGCTCGGCGCCGACGTAACGCTCGTCTGCGCCCGGACCGACGGCCCGCCGCCGCCAGGCGTACGCGTCGTGAGCGCCGAATCCGCGGAGGAGATGTACGAGGCCGTCATGTCGCGGGTACCCGAGACGGACTTCGTGGTCAAGGCGGCGGCAGTGGCGGATTATCGTCCGGCACGGCGGCAGTCTTCGAAGATGAAGAAGGGGCCGGAGCAGCTCACGCTCGAGCTCGTTCGCAACCCGGACATCCTGCAGGCGATCGGGGATTGGAAGCAGGCCGGCGCGGCCGAAGGCGGCGCCGGACGGCGGACGCCGTTCGTCGTCGGCTTCGCGGCGGAGACGGGCGATACCGAGCGCTACGCGCTGGACAAGCTGAAGCGCAAGCGCTGCGACTTGATCGTGGCCAATGACGTTTCCCAGGCGGGAGCGGGCTTCGGCACGGATACGAATATCGTCAGCGTTTACGGCGACGAAGGCCTCGTGGCCGCGCTGCCGCTGCAATCCAAGCGGGCGGCGGCCGACCGGATCTGGCAGCTCGCCATCGAACGCGCCTCGTCTCCGGCGGCGCCTCCCGCCGGCGGGAAGGGGCCGAACGCATGAGGATCGCCCGCGTCATCGTCGACGTGCCGAGCCGGGAGACGGATCGGCCGTTCGACTATCTGGTGCCCGAGCGGCTCGCCGAATGGGTCGAGACGGGCAGCCGCGTCGCGGTGCCGTTCGGCGGCCGGACGCTGCAGGGCATCGTGCTCGGCTCGGCGGAGGAGGCGGAGGTCGATCGCAGCCGGCTGAAGCCGATCGCGGACGTGCTCGACGCCGTGCCGCCGCTCTCCGAGGAGCTGGTGGAGATCGGGCGCTGGATGAGCCGCCGCTGGCTGTGCCCGCTCACCGTCTCGCTGCAGGCGATGCTGCCCGCGGCGCTCAAGGGCAAGACCGAGAAGTATATCTCCCCCGCGCCGGACGCGGCGTGGACGGTGCTGGAACGATCCGTATACGCCGATTTTTTGCATGCCTTGGAGAGCGGGGGACCGCTCAAGCTGTCCCAACTGCTCCAGCAGCATCCGGAACGGGCGGACGCGGTGAAGCAGTGGCTGAAGCAGGGGAAGCTGGAGGAACGGCAGAAGGTGGAGGACCGGCTGTCGGTGAAGACGGTGCTGACTGTGTTCGCCCCGCCCGAAGCCGCGCTGCGGGACGCGCTGGCCGCGATACCTGCCCGGGCGGCGAAGCAGCGGGAGCTGCTCGCCTACCTGCTGGAGCATCCCGAGCCGATCGCGCAAGCCGCGCTGGCCGAAGCGGCCGGCACGACGACCGCGGCGATCCGCGCGCTCGCGGACAAAGGCATCCTCGAGGTGAAGGCCGTGACGGCGGAGCGCGACCCGTATGCGGATCGGCACTTCGCGCCGTCCGCGCCGCTGCCGCTCACGCCGGCCCAGCGGGAGGCGTTCGCGCCGATCGCGGAAGCGGTCGAGCGGCGGGCGCACGAGACGTTCCTGCTGCACGGCGTCACGGGCAGCGGCAAGACCGAGATCTATCTGCAGGCGATCGACCGGGCGCTGTCGCAAGGCCGCGAGGCGATCGTCCTCGTGCCGGAGATCGCGCTCACCCCGCAGATGGTGGAGCGGTTCAAGAGCCGGTTCGGCGCGCGCGTCGCGGTGCTGCACAGCCGGCTCTCGAACGGGGAGCGCTACGACGAGTGGCGCAAGATCCGCGAGGGCCGGGCGCAGGTGGCGGTCGGCGCGCGGTCGGCGGTGTTCGCGCCGTTCGCCCGACTCGGGCTGCTGATCATCGACGAGGAGCACGAGACGACGTACAAGCAGGAAGAGAGCCCGAAGTACCACGCGCGCGACGTCGCGGTCATGCGCGGAAGACTGAACGGCGCCGCGGTCGTGCTCGGGTCGGCCACGCCGTCGCTGGAAACCTACGGCGCCGCCATCGGCGCCTCGCCGGGCTTCGGCGACCGCGACGAAGCCGTCCGTCCGGTCTACATCCCGCTGCCGGAACGGGTAGCCGACCGTCCGCTGCCGCGGGTGAGCATCATCGACATGCGGGAGGAGCTGAGGCTGGGCAACCGGGCGATGTTCAGCCGAGCGCTCGCGGACGCGCTGCGGACGCGGCTCGAGCGGGGAGAGCAGACGGTGCTGCTGCTGAACCGGCGGGGCTACGCGACGTTCGTCATGTGCCGCTCTTGCGGCTTCACGGCGACGTGCCCGCACTGCGACATCGCGCTGACCTATCACCGCGGCTCGCAGAACCTGCGCTGCCATTATTGCGGCTACGCCGAGCGGGAGCCCGACAAGTGCCCGTCCTGCGAGAGTCCGCATATCCGGTTTTTCGGGACCGGGACGCAGAAGGTCGAGGAAGCGCTGGCGGAGACGTTCCCGGGCATCCGGGTCATCCGCATGGACGTCGATACGACGACGGAGAAGGGCTCGCACGAACGCTGGCTGACGGAGTTCCGCGAGCGGCGCGCCGACGTGCTGCTGGGCACGCAGATGGTCGCGAAGGGGCTCGATTTTCCCTACGTCACGCTCGTCGGCGTGCTCGCCGCGGACGCGGCGCTGCGGCTGCCCGACTTCCGCGCGGCGGAGCGGACGTTCCAGCTGCTCACCCAGGTGGCCGGGCGGGCGGGACGGCACGAGCTGCCGGGGGAAGTCATCGTGCAGACGTACGAGCCGGAGCACGAATCGATCGCGGCGGTCGAGCACCACGATTATCGCGGCTTCACGGGCCGGGAGCTCGGCCACCGTCAAGCGCTCGGCTACCCGCCTTACGGCAGGCTGCTCACCTTGACGCTGTCGCACGAACAGGTGCCGCTCTTGCTGTCGATGGGCCAGACGTTCGCGACGCGGATGCGGGAGCGGGCCGCGGCGGCCGGCGTTCGCGGGGACGATTCGTCGTCCGATCGCGCGGCCGAGGTGCTCGGGCCGGTCCCGTCGCCGATTCCGAGATTGAAAGATCGCTACCGTTTTCAATGTATGGTAAAATATCGGGGAGACGTGGACGCGCGCGCCTGGGCGGCGGAGACGCTGAAGGAGCTGGCGGAGACCGCCAAGCGCCACGGCGTGCAGATGAGCGTCGACGTCGATCCGCAAATGATGTTGTAGAAAAGGAAGGTTGAGCGCGATGTCCATTCGTTTGATCGTGAAGCATCCCGATGACGTGCTGCGCGAGCGCGCGCAGGAAGTGACGAAGTTTAACGCCAATTTGCACAAGCTGCTGGACGATATGGCCGATACGATGTACGACGCCGACGGCGTCGGGTTGGCCGCGCCGCAGGTGGGCATCTCGAAGCGGGTCATTGTCGTCGACGCGGACGAGGAGCACGGTCTGATCGAGTTGGTCAACCCGGAGGTCGTCTCCAAGGAGGGGGAGCAATTCGGGCCGGAAGGCTGCCTCAGCATCCCCGGACTGCAGGGCGACGTTCGCCGCGCGCTGAAGGTGAAGGTGCGGGGCCAGGACCGTCACGGCAAACCGGTCGAGTTCGAAGGCGCCGAGCTGCTCGCCCGCGCTTTTCTGCATGAGATCGACCATCTGAACGGCGTGCTGTTCATCGACTTGGCCGATTCGATTTATGAGCGCAAGCCGTCGGAGCAGGAAGCTGAGCAAGATTAACGGCCTGAGGCTTCGTTTGAGCCGAGAGGCGAATAGACGGCGGCTGTCGCCGCGCAAGTCCCGGAGACGGGCCGCCGTTCGGATCGCGGACGCCGAATCGCCCGATGGCGCGTATCGGACGTCGAATTAGAATGACAAGCGCGAAATGCGAGATAGGATGACATAGAAGATGAAGATTGTGTTCATGGGGACGCCGGAATTCGCCGTTCCTTCGCTGCGCGCCCTGCTGGACGTTGGCGGCGCGGAAGTCGTCGCCGTCGTGACGCAGCCCGACCGGCCGAAGGGCCGCAAGCGCGAGCTGACGCCGCCGCCGGTCAAAGCCTTCGCGCTGGAGCGGGGGCTCCAGGTGCTGCAGCCGGAGCGGATGCGCGCGCCCGAAGCCGTCGCGGCCGTCGCCGCCCTGGCGCCGGACTTGATCGTGACCGCGGCGTACGGGCAGATTCTGCCGCGCGGGGTGCTGGAGCTGCCGCGTCTCGGCTGCGTCAACGTGCACGGCTCGCTGCTGCCCCGGTATCGGGGCGGCGCGCCGATCCAGCGCTCGGTCATCGACGGCGCGCCGAAGACCGGGGTGACGCTGATGTTCATGGCGGAAGGGCTCGACACCGGTGATATGATCGCCAAAGTCGAGGTGCCGATCACCGACGAGGACACCTCCGGCACGATGTTCGAGAAGCTGAGCGCAGCCGGCGCCGAACTGCTGCTGCAGTGGCTGCCCCGTCTGGCGGACGGGACCGCGCCGCGCGAGCCGCAGGACGATTCGCTCGCGACGTACGCGCCGAACCTGACGAGGGACGACGAGCGGCTGGACTGGAGCGCCTCGTCGCGCGACGTATTCAATCGCGTGCGGGGATTGTCGCCGATGGCGGGCGCGTTCACGGAGCTGGGCGGCGAGGTGTTCAAGGTGCGGGGCGTTCGCGCGCCCGCGGCCGCGGATGCCGAGCTGCGCGCCGATTGGCGCGAGCAAGCGCCGGGAACGGTGCTGGACAGCGGAGGCGAAGGCATTCGCGTGCGGACGGGCGACGGCAGCGTCGTGCTGACGCAAGTGCAGCCGGCCGGCAAGAAGGCGCTGCCCGCGGCCGATTATGCGAGAGGCGCCAGACTGGCGTTCGGAACGGTGCTCGGTTAGGCGAGCGCCGTTTTTCGTTTGAGGGGGCCCGCGATCCGGCGGCTCCCGGAGGGAGTTGCGAGATTGCAAGAGCTGGTTGGCGGGATCGCGGCAGGAGCATGGGCGAGAACGCTAAAAGCGTTGTACCTAATACGTCACTTAAGCGGCAGATGGGCGATAACATCGAATGTAGCGTACCCAGTACGTCACTTGAGCGGGATGGGCGATAACATCGAAAGTAGCGTACCCAGTACGTCACTTGAGCGGTAGATGGACGATAATATCGAATGTAGCGTACCCAGTACGTCACTTGAGCGGCAGATGGGCGATAACATCGAAAGTAGCGTACCCAGTACGTCACTTGAGCGGTAGATGTACGATAACATCGAATGTAGCGTACCTAGTACGTCTCTTGGCAGGTCGATAGGTGATAACATCGAAAGTAGCGTACCCAGTACGTCACTTGAGCGGTAGATGGACGATAATATCGAATGTAGCGTACCTAGTACGTTACTTGAGCGGCAGATGGGCGATAACATTGAAAGTAGCGTACTCAGTACGTCACTTGAGCGGCAGATGGACGATAACATCGAATGTAGCG